>JBJXGT010000041.1:0-5750 GCA_046160105.1 Gemmatimonadales bacterium | reverse complement strand
GGGCATCGTCATCCCGGACACCGCCGCCGAGAAGCCCGACCAGGGCGAGGTGATGGCGGTGGGCAAGGGCAAGCTCAACGACGAAGGCAAGCTGATGCCGCTCGAGGTCAAGGTCGGCGACCGGGTGCTGTTCGGCAAGTACTCGGGCCAGGAGGTCAGGCTGAAGGGCGATGAGCTGCTGGTGATGCGCGAGGAAGACATCATGGGCGTGCTCGAAGCCGCCTGAACGCGCAACGCATCCAAATCCACTCAGACATTCAGGAGAGCAGCTAATGGCAGCCAAGGAAGTACGTTTCCACGAGAACGCCCGCGCCAAGATGGTGGTGGGCATCAACATCCTGGCCGACGCGGTCAAGGTGACCCTCGGCCCGAAGGGCCGCAACGTGGTGCTCGAGCGCAGCTTCGGCGCCCCCACCGTGACCAAGGACGGTGTGTCGGTCGCCAAGGAAATCGAGCTCAAGGACAAGCTGCAGAACATGGGCGCCCAGATGGTCAAGGAAGTCGCTTCCAAGACGTCTGACAACGCTGGTGACGGCACCACCACCGCCACCGTGCTGGCCCAGGCCATCGTGCGTGAGGGCCTGAAGAACGTCGCAGCAGGCGCGAACCCGATGGGACTCAAGCGGGGCATCGAGCAGGCCGTCGGCGTCGTCGTCGAGGACCTGAAGAAGCAATCGACGCAGGTCGCCGGCAAGGAGGACATCGCCCGTGTTGCCACCATCTCGTCGCGCGAGCGCGAGATCGGCGACGTCATCGCGGATGCCATCGAGAAGGTCGGCAAGGACGGCGTGGTCAACGTCGAGGAGGGCCAGACCTTCGGTCTCGACCTCGAGTTCACGGAGGGCATGCAGTTCGACAAGGGCTACCTCTCGCCGTACATGATCACGGACGCCGAGCGCATGGAGGCCGTGCTCGACGATCCGTACGTGCTCATCGCCAACCAGAAGATCGGCGCCGTCAAGGATCTCCTGCCCGTGCTCGAGCAGGTCATCCAGGCCGGCCGGCCGCTTGTGATCGTGGCCGAGGACGTCGAGGGCGAGGCTCTCGCGACCATCGTCGTGAACAAGCTGCGCGGCGTGTTCACCGCGGTTGCGGTCAAGGCACCGGGCTTCGGCGACCGCCGCAAGCGCATGCTGGAGGACATCGCGATCCTCACCGGTGGCGAGGTGATCACCGAGGAGATGGGTCTCAAGCTCGAGAACACGAAGATCGGGCAGCTCGGCAAGGCCCGCAAGATCGTCGTCGACAAGGACTCGACCACGATCGTGGACGGGGCCGGCGACAGCGACGCGATCAAGAGCCGCATCAAGCAGCTGAAGGCCGAGGTCGAGAACACCGACTCGGACTTCGATCGCGAGAAGCTCCAGGAGCGCCTCGCCAAGCTGTCCGGCGGTGTCGCGGTCGTCAAGGTCGGCGCAGCCACCGAGACCGAGATGAAGGAGAAGAAGCATCGCGTCGAGGACGCGCTGCAGGCAACCCGGGCGGCGCTCGAGGAGGGCATCGTCGCAGGCGGCGGCGTCGCGCTGCTCAACGCTGCGGATTCGGTCAAGAAGGGCTTCGAGACGCTCGAGGGCGACGAGAAGACCGGTGCGCAGATCATCCTCCGCGCGCTCGAGGAGCCGCTCCGCCAGCTCGCGTACAACGCGGGTCTGGAGGGATCGGTGGTGGTCAACCAGGTCCGCTCCGCCAAGAAGGGCCATGGCCTGAACGTCGACACGGGCGAGGTCGAGGATCTGGTCAAGGCCGGCATCATCGACCCGACCATGGTCACCCGCTCGGCGCTCCAGAACGCTGCGTCGATCGCGAAGAACATCCTCACCACCGAGGCGATCGTTGCCGAGGCCCCCGAGAAGGTGGCTGCCGGTGGCGGTGGCATGCCCGATATGGGCGGGATGATGTAGAGACACCGCTCCGCGGTGTCTCTACATCACGAGAGAGGGGCCGCCGCAAGGCGGCTCCTCTCGTTACCCGGGCGTGGCTTCTAGCCGCGCCCGCCTCTGGGCCGCTGAAGGGCGGCCCCCCTTCGTTACCGGGGCGCGCCGCCCCAGGACGTACAGCAGTTCGCTCGCTGGAGCCGCTCTTCAGAGCGGCTTGTTCGCTTGGTGGTTCGGAGCGAACAAGCCCGCCTTGAAAGGCGACTCTGTGCAGGCGGGCCAAGCCTGCACGTGAGCCAAGAATCCCTCGTTCGAGGGATGGGACCGGTGGCTTTCGTCGCCGATGACGTGATCACAACCCACCCTCCCCCCTGATTCACCCCTGAAACGGCCCTCTCCCCCGAGGGCCGTTTCGCTTCTGAGACCGGTTCGACGTGCGGCCACAGTCCAAGCATCCAAGCGTGTGGAGATCCCGCGCGGGCAGGAGGGCCCTCCGATCCGACGAAGCTTGGTCGGAGCGTATCCAAACCTCTGGGAGATGCTTGGACAGGAAGGCACTGATCATGCGGCTCGAGCAGCTGGAGCTGAAGGCTGCGCGTCAGCGTGCGCTCGAACTGAGCGCACGCGAAAAGGCCGAGAAGCACGAACGGAGGATCGCGCAGCTACGGCTCGAGAGTGGGCTGGCGCGCAGTGCCGAAGCCTTCGCGGCGGACAGACCGTACGGGGTCCAGGCGATCCGCGAGGTGCTGCTCCGTGCTCCCGCCCGAGTCTGGAGTGCCGCCGAGATCCACGCGTGTCTCGAGCAGCGTGGGTGGATCTCGCCCAGTGCCCAGTACCCACTGCAGGGCACCGAGGCGGTGATCAGCCGGCTGGTGCGCCGGGGGGAGTTGCGGCGGGTCTCCCGCGGCCGCTACGTCCTCGCTGTCACGGACGGCTCCCCAGAGGAACGTGGATTGGGGCTAAACGGCAGAGCGTCGCCGGCCGATAGGACAACTCGGTGAGTACCCCGAACAGGTCACCTGGCATCACCAGTTCGTGTACCGCTGCCCGCCCAAAAGGGGTGGGCGGTCGTGGTTGGAGAGAGCTGACCGGCGTGCGGGCTCCACATGCGGGTCTGGCGCTGTGTCTCGCCTCGTTGCTCGCGATCGTCCTGCTCTTTCCCCTGAACGCCGGCGCCGACCCGGCGGCGGGACCGGGCGCCGTGAGCCAGACCACACCGGGCGCGCTGCCGGGCGGGACGATCCCCGACGGCACGTGTCGAGCGCGCTTGAGCGCGCTCGGCGGCGGCGGCGGGTCGTCCGGTCTCGTCGGCGCCACCTTTGGAGGAATCGGCGGCTCCGGAGCCCGCGTCAACGCGACGTACACCGTGCTTCCCGGCCAGGCGTACTCCGGCAGCGTCGGCGGCGGAGGCCAGACGACCAACAATGCGACCGGAGGTGTCGGCGGCACGGGTGGCGGCGGCGCCGGCGGGAATGCCACGACCAACCACGCGGGCGCGGGCGGTGGCGGCCGATCTGTGGTCGACTTCGCCGGCACGACTGTCCTCGTCGCCGGAGCCGGAGGCGGCGGTGGCGCCGCTCACCAGTTCACGCCCATCGGGAACGGCGGCAACGCAGGTACCGCGGTCAACCCCAGTCCGCCCGTGGGTGGAGCTGCCGTTGCCGGTGCAAACGGCAGCAACGGCCAGGACAACCCGGTCGGGAACACGGTCGGCGGCGGTCAGGGCGGCCAGACGGGCGCCGGCGGCACGGGCGGCGTCAACAGCAACGGAAACGCGGCCCTGAGCGGCGTCGCCGGAAGCGGCTCCGGAGCCTCGGGCACTGGTGGCCGGGGTGGCAACGACCCCAACTACGATGCCGGCGGCGGCGGCGGCGGCGGATACACGGGCGGCGGCGGCGGCGCAGCCACTGCGGGTCAGAGCGTGTCGGGCGCGGGCGGCGGCGGCGGCTCGAGCTGGGTCGCGGGAGTCTCGCCGGTGGCGGCAGCGACCGCACCTAGCGGCATCAGCGGCGCGACTGGGCCGGCCTCACCGAACGGAGCGGGAAACGGCTCCAACGGTGATCTCAGCATCGACTGGCTGCCCTGCCTCTACGACCTGACGCTGACCAAGACCGCGTCCCCGTCGCCGGTGTCGGCCGGCTCCACCGTGACCTGGACGATCACGGTCACCAACACCGGCTCCGATCCCATGACCAGAGGCGACACCATCGACCTCACCGACACGCTCCCTGGCCCCACGACGACCGTGACATCGGTGACGACGGCGGGCGGCAGCAACACCGATCTCACGCGCGGCCCGGTGACCTGCACCGGAGTGACCGTCGGCTCACCGATGCCGGCTACCACGAACTGTTCCCGAGCCTACAGCGCGGTTGCGGGGACCCCAGGCTCTCCCTCCGGCGGGTCGAGAGGACTCGACCCGGGCGAGACGTTGACCATCACCTACACGCAGGCGATTCCGAGCTCCAGCACGTGTTCCTCGACCCTGACGAACACGGCGACCGTTGCCGATCGGCCGAGCCAGACGGGAACGACCGACATCGTCGGCAACACCGTCACCGATACCGTCAACACCCCGCTGACGATCGACTGTGTCGCGGATCTGGCGGTGACGAAGACCGATGGTGCGACCACCGCCACCCCGGGCTCGCCGATCTCCTACACGGTGACGGTGACCAACAACGGTCCCTCCAATGTTTCGGGGGCGACTGTGACGGACACGGTGCCGGCGGCGATCACGGGGGTCAGCTGGAGCTGTTCGATCACCTCTGGCACGGGTTCGTGTGGTGCGGCTTCGGGGTCGGGCAACGCGATCTCGACCACGGTCTCCTTGAACTCGGGTGCTGTTGCCACGTACACGGTGAGCGGCACGGTCTCTGCGTCCGCGTCGGGTTCGCTGGTGAACACGGTGACGGTCGCTCCGCCTTCGGGCACCACCGACCCGACACCCGCCAACGACTCGGCGACGGACACCAACACGTTGAGCCCGCAGGCGGATTTGGCGGTCACGAAGACGGATGGTGCGACCACCGCCACCCCGGGCTCGCCGATCTCCTACACGGTGACGGTGACCAACAACGGCCCCTCCAACGTAAGTGGGGCATCTGTGACGGACACGGTGCCGGCGGCGATCACGGGGGTCACCTGGAACTGTGTGATCACCTCCGGCACCGGTGCGTGTGGGGCGGCCTCCGGTTCGGGGAACGCGATCTCGACCACGGTTGATCTCAACTCGGGTGCTGTCGCCACCTACACGATCAACGGCACGATCTCGGTGTCCGCGACCGGCACGCTCGCGAACACGGTCACGGTCGCCCCACCTTCGGGCACCACCGACCCGACACCGGCGAACAACTCCGCCACCGACACCACCACCTTGAGCGCGGGAACGATCGCGGCGAACAATGACGCCGGCTCGGTGACGTCGGCGGCGGGCGGCCAGGCGGTTGCCAACGTTCTGGTGAACGACACGCTTGGCGGCTCGGGCGCGACGACCTCGACCGTGACGATCACCCTGGTCGGCTCGCTGCCGTCGGGGATCACGCTCGACACCGCAGACGGGTCGGTGGACGTGGCTGCCGGGACGGCGGCGGGGACGTACACGTTCGACTACCAGATCTGCGAGACCGCAGCGCCCGCGAACTGCGACACGGCGACGGTCACGGTCACAGTGAGCTCCGCGACGAACACCATCGCGGCGAACAACGACGCTGGCTCCGTGACGTCGGCGGCGGGCGGTCAGGAGGTTTCGAACGTCCTGGTCAACGACACGCTTGGCGGTTCGGGTGCGACGACCTCGACCGTGACGATCACCCCGGTCGGCTCGCTGCCGTCGGGGATCACGCTCGACACCGCGGACGGTTCGGTCGATGTGGT
>JBJXGT010000040.1:0-62381 GCA_046160105.1 Gemmatimonadales bacterium | reverse complement strand
CGAGTGGGGGCCAGCCGGGCGCTGGACGTGGTGCGGGCGGAGATCATGGGGTTGATCGGCCGGATCGATCGGCTGAATCGGCACCGGTTCGCGAGTGAGCCCGAGGCGTTGGCGCGGTGGGAGACGGCGCGGAATCTGATTGGTCCGGCCGTGAAGTCGACGTCGGAGGCGCCGCCCAGCGGCTCGGGTGTTGATGTTCCGGCGGCCGCCTGAGGGCGGCGGGGTTGGAGGGCGCCATGGTCACCGAGGTGCGCCGCGAGGGTTGTATGGACCGTTGGTCGAGGGATCAACAGGAGATAGTTGGCCCTCGGGCAACATGATGATGTTGTCGGCGCCAAGGGCAACCAACGTACCCGCACTCTGGCACCGAAACGGAACGATGACTGTGAATGTCTCGCAGTACTCTCTAATCAGCGGGACCAACCGATATGCCGCCATGATATCGCCGCCGGTCGTGTACAACACCAAGTCAATCCGGGGCTGGTTCTTTCCAAATGCCCGAAGATGGGCGGGCAAGCACTGGTATTACATCAGGTGCCATGCGAGTCTCTTGACCCTGACGGTCGCCGAGAACGAGCGAAATGACGCGACTGTCTCGTAGCCGCTCGACCTTTGAAATCAATGCAACTCGTTCATCTCGCGGCACTTACGTCGCCTCAGTTCACTGTTCTCATCGCTGGTACCTGCGTTCCGCAAAGTCCGATCCGTCAAGGGAGAGTTTGCCAGTTTAGCGACGGCCGCGCAGGGGGCGCGCCAAACCCCGCGGATCAGTCAGACACGGCATGATGGAGGCGACCCCAGCCGTTTGACGGTTCCTCCTAGCGGCCGACACGGACAAACTGCACATTAGGCCTGCGACATTAGGCGCCGTTCAGATCGACAGGGCATCCTGCCGTTGGGGGTGACATGCTAGGTCGACCCCTTCGTGGACAATGCGGAAGCTTCGGCGAGCCATTGGTCGCCAAGGAGGAAGGACAAGATGACGATTGCTGATCCTGAAGGGCCAGAGGGCGCACAGCGGCATGATCCGGACGCTCCTGTTCCGACCGCCGACCGCGTCGGTCAGGAGATCGCGAGGCCGGGGGCGGAGGCACGAGTGGGCAAGCAGCGGCTTGATCCGGACAGCCTTGGCCCTGCCGCCGACCGCGTTGGCCAAGAAATCGCGAATGCAGCGGGGCGCCTGATTGATACAGTGAAGCAGGACCGGCGACAGGCGGCGCCTCGACAGTTCGGGAAGGCACTTCTTGTTGCCATCGCGGCAGGGTTCGCGTTGTCTTCGTTCCTAACGCAGGCTGTGCAGAGCCGGCTGCATGCATCAGATCAGGGTTTTTCAGCTGCTATCGAGCAGTTGAGTTCGGGGTCCGCCGGCGTGCAGGTCGCGGCGCTACGGGCGATTCAGAACTTGGCCTTTCGCGGATCGCCGCCAGAACCAAGCACCGGTGTCTTATCGCCACTAACGAATCTTTGGCGCTGGGCCCGAGGGCGCGTTGAGATGCGCCACCTCGACGCAGGTCGTCGCTTGGTGGCAGCATTCGCCCGAAGCCCCCGGCCCTATTCTGAGGACCGCTGGGACCTAGTCTCCTCCGAGTTAGTTAGGGTGACCGAGGAGTGGATCCTAGCAGACACAGGAACTGCCCAAGCACACCCACAGGAGTTGTGGTTCCTCTTTCGAGCGAAGGTATCAAGGGCCAACGCGCCGAACGCGCGCTTGCCCGGCGCCCAACTTGCTGAAGCAGATTTGCGCAGATCGAACCTCTCAGCCGCGACCCTTTCCGGTGCGCACCTTGAGGACGCTACCGCAGACAGCATCGACCTGAGTCAGGCTTTGTTAAACGGCGCGGGCCTTAGCGGTGCTCACCTTCGTCGAGCCGTCCTGGTGCAAGCCGATGCCCGAGGTGCCCGGTTCCGGCGCGCCCAAATGCAGAACTCTGACCTCCGCCTGTTGCGCGCCGACAGCGCCGACTTTCGGGATGCAAATCTCGAGGGGGCCAATTTCAGCGGCGCAACCTTGCGCCACGCCCGGTTCGAGGGCTCGCTGCTGGCGGGAGCCATATTCGACGAGGCTGACCTAACCGGCGCTGATCTCGCCAAGGCCCGAAACCTGGACCAGGCGGACCTTCGTTTCGCTCGCAATGTTGATAGTGTTGCGAAGTGGCCAGACGGCTACAAACCGGCTCAGCGCCCCGGATTAAACCCTCAACCGAACAGAGGAAAGGTGTTGCAATGACCAATCGTGTTCTCCGCCACATTTCGTTGGTCGCAACCGCCGCCGCGATTGCATTGGGGGTGGCCTGCCGACAAGTGCCGCGCGACAACGCCCCCGTCGTTCTTGCGACGTTCTCGCGGGCTATAGACTACTCGCCATTCTACGTCGCGAAGTACTTCAAATGGTTTGAAGGCGAACCTGCGTTGCGAGGCCGCCAGGTCAACTATCGGGAGTTCGACGACCGAAGCCTGATCGATGCGGCGATTGATCGCAACGAGTTGACGGCGATCTTCGCCGCCGAGCCGCCAGTAATCATAACACGAAATACTGGGCGCCGCCTGCGGATTGTCGAAGTCTCATGCACCCTGCAGCAGGAGATTGTGACAGAGATTAGTCGCGGCATTCTGGATGTTAGCGGCCTTCGTGGCAAACGCGTCGCGGTCCTGCAAACAACCAGTTCCGAGTATGGCCTGCGGCAGGCGCTGATACAAAGCGCCATCGACACCACAGCTCTCGAGATTGTGTACATGGGCCCGTCAGAGGCGAAAGCAGCGTTCGAGCAAAGGCAGATCGATGCCTGGGCCGTATGGCCGCCGTTCGTCGAAGAGCAGGTCATCAGCGGTCGCGGGCGCGCGGTTCGGGGCGGCGATGCGGTTATTCAGAGCGTGATGGCAATTCCTGACAACGTATTGACGAAACAGGCGGAGGCGTCCGCCGCCATTGTCGAAGTGATCAGACGGGCAAAGAACTGGATCATGGCCAATCCCGAAGAGGCCCAGCGGATTGTCTCAACGGAACTCGACCTACCGCCAGCGGTTGTGCGACTTGCCTGGTCGAAGCATCAGTGGGGGGCCCGTCTAGATGATGCAGTGATCATCGACATCCAGAATAAGGCCAATTTCCTACGCAGTGCCGGCGTGATCAAAGACTCTATCGTGGTTCGGCGCGACCTACTCGTTGATACCACTTCCCGCCTGCGATGATTACCCTCCCGTCTCGTTCACGCTTGCGCCCGTTGGCGCTCCCGGTGGTCTTGATACTGGTCTGGGGAATTGCCTCATCGATTTCCACATCGGAGCTGCTTCGAAAGACATCGCCGCTTGACGTCCTCGCCGAAGCGGGACGCCTGCTCGCGTCCAGTCCAGGGCGCGAGAACTGGCTGGTGAGTGTAACCAGACTTCTTTCAGGGGTCTTCCTAGGGGGTATTGTCGGCGTTGCCCTTGGCGCCTTGACCTCCCAGAGCACGAGACTTGACGCGTTCTGTCGCCCTAGCATCCAGTTCCTTTCGGCCATTCCTATTGTCGTGTGGCTACCGCTGATAGCCATTCTTGTCGGCCTGGGCGAGACCTTGAAGGTCGTGCTTCTCGCCATCGCCACTTTCTTTGTTTTGTTCGCCAGCGCTCATCATGGCGGTCGATCCGTACACGTAAGCCACCTCGAAGCGGGGATGTTGTATGAGAAGGGCCCATTCGAAAGGCTCGCTCGCATCGTCCTTCCTGCTTCACTACCAGAGATCCTGGCTGGCGTCCGGCTTTCCCTTGGGCTCGGATGGATTGTCCTCTTCTTAGCCGAGTTCGCCGTGTCGTCGTCCGGTCCAAAGGGAATTGGGCACCATATCTTGATCCGCCGGAGCTACGGAGATCTCGCGGAAACGCTCGGCGGCGTGCTGATCGTCGGTGCGACAGCTCTTTTCTTCGAGCTAGTGCTTTGGTTGATCCAACGGATCGCGCTAAGGTGGCGTGAGGATGGTAACAGTGTCGCGGGTGCCAACATCCGGCGTTGGGACCACCTGCCGACCGCCAAGGAGAGAGGCGCTCTAAGTGTAGATCTTCAGTCCGTGGGGTACGAAGATGCCGCCTCGGTACTTGGCAAGATGCAGTTTGATCTGTTGCCGGGCGAGGTCGTCGCGTTGTTGGGCCCGAGCGGCTCTGGTAAGACAACGCTTCTGAGAACCATTGCTGGACTTCACTCGACTTACACGGGTTCCGTGTCATTGGCTGGCATCAAGATCCTCCGCCCTTCGCTCCCGATTGGGCTTGCGTCGCAGGATGCAGAGCTCTTTCCCTGGCGTTCGAGCGTGGACAACATCACCTTCGCAGCCAACCCGTCGCCAGGGAAGGGACCTCAGGACGCTCGGGATCTATTGAAAGCGTTGGGTGTGGCGACCATCGCGAACTCATGGCCTCGGGAGCTGTCCGGAGGTGAGGCGGATCGAGTTGCGCTCTGTCGCCTGCTTGCGGGGAGACCGGGAGTTCTCCTGATCGACGAGCCCCTCAAGAGCGTCGGCGGGAGTGCGCGCACCGCGGTAATTGGCGCCATTAGACAGGCCGCCGCTCGGGATCGCTCGGCCGTCTTGTTTACAACGCACGATCTTGAGGATGCGGCCGAGCTCGCGACACGAGTGATGATGATCCGTGGCGAGCCGGCAACGTTCGTATTCGATCAGCAATGTGGTGTGACAGGTTCGGAGCAAAGGGCTGCCGTCTTCGCCGCGCTTAGGACCGAGATCGCTGGAGGACAGCCGGCCGGTTGACATCGATGCCGCACCGGGCCGCTGCCCCTGTAGCCGGATCGGGCTCGGTGCCCAGTCACCGCCGATCTCGACGTAGATCGGGTTTCGATCGTCGAGCCAGGGGTTGGGTTGCAGGTTCGATTGCGTTTCGGAGCCCCTCCGCTGATGGTTGACAGAGCGGACCTTCGGCGACCTCCGAGTGGGCCCGGTTCAGTCGTGGCGTAGGCGGTAGTGGGTCAAGACCAACTACCGCGTAGGCTACCCCCTGGCTCCCCCGCCCCCTTCCGAGTATCCTCCCTAGGTCGTTTCCCTATCACAACAGCCAACCCCGCCCCCACTCGGAGCCCCGGGCTGATGAGTCACGCGACGGTCCCCCTCACCAGGCGCCGTTTCGGCGAAACCACGCGCCGCGACGCTTGGTGGGTCGAACCCCTGATCGTTTTCATCATCTTCACCTCCTTCATCATCTACGCGACCTGGGCCGCGTTCCAGAACGCTCACTACACCTTCGGCCCCTACCTGTCGCCGTTCTATGCCCCCGAGCTGTTCGGCGACTCGCCGCACGCCTGGTTCGGGCCCAAACCCGGCTGGTGGCCAGGGTGGCTGCCCTTCTCACCCGCCCTGATCATCCTGCCCTTCCCCGGGCTGTTCCGGTTTACCTGTTACTACTACCGGGGCTCCTATTACAAGGCGTTCTGGGCCGACCCGCCCGGCTGCACCGTGGGCGAGCCACGGAAATCCTACCTCGGCGAACGGTATTTCCCGCTGATTCTCCAGAACATTCACCGCTACTTCATGGCGATCGCGGTGGTGTTCGTGTTCCTCCTCGCCTACGACGCCTTCAAGGCCTTCTGGTTCGCCGACCCAGCCACCGGGACGACCCGGTTCGGGATCGGGGTCGGCAGTCTGCTGCTGACGCTCAACGTGGTGGCCCTCGGCGGGTACACGTTCGGGTGCCACTCGATGCGGCACATCGCGGGCGGGTGGCGGGATCAGTTCTCCAAGAGCCGGGGCTTCTCGGTGCCCTACAACTGCTCCTCCTGCCTCAACCGGGCCCACGGCCGGTGGGCCTGGGTGAGTCTCTTCACGGTGGCGTTCAGCGACGTCTACGTCCGGCTCTGCTCGATGGGCGTGTTGACCGACTTCAGGATTCTCTAATGGCCGACTATCAGAGCTACGATCACGACGTCCTCGTCATCGGCGCGGGCGGGGCCGGGCTCCGGGCGGCGATCGGGGCGGCCGGGAGCGGCGTATCAGTAGGCCTCGTCTGTAAATCGCTGCTCGGCAAGGCCCACACGGTGATGGCCGAGGGCGGGATGGCGGCGGCGATGGGGAACGTGGACGACCGGGACAACTGGAAGGTCCACTTCACCGACACGCTCCGGGGGGGCCAGTACCTCAACAACTGGCGGATGGCCGAGCTGCATGCGAAAGAGGCGCCGGACCGGGCCCGGGAGCTGGAGGCGTGGGGCGCGATGTTCGACCGCACCAAGGACGGCCGGATCCTCCAGCGGAATTTCGGCGGGCACCGCTATCCTCGGCTCGCCCACGTGGGCGACCGGACCGGGCTCGAGATGATCCGGACCCTCCAGGACCACGGGATCCACCAGGGGATCGACGTCCACATGGAGGTGACGATCTCCCAGCTGTTCCTCTCCCAGGGGCGGGTGGCCGGGGCGTTAGGCTACGACCGGCAGAAGGGGGAGTTCAAACTGTTCCGCGCCAAGGCGATCGTGCTGGCCACCGGGGGGATCGGGCGGGCCTACGCGATCACCAGCAACAGCTGGGAGTACTCGGGCGACGGGCACGCGCTGGCCTACGAAGCGGGCGCGGCGCTCCAGGACATGGAGTTCATCCAGTTCCACCCCACCGGGATGGTGTGGCCGCCGAGCGTGAAGGGGATCCTGGTGACCGAAGGGGTCCGGGGCGAGGGCGGGGTGCTGCTCAACAACAAGGGCGAGCGGTTCATGTTCAGCGATATCCCCGACAACTACAAGGCCCAGACGGCCGACACGCCGGAGGAGGGCTGGCGCTACGTGATGGGCGACAAGAACGCCCGGCGGCCGCCCGAGCTGCTGACCCGCGACCACGTGGCCCGCTGCATCATGCGGGAGGTGAAGGCGGGCCGAGGCAGTCCGCACGGCGGGGTGTTCCTCGACATCCAGTGGATCAAGGAGAAGATCCCCAAGGCGGCGGAGCACATCAAGAAAAAGCTGCCGAGCATGTATCACCAGTTCAAGCAGCTGGCGGACATCGACATCACCACCCAGCCGATGGAGATCGGGCCGACCACCCATTATGTGATGGGCGGGGTCCGGGTCGACGGCGACTCCCAGATGACCAGCGTGCCCGGCCTCTACGCCGCCGGCGAGGTGGCCTGCGGGCTCCACGGAGCCAACCGGCTCGGCGGTAACTCGCTCTCGGACCTGGTGGTGTTCGGCAAGCGGGCCGGCGAGTATGCCGCCACCTTCGCCAAGGAGCACTCGGCGGCCACGGTGGACGGGGGCGAGGTGGCCGAGTCGGTGAAGGCGGCGTTGGCGCCGCTGAAACGGAAGACCGGGGAGAACCCCTATCGGGTCCAGCAGGATCTCCAGGTGATGATGCAGGAACTGGTGGGGATCGTTAGGCGGGAAGACGAGATGACCAAGGCCGCCGCCGGGCTCGAGCAGCTCAAGGCGCGGGCTCGGAACGTCTCGGCGGGGGGCGGCCGAGCCTACAATCCGGGGTGGCATACGGCGCTCGACCTGAAGAACCTGCTGACGGTGTCGGAGGCGGCGATCCAGAGCGCGATGGCGCGGAAGGAGAGCCGGGGCGGGCACTTCCGGGAGGACTACCCGGACAAGAAGGCGGAGTACTCGACCTTCAACTACACGCTCACTCGAGGCGCGGCCGGTGAGATGACGCTCGACAAGTCGACCTACCCGGCGATGCCGGCCGAGCTGAAGCAGCTGATCGAGGAGTACAAATAATGTCGAAAGCGACTTTCTCGATCTGGCGCGGCGAGGCGGGCAGTGGCGCCTTCACCGACTACGCGACCGAGGTCTCCGAGGGGATGGTGGTGCTCGACGCGGTTCATCAGATCCAGGCCGAGTCGGCGGGAGACCTGGCGTGCCGATGGAACTGCAAGGCGGGCAAGTGCGGGTCCTGCTCGGCCGAGATCAACGGGCAGCCCAAATTGATGTGTATGACTCGGCTCAATCAGCTCGACTTGACCGAGCCGGTGACGATCGAGCCGCTCCGGGCCTTCCCGCACATGCGAGACTTGGTCACCGACGTGAGCTGGAACTACGAAGTCAAGAAGGGGATCAAGAAGTTCACCCCGCGAGCGCCCGACGCGCCGGACGGGACCTGGCGGATGCAGCAGGAGGACATCGATCGGGTCCAGGAGTTCCGGAAGTGCATCGAGTGTTTTCTCTGCCAGGACGTCTGTCACGTGCTCCGGGATCACCATCTCCATGACCAGTTCATCGGCCCGCGGTACTTCGTCTATACCGCGGCCCTGGAGATGAACCCGCTCGACACCGAGGACCGGCTCACCGAGCTGCGCCGGTTGCACGGGATCGGGTACTGCAACATCACCAAGTGTTGCAGCAACGTGTGTCCGGAAGAGATCAAGATCACCGACAACGCTATTATTCCTCTCAAGGAACGGGTGGTCGACGAGGCGTTCGATCCGCTGGCGAAGTTGATTCAGATCGTCACCGGGAAGATTCCCGGGCCGTAGCCTGAAGGGGAGGGTGCCGTGTTCCAGCCAAAACCGATTTCCGCCGCCGGGGTGGCGGGCGCGCTCGCCAAGGCGGAGCGTTACCGACTCCTGAACGAACCCGAGGCCGCCGAGAGTATCTGTCTCGACGTGCTCGAGGTGGAGCCGGGGAATCAGGATGCGCTGATCAACCTGCTGTTGGCGCGGACCGATCTGATCACGCGGGGGATTGGCGGCGCGGTGGGCGATGCCCGGTCGGTCCTGGCGCAGCTGACCGAGCCGTACGATCGGGAGTACTACGCGGGGATCATCGACGAGCGGCGGGGGCACGCGCAGATGCTCAACGCGAGCATCGGGGCGGCGGCGTTGGCGTACGATTGGTTTCGGGAGGCGATGGCGCATTACGAGCGGGCGATCGATCTCAAGCCTTTGGGGAACGACGACGCGGTGTTGCGCTGGAATACCTGCGCCCGGGTCTTGAACGCGCATCCGGAGATCACACCGCGCGTCGAATCGGAGGAGCATCAGGTCGTTTTGGACGATTGACGGTCGGTGGTCGTTGGGAGGGACCGGGGTGGTCCCCTGGGGCTGCTTGGCCGGAATGGTCAGGCTGGCGTATTTCCGGGGCTCGGCGACACCAGGGGCCTGACCAACGCGGCTTGGCGCAGCCCCAGGGGACCACCCCGGTCCCTCCCGCGGGCGCCGTCGCTACGCGGCCAGAACCACCGGATTTGTTGGGCTGAACTGCTCGGCGGGGGAGCGGTGGGCGGGAGGCGGGGGCGCGCCAAGACGCTGCGGTCTGGCGCTCCCCATCGCGCGGCACTACTTAATCCCGGCTTCGCGCGCTCGACCGCCCGCGGATCGCAGGGTCAGTTCCGCCACCGCACCGGCCGCCAGCTCCCAGAGACGATGCTACCGCCCACCGTGACTCGCCCGGCGGGACCGGTCGCAATTCCCAGTGCCTGGCTTTCCGGTCCCAGCGCCCCGAGATCGGTCATTCCGCCGAAATGCCAGAGAAACGCCGTGAGGGCACCGTTGGCCCCGCTCTTGGTACTCCAGCCAACGATCGCCCCGTCCTCGTCGATCGCCGTGGCCGTGCTGGTGCCGCCGCCCAAACTGCCGAGGGATTGGGCCTGCCAGGCGGCGCCATCGAAATGCCAGCGGACGGCCATCTCTTGAATGGCTCCGTTCTTGGCCCGATTCCAGGCATAGCCCGCGATCGCGCCCGCGTTGTTCACGTCCTCCGCTCCCTGGTGGCTGTTGCGGCCAGCGAGCCGCGGCAGCTGAATCGGACTGCCACTCGGCCCGGCCCAGAGCACCGGGGAAGCTACCCCGGCGAAATAGCACTTACCGACGATCCAGTCGGCGTCGTTGATTCCGCGAGCGACACACCGGTCGGCACCGGGTGGAACGGACAGGTGGGTCCACGGCTGGCCGGGAGCGCGCCAGAGAGCGGTCCACGGCGTGGTGTACGCGGTCGCGACCAGATTGCCACCGGCATTGATCGCCCCAGCCTCGATGTTCGACCCATCGCTCCAGTAGCCGAGGAACTCGGCCAGGTAGCCGCCCGCGATCGGCGTCCACCGAGCCACTGACCAACGACCCGCGTTGGCCGGATCGGTTCGGATCCCGCCCAGAATCACGCCGGACCCGTTGACTGATTCCGCCCACCCGCTGCACCCACCTGCCGGAAGCGGAAGGAAGCTGGTCAATCCGGCGGGATCCCAGGTCGCCGGGAGCTGCCCGTTGCACCCTTGGCCAATGCGGCCAACGACCAGCCCGGAGGCGTTCACGTCCTGGGCGAAGCCACCGTCCTGACCGAGTTGCTCGATCGACAGGACGAGGAACTTCTCGGTCCCGATCCCTTTCTTCCCTCTGGTAGTCGTCACGGCGACGTCGCGGAATGCCACGGCGGCAGTGGCGTCGATCGTGACCGAAGCAACCAGTTCCTTGCTGCTGACGAACCTGGTGCTGTTGGTATGGACCTTGGGATCAACCGCTCCGGCCAACAGGAATTCGGCCACCGATCCGTTGTCGAATCCCGTCCCCAGGACGCGAACGTCGAGAGTCGTGTCCCGCGGCGCGGCGCTCGGGTCGGTGGCGGTGACGGTCGGGTCCGCCGGCGCCCTGGCGAACGATGGTGGGGCCGTTGACGGGTCGGCGCAGGCCAGTGCCAGCAGACCGGCCAGAGCCGGTGCCAGCGATCGGAGCGGTCGGTTGGGGAACATCGTCGTCACCTCAGTAGTTGTAGGGCGCGGTGGCCGGCGCCCACCAGAGGAACCCGGTCGCGGTCGTCACCACCCCGACCCCGCCGTCCCCAAGGGGTTTATAGGTGGCCGACACGACCCGAGGCAAGCACGAGGTCTTCCCATCGTCGAGAACGCAAATACCAAACAGGTTGACCTCCGGATCGTCGTATTGGTTCAGGTCGATGGAGATCGTGCCGACGCGAGCATTCGTCGTTCCGAGGGTGGCGGCGTCGATCGCGTACGCGAAGACCGTCCCTTCGCCTTGAGTCGACCCGGGCAAACCTTTCAGGCTCTTGTACTGGACGTCGATATCGCCTTCCTTGAGATCGCTGAAGAACAGGAAGTCGCAGACATCAGCCGTCTCGCATTTGACGTTCAGGTCGCGGGCCCGGGATGAAATCGGCTCGAGCACGATGGTCATGCCGGTTGCGGTCGCGACGCAGTGTGGGTGGGGATGCTCGAGCGAACCCGCCGTCGGCTTCCCTCTGGAATTGATCCAGAGGCCGTCCACGCAGGTCCCGGGACCACCAGGCGGATTGCCAGGGAAATTCGCCGGGCCGGACCGGATTGTGACCAGGCCCCCGGCCACGTCGATCACGAAGGTACCATAAGTGTGGGCGTTGACGACCTTCGCGTCGAGGCGAGTGGATACGTCGACCAGCTCGAACGAAGGGGCGACCAGATCGGGTATTTCTGGTCGGCAGGCGGCGACGGCGGCGGCGGCGAGCATGGCGAGCAGGGCGCGAGACGACACAGGAGGCCTCCCGGAAACAGGGTCAGTCAAGGTCCGATGGATGGTTTCACGGACGCCCGGACCGATTTTGCGCCGGGCGAGGGACACCCTCTCCTCCACTCAGCACGAACGCCGCCCAGTCGAAACCTTCCCCTTGCGCAATGGCCTCCCGTTGGGCGAGGGCCAGCGCCTTGGCGGGGCCGCTGGCCCCGAGCTCCCGATAGAAACGATAGACCAACCGAGCCGCCGCCGCATCTCCGACGCGCCAGAGGGTCGCCACGACCGCGTCGGCGCCGGCCGCTAGGAAAGCCTGGGCCAGGGATCCTTCGCCGTCGGCGGGGGCGAAGGCCGAAGCGGTACCGCGGCCGAGGCCGGTTTCGCAGCCGGCGAGAAACACCAAAGGCGATCGAACCGGCAAGCCGAGAATCTCGTGGGCCTCGAGCCTCCCGTCCTCCTCGGTTCCGCCCGGCCCAGCCCGCGGGGCGACCCGAACCACGGAGAACATCGGATTGGCGGGATTGTTGGCTCCGTGGGAGGCGAGGTGTACGATCCGTCCCTCGGTCAACGCGCTACGGACGCCTGGTTCGCGAACACTGGCGCCGAGCGAAAGGCGGGCTCCCGGCACCAGCCGGCCAATGACTTGGAGTTCCTGCCGGGTACCGGGCAACGAATCGGGAAACGGTGCGAAGGCCGTCACCGCCGCGGGGCCCGGCGGCCGGAGCGCCCGGAGCAGCAGGCTCGCGGTCGGGAGCACGACGAGCTCGAGGTCCTCGGCGAGATAGCGCCCGGTGGCGGGATCGCGAAGGGCAGCGAACGGGAGCGCGCCCAACGCTCCGTCGGGGACGACGATCAGGGTCGAGAGGCCCCGGAGCATACTGGGATCCTCGCCAATCAGCGCTCGGTGGAGCTCCTCCAGGGGCACGATGGCTTGGCGCGCGGCACCGACCGGGAGGAGAAGGGCTGAGCGCGCGACCCGAACCCGGGTCACCAGATCACGGGCGCCGATCGGAATCGCGGTGTGGGCAACCCGATCGGAGCGCACCACGAATCGGTGGAGGCGATCGGGGCCCCCGAGGTAGAGCAGCAGGGCGGCATGGGGCGGAAGGCGGCTTCGGACGGCAGCGAGCGCGACCCGCTCACCGCCCGGGGCGCCCGCCGCGACAACCGTTGGCTGGCGTGTGAAGTAGTCTTCGAACCGGGCTCGCGCCTCGACCAACGCGCGGTCGAGCTCCTCGCGTCGCTGGCCCGCGGCGGCGGGATCCTCGACCAGCGCCAGGCGATCTCGTTCAAGCGCCGCGACCCGGGCCAGGAGGCGCTCCCCTCGGGCCCGGGCAGCGACTGGGCTCGTCGCCGGGATGTCGATCGAGCCGAGTCGTTCGGCCAACGAGCGGCCCGGTACTCGGGTCGCCGTTTCGAATGCGGCCGCGGTGTCCCCGAGCGCCAGAGTGAGCTCGACGAGGCGAAGAAACGGGACGGTCCGGGCTCCCGCAAGCGAGGCGCTGAACGGACCATTGCCGATCGAGGAGCGCTCCCGTTCCACCGCCGCGACTGCCCGCTCGGCATCGTGTCGGGCCTCGGCGGTTCGGCCCGATCGAGCGGCCACCTCGGCCTCGAGGTCGAGCCACTCCCAGTCGCCGAGTTCCTCCGAGATGCTCTCGAGGTGGCGGGCCGCCGTGGTGAGGTCGCCACGATCGAGGGCCAGCCGCGCCGCGGCTTTGGCGGCGCTGCGGTGACCCGGGGCCCACGCCATCGCGCGAGCCTCCGAAAGCGCGGTATCGATCTGGGCCGCGGCGCCCCGCGGATCCGACCGGGTCGAGAGGATCCGGGCGAAAAGCAAGCGATCGGAGCCGAGTTCGGCCCGGGCCTCGGTGCGGCGGTGGACCGCCAGGGCGTCCTCAATCCGGCGGAGCGCGGCTTCGGTCTCGCCGAGGTCGGCGAGAATCGAGGCTTCTCTCCGAAGGTTGATCCCGCGTTCGACGGCGAGGCCGAGGGCGGCATCGAGGCTGTCGGCTTCGCGAAGGTGGAGGAGGGCAAGCTGGGGATGACCGGCCTCGAGTTGGAGGTCCGCCATCACCTCGAGAGTCGCGGCGACCTCCTGCAGGAGCCCATGGCTTCGGGCAATCGCGAGGCCGCTGTCGGCGAGACCGGCGGCCCGGCGGAGGTCGCCGATCTGGTTCCAGGCCGTCGCCAGCTGGCCGAGCACGTTGGCTTCCCCGGTCGGATAGCGGTCCGCGCGGTAGCGATCGCGGGCCTGCTGGAGCGGCGCGAGGGCCGCATGCGGGTTGCCGAGTCGGATCTCGAGCATGCCGAGGTTGGCGAGAGCGTTGGCTTCGACTCGGGAATCGCCCAGGGATCGCCCGAGCGCGACCGCCGCGAGGAGGTGGCGACGGGCGGCGTCGTAGCCGCCCCGCTCCACCTCGACCAGCGGAAGGTTGGCGATCGATCGGGCCACGCCGGCGTCATCGTCGTTCCGACGCGCCGCCGCCACGGCACTGTCGAAGAGGGTCGCCGCGTCGCCGTGGCGACCCTCGTTCCAGGCAAGCAGGCCCAGAGCGTTGAAGGACCGAGAGAGGTCGGCATCAAGGCCGAGACGGCGCTTGGCGGCGAGAGCGGCCTCGCCCTCACGCCGGGCCACCGGATAGTCACCGAGTCGCCAGGCCGCGAGGCCGAGCCACATCCGTATCCGGGCCTCCGCGACCGCATCGCCGGCGGTCCTGACCCGGCGGACCTCCGCGGCCCAGATCACCCGAGCCGTGTCGTAGGCAGCTCGGTCGTAGCGCTCCCGGGCGGCGGCATCGAGCGACTCGGCCGCGACCTCGAGGATCGCCGCAAGCGCGGCCGGGTCCTTGGGCAGTGACGAGATCGAGCCGCCTCGCAGCTGACCGGGGTCGGCGTCGGGCGGCCCTGGCCCGCAAGCGAGGATCGGCACCGACAGGAGCAGCCCGATCAGGCGCCAACCCGCCGGCCGAGTCATCGGGTGAGGCGGAACTCTCGCAAGCCCGTGGACCGGCTGGTACCGTCGCCGAGCAGGGCGTCGGTCACCCAGTAGTAGACGAGATCGGAACGGAGCGCGATCGAGTCCGGCACCGCGACCACGGTGTCGAGGGTACTGGTGGTCCAGACGGTCGAGCCACCGACGTCGGTTACGGTGACTCGGTACGAGGCGGTCCGGGCGACCGGCCCCCAGGCCAAACGGAGCCCGGCGCGGCGCGCCGGTCCAACCGGGCCATGGACGAGAATCCCGGCGCCGCCGGGGAGGTCGCGAATGGGCGGGGCGGGGTCGGCGTCGAAGGCGACCCAGAGCACCAGGGCCGCGACCGCTACCGTTAGGCCTGCCGCCAGTCCGATCGCGGGCCTGGCCCGATGCCGGCGAATGATCCGACTGGTGGAGACGAGGTCCTCGCGGCAGGCATCGCATTCGGCGAGGTGCCCCTGAATCCGCTCGCGCTCGGCTTGATCCAGCGCTCCGTCGAGATAGGCCGCCAGCTCAGCGGCTTCCATGTGGGTCCTCCCACCATCAGCCCGGTCGTTCACTGATCCCCCGAGCCGTGGTCGGTACGAACACGGCTATTGACCTTACACGGCCGGACCCGGTGGAATTGCGCCCGGTCAACCATCGCTGCCATCGATTCCACGGGCTGTCAGCCGCCGGCGCAGCAGGTCGAGGACGGCGTGCAACCGCCGGTAAACGTGAAACGGCGTAGGAAGCTCGAGCAGGGCCGCGATTCGGATCGCCGAGAGGTCATCGGTGAACCGAAGGGTCAGGAGCAGGCGGTCCGCCGCCGGCAGCGCCGCGATCGCCGCAGCGAGCTGGTGACGGCGATCTCCACGGATCACCTCCCCCTCGGCGGATTCGGCTTCAGCGGGGAGGTCGTCGAGAACGGCGTCGACGCCGACCCAGTCGGCCAGTCGGCGGCGGGCCGCGCGGCGGTCCAACGACTTCTGTCGGTCCGCGGCGTCGCGGACCCGGCCATAGCGCGCCCGGTAGTGGTCGAGGCAGAGCCGGCGGCCGATGACCGACAGCCAGGTGGAAAAGCTCGCTCGGCCGTCGAGTTGGAAGGCCCGGATTCGCCGAAAATCCTCCTCTCGGAGTTTTTCGAGCACGTACGTGTACCGCTCCATTGCCTCGTCGGACCCACCGCCAAACGAGCGGGCGATCGAGATAAGGAGACGGGTGTGACGAGCGATGAGGTCGTCCCACGCCGCCTCCCGACTGGCGGTGTCCGGGGCGCCGAGCAGCCGGGCAAGCTCGAGGGGTGCCGCGTGGCTCATCGGGTCCGGATCGGCGGCAGGTCGAGCTCGGTGCCAGTCAGGGGCCTCATGGGTGTAGAAGGTACGGCACGAAGCTCGGGACACCAGGGGCCGCAGAATGGCGTTAGGGTCTTGTGTTGCCGTCCGAACCGATCGGACGTTGGGAAGGGAGCGGGTCGTCCCCTCGGGCTGTTTGGCCGTCGTCGCGACGCTGAGTCGCTTGCCGACCAGTCAGCCCGGCGCCCGAACGGAACGAAGAGTCCAGAAGTTGTTCTTCTTCAAGGAGTTGCGGGCGCTGACGTCAGTCTGATGGGGACCTGAGTGGGAAATGATCGGGGTACCCTATCGTGCCATCCACAGTCCAGCCGCAAGGGCGCGACTAACACCTGACGGGGGTGCACGATGCGACACCTCCAAACGATGGTCGGACTGATCCTGGCGTTGGTCTTCATGGTGTCGACGGGATCGGCCCAGCGAATCCGGTCGACGCCGGCAACCACACTCGTCCGCGGGCCGCTCCCTCTGGCCGCCCCCGACCCCGTCACCGCCACCCCAAACGGCGCCTCCGTCGACATCGCCTGGCAGGGGGTAGCCGACGCGGCGCGGTACGACGTGATCCGCTCACCAGACACGACGAGCGCCGTATGGAACGTCGGGATTGCCGGCGCTCATGCGCCAAACACCCAAATCACCGACCGCTATCCGATGCGCGGCTTCTACCGAGTGACGACTGTCGCCGCCGACGGGCGACAAGCATCGAGCGCCTGGGTGCAGTATCCGACCCCGGTCGCCACGCTCATGGCAGAGACCGGTCGCCGGGCGGTCACGGCAGGGCGGTTTGGCCTGACCATCACTGGGGCCTCAGGGCCCTACCCGCCCAACAATGGTCAGTTGTTCGTCGACACCGACGACACCGTGACGGTGTCGGGGACCAACCTCGTCGGCGCCGCAGTCACGCTGCTCGGAGCCAACCGTGGTTCGGACGGAGCCTACCGTTTGACCAGCTTGGTCGCTACGCAAGCGCCAATCGGGGGGGCCGGACTTCGATTCGTGCCCCAAGCCCCTATCGGACACCGAAGCGTTGATCCGTTCTACATCGTGGTGAGTCGCTCGATGTACTCCGACACCAGCGCGGTTCCCATCTTCATCTCCCGGGCCCCCGTTATCCGGAAGATCACCAGCGTCGACGAGCTTGTGATCCGCTCAGGGCGCCGATTCGTAATTCGTGGGGTCGGGTTCGATGAGGTCATCGGCGGTTACGCCGGCACCGGCACTCGCGGCTCGGTGCAGAATTCCTTGCTCTCGATGTGGAACCGGGGCCCGAACTCCGTCGAGCTGGCGACCACGGCCAGCCGCGATCAGGAAGGACCCCTAATGCTCGAGATGCCCGTGCCCGGCGGATCGCCCATCATGATCACCGGTGACCAGGCCATCACGGTCGCGTGCCTACCGACGAACCCCAAGGGCGCTGTCGAGGGAACATCGTTGTTCACGCCGCGCATCTACGTCAAGGCGGGCAGCACGATCACCATTGCCGGCAAGAATCTGCGGTACGTGACTCGGGTCGAGACCGCCGCGCGCCAGGAGGGTGACGTGTTCGATAATGTACGGAGCCTGCCGCTGCCGTTCACACTTCAGAAGGGCGCGACCGCGGCGTTCGACCGGCTCCTGGTCACCCTTCCGACAGCCGTCGGGGTGAATTACACCTTCTATCTCGAGAACGTCCTGACGAATCCAACCAATGGTGCGGTTGCGGATGGATTGGTCACCACGATCCCGTGACGACGGAATCCGGCCGGACCAGGGGGATTGACGGTCCTTGGTCGTTGGGAGGGACCGGGGTGGCCCCGGTCCCTCCTGCGGGCGCCGTGCGATGGCGGCCATTCCCGCCTGATTGGTTGGGCTGGAACTACGCGGCGGGGGAGCGGTGGGCGGGCCGGGGGTGGGGGCGCGCCAAGCCGCGTTGGTCTGGCCACGCCTCGCCACCGATCCGCGGAAATGCGCCAGCCAGACCATTCCGGCCAAGCGCCCCCACCCCCGGCCCGCCCACCGCTCCCCCGCCCTACACCAACAAGCTCACTCGAACACCGGGCTCTGCTTTGCGAGCCGAACGAATGGGTGGACCTACTCGGGACGCCAGGCGGGGTGGTCCGCCGGGCCGGAGTAGAGCCGGAAGAAACCGGTGCCGTCGAGGCGGATCGTGGCAAGGCCGTCGAAGCGCGCAGCCGAAGCATCCCAGTTCCTGAAGACCAGCGAAGTGCCGTCGGGAGACCAACTGGGCTGGGCCCCGTTGATGCCGAGGATGGCGAGGCCGGTGCCGTCGGGTTTGATGACGCCGAGCTCGCGGTGGCCCGATCTCTCGAGGTCGAAGGCGATCGACCCCGTGGGCGACCACGCGGGTCCGCTGGCGGATAGATTCGGATCGGTGATCCGTCGAAGGCCGGATCCGCCTGGATCGAACAGGCAGATGCCAACGGCACCATCGGCCGGGGCGCAATACAGGGCGAGTTGCGAACCGGTTGGCGACCAGCTGAGGTCGGCCACCCAGGTCAGAGGTAGGTCCAGGAGCAAGGTCGGCACACCCGAGTCGAGCGCGACCCGATAGAGCCCCAGGGTGTGGTAATAGCAGTAGCTCCCGCAGAGGAACCCGGGGAACGCGAGGCTCCGCCCATCCGGGTGCCAGGTGGGCCCTCCGATCTCGTCGAGGGAGGTGCCGATCTCGCGAGGCGACTGCCCCGTGTAGCTGATGACGCACAGGCTCTTCCGGCAGCGATACGCCAGTCGCTGTCCATCCGGTGACCATGCCGGCTCGTCGCCCTGCGCGACGGCCTCGGCTCGGGTGCCATCGGCGGAGAGGACGATGATCCACCCGTTCTGACTGAAGGCGAACTGCCAGGTCCGTCGGCAGGCGATCTCGAAGTGGACCCGAACCGTGACGCGGTCGAGGCCGCCGCCAGGAATGCGGACGGTGGCAGCGTGAACGCCGGGGGTGCAGCTGTCGGAGATTCCGGACACTCGAATCACCCGGTCGCCGGTCGGAAGCAGCATGATTGCCCGATCGTTCGTCGCGAAGCGCCTGGTGTCACCGTTGTCCGCGACCAACCTATAGCCGTCCGGATCGAGGTCCGCGCCCGTCGTCGACACCGAGACGTCGAGGTAGCCGAGGATCGACCGGCAACCGATTTCGAACCGGACCGGCACCACCCTTCGCGCCGCCACCAAGACCCGCTGCTCGCTCACCGACACGATGGCGCAGTTCGGCGGGATGCTCGTGAGGGTGATGACGCGGGTGCCGGGGACCAAGTAGGTCACCGCGGTGCTGACACCCGGCCCGGCCACGGGGATCGGGATCCCGTCGACCGCGATCCGATAGTTGCCCGCCACGTCGACGCCCTGGGCCAAGACGACGACCTCGACACCGGTCGGGTAGCAGACGATGTCGGCTTGGACGTGGGCGGTATCGCCGGGGGTGACGGTCACGGATCGAGTCGCTCCTCCCCCGACATCGCAGTTCGACGCGACGCCGCCGATCTCGACGAGGTGCCGTCCGGGTCCGAGATCCGGGAACACTTGGTCGGCCGACAGGGCCAGCGTTCGGAGGTGGATCCCGTCGACCTGGGCGAAGTATCCGTCCGGATCGAGGTCACCGCCCGTGGTGACGACCCTGACGCGGATCGCGCCTGGCCCGATCGGCGACGGATCCGAGCATCCCGCCGCCAAGACGATCAGTCCGACGAGGGGACACCACCAGCGGCCAGCCCGGCTCATCACCGCCGGGCACCGAATCCCTAGAATCTTCGTCAGCGTCGCCATGCTGGCCTCCCATCCGAGCCGGTCGTGAGGCGGGTCAATCCGGAACCGTTGGCGCCGACGACGAACAAGCCATCGATGCCGCCGAAGACGAGCTTGGTGCCGTCGGGCGACCAATCGGGATGGGTGCCGATTACCCCTGGCAGCAGGCGAGTCAGCTGTCCGCCGGCGGAGTCCGCGACGACGATCTCCCAGGCGCGATTGAACCGGGTGGTGTGAAACGCGATCCGGGTCCCATCGGGCCGCCACGACGGGCCGGCGTCTTCACCGGAGGACGTGGCGAACACTCGGAATCCGGTTCCGCCCGGCGCGACCAGGCACACCTTCGACCGCAGGGAGTCAGGAGCGACATAGCAGGTGAAGGCCAGGCTATCCCCGGTTGGCGACCAGGACAGATCCGCCGCGCCGACGACGCTCTCGGGTAAGCGGATGCCCGACGTGGAGCCGCCGTCCGACCGGACCTCCGCCAGGCCCGCGAAGCTGCAGTAGTAGTAGTCGCAGGAGGCGGCGGCAAAGGTGAGGAGGGAGCCGCTCCGACGCCACGCCGGCCCTTCACCCCACAGGGGTATTTCCATCGGGGTAGTGCGGCCGGTTGTCAGGTCGAGCGTGCAGATGGTGTCACCGCACCCGAACGCCAAGGTGGTACCGCCCGGAGACCAGGCCGGCGAGGACCCGACGCCGATGGTACTGGTGAGTGACCCGTCGGCCGAGGCCAGGGTGACCTCGTCTTCGCGAACGAACGCGAACTTCCAGAGCGGGCTACAGGACACCGCGAACGAGACCGGTTGCACGGTCGCGGTGGTCACCGTGATGGTCCGCGGGTTGGGTGGGGCCACGACGCAGTTCGGCGCGACATCCGCCAGGCCGATGCCATACGAGCCGGGCGCGAGCCGGGTCCAGCGGAGGGAACTGTCGGCCGCGAACAGCGCCTTGTCCCCGCCGTCGATCCGGAGCAAGTACCGGTTGTCCAAATCCATCCCGGTTGCGACGGCGGTGACTTCGACACCGGTCGCGAGGCAGTGGACCACAAAGGCCACGCTGACCGCGCCACCACCCGCGATGTCGAGCTGACGCGCCGCTGGGTCCGCGCTGCAGTTCTCGTCGATCTCCCGCAACACCAGTTGGTGGCGGCCCTCAGCCACCGGAAAGGTGGCGACTTCCTCCGGCCTCATCCGCGCCAACCGCTTTCCGTCGAGCTCGACGCTGTAGCCGTCGAGATCGGGGTCCTCGCCGGTCGTCGCGACCGACAGCCTGAGTGTCCCTGGGCCCGACGGCCCGAGACACCCGAGCGACAACATCGCGGTCGCGGTCCACCAGCCGAACCTTCGAAAGGACATTCGCATAGGACCGACCTCCTGGGGCAATCTGAGGTGACCGCCGTCGTCGTCTTCGGTGACGTGGTGAGATACCGCGCCGCCTGTTGGGAATCACGCCAAATGCCGCTCAAACCCGACATCGAGGGCGCTGGTGGCATCGCGGATTCCCTCGCGGGGTGGGCAAGGATGTCGGGATTTCGGGCGGGTTGTCGTTTCAGGCTCAGGAGGCATCATGAGACCGACACCAACGGGCCCCAGGCCCATCGGCGAGCGTCCGCTCGGGAGGGTTGCGCGGTCCGCCCTTCGAATGGGTGGGGCGGCGATGGCGTCGGTGGCCATCGCGGGCTGCCTTGGCGATGGCGGGGCCGGGCCCAGTGGATGCGGGCCGGTCACGATCGAAGCCTCGGTGCGCGCCAACCCCAACAATGTGCTGAGTGCCGTGGTCGGCGTCCGGGCCCCGGGAACCGACAGCGTGGAGGTCCGAATCCGCGGAGTCTCCGACGCCACGTTCGGCGCGCGGACACCCGCCTTCGCCTTGACCGGGGACTCCCTCGACATCCCGGTGCTCGGACTCGCCCCCGACGCCGAGTTCGTCCTCCAACCGTTGGCCACCAGCCGGTGTGGAACGACCGCCGGACCGATGCTGACGTTTCACAGCGGCGTGCTGCCGGCGGACCTGCCGAGTTACTCGGCCGGCGGGACCGACCCGAGCCCCGGGTTCGTGGTGTTCGCCGCCGCGGGATACGGGTTGGCGATCGACCAGACGGGAACCGTGAGGTGGTATCACCGCTTTCCGGGCGGGCCTGGTCTCAACTTCCAGGCCCAGCCTAACGGCCGCTATGTCGCCAATCCGCCGGCGTCAGCGCCGAGCGCGGGTGCCTGGGTCGAGATCGATCCGCTCGGGCGGACCACCCGTACGTTCGGGTGCCTCAATGGCCTCAAACCCCGGTTCCACGACCTGGCCGTCGAGGCGGACGGCTCCTATTGGATCATGTGTGACCAGGTCCGGACGATGGATCTCTCCGGCCACGGCGGCGTGGCGAACGCGCAGGTCGTCGGCACGGCGGTCCAGCGGGTCAGCGCGGCCGGCGCCCTCCTGTTCGAGTGGACCCCGTTCGACCACTTCGAGGTCACCGATCTCGAGCCGGAGGCGCGGCGAGGAGCCACGGTGAACTGGACCCACGGCAACGCGATCGATCGCGAGGGGGACGACCTGCTGGTGTCGTTCCGGAACCTCAACCAAGTCGTCCGGATCGACGCCAAGACCGGTGCGGTCGTGTGGCGGATGGGCGGGCGCCGGAACGAGTTCAGCTTCGACCCGGCCCCCGGGGCGGGCTTTGCCTGGCAGCACGGCGTCCGGGTGGCCGGCTCGGCGCGGTTGGTCTTGCTCGACAACTTGGGCGACCCGGCCACCAGTCGGGTCGAGGAATACCGCTATGACGGGCCGAGTCGGCGGGTCTGGCTCGAACGCCGACTCGACCCGGCGGTGCCGACCGTGGCCGCGACGGGAGGCACGGTGCAGCCGCTTCCGCGGGGGCGGCGGTTGGCCTCGTACGGAAGCGGGGGGCGGGTGGAGGAGTACGACGCCAACGGCGCGGTCGTGTGGGCGATGCGGGGGAATCCGGGCTATGTCTTTCGGGCCCAGCGGATCGTGTCGCTCTATGCCCCCGGGGCGGGCGACCCGCGTTGACGGTTCGGCGTTTTGGTTAGGTGCGGCGTCCGACGCCTTTGCGGGGGAGCGAGGGGCCGCGGGTGGGGGCGCTTGGACGGAATGGTCTGGCTGGCGCATGGCCGGGGATCGGCGGCAGGGGGGGCCAGACCAACGCGTCTTGGCGCGCCCCCACCCGCGGCCCCTCGCTCCCCCGCCCGACATCCCTGCCCCAGACCCCAAAATCAGTCGGAACGCAATACGTCGGCCGGCGGCACCGCGAGGGCGCGGCGGGTCGGCATCCAGGCGGCGAAGACGCCGGCGACGAGCAACGTTCCGGCGGCGATCAGGTAGGGGCGCCAATCGGAGGGGTCGGCGCCCATCAGCGCGGCGCCGAAGAACCGGGCCGTCAGGACGGCGAGGCCCAAGCCGACGGCCACGCCGATCACCAGTTGGCGGATCCCGCTTCGCAATACCAGACGGACGATCTCGGTGGCTTTGGCGCCGAGCGCGACTCGAATACCGACCTCACGACGTTGCTGCTGGACGGAAAGGGCGACCAAGCCGCCCAGGCCGACCGAGGCGAGCAGCAGCGCGGCCCCGCCGAAGAACAGGAACAGACCGCCGAACAGCCGCTCCGACGAAGACTCCCGGGCCAGGAGCTGATCGAACCGGCCGGTGGTGACGATGGTCACTTCGGGGTCGATCTCGCGCAGGGTCGTGGCGGCGGTGGTGACGATGGTGGCGGGGTCGCCGGCGGCGCGAAGCGCCACGATGATCTCGGGGTCGGCGGTCTGGGCGAGCGGGAAGTAGGCCATCCCGGGGTCCGGCGCGTTGGCGGGGCGGACCTCGACGTCCTCGACAACGCCGACGATGGTTCGCCAGGGGCTGGTCGAGTCGCCGGCGGGGAGACGAATTCGCCGTCCGATCGGCGACTGGCCGCCGAAGGCTTTGCCGACGAGGCGGCGGTTCACCACCGCGACGCTCGGGGCGCGATCATCGTCGCTCGCGAGGAGGCCGCGGCCCTCCGCGGGGGCGACCCGGAAGGTCTCGAAGAAACCAGGACCGGCGCTGGTGGTGAGCGCGGTGCCGATGGTCTCGACGCCGTCGACGTCGAACGATCGGGCCGCGGGGTCGATGCCGGGCAGGGCCGTCGAGAAACTCACCTCCCGAACGCCGGGCCGCCCCGCGAGCGAGGCCGCGAGCGCGGCGTGAAACCGCCGCCGCCGATCCTGATCGGGGTAGGCGTCGGCCCGGAGCTCGAGCTGGGTCACCTGAACCTCGCGGGGGTCGAGCCGAGCGAGGCTGGTGGTGTTGAGGCGAACGCCTTGCACCATCAGCGCGGTGACGACCAGGAGGGTGACCGACAGCGCCACTTCGAAGCCGACCAGCATCCGATTGAGTCGGCCGCCGTGGCGACTCGACGATCCACGGCTCGCGTTCCGGAGCACCTCCCCCACATCGACCCGCGCGGCCAGGCGCCCCGGGGCCAGCCCGGCGAGCAGGGCGGCGACGACGATCGCGAGGGTGGCGTAGCCGAGGACGACGGCATCGATCTCGACCCGCATCCAGAACGCCAGCTCGAAGCCGACCATGGCGTCGAAGAGCGCGACGCCTAACGCCGCGAGCCCGAGACCCAGCGCCCCGCCCCCGACCGCCAGCACCAGAACTTCGGCGAGCCGATGGACCATCAATCGGCCGGCACTGGCGCCGAGGGCGGCACGGACCGCGGCCTCGCGGGTTCGGGCGGCGCCGTCGGCGATGAGGAGGCCGGCGACGTTGGCGCAGGCGATCAGCAGCACGAACGACACCACGAACATCATCGCGCCCATGATCGGCCCGACCGCGCGGGAGAACTGCTGCTCGCGATAGGGCCGGAGCAGGAGCCGGCGATCGTCGTTGCGGTTGGGCTGCTCGGCGTGGAGCTCGGTGTCGAGGGTAGCAAGCTCGGCGCGAGCCGCTTCGAACCCGGTGCCGTCGCGGAGCCGGCCGAACACCTGCCAGGCGGTGGGGGCGTCGAGCATCGCGGCGGGGTCGGGCTGGCCGGGAACCCAGAGGTCCTCGGTGCGGGGAAACCGGAAGCCCTCCGGCATCACCCCGACCACCGTCCGGAGCGAGCCGTCGAGCCGGATGGTCCGGCCAACGACCGCGGAGTCGCCGGTGAAATGCCGGTGCCAGAGCAGCGCGCCGAGCAGGACGACGGGCTCGGCGCCGGGCTGGGCATCGCGGGAATCGAGATCCCGACCCAAGATCGGGGCGACCCGAAGCACGCCGAAGGTGTTCGGGGTGATCGTGGCCCCCGACCAACGGGCGGCGAACCGATTCGGCTCTCCGAGGTGGAATGTCGCCAGCCGGATGCCCGCGAGGGGCTCGAGGCTGCGGAGCCGGCCGCGGGCGGATGCGAACTCCCAGTCGGTAATCCGCGCCTCGGGCCGTTCCTGGAGCCGGTTGAGGCCGGCCACGTGGACCAGCCGTCGCGGTTCGGGCACCGGGAGATCGCGGAGGATACCGTGGGTGATCGAGAACATCGTGGTGGTCGACCCGATCCCGAGAGCCAACATCGCGATGATGGTCGCGGTGACGAGCGGGGTGCGCCCGGCCCTCCGCCAGCCGGCGCGGAGATCGGCGACGGCCCGTTCGAGCCAGACGGCCCGGCGAATCTCCCGGGCCGACTCGGCGATCTGTCCCGGGTTGCCGAACTCCGCGCGCGCGGCCCGCGCGGCCGCGAGCGGACTCATCCCCCGCTCCCGGTAACGGGCGGCGGCCATCTCGAGATGGAACTCCATCTCGTCGTCGACTTCGTGGTCGAGCCGGCGGCGGCGGAACACGGACCGGAGGGTGCGCCGGACCGCGGCCGCGAGCCGTGCCAATGGAGTGGTCATCATCGCGCCTCAGGCGAACTGGAGGACGCGCCCGACCGCGGCGGTGAATTCCTTCCAGCTGGTCCGCTCCCGTTCGAGCTGGCGGTGCCCTTCCTTGGTCAGCCGATAGACTCGGGCCCGCCGGCCCGCTTCGGAGACCTGCCAGTCCGCCTCGATGGCGCCGGCTTCCTCGAGGCGATAGAGCGCGGGATAGAGCGAGCCCTGCCCCACCGTGAGGACGTCGCGGGAGACCTCCTGCATCCGCTGGGCGATGGCCCACCCGTGGAGCGGCTCGCGGGCGAGGATTCGGAGGACCAGCAGGTCGAGGGTGCCGGGAAGACGATCGGTTCGGGCGGTGGACATGGCGGTGCTCCGGTTGTTGTCGACGGCCGACAGCATGCAAAGTATGGTGTCGATGGTCGACAACGCAAGTTGGTCGGGACCGGGGTGTCCCCCTGGGGCTGCTTGGCCGTCGCGGTCAGGCTGGCGTATTTCCGGGGATTGCCTTCCGGGTGCGCCAGACCGAAGCGGCTTGGCGCAGCCGCAGGGGGACACCCCGGTCCCTCCCGAGGAGGCCGGCGCGGCGCGGCCAAAGCGACCGAACCCGTTGGCGGTGAATTGCGGGTTGCCGCTTGGTGCATGATCAGCAGACTCGGCTCGTCCGGCCCCCACTCACGGACCGATCACCCCGTCCCCCGGCCGCGGCAACGGGAGCGCCTGCCCCATCGCCTGCTTCGTCTGCTTCACGTCCAACGCCTTGAGGTCCTTGATGTGGACGACACTGGTCAACAACGCATTCCAGAACCCTGACCCGCCACTCGCCAACAGACCCAACGCGATGATGGTCAAACTGCCCGGTCCCGAGGTAATGACCTGGCTAGAGACCGGCCAGGCGAGATAAGAAATCAGGATGCCACCAACCGCCGCGAGCAGCTGAAGCTTGGCTCGCCGCTTTCCCTCGAGTGCCGCCGTCTCCCGCGACTGGTCGAGACTCGGCAGCCAACTCTTGATGATCTCGACGAACCGCTCGGTCGCGATGCTGAGCGCGATTATCAAGGTGATGATGGTGGGTAATCCGCCCAACGAAGCCGCGTTTTCCATGGCGATCCTCTCCTCTTTCGCGCTAGTCGGACAAGCCGAGTCGATCGGTGAACTCGTTCGCGAAGACGTGGCGCACTTCGGGGGCGAGCAGCGAGCGCCGGGCCGCGATCCAGTCGTCGACGGGCTGAGTTCCGTAGCGGAGCCGCACCGTGCTCGCGTCGAGATCGTTGAGTTTGCCCCAATGGGGGGTAAACGGGATTCCCTTGGCGTCGAGTTCCTGCCACACAGCCCGGAAGAACTGCTGTTGTCGACTCGACTGCGGGGCATCGAGGTCGATCACGGAAGTGGCACCGGGATAGCGGGTGAAGCCTAACGTCGCCTGACCCGACTTGACCAGCCGCACCGCCAATAGCGCGGGAGCCCCGAGCCGAACCGCGTGCGCCGCGGCAATCTCCAACACCTCCTTGGTCTTGTCCAGCGCGACGCCGAACGCGGCACCGGCCGCCTTACCTCGGGTGGTGGTGTCCTTGAAAATCTGGCCCGGCTCTCCGCAGACGTCGTCGAGCTCCGTCACCCCGATCTGGGTGAGCGCGCTCGCGAGGGGCTGGGTCAGGAACGGAAATCGGTCGGTGATGAGCCCGATCGCCTCGAGCGCGCTGTCGCCTTGGGTCCAACTCGGGCCTGCATCCGGCGGCTTGCTGCCGGCCGGCACCGTGGGCACCCGATACATCACGGTGAACAGCCCGTTGCCAAGACCATCGAACGGGTTGATCACGATTTGAAAGTGGTCCGGCTCTCGTCCAGCGCCACCCGGAAGGTTGAGGGGACCAAAGGTCAGGTTCGTGATCGCGTCGTAGCTAGCCTGGGTAATCGCCAGCTTCTTCCGCCAGGTCTGGAGGAAGAACATCGGCTCGGCCTCGAACAGCACCCCGTGGACGATCCCGAAGCTGCCAAAGCTCACCAGCGCCGCGTTGAAAACGGCATCGTCCCGAACAATCCGATTGGCCAGCTTGAGGGCGATGGTGTCCACTAGCACGGGATAGCTCTGGCGCTCGAGCCACACCGACTCGTTGGCCGCGTTGATCAGGTGAAGGCCAACGACGAAGTCCTCCATCGCGCCGTGATGAAGCGCGCCACCGTGGGTGCCGGTCGCGATGGCACCGGCGATGGTCTGCCCGTTGCTGGCGCCGCAGGTTCGCAGCGCGTGTCCTTTACCCTTGAGATAGAGGTTCAAATCGGCGACCGACATCCCGCACTGGGCCAGGTAGATCCGATTTCGACTGGCGCCGGGATAGTCGGCGCGGACCTGATTGGCGCCGATCGCGAAGCGATAGTTGAGCGGCCTGGTGTTGAGGAGCACGCCGTTGGTCGCCGCGATCGGGGAGAAGGACCACGTCCCGCCGTGCGCGCGGAGCGAACGGTCGGCATCGTCCGCTTGGCGGATGAGGTCCTGAAGCCCGCGCGTGGTGTCGTTGTAGCCGTCGACGGTGGACTGGTTGGGATCGCTGTTCCACACGTCGAAATACTGATGGACCGCCTGATCAACGGTCTGGTGCCAGTTGACCCATCGCTGCCGGCCGGTGTCGCGAATGGTGGGCATCGTCAACGAACCATGGGGTCGTCTCGAATGGTCCCATCCGTGGGGCGCGGCGGGGCACATCGCCATTCGATCTTCTTCGGCGAGACGAACCCGAGCGTGAGGATGGTGATCAGGGTAAACCCAAAGTTGTCCCTGACGGTCACCTCGTCGAGCGGCTGGTTGTTGCAGTCGATCTTGGGCTCTTGTTTGGCGAGCCCCCACGCGACCGACACGACCACGTCACCACCTGGCTTGGTGCCCTCCGTCGCGGGCGTCACGTTGACGGCGTTAGCCCGGTACTCGTAGCAGCCAAGCGACAGCACGGCCGCGAGGACGACAGTTGTATGGGTGCGTCTCATGAGGGCCTCTCGAGTCGAAGGGTCATCGTTCGGCGGTGGGGTACCATCGTCCCAATAGAGTGACACTGACCCGCGACGGCGTTTTCGCGCTCGTGGCTGGGGCCTCGCTCGTGAGCCCTAGCACCGCGCCCCACCCCGGCCCGGCGTGCAGTTCCGCCGAGAGGCCGGGATGGAGCCGGCGATTGGCCCAGTCGTAGTACAGCTCGGCCCGAAAGTCGGCCGGTCGCGATTTGCGCTGGAGGCCGAGGCCGAACCGAAGGGCATCGTCCCGGTGGAAGGCGTTGCGCATTTGGGCGAGGAAGAGGATGTCGGCGCGGTGGCCGGTGGCGTGCTGGGCACTGAGCCAGAGGGTGTGGCGGACGCCGGTCAGGCTGTCGGAGCTGAGGGCCGCCCCGTCGAGGTCGCCGGCAACGCCCCACCCCGCCGATACCTGCACATCGCCCCGGGCCCGCATCGCTCGGCGCGCTTGGGCAAAGATCGGCTTGAGGTCGACGGGGCGGTCGGCAAGATCCTCGACGGTCGGGTCGGTCTCCCGGATGCCGTTCGCGGCCAACGCCGAGTCGACCAACTCGGGCAGCCGGAAGTTCACGATGGGGTCGTGAGGATCGTGAAACGTGGTCCGCAGCGCGATGGCCCCGCGCCACTGGCCTGGAGCATCCGGGTGGGCGAGCAGCGCCGCCGACAACGCCGTTTTGGTGACGACTCGCATCAGCCGGCCGGCGACGGAGTTGGCCCGGTAGGAGGCCCGTTCTCGGATCCCACCGCCGAGGAGGTAGTAGGGAACGATGTCGACCGCGCCACCGGTGGCCCAGCCGGTCCGGGTGAATCGGTGGACCAGCGCCGCGGCGATCGGCTTGGGCGCCGCACCTCGCAGTACGTGTGCGGGCGTGGCGTCGAGGGCGACGAGACCCGGGGACTCGGGCGGATCGACGTCGAGGATGTAGCGATAGATGTTGATCCGGTCCGCCGCCGGCTGGGCCGCAATGGGTTGCACTGCCGAGCTGACGAGCAGCGCGGGGAGTGCAAGGGCTTTCGCGATCGATCGGGTCCGCACGAGGGACACCTCGGCGAAGTAGGATCAGGTACAGTAGCGGTGACTCGGTAACGGTACAAGCTGGGGGAAATCCTTGCGGGAACGAACGACAGGCCTCGGCTTCGAGGCGGTCGTGGCCTGGTGGGGCCGACCGGAGCCTCCGGCGCGACCCGGCTGACAAGCAGTACACTCCCTACCGAAGCGGGCTATCGATGGAAGGAGCTGACCCGTGATCACTCGCGTTGCCATTCTCGTCGCTGCCCTCGGCGGGCGCGGCGCGGCCAAGAACAACCGAATCTGTTTGGGCTGGAAACCAACCGGCGAGGGAGCCTTGCATTGACCCGTCGGAACGCACGAGCCCGGGGCGGCAGTCGTCGCCGCCCCGGACCCGGGGGGTCAGCTGGGCGGGAGCGGCTTCTGGCTCACCACGATCGTGGGCGTGGCGTTGGCCACCGATTGCGGCGTGAAGAGGCCGTTGCCTAACTGGCCGACGTCGTTCTGACCCCAGCAGTTGACGGTCAGGCGATCGGGCGACACGGCGCAGGTATGGGCGCCGCTTCCGGTGCCGATACCCGCGGCGACCACCTCGATGGCACGGAGGCCGCCGGCGGCGCGGACCGGTTGGTTGCTTCCCGGGCCGGCGATGCCGAGGCGGCCGCCGCCGTTGCTACCCCAGCAGTAGATCTCGTTGGCGGGGGTTACGGCGCAGCCGTGAGTCGCTCCCTGAGAGAGCTGACGGAACGACACTCCACCGGCCATCGGCAGCGGCGCCGAGGTCTGGACGGCGGCCCCGCTCGCGGTCTGGCCGCCCCAACAGTAGCCCAGGCCGCTGGCGGTCAACGCGCAGACCGGTTGCTGGCCGACCGAAACCTGCGTTGCGTTGAGCCCGCCGACCACGCGGCTCGGGATCGTGGAGAAGCCGCCGAGGGCGCCGCCGGCCCCCACCTGACCGAGGGAGTTCGCCCCCCAGCAGAAGAGCGCGCCGCCGGTGGCCACCGCGCAGGTGGTGCTCGACCCGGCCGAGATGCTGTTGAACGCCAGGTTCCCGTCGACCGCGACCGGAGCCGTTCGAAGGGTCGTGGTGCCATCGCCCAGTTGACCGCTCTGGTTCTGGCCCCAACAGTACGCCTTCCCGCCAAGGTCGAGACCGCAGGTGTGATCGCCGCCGGCCGTGATCTGCTTGAACGCGATGCCGCCGGTGACCTGGACCGGGGTGGCGCTGACGCCGCCCACGGGGGCGCCGAGGGCGCCGGTGATGTTGTACCCCCAGCAGTAGGCGGCCCCGGACGCGGTGATGGCGCAGGCGTGACGCCCGTAGGTGGACAGCTGAACGAAGCGATGCCCTCCGGGGACCCGCACCGGAATGGCGCTGGTGACCTGGTCGCCTAACGAAGCCATCCCGAGCGCGCCGTAGCGTCCGTTCAAGCCCCAGCACCAGGCGATCCCGCCGCTGGCCAGGTCGCAGGCGTGCATGGTGCCCACGCTGAGCGAACGATACTTGATGACCACGACCCGCTTGGCGCTGCCGGAGATCCCTTCGCTGGTGGCGGTCACGATCACGCTGCCGCGATCGACGCCGGTCAAGAGCCCGACCTGATCGAGCGTCGCGATCGCGGGGTCCGTCACCGTCCAGCCGACCTGGCGACCGGTGAGGATCCGACCCTTGGCGTCGCGAAGGGTCGCCTGCATCTGGCGGACGTCGTAGGCCTCGAGGGTGTCGAGGGCCAGGGTGACCTCGACCGAGGCCACCGGGGAGTAGACCCGGACCTGGGCGGTGGCACTCTTGTTCTCGACGGCGGCGGTGATCGTCGCGGTGCCGTCGTCTTCGGCGGTGACGAGGCCGCTCGCGCTGTCGACGGTGGCCACCGTGATGCGGTTGGTCGACCACCGAACGATCCGATCGGTCAGCACGTTCCCGAGATCATCCTTGACCACGACGGCGAACGACTTGGTGGCGGCGAGCTTGAGGCTCACGGTGTCGGGCGCGATGGTCACCGAGCCCACCGGGACCGGAATCACCGACACGCTCGCCTCGGCGCTCTTCCCTTCCGCGGTGGCGGTGATCTTGGCGGTACCCAGGGACACGGCGGTCACCAGGCCGGAGGCGTTCACGGTGGCAACCGCCTCGGCGCTCGAGGTCCAGGTCGTGGGTCGACCCTGGAGTTCGCGACCCTCCGAGGTGCGGGGGCCGACGGCGTTGGTGGGGCTGTTGATGTACGGGGGCGGGCTTCGGCTCGGGGAGGCGCTGGGGCTTCGGGTGAAGGATGTGGACCTCGCGCGGGGCGAGGTGAACGTCCGGGCCGGGAAAGGAGGGAAGTGGCCTTGCCCCGATTTCGTAGACACCACTGTTAGGCGGCCTGGGGCCGCGTGTGTTCGAACGCCACCGACCTGAGTGCGCATCGTGCTGCCGACCTCGCCGCCGTCGCACTAGCCCTCAACACCCGACCACGAAAGACACTCAATTGGCGGACCCCTGCCGAAGCACTGAACGACCTACTACGATCGAAGCAACCACCCCGTGTTGCAACGACCGATTGAACCCGGGTTGGCAGCCGCGGTCCGAGTGGTGAAGGGCCGGACGCCCCCGGCGCACCAGCGCGCGATCCAGCGCGTCGAGCACCAGGACCCGATCACACCGCGCACTCGTGGCCCAGCCGACGACCCGGCGGGAATGGAGATCGATGACGACGGCCAGAAACCGCCACCCCTCGCCCGTGGTCAGGTAGGTGACATCCGCGGCCCAGACCTGATTCGGCGCGGCGACCGCAAAGGCCCGGTTGAGCACGTTTCGGGGCGACGGGGTTCGGTCCCTCCTGGCTCAGGACCCGGAAGCGACGCCGGGTGACCCCGCGCAGCCCCGCCGCGCGGAGCAGCCGGGCCACCCGTTTCCGGCTGATCGTGATCCCCTCGTCCTGGAGATCCCGGAGAATCCGGGGGCTGCCGTACGTGCCCCGACTCCGACGGTGGCTCGCCGCGATTCGGACCTGGAGGTCGACGTCCGTCACCGCCCGGGCGCACGGCGCGCGGCCGCGCCAGGCGTAGTACCCGCCGTGGGAGACCTCGAGCACCCGACACATCAGCTCGATGGGGTACTGGGATCGGAACTGGTGAATCACGGCGAACCGGCGCCCGATCCGCGCGCGAAGAACGCCGTCGCTTTTTTTAGGAACTCCCGCTCCTGACGGAGCTGGGCGTTTTCCCGCTGCAACCGCCGGTAAGCCTCTTCGTAGTCTTTCACCGGGGCTTTGGCGAGCTCCCCGTCGGCTTCCAGGGTCCGCCGCCACTGCCGGAGCAGATCCGGGCGGATCCCCAGTTGCTTCGCCACCTCCCGGCCGGACCGCCCACTCTCCAACAGCAGCCGGACCGCTTCCTGCTTGTACTCCTTCGTGAACGACCGTCGATCGCGGGCCATCGTTGTTTCCTCCCACCCTGAATATCAGGGCCTTGGAGGTGTCAACGGAACTGGGGCGGGTCTAATCGCCTCCGAATTTGCCCTGACTTTCCCCACCGGCTTAGGTTTCCGCCATGGCCGGCACTGTCTACCTCGAAACCACCATCCCGAGCTACTTGGCCGCGCGAGCGAGCCGCGACCTGGTCACGGCGGCCCATCAGCAACTCACGGTCGAGTGGTGGCAGACCCGCCGAACCGCCTTCGATCTGTACGTCTCGGAACTGGTGCTGCAGGAGGCGGGTCTCGGGGATGCCGACGTCGCTCGGCGGCGCCTTGACCACCTCGCCGGCATCCCGTCGCTGGCCATCACGGCTCCCGCCCAAGCGCTCGCTGAGGCGTTTCTCAGGGCGAGCCTCGTGCCAGCGAAGGCAGCAGCGGACGCCCTCCACATCGCCGTCGCCGCCGTCCACGGCGTCGACTATCTTCTGACTTGGAACATCCGGCACCTGGCCAATGCAGCCATGCGACGCCGTATCGAGGCGGCCTGCCGCGGCGCCGGTTTCGTCTCCCCGGTTTTGTGCACGCCGGAAGAACTGATGGAGGGTTAGTCCGATGGCCGACGACCCGATTGTTGCCGATGTCCGAGCCCAACGAGCCCAGTTGCTGGAGGCGGCTGGTGGCACGTTGGACGGCCTCATCGCGTTGCTGCGCCGCCGGGAAACCGAGGCTGGCCGCACGGCCGTCACCCTCCCGACGCCCACGGCCGGTGCCGTCTCACGCCCAGCTAACTAATGGATGAAGCCGACAGCCGCCTCCGGCGGCTGCGGCTTATCCATAAGACGTTATGCGAACTGGTGCGAGGGACCTACGGAACTCACGTCGATCTTCAACCATCCAGCGTAGGTCGTCCCTCGGAGTGGGGCTGCTCGCGCAAGTCGGGCTGCGCACGGCTTGCGTCGGCCGTAACTTGCCCTTTGAAGCAACGAGAGGCACCGTTCCAGCAGCGCCGATGCCAGGGAGAGCAAATGCACCCGTCCACTGATCGCAGGCAGTTCGTAAAGTCTCTCGCGGGAGGCGCAAGCGCCGGCCTCCTGCCGACGTTTGCACCTCTCACGGTGCAGGCCGTTGCCCAGGGCGACTTCCTCCTGACCGATGGGCTGACCTATCTCAACACCGGGACGATCGGGCCCTCGCGCCGGGCGACGGTTGACGCTACGCAGCGCGCGTGGGAGAGGCTCGAGGCGAATCCGACTGCCCACTACGGTCAACGGGTAGGCGCGCCCATGCTGGAGGACACTCGCACCGTCGCGGCGAAGTTCCTGGGGTGCGATCTTGACGAGATGGCGGTGACCGGCAGCACCACGGCCGGCATGAATGCGATCGCCCAAGGGCTGCGCCTCGGCGCAGGCGATCGCGTGCTGCTGACGGATCAGGAGCATTCCGGCGGACTGCATTGCTGGCAGTACCTCGCGCGTCACCACGGGGTGGAACTGGACCGGGTTGTCATACCACAAGGCGAACATCGCGCAACGGCCCTCGTGGACGCCATCGCGAAAGGCATCCGCCGTCGCACGCGAGTCATCAGCGCCAGTCACGTATTCTCGTCCACGGGACTCCGCATGCCCATCGCTGAGGTCGCGGCACTGGCGCGCTCACGCGGGCTGATGTGCGTCGTGGACGGGGCGCAAGCGGCCGGCGCAATCCGGGTCAACGTCCGCGAACTTGGGTGCCACGCCTACGCGACCAGCGGCCACAAATGGCTCCTCGGTCCCAAGGGCACGGGACTCCTCTATATCGCGAGGGATGCGCAAGCATCTATCCGGCCGATGGCGTACGAGGACAGCTACAGCACCTACAGCAACAACAACGGCGTCGTGAACCTTCCTGCGATCATGGGGCTGGGCACGGCGATCCGCCACCTCGACGCTGCGGGCATGGTCAAGGTCGAGGCGCACAATATCCAGCTGCGCAACCACCTGGCCGACCGCTTGGCAGGGATGAGTGGGCTCACACTCGTCAGCGCACCTGCTGGCGAGCAGGCCTCACCCCTCTTGACCGCTCTGCTGGCGGAACGATTCGACCGCAGAGCCGTTGTGCAGGCGCTTCTCGATCGGCACCGAGTGGCGATTCGCCCGACCCATCCAGAGTTCGGTTTCAACGGCATCCGCTTCTCGATGCACGAGTTCAATACCGACGAGGACATCGATCGTGCGGCGGACGCTCTGCGACGAGAACTGGCGGCGTAGCTTGTCGGCCGGTTCCGGGTTGCCCATCCACGCAACGGCGACATCCAACGCTCCCGTAGGGACGAGGGCCTGATGGAAGACGTCATACTTCGCTGGCTTGCGACGGCGATCGACGCCATCGGCAGGAACGCCGGAACCGTCGTGATGGTTCTGATTCCGGCGTGGGCTTTTCGTCGAGTCAGCCGTAGTGCGCTTGGGGCGGTCATCAGGGACAGGGTGCGAGGCTCAAGTGACCCCTCGCCTGCACCAGAGTTCGCCGATGCGCTGGGCACCAGGATCGCCGAGTTGGAGCAGCGTGCTCTCGCTGTCCGAGGCCGGCGCTGACACGGGCAACTGTCGGCAGGCCCGCGAACCCCTCGTGAGCGGAATCCTATGACACCAACAATCGCCGAGGCGCTGCAGCACCTGTTGACTTCTATGGGCCCGTACCTCGTGGTCGCCGTCGGCTGCTGGGGACTCGTTCGGATCATCGAGGGTCCAATCGGTCGCGCCCTGGCACACCGGCTCCGACCACCAACTGATCGGGCCGAACTTCTCGCCCTCGACGAGCTTGACGACTTGAGCCGCCGAGTAGCGGCATTGGAGGATGAGGTCGCGTTTCTTGAACGCACCGCCGAGGGCACGCCAATGGAGCCGCTGGTCCCGGGTCCTCGACGTGCGATCGAGCCCCCAGGTGAGCGGTTTGTGACTCCGGTATGAAGGCCCGGAACTTGCGCCAATGTCGCCTAACATCGAATTGATGACTGCCGGAGGCGCGTTCCGCCTCCGCAGCATAGTTCTTGGTCGTTAGGCACACTCCGCGACCAGCAGCTCGCCAGGGGGCTCCGCCGGGACCTTTGGCCCCCAAACGTTCCAACTGCGATACTTCGGTCCATGGAACGCGTCCCCGTCATCCACTCCGACCCGGAAATCCTCGGTGGAACGCCGGTTTTCGTCGGGACACGTGTGCCCGCCCAGACCCTGTTCGAGTACCTCGAGGGGGGTGACTCGCTCGACGAGTTCCTGCACCAGTTTCCCTCGGTCACACGGGCGCAAGCCGTTGCTGCGCTGGAACTTGCGAAGGAGTCCGTGCTGACCGGTGCGCGTACTGCTTGACGAGAACCTGCCGGCTGACCTCGCGGCTCTGATAGCTGGCGGCTCGGCCACGACGGTGCGAGCCGAGGGCTGGAGCGGGACTACGAACGGCGAGCTGCTCCGGCGGATTTCGGGCCGTTTCGACGCCTTGTTGACCATGGATCGGAATCTCCAGCATCAGCAGAACGTCAAGCCGTTGCCGTTTGGGATCGTTTTGATCCGAGCCCCATCCAACCGGATGGTCGACTTGGTGCCGCTGCTCCCGGCAATTGCCGAGGCGTTGGGCGGGCTTCGGCCAGGCTAACTCCGATTGGTCGGTGCCTGATATCAAGTTTGTAGTGCAACAACGGGGGTCAGGAGACATAGCATCCCTCCGGGGTGCGATAGCCGAGGCGTTTGCGGGGGCGACGGTTGAGTCGGCGGGCGATGGCGAGGCAGTCGGGCTGCGTGAGGGTGCGCATGCTCTGGCCTTTCGGTAAGTACTGACGAATCAGGCGGTTGGTGTTCTCGTTGGTGCCGCGTTCCCAGGCGTGGTGTGGCGTGGCGAAGTAGAAGCGGGTGGCGGTCTGATGCTCGATCGTCCGGTAGCCGTGGAACTCCGTGCCGTTGTCCACCGTGATCGTCCGGAAGCGTCCTCGCCCCGTCCGAATCAACCGGACGGCCCGACGCGTGGTGGCGTCGACGGTGCGGGCGGCCAGTTTCCCGATCATCGGGTAGCCGCTCTTGCGGTCGACCAGGGTGAGAATGCAGTGGTGATCGGCGCTCCCCATGACGGTGTCGCCTTCGAGGTGGCCCAAGCGGGTGCGGTGCTCGGCGCCCGGCGGCCGGTCGGCGATCGCCCGTTTCCCCGCGAGCCGTCCCCGACTGTCGTACCGGCCGTAGCGTTTGCGACGCTGCTTCCGCGCCCCGCGGAGCTGCAGATAGAGGACGCCCCCTCGCGCCCGATCGTCCCAGATGTGGCAATAGATGGTCTCGTGGCTGATCGCGAGCGTCCCGGCCACGGCGAAACGGCCCGCGATCTGTTCGGGGCTCCATTCCTCGGCCAGGCGCGCCCGGACGAGCCGCCAGGCCGCGGGGCCAAACCGGTGGTTCCGACGCGAGCGGGCCCGCCGGGCGGTGGCATAGGAGTCGGCTTTCTCGGCCCGATACCACCCGTCGTGGGGTCGTGCGATTGCGCTGCAACTCCCGCCCAATGGTGCCGCGGTGGCGCCCGAGGGTCCGCGCGATGGCGGCTGGGGACCACCCCTGGCCATGGAGGAGGGCGAGGGTGTACCGTTCCCCGGCGGTGATCCGGCAGTAGGTCATGAGCAGCTTCCGTGTCTTGGAGGACGCTGAAGTCTACTCGCGGTCAGGTCACCGCATTCTTTCGCCTCCTGTGTTGCACTTAGTATATGAGTCCACGCAAAGTGACTTCTCTCGCCTCGACGCCCGTATCGAACGGCTACTCGGCTTCTGGCGCGAGGTGGGCGTCGCGCTCAATCCTGGGGCCGGGCCTGGACGTCTCGCGGAAGTCGAAGCCGCGATCAGCCTTCCTCTCCCAGCGGAGTTCCGAACCCTCTATTCTGAATGGGATGGCCGACGAAGGCTACGATGGCATGCTCTTTGGGTTGTGGCCGATTCACCGCATCCTACAAGAGTTTGGAGCGGGCGCCGTGAATCAGCAGCATCCGCAGGTAGGGATTGCCGCGTTTAGTGATCCGGCCGAGATGGCGGATCCCACCGCTCGAAGCCTCCCGCGGCGTCAGCCCGAGGTAGGCGGCCAACGCCCGCCCGGAGCGGAACCGTTGGATGCTGCCGACGAACCCGATCATCGCGGTGGCCGTGAGGCCGCCGATACCTGGCACGGTGAGCAGCCATTGTGCCTCGGCCGACGCGGTCGCGAGGCGCGCGAGCTCCTCTCGCAGCCGGACAATCTTCTCTTCGAGCTCCACGATCTCCGCCAAGACGACGGCCAGCGGCGACCGCACGATGGCGGGTACCGCATCCGTCGCAAGGGCCAGTTGGGCCTGAGGCACGACGCCACGCGCACCGAGCGGGATCACGCACCCGAACTCCCGCAGATGCCCCCGCACCGCGTTGGTCCGGGCCGTGCGGGTCTGCAGATAGCCCTGCCGGAGCCGATGGAGCGTGATCAGAGCTTGGTGGTCCAGCGACTTGATCGGCACGGGATCGAGGGCCTCGTTGCGCGCCGCTTCCAGCAACGCCTTGGCATCGGCGCGGTCGGTCTTGTTCCCGTCCCGATAGCGCGCGACATCGCCCGGATGCAGGAGCGTGACCTCGTGACCGAGCCGCTGGAGCGTCCGGGCCCAATGATGGGCCGAGCCGCACGCCTCGAGCACCACCCGGGCGGCGGGGCGGTTGACGAATAAGCCCGCGAAGGCGGCTCGGGACAGCCGGTGGCGTTCCTGAACCCGGCCGGGCGCGGTGGAGATGGCGATTTCAAACACCGACTTCGCCAGGTCCACGCCGATCTGGGTACTGTTCATTTGGGCTCCTCCTTCGGGTCGATCGTTGGCCTTTAGGGCCGCTCGCGGTACTGGCATATTCGTGCCGTCCGGAGGAGGAGTCCATTCCATCACTCTTGCTGCCGACGGCGCGGCCAGGTTCTGCTCGTCAGTGTTAGAATCCAGCGGCGCGCCGCAGCAGAAGCACGATTCGTTCGGCAACTCGCCGGGATCGACGAAATGGTGACGATCAGAGCAGCGACCGCGTCCGACTTTGATGCGATCGCGGCCGCCGACCCCGCGGTGCAAGGCGATTCCGCGCATCTCTCTCTTCTGCGGAGTCACATCGAGGGCAACCGATGCTGGGTTGCGGACGATCAGGGCAAAGTCGTCGGCTTCCTCGTGCTTGAGTACACGTTCTATGGGAACGGGTTCGTGTCACTACTGGTCGTGCGGCAAGACTCGAGGCGCCGTGGAGTCGGCCGCGCTCTTCTCAGGCACGCCACGTCATCTTGCACGACTGCCAAGCTCTTCACTTCGACGAACGAATCGAACGGTCCGATGCGGTCGCTTCTGTCTGACGAGGGATTCGAGGCGTCGGGCATCATTCACAACCTCGACGACGGGGATCCTGAGCTTGTCTTCTTCCGAAGGGTCCCGAGATAGCTGTCGGCGGGGCGCTGACCAAGCGTCGGTCGCTGCCGAACCCGCCGTTGCAGCCGGCCTGGTCCTCGCTTACGCTCGGAGCCAGGCAGCTGAACGGCAAGGACGTTATGCTGCCCCACCACCGTCGTCGTTCCGCTTGACACCGCGTATATACAGCTGCATATTGATCCATGGAGGATCGCCTGGGATCCGGCGAAGAGTGACGAGAACTACCGGCTTCGGGGATTCGACTTCGCGTTTGCGACGTTGATCTTTCTCGGCCCGACACTCGAGCGCGAGGATCGACGCCGTGACTACGGCGAGCGGCGAACAATCGCCATCGGCCTGGCCGACGACCTCGAGCTGACGGTGGTCTACACCGACCGCCTGAAGCCGAACGGATCGGTCGAGCGGCGGATCATCTCGGCCCGAAGGAGCAAGCGACGTGAGCGCAGAGCGTACCAGGCGAGGCTCAAAACGCGCTGACCGGCCGAGCAGCGGCCGTGCCGACATGGCGAGACTTCGGCTCATGACAGACGCTGAGATTGAGCAGTCGTCCGCGGACGAGCTCGCCGACCTTCCGGTGGACTTCTGGAAGGACGTTGAGTTGGTTTTGCCCGGTGCGAAGCAGGCCATCTCGCTTCGGGTGGACGCTGACGTCCTCGAGTGGTTCCGGAGCCTCGGGCCCCGCTATCAGACTCGGATGAATGCGGTCCTCCGATCGTACATGACCCAAGCCTCACGACCACGCCGCCCCCCAACGCGCCGTTCGCGCAAGGGGGCAGCATAACAAATGTATCTGGACTCCTCCGATAATTTGCGCAAGGCCCACGCGATGACGGAGGTCGACTGCAGTCGTATCTCCGGCCCGTTACGTCAGACCCCGAAGGGTCTCGGCCACGATGGATCAGTCGCGCGCGGGGAGCCAATCGAATACGAACGGCTCCAAGAGCCAACTTTGTTGTCGGCACGCCCCCGCGCCGGTCCGACCGGACGCCATCGTCGTGATCCCTTGCAGCCGTGCTGACCTACGCCGCGGCCTCCCGGCGTTCGAAGGGCCGTTCGTCCCGCCACACCCGCCAACAGACCCGCGCCAACTTGTTCGCCAACGCCACCGCCGCCACGTTGTGGCCCTTCCGCGCCGCCACCGCCTGGGCCCAGACCCGCAAATCATCCGGGCACCGGCTGACAGCTCCCGCCCGCAATGCCGAACGAGCGCCGTGCACCAGTAACATTCGGACGTAGCTGTTCCCGCGTTTGGTGATCGCCCCGAGGCGACGGCCTGATCCCGACGAGTGTTCGCGCGGGGTCAACCCGAAATAGGCGGCAAAGTCGCGTCCCGATCGAAAGCGATGAGGCGTCCCGATGGCCGCGACGAGCGCCGTGGCCGTGAGCACGCCGATGCCCGGGATCGTCACCAACAGCTGCGCCGCGGGCATCGTGGTCGCGAGCTGCTCGATCGCCTGGCGCATCCCATCGGCCTTCGCCGCGAGTTCACCGACGTCGTCGAGCAGGGCCTGGAGGGCCGGGCGCACGAAGGCGGGGACCGCTTCGCTGGCGAGCGCCGTCGCGGCCGCGGGCCCGACATGGCGAGCCCCGAGGGGGATGACACAGCCGAACTCGCGAAGGTGGCCGCGGAGTTCGTTGATCCGGGCGGTGCGGGTGCGGAGGTACGCCGCGCGAATGCGATGCAGCGCCCAGACGCCCTGCTGCTCGGGCGACTTCACCGGCACCGGATCGAGCGCGTCGTTGCGCGCGGCCTCGAGCAGCGCTTTCGCATCGGCGCGATCGGTCTTGTTGCCATCGCGATACCGGGCCACATCGCCCGGGTGCAACAGCGTGACCGGGTGACCCGTGGCGTGCAGCGTGCGACCCCAGTGATGGGCCGGGCCGCACGCCTCCATGATGACCTCGGCGGCGGGTTCGGCCGCGACGGCGACTGGGAACTGCTGGCGGGTGACGCGCTGGCGTCGGTCCACCCGGCCGGGGCGGGTGGAGACGGCGAGCTCGAACACCGACTTTGCCACGTCGACGGCGATTTGGGTACGTTTCATTGGGCTCCTCCTCCAGCAGTGATGGCCCGCCGGGGCCGGTGGTACCTGGCACAATGGTGCCGTTGGGAGGAGGGGTCCATACCATCACTCGCAGCGGGCGGGTGCAAACCAATTGGTTTGACAAGTCGCGGCCGCGCCCCAATGTTGGTTGGCGGACGGCGCGGAGGGCCTCCGGAGCGTCGCTGGGCCCGATGCGCGACCCGAACTGCGTACCTGGCGCTTCCTGGCCCGCCGCCGTGATACTGTCTTGCGAGCATCACCGTCTCCGCCGGAGGTTCCCCTGACCTCGATCCCCCGCCCCGATCTTTCCGGTCGACCGCTGCAAATGACCTGCGAATACACGGTCAACGCCAGGCCAGACGAAGTCTTCGCCGCCTGGACCAAGCGCTTCGACACCTGGTTCGCCCAAGTCGGAACACTCGCCATGGAGCCAGAGCCAGGGCGGCCATACTTCTTCTACAGCCGGGATGACTGGGGCAGACATCCTCACTACGGCCGATTCCTCGATGCAAAGGACAACCAGCTCCTCGAAATGACGTGGATGACGGGAAACGGGACCGCCGAGGGAACAGAAGGAGCCGAGACGGTCCTTCGGATTGAGCTTGTCCCCAAAGGCGGGGCTACCGCAGTCCGCTTAACCCACTCCGGTTTCGTCTCCGAGAAGTCGCGCGACGGACACGAGGAGAACTGGCCGCTGGCCCTCAAGATTCTGGACGAAGCGCTGTCGTGATCACCCTCTTGTCGACGGGGCGCTCCTCATCATCGACGAGGTCGGCTCGAGCCCATGAGTCGTCAGGAGCCAGCCTCTTCTTCCGACTAGGAGTCGTTCCGTGTTCGCCGGCTGCCGCCCAACGAGGCGTTAGGCGCACAACAGGCAGTCGCTAAGGGGGGCCCGTGCATTTCCTTGGTCGGCCGGCTTCTGGCAGCATGCTCATGGTCGTCTTCCTCAGCGGATTCGGGTGCGAGTCTGGTGAGGCCTCCCGCGCTCCGCAGGTGCCGCCGGCGCATCCGTCCCCGGCGAGAGGCCGGGTTATTCCCACTGGCAACATGTCTTCCCCACGAGCAACGCATACCGCGACATTGCTTCCGAATGGCCGAGTGCTGATTGCGGGTGGCATGGAGGGCGCGGGTGCGACGGCCGAGCTCTACGATCCTTTACGTGGGTCCTTTGCCCCGGCAGGCAGGTTGGCCTCGGAGCGCTCCGGCGGGCACGCGGCGGTATTGCTCACGAGCGGCAAGGTGCTGCTCGCGGGTGGCTGGACCGGCCGGGTTGTTACTCGCAGTGCCGAACTCTACGATCCGGCAACCGGGTCGTTCGCGTTGGCCGGAGTGATGAGCAGCCCCCGCGCCGGGTACACAGCGACCCTGTTGCCCACGACGGGCACGGTTCTAATTGTGGGCGGCTTTGACGGCAACGTCCGGCTCGCGAGCGCCGAGCTCTACGATCCGCAAACGGGCAGGTTCGCCCCTACGGGCAGCATGGCCCAGCCGCGCGCGGAACATGCCAGCGCGCTCTTGCCCGACGGACGGGTGCTTGTCACTGGGGGCAACCGAGCCCGCGGACAAGTGTTGGCGTCAGCGGAGATTTACGATCCAGCCAATGGAACCTTCGAGCTGACTGGGGACATGACCATCATCCGGCACAAACACGCCGCGACCGCGCTCCTGAACGGTGCGGTGCTCATCACTGGTGGTTCGGACGCGCGCGATGGTCGCGGGCGGTACGCGTCTGCAGAGGTCTACGGTCCCAGGAGCAGCGCCTTCACTTCCGTCAGCAATATGAACGCAGAACGCTTCAAGGTTCAGCAGGCAGTCGTGCTCCTCCGGACGGGAGAGGCGCTTGTGGCCGGTGGCGACGTGCGGGCGGAGGTGTACGATCCGGAGACCAACACGTTCCATGCCAGCGAAGGGGACATGAGTACGGGTCTCTCGTTTGCTACCGCAACGCTCCTCTTGAACGGACACGTGCTGATTGCGGGAGGCTATGATCAGCGGATTCGGCCCACCGCAGGAGCGTGGGTGTACCGCCCGCGCCAACGGTGACCGTGCCTAGCAAGCCGAAGAGGCTGTCGGTCACGTTCGGCGCCCGCCGCCTATCGGCGACTCGTTAGGCCGCGCCACTGTCACCCTGACACGTGACCTCACCCATCCGCGGACCGCGCGCCCGCCTCGCAAGCGTCTGGCTGGGGGTTGCGCCCCTGATCGTCCTAGCGCTCTGGCCTTCGGGAGCAGGCGGTATCCGGCGCTGGCGGCGATCCGGCCCGGGTGTACAGTCGACGCCGTTCCATGTACCACGTGCGACGGCAGCGGTCGGAAGGAGAACTGGCCAGCACTGCGTTTTGCGCATGCGGCGGGCTGAGTTGGACACTTCCCGTATAAACATCACCGATGTCGGCCTAACAAGGCGTTTCTGCGGCGGCGTGGCCCTCATCGAGACGCGGCTGGCCGGCTATTTCCACGATACTCCCGACCTCTGGTTTGCCTCGGGTACTGATGAGTTGGCCGGCGTGCTCTATTGCACGCGCGAGCCGATGACTGATGGCACGTGGAACGTGCTGATGCTCATCGTGAGCGCGGACGCCCATGGGAACGGCCATGGCCGAGCGCTGATGCAGCATGTCGAAGCAGAACTTCGATCGAAGGGTGCCCGCTTGGTGATCGTCGAGACGTCAGGCGCTTCCGGCTTTGAGCGGGCACGGGCCTTCTATCCGCAATGCGGCTACACCGAGGAAGCGCGGCTCCGGAACTTCTATGCTGCCGGCGACGACAAGGTGGTATTCACCAAGGCGTTGGTCGATTGACGCATTGCGGTTCGGGCGCATCCGACGGACGGCACCACGGGTCGGCGGCTCAACCCAGCCGTTGCAGCGGACGGGTGCCCCGAGTGCCGCTTCCCAAAGCGCGGCCGCGGCTTCATGTTTGCTGGAGGCCGTCGCGGCCGCGCCGCTCCCAGGGCCGTCGCGGTTTCGTCGTGGAGCCTAGGATTTCCAACCGCCTGCCGGCTCAGAGTGATCGCGAGAGCTGGTGGCATTGGAGTGTTGGATGGGACACGAGCACGGCGGCATGAGTCTGCACGAGGCCTGCTATCAGGGAAGGGTTGATGTCGTGGCCCAATTCCTTGCGGGCGGTGCGAATCCCAACGAACCAGCCGATCCGTCCGCACGAGAGTGGATCTCCTGCGCTGGCAATCGTCCAATGCCCCTCAACTGTGTGGCGATAGCGTGGGCGATGACGGAGAAACACGTGGAGATCGCGAGACTCCTCATCGAGTACGGTGCGGTCGTGGATGACTCTGTGCTGCAAGATCACCTGGTCGAGATGGAGGGCGGCCCTGCTGATGTTGCCCTTCGCAGAATCCTGGAGGCAGCACACCACAAATGACCGAAGGCGCCCGGACCCCAATCAGCCCTCATACGTCGTACCTATAGCACCAGTCATGGGTGAGCTCCAGTTCGAGTGGAATCCCGCAAGGCGGCCGCTAACCGGCGAACACATGGCGTCTCGTTTACCAGGCTGAGTCGGTCTTTGCCGACGAACAAGCCCTGTTTGCTCGACGACCCCGAACATTCCTTGAGACCGAGGATCGCTTCCTGCTCCTCGGGCTCAGCGGTGCCCTCCGCGTCTTCGTCGTGGTCCACTTCAAGGCCTTGGCCAAGGATGCCGACCTCCCTTACCAGACGCTGATCAACCTGTATCTTCGAGACTGCGCCGCGTCAGAGCGCCCCCTGAACCTCCGGTGGCGCAAAGCAGGCGCGGCATAACAGGGGCTGGGAGTCTGAGGGGAGCCGCTCTTCGGCTCCGCAGCTCGATTCCATTGCGCCAGGCGACAGCAGAACGGGCAAGAAACGGAGCCCACCGCATGATCGACCAACTGGTCGCGCTGATCGTGGACGAAAGCAAATGGTTGACGGCATCGATGGGCTCTGCCTTTCTGGCCGTGGCTATTCTCGCCTATCGGCACCGGCATTCTGACCTTGCCGGTTCGCGGCGAGTGCAAGCGTCCATGAGCCTGTTCTTCGGCGTGACGATCGGGGCTATGGCGTTCGGTCACCTGTTGGCCGTGACGACCAAGCTCGCGCTGGGGACGCTCGAAGGCCCCGTTCCCGTCTTCTACCTGATCGGCACAGCCCTGGCCGTGCCATCATGGTGGCTCATCTACCATACGCGGCGCGTATTGGCACCTGCCGACGGACATGGTCGAGGAACGCTGGGGCTCAACGCCTGGCTGGCGATCACGCTTCTGGGCCTCGGGCTCCACAACCTGCCGCTTGCGGCGCCGGGAATTCTGAACATCGCGTATCAGCTGCACTCGGGCCGGGTGGTCGGTTGGGCAATCGTGGGCATGGCGGTGGCCGTCAATGTTGGCCTGTTCATCGGGTCGTTGGTCTTCCTGGCCAGCGGCCAGGGTTTCGAGCAGTTTCGCGGAATGTAGTGGCTACTCACGCCTGGTCCGACTGATTCCTCCGGCAAGCGGGCCGAGCCCGGTGGACGCGGTCCAGTTCCGGCCCGGTGGCGATCGCGGTATCCTGGACGACGATGCGCTTTGGCAGAACGGCGTGGTCACTTCTTGCCGGCTGGATGCCCTGACGGCCCCGCGCCCCTCGCCGCCGCTGAGCCGCAACCGCGTTGAGCAGCAAACCAAGGTTCCGGTGAACGACCAGATCCGAATCGTGCAGAGCCCGGATGGCCGACACGGTGTGGTGGTACTTCGCCGCACGCCTCGGACGTACGGCTTCGATCGCTTGCTACTGCCGGGGCCGCGCTAGCTCCGCAGCCGAAGCGTGGGACGTTAGGCGGCACCGGCAGCCCAATGAACCTCCGCCATCCGCTGCCCTTTGCCATGCTCCTGGCCGGCCCTCTTGGCAGGCTTGCGCAAAGCCCACCCGCGCTGCATGCTCTGAGCTTCGCGAACAGGAGCGGCGGATGTCACGGTGGCGCTGGCTGGTTCCGGGTGTCGTGCTTGTGTCGGCGTGCGGAGGGCCCGCCCGGGAGCGCGATGGTCCCCTCACGGCGGACCGCTACGAAACGTTGCAGCTGCAGCCCCTGGCACTCGACTCCGCCGCGCGTCGGGGCGACACGATCCCGCTGACGCTCGGTGGGGAAGTGCTTCGGATCGTGCTGCAGCCCAGGCTTCTCGTGGCTCCTGGATGCACCGTCACCGAGCTCAGGGAGCAGCCGGTGACCACGCCATGCCCCACCGACCTCGGCACCTACAGTGGGGGCATCGCCAACCGGAGTGACTGGAGTCAGGCCCGCCTCACCTTCACGCCCGACGGCGTGATCGGCAGCATCCGCACCCGCGACGACACCTGGATCATCGAGCCCCGCCGCGACACGACGCCGTCCACGACAGGCACCATCCGGCACATCGCCTATCGCACCCGCGATGTGCGTGGCCGCATCTTCTTCGAGGGGGATAGCGGGACCGGCTCGCGCAGCACCGCGCCCGACCGCCAGGGCTGGGGCCCCGCACGGGAACTGCGGGAAGATGACGACAATCGCTGCGATCCGCATGAGCGGCCCTGCCCCAAGCCGACCGGGGGCGGCGGTACCGCTCCCCCGCCGCCCCCGCCTCGCATGCTGGGCATCGCGATGGCCGCGGACAGCGTGTACATCGCCCAGGCCCGGCTAGGCACCGCCTTCATGCAACGCCAGGCCGCCGTGTTGAACATGGTGGACGGGATGTACCATCGCGAGGGGATCGCCAACTTCCAGATCGTCGTCGGCATCGGTGATCCCCTCAACATGCGCTTCACGTCGTCGACAGCGAGCGACCTGCTCAATGCGCTCTTGCCGGCGTACGCGGCAGCCAATCTCGACCTGAACGACCCGGCCAATCGGGTGCTGCGCGGAGTGTCGACCGCCTTCCTGACGAGTGGCAAACCGCCGGACGGGGTCATCCTGGGCCTGGCCAACCAGCCAGGCATCAGCGGGATGGCGTTCCAGGACTTCACCTTCGGCGTCGGGAGTGATGCCGCGGCGGCGATTGCGCTCAAGAACTGGATGATCATGGCGCATGAACTGGGGCACAACTACAACGGCGAGCATGACGACGCGGACTGGTTCTGTCGCTTCTGGTTCATCTTCTGCTGGAACTCCGCTCGTACGATCATGTGGCCGTCCTATACCTTCCGTACCTCGCCGGAGTTCTCCCGGGGGAATTGGGACCTCAGCCACAACAACCGGCAGCGATTGCGGGTGCATATCCCCACGCGAACCCCGTGAAGAACGAGGAGAGAGCGCCGTTGGCCCGATCTTGGCGGGAGGCATCGGCCCCGGGTTAGGGTGCGGGAGCGGTGCCCCGGCGTCGAGTAACGAGTGGGGCGGCTTCCGTTCATCAGGGCCCCGTTCCGGGGATCTGCCGAAGTCCGAAGGAGCAGGAGCGAAGGCGCGGTCATCCCTTGGGCCAGGCCCGCGCGGACGGTCCGTCACCCTGCCCGACTCCGCGAATCGCCCCCGGCAGACGATCGTCGCGTTGAGCCGAACCGACCTCGAGCTCGACGCTCGAATGGTGATCGTCACCACGGAGTCACCGCGGGCCACTCGAACTATGCCGGACCCGGCCGGTCGAACCGCCTCAGGTCGAGTGTCGATCTCGTAGGTACGGCGATCGCCGCCCGACGCGAAGGCAAGCCCGAAATAGAACGGCGAGTGCCCGCTGGTGGCCGCGGGCAGGTAGGGAACCAGCAGATGGAGACTCCGGAAGCGGCCGGCATCCAGCCAGGTGAGCCGAGCGGTCAGGCTCCCGGAACCGGCCAGGTGCGGCTCGCAGGCCACGGCCGCGCGGGGGGCATGGCGGCCGGTATCGGGTCCGCCGTCGACCACGACGACCGCGTCGGGAGCCATCGCGGCCACGTGCCAAACGGTGCCGACCACGGTGGCGGCGGCCACCGTTCTCAGCCAGCGGTGCAACGTCTCGGTGATCACTGAGTCCTCCGCGGTTCCGTGGCGAGTCATTCGCCAGACGCGCACAAGGTATGGCCGGGGATCACGGGGCCTTGATCTGGCGATCACCAGTGATCACTTGGCGAAGCGGGGGTCGTCCGCCGGCCGTGGACTCGGATTCGCGCCGTTCGAACCGGGCTGGACGGTTACCGTTGTTTTCTCACGGACGAAGCGGATAGCGCCCGCCCGCGCCGGCAGGGGGCCAGGGAGGCCGCTGGGCGGCGGTTCTGCTGGATCGGGGTTATCTGGCGGACATCGATTCGTCGCGGTAATCCGTCATGGAGCCCGATGCACTCGGGCCGATTCGATGATCGGCGCCAACGCTCGCCGAAGGAACCGGCCGCCGGCTCGGTAATACAGCCAGGCGCCGTCCGACGAGAGGGCCGCGCCGTAGTCGGGGTCGGGGGTGTTGATCATGGTCAAGGGGACTGGTTCGGTCCAGCCCCCGACCGACCGGAAGCTGAGGTAGAGATCGCAGGTCTGCTGCCAGCCGATCCGATGATCCCATCGGGTGAGGATCAGGAACGAGCCGTCCCTGGCCAGTTGGGGGTCACCTTCGCCGAACTGCTCGCCCGAGAACGGGAGCCGGCGAGGCGAGTCGACCACGCCGCGGGAGTCGATGCGAGTCTCGTAGAGATCGTAGTCATCGCCGCCTTCGCGGGTGGGCCCGCGAACGTAGACCACCCGTCGGTCGCGATCGATGGTCGAGTACGACTCCTCAAGCTCGAACGAGTTGATCCCGTCGAGCGGGCGGGGCTCGCCCCACGATTCGCCGCGGCGTTCGACCATCCAGAGGTCGTTGCGAGTCGGGATCCGGCCGTCGGGGTACGGTCGCCTCGAATTGAACAGCATGAGCGAACCATCGGGGGACAGGGCGGGTTCGTAGTCGACGTGTTGGCCCGAGAACGGCAGCAGTTCTGGCTCGCCCCACCGATCTCCTTCTCGCTTCGAGACGAACACTCCCAACTCGGCGGCCGACGAATCGGGGCGCCCTCGGTGGCGGAGCACGTCGCGGTACAAGAGGGCAAAGTACATCGCGCCATCGTCGGGACTGAACGAGACGCTGTTGACCAGGCGGTATGCGGGCGCCTCGAAGGGGCGAAATACCTCAATGGGAATCTGGACCACCAAGAGCCCGAGCAGCACGAGTGGGCGGATCGATCGCATCGGTTCCGGGGAAGTGTTTCAAACCCTACGCTCAGCCCCGACCGCGAGGTTCGGATCTGGGCGGCGCCAAGTGGCCAGGGCCGGCAGGATCGTCCGAGCACAGCAGGGCCGTCGGCCGCCCGGCGGTGCATTCCTCGGCCGGGTGGGCCGCCAACCTGTTGCGCCGCGCCCTGCACCGCACGCGGCGACCGGATCGAGGACCGTCGCGCACCAGGGCGATCACCGCCGAGACGACAGATTGACTTCAGGGATCCACCGGGATCGCCATCTCCTATCGGGAAGGCAGGGACAGCGCCTGGAGCCACACCCTGGCGTTGGTATTGGTCGGATCCTCCGCAACGGCGTCGCGCAGCGCCGCGAGCGCCTCGGCGGTCCGGCCCAGCCGAGCCAGAACCTCCCCGCGTAGCACCCGGTAGCGCGCCCGGCTCTGTGGCGGCCACCGTTCGACGATGGGGGGAAACAGCGTGAGCACCGCTAGGGCCTGGTCGAGGTGCCCTCCCTGAACCAGTCGCCCGACCGCCACCTCCGTTTCGAAGGGACGGGGCAGGCGCGCGGTGTCGGCTTCCGCGGCGAGTTCCCCCCGCAGGGTGGCCAGAGTCGGCGCGAATCGCCCCGAATCGGAGGCGGCCACCAGTGTCGGTCCGTAGTACGCCGTGGCGCGGCCATAGTTGACCGAGCGGTAGTCCCAGATGCGGCCGCCCACCTCCAGCTCGATCGTCACCGATTCACTGATGGCGGTGCTCCAGAAACGGGGTCCGTGGATCTCGAAGTCACGACGGTTGATCGACAGTTCGGCCCCGAACGCGATCCGGCGATTCCCGAAAGGATCCTCGGTCTCCGGCGTCAGCAGCTCCGCGGGGAACCGGACGGTCCGGGTTTGCCCGCGAATGGTGAGCGCCCCTTCGAGTTCCAGCCTGGACCCGGCAGCGGCTACGACCCGGCCTTCGAAGGTCAGCGAGGGATACCGCGCCACATCGAAGAAATCAGCGGTCCGCAGATGCTCATCGCGATCGGTCACGCCGGTGGCGATCGTCGAGGCGTCGGCCCAGAAATGCACGATCCCGTCGAGCGGACGCGCTGGATCGAAGCTGAAGTCCGCTCTCCAGTCCTGGAACAGGCCCCGGACCCGATTGAACCCGGCCAGCCGCACCGAGAAACCCAGGAATGAATGAGCATCATCCACGGAGTAGATCCGGGGGACGCGAGGCTGTGCGGCGAGGGGACCGGTGACGACCAGCAGGGCGAGGGCACACAGCAGGAGTCTGCGCATGCCGTCAATCTACCAACCAACTCGGCGCCCGCAGGTCAGCGCGGTGCAACGGTCGTGTCAGGAAATGACGAACCCGGCCATGCGCCACCCACGGCGGCGGCCCGCCCCTTCACGGATCGAGAGAGCGAGAAGAGTCAGCTGCTGAACGTGGGTGCCGGATCCGGAATCAGCTCCGCGAGCCGCGCCCGCCAGGGCACGGGAGTCAGATCACTCCTGTCACCTTCAGAAAGAGGGTATGACCCTGGGCCGATCGATTCCCGAACGCCGCGGTGCCCCGTTGGTAGGCCACCTGGACCGTGCCGAAGGGGGGGAGGTATCGCCAGACGAACAGCGCCTGCACGTTGCGTCGATCGATCGCGCTGTTGGTCTGCACGAACAGCCGGAGGAAGAGATCCGGGGTGAACGCCTGATTGACTCGGGCCACGTGAATCCAGGTGCTCCCTTCCTCCGGGTCCGGATCCAGCGTCAACCGCTCCAGTTGATACTCCAGTGACAGCGACGCGACCGGCTTCCACGCGCCCTCCACCGTCCAGAGCCGAAAGTCCGCGTCGAAGGAACGTCCCCATGCGAATCCCGCCGAGACCGACTGGAACTCGCGGGTGTTGTAGCCCGCTCCGAAGCGTGTCTTGTGGTTTCGGAACTCGGCCTCGAAGCGCTGAAGGTCGGCGGTGTAGTCCACCGACAGACTGACCCGGTTCCGAAGATCCACCGCGACGCCCTGCCGAATCTCCCAGGCGCGGAGCGGTCCGGCCTGGCTCCAGTAGGCGTTGTAGTTCGAGGCGTACGCCAGGCGTTCCAGGGCGCCTTCGCGGCGGTAGAACGCATGCTCGGCCGCGGCATCCACCTCCCGCCGGTCGTCGTCGCGGATGAAGCCGATCGCGTTGACGTTGTCACCGAAGGCGTCGCCGAGGTGGGTGTATCGCAGGTGGAAGTGGCTCGTGGGTGAATCGAAAGCGGGGCGGAGGAACCAGGCGTCCTTGCCGCCGGCCACCGGTCCCCAACCCCGGACCCACTGTCCGGTCATGCCGAGCGTTCGCGAGAAGAAGAGCGTGGCGTCCAGTCCCGCCGAGCCCTGATGGTTCGCGTCGCGGAGACGGTCGGCCACGGTGACGGCGGCGCTCGACCGGCCGAAGATGTCGCGCCGGAGGGTCGACACGAAGTAGCTGGCGTCGGAGCCGTCGGAGGCGCCGCGCTCCACCGCCCAGAGGCTCGAGGTCGTCCAGGGGCCCAGCCGGCCGCCCAGCTTGGCCCCGCCCCTGATGTCCGCGATGCGGCGGGAGTAGAACGTCCGAATGCGCTGCCGGTAGAATTCGCTTCCCTCGAGAAAGAACGGGCGCTTCTCGGGGAGTGAGAGCTCGAATCGGGTCAGATTGGTCTGCTCCCGATCGGCCTCGACCGTGGCGAAGTCGGGGTTGAAGGTGCCCTGGACGCTAACGTCCTGGCGGATGGCATAACGCGCGTCGAGACCGACGTCCCAGCCATCCGCGGTGCCCGCCTGCAGCCGGCTGAGCCCGTAGCCGATGAGTTGATGCCGGCGCGGGGGGGACGGGAGATCGAGCCCTCGGAGTTCGCCCGCCTGCGAGACCCGGTAGAGCTCGTCCAGCGGCCCGCTCCAGAAGCTGCGTTCCAACGTGGCCCGTCGGCTCCTGCCAAGGTTGATTCCCCAAGTCCGGCCATCGCCCGGGCGGAACGACAGCGATTGGAACGGGATGGCGACCTCGGCGGACCAGCCGGTCGGCGTGCGCCCGGCGACGGCGCGCCAGCGGCCGTCCCAGTTCGGGTCCACGGTCCGCCCGTCGTCGGCGATCCGCCCGTCCGCTTGGGTCCCGAGCAGGTTGGTGATGAAGTAGTAGGCGGTGCGCCGGTCGTGGTGGGTATCGAGCACCAGTACCACGGCGTCGTCCTCCAGCAACGCGGCGTCCCGCCGGGTCAGCTGCGCCGCCGGCGGGAGATCGTCGAAGATCTCGAAGGCGACGTAGAGCGCGGTGCGGTCGTAGAGGACCCGGGCAATGGTGGCCCGGGTGGCAGGGTCGCCTCGACGGGGGAGGATCTGCAAGAATCCCGTTGCCGAGTCCGCGCCGCGCCATTCGAGCGAATCGAGGACGCCGTCAATCACCGGTGGCTTTCCGGCGGGTCGCGCGGTGAGGACCGGCGGGGTGCCCTGAGCCGGCAGGGTGGTGGCGACGGCGCCGAGGAGCAACGCGAAGGGAAGCATTCTTCGAATCATCTGTCCTCGGTGCGCTCGGCGACGAGCCAAGCCATCGCGCCCCACCGGCTCGTTGCGGCGATTGGGCGCAAGCCTACACCGTCGCATGTCGTCCGCAGGTCTTTCAGGTCGAATCGATCCTGTTGCGGGTGGGTCAACAGGCGGCGGACAACGGGATGCACGATCGCGGCCCGAAGGATCTCCTCGGCGAAGAGTCGCCCGCCCGGCTTCAGCACCCTGGCGATTTCCCGGAGCGCGCCCCGCCAGTCCGGAACGTGGTGAAGTACGCCGAAGTCAAAGACGGCGTCGTAGCTCCGGTCCGGCCGGGGGATGTGCGTGGCGTCGCCGGTCCAGAGGGTGACGCCGCCGCGCCCGCGGAGACGGGTGCGGGCCAGCGCTACCATGCGGGGATCGATATCGAACGCGTCCACCTGTCGCGCGCAGAACACCGCAAAGATGGTTTCCACCCCCACGCCGCGGCCCGCGCCGATCTCCAGGGCCACGCCGTTTCGTACCGGGCCACCGAGCCGGCGGAGGTAAGGCCCCTCGGCGCGGCGCTGGATCAGGGCCCGCACCGGATTGTTCATCAGCGCGTACTCGAGCCAGTTGAGCAGCATCGGAGTCAGCCGCCCCGGCGCGGATGGGCCACATGGATCACCGAACACTCGGTCCGACCGCCGTTGGTGAAGGCGTGCTCGGTGGTCCCCGCGAAGGCCAGAGTGTCCCCCGCCCGGAGCGACAGCGTGTCCCGACCCAGGCGGACGTCGAGCCGGCCAGCGGTGACCGTCACCTGCTCGAGCAGGTCCGCGTCACGATGGAGGAAGGGGCCGGCGGTTTGGCCCGGGGGAATCCGGTACCAGGCGACCTCGGCCGTGGCCGGGGGAAGGCGGCGCGAGAGCAGCACCCGGCGGACGCCGGTTTCGGGGTCGACCGCGCCCGAGTCCTGTTCGCGACGGATCACCCCAGAGGTCTCGGCCGTTTCCGGGTCCGCATCGAGGAGGTCGGAGAGGGGGCAGCCGAGCCCGTCGGCGATCCGCACGGCGAGGGGCAAGGTCGGCGCCCGCTGGCCGCGTTCCACCTGGGAGAGCATCGACACGCTGACACCGCTCGCGTCGGCGAGGGCCTGCAGGGTCAGGTGGGTCGCGACCCTCCGCGCGCGGACGCGCTCGCCAAACTGGTCGACCACGAATCCCTCCAGCGAGTGACGGGAGTGTACGCAATAGTGTAAATCTCATTGTGCGATTGCACAATGGCTACGGGCGGGCTTCGACCTCGGCGAGGAACTGACGAATCGCGGCCGCGAAAGCCGCCGGTTGATCCACACTGGTGGCGTGGGCGGCGCCGGGAATGATGACCAGCTTCGAGCCGGGGGCCTGGGACTGATAGTAGGCGTGGGCGGCGGGGGTGCCTTCGTCGAACTCGCCCGCGGTGAACAGGATCGGCACGGTGATCTCCTTGAGCCGAGCCACCCGGTCGTAGTCCTTGAGGGTGCCGGTCGCCCGGAACTCGCTCGGTCCCCACATGTATTGATAGACGGCCCGGCCGGAACGAGCGGAATCCCCGGTGGCCGGGGGGCTCGCGACGCGATAGACGAACCGGGAGTAGTAGTCGTTGGTGGCCGCCTGATACTCGGGCGAATCGGTGGTGCCGGCCGCCTCGTGCTTGGTGATCGCGGCTTGCATCGAGTCGGGGAGGAACCGCTTGAGCGAGTCGGCGTCGCGCTGCCACCGGGCGGCGCTCATCACCGAGCTCCCGAAGATCACGCTCCTGACGCCGCTCGGTTTGGTCAGCATGTAGTCCATCGCCAACATGCTGCCCCAGGAGTGGCCGAGCAGGTGAATCTCCCCCAGGCCGAGCGCCGAGCGAAGGCTGTCCAGCTCGCGAACGTAGTGCGCGATGGTCATCATTGTGGTGTCGGTCAGGGGCGTCGACCGCCCGGCGCCGAGCTGCTCGTAGAACACCACCGGCCGATCGTCGGAGAGCACCGCCAGCGAATTGAGGTAGTGCGTCGGCGACCCCGGGCCGCCATGCAGCAACACCAACGGCGTCTTCGTTCCGGTCCCGACCACCCGATACCAGATCTGCCCCCCAGGCACCGGAAGGAAGCCCTCCCCCGCCTTGAGCACCGGCGCCGCGGGTCTACACCCCCCCACCGCCACCAGCACCGCGATGGTCACCCAACATCGCCGCCTCCCGACGCGGGGACGCGACCCAAACACCTGCCCACGCACGCGGCTCATCGACCGTTCACCCATGCCCACCCCCGATAGTTAGCCGCCCGGGCAGGTCCCCGCCGGCGGGCGCGAGGCGGGCCGGGGCCCCGCGTCAAGCCGACTTGGTCTGGCGTACCCGGAGGCGATCCCCCCACCACGCCAGCCAGACCACTGCGGCCAAGCGGGGCCCCGGCCCGCCTCGCGCCCGCCCAACACCCCCTCGAAGCCTATCGTCGCGAAGTCGGCCACGGGATCCGTCCGTACGCCCGCGCCACCGGCCAGATTTCGTCGAGCGTCCCCGCGTCGTACAACCGTCCGGCTTTCATGACCATCGCGACATTCGCCGAGTTCTTGATGTCCACCGTCGGATCCGCGCTCAAGATGGCGAGGTCCGCCACCTTCCCGGCCCGGATCGAGCCGATCTCCCGATGCGCCCCGATGAAGTAGGCGCCGTCGTAGGTCGCGATCTTGATCGCCTGGAGCGGGGTGAGCCCGGTGGCGTAGGCCCACAGCTCCCAGTGGGAGCCGATCCCGATCTGCTCGCCGTGCTCCCCGATGGCTGCGTAGCCCCCCGCCTTGACGATGTCCGCGACCCCCTCAGCGAGGATCGGGAAGGCCATGTCCTCGATCCCTGACGGCGGCGCGGCGGCGACCTTGGCGGCCAGGGTCGGGTACGGCATGAACCGCCGGTACTTGGCGTCGTCCAGCAACCCCTGCCGCGGGCGATAGTAGAGCATCGCTCCGTTAGGCACCCCCGCCACGATCACCGTCGGCGAGTAGACCAGGCCGGCCTTGCCGAAGAACTCGGCGGCGTCCCGGTAGATGGGGAGATCAGCGATGAAGTGTTCCCAGCCGGTCTGGCCGTCGATGGCGTAGCCCACGTCGAGGTAGAGCGGACCGCCCTCGCTGGTCAGGCTGATGCCACGCTCCCGAGCCGCCTGGGCGAGCCACTGATGCTGGCGGCGGCCGGGCTGGCGGTAGTTCTTGATCGTCGCGGCGCCCCACTCGGCTCGGTTGTTGATGGCGCGGCGGGCGTCGTCGAGGGAGGTGATCTCATGGTGGTCACCCCAGGCGATCCCGTGGGCGATCACCGTCTCGGCGGTGCTCAGGGTCCGCGGCCCCACCATCGCCCCCGCCTCGATCAGCTCGGCCAACGGAAACGCCGACTGGCTCGAAGTGGCGGGGTCGACCGCGGTGGTGACCCCGTACGCCATGTCGAGCGCCGACTCCGAGCGGCGATTGGGGATCACGTCCGACGCTTCGGCGGAGTGGTGGGCGTGAAGGTCGATCAGGCCGGGCATGATCGTCTTCCCGGTGAGGTCGATGACCCGGGTCGCCCCCGTCGTGTCGCAGGTCCCGACGCACCGGATCCGCGAGCCGGCGATGACTACGGTGCCGCGATCGATGACGCCCTGGCTGTCGACCGTGATGATCTTGGCGCCGACCAGGGCGACGGTCCCGGACGGCTTCCGGCGGGGGAGCTTGAGGCCGACCACGATCGTCTCGGTCTTGCCGGTGGTCACGTCGTGCCGGAGGTAGCGAGGCCCGGAGACAAACTCGACCTCCGTGGCCGAGCGCCACCGGGCGTACATCCCGCCGACGTCACCGATTCTGACGCGGCCGGTCGCCGCGACGTTAGGGTCGGTCTCGATGCTCGGTGCCGACGCGCCCTGGGCGACTGGGGCGAGGTACATCTCGTGGGCCGCGTCGAACGCGACCCATTTGCCGTCGGGCGAGAGGGCCGGCTCGTTGCCGTGATCGCGACGGGGCGGGAGGACCGCGTGATCGACCGGTTCCCCGCCCCGCCAATCGAGCGAGCGAATCCGGACCTTCTGGGCGAGGGCGTCGTCGTGGGGAAACGGCCGGTACAGCTCGCCGCTCGCGAACCGCGGGTTCTCCTGGTGCGCGTAGCTGATCCGGCCGTCGGGGCCGCGATGAGGGAGCGCCCACGCCGCGGTCGGCTGGAGCGAGGTGGCGCGGCCGCCGGCCGCCGGCACCGTGGCCACCATCCAGCCGTTGGCCTGATCCCAACCGTTCCACTGATTCGCGGTCGGGCCGGGGCCTTTCGCGACGGCGAGGGTGGCGCCGTCGGCGCTGTAGACCGGGCCCAGGTATTCGCCCGGCTCGGCGGTGACTCTGGTCGGGGTGCCGCCGTCGGCGGAGACGGTCCAGAGGTGGCCCCGGTCGTCGACGTTCCAGGTCGCGAAGGCGATGGTTCGGCCATCGGGCGACCAGGTCGGGGTGAGCTGGAATCCGGGCCCGTCGTCGCCAAGCAGGGGTCGTGGGCGGCCGTTAGGCAGTTCGAGCAGCCAGATCCGGCCCACCGCGACGAAGGCAAGGCGCTTGCCGTCGGGCGAGGAGGCCGGCCACTGGAGGAACTTCACCGCGAGCGAGTCGTCGTCGATGACCAGGTTGGCGCGGACCGGCTCGGCCACGGTGCGGCGAACCCGGGCGGTGAACGGGATCGGGGTCACCGCGCCGGTGGCGACATCGACTCGGACCAACTTGCCCTTCAAGGTGAGGACGATCTCCTCGCCGTCTGGTGTCCAGGCGTAACCCGGGAAGCTCCGATAGGCGTATTGGGCATTGGTCTGGCTCAGGTCCTTGGTTGCCTCGGGGACGAGGACCCGTTCCTCGCCGGACTGGAGATCGCGGAGCCAGAGCGCGGTGCGGGGCCGCATTCGGTGGCCCCGGTATTCGAAGGTCTCTCCTGGCATTTCGCGGGCGAAGGCCAGATAGCGACCATCGGGCGACACCTTGGGGGTGAGCGCCGCGGGCTCGTCGCCCTCGACGTCGGCGGCGTAGCCCCCGGTTCGGAGCGCCTCGCGGTACGCCGCGCCCGGTTCGCCCGGGCCGCCCCGGCGGGCGTTCTCGTCCTGGCCGGTGGCGATGGCGCGCCTAACGATCCGGTGCCCGGCGGTGAGCATGCCGAGCCCTTCGCCGATGCTGTAGGAGACCTGGTAGTAGAGGTGGGCGCCGTCGGCGGAGAAGTCGGGGCTGTCGGGCTGGGTCAGCTTCTCGTCGAGGATCGCGATCGGGTCGCCGCCCCCGACCGGGAGCTGGTAGAGGGTCCGGTTCTGCCGATGCCACCCGCGGCCGGGGGTCCGGAAGAGGCGGACCGCAACGACGCTCTTCCCGTCCGGGGCCCAGGTGGGTTGGATCAGCCGGGTGTTCGGGTCGCCGAAGATCCGGACCGGATCGGTGCCATCGGCCTTGGTCGACCAGATCGCGAGCTGGCCGTCGCGATCGGAGGCGAAGGCGATCCGGTTGCCGTCCGGGGAGATGGCCGGATGAAAGTTGAGCGCGGGCCCGCTGTTCTGGGTCAAGGCCACCGCCTCGCCGCCCGCGATGGGGACTCGGTAGACGTGGCCTAACAGGTCGAACGCGATCCAGGTGCCGTCGGGGGCCACGTCGACCGACATCCCGGTGCCTTCGTCGGTGGTGAACTCGATGGTCCGGGCGGCGCCGCCGGGTGGGTCCAGAGTAACGGTGGGATCGATCCCGTCGGTGGAGGTGGTGCCGGCGCGACAGGCCGCGGCCAGACCCACCACCACCGCGAGCAAGCGGGTTCGCATCGCTGGTTCCTTGGTGGGTTAGGGGTTGGCGGCGGCGCGATGGGCGTGATACCCGGCCGCCTCGATCGCCGCCATGACCTCGAGGACGACGGCCGGCTCCCCCTCGATCACCGCGCGCCCGATCGCGACCGATTGGAGGCGAGCCGACGGCACCGACTGGATCGCCTTGTTGACCGCGTTGAGGCAGTGGCCGCAGCTCATGCCGTCGATGAAAATCGTCTGGGTCGCCATGGTGAGAGCAATCTTCGCCGATGGGGGGCCGGCTCGCAAGGCGCCAGCGAGGGGACGAAGTTGCCAGAACCGGACCCTGGAACTGGCAGTTAAGATCATACCAGACAACCGATTACGTCATCGAAAACCGAGGCACATTCCCTGCACTTGGTCGGCCCGTCATGACCTCCCCCGCCCCCGCCTCCACCGGTTCCGAACGCCCCAACGGCGGGCGAGACCTGCTCGTGCCGGTCCTCGACCTGTCCCGGGGGGCGCCCGACTCGGTGGCGCTCGCCACCTGGCACATGGCGCTCTCGAATCTGGTCGGCAACGAGGTCCCCCATCAGCTGATGGGGCTGTGGGTCTTTCCGGAGCGGGGCGGCGTCGTGCTGCTCGGCCCGGACGCCCTGGCCGATGACGCGGTGGCCGTGCCGATCCCGGCGCCCCACTTGTCGCAGGACGATCTCTTCGAGCTCGAGCAGACCCTCCGCAAAGCCCAATACGCCTCGGCGATCGCGCTCCCGATTCGGACCCCCGGGCGCGACGTCGGGGTGCTGGTGCTCGGTACCTTCGAGTCGGGGGCCTACGGCCCGGTCGGCGCGCGGACGGCGGGCCGGCTCGCCGAGCGACTGGTCGACCCCCTCACGACGTTAGGCGGTCTCCTGACCGGCGGCAGCACCCTCCGGCCGAGTGACCCGCTTGATCCCGAGTCGTTCGGCACCGCGGTGGTCCAACTCGCCAACGAGGCGCCGACCGGTCCCGAGTTGGTCCGGCGCCTCTCCGGCGCGCTCCACCCGCGGATCCCCCACGACCGGCTCGAGGTATTGATCTTCGCCAATGGCAACCGGACCGCCTTGCCGCTGTCGGGGCTCTCGGGGCGCCGCCGGTGGGGCTCGGGGGCGAGCACCTGGAGCGACCTCGCCCGGCTCATCCTGGAGATCGTCGGCGACAACCCCACCGGCACCATCGGGATGCTGGCGGCCGAGGCCCCCGGTCTGGGCTGGCCGGGCGGCACCGCGCCGGGGGCGGGCCCGACCCGGATCGCCTCGGTCATCGCGGCGCGCCTAGTGCTCGCCGGGGAGACGATCGGCCTCGTCGTGCTCGGCCACGCGGCCCAGGGGCTCTACCGACCCGTCGACGAAGAGACGCTGGCCGAAGCGGCCGCGGCGATCGCCGCCCGCGCAATCGGTTTCCGACTCGAGTCGGAAGCTCAGGGCCTCCGCGGCCAGCTCGAAGTGCTCCAGGCGCCATCGCTTCCCGTCCTCCGCGCCGCGGAGTCGCTCGCGGGCACCAGCCATCTGGGCGAAGCCCTGACGCGGTTCGCGGCCGAGGTGAAGGAGGTGGTGCCTCACGATCGGCTCCGGTTGATCCTCCGGCTCTCCGAGTCCGCCACGGTCGAGTTCGGTCCCGACGGAGTGCGGCCGCTCGGCGATCTTCCGCCCGTTCCGGTCGAGGAATCGGTGGCGCGGCCGGTCTTGATCGACAGCCGGCACTGGTCGCTCAACCATCGCGACGAGCATGAGTATCTGGTGGTGGCGCTCCGGGTGGCCGACCGGACCATCGGGGCGCTGGTGCTCGAGGCCGGGCATTTCGAGGCCCCGCGCGATCAAGCCGCGGCCGCGCAGCAGTTCGGCGCGGTGTTGGCGCCGCATCTCGAGTTGCTCCGCCGGTCGGCGCCGGCGGCGCGGGCGACGGAGTCGGTGGCGCGGCACAGGTAAGGGCGTCGGCGCGGGGTGGCGGTGGGTTTGGTCGGGAGGCGGAGCGTTGCGACACCCTCGCGGCAGCCGCCGCCGGACCGGGGCTCATGCCGCCGGCCGGGGCCGGCGGCCGAAGGCACAGGTCGCGAGCGCCAGGTACCAGAGACCCACCGCGAGCGCATTCATCATCCAGAATCGGCTGATGAACGGCCCCCCGGCGTACTCTCCCTGGAGCGCCGCGAGGAGCGGCCCCACCCCGATCAGGATTCCGCTCACGCCGACGGCGACGTGCCATCTGGTGCGGTCGCCGAGCCCCAGGAGCGACCCGCCAAGCAGGGCGATTCCCAATCCACCCGCGATCCAGCTGACGAGCCCGAGCCGGGACATCATGATCGCGATCGCGCGAAAGGACGTCAGCGCCGGGCCCGCGAGATCGGGTCCGGCACCCCCGGCGATCGCCTCGGCATAGACCGGGGCGCCGAATCCATCGAGGACGAAGGCCACCGCCCACAACGCGCCGGAGAGGAGCAACGCCGAGCGCGCGATGGAGGTCAGCGCCCGCGCATCGGGACGAAGCGTGTCGAGGAGCGCCGGCGCGGCGGCCGCCCAAACGAGCGGCCCGAGCAGGATGAGGAGATGCATCGAGCCCCATCCGGGCGTCTGCAGCACCTTGGCCGCGAAGGCCCGGAAGAAGTCATCCGGCCCGGCGCCGATGGCGGCACTGATCGCGGGATGGCCACGGCCTCCCGCCAGAAACATCAGGCTGCCGGCGACCAAGGCACCGGCGGCGCTCCAGGCGAGGACGCGGGCGGACCGCTTCACCCCGGGGGCCGCGCCCGGACGGGGTCCCGGCGAATCCGACTGGGCCGAGCCGAGGGGTCGGGGGGCGGACGTCTGGGTGGAAGGCATCGGACTCCGAGGCAGGGGTAGCAGAATGTGTTCATCGTCAACATTGGTAAGCTAGCTTGCGGAGTTGACGTTGTCAACATAGCTTGGCAGATGGCCTCCAGCTCCCTGGTTTCCCGCCCTCGGCCGCGCCCCGGATCCCGGCGCCGCCCCTACCACCACGGTGACTTGCGTCAGGCCCTCCTCGACGCGGCGGTCGCCCTGCTTCGCGAGGGGGGCACCGAGGCGCTCGCCCTTCGCGCGGTGGCCCGCCGAGCCGGAGTGAGTCAGACGGCGCCGTACCGCCATTTCGAGGACCGGCGAGCGCTCGTGGCGGGCGTGGCGGAGGAGGCGTTCGCGCGGATGGGCGCCGCGATCGGGACGGCGGTGCAGCGCGGGAAACCGGGAGTGCCCGCCCTTCGGCGCGGGATGGCGGCCTACGTCCGCTTCGCGCACGTGAACCCGGCGGAATACCGAGTGATGTTCGGGCCCGAACTCGTGGGCCAGGGCGACCTGCCCGGACTGCGCGCCGCCGCCCTCGGCGTCTTTCAGATTCTCCGTGACGGGATCGCCCGGCTCCAGCAGGCCGGCGCCATCGGGCCGGGCGACCCGGGAACCACGGCCATCACGGCATGGGCGACGCTGCACGGACTGGTGATGCTGTCGCTTGACGGCCAGGCTTCAGTCACCGGCCAATCACTGACGACGCTGGTGGATGCCGCGATCGACCTCTTGCTGGCCGGCATGGGTCACCCCGCCCGCTCGTGACAGATTCGGGGCTTCGCATGTGGGCGCCTCGTTAGGTGAGCGAGGTCGGCCGCGCGGCCGGAGGTCCCCGCGGGGACCGGCTCGGAGGATACCCCACTCCACTTTCCGCAACGATCACCACGCCACCGTCGGCGGTCACTGCGGTTTTCCCCTGAAGGTGGTATCGATCCGGTCCTGGATGTATCGCATTCCCGTTTCGGCGTAGCCGAGCAGATGGCCGCCATACTGCACCTCGATCCCGAAGGGCGGGGACGCTACGGCGGGCCGGGGGGGGGGGGGGGGGGGGGGGG
>JBJXGT010000039.1:0-13795 GCA_046160105.1 Gemmatimonadales bacterium | reverse complement strand
TTGGAGTCTGACGGCCGCGCTCCCCTTGCCGTCACCGTGCCTCGCGGGCCGCGGCCCGGCGGTTAGATTCCCTCACGAGCGGGCGGCCCGCCATCGGGGCGGCCGCAGCTCAAATGGAACACGTTAGGCCGCATCGCGGTCATCAGCTCCTCACCGAGGTCTAGAGGTTTGATCTGGAGTGTTGACTAGATGAGCAAGCCACCGTCCAGCGAGTTCCTGACGCTAACGGACGCTGCCGAGCGAATCCTTCGAGACGAGGGCAAACCACTCTCCTACAAGGATTTGGCTAAGCGGGCTATTGCGAAAAAGCTCGTTCAGTCGGGGTCCGAGACACCGCACATCTCCATGCATGTCTCGATTCGCAGCGAAATGAAACGCCGCGAGACACGGGGAGAGCCGCAGCGCTTCGTTTTCCTCGGCAACGGCCTATTCAGCCTCGTAGATCTCGTCGCCGGGCCGCCGACTCAGAAGACAAAGTCGGCCCTCGATCAGGTGCGCGACTCGCGCTCCGAGGCCAGCAAGCAGCTTTACGACAAACTCGTAGCCGAGAACAATGGTCCAAACTTCGAAACCATGGTCGCCGATCTCCTGGTTGCTATGGGATACCAGGACGTTCAGGTGATCGGCGGCAAGGACGACCAAGGTGTGGATATCGTCTGCGAGCGACGAGAGGGGGTCCTGAAGACCCGAATCGCCATCCAATGCAAGTGCAAGAACCTCAACTCCAAGGTTGGTCCCAAGGACGTGAGTACCCTCCGTGACAACCTCTCCACGTATCAGTGTCAACAGGGCATTCTTGTCACAACGAGCGTCCTCAACGAAACGGCAAAGGCCAAGGCAAAGGAAGCCAGCAAAGAACCGGTGCATTTCATCGAACACGCAGAACTGCTTGATCTGTTTGCTGAACACGGTATCGCTATTCGGAGCGAGAACCTTCGCTACTATCAGCTCGACGTTTCACAATACGACTTCTTGAAGTAGGAGACACGTCGATGATGCGGCCTAACAGACAGTTCTAGGAATCTCATGCCCAAGGCGGCCCGCAGCGCAGAGCAGAATACAATCCGATCGCTAGCCGATCTTGTCGCCTCAGTTGCCGTCATCAACGCGGCGCTCAGGCTGAAGTGCTGGTGGCGGGGTCAATCGGATGTTCAGTGGCAGCTGGTCCCGCAGGCCCTCCGCTCGCGGCCTGACTCTTTCCGCGAAGACTCTGTGATCGCCCTTTTCAAGCAACATGCCCCAGCTCGGCATCCAAACTGCCCCGGACCTGACGACCGTTTTGGCTGGCTACTCCTTATGCAACACTACAGAGCCCCAACCCGGCTACTGGACTGGAGCGAGTCGCCACTTGTCGCCGCATACTTCGCTGTCGTCGACTGCCCCGACAAGGATGGTGCATTGTGGTGTCTCAACCCGTACGAGCTGAACAACCGTGCTGCTGGACGAGGTACTGTCTTCCACGCAGGCCACGAGCTGATTGGCCAGTTTCTCGATGGTGCAGTCGACGTTGCGGCTGGTACGGTGCGGCCGCTGGAAGGAGCTATCGCCGTCGCGCCTGACCATATCGATTCGCGGCTCATGACTCAGCAATCCACCTTCACCATTCATGCAAACGGCAAGCCGCTGGAGCGCTTTCTCAAGTCGAACACTCGGGCCCTCCAGCAGCTCCTGATACCCGCGGAAACGAAACTGACCATCCGCCATCAGCTTGATCTTGCCGGCATTCGCCGCGCAAACCTCTTTCCTGACCTTCAGAGCCTAGCACAAGAACTGACTGACTATAAGTATGGTTCATACAGACCTGGATGACATGGCGGCCTAACACAAGTTGGGCCACTCCGCCGAGATCACGGATGCCAACTGAGCTCGATCAGCTCGCCCACGACGTCCCGTACCTCGCGGACCTTGCACGGTCGGATCCGGCGGTGCTTGCTGCGGCGGCCAATACGCCCGACCCGCTACGGCACGCCTCCCTGATCGTCTTGAACGACCTCTTCTGGCAGGTCCAGCAGTACGCAGCCGCGATCTGCGCCCTGGTACCCCATGACCTTCACCTTCCGGTTCAGGTCGTCCTTCGCGGGCTCTACGAATCAGCGGCTACAATGGGGTACCTTCGGACGCACCCGGCCAAGGACCGCGAAGGTGCAATCCTCCTTGCCTACACCTATTGGCGCGACACTGAGGAACTTTCCGATGATCAGGCCGCGACTCGGGAGCGTCGTGATATCCTCTCTCGCATGCCGCCGGACATCGTCGCCGAGGCGAAGCGGAGAGGCAGCACCAGGCCGAAGGGGTGGAGCGGCCTTACCGTGAAGGATCTCGCGGCGAAGTCCGGGGTAAAGGGGTACGATGTCCTCTACGGGCCACTCTCAGGGAGTTCCCACGCGGCGAGGGCCGGCCGCTACTTCCGCCTCATCGCGGTGCAGGACGGCCGAGTTGAGGTCCGCACGGGCTGGCCCTCGTCGCCCGAGGAACGTGAAACGCAGGCGAACTTCGCCAGGCGCATCCTACATTCCGCGTTTAAGATCATGTGGGAGGAGAACGGCGGTGGCCCAGTCCATTTCAAGACCACCAACCCTGAAGACTGGCTGCGGACCCACCGTGCGTCGTAAAAAGCGGCCTAACACGAGCATGAAGTCTGGCGAGGCCGCCGGTGCCTTGGCGGCCGGGCTGCCGCCATTGCCGCGGCCTCGCAGCTTATGCTCTGGTCGTTATGCCGCCGGTCCCGCGAATCACGGCCTCGCAGCCAGACCCCCACGAGCCACCGCCGGCCTTTGAGCCCTATGAACCAGCCCGCTGCGCGCCTGGCGTTCGAGGTCCACGCTAAACCCGACGAACCGCGACTACGGCGCGGTCGACGGCGCCTTCGCCAGCTCCTGGGTCCCGCCGAAGCCGGAGCCGGGCCTTGACCGTCATGAGGCCACGAAGGTGGCGCGGTCGCTGTACTTCGGGTTCGTCAAGTCGGCGCTGATTTAGCGACCTCTCCGGCGCGGGTCGCCGCCGTTACGGTCGCCCAGCGGCCAGCAAGACCCGCAGTAACTCGGTACTGAGCGCGCCCGGATCGGTCCGATCGCCGTTGGTCAGGACGACGATGGCAACCTGCTCGGCAGGGACCAGCACCAGATCGGTCCGGAAACCGGCGTCTCCGCCGCTGTGAGTTACCAGTTGGCGGCGACCCCGAAGTGGCAGGAACCAGCTCAACCCGACCGCCATGCTGTCGAACGGTAACTTCACCCCTGCCTGGCGGGCCCGCTCGGCGAGCTCGGGCAACATGTCTCGTTGCGGTCTCCATAACTCATCGTAGCTGCTCGCCGCCAGAACGCGGGCGCCGTCAAGCGTCCCCCGGCCGAGGTTCGCCGCGCCCCACCGGAGCATGTCGTCGACGTTGGAATGCAGCGTGGAGCTGGCCGCGTGACGGCGGTTGTAGGGATAGTACCCCACCGGACGGTAGCCCCCCCCGGAATCCTTGGTGTGGCCGTACGCCATCAGCGTCGAGTCGATGTCGGTCATCAGGAGGGTGCTCTTCCGCATCCCAAGCGGAGTCAGGATCCGCTGCTGGATGTAGTCTTCGAACGACAGGCCGCTCACCTTGGCGATCAGGTCGGCGAGCACCTCGAAGCCAATGTTGCTGTAGGCCCATTTCTCACCCGGTGGCGCGATCAGAGTCGAGTCGGCAAGACCGCGCACGTAGCGTTCGAGGGCGCCGTCGTCGTACTCGGGAGTGGGCCACCGATAGTCGGTCACGTCGCCAATGCCCGCCGTGTGGGTCAGGACCTGGCGCACCGTGATCGTCCGAGCCCGCGGGTCCTTCATCGTGAAGTACGGCAGGTAGTGCGTCACCGTACTGTCGAGAGCGACCTTTCCGGCCCCGACGAGCTGCATCACGGCGGTCGCCACGAACGGCTTGGTCACCGAGGCCATATGGAAGACGGTCTCCGGACCGACCCGCTGATCGCCGACCCCACCGCCCCGAGTGCCGAAGCCGCCGCGATAGACCACCTGGCCGGCGTGCCACACCCCGACGGCGAGGCCGGCGACCTTCTCCTTGGTCGCGAACCGCTCGACGACGGCAGCCACCGAGTCGGCCACTGTGGTCCGAGCGCTCGGCTTCGGAGCGGCCTGACGACAGCCCGCCACAACGGCCACAGCCACGATGCCGATGGCGAATGCTCGCATGGGAACTCCCGAAGTCGGTGAGGGCGATCTGCTTCGCGGGCGCGCGCCCACGCCGGTGATACGGGAGTGACGCTCGACACGTTTCGAAGCGGGTCCGGCCGCGTCCCCGGCCAACTTGCGGATTGCCAATCCGAGCGCTCCATTCCATTCACCCCAACGAGCCGGCCGTCCCGTCGTGCGGGGGCGCTTTGGGTCGGCCGTGGGAAGGAGGCAATCCGATGATCGTCCGGATTTGGCATGGCCGGGTTCCGGCCGCGAAGAAACAGGCCTACATCGACTATCTCCATCGAACCGGGCTCAAGGACTACGCGGCAACACCCGGCAACCGAGGGGTCGACTTGCTCTGCCGCGACATGGGCCAACTGACCGAGTTCCTCACCATCACTCGGTGGGAGTCGCTCGAGGCCATCACGGCGTTCGCCGGCCCCGAATCCCTGAAAGCCCGTTACTATCCCGAGGACGCCGAGTTCCTGACCGAGATGGAGCCGTTCGTCAAACACTACGAGGTGGTGTTCTCGCGGTAACCAGCCTGAGCCGGGAGACTACTCCGAGCGGAGGGCCTCCATGGGGTGAACCCGGGAGGCTCGCCGCGCCGGAATGAACCCCGCGGAGAGAGCCACGGCCGCGAGCAGGACGGCGGCGCCGCCGAACGACACCAGATCATAGCCCTCGAGACCGTACAGAAGCGACTGAGCCGAGCGCCCGATGGCGAACGCGGCCCCTAGCCCGAAGACGCCACCGCCGAGCGTCATCGAGCCCACCTGGCGGATCACCATGGCGCGAACCTGGCCCGCGTCGGCCCCGAGCGCCATCCGGAGCCCGATCTCGTGGGTCCGCTGCGCGATCGTGTAGGCGAGCACCCCATAGAGACCCACCGCGGCGAGCAGCGTCGCCAGAAGGGCGAAGCCCGCCGAAAATGTGGTGATCATCCGATCGAGATAGATGTTCTCCTTGACCTGCTGGGGTAGGGTGAGGAGATCAGCCACTGGCAGGTTCGGTTCGAGCTTGGCCACCAGCGGGGGAATCGCGCCCATCACGGCAGTCGGGGCTCCCCGGGTCCGGACATAGAACACTTGCCTCGTGATTTCGCGAGTCTGCCTGATCGCGAGAAAAAGCACCGGCGGGATCTCGCCCTTCACTTCGTTGTAGGCCGCGTCCTTGACCAGGCCGACGATCTCCAGGTCCGGCCCGGGCCGATCCCGAGTTTCGGGCGCCAGCGCGTTGCCAAGCCGCATTCGATGACCGATCGGGTTGGCACCGAGCCGAAACTTCTTGGCGAACGCCTCGTTGACGATGACCACACCGGGAGTCCCCGGGGCATCGGCCGCGGTGAGTTCTCGCCCGGCGAGTAGCGGAATCCCCAGCGTCCTGAAGTAGTCGACGCCGACGTAGTTAGTCCGGGTGTTGACGTCGGACCCCGGCGTCGTCGGAAACCCGTCGACGTCGACGTCGTTCCCATTGCTCCATCCCCGCAGCACCGGCACCAAGGCGCCCGTCACCCCGACCACCTCGGGCATCGCCGCCAGCTCGTCTTCGATTCGTCGAAACAAGGTCCAACTCTGGATCGAGTCATAGCCGATCTGGCCAGGCGCCACGGCGAAGCTGACCACGCTGTCGGTCCGAATGCCAAGCTCGACGCGGCTCACGTTGGTGAGGCTGCGAAGGAAGAGGCCGGCCGAACAGAGCAACGCCATCGAGAGGGCGATCTGGGCCGAAACGAGGGCCTGCCGAAACCGGGTCGTGCCGCGCCCCACCGAGCCCCGGGCCGGGTTGGCCTTGGTCACGGCCAGGAGGTCCGGTCGGGTGCTGTGAATCGCCGGCACCAGACCGAACAGCAAGCTGGTGGCCAGCGAGACCACCCCCGCGAACCCCAGCACCGGCCCATCGATCCCGATATCGACGGTCCGCCCCAGTTCCGCCGGCAGAAACGAGAGGACCAGGGTCAGGGTGGCCCGAGCGACGACCAGGCTGACCAGTCCAGCGACGACGGCCATCAACCCGGCCTCGGCCAGCAACTGGCCGATCAGCTGAGCGCGGCCCGCGCCCAGCGAGGAACGAACCGCCATTTCTGAGGCCCGAGCCGCGGCCCGGGCGAGCAGCAGATTGGCGACGTTGGTGCACGCCACCAGGAGCACGATACCGGTCACCAAGAAGAGGAGGAGCAAGGGCGTCCGCGTCTGACCCATCAAGCTGCTCTGCCCCTGGTGCCCGGCCTCGACCCGAACCCGCTTGGTCTTGAATCGGGCGAGCATCTCATCAGAAATGCCCTGTTGCAGCGGTAGCTCGATATCGGTGATGATCGGGGCGTAGACGCCGTTGAGCTGGTTCGCCGCCTGCTCCATCGACACCCCCGGGGCGAGCCGGCCGAAGGCGTAGACCCAGTAGGAGCGACGGTTCTCGAAATCGTCGGACCACGGCTCCATCTCCCGGCGCATGGTGAGCGGCACGAAGATCCGCGGCCGCGCCCCGATCGTGGTGCCGTCGAATCCACGTTCCGCCACGCCGACGATCGTCATCGGATGGCCGTTCACTCTGATCGTTTCGTCGAGGACGCTCGGGTCGGCGCCGAGCTCGTTGGCCCAGTAGTGATAAGCGAGGACGACCACCGGATGGCCACTGGGTGTGCGGTCGTCCTCGGGCCCCAGCAGCCGACCCAGCGCCGGACGAACGCCGAGCACCGGGAAGTACGACCCGGAAACGACGACCCCTTCGCCCGCCAGACTTCTGCCGCGAAACGACAGGTCCGCCAAGACGCCCCGGTGCCCCGCCAGCCCGACCAGCCCCGCCCGGGCCTTCTCGAGATCGCGGAACATCGGGTAGCTGAAGATCACGTCGCACCCGCCGGCCCGCCCACATGACTGGGAGCCGGGGTTTGGCCCGGAGGCGAGCACATTGACGAGCCGTTCCGGATCGGGCACCGGGAGCGACCGGAGCAACACCCGCTGGATCAGGGAGAAGATGGCGGTATTGGCCCCGATCCCAAGGGCGAGCGAAAGGATCGCCACGCCGGTGACCATCGGGGTTCGAACCAGCGTGCGCAAAGCGAGCTTGAAGTTGGGCATGGGACTCTTCGGGTCTAGCGGTTACCCGTCGACGGCCTGATCGGAACGTTAGACCCGGCAACCCGCCGGAAGGTTGCTGGTTGGGCCGCCCTGGGACCGGACAACGCCGGTGGTACCGAGAGGCCGGCTGGACGTACTCAACTGGAGGGTCGAGCCGGGCCCTCCGGCGGGTCGACGCCCCTCGGCCGGCATATTTGCGAGACCGGAGCGGACCAGCCAGTGGCGCCGAGTTCGATTTCCGAACGTCCAAGCAGCGGGAAGCGAATGACTCGACCACCGACCGTCACCGGCGCCCGCTTCGTTGCGGAGACGCTCAAGCACTACGGGGTCACTCACGTCTTCTATGTCGACGCGATCCTCCGCCGCGCCATGGTAGACATGGAGGAGCTGGGCATTCGCCGGGTGGTGGTCCACGGCGAGAAGGCGGCGGCCTACAGGGCCGACGGCTACGCCCGCGTCAGCGGGCGGCCGGGGGTCTGCATGGCCCAGTCGGTCGGCGCGGCGAACCTGGCGGCCGGACTTCAGGACGCGTGGCTCGCCTGCACGCCCGTGGTGGCGATCACCGGCAAGAAGCCGCCGATGTTCCTCCACCGCAACGCCTATCAGGAGATCGACCACCGGCCGATGTTCCAACCGGTCACCAAGTACAACGTCGACGTGGTGAGCCCCGAGCAGCTCCCCCACCTGATGCGGCAGGCCTTCCGCGCGGCCACCACCGCCAATCCGGGGCCGGTCCATCTCGATCTGGTCGGGCGAGAGGCCCGTGAGCTCGAGGCGGCCGAGGGCCTTCCCCGCCCGGTCAGCTTCGCCCAGATCCCCCGCGACCTGGGCTGTCACGGCGTTCGGGTCGAAACCCCGGACCAAATCGCCCCGGCGATTCGCCAGGCCCTGGCCGCCCGGATGCCCGCGGTCATCGAGGTCATGACCGACTTCTCGGCGCGGGCCCCGAATCCCTGGGCCCCCTGAGCGCTCGGCCCTTCCTTCCGGCAGAGGACCATGCCCCGATTCGCCGCCAACCTCAATCCTGGCTTTCGCATCGCCCTTCACCAGAAAGGTCTCGGTCTCGCGCTCGCAGGGGCCCGGGCCTTGGGGATGGCCCTTCCGCAGACCGCCAATGTCGCCCAACTGATGCAGGTGTGCGCCGCCCATCGGCTCGACCAACTCGACCACTCGGCGCTGGTCAGAGCGCTCGAACTGATGGGCGGCCACCAGCTGGGCTGATCACTACGGCAGGCCGACCGCGGAGTTGCGGCCGGCCGTAGTTCACCCCGCTCGGCCAATCAACGAGGGTTGCGGACCCTGATCCCATGCGGGTCGGCGCGTTCGACCCCGTTGGCGTCGCGGTTGCTGATCGGGACGACCGCCTTGAGGAACCCGTTGGCTCCCCCCTGCTGCACCTGGACGACGCCGATGCCGGGAGTGCTCCCCGTTGACACGTGCGGGTCGCCGCTCAAGGGCACCGGGCCGCGGAGGGAGACGAAGATTCGATTCCCGGAGGGGGCGACGTCGGCCAAGTCGGGCGTCGGGTCGCTGCTCGGGCCTCCCAACAGGCTCACCGTTCGCACGTGCGCGCCGGACCCTCCGTCGAAGACCTCGGCCACGTTCGCGCCCCGATCGAAGATCCACACGTGACCGTGCACCAGCGTGGTGCCGTGACTATCGCGTGGCTGAACGTCGTCGGAGAACGCCAGCAAACGGGCCGGGGTGTTGGGCGGGTTGGCCGCGGAGTATCCGGTCAGGGGAAAGCGGTAGACGTCGAACTCGTGCAGGTTGTTGGCAGTCCCGCCGCCCGAGTTGAGCCACATGTACCCGTCGGTCTCCGTGCCGCCGCACCCGTTCGGATGAATCGTAGCCGCGTCGTACTCGCCGATGATGGCCATCGGCGTCGGGTTGGGATCGACGACCAGGAGCCCGCCACCCCGCAGCGTAACCCAAGTCACGTTGCCGCTGCCGACCCGCGGGCAGATCGGCGCATTGTCCGGGCGCAAAACCGGGTCCTGGCAGGGGAAACCGTTCGGCGTGGTGCAGTTCGCCAGATCGATCGTCGCCGCCGTCGCGTGCACGAACGTGTTGGTCGAGTAATCGGTATCGATCCGCTCGACGAGTTTGCCGTTCTGATTGGCGACGATAATGTGCCGATCATCCGGGGTGAGGAAGGCCGCATGCGCCTGCCTCGCGCCCCCCGCCCCCGCGGACATCCGGAAGCACGCTTTCGGGGTCCGGGTCGCTCCTTCGAAGATCACGACATGCCCGCTCGCCACGAACGAGAGCACGCCATGAGTGTGGGAGGAGTTGAAGAACAACATGTGCGGTCGGACCGGGTTCATCCCGGTTGCGGCCATGCAGAGCGTCGCGGTCGCGCCCGCAAGGTCAATGCTCGCGATTGGCGTCGCCTTGGCGGCGGCGGCACCCATGAGACTGCTCATCGCGAAGATGTGGATCGCCCCGCCGTAGGTGAGCCCGTTGGTGTTCGACTGGTCGACCACCCAGACCTCGGGTTGCTTCCCTCCCTCCACGGCGGCCTCGAGGGCCGTGTCGACAGGCGCTTGGATGGGCGATTCGCCCATGCAGCCGCCCAGGCCGAGCAGGCAGAAGACGACGACTGGGTATTTACGTTGCATGACGTCCTCCAGAAGTGGGGTGAGTCGTGAGTCCGAAACGCGGAATGGCCGAGGCAGGTCCAGCGGGGAGGAAACCGCCCCGATTCAATATATCGCGCGGCGGCGAAACAGGGCAAAAACTCCACTGTGGGGTAGCGCCGGAGCCTGGACACTGGCGTGGTTCACCCGCGAACCGAGGGACCTGAACCCTAGCGATCCGTTCGCGTCCCCCGCCACCAAAGAGCCTGTTCCTTGCCTGGCATCCGGAACCCCGTGGCCCGCCCCGACCGATCCACCGTGAAGGTCACTGGGCCGTCGAGCTCGACGTCGCGAGGCCCCTCCCGGTCGTGGGCCTCGTACCAGAACTGATGGAGCGTCCGGGTGGGAAACATCTCGAACCGACCCCCGTCGTTCATCTGGCCCACCAGCCGCCCTCCCTCGTGGACCAACCGGAATCGAGACGCGGTCGAATCGCCGTTCTCGGCGAAGGACCAGGCCGCGTAGTCGCCGAGGTAGGCCGCGACGGCTTGGGCCGGCCGCGCCGGCCGGCGCGGCGCCGTGGCCTCGACGTCGATCCGAAGCGACAATGCCGTCGTCCCCCACTCGAATCGGAGTGTCGCGCCATCGCGCCGGAGCTCCGGAAAGCTGAAGGTGAGCCGCTCGACCGACGGGCCCTGTTCCGGTGACACCGGGATGGCGACGGTCATCTCGTCTGGCCGGGGCCGCTGGAGGTGGTAGCGCTTCGGATCCGGATGGAGATGAAAGGTCCAGGTCGTCGGTGTCGGCACGACCCACACCGAGTAGGTCCCCGCCGGTACCGCGCGGCCGTTGAGGCGAATCGATTTGCTGGCGGACAGCGTCGTGGCCCAGTTGGCCCCCGGCGTCCACATCTCGTTCCAATGGACGACCCCACCGAAGGCAATCCGGCCCCGGAGCTGCGGGCGGCCATAGCTCACCTCGATCAGGGTGCCGTCGATGATCTGCGACACCGACCCGCGCTCGCTCGCTCGAACCTGGGCGAAAGCCGGTGCCGCAGTGCCTAACCACAGCAACCCGACCCCTACCGCCGCGGCTTGGGATTGCCATTGTCGGAGTCGGTCGGCGCCGGTTTCGCGCCACGGTCGGATCGACCGTCGCCGTCGTGACTCGAGAACGGTCATCGGGGCCCCGGCGCGACGAGATTCCCGAGACCCCCAAGCTCGAGAGCGATCAGGGGCAGTTCCTCCGGGAGGATCTTGAGCCGGTCGGACTTGAGAAAGGCGGCGATGCCGGCCGGCGTGAGCTCGGCGGCGGCCATGTCGGTGAGGCCGGCCCGGAACCCATCGGCGTCCCAACTGACCGACCCCGGCCGGTCGTTCCGCGGCGCCGCCCCCCGGACCATCATCTCCACCGTTGCCGCCGACACGGGCTCTCGGATCCCGAGGGCCGCGTTGCTCTCGACCACGATCAAGCCTTGCACGTAGGCGACTTTCCACGCCCACGAACGCGGCGGCACCGCTCGCAAGGTCCCGGCGCGCTCCCGTTCCACCCAGGAGCGAACGAAGTTGATGATCAGGCTCGCCTCCCGGTATCGGCCACCTTGGCCGTCGTTCGGCAGCGCCCATTGGTTCATGAAAATCGCCAGGGCCACATCGAGGCCAGGATAAGCGACATAGTGGTTCGTCCACCCCCACATGTGGGCGCCGGCGTGACCGAAGCTCCGTTGCGGCTTGCCCCACTCGGTCAAATTCCACACCAGGCCGACCCCGGCCTTGGGAAACTCCGCATCGGCGCCCGCCTCCACGTAGGGAGTGAGCATCTGTTCCACCGTGGTCGGCTGGAGCAGCTGGTGGCCGCGATACCGCCCACCGCCCATCATCGCCAACAAGACCCGGATGTGATCGCCTGGGGTGGTGACCACGGTGCCGGCCGGATGGTCCTCGAAATAGATCGTCGTGGTCGGGATTCGCACGGTGCCGAGGCCAGAATACCCTCGGGACATCCGAGCCCAGATCTCGGGCCGGATGTGGGCCGAGTCCTGGACCGGTGGGAACTGGGTCGAGGTCATCCCGAGTGGATCGATCAGGTGGCGTTGAACGTAGGCGGAAAACGACAGCCGATCCGGGTTGGCGACCTCGACCAGATACCCTAACGTCGCGATGCCAAGGTTCGAGTATTGGTACTTCTCGCCCGCCTTGGCCGTCCAGGTCGGGATCAGTGACCCACCGTAGAAGTCGTTCCGCTCTCGGGCATAGGCGCGAGGGAGATGGGCGGCGAGTGGAGCGGGACTCCGGAGGACGCTCCACGCCGCGTTCGACGCGAGCCCACTGCGATGGGTCAAGAGATCCCGCACCGTCACCTCACGGCCGCCGAGCGGGTTGACGATCTTCCAGTCGGCCAGGTAGCGGTTGACCGGCGCGTCGAGCTCGAGCAGGCCCCGCTCGACGAGCTGCATGACCGCGATGGCGGTGTAGGTCTTCCCCATCGAGCCGGAGTGGGTCACCGTCCCCGCCGTCATCGGACTCCGCCGCTCGAGATCGGCGAACCCGAAGCCCTCTTCCCAGATGACCTGGCCGCGCCTCGCGATGGCGAGGTTGAGGCCGGGCGTGCCGACCAGGCGGAGAATCTCGGGAATATCGGCCTTCAGCGCCGCAATCAGCCGGGCATCGGAAGAGGCGGTGTCCCCCTGAGCGGCCAAGGAGCGCACCTCACCATACTCGAGGCCTCCCGCGATGAGGAACACCGACACGGTCCGTCGGATCAGCGCCATTCGCCTTCCTCCAGAGCTGCGGGACATCCCACGGCCATTCGAAGCTGCCTCTGCCCCTCACCGGGCGTCATTGGCGGACCACCCGCCCGCTCTTCATCACGAAGCGGACGTTCTCAAGTACCTTGATGTCATCATAGGGGTTGGCGGCGACCGCCACGATGTCGGCGATCTTGCCGGCCTCGAGCGTGCCGATCTCCTGCTCCAAGCCGAGCAGGGTGGCGGCGTTGAGGGTCGCGGCCCGGAGCGCGTCCCGCGGCGACAGCCCGAGTCGGACCATCTCTGCGAACTCCCGAGCCGATTCGGCGACCGGAAAGATGTTGTCGCTGCCAAACGCCACCTTCACCCCAGCGGCAAAGGCCTTGCGAATCCGGCGGTCCCGCTCCTCCCGGAGCGCCCTGCCCTTCCGAATGCTCTCCTCTCGGTAGCCGTACTTGGCCCCTTCGTCGATGACATGGTTGAGCACGTAGATGGTGGGCACCAGCCAGGTGCCTTTCTGCTTCATCAGCTCGATGCCTTCGTCATCGATGAGGATCCCGTGTTCGACGTTGTCGACGCCGGCTCGGACCGCCGCCTTGATGCCATCGGTGCCGATCGCGTGGACCGTGATCTTCTTCCGGTGGGCGTGGGTCTCCGCGACGGCCGCCTCCAACTCGGCTGGGCTCATCGTCGTCACGTTGGGATCATCGCCGGCCGACATCACCCCGCCGGTGACCGCGATCTTGATCCAGTCGGCCCCACCCTTGAGTTCCTCGCGAATCGCTTGTCGGACCCCGTCGGGTCAGCCGGTGATCACCTTGTTGGGGACTTGGAGCGCGAGGTCGGGCGCCAGATAGCTGTGGTCGCCATGCCCCCCGGTGGTCGACATCATGTGGGGCGCCACCAGCATCCGGGGCCCCTCGAAGTCCCCCCGGGCGATGGCGTTCTTGACCGCGACTGGAGCGAAATACGCATCGGGCTCGCCGAGGCCGCGCACCGTGGTGAACCCGTGGCGAAGCATGGCCTGGGCGTTTTTCAGGATGGTGAGCGCCTTGTCCGCGCTGGCCAGGTCGGTGGCTCGGGCGGCGGTGCCACGCAGATGCACGTGGAGGTCGATCAGCCCCGGCAGGCAGGTCATCGCCCGGAGATCGACCTCGCGTGCCCCAGGTGGAACGGTGACGTTGGTCCCGACCGCGGTGATCTTGTCCCCCGTCACCACGATCGCCGCGTTG
>JBJXGT010000038.1:0-71158 GCA_046160105.1 Gemmatimonadales bacterium | reverse complement strand
CCCCCCCCCCCCCCCCCCCCCCCCCCCCCCCCCCCCCCCCCCCCCCCCCCCCCCCCCCCCCCCCCCCCCCCCCCCCCCCCCCCCCCCCCCCCCCCCCGCCCTCACCGACCTCAGCCTACGCCAACGGCAAGACAAACCAGAACGTGCTACCCTCGCCCACCGCGGATTCGACGCCGATCGCGCCGCCGTGGAGCTCGACGAGCTGTTTGCAGAGCGCCAGCCCGAGGCCGCTGCCCGGTTCGGTGCGCCGGGCCGAGGCGTCGACCTGACTGAACGGCTGGAACAGGCGGAGAAGATCGTCGGCCTGGATCCCGATCCCGCTGTCCTTGACCGAGATCCACGCCACCTCCCGGACGGCGAGACCCCCACCGGCCGGATCCGCGACCGGGGCCTGGGTCCTGGTCAGCGATACCGCGACCTCGCCGCCCGCCGGGGTGAACTTCGCGGCGTTCGACAGGAGGTTGAGTAGGACCTGGCGGACTTTGCCGGCGTCGACTTGGCACTCGAGAGGATCGGCGCCGAGGTTGGCCTTGCAAGTCTGCCGCTTGGCGACCCGGAGGCTCTCAGTATCGGCGATGGCGCCGGCCACCAGCGCCACCAGGTCGGTGGGCTCGGCGTGGAGGATCATCCGGCCGGCCTCGAGCTTGGCGGCGTCGAGGACGCTGGTGATCATCCCGAGGAGGTGACGGCCGTTGCGGGCGATCGACTCGAGGTAATCGCGCTGGGTTTCGTCGAGCCGCGGGTCGGAGTCGAGGAGATCGGCGAAGCCGATGATCGCGTTGAGCGGGGTCCGCAGCTCGTGGGACATGTTAGCGAGGAACTGGCTCTTCATCTCGGTCGCCTTGACCAGCTCGCGGTTCGATTCCTCGAGAGCGAGCTGATTGCGCTTGGCGTCCTCCAGCAGCGCGGCGCGGTCGAGGCCCACTTCGACCTGTTCGGCCAGGGCTTCCAGCAGGCTGATGTCGAGATCGGTGAAGGCGCCGCTGCCGGTCCTGCGATAGGCGGCGATGACGCCGATGGTCTCGCCTCGCGAGCGCAGCGGAACGACCGCCGCGGCGTCGAGCGACTGATCAACGCCAGCCACCGGGTGGTTGCGGGGATCCTCCCGGAGGCGATCGGTGCGGATCGGTTCGTTGGTGACGATCGCGGTGCCGGCGAACGATCCGTCGACCGGCAGGAGCCGGCCCACGCCCGGGCGGAGCAGCCCATCGCCGGCGGTGACCCGGAGAAAATCCCCCTCGGGCGAGCGGATCATCACGGCGCCGCCTTCGGCCCGGAGGAGATCCTTGGCCACCTGGGCCACTTCCTCGAACAGCTCGTCGGAAGACCGAAACGAGAGCAGGGTCGACGCCAGGCCGCGCAACAGGTCGAGCTCGCGATTGCGGGCGGCTGTCGCCTCGGCGGCCGCGGCCACCTCGGCGTGGCGAGACTCGGCGAGGACGCGGCCGCGATGGAAGGCCCGGAGCGCGAGAAGGCTGCCGGCGATACCGATCGGCCAGGCGATCCAATGACGGAGCTGGGCCGCGCCGAACGCCAGCCAGCCGAGGAAGATCGCGCCCGCCGCGAGGCGGAACGGCTCGTCCCAGCGGGAGCCCCACCGCCGGTCAGGGATTGGAGGGGCGGATCTCGAGCTCACTCACCATCGCCCGTCGGGGGAGCTTCAAGGCGTCGACCACGGTGTCGGCCACGTCCTCGGGCTGGAGGATTCGATCGAACTTGGGCGCGAACGCCGGAGCGTTGCGAAGAAGCGGGGTGTCGACGCTGCCGGGACAGATGGTGATGACCCGAATGCCGTCACGCCGCACCTCGAGCATCAGCGATCGGCTGAATCCCATCACGGCGTGCTTGGAGGCGCTGTAGGCCACCGCGTTGGCGACGCCGTTCTTGCCGGCCAGGCTGGCGATGTTGACGATGTCGCCGCGGCCGAGGGACTGCATGCCGGGGAGAACCGCACGGGTGACCAGGAAGAGGCCCCGCACGTTGGTGGCGAAGGTCCGATCCCACTCTTCCAGTGTGGTGTCGAGGATCGGCTTGGTGAAGGCCACCCCGGCGTTGTTCACCAGCGCCTCGATCGGCCCGAGCGCATCAACGACGTGGCGGACCAGGCCCTCGACCTCGGTGGGATCGGCGACGTCCGCCGGGCGGCCCGCGGCCGCCACCCCGGCCTGGCGAAGCTCGGCCACCAGGGCCTCGAGTTTGGCCGCGTTCCGGGCGGTGACTCCCACCCGGTACCCGGCCCGACCGAGGGCCTTGGCGGTGGCTCGGCCAATTCCCTCGGTGGCGCCGGTGACCAACGCGGTGGGGCTCGTCATGGCGGGAATCTGCGGCCGCCACGGGGAAAAGGAAACCAGGCACCGGAACGGTGCGAAAGTCGGTTGGGCCGAACCGTCCGCGACCGCCCGAGCGGGTCCGGCAAACGCCACAACCGCGCGCGGGACCCCCGGCGAACCCCACGGGGACAGCCACGTTTCCGTTCACCGGAACCCGCTCGACCCAATCAGCGTTGGGTCCATGGACATTTGGCCGGGCGTCAGCGCGGCGTGCGTGCCCGAGACCCAGCGAGAGGGCGCCCACTGCGAGGGAGGCCAATGCTGAAACCGCCATCCAACGTCACGCTGTTGATCACCGTCCTTACGGCGGCGGCCGTGGCGGGCGCCTCCGCTCAACCAGTCGCGATGGACGGTGGGCTGGTCGAGGGTGTTCGTGACGGCATGGTCATGGTGTTCAAGGGTATCCCCTATGCGGCGCCGCCCATAGGCGAATTGCGGTGGCGCGCCCCGCAGCCGGTGGCCCCCTGGCAGGGCGTCAGAAAGGCGGCCACGTTCTCGCCCGTGTGCCCGCAGAAGGGGGCCTATCCGCCCGAATCGCCGATTGAACAGATGAGCGAGGACTGCCTCACGCTCAATGTTTGGACGCCCGCGAACCCGGCGGCAAGGTTGCCCGTGATGGTCTGGATTTTCGGCGGCGGGCTGAGGAACGGGTCGGCATCCACCCCCCTGTATTCAGGGGAGCGGTTGTCGAGCCGGGGAGTCGTGGTGGTCACCTTCAACTATCGCTTGGGCGTGCAGGGTTTCTTGGCGCATCCGAGCCTCAGTGCCGAATCCGCACACCGGGGGTCCGGCAACTACGGCCTCCTCGACCAAGTCGCCGCGCTGAACTGGGTCCAGCGCAACATCGCGGCCTTCGGAGGCGATCCCACCCGGGTCACCATCTTCGGCCAGTCCTCCGGGTCGATCTCGATCAGCGCGCTGATCGCGTCGCCCCTCACCAAGGGCTTGTTCCACCGGGCGATCGGCCAAAGCGGCGGCCTGTTCGAGCCCGTCGCGCTCGACCCTGGGTTCGCGCTCGCGGGAGCCGAGCAGGAGGGTGAGGGTTTTGCCCGCCGGGCCAGGGCAACGTCGCTCGCCGAGCTGCGGCGCCTGCCAGTGGAGACACTGCTGGCGGTGGATTTCTCCCCGCACTTCACGGTCGACGGCTTCGCACTGACCAAGTCGCCCTACGACGCCTATGTCGCCGGCGAACAGCAACCCGTCGATCTCTTGGTTGGCTCCAACGCCGACGAGGGGCAGTGGTTCTTGGACAGCACGGTCGTGACGGTGGCAAACTTCACAGATGTCCTGACGGCACACTTCCCCTCTCTGCTCGTCTGGCTGGTGGGAGCGAAGCCAGGCGCGACCAACGCGGAGGCACGGGCGTCTGCGGCGGCGTTCGAGGGCGACGTCCGGTTCCGTTGGGACATGTGGACCTGGGCGCGGCTCGCGGCAGCGGGGGGCCAACGCAAGGTATTCCTCTACCAGTTTGCGCGCACTCCGCCCTTTCGGAACGGCGAGCGCTACCACGGTTTGGGCGCGACCCATGGGATGGAAATGCCCTACGTGTTCGACCACCTGGACCAACAGCCCGTGCCGTGGGCGGAAAAGGATCGAGAACTCGCCTCGATCATGCCGGCGTATTGGACCAACTTCGCCGCCAGGGGCGATCCGAATGGGCCGGGCCTACCGCCGTGGCCCGCCGTCGACAGGTCGCCTCGCCAGGTGATGAACCTGGGTGACAACGTCGGCCCAGGGCCCATTCCGAACCGGGCGCGTCTGGAGCGAATCGATCGGGTCTATGCCGCGGCTCGTCTCGTGAGTGGCCACCTCGTTGCCGTGATGACGGGAGCCGCAACCCTCCTCGCCCTCCTGGTTGCCGCGCTCTACCTGGCGATTCGCCGACGGAGAGCGTGAGCGGCGACTACTGGACCTGAACGGTCAGCGAGCACGGCCGCGCCGCCGGCACCCTTGCATTCTGTGCCGCCGGGTGCCGGGCGAGTGCCAGCGATGGCAGTCCCGGGGCCTCGGACGACCGCGAGGAGTCCCCGAAGCGCAGGCTCCTGCAGCGGATTGGGCCGACATCCAGACGCCACGCCTGGCACCCCGATTGCCCCTGATCGACCCGATGATCCTCGCGGCAATGGACCTCGTGGCCGGCTGGGCCGACTGGTACGGAGACTCCTCGATGGTGTCGACGGCGGTGACCTCGGTCCATCTGGGCGGGATGCTGCTGGGCGGCGGCCTCGCGCTGGCGTCCGACCGGAGCACCTTGCGGGCGTTGCGACGCCCGGAGCCCCTGGCCGGTCACCTGGCCGAGCTCGATTCGGTCCATCGCCCGGTGGTGATCGGTCTCGCCCTGACCTTCATGACCGGCTTCCTGATGCTCGCGGCCGACCTCGACGGCCTGGTACGGTCGCCGGTCTTCTGGACCAAAATGGCGGTGTTGATCGCGCTGATCGGCAACGGCTGGCGGATCCGACAGACCGCCCGGTGCCTCGCGGCCGGCGCCACCGACTCGCCACGATGGCGGGGCCGGCTCAGGTCGGCCGTCGTCGTGAGCCTCGCCCTTTGGTTTCTGGCCCTCGGCCTCGGGGCCGCCCTTCCCGCTTTCTGAGCTGACGATGCTTTCCGGACTGCTGCTCCAAACGACCCTGGTGCTGGCCGCGTTCGATTCCACCCCGCCGCCCGCCTCGCTCGCGATGCCTCGGTGGGATCTCGGTCACTTCTACGACGCGACTCTCGCCGACACCGGCAAGCGAAAGAAGGCGCCGCTGGTCGAGTACAGCGAGGTCTACCACACCCGGTTGAGCGTCCACCGGGTGATGAGCTACGCGATGATCCCGTTGTTCGTCGGGGCCGGCTATACCGGCTTTCAGCTTCGCAACAAGAAGGATCAGGCCCCCCAGTGGACTCGGGATCTCCACGGCCCGCTCGCGGCGGGAACGGCCATTCTGTTCGGGATGAACACCCTCACCGGGGTGTGGAATCTCTGGGAGGGCCGGAAGGATCCGACCGATCGGAAGAAGCGGCTCATTCACAGCGCTCTCTTCCTGGCCGCGGGCGCGGGCTTCGCTTACGTTACGGCCCAGGGCGACAACATCCACGCCTCGGGTCGGCCCAACCAGTGGCACCGCAACATCGCGTTAGGGTCGATGGCGGTCTCGGTGCTGAGCTGGTCGATCATGGTGTTCTGATGAGCGACCACGAGTGCGCGGGGTGCGAGGGCCGGCGACGTTTCGTGATCCAGACGGTGGCCACGGTCGGGGGACTGTGGCTGATCGGAGGGACCCCGGCGTTCGCCACCGGGAAGCGATCGGATGATCGGGCCGAGGTGAGCTATCCGGTCCCGGCGGCGGACGGGGCGACCATCGATCGGGACAACGAGGTGATCCTGGCCCGCCGGGGCAACCTGGTGGCGGCGTTCGCGCTCTCCTGTCCCCATCAGCGAACCATGCTCCGGTGGGACGAGGAGGACCAGCGGTTCCAGTGCAGCAAACACAAATCGCGGTATCAGCCGACCGGCGAGTTCATCTCCGGCCGGGCCACTCGGCACATGGACCGCTATCCGATCCGGCGGGACGGGGGGAAGGTCGTCGTGTCGGTGGATGCCACGATCGAGAGCGACAAGGATCCGAAGGCTTGGGGCGCGGCGGTGGTCACCGTCTAGGCGGTCACTGGCGGAACAGCGCGGCGTGCCCGAACGCCTCGCCGGTGGGACCGTGGGGCCACGCGGCGCGAACGAAGCTCACGCCGAGCCGACCGTCGGCCGCGCGAAACGACTCGTCCCACGTCAGCCGGCCCGTCGCCTCGTCGATCCGAGCGATCAGCATCCGTTCCTCGCCGCCGTTCTCCGCGCCGACGGCGATCCGGTCGGACCCGGGATCCTTCGCCATCCAGTGCGGTCGGAAGACCGAGTCGGCCGCGAGGCGCGACACCTCGACCGGATGGGCCGGATCGGAGACGTCGAGAACGATGAGTGTCTTGAGCCCCCCGACCGACATCACCCAGAAGCGGCCGACCACGACCGGCACCCCGCAGGCGGCCATGGTCCCGTCGGGCACCAACTCGGTGGGCACGTCGATGGTGTAGACGTTCTCGATTCGGGGCGCTTCGGTCTCGATCCCGGTGACCCGGTAGAACCCGCAGCCATACGCATTGAGCAGGACGGAGCCGTCGGGCATCACCCGGGGCTCGAACGGCAGCTCGTGGCCCGCCGAGAGGGTCCGACCGCCGGAGAGGCGCGCGGGCGGCAGCGCCAACGTCGATAGCAAGGCGAAGTCGGAGAGCCGGTAGATCTGGACGACGTTGGCGTTGACCGGTTCCATCATCGCCGCGCTGGTGACCACGACCCGATCGACGTCGGCCCGCAACGCGAAGGCGTACGGGCGGACCGGTTTTCCCCCGTCGGCCGACGCGCCGCCGGCCGCGCTCGCCGAGCGGATCAGGCGCCCCTCCGGGGTGAACTCGGCGATGCCGCCATGCCCGCCGGGAAAAGTCGAGTCACCGGCCACCGGGCTCGGTCCGTCGCTCCGCAGGTAGCCGATCAGAACGTTCCCGCTCGGCAAGCGGGCGAAGTCGTGGGGATAGCGAAACGGGGGCGCCGAGTCCGCCCGGCCGGCCAACCGGGGGTGTTCGGCGTCGGTGAGGTCGAAGAGGAACACCGCCTCGTGGTGGTGGCCGTTGCCGAAGAGGAGGCGCCCGCTCGTCGGCAACGAGTACTCGAGGTGATGCGGCAGCGTCCCGGTCATGTTGACCGGTTCGGTGCGGATCACATCGCCGTAGGTCGGGCTGCCGGGGCGGACGTCGAAGACGGCGAGGAAGTCGCTGTCCCGCTCGTCCTTGTCGCCGGCCCAGACATAGAGGAAGCGCGCGGGCTCGGCGGTTCCAGGCATCGGCGAGCCACACGCCAGGCCGAGGAGACCAAGGCTCGCCAAGGCCGGACGGACCAAGGACATGGGTCGGGTCACTCTACTCCAGATGGCTGCGCAACATCCAGGCGCTCTTCCCGTGTACGTCGAGCCGCCGGGTCGCCAGATCGGCGCTCGCCTGGTCACGAATCGCCTCGGCCGCTTCGATGACGGCGCGGGCCAGCTCGGCGATCTTCTCCTGATCGGCGACGAGGGTGCGGATCATCTTCTTGGCATCGGGACGTCCCGTCTCCTCCTTGACCGAGCTGAGCGGGGTAAACGCGGAGAAGCTTCCGGGGGCAAAGGCGCCCAGGGCGCGAATCCGTTCGGCGATCTCGTCCACCGCCATCGCGAGCTCGGTGTATTGGGCCTCGAACATCGTGTGGAGGGTCGTGAACATCGGGCCGGTGACGTTCCAGTGGTAGTTCTGCGTCTTGAGATAGAGGATGTAGCTGCTGGCGAGGAGCGCCGAGAGGGCGTCCACGACTGGTTGCTTCGATGGCTTGGGCATGGTTGCTTCCGTTGCGGGTAGGCTCGGCGGCGGGGCTCCCGACCGCGCCTAGTACGGTAGTCGCAGTGGGGTGAACCGACAATCCAGGACGGATCTGGGTCCAGGCCTCGAACCGGGCGACCGGCGGCCCCGGGTGGCCTGAGGCGGTGACGAATCGCCGGCCAGCCGGGTATCTGCCGTGGAGACCAGCAACCGATTGAGGAATCCATGCGCCGCCTTGCCACCCTCGCCATCCTCGCCGTCACGGCCGGCTGTGCCGGTTCCAGCGTAACCGGCCCGAATCTCGATGTCCGCCAGCTTCCGGCGACCGTGACCCTCGAGGTCGGCGAAACGGCCACGATCGGCGGGGTCGGGGCCCGGTTCTCCGAGGTGAAGGGCGACTCTCGCTGTCCGGAGGACGTGGTCTGCGCCTGGGCTGGCGACGCGGAAGTGGTGCTGACGGTGGGGCCGCTGACCGGGGAGGGACCGGCCCAGCAGCTGTCACTCCACACCTTCCTCGAACCCCACGCCGGCACGGCGCTCGGGTTCGTGTTCACGTTGGTCAACCTCGATCCGGTGCCGCGCTCCACCGACACGAAACGGGTCTATCGCGCTACGATCCGGGTGGACCGCCCCGCCGTCCCCTAGTTCCCGAAGAACTGGATCAAGTTCCCCGCGTTGTCCCGAAAGAGGACGTTGGCTCGCTGATTGGGCCGAGCGGGGAACGGCCCGGCGACGAAGGTGACGCCGCCAGCCCGCAGTGACGCGACGGCCCGGTCGAAATCCTCGACCACGACCCCGACCTTGAAGAGCCCGTGAGCGAACTGACGGTCCGTCACCGCCGGAGCGGCGACGCTCATGGGTACTGCGGCGTCATGCTGGATCAACTCGACGATCAGCCCGCCGCCTTCGAGCACCGTCACAGCGACCCCATCCCGTTTCGGAGCCTCCATGACGACCGTGAGGCCGAGTTTCTCGGAGTACCACTTGACGCTGGCCGGAAGGTCGGCGACCGACAGCGCGAAGAACCCGCCTGCGGCGGTCTTGATCGAGGGTGGGGAGGCCTGTCCGTGAGCCAGCGTCGGGACGACCACCGACAGCAACAACCAGGTCGCTTTCATCCATCCTGCCGTTTCTCGGAGCGGTTTGCGGCGAGCGACTCATGAGCGGTCGCTCCTTCCAGGTCTACGGGGGGAGATAACCGGAAGTTGCGGGCTCAACGGCCCCGGAGGCCGTCGCTCAGGCCTCGGGTATCCGTTCGAGCCAGGGGACGGCGCCGAGCCGTTGATAGAGCGCCCGAGCCTCGGTCAGCAGGGCGTCCGCGGCGGTAGCGTCCCCGAGTCGCCGGAGTGCGGCGCCGGCGAGCTCCGCGCTCTCGGCCTGGAGCAGTCGGCTCTCGAGTCGCTCGGCGATCTCTCGCGCTCGCAGCGCTCCATCCCGGGCCGCCGCCGCCTCGCCCATCTTGAGCGATCGCTCCGCCATCACCCAGGCCGCCTCCGCCTCGCCCAACTCATCGCCGCCGGCCCGCGCCAGCGCGTCGGCTCGCTGGGCCTCGACTCGGGTCATCTCGAGATCGTTGGCATCGAGGTGGACCTTGGCCCGTCCGATGACCACCAGGCTCAGCAACACCGGATCGTCCACCGCCTCGGCGTGACGGACGGCCTCGATGCTGAGGTCGGCCGCGCGCTCCAGGGCGCCGTCCCGGCGGGCGATGATCGAGAGATTGTGGAGGGTCTCGGCAAGCCCCCGCCGATCGCCGAGCCGTTGGTAGGCCAGCAGGGCCTCTTGATAGGCGGCCCGGGCATCTTCGGTCCGCCCGGCGATGTAGTGGGTGATCCCGAGGTTGTTACTGGTGCGGGCGACGAGGGTGGTATCGGCGAGCGCCCGGGCGAGGGCGAGCGCCTCGGTCCAATGGCTGGCGGCCGCGGCGAGTTCGCCCCGCTCGTAGCGAATGGCGCCCAGGAGGTTGAGCGCCCGGAGCCGGCCATCGTCGTCGGCCCGGCTCCGAAACGCGCCGTGGGCCCGGTCGGCGAGCAGCTGGCCGTCCTGATACCGGCCGAGCCTGGTGGCGGCCGTCGCCACCGCGAGCGCGACCGCCGGATCGCGGGACGCCTCCTCGGACTGGGCGTGTCGATCGAGAACCTCCTGATAGCGGCCACGCCCGAGCAGCGCCCGGAGGGCGGCGGCGGGATCGAGGTCGTCAGGAGTGATCACGGTCGTCGGTCCTCAGTAGGCCACCGCGAAGCGGGTGAAGCCGAGCAGGTCCGCCTTGAGCTCGCGCAACCCCTCGGTCTTCACCGTCCCGAGCTTCACGAAGGGATCACCGGGTCGCTCCTGACGCCAGATCGAGAGCAACTGTTCGATCTCGTCGTCATCCTCGTCGTCCTCGTCGCCGTCGCCGTCGAGATCGCCATCGGTCTCCTCGTACTCGAGCCGCAGCTCGGCCGGATCGCTGGTCCGGAATCGCAGCCCGGCCGGCGACATCTCGACTTGCAGCAGGGCCGGGTCGGTCACCTTCATGACGATCAGGATCGAGTCGTTCGGCCCGAACGAGGATCCATCGGGACGGGACAACAGGCTCGCCTCGTCGAGTTTCAGACGGGCGAACTTCTCGCCCCGACCGCCGCTCGGATTCCTGAAATAGATGAACCCTTCGGCATCCTCACCGACCTTGGCATAGAAGGCCACCGAGTCGTTGAACAGGGGCAGCGCGTTGGTCGGCAGCCGCAGAATCCTCAGGGCGCTGGGAGGTTTGGTGGTGCCCGGCGGATCGGGAGCGATCGCGTCGGAGCATCCCAGCGCGATGGCCGACCCCGACAGCAGCGAGGCAAGGGCCCAGATCGGACGTTTCATTACTCAGTATCCCCATCGAGAATGCGTTGGAGCCGGGGCCGCGAGATGCCGAGCCGGCGGGCGGCCTCACTCTTGTTGCCGTCGACCCGGGCGAGGGTCTCGAGGATCGCGGCGCGGATGATCGTGCCTAACGGAGCCGGAAAGGGCAGCGTACCTGACTCCGGACGGGCCATCCGGGGCTGGAGCAGGCCGTCGAGCTCGAGGGTGCCCGGCGCCGAGAGCACCAGGGCCCGCTCGATCGAGTTGCGGAGCTCCCGGATGTTCCCGGGCCAGGGATGCGCCCGGAGCGCGGCCTGGACCTCGGCAGTGAGCGCCGGCACCGGTAGCTGATGTTGCCCGGCGAGCCGCTCGAGGAAGGCGAGGGCCAGGATGACGACGTCGTCGCCCCGGTCGCGCAGCGGCGGGAGGACCAGCTGAACGACGTTCAGGCGATAGTAGAGGTCTTCCCGAAAGGTGCCGTTCGCCACCGCGGCGGCGAGGTCGACGTGGGAGGCGCCGATGACCCGGACGTCGATCCGCTTCGACAGCTGTCCGCCGACCCGGCGAATTTCCCGCGACTCGAGGGCGCGGAGCAGCTTGGGCTGGAGGTCGATCGGGAGATTGCCGATCTCGTCGAGGAAGACGGTGCCGCCGTCGGCGATCTCGAGGAGGCCCGGCTTGGCGGCGACCGCGCCGGTGAAGGAGCCCTTCTCGTGCCCGAACAGCTCGCTCTCGAGCAGGTTGGCCGGAATCGCGGCGCAGTTGATTTCGACGAACGGCGCCTTGGACCGCGGTGAATGGTAGTGCACGGCGCGCGCGAGGAGCTCTTTCCCGGTGCCGGTCTCGCCGCCGATCAGGACGGTGACGTCCCGGATCTGGGCCGCCCGGCGGGCACTGGCGATCACGGCGGCGAGCGATCCGCTCTGCCCGATGATGGCATCGAAGCCGAGGGCTTCCCGCTCGGCGGCGGCGAATCCCTCGGCCTCGGTGGCGGCGACGGCCTCCCGGCCGATTCGCTCCAGGGTGCGGCGGAGGAGGTCGACGTCGCCGGGAAGGCAGAGGTAGTCGCGCGCCCCTCGGGCCACCATCGCCGAGGCCACCCGGTGATCGGAGGACGCCCCGATCACGTAGACCGGCCCCTCCGGGCGGCCGCGAGCGCTGAGCCAATCGATCGCCTCGGGCTCGGCGCCACCGGCGAGCAGCAGAGCGGCCGCCGAGTTGCCCGGCGGCCGGTCCGACGACTCGACCCGCTTCGGCGTCAACCCGGCGGCGACCACCATCTGGTCGACGGAGTCGGCGAAACTGTCCGACAGCTGGATCACGCTCACCTCGGGTACGGACTTGGCCATCAGCCCTCGTTCAATCGTCGTCGTTGTTGTTACCCTGGAAGAACCGGAACGACCGTCGGATATTGTCGCGCACCAAATCGTCGTTCCGCTGGCCCTTGAGACCGCTCTGCGGATCGATCAAGGCGCCCGCCCGGTCGACGAACCACTTCCGAACGTCGACCACCAGGGTGAGATCGGTGTTGGCCCGCGCCCCCACCACCAGCGGCGGGACCAGGTCGGTCCGCTGCTTGGCGTTGAGGTCCGAAATGTAGACGAAGGTCCGCCCATCGTAGGTCCCCGTCACCCGAGTGCTGATCCGGTCGAGGTCGGGATGGTCCCGGAGGAACTGGGTATCCTCGGCGTCGTCGCCGTCGTCCTCCGGCTTGTGGATCTTGAACTCGAGCCGGCGGTAAGTGCCGGTGTCGACCTCTACGGTCACCAATCGGCGGACGTCAGCACCCAACGGCAGATCGAGCAGCATCGGCCCGGCGACGAATTTCTCGCAGTAGTCGTCGTCGCTCGACGTCGCCGAGGAGGCGCTCGACGAACCGGAGTTCGAATCGTCGTCGTCGTCGGAACAATCGGTCGACCGTTCGACTCGGTGCAGCTTGATGGACCGGAGCACCAGCTCGACCTTCGACAGCACCAGGGTGTGCCCTCCTCTGACGATCGAGTCGGCGGCCGCGAAGCCGGGCGCCGCGCCCGGTGCCGACGTCGAGACGGTGAAGGAAACTCGCCGGATCGGGTCGCCCCCGGGGCCGAATCCGTCGGAACAGGCCGCTAGGCCGGTGACAATGAGGAGCGTCGGAGCAATCTTACGGACCATCATTTGAGGACCTCCTGGAGAAGCCGGTTGCCGACTACACGACCATGCGCCGAGCTTTCGGTTGCAACCGGGATGCCCTCTGTGGCCATTAGAGCAAAACGTTACGGGATAACAACTTATGAATCTTCACGCCGCCTCATTCTCCGCCCAGCCGCATCGGTTCATGGCCGCCTGTAACGGAACGTTACATCGGGCTCGTGCCCGGGGGCGGCTGGCGATCCTGATCGCGACACTCACTTTGGCCGGCTGCCCGCGGGCCGAAGAGCCGTGCGATCGCTGCGATCTGATGGTTGTGGCCGCCACCGGCGAGCCGACGACCCTGGTCCCGCCCCTGATCAGGGAGGCCGTTGGCCGCGACATCACCGACTTCGTCTTCGAGCGGCTCGCCGACCTCAAGACCGGCGGCATTCCGAGCGACACCGCCGCCTACCTCCCGGGGCTTGCCACCCGGTGGGAGCGGGTCGATTCGCTGACCTGGCGATTCACCCTCCGCGCGGGTGCCGCCTGGCACGACGGCACTCCGGTCACCGCCGAGGATGTGCTGTTCTCGTTCGCCGCCTTCGTGGACCCGGCGTTAGGCGCCCCGGCCGCTGGCGCGCTGGGGGAGGTGACCGTGACCAGCGGGGCCGCTGGTCGGGTCACCGTCCGGTTCCCCCGGCCGTATCCGGAGCAGCTCCTCGATGCGACCTTCCAGGTCCGGATCCTGCCCAAGCACGTCTGGAACGCCATCCCCCGGGCCGACTGGGCGGCCGATACCGGCCTGGCCCGGCTGGTCGGGTCGGGGCCGTTCAAGGTGACGGAGTGGCAGCGAGGCCGGTTCCTGCGGATCGAACGGGTCGGCGATCCGAAGGGCAATCTCCGGGAGATCGTCTGGCGCTTCGCCGGTGATCAGGACGCCGCTTTGAACCTGGCGCTGTCCGGCGAGGCGGACCTCCTCGAGACGGTGACCAACCCCGCCGCCCGGGAACGGGCCCAGCAGGATTCCGGTCTGATCCTCCGACCCTATCCGTCGGCCGTGTACGGCTACTTAGGGTTTCGTCATCACGACGAGGCCGGCCTGCCCCACCCGGTGCTGAGCGACGCGGCACTCCGCCGCGCGCTGGCCGCCGCGATCGATCGGGCGGCAGTGGTCAAGGCGGTGCTCGGGCCGGAGGCCGCGGTGCCCGAGGGTCCGATGTCACGGGCCCTCTGGCTGTGGAGGGATCAGCCGGTCGCCGGGGCGGACACGGCCGCCGCCAGTCGGCTGCTCGACTCGTTAGGGTGGACCCGGGGCTCCGGGCAGGTCCGGGCCCGAGGCGGCCGCCGCCTTACGGTCGACATCCTCGTGCCGGCCACGAGCGGGGTCCGCCGGGCACTGGCCCAGGGGATCCAGGAGATGTGGCGGACGATCGGGATCGATGCGACCGTCACGGCGGTCGACTTCCCGGTCTTTCAGGAGCGGCTCCAGCAAGGGAAGTTCGACGCGATGATCGGCGCCTGGCTCGACGAGCCGAGCCCCCGAGGGCTGGCGGAGGCCTGGGGCCGAAGCGGCTGGGGGCAGCGGAACCAGGGACGTTATGCAAACCCGACCTTCGACTCGCTCGCCGCCGTGGCGATGGCCGCTCCGACCGTCGATCGAGCCCGATCTGCCTGGCACGCGGCCATCGATCGGCTCAACCGGGACGCCGCGGCGGTGTTCCTCTATACGCCGACCAGCGTGGCGGTGATGACCGACCGGGTCGCCTCGCTCCCGATCGACCCCTTTTCTTGGCTCAGCCAGGCTCGGAACTGGAGGATGCCGCGCTGAGGTGACCCGGTAGCGGCCAAGTCGTGACCCGATAGGTCCATTTGGCCCTCTTGCCGGTTTTGGTGGGGCCGGTACACTCAGGCTCCCCGAATCGGTGAAATGTCCAAGTGCTGGCCGTGACGCTGTTGCAGCCTCCCTACCAAGTCGAAACCGCCGCCACCGCGGAGCCGAGCCTCGGCAGCATCGCCGTGGTCCGGCTGACCGCGGCGGCCGACGCGCTCGGGCAGCTCCACGAGTACCTGGAGACCTATCCGTGGTGCGCCTCGTGCGTGGTGGTGACCGCCGGGGCCGTGTCGGTGGAGACGCTCCATGCCATCTGGGGATTGCCGGGGCAACCGGGATTCCTGATCGCCGGACGCGGTCAGGGTGACCCGACCCCCGCCGCGATCGCCGCCGCCGTCGCCAAGCGGCCACAGGCTCCGGTATCCCAGTTGGTGGCCTACGTGACCAATCGGACCCTGTCGCCGTCGCTGGGCCAGACCCTCGAACAAATCTGGGCGCCGCAACTCCCCTCGTACCAGCTCTCCGCCGAGCGCACGATCCGCTATCGCCTCCGCCGGTCCGGGCGATTTGGCCGGCACGACTGGCTTCGGCTCCTCAAGTTGGTCCACGGCAAGTCGCGCGATCTGGGCCTGTCGGTGGAGCGCTTTGCCGCCTCGCTCGGCACGGAACCGCGGACCGTGCGCGCCTGGACCGAGGAGTGTCTCGGCGCCACCTTGAGAGAGTACCGGAATAGGATCGGCTGGGAATGGGTGCTCGAGGCGGGCCTCAGAGCCGCCGGGTTGGTCGAGCAACCGCGCACGCTCGGGGCGGCGTCCTGACCCGCGGGTAGACCAGCAAGACTCGCCGATCCGCACCGGCCGAGGGAATCCCATCGACGGCTACCACTGCCGGAAGACCACGCACACGCCGGTCTTGTCGAGCAGCGCGAATTCTCGGGAACCCCACGGCTTCACCGCCACCTGTCGCGAGTTGGGATGGAGCAGGTCGGGACGTTTCGCCGAGATTTCGGCATAGACGTCGTCGATGGCGTCGGTTTCGAGCGCGATCTCGGGCCGATCCTTCGCCGCATCCGCCGGACTCTCGACCAGGTAGGCCTTCGCCCCGTCTCGCTCCACCACGGCGAGCGAACCGGCGTGGTGCCGCACGGTGAACCCGAGTCCGTCCACGAACAGATCGAGGCCGTCGCTCATCCGATCGAAGAAGATCTTCGGGATCAGCCGGATAATCATCGGGCCTCCTTCGGGAATCGCGGTTCGCCCTCGCGGGGAAGGTCCGTCACGAACATCTGTCCGGGCTCGTGGGTGATCATGAACTCCACCCGGGCCGCGACCGCGACGGCTTGCGGGGTCACCCCGCAGGCCCAGAAGACCGGCACCTCGTCGGGGTGGATCGGGACCGGCTCGCCATAATCGGGCCGGGCCAGGTCGGCGATCCCGATCGCCGCAGGGTCGCCCTGGTGAACCGGCGCGCCATGGGCGTGCGGGTACCGCGCCGACAGGTCGCGAACGCGGTCGACCTGCCCCGCGGCGATCGGGCGCATGGTCACCACCATCGGCCCGCGGAAACGGCCGGCCGAAACGCACCCGAGGGTAGAGACGAACATCGGAACGGTGGTGCCCCGCTCGGCGTGTCGGAGCGGCACGCCCGCCTCGACCAGCGCGTGTTCGAAGGTGAAGCTGCAGCCAAGCAGAAACGCGACGAGATCATCGCGCCAGAGTTCCAGGATCTCGGCCCGGCGCTCGGTCAACACCCCGTCGCGGTAGACGCGGTAACCGGGCAAATCAGTGCGAAGATCCGCCCCGGGGGCCGAGCGGATCGGCTCCGGATCGCCGGGCGGGAGGATCTCGACGATCGGGCACGGGGCGGGGTTGCGGCTGCAAAAGGAGGCAAACTCGGCGGCCGCTTCCTTGGGAAGGATGGCCAAGTTCGCCTGTTGGTAGGCGGGGCAGTGCCCGCCCGTCGTGCCGCGCCATTCGCCACCGCGCGCGGCCGCCCGGAGGTCCGCGGCCGACCGCAGGATGGCCCGCGGCGGCGTCATCCCGGGGGAGGACCGGACTGCAGCTGCCGTTGGTACTCGGCCTCGTCGTAGTGACCCTTCGACTCCGCGATGAGGCCGTCGTCGCCAATCGTCCACTCCTCGTAGCCCTTGATCCGAACGGACTTTCCGGTGCCTCCGGGACCGGTATTGGTCCCGGTCCAGATCCACCGGAAGACGGCAGTGTTCCCCTCCTGACTGATCCCATCCAGCTTCACCACCATGTCAGGAAAGGCGGTCATGAATCCCCCCGCCGTCGCCGTGATCGCCGCTCGCCCCACGGACGGTGCCCCGCCATTGACGGAGAGGGAGCCGTTCTCGGCGTAGAAGGACGCGAGCCGGGCCGGATCCTGGCTGCTCCACGCGGCGGCATAGCGGGTGGCGAAGTCGGTCAGCGCGGCTTGATTCATCGGTGTCGCCCTCGAGGTGCAGGTCGTGAAGGTGAGCATCGCCCCGGTCATCAGCATCAGTGCCGGCGCGGCCCGACCGACGTCGCGTCGAGTGATCATGGCTCGCCACTCCATTCAAGGTGACGGTGCCGGCGACGGCCGCAGCACGCGGAAATCGCCAAGAGCATTTCCCAAAACTAGTCGACTTCCTTGGGCGCGTCGCTGATCGGCAAGCCCGCGCCGACCGACGGTTTGGCTGCGGACCCGTCGCGCCCGGGGGCGCCTTGCCGAGTGAACCGGCCTGTCGGATACTAGGGGTACCCGGGATTGGTCCAGGTCGCCCCGGCCTATCCACCGAGCACCGGAGAACCGCCATGTCGATCTCCCCCACCGGCCTCCTGGCCGGCACCGCCGCAATCCTCGCCCTCGCGACGTCCGCTCGGCCGCGCGCCGCCTTGGCCCAAGCGCAAGACGGCATCGGCCTCGCGCCGGGCGATACCGTCACCGTGGGAACGGGCCAGGGATGGGTCATGGCCATCGTGGTCGGCGCCGAGGGCCACGTCTTCCGGGTGCAAGTCGTCAACGGGCCGGTGGTCTTCAAACGCTACCCCGCCGAATTGCGGCGCCGCGGCAAGCCCACCGCGTACGATCACGCCAACGGCATCTACGAGGTCGACGACCGGGTCAAGGTGAACTACCAGGGCAAGTGGATCGACAGCCGGGTGATCCAGGGTCTGGGAATGGAGTACCAGGTGGAACTGCCGGGGAACATGATGGGGTGGGCGAAACCGGAGCAGCTGCAGTTCGTCAGCGAGGCTCCGCCGAAGGCCGTCGCCGAGGCCGGCAAGCCGCCGCGGCCGGGTCTGGTCAGCTGTGCCGGAAAAATCGAGGGCCGTTACGCCGCCGGCGGCGCCATGCCGGTCCAGATGACCTTCCGGTCGGGGAAGGTCACCCTCTCGCTGATGGGCGAGAACCAGCGCGGGGAGTGCTGGATGGGAGACGGGAAGCTCTTCATCACCCTGCTCGGAGAAGAGGGGACGATGGAGATCGACATCAACGACGACGGAACCCTGCAAGCCCCGTTCGGGGAGATGACCAAGAAGGGACAGTAGGGCTCGCCGACGGGTTCACGTCCCGCCGGTGCCCAACGCCGTCGCGATCGCGGTGATGGTATTCCAGTTGCGTGTGGTGACCGGAGCCCCGAAGAGCCGGTCCAAGGTGCCGAGGTAGCCGATCACCTTCAGGTGGCGGCGGTACACGCCGAAGATGAACCGGTTGTCCCTCGCGAGGATCTTGACCAGCCACCGACCTCTGGGGGGAAGGCTCACCGGCGTCGATGGCACCGTGCGGCCGGGTCTGGACAGGACGCTCACGAAGCGGACGAGGTCGGGTCGCACGGGGATGTCCGCGAAATGGTCCGCCGACATCAGCTGAACGATCTCGCGGCCCTGGCAGATCACAATCTCAGTGGTGAAGGGGAGCCTTCGGGCAAACTCGGCGCGGAGCTGGGTCCGGGTGACGGGCCGCCGGATCACGAAGGTCCCCGCCGCGCCGATGTTGACGGCGTCGAGGTGCTTCAGCTGTCCGGCGAGTAAGGCGGGTCGGAAGGTTTTGTGCCCGCCAACGTTGACCCCTCTCAGCAAGACCACCAATGCCACGGGTCACCTCCGCTGGCGTCGCTCGAGACGCCACGCGAGACCGGACCTGCGCTCCGGCGGACCAACCGACGAGACCCCGGCCTACGCCGTCTTCCGCTTCCGTCCCACCGGCCGCTTGACGGGCAGGTCGAACCCCGGATTGAACAGATACTCCGGGTCCGTCCGCCGCGCCGGCACCGCCCCGTCTTCTGGCTGCTTGTAAGAGTACCGGTCCCCCCGAAAGTTCCGGAGCACCACTTCGTCCTCACCCCAGGACTCGACGTAGTTCGGCAGCAACGGAATCTTCCCGCCCCCGCCCGGCGCGTCGATCACGAAGTGCGGACTGGCCAACCCGCTGGTCCAGCCTCGCAAGGCCTTCATGATCTTGAGCCCGGTCTCCACCGAGGTCCGGAAGTGCTCGCCGCCGGCCACCTGGTCGGCCATATAGATGTAGTAGGGCCGGACCCGGGCCATCAGCAGCCTCTGCATCAGCCGCACCATTACCTCGGGCGTGTCGTTGATGCCGCGGAGGAGCACCGTCTGACAGCCCAACGGGATCCCGGCGTCGGCCAACATACCGAGGGCCCGGACCGCCGCGGGGGTAAGCTCGTCGGGGTGGTTGAAATGGGTGTTGATGAAGAGCGGGTGGAACTTCCGGAGCGTGTCGCACAGCTCCGGGGTGATCCGCTCGGGCAAGTGACAAGGGATCCGGCTGCCGATCCGGACGATCTCGATGTGGGGGATCGACCGGAGGCGAGTCAGGACGGCGTCGAGCCGCCGGTCTGACAACATCAGCGGGTCGCCGCCCGACATGATCACGTCGCGGATCTCGGTGTGCTGCTCGAGGTACTGGAAGGCCGACTCGAACTGCGACAGGGGGATCTTCTCGGGATCGCCCACCTTCCGCCGCCGAGTGCAGAACCGGCAATAGCTGGCGCAGACCGGCGAAACCAGGAACAGGGCCCGATCCGGATACCGATGGGTGATGTTGGGGACCGGGCTGTCGCCGTCCTCGTTGAGTGAATCGACGACGCCGTCCTGGACGTCCAGCTCGGCCAGGGTCGGGACGTATTGCCGCCAGATCGGGTCGCCCGGTTCCTTGATCAGATCGACCATCGCCGGCGAAATCCGGAACTCGAAGTTGTCGACTGCCTGGCGGAGCCGTTCGATCTGGGGGACGTGCTCGTCCCCGAACCGAATGGCCAGGTTCTCCAGGCTGGCGATCGACCGCTCCTTCAACAGCTCCTGCCACGTGGACATTGGTTTCCCCCAAGCCTTCAGTACCGCATCTCGTAGACCACCTGGTCGTCGCCGGGCGCGTAGTGGTCTGGCACCGTGCCGATCCGCCGATAGCCGCGCGCCTCGTAGAACCGGCGGGTGGGCTGGTAGTCGGCCCGGCCCGACGTCTCGACGATCACTCGGCTGGCTCGCCCGGCGATCCGCCGTTCCATCTCCGCCAGCAGCCGCCCACCGATGCCCCGGCCCTGTGCCGCGGCATCGACCACGATCCAGTAGAGATCGAAGGTCGCCGGCTCGCTGGGGCGTGGGCCCCACACGGCCCACCCCGCCAACTGCCCATCGAGGTCGACCCCGGCCGTCTCGTAGTCAGGATCCACCGTCCGACTGGCGTTGGTGCCGACGGCGTCGTCGAACACCTCCAGCGCGATCGGCAGTTCCCAGTCCCAGAACAGCCCCACCGACCGGGTCATCGCCTCGACTCGAAGGCGGTCCCGCGGTTCGAGGAGGCGAACGGTCGGTGGGGCCGCCGTGGCGCTCACACCGGCTGCTTGAGGTACTGGGCTTCGGCCACCCGCCGGCGATCGCCCCGAGCCACCGCCTCCTCGAGCACCTTGAGGATCAAGGTGTCGTAGTTCCACCCGCGGGCGGCCGCCATCCGGCTCAGCCCGGCGTCATCGGAGATGTCCGGGTTCGGATTGACCTCGAGCACGAAGGGTTGGCCGTCCGGCGCGATCCGGATGTCGACCCGCCCATAGCCCTTCTCCTGGCCGATCAATCGCCAGGCGGCCTGGGCCACGGCGGCAACCCGCTTGGCGAGCTCGGGCGCCAGTGGTGCCGGCACCTTCGGGATGGTGCCGAGGTCTTCGGGGCTGCCGGTGTCCCACTTGGCGGAGTAGGTGACGATCGGCCAGCTCCCGTCGGGCATATTCTGGAAGTCGATCTCGGACATCGGCAGTATCTCCGCGCCGACGAACCCGACGTTGATCTCGCGCCCCGGCACGTACTCCTGCACCAGAGTGTCTTCCCACATCCCGGCGACTTTGGCGAGCCGCTCTTTCAGGGCCTTCTTGGTGGTGCAGACCGCGCCCGCGTCGATCCCGACGCTGGCGTCTTCCCCAGACGGCTTGACGATGACCGGGAACTTGAGGCCGGTGGGCAAGCTGCCGCGGTCGACCAACGCGAACGGCGGCACCGGCACCCCGTGGGCTGCCAGCAGAGTGTTGGCGATGTGCTTCCGGTGGGCGATGGTCACGGTCCACGAGCCGCAGCCGGTGAACGGGACCCGGGTCAGGTCGAGCGCCGCGACCGCGTAGTCCTCGTAGCGGGCGATCCCGTTGACCCCCTCGCAGAGGTTGAAGATCACCTCACAGCGCTGGACCTTGGCGAGCCACTGGACGTCGCCAAGCCGAACCGGGATGAGCACGGTCTGATGCCCACCCCGGCGCAGCGACTTCTCGACGCTCTTGGCGTTCTGGAGAACCGCCTTTACGTCCTTCGGGTCCCAGTCACCGCTGCCCGCGTCATAGACGAGGCCAACCTTCAAGCGGCCGCCTTGGCGAGGAGGGATTTGCCGCTGATCCGCCGCCAGGCGATATCCGCGACGGTCTGGATTAACGTGTCGTAGTTCATCCCGGCGGCCCGAGCCGCCTTGGGGAAGCAGGAGTTGTCCTTCGGGTTGGGAAGGATCCCCGGCAGCGGATTGACCTCGACCACCATGGGACGGCCCGAGGCGTCGCAACGGACGTCGACCCGCGACCAATCGCGGCAGCCCAGGACCCGATAGGATGCCAGCGCCACGCTGCGGATCTCGCGGGCGAGCTCCTTGTCGATCCGGGCCGGGCACTCGAACAGCTCGAGCGGCCGTTCGGGGGTATCCCAGAGCCACTTCGCCTCGTAGCCGTAGATCGGCGGGGCGTTGAGCGGCAACTCGTCGAACTTCATCCCGACGATCGGGAGGCAGCGGGCCTCGCGGCCGTTACCCATGATCGCGACCGTGAACTCCTGCCCCGGCAGGTAGGTCTCGATCAGGACCGGCTCCTGATAGACGTCGAGCAGGTCACCCACCACCGACACCAGCTTGGCCCGGTTGGCGCAGAGGCTCCGGGTGGTGATCCCTTTGCTCGACCCCTCGAGGGCCGGCTTCGCGAAGAGCGGGAACGGCAGGTTCACGTTCCGGGCGTCGGCGCGGGAGTTGGCCACGATGAACGGCGCCGTCGGCACTCCGTGATACGCGAGGATCTCCTTGGTCCGGCCCTTGTGGAGGGACAGGCTCAAGGTGAGCGGATCGGACGCGTGGTAGGGGATCCCGAGGAACTCACAGATCGCCGGGACGTGTGCCTCCCGGTTCACCCCGTAGAGCCCCTCGGCGATGTTGAAGACGAAGTCGGGCCGAGCCGCCAAGACCCGTCGGGGAAACTCGGCGTCGGCGTCGAGCCGGATCACCTTCCCGAGCCCGGAGAGCGCCTTCTCCACGGCGTCGATGGTCTCCGGCTCGTCCCACTCGGCGTAGAGATCGGGCTGAGGGAGATCGGAGCGGAGCGCCCGCGCGGCACTCTTGGGGTCGATCGAAGCGGCCGGCGCCGAGGCGTCGGAGCTCGAGGAGGAACTCAGGTGACTAGGCTTGAGATTGAACGCGAACCCTATTCGGACCGCCAAAAGATCTCCTTGCAAAGGGTCAATCAGGCCCCGCAACTACTCTTCGTGGTGTTCCGAACGACTACGCACTACTAAACTAAGAAGCTCGTGATGATCGCACAATACATTTGCTGACAAAAGTCGGGCCAAAATCGCGCGAGAACGCCATCAACGAGGTGATCGATGAGTGCAAAACGCCACAATCGGAGCCCACACGCCCTCTTCGCGTCCATCATCGGAGCGATGCTGGCGGGCGCGACGACCATCGCGAGCGCCCAATCCAGCGATCGCGTGATCGTGGTGACCCTCGATGGAATGCGCTGGCAGGAGATCTTCGGCGGCGCGGATCGCGCGGTGATCACCAGTCCGGATGGCGGCGTCGCCGACACCACCGCGACCCTCCGACGGTTCTGGCGCCCGGATGAAGCCGAGCGGCGGCGAGCCCTGATGCCGTTTCTGGTGGGGCGGGTGGCCGAGTCGGGGATGCTGCTCGGGGACTCCACCGAGGGGAGCGTGTTCCGGGTCACCAACGGCCGGCGGTTCTCGTACCCGGGCTACAACGAGCTGTTCGTCGGGGAAGCGGACGATCGGATCGACAGCAACGCGAAGGTCCCCAACCCCAACGTGACGGTGCTCGAGTGGCTCGCCACCCGGCCGCGCTACCGAGGGCAGGTCGAGGTCTACGGCTCGTGGGACGTGTTCCCTTTCATCATCAATACCGAGCGGAGTCGACTCCCGGTCAACGGCGACGGCCCGCCCTTCCCTACCGCGCGCCGTCCGGTGGAGCGGGCGCTCAACGAGATGGCGGAGTGGCTGCCGGTGCTGTGGCCGAGCGCGCGGCTCGACGCGCCGACCATGGCCGCGGCCCTCGAGGCGCTCGCCGTGCGACAGCCCCGGGTCCTGGTGGTTCTCCTGGGGGAAACCGACGAATGGGCCCACCAGCGCCGCTACGATCTCTACCTGGACGCGACCCATCGCGCCGATCGATTCATCGAGCGACTGTGGACCAGAGCCCAGTCGCTCCCGGGCTATCGCGGGCGGACTCACCTGATCATCTCGACCGACCACGGCCGTGGGCCGACCAGCCGCGACTGGACCGATCACGGCGAAGATATGGCGCCCGCGGACCGGATTTGGATGGCGGTGATGGGACCGTCGATCACGCCAACCGAGGCGCTTCGACGGCAGAGCGGAACCCAAAGTCAGTTCGCGGCGACCATCGCCCGACTGCTCGGGGAAGACTGGCAAACTGCAAGGGTGACGGCCGCGGCACCGCTTCGACTACGACCCTGATCAGCGAAGGCGAACGTAGCGGCGGATGGTGAAGCTTGCAGAATGCCGCTCGTCGGCGGGGTGGAAGGTCTCGTCCTCGAGGACCCACGCGGCCTGGTCGAACGGCGGGAAGACCACGTCCCCCTCGAAGGTGGCGTGCACCACGGTGAGGTAGAGGCGATCCGCGCGGGGCAGCGCCAGTCGGTAGATCTCGGCCCCGCCGATCACGAAGACCTCCGTCTCGGTCGCTCCGAGGGCGAGGGCCTCGTCCAGGTTCGGCACCACGGTCACACCGGGCGGACGAAAGGCTGGGTTCCGGGAGATCACCACGTTGCGCCGGTTGGGCAGCGGTCGGCCGACCTCGTCGTAGGTCTTCCGCCCCATGATGACGGTGTGGTCGACCGTGAGCCGCTTGAAGTGCTTGATCTCATCGGGAAGGTGCCAGGGAAGCCGGCCGTTGGCGCCAATCACCCCGTTCTCCGCCATCGCCACCACCAGCGAGACGATCACACCGCCACCGGGGCCCGAATGTGGGGATGGGGGGCGTAGCCTTCGAGGATGAAGTCCTCGTACTCGAAATCGAAGATCGAGGCGACCCCGGCTCGAAGTCGCATGGTGGGAAGCGGTCGGAACTCGCGGCTGAGCTGGAGGCGGGCCTGCTCAAGGTGGTTGGTATAGAGATGGGCATCGCCGAACGTGTGGATGAACTCGCCGGGTTGAAGCCCGGTGACCTGGGCCACCATCAACGTCAGCAAGGCGTAGGACGCGATGTTGAAGGGAACCCCGAGGAAGACGTCGGCGCTCCGCTGATAGAGCTGACAGGAGAGCTTCCCGCCGGCCACGTAGAACTGGAACAGGACGTGACAGGGGGCGAGGGCCATCTTGGGAACGTCGGCCACGTTCCAGGCGCTCACGATCAGGCGCCGGGAATGGGGCGTCTCACGAATCTGCCGGACCACCTCGGCGATCTGGTCGACCGACCCGCCCCCGGGCAGCGGCCAGGACCGCCACTGATACCCATATATAGGTCCCAGGTTCCCTTCCCCGTCGGCCCACTCATCCCAGATCGACACGCCCCGTTCCCGCAGGAAGCCGACATTGGTCTCGCCTCGGAGGAACCAGAGCAGCTCGTGGATGATCGACTTGGTGTGGACCTTCTTGGTGGTCAGGAGGGGAAAACCCTCGCTCAGGTCGAACCGCATCTGGTGACCGAAGACGCTGAGCGTGCCGGTGCCGGTCCGGTCCTCTTTGGGCTGGCCGGTGTCGAGAATACGGCGGAGGAGCTCGTGATACTGTCGCACGCCGAATAAGCTAATCGGTCTGGACCGAGATGGTCCCGGGATCGTCGGCCAGCTGGAGCCGACCGGTCGAGTATCCGGCGTCGCGTTCGATCCGGCGGAGGCCGGCGGCGATCTCCGGATCGATCGGCGCGGCCTGGGCGCCGACCTTGAGCCGGCTGATCGGCTCGCCGTCGCCGAGCTTGATGCCGGGGTTCATGATCCCGTTCGGATCGAAGGCTCGCTTGACGACCCGGAGCAGCTGGCCGACCTCCGCTCCGTAGACCCGATCGACCAACCCGGCCCGGAGCCGGCCGTCCCCGTGCTCCCCGCTCGGCGAGGCCCCCATCGCGACTACCAGCTGGCTCACGTCGTCGAAGATCGCCTTGACCCGGCCTTCCCAGCCCGGCTCGGTCACGTTGGCGAGGAGATTCGCGTGGACGTTGCCGTCGCCCGCGTGGCCGAACATCACCACCGGCACGCCCCGTTGGCCGGCGATCGCCTGAACCGCGAGGAGATACTCGCCGAGCCGGAGCACTGGAACGCAGGCGTCCTCGATGACCTGGAGGGAGCGCATCGTATTACCCAGGGAAGCGAGCTTGGGGCTCGCGGCGTGACGGATCGCCCAGAGGGTGTCGATCTCGGGACCGTCGCGACCGACTTCGACGTCGATGCTCTCGGACCGGAGGATACCGACCGCCCGCTCGAGGTCGCGGTCCACCGCCGCGGGGTCGGGACCCTCGAGTTCGAGCATCAGCAGGACCGCTCCACCCACCAGCCGATCGCCCCGCGGCAGGGCCCGCACCGCCTCCTCGACGAAGCGAAGGAAGCTGGCATCGAGAAACTCGAGCCGGCTGGGGGCGAGCTCGAGCAGCGCGGGCAGGCAATGGGTCAGCCGCTTGAGATCGCGCAGCCCCGCCCGGACCCCGGCCCGATACGGAGGGATCGGTTCCAGGCGCCACGACACGTCGGTTACGAATCCGAGGGTGCCCTCGGCGCCGATGATCAGGTCGAGGAGGTCACCGGACTCGAGGTAGGCATCGAGGGCGTACCCAGCGGTGTTCTTCCGCACTCTGGGGTAGCCCGTCGCCACCCGCCATTTGGCGAGTCGGAGGGTCGTGCCGATCTCTTCCTCGATGGCGGCGAGCGTGGGATCGCTAGCCGGTTGGCCCCGCTCGAGCCGCACCAGCCGTCCCCCGGCGGTGACCAGCGAGAGCCCGGTGACCCAGCGACGGACCGGCCCGTAGCGAACGGTCCGACTGCCGGCGGCGTTGGTGGACACCGCGCCGCCCACCGTCGCGAAGCGGGCGCTCGATGGATCCACCGGCATCCGCAGGCCGAATCGCCCAGCCTCGGCGTCGAGCGAACCGAGCCGGGTCGCGGTACCGGTGGTCGCCTCGAAGGCGGTGGCGTTGACCGCCAGCGGCGCGCCGTCGAGCACGGTCAGATCGACGAGGACGCCGTCGCCGACGTTGCCGCCCGGCATGCCGCTGCCGGAACCGCGCGGCACCAGGGGCACGCCCTCGGCCCCGGCCCAACGCACGATGTCGACCAGCGCTCGCGTCGTCGAGGGAATCGCGACGGCGCGGGGCACGATGCGATAGATCCCGGCCCCTTCGGAGTAGGCGGCCCGGGCGCGATCATCCTCCCGCCAGATGCCGGCGAATCGGGGGCCCGCCATCGAACGTTAGGCGCGCCCCGGGCTGGCGGGCGGCGGCGGGGGAGGTGGAGGTGGCGGCGGGGGCGGTGCCGGTGGCACCGGCCGCGGAGTGGGCTGGACTGGCGTCGCCGGCCGGACCGTCGGGTCACGGCCAGCCTGGGTGGTGTCGCCCGGCCGCCGAGCGCCGGGGGTCGCGGCCGGCGCGACCGCGGCGGGGCCCTTCTCATCTTCGGGCACGCCGTAGGTCGCGGCCAGGGCCTTGAGCAGTTCGCCCATCTTCCGGTTGACCGGGTGGACGACCGGCACCGGAACTTCCTGCTCGCGGTCGGGCAGCGACGGATCTGCCTTGGGGATATAAACTGTTTCGATCTCGACCTTGGCGAAACTGGGCTTACCAGGATCGATCCAGGCTCGGACCCGGACCGCGTCCGGCCCGAGCGGACGGCCGCTGATCGGCCGTTTGGTCGTGGCGTCGAACCACCGGCTCTCGATGAATCCGTCGAACCGCCGGACCTTGGCCAGCGGCACGCTGTCGGCCAGGAGCCGGGCGGCGACGGTGTCAGTGACCATGAAAATGGTCTCGTCTTCTCCGGCGAGGTCGAAGCCGATCTCGCTGTGCTCGGCTTCGGGAAACGGGGTGAAGGTCGGCCGCGCGGTGGTGGCCCGACATGCCGCCACGGCAAGCGCCACCACGGCACTCGCCCCCACGGCTCGCATCGTCACCGCGGTCATTTGGTGCGGTCCGGCAACCGCCGCTGGCCTTCGGTCTTCGCCTCGGAGCTGGAAGAGATGGCTCGGCGGACTTCAGTGGCCAGCACCTCGAGCAATCCAGGCCCGCGGCCCAGTGACTCGTGGCCCGGCTTGACGCCGCCCCGCTCGAGGAAATCGAGCGAACGCTCGAGACCGAGCTGGACCCGATCGCTGATCGGCCGGTAGCTCCGAAGGGCGGTGGCGCTGATCAGTCCGGCCCCCACGATCGGCACCACCGCCAGGAGGGGGAGCAACCCCACGGCGACGATCGTCGCGGCCGCGCCCACGCCGACCAAGCCCGACACACTGGCGCCGATGAGGTGGTCCCGACGCGCGCTCCCCACGGTCGCGGTCATCGCGACGTGCGTGTAGCCGCTTTCGAGCGGGGTCGCGGTGGCGGTCACCACGTCGGCGCGGGACAGCATGAACTTGGGCTTGCTGGTGTCGAGCGCCGCGGTGCCCCGCCGAATCGCGGCCTGCATGCCCTTGAGCGGCTCCCAGCTGGCCCAACCCGCCTGATGGCGCTGCACCACCAGCAATTCGTTCCGCTCCATCCAGCCCAACAGAGATCGGATCGCGTCGTCCGGGCTTCCCTGCACCACCCGCTGGGCCCGAACGTCGCGAGGACCAACGACCCGTGCCAGGAGACTGCCGTCCGTCGGCGCCTGGACCGCGGTCTGGTGCTCGAGCATCGCCTGCTGGAGGTACTGCTGCGGGATCCCGACTTCCTTACCGAGGGCCAGCACTTCATCCGGCGTCAGCTGATCGCCGATGTCGCGAGCGCCCGTCTGGAGCTCCGCGGCCCGTTGGATGATCCGGTCGAGGGCCGCGCGGTCGATCGGAGAATTGCCGCCGGAGGGCGCAGTCACTGCCTGAACCTTCGATCTACGAGGGGCTGGAATATCGCGTCCCGAGGGACGCGCTTCAAGGAACGGCTGGCCCCGGGCCGGAACCGGCCGCCAGACCGCAATTGATACAGTGGCGCCAGCCCGGCTCGATCTCCTCCGAGCAGCGGGCGCAGCGCAGCACCCCGACCTGCCGGCCGCAGAAGGGACAGAACCCCACCGGTCGATGGGTAGGCAGGGCCTGGTGGCAGGCCTTGCAGGTCGGGGTCTCGGGCTCGGAGGACGGGGCCGCCGATTCGACGACCACCGACTCGAACATCGGGATCTCGACCGCGGGTGGCGGCGGAGGCGGCGGCGGGGCGTCAACCGGGGACGGCGCGACAACCGGGAACGCGGCGGTGGCCGGGGGGGCGGCCACGTCCGGCACCGCCGGCACCTCGGGAACTAGGGCAGCCTCGGCTGCGGCGATCGGCGGCGGCGGCGCCCAGCTGCTGGCCCGCGGCGATTCGGCCGGGGCTTCGTCGAACCGAGCCACGGTCGCGGCCCCGATCTGGACGGTGGCGTCGCCCAGCGCTTCGACCAGCTCGAGATCGGGGTTGGACGACGCGACCTCGGTCCGCGCCTTGGCGGCGGCCTCGGGCGGGAAGGTCCGAACCCAACCGTCTTCTTCAGCCATGAGCCGGAGCACCAGCAAGTCATAGTCTTCCGCGCTCGACAGGCCGATCGCCGAGCGGTGGAGTCGATAGGGCAACACCGTGGCGCGCAGGTCGGCAACCGTCAGCGGACGATGGAGACTGGAGGCGTCGCGGTTCCGCAACACCTCGATCAGCCGGGCCACCAAACGCTCCAGATCGGTCATGCTCCTCCCTCCTCGAGCGCCAGCGGCAGTCGTTCGCCTGCCGCGACTCGGCGCTCCAACTTGGCGAAAGCCGCGTCCGGATCGTCCGACGAGTACTTCCCCTTGGCCCGTTGAGCGGCGAGCCACTCGTCGAAGGTCGACGCCACGATCCCGGCCGTGGTCCGCTGCTCCTTCGCGGCGCGGACCGCGAGATCGTTGGCGAATTCGTTCTTGAGATGGCCGGCGTGGCCTCGGACCCAGCAGAAGGTGGTCTCGTGCACCGTCAGGGAGGCATGCAGCGCGCGCCACAGGTCGAGGTTCTCGATCGGACCGCTCTTGCGCTTCCAGCCCCGGCTCACCCAACCGGGGAGCCATTCTCGCACCCCGCGGACCAGATATTCGGAGTCGGAGATGATCAGGACCCGGAGCCGGCGGCCCTTGCCGGCCAACAGCTGAAGGAGGGCGATCGCGCCGGCGAGCGCCATCTGGTTGTTGGTCGTCTTGGGGGAGTGGATCGCGAACTCACGGCGCTCGATGCCCGTGGCCAGCCGGATCTCGATGATCCCGGCGGCGCCGCCGGGATTGTCGCCCTCCCGGCCGTTGCCCAGGCAACTCTCGTCGAGGTGGGCGATCGCGATCGGCAGCGGCTTGCTCACGAGAGCATCAGATGACGCGGAAATCTTCGACGTGGCCAAGCTCGAAGGCGATCTCGTCACCGGTCATCGGGAGGATGCCGACGAATCGCTCGGTCTTGCCGAAGGTGTCGAGCCGCCGGGCGAACACCACGAACTCGGTGCCACGCCGGGTGATCGACACTTTCCGCCCATCGCGGGCGGCGCGCTCGAGCTGATCCATCCGGGCGGGAGTCCAATGAAATGGCACGCCCTAATCTAGCTAGATCAACGACCCTCGACTGACCCGAAGCACCCCGTACTCATCGGTGATCTCGCCGATCACCCGATGGGCCGGCGTCTTGGCGACGCGGAGGGCCTCCATCAGGCCGCGGACCCGATCTTCGGGGACGATGATCAGCAGCCCGCCCGACGTTTGGGCATCGGCGCAGAGGATCGCCTCGGTCTCGGAAACGTCGTCCCACTCCACGGGGGTCGAGTCGAGATTGCGCTGAGAACCGCCGGGGATCGCGTGCTGCGCGGCCAACTCCACGGCCCCGGGCAGGAACGGAATCCGGGTAATGTCGAGTCGAGCCCCCACTTTGCTGCCGAGGAGGATGTTGCGGAGATGTCCGATCAACCCGAATCCGGTGACGTCGGTGGCCGCGGTGGCACCGTGGGCGAGGGCCGCCTGCGACGCCAGGTCGTTGAGAGTGGTCATCACGGTGACCGCGCCGGTCATCTCGTCACTGGTGATCAGGCCGCGTTTCAGCGCGGTCGCCAGGATTCCGGTACCCAGCGGCTTGGTGAGGACGATCAGATCCCCGGGACGAGCACCGGTGTTGGTCAACAGATGATCGGGGTGTCCTTCGCCAACCACGCACATCCCGAACTTGGGCTCGGGATCGTCGATCGAATGGCCGCCCAGGATCAGGCAGCCCGCCCGCGCGGCGACTTCCTGGGCGCCGGCGAGCACTTCCCCGAGCATTTCCAGCGGCAGCTTCTCACGCGGCCACCCCACTAGATTCAACGCCAAGAGGGGCCTGGCCCCCATCGCGTAGATGTCGCTCAACGCGTTGGCCGCGGCGATCGCCCCCCAATCCCGGGGCTCGTCCACGATCGGGGTGAAGAAATCGACGGTGACGACGAGGGCACGGTCCGGGGCAATACGATAGACCGCCGCGTCATCCCGCGTCGTGGCGTCCACCAGCACATTGGGGTCCTGATTCCCTGGAACGTGACGCAGAACCTGCGCCAGCTCGGCCTGGCCGAGTTTGCAGGCTCAACCGGCGCCGTGGGATAGCGTCGACAACCGAATTCGAGGCCGCTCGTCCCGTTCGATGTCACTCACGTCCGTTCTCCTTCCCCTGGGTACCGCCTTGGTGCTCGGCCTGATCCACGCGATCGACGTCGATCACGCGGTGGCCGTCTCGACCTTCGTCGCGGGTCGCCCCGCCCTCCGCACCGCCATCGGCTACGGGGTCCGCTGGGGCGCCGGACACTCGGTGACCGTCTTAGTGGCGGGTTCGCTGGTGCTCGCGCTTGGCCTCCGGATCGATCCGCGGTTCGACCAGTGGGCCGAGGGCGCCGTCGGCGTGATGCTGATCGCCCTCGGGCTCATGGCGCTCCGGTCGCTCCGCAACTTACACCTTCATGGCCCCCCCGCCCACGGCGATCACGCGCACCTCCACGTCCACGGCCAGGCGCCCCCCAAGCATGAGCATGGCCACCCCAGCCCCCGCGAAGCTCATCACCATCCCCGACGGCCCATGCTGGTCGGCCTGCTCCACGGCCTGGCCGGCACCAGCGGCGCGCTCGCCATCGTCCCGGTAACCCTGCTGTCGAACTGGCAAGCGGGCTTGGCCTACCTGGTGGCCTTCTGCGTCGGGGTCACCACCGGGATGGTCTTGTTCGCGCTGGGTCTGGCCGAGGCTCTCCGGCGGACCTCGGCGCGGTCGTTGTCGTGGGGACGTCGGATCGGGGAGTTGATCGCACTGGTCAGCATCGTCACCGGCACCTACTGGATCGGATCCAGCCTCGGCCTCGGCGGCTGACCGACGGTCGCAGGCCTGCGGCTTGCGCCTTGCGCCCTACCCGACGGCCTGTAGAACCCTGACCCCAATGAGCGCCCGCTCGTCCTGGGCAACCGACCCGAACGAACCGTCGTCCCGCTGCCGCTGGAGCAGGGCCGGCAGGGCCCGGCGGAGCACCGGCGCGGCACCCGGTCGCCCGCAGCGGGACACGGCGTCGAGCGCGTTGAAGAAGTCGGCCCGTTGCCAGGTGCCATCGGGGAGTTGCTGCCGAGCAATCACCCCGAGGAGCCCGTCGGCTACCCCCGCCCAACGATCGGGGGCCGCTGCCGTTGCGCCCAAGGCGGCGAACGCCAGGTCGAGCGCGAGATGGTCGCCGGGGGCCGCCCACTCCTCGAACAGATGGGCGAAGCTGTCGAGGTGCCGAGCCACCCCGGGACCTGGGGCCGCGCCGGTCATCAGGACGACCTGGAGGGCGTAGCAGCTCACGGCGAAGCGCGCCTGCGACTCCACCCGGTAGCTCTTCCCGTTCGGGAAGGTGACGGGAGCGACTCGGGTGGTCGAAGGTGCGGGAGAGAAGAAGCCCCCGAGAAAGTGCTCGCAGACGCGGTGGGCGTGACGGGCCGCGCTGCATCCCTCGGCGAAGGTGCCGGGCCGTCCCTCGAGCGCCAGCACCCAATCGAGGGGAGCGGCGTAGGCCGCCGGGGCCGCCTCGAGCTCCAGCATCTCGTGAATCGCCCCGATGGTGGCGAGGGCGTTGCCGCCTACGCTGCCATCGGGGCGAATCGTGCCGCTGATCGCGGCGATGAGGTGATCCCGGAGGGTGGGATCGGTCGGCTCGGCTCGGCCGAGGAGTCGCCGAGCGATCCATCCCTGCCGGGTGGACCTACGAGCGAAGTATGACGCTACCTCCAACTACTTCCTCTTCCCACCCTTCTTTTTCTTCCCACCCTTCTTCTTGCCGCCCTTCTTGACGGCCTTCTTCACTTTCTTGGCCGCCTTTTTTCCTTTCTTGGCCGCCTTTTTCGCCGACTTCTTGACCGACTTCTTGGCGACCTTCTTGGCCTTCTTGGCCTTCTTGGCCGGTTTCTTGGCGGCCTTCTTGGCGGCCTTCTTCGGAGCCTTCTTCTTCTTCTTTGCCGCGGCCGCTTTCTTGGGGGCGGTCGCCTTCTTGGGAGAGGCCGGCATGGCCGTGGTCGCCGGAGCAGCCGCCTTGGGCGTCGGTGCCGGGGCGATCACCGGTGCGGGAGCCGCGGGTACGGCGGGCGGCGCGGGTGCCGCCGGCGGGGGCGAAGACGCCACCGGTTCCATCCAACCCGACCCCGACCAGCCCATTTCCGTATCGTCAAACGCGGCCATGCTCACTCCTCCCAGCGACAAGTGGTACCAAGTTCCGAGTTTCGGGGCGACAACCGAACAAGCGCCATATATCTTGCACAACTTTCGAACTTCTGCAAGCTATGCGCGCACTGACATTGAGCGGCCACGGCGGGCTCGACCGGGTTCTAGTCCAGGACCTGGCCAAACCTGCTATCGAGCGGGACGACCAGGTCCGGATCGCGGTCCGGACTTCGGCCCTTAACCACTTGGATCTATTCGTCTTAGAGGGCATGCCAGGGATCAAGCTCGGCTTCCCCCATGTGGTCGGGACCGACGCCGCCGGCCTGGTCGACTCGGTCGGCGCGGGGGTCACCGCGCTCGCCCCGGGCGACCGGGTGGTCATCAATCCCGGGATCTCGTGCGGCCAGTGCCCGGCCTGTCTGGCCGACCAGGACCCCTTCTGTCGATCGTTCGGGATCGTCGGGGAGCACCTTCCGGGCACCTCCGCCGAGTATATCGTGGTGCCCGCCCGCAACGTGACCCGGGTCGCCAGCCACTTGAGTTGGGCCGAAGCCGCGGCGCTCCCGTTGGCGACGCTGACGGCGTGGCGAATGCTCACCACCCGCGCCAAGGTCACGGCCGGCGAGACGGTGCTGATCTGGGGCATTGGCGGCGGGGTCTCCTTGGCCGCGCTCCAGATCGCCAAGCATCTCGGCGCTCGGGTCATCGCCACCAGCTCCTCCGACGCCAAGCTCGCGGTCGCGAAATCGTTAGGCGCCGACGTCACCCTCAACCACGGGACTCAGGACATCGCCAAGGAAACCCGGGCCCTCACCAAGGTCGGGGCCGACGTGGTGGTCGACTCGGTCGGCGAGAAGACCTGGGAGAAGTCGCTCCGCGCGCTCCGTCCCGGCGGGCGATTGGTCACCTGTGGCGCCACCACCGGTCCGATCGTCCAGCTCGACATCCGCCGCTTATTCTGGTTCCAGTGGTCGCTGCTCGGATCGACGATGGGCTCGATGGGCGAGTTCGCCGCGATGATGGCGGTCGCCAATCAGGGCAAGTTGACTCCGATCGTCGACACGGTCTTCCCGATGGAGGACGGCGTCGCCGCCTACCAACGGCTCGCCCGGGGCGACCAAATGGGCAAGCTGGTGATCGAGGTGAGTACATGAACGCCATCTGGGAACGGTTGAAGGTGGGGTTCGATCAGCTGATCAACATCCTGCCGTCGTTCCTGTTCGCCGCTGGCATCCTCCTGGTCGGCTACCTGGTGGCCCGCCTGATCGAACGGTGGACCGACGCGGTGCTGTCCCGGCTCAACTTCAACAAGATGGCCGAAGCGGGCGGGATCTCCGAAGCCGTCGGGCGAACCGGGACCCGGCTCGATCCGATTCACGTGATCGGCAAGCTGCTCTTCTGGCTGGTGATGCTGGTGGTGATCCTGCTGGCGAGCGCCGCGCTCGGATTGAACAGCATCAACGTGATGTTCGGGACGATGCTGTCCTACATCCCCACCCTGTTCGCGGCCGTCATCATCGTGATCCTCGGGATGATCGTCGGCGAGTTCGTCCGGGCCATCGTGCTGGCCTCGGCGGGCGGCGTCGAAGGCGTTCCCACCCTGGCCAAGGTGGCCAAGGTGGCGGTGGTGCTGATCGCGGTCTTCATGGCGATGCAGCAGATGGGGGTCGCCGCCGAGATCATCACCGCGGCGTTCACCGCCACCGTCGGCGCCATCGCGCTGGCGGCCGGTCTGGCGTTCGGTCTCGGCAATCGTGACTTGGCCGGCGAGATCACCCGCCGTTGGTACGAGGAGGGTCGCCAGCGCCGCCTCAGCCGGCTGGCCAGCCAGGAAGCCAAGACCGCCGGGTCGCCAACATCGCCCCCGCCGGAGTCGGAAAACTCCGACCCGTAACCCCCGGCGCCCTCGGGGCGGCCATGTATCGCACCTGCCTCTTCTGCCACGCCGACCTCGGCGCCAACCGCGAAATCGAAGCGCTGCCGATCGGCCGACGGCTCGCCTTCGACCAGCCGAACGGACGGCTCTGGGTCGTCTGTCGTAGATGCGAGCGGTGGAACCTGACCCCGTTCGACGAGCGGTGGGAGGCGATCGAAGCATGCGAGAAGGCCTACCGCGACACCAGCCGCCGCTTCGGGACCGACCACATCGGCCTGGCCCGGCTGGCCGAGGGACTCGAGCTCGTGCGAATCGGGGCGCCGCTTCGGCCGGAGTTTGCGGCGTGGCGCTACGGTGATCAGTTCGGCCGGCGCCGGCGACGGAACGCCCTGCTCGGCGCCGCCGCGACGACTGCGGTCGTGGGGTTGGTCGCCGCCCCATGGTTGGCTGGCATCGCCGGGATCGGGACGGCGTTCCAGCTCCTCTCCAACAGCTGGATCTTCTACTGGTCCCGGCGAACCTCGGTGACGATCGACGGACCAGATCAGCGGCCGATCCACCTGGTGCCAGCCCAAGTCGCCAATGCCCAGTTGGCGCGGGACCCCCAATCCGACCAGCCCATTCTGTTGGTCCCTCATCGCATTGGAACCGTGATCATCCGGACACATGGCCAGGGCTTTCATCGGCTGGAGGGCGATGCCGCTCTCAGGGCCGCGGGGAGAATACTCCCCAAAGTCAACGCGACCGGGGGCAGCCGTCGGGTGGTGAGCGAGGCAGCCCGCTTACTCGACGGCCTCACAGACCCCACGACCCACTTCGCTACTTTGGCGAAACGGGTGGCCGGAGCCAAGTTCGCGGGGCAACGCGAGCTCGGACGCCAGCCCAAAGAGCTAAGTCTGGCGCTGGAAATGGCCGCCCACGAAGAGACCGAGCGGGTCTGGCTCGCCGGCGAACTCCTCGAGCTCGAAGCCGCCTGGCGCGACGCCGAGTCTCTCGCCAAGATTGCCGACACCCTGGGTTTGCCGGAACGGCTCGACGATCAACTTCACCAGCTCAAGGATCGAGAGAAACCATGAGAAGCCTCGCCCTCGCCGCGGCGCTCGTCGCGATCTCCTCGAACCTTGGCGCGCAAGCAGTGCGCGACACCACCCCGACCGCTGTGGCCCGGCGCCAGATCGAGACCTTCAACCAGAAGGACATCGACGGGTTCATGGCCCTCTACGCCGACGACGCCGTCGTCCACGAATTCCCCTCGGGCAAGGTCCTCTGGCAGGGCAAGGCCGCCATCCGCGCACGATATGCCGGCATGTTCGCCGGACCCGCGATGCCGCCGGTCCGAGTGGAACCGAGAATTGTCGACGGCGCGTTCGTGGTGGAGTACGAAGTCTGGGACGCCAAGCCCGGCGAACGAAACCATGCGACCTGGATGTACGAGATTCGTGGCGGGCTGATTCGGAAGGCCTGGACGGTGCGGACGTAGTCGGGTCCCGAACGCGCGAGGTGCCCGTGCCGACCGCATTGACGCGCTGCGATGTCCTGGTCGCGGGCCTCGGTGTCATGGGGAGCGCGGTGGCCCATCACGCCGCCCGGCGGGGACTCAGGGTGATCGGCCTCGATCGGTTCCACCCGCCCCACGATCACGGGTCGTCTCATGGCGAGACCCGCAACATCCGCCAGGCTATCTACGAGAGCCCCGGCTACGTCCCCCTCCTCCAACGGGCCTTCGACCTCTGGGAGGAGCTGGAGCGGGAATCAGGTCGTTCGCTGCTTCGGATCACCGGCCGGATGATGATGGGGTCGCCCGAGGGCCCGGCCATAGCCGGCGCGATCGCGACGGCTCGCGAGTTCGATCTGCCGATCGAGGTGGTCGACGCCGCGGAGGTCACCCGTCGGTTCCCGGCCTTCGCCCCCTCCGCGGACATGGTCGGCGTTTACGAGGCCCGAGCGGGCATGTTGTTCGCCGAGCCGTGTGTCGAAGCCCAACTCGACCAAGCCCGTCGCTTCGGCGCCGATTTCCGGTTCGACGAGCCGCTGCTCTCCTGGCGGGCCGGCCCCGGCGGTGTCGAGGTGGCGACCAGCCGAAGCCGCTACGCCGCCGACAAGTTGGTCCTCGCCACCGGGGCCTGGCTGCCCGGTCTGCTGCCGTCACTGCCGCTCGCGGTCGAGCGCCAGGTCCTCCTCTGGTTCGCGCCCCGCGACCACGCCGAGCGCTTCGACGCGGACCACTGTCCCATCTACCTGTGGGAACTGGGCCCCGACTTCACGCTCTATGGGGTGCCACTCTGGGGCGACGGGATCAAGGTGGCTCGCCACCACGGCGGGGAGGCCACCACGGTCGACACCGTCCGCCGAGAGGTCGACGATCGCGACATCGCCCCGATCCGGGTGGCGCTCGAACGCCACATGCCGTCGGCGGCGGGCCGGTTCGTTCGGGCTCGCACCTGCGTCTACACCAACACCCCGGACCTGCACTTCATCATCGACCGACATCCCGAGCATCCAGCGGTACTCGTCGTGAGTCCCTGCTCGGGCCACGGCTTCAAGTACGCGGCCGCGATCGGTGAGGCGGTGGCCCAACTAGCGGCTGACGAGGTGCCGCGGGTCGACCTGTCGGCCTTTCGGCTCGACCGGTTCCGATGAGCTCCCCTGAAACGCCCGTGCGAGCCCGATCGGACCATCTCCCCATCCTGGTCGGCTTCCTGGCGGGGGCGGGGCTCGGGGTGGCCGCCAACGTGGTCTGGCGGGGATCGACTCGCCTCGACTGGGTGCTCGCCAACGTCGCCGAGCCGATCGGGCAGATCTTTCTCCGATCGCTGCTGATGGTGGTCATTCCGCTGGTGTTCGCCACGGTGACCACCGGGATGATGGCGCTCGGCGGTCTCCGCGAGGTCGGCCGGCTCGGGATCCGAACCGTGGGGCTCTATCTCGGTCTGGCGTTGACCGGCGCGGTGACTGGGGCGGGATTGGTTCTCGGGTTTCGGCCCGGCGAGATCGTCGGGGATCGGCTCCGCGAACAGTTAGCGGCTGGTGCCGGCGGCCCCGGGCACGCGACGGCGATCGGGCTCGACGCGATCGTCGGCCTGATCCCGACCAACGTCTTCGCCACGGCGGCCCGCGGCGACCTGCTGCCCTTCCTGGTGTTCACGCTCCTCTTCGGCGCCGCCCTGACCAGTCTCCCGACGGCCGTCGCGGCTCCGCTCCACCGGTTTCTCGACGCGCTCGGGGAGGTCTGCGGCGCGATGGTTCGGCTGGTGATGAAGGTGGCCCCGCTCGGTGTCTTCGGACTCGCCTTCGCCAATCTGGGCCGGTTCGGCTGGGAGCTCCTGCTTCCGTTGCTCTACTTCGTCCTCGTGGTTCTCGCGAGCCTCGCCGTGGTAGTGGGCGTCTTTCTCCCGGCGTTGCTCCGGTTCCGGACCCGGGTGCGGCCGGGGGCCTTCTTCGCCGCGAGCCGCCCGGCCTTGGTCACCGCCTTCGCCACCGCCAGCTCCAACGCCACCCTGCCGACCACGATCCGGGTCGCCCGCGAGGGGCTGGCCGCCACGCCGTCGATCGCCAGTTTCGTCATTCCCCTCGGGGCGACGCTGAGCCGGGCCGGCACTTCGGCCTTCACGGCGGCGACGGCGTTGTTTCTCGCCCAGGTGATCGGCCTCGGGGTAACCGCCGGCGGGGTGCTCAGCGTGATCGGGTTGGCGACGGTCACCGCGATCGCGGCCGGAGGAATCCCCAGCGGCATCGTCCCCCTCCTCGCCACGGTGGTCGCGGGGGTGGGCGTACCGCCGGGGGCGATCGGATTGGTGCTCGGGGTCGAGCCGCTGCTCGGCATGGCGCGAACCCCGGTGAACGTGGCGGGAGCGTTGGCGGCGACGTTGGTGCTGGAGCCGCGCCGGGCTGGGGGCAAGGCGTAGGACTCAAGACTCAAGACTCAAGACTCAGGACTCAAGACGAAGCGGCCGGGTTTCGCACCCCGGCCGCCCCTCACCACCCTTGAGTCTTGAGTCCTGAGTCTTGAGTCCTGAATCCTACACCAGCGGCGCCCTCCGCACCGGCCTCCCCGTCAACACCGCCACCGCGTTCGCCACCGCGGGTCCGATCGGCGGCAGGCCCGGCTCACCAACGCCGGTGGGGGCCTCGGTTGATGGCATGATGTGCACCTCGACGGCCGGCATCTCGCTCATTCGAAGCACCCGGTAGCTGTCGAAGTTGGTGCTCACGACCTTGCCCTTGTCGATCGCGATCTGCCCGTACAGCGCGGCGGAAAGGCCGTAGGCGATCCCGCCCTCCATCTGGGCCCGGATCACGTCCGGGTTGACCGCGATGCCGCAGTCGACCGCGCACACCACCCGGTGCACTTTGGGCCGGCCACCCACCAGGGACACTTCGGCCACCTCGGCGACATAGGTGTTGAACGACTTGTGGACCGCGATCCCCCGGGCCCGACCCGCCGGCAGCGGGGTGCCCCAACCCGCCTTCTCGGCCGCGAGGTTGAGCACCGCGAGGCGGCGCGGGTCCTTGGTCAGTAAGCCGCGCCGGAACTCGAGCGGGTCCTTCCCGGCCGCCCGGGCCAGCTCGTCGACGAACATCTCCATGGCAAAGGCCGTGTGGGTGTGTCCCACCGACCGCCACCACTGAACCGGGATTCCGATCTTGGGCCAGTGGACGTCGACCGTCACGTTCGGGACGGTGTACGGATGGTCGCTGACCCCCTCGTGCGCCGCGCCGTCCTTCCCGTCCGGGGGATCGAGGGGCGTGCCCGCGGTGGTCGACTGCCCCGCGATCCGGTGCCACCACGCCACCGGATTGCCGGCCGCGTCGAGGCCTCCTTTGATCTTGTGAACGAAGGCGGGCCGGAAGTACCCGGCGGCCGTGTCGTCCTCTCGAGTCCAGACCAGCTTGACCGGGGCCTGACCGTTGATGGCCTTGGCGATCGTCACCGCTTCCATGATGTAATCGGCCTTGCCGTTGGCCCGGCGCCCGAAGCTCCCACCGGCGTAGAGCATGTTGATCTTGATCTGCTCCGGTTTGAGACCGGTGAACGCGGCGACCGCTCCGGTGTCGGGAGTCTGGAACTGAGCCCCGTACCACAGCTCGCAACCATCCGGCTTGAGCTGGACGACGCAGTTGAGCGGCTCCATCGAGGCGTGAGCGAGGAACGGGAACTCGTAGGTGGCCTCGATCGACTTGGCCGCCTCGCCTAACGCCTTCTCCGCGTCGCCGTCCTTGCGGACCTCGGAGCCCGGTTTCCCGGTGAGACTCTTGAGCTCGGCCATCACCTCGGCCGTGCCCATGGTGTTCGCGGCGCTGGTGTCCCATTCCACGGTGAGGGCGTCGCGACCCTGCTTCGCGGCCCAGAAGTTGACCGCCAACACGGCCACCCCGGTCGGGATCTGCACCACGTCGCTGACCCCGGTGACGGCCTTGGCCTTGGTCGCGTCGAACGATTTCACCGTGGCGCCGAACAGCGGCGGATGGGCCACGACCGCGGTGAGCAGCCCGTCGAGTTGGACGTCCTGGGTGAAGGTCGCCTTCCCGGTGCTCTTCGGCTTCGCGTCGGGACGGAGCGTCCCGGTATCCTTGCCGATGTAGCGGAAGTCCTTGGGGTCCTTGAGGGCCACGGTCTCCGGCACCGGCATCCCCGCCGCCGCACCCGCCAGGGTCCCGTACGGGGCCCGGCGGTCGCTCTTGATGTGAGTCACGACGCCCGGCTCGGTGGTCAGCTCGGCAACCGTCACGCCCCACTGCTTGGCGGCGGCCGCCAGGAGCACGGCCCGAGCCGAGGCACCGGCCTTCCGGTGTTGCTCCCACGAATTGGCGATCGCGCTCGAGCCCCCGGTGCCCATCATCCCAAAGGCGAGGTTCTTGTACTTCTCGGTGTCGTTGGGAGCGCCCTCGACCTTGATCTTGCTCCAGTCGGCATCCATCTCCTCGGCGATCAGCGTCGCGAGGCCGGTGTAGGTCCCCTGGCCCATCTCGAGATGCTTGGCAAAGATGGTGACCGACCCATCCGGATCGAGTCGGAGGAACGGGTTGGGGGCGAACGGCCCGGCGCCCGCGATCGGCACCCCGCCCTTCGGGCCGCAGCCGGCAAAGACCAGGAGTCCACCGCCAGCCGCGAGGCCGACCCGGACGAAATCACGGCGCGAGAATGTCGAGTGAGTCATTCGGCTACCCTCGCTTGATTTCGGCGGCCCGGTGAATCGCCGCCCGAATCCGCTGGTAGGTGCCGCAGCGGCAGATGTTGCCGTTCATCGCCTGATCGATGTCCGCATCGGTCGGGTTCGGCTTGACCTGAATCAGCGACACGGCCGACATGATCTGACCGCTCTGGCAGTAGCCACACTGGGGCACCTGCAACTCCACCCAGGCCTGCTGCACGGCGTCGGTCCCGTCGGGTGACAGGCCCTCGATCGTCGCGACCGGCTTGGTCCCGACGGCCGACAAGGGCACGCTGCAGGAACGGACCGGTTTGCCGTCGAGATGGACGGTACAGGCCCCGCACTGGGCGATCCCGCACCCGTACTTGGTCCCGGTCAGGCCGAGAACGTCGCGCAGGACCCACAAGAGCGGCATCGACGGATCGGCGGTGACCTCTCTCGCCTGACCGTTGACGGTGATGGTCGCCATGAGACTCTCCTCGTATTGTGCGGCGGAAGGGATGGAGATTACCCGCCGGACCGGCAAAGCGGAAGCGTCGCAGCCCCCTCGGGCACCCGGGGCACTCAACCAGCCAACCCAATCGCCCCCCGCTGCTAGCGCGGCGGACCGAGCCAGCCCAGGCTGTCCCGTACCGCCCGCCCGCCCAGCAGGGTGAGCACGCTCACCGTGCCTGGAAGAGTCGGCTTGGGCACCGAGAAGATGTCCTGCGACAGCACCGCCAGGTCGGCCAGTTGACCGACCATGATTCGCCCCTTCTCGGTCTCCTGATGCTCCGCGAACGCCGACGTCGCCGTGTAGGCCGTGACTGCCTGCTCGACCGTCAGCGCCTCGGCCGGGTTGTCCGGGTGGATCGTGGCGAGGAAGATATTGAGGAACGGATTCGGCGGACCATCGGATCCGAGCGCGAACGGAATCCCGTTTCGGACCAGTGATTGGGCCGGCTGGAATCCGACCATCCGGGCCGCCCCATACCGGCGGACCGCGAGCGGTCCGAGGGCAAAATGGCTCGGATTCTGAACTACGATCACCCCGAGCCGCTTGGCACGCTCCAGCTGATCCGCGGCCAGGCCATCGCCATGCTCGATCCGGGGACGAATCCGCCGCCACACCGAGTCGGGCGCGACGGCCTCGAGCAGCGAGAGCGACAGACCGATCGCGCTGTCGCCGACCGCATGGAGATGGGGCTGCTCGTTCGCCGCCACCGCTTCGGCCAGCAGCGCCCGCAGCGTGTCGGCGGGGATGTTGATCCGCCCGAACCCGTTGGGCGCATCCGAGTACGGCGCCCGCAACGCGGCCAACCGTTCCACCGGGGTGCCATCAACGATCCACTTGATTCCCGAGACCCGAACGCCAGCACCGACGGTCAATCCATTCAACGCGCCCCGCTCAACGCCCGACTTGGTCGTCAGCGGGAATCGGATCAACCGGAGCCGCACCGGCAGGTCGAGTCGGGACGCGATCCGGCGCATCACCTCCGGATCGACCCCGAGCGTCATGTTCTGTATGCTGGTGATGCCCCAGCGGACCGCCATCGCGGCTCGTTCGTTGAACGCGGCGAGCGTGGCCGAATCGGTGCGCTCGGTGACCGCCGCGGCGGCGTTGTAGCCGGCGTACTCTTCGAGCAAGCCGGTCAATCGGCCGGCGGGGTCGCGCTCGAACCGGCCGCCGATCGGATCGGGAGTCGAATCGGCGATCCCGGCGGCGGTGAGCGCCGCGGTGTTGAGGATCATGCCGTGACCGCTCCAGGCGACGATTTCCACCGGGTGGTTCGGCGCGATCCGGTCGAGCAGCGGCCGGCGAATCCGGGAATCGGACAAGGTCAGCTCGCCCACGCTGACCCGGAACCGGGTCCCCGCGGGGAACCGCTGGGCCGCCGCCGCGATGCTGTCCCGAACCTCGTTGCCGGTCGGATCAGGCGTGGGATCGTTCGACATCGTCACCACTCGCGCCGGCAACGCCGCGGTGATGTGGTCGTGCGCGTCGTTGAGACCGGGAATCACCGGCCGCTGCCCGACGTCGACCCGGCGCGCCCCTCGGGGAGCCGCGGCGAGCACCTCGTCGTTGCCGCCGACTTGGCTGATCCGATCACCCACGATCAGCACCGCTTGAGCCCAGGGAGCGGTCGGATTTCCGGTGAACACCTTGCCGTTGTGCAGCACGATCGCCGACCCCGCGCCCCCTTGGCACCCCGCCGCGATCACCACCGACCCGACCAACCAGCCGAAACGCCTCATCGAACCACTGAGGGCAAGCGTACCTCCATCAAACGCACCCCCTCTTTGAATTGTTCGGCCATCAAGGCAGTCGTGCTGGATGCCGCGACGACCAGGCCGGGCCCGATCGTGAGGAACACCCGATGGAGCTTCCCGTCGCCGTCGACGACCTGGTAGCGACGGACCGAGTCAACCGCGTGCTTCGACTTCCGCAGCCAGATCAGGCCCTCGGGCGCCTGGAAGGCTCGCTCGAAGTTCGCCTTGAACGGCGAGAACGGGAGCCGCTCGGCCATCGGGCGGAGGTCTTCGGGGAATCCGTTGATGTATTGGAGCCGATCGGCGCGAGTGACCTCGAGGACCGGATCGGGGAGTCGCTCGCCGCGCTTCTCCTTCCCCTGATCGATGGTCGACACCTCGTTGCGCCGGACCCTGGCGATCCAGATCCGACCGTCGGGCCGGACGCCCCACCAGTCATTGCCGCTGAACACCATCCGCTCGAATCGTTTGCCGCGCTGCTCGGTGACCTCCGCCACGTCGAGCGGAGCCAACCCCGCCAGGGTGTCGAACTTGGTGAGCCCGGCGTCACTGCGGACGACGAAGGCCGAGTCCTTGAGGCCGCTGCCATCGGGGCCCGCGATCGGCGGAACCTCGAAATACCACTGCCCCGCCGCGTCCCGCGCTTTGGGCAAAATCCCCCGGATCGCCGTCGGCGCCGGGATCGAGCCGACCAGCTGTCCCGCGGCGGTCCACCTCGAAGTCCGGCTCTTCCCCCAGTCGGCGATGAAGGCGGTATCGCCCACCGTAAACACCCCGAACGGCTTGGCCAGCTCGGGGTTCTTCTCCCCGCCTAACGGCGTGACCGAGCCGGCCTCGAAGTCGATCACCACCGCCGCGTCGTGTTCGGCACCCACCGCCACCCACCGACGACCGCCCAACCAGGCCGTTTCCGGAACTTGATTCCACGGGACCACCACCGTATCGGCCGCCAGCGGAAGCGACTCGTCCACCACCGATTCCGCCCGGCGGTCGGCGGCCTTTTCGCAGCCGACCGCCAACCCGAGCGCCACCCACGTCCCTCGTTTCATGATCCGCTCGCTTCTTCGACTTCCACCTGGCTCGGCGCGATGACGGCGAGTCCGAGCCGACCCAGCTCGGCGTTGACCAGAGCCAGGTCCTTGTCGAGGAGGCCCTTCAGTTTGGCCAGCTGCCCGTCGAGCTCGCCCGAGAGCACCGTGAAGACTTCGTACGACTGCGCCGTAGGCTTGGTTTCCGAGCTCATCACCACGCCGAGCAACGCGGCGATCTGATTGTTGAGCTTGATCGGATAGTTGAGCGGATCCTGCCCGCTCCGGTTCCTGACCTGATACACCTCCGCCTCGACCGCCGACAGCTGGGCGACCAACGGCGTGACCAACCGTTCCAGCGCGACGCCCCGCCCGCTGGGAACTTGCCCGGTCCGCTCCTTGATCCGGGCCTTGAGGTTCCGAATCGTCCGGACCGCGTTGTTCGCTTCGGAGGTCTTGTCCCGGATCCGCATCGCGAACGCGAACTGCTCGTCGAGATCGGCCTGGGAGCCCAGCGACCGGGGATCCTTGAGCAGCTTGAAGGTCTGGGTCTCGGTCTTGTCGCCGGCGGTGAGCCGCACCGAATAGGTGCCAGGCGGCGCGATCGGCCCTTGGAGCCCGGCGGCCCACATGATCAGGCCCCGGAACCCGACCGCTTCGGGGTATCGGAGGTTCCACCGGAAACTGTTCGCCCCGGCTTTGTTCGGCACGCTCGGCAGGGGGATGTACCGGTAGCCGCCCTCGAAATTCGAGAACGGCGTCGGCCGCTGCACCGTTGCCGGCCGCCGGACGCTCTCCGACAACACGCCGAGCGCCGCGAGACTGTCGAGACGAACCTGCTCCGCGGCCATCAGCCGAAGGCTGTCGGCCACCCAGAGTGGATCGGGATCGCTGCTGTAGCTGCGGATCACCTGCCCCTTGGAGTCGAGGAAGTCGAGCGTAACCTTCTGCCCGGGCCGCTTGAGCCAGTACTGGATCGACACCCCACCGAGGGTGCGATGGGCATCCTTGGGTTGGAACAAATGGGCGTCTTTCGCCACGATCTCGGCGCGAACCTGCCGGAGCGAGGAGATGTCGTCCATGATCCAGAAGCCTCGACCGTGAGTGCCGAGGACCACGTCGCCCTCTTTGACCTGGAGGTCGTGAATCGGCACCGGCGGCAGATTGCGGCGAAGACTCTGCCAGTTGCCGCCGTCGTCGAAAGAGACCCACACCCCGCGCTCGGTGCCCGCGAAAAGGAGTCCCTGCCGGACCGGATCTTCCCGGATGACCCGGGTGAACTCACCCGCGATGATCCCGGTGGTGATCTTGGTCCAGGTCTTCCCGTAGTCCGCGGTCTTGTAGAGGTAGGGGGCGAAATCGTTGAGCTGGAACCGATTCGCGGCGAAGTAGGCGGTGCCTTTGGCATGCGCCGACGCCTCGATGATCGAGACCCGGGCCCATTCGGGCAGGCCCGGCGGGGTGACCCGCTCCCAGCTCTGGCCCCCATTTCTGGTCACCGCGATCACCCCGTCGTCCGAGCCGGTCCAGATCACGCCCTTCTCGACCGGCGACTCCGAGATGGTAAACACGGTCCCGTAGTACTCGACCGAGGTCTGGTCCCGGGTGAGCGGCCCGCCGGAGGGGCCTAACGTCTTGGGATCGTTCCGGGTCAGGTCGGGGCTGATGGCGGTGAAGCTCTCGCCTTCGTTGGTGGTCTTGAACACCACGCTCGACCCGACGTAGAGCGTGTTGGGATCGTGCGGCGAGAAGACGATCGGGAAGGTCCACTGCATCCGGTACTTCGAGTCGACCGCCGAGTGGCCCATCGGGTTGAGCGGCCACGGATTGACGTTCCGCTCGAAACCACTCTTGGTGTCCTTCCGGGTCAGGTGCCCGCCGTAGCTGCCGGCAAAGATGATGTCGGGATTGTCCGGCCGCGCCGCGATGTAGCCCGATTCGCCACCGCCGGCGTCGTAGAACGTGGCGTGGTGGCTGCCGGGGTCGGGCTGGCTCGACATGCACACGGTGCTGTTGTCTTGCTGGGCGCCGCAGACCCGGTAGGGGAAGTGATTGGTCGTGGTGACATGGTAGAACTGGGCGGTCGGGTAGTCGTAGTCGGTCCAGCTGCGGCCGCCGTTGAAGGTCACTTCCGCGCCGCCGTCATCGCCCACCACCATTCGCATCGGATCGTTGGGCGCGATCCACAGATCGTGATAGTCGCCATGGTGGGTGTCGATCGGACGGGGGAAGGTCTTCCCGCCGTCGGTCGATTTCCAGAACTCGACGTTGAGCACGTAGACCCCGTTCTCATCCTTCGGATCGGCGAAGATCCGGCTGTAGTACCAGGCCCGCTGCCGGAGCTTCCGCTCGTCGTTGACTTGGGACCAGGTGTCCCCCCCGTCGTCGGACCGGAACACCCCGCCCGAGTCGGCCTCGACGATCGCCCAGACGCGTTTCGAGTTGGCGGGAGACACCGTGATCCCGATGTTGCCGATCAACCCCTTGGGCAATCCGGGGTTCCGAGTGATCTCCTTCCAGGTCGTGCCGCCGTCGGTGGTCTTGAAGATCCCGCTGCCCGGCCCGCCGCTGTTCATCAGCCACGGCTTCCGGTACGCCTCCCACAACCCGGCGTAGAGCACGTCGGGATTGCTCGGATCCATCACCAGCTCGACAGCGCCGGTCGAGTCGTTGCCCGGTCGACGGAGAATGTTTTTCCAGGTCTTCCCCCCGTCGACCGACTTGTAGACCCCCCGATGCGGTGAGGAAGTGCTGAACACCGGCCCCAGCGCCGCCACGTAGACGATGTCGGGATTCTTCGGGTGGAGTCTGATCTTGGCGATATGGCGCGTCTCGACCAAACCCAGGTACGCCCAGGTCTTCCCGCCATCGGTGCTCTTGTAGACGCCGTCCCCGTGCGAGGTATTGCCCCGGATCGGGTACTCACCGCCACCGACGTAGACGATGTCGGGGTTCGTCTCGCTCACCGCCATCGCCCCGATGGTGCCACCGAAGTACTTGTCGGTGATCGGTTGCCAGGTGTCTCCGCCGTCGAGGCTCTTGAACACCCCGCCACCGGTCGTCCCCATGTAGTACTCCTGCGGACGACTCGTCGACCCGGCCACCGCGACCGACCGGCCCCCCCGCTGCGGCCCGATGTTGCGCCATGACAGGGCCCCGAACGCGGTGGTATCGATTCGAGTTTGACCCTCGACGAACGTGACGGAGCCGGCGACGAGCGCCACGATGAAGAGCAGAACGATCCGAGCCATGGGCATCCCGATGCTGTGGGCTGAAACTGAGGAGGTGACGCTACCTTGATGTTGTCCGCTTTTGGGACAGTTTGCAAGGCATCCGTCAGATGGAAACCAGCCCGGGGCCGGCGGCGTATTTGGTCCTAGACCAACCACTGGACATCCGCATGCCGATCATCCGCCCCGTCATCGCCGCCGTGGCCTTCGCCGCCCTGACGGCCCCCGCCGCCCAGGCCCAGACCCAGGCCGACAAGGACGCGGTCAGGAGCGCCGTCCTCGACTACGTCGAGGGATTCTACGAGGGAGACAGCACCCGATTCATCCGCAGCGTCCGGCCCGAGGTCGACAAGTTCGGCTTCTGGAAGGACGACAAGGGGGTGTACAAAGGGGGCGGTTTCCCCTGGCAGCAGTTCTTCAGCTTCGCCCGCCGGGTCAAGTCCGGGCAGGAGAAGACCCCGCCGAACGCGCCGAAGGACGTGGTGGTCTACGAGGTTCAGGATCAGACCGCGAGCGCCAAGGTCACCGCGTACTGGGGTACCGACTACTTCCTCCTCGCCAAGTATGACGGCAAATGGATGATCCGCCACGTCATGTGGCAGACCCCACCTCCCACCCGCTGACCCAGCCGAGTTGCGGAACCACTGCCGGGGCATGACCTTAGCGTCATGCCCTTGGTCTTTCTGCTGGTCGCGTTGGTCGCCGGAGGCGCCCGGGGAGCCGGGGCAACTCAGGTCCCCCAGGTCGCCGCCGCCCAGGCCCCGTTCCGGCTCGAAGAGATCACCATCGCCGAGCTCGAGACGGCACTGACGACCGGCCGGGTCACCTGCCGCTCGGTCGTCAGCCAGTACCTCCGTCGAATCGGTGCCTACGACAAGAACGGTCCGGCCATCAACGCGCTCGTCGTGGTCAACCCGGCCGCGCTCGACGTGGCCGACTCGCTCGATCGCCGGTTGGCCACCTCCGGCCCGGTCGGCCCGCTCCACTGCGTCCCGATGATCGTCAAGGACAACTTCGAGACGACCGAGTTGCCGGTGACGGCCGGGTCGCAATCCCTGGCCGGTTTCGTCTCGAGCCGGGACGCGTTTCAAGTCAGGCGGATCAAGGAGGCCGGGGCGATCGTCCTGGCCAAATCGAACATGGCCGAGTTCGCCTTCAGTCCTTATGAGACGGTGAGCTCCATCCTGCCCGGGTACAGCAAGAACCCCTACGCGCTCGATCGGGTGACCGCCGGGTCGTCCGGGGGGACCGCCGCGGCCGTCGCCGCCAACTTCGGTGCCGTCGGGCTTGGCACCGACACCGGCAACTCGATTCGAGGGCCATCGGCCCACCAGGCGCTGGTCGGGATTCGGTCGACGATGGGCCTCACCAGTCGAGGCGGGGTCGTCCCCCTCAACCTGAGCACCGACATCGCCGGCCCGATGGCCCGCACCGTGGCCGACGCGGTGGCGGTGTTCCAAGTGATCGTCGGCGAGGACCCCGCCGATCCCGCCACCGCGGCGAGTCGCGGTCGGGCCCGCGTCGACTACACCGCCTCGTTGGTTCGCGGCGGCCTTCGCGGGGCGCGGCTCGGCGTCCTCCGGCAGGCGTACGAGACGCCCACCACCGATCCCGAGGTCGTCGAGGTGTTCCAGCGCGCCCTCCGCGATCTCGAGGCGGCCGGCGCCGTGGTGGTCGACGGGATCGCGATCGACAGCCTCGACGCCTGGCGGCGGGCGTCGGCCGGCAGCTGTTTTCCCTTCAAGCGGGACTTGAACGCGTGGCTCGCGAGCCACGGGGACAGAGTCCCCGTCAAGACGCTGGATGAGGTCATCAAGTCGCGGAAATTCCACCCCTCGATCGAGGCTCGCCTGACGGCCGGCCAAGCCGCTCCCGAGGGCGACCCCGATCAGTCGCCCGGCTGCCTGGGCCGCGATCAGTTCCGCGCCAAACTCCGGGCCGGGGTCGAGCAGATGATGACCCGGCACCGATTGGACGCGCTGGCCTACCCGACCTGGAGCAACCCACCCCGCAGGATCGGCGATCTCAACACACCGCACGGCGACAACAACCAACTCTTCAGCCCGAGCACCGGCTTCCCGGCCATCACCGTGCCGATGGGCTACCTCAACGGCGGCATCCTCCCCGCTGGCCTGCAGTTCTTCGGCCGGGCCTGGAGCGAGGCGACCCTGATCAAGCTGGGGTACGACTACGAGCAGGCCACTCGCCACCGTCGCCCGCCGGCCGCGGCGCCGCCGCTCCAGTAAGCCGACCCGACCACGGCCCTTGATCGACCCGAGCCAACTCGGGTATCGGGCTCGGCGTCGCCGGGCTATTCTCCCCGGGCTATGCCGGCCACCACGACCGCGATCCTGATCGAACGCCACGGCCCGCCGGACGTCCTCGCCGAGCGGACCGTCGCCCTCGCCGACCCCGGCACCGACGAGGTTCATCTCGCGGTCGAGGCCGCCGGCGTCAACTTCGCCGACCTGCTGATGCGAGCCGGGCTCTATGCCACCGTCCCCCCGATGCCCTACAGTCCGGGCTTCGAGGTTGCCGGCACCGTGCGGCGGGTGGGCGCCGGCGTCACCGAGTGGCGCCCTGGCGATCGGGCCATCGGGCTGGTCCGCTACGGCGGCTACGCCCGCGACCTGATCGTGCCGACTCGCAATCTCTTTCGCTATCCCGAGGCCATCGATCCGGTCCGCGCGGCGGCCGTGCCGGTGGCGTTCCTGACGGCGTGGGTGGCGCTGTTCGAGTCGGCCCGAGTCCGCGCCGGAGAGTCGGTCTTGGTGACCAACGCCGCCGGCGGGGTCGGCACCGCCGCGGTGCAGCTGGCTCGATGGCGGGGGCTTCGGGTGCTCGGCACCGCCGGGTCGGCGGCCAAACGGCAGTTCGTGGTCGAACGGCTCGGCGCCGAGGCCTGCTTCGACTCGGCTGGCGACTGGGGTGCCGAGGTGGAGCGCCGGCTCGGACCCCGCGGGTTGGATGCGGCGCTCGACGCGGTCGGGGGCCGGACCACCGCCACCTGCCGGCGCCTGCTCGCGCCGTTAGGCAGGTTGGTGTTCTATGGCCTGAGTGACGCGATGCCGCGGGGCCGGAAGCAGTACCTGGCGATGGCCCGGGCCTGGCTCCGGACCCCGTGGTTCCACCCGCTCTCGCTGGTCGAGCCCAACCTCGCCGTGTCGGGCATCCATCTCCTCCACCTCCACCAGAAGGAGAACCTGCTCCGGGCCGCGCTGGCGGAGATCTATCAGGCAGTCGCCGCGGGCGCCATCCAAACCGTGGTGGATCGGACCTTTCCGTTCGATCGAGCCGGCGCGATGGCGGCCCACCGCTACCTGCATGAGCGGCGGGTAACGGGAAAGGTCGTCCTCTCGACGGAGCGGCGCGGTCCGTAGGCCAGTAGGGGCGCCGTCTTCGGTGCTGACCGGCACGCCTCGGGCCGAGGCCCGTGCTCGCCGGGAAACCAGGAACCGGGCCGCCAGTGTGCCCGAGAAAAGGTTATCTTCGGTCGACCCCCGACAATTCATCGCTCTCGAAGGAACGCTTCCGCCATGACCGCGCGCGCCCGATTCGCCGTCCTTGCCGCCCTGTCCGCCGCGACCGCGGTCGGATCCACGGCCGCGGCGCAACAACCGGCCCCCTCGATCGATCAACTACAGTCCGTCCAACCGACCATCGGCGCGAACGAGGCACCGGTCTGGTCGGCCGACGGCACCCGGCTCTACTACCTCGGTGGCGGCGGCCTCTGGTCGATCGGGGTCGACGGCGGCGCCCCAACCCGGATGGCTGCGTCAATCGGCGTCGCCACGCAGTTGCGGCGCTCGCCCGACGGGCGCCTCCTGACCTATGTGAAGAGTGCCCCCGGCGGCAACGACATCTTCGGCTGGGACCTCTCCGCCAACAGCGAACGCCGGATCACTACGCTTTCGGGCAACGTCCGCTCCTACTCCTTCTCGCCGGACGGGGGCCGGATCGCGCTGGCCAACGACCGGAGCGGCAGCGAGGATATCTACGTCGTCAACGTGGCCGACGGCGCCACCACCCGGATCACCTCGAGCCCGCTTTACGAGGGGTTCCCCTCGTGGACGCCCGACGGCGCCAAGATCCTCTACACCCGGCTCGATTCCCGCTGGGTCGACCACGACGTCTTCGAGATCTCCCCGACCGGCGGAACGCCGCGCCTGGTGCTCGCCGACAAGGACTTCTTCGACTATCGCCAGGGCGCCTCGTTCGGCTTCACCCGGGTCTCACCCAACGGCAGGACGGTGATGTTCCGCTCGCAGCGAAGCGGCTGGGCCAGCTACTGGCTGATGCCGCTCGCCGGCGGAGCGCCCCGGCAGCTCGCGGCCGAGTCGGCGGACCAGAGCGATGCCCGGTGGTCGCCGGATGGCAGCCAGGTGTTGTTCCTGTCGATGACCAACGGGACCCAGAGTCTCAAGGTCGCGCCCGCCGCCGGTGGCGCGGCGCGCACCGTGGTCGCGCCCGGCCTCGGCATGGTCACCCGGGCCGAGTGGTCGCCGGACGGACGGCGGATCTCCTACGGCTTCGGCGCCCCGACCCGGGCCCAGGACCTCTACGTGGTGGCGGCCGAGGGGGGCACCCCGAAGCAGCTCACCAACGCCGATCCGGAAGGCGCGATGGCCGCCCTGTTGATCGAGCCTGAGAAGATCGCCTGGAAGAACGAGGGCCTGACGATCAACGCCTATCTCTACAAGCCAAAGCACCTCCGCCCCGGCGACCGCGCCCCGGTCATCATGTTCGTCCACGGCGGGCCGACCTCGCAGTTCAGCGACAGCTACCAGCTCCAGCCCCAGTTCTTCGCCAGTCAGGGCTACGTGGTGATCGCGCCCAACGTGCGGGGCAGCTCGGGGTACGGGAAACGGTTCGAGGACCTCAACAACCGCGACTGGGGCCATGGGGACCTTCGCGACGTCCTGGCGGGAGTGGCCTGGGCGAAGCAGCAGCCGTACGTCAACCCGGGCAAGATCGGGATCACCGGGGTCAGCTACGGCGGGATGCTGACGATGTACGCGATCTCGTTCGCGCCGGGGGTGTTCCAGGCCGCGATCTCGGGCTCGGGCTACGGCGACGTGAAGGATTTCCACAACATCGTCCCGGTCCTCCAGCACAGCCAGCTGCTCCACTACGAGCTCGGCAAGTGGCCTTCGACGCCGGAGGTGGAGGCCACCTATCGGCGCAGCTCGGCGATCCTCAAGGCCAAGGACGCCACCGCGCCGGCGCTGATCATCCACGGCTACGGGCTCGACGTGCTCGACACCGACTACGCGGCCTGGAAGTACGCGCGAGAGTTGGCCAAGCACTCCAAGATCGTCGAGTACAAGTCGTATCCGGGGGAGACGTACTACGTGTACGGCCGGGAGAACACCAAGCAGATGCTGCAGGACATGTTGGAGTTCTTCGGCCGGTACCTGAAGGACAATTCGGCGGAGTCGGCCGGGCGGTAGGCGAGTTGCTCAGTCGAGGCCGCGAAAGAAATCGACGAGCGGCACGAGAAAGGACCGATCGAGACCGGGCGGGGCCCAGTAGAACGGTGTCCGGTGGCAGCGCTCCTCGCCGGCGCCGTCGCTGACCCAGATGGCCCGGTCGTCGGTGACGACGCGCCAGACCTCGGCCACACCCAGCGTGACGTAGGCCGGTCCCTTGAAGTCCTTGTCGTACCGCTTGGTGGAAGGGCTCTCGACCTCGACGGCCAGGAGGTGTTCACGGACCTGCTCCCACTTCGGGGGCGGGCCCGCGGCGCGAAACACCAGCACGTCGGGGATCAGCGAAGTCTTGGGCCGCCGGATGATGGCCCCCGGCGCCGAGACCCATAGATCGGGAAAGCCTCCGAGACGTTGGACGAGAAACGCCGCGATTCGGGTGGCCACGACCTGGTGGGGTGACGCCGGACCAGGCGTCACCAGCAGGAACCCGTCGAGCAGCTCGTACCGGTTGCCGTCGTCGGGCCACGATTCGATCTCGTCCACTGTGTATCGTTGGACTTTGACAGGCATGGCCATAATGTCGTCTCGGCGGGTGGGGGTTGGCAACTCGGCATCCGCCAAAGTGCGGTCGATTGGCCGCCTTGCTTCTTCCAATTTCGTCCCAGGGGCACCCGTGAATCGACCGTTCCACGCCGCCGCGCACTGCACCCTCGCCCTCGCCGGCGCCCTTTCGACGGCCACGGCCCAAAGCAAGGCCCGGGCTCGCGACCTCGGCATCCCACTCGACGGCACGCCCGGCCGCCTCAACGCTATCACGGACGTCGCCGGCGTCGAAGTCGGCTATGTCACCTTGGTCCGCGGTGAGGGCAAACGGGTCATCGGCCAGGGTCCGGTCCGCACTGGCGTCACCGCGGTGCTCCCCCGCGGCCGCGCCACCCTGGAGCCGGTGTTCGCCGCGTTCTACGCCGGCAACGGCAATGGCGACATGACTGGCACCCACTGGATCGAGGAGACCGGGGTGCTCGAAACCCCGATCATGATCACCAACACCCTGAGCGTGGGCACAGTGCGTGATGCGGTGGTCGACTGGATGGTCAAGCGGAACGCGCCGGGCCCGTTCTGGTACCCGGTGGTCGCCGAGACCTCCGATGGCGGGCTCAACGACATGAAGGGGCTCCACGTCAAGGCGGAGCACGCCTTTCAATCGCTCGAGAACGCCCGGCCCGGTCCGATCGCCGAGGGGAACGTGGGTGGCGGCACCGGGATGAACTGCCACGGGTTCAAGGGAGGCACCGGCACGTCCTCCCGCGTCTTGAGCGCCGCCGAGGGCGGATTCACCGTCGGCGTCCTGCTCCAATGCAACTACGGCACCCGGTCCCAACTGCGGCTCGGTGGCATTCCCGTGGGGCGGGAAGTCACTGGGTTGGATCCTTGCGTCGCCCAGCGGATCGACCCGCCGGTGACCGCCTTCGACGGGACCCCGTTCCCGATCTGCGGTGGCGGCTCCGGCGACGCCGACCAGCCGGCCGAGGAGCCGGAACAGGGCTCGATCATCATCGTGGTGGCCACCGACGCGCCGCTGTCGCCCGATCAGCTCAAACGGGTGGTCCGGCGGGTGGCGTTAGGCATGGGACGGATGGGGTCCAACAACGGCAACGGCTCCGGCGACATCTTCATCGCCTTCTCGACCGCCAACCGTGGCGTCGACTGGGGCAACAGCGCCCGCTCCACCCTCCCGGCCCCGACCATGCAGCGACTCGGCTCCGGCCTGATGGACCCGCTCTTCACCGCCACCGTGGAGGCCACCGAGGAGGCGATCATCAACGCCATGCTCGCCGCCGAGACGATGACCGGGGCCGACTACCGCCGCGCCTGGGCCCTACCCCACGACCAGGTCCGCGCGATCCTGGCCAAGTACAACCGGCTGAGACGGCCGTAGGCTCGAGCCCGCTCAAGGGACCTGCCAATGTCGAGAAACGCACGTGCGGTCGTCGCCCGGACCCTCGACGCGCCGGTCGGCGTCGAAGAGATCGAGGTCGAATCGCCCCGGCGCGGCGAGGTGATGATCAAGGTGGCGGCTACCGGTGTCTGCCATAGCGATCTGTCAGCCACCAACGGCACGATCAAGTTGCCCTTGCCCGTCATCCTCGGCCACGAAGCCTCAGGCATCGTCGTCGAGGTCGGCGATGGGGTGACCGAGTTCGCCATTGGCGACCACCTGGTCTCCTCGTTCGTGTCGATCTGCGGGAAGTGCCGCTACTGCGCGACCGGCCGGCCCCACCTTTGCGACCAAGGCGCCCGGACGCTGGCGACCCTGCCCGATGGCACCCTTCGCACCAAAGATCGCGCCGGCAACGCGCTCAACGTCTTTTCCGGCTGCGGCGTGATGGCCGAGTATGCCACCCTGCACGGAGACAACTGCGTGAAGATCCGGGCCGACATGCCGCTCATCCCCGCCGCACTGGTTTCCTGCGGGGTGATGACTGGGGTGGGCGCGGTTTTCAACACCGCGAAGGTCGCGGCCGGCAGCTCGGTGCTGGTATCGGGGGCGGGCGGGGTGGGCCTCAACGCGATTCAGGCGGCGGCGATCGTCGGGGCGCGGGAAATCATCGCCGTCGATATCAGCGATGAGAAACTCGCGCTCGCCAGGCAGTTTGGCGCGACCCACACCATCAACGCGAGCCGCGAGGACAACCTCGTCAAGACCATCAAGAAACTGACCGATGGCGGTCCGGACTATTGCTTCGAGTGCGCCGGGATCGGTAAGATGACCGAGGTCCTCTTTCGCGCCACGCGCAAAGGGGGCATCACCATCGCGGTTGGGGTGCCCAAAGGGGATGACACCGCGGCGATCCGTCCGGCCATGGCGGTGTTCGAGGAGAAGACCCTCACCGGCAGCTACTTCGGGTCGGCCCGCCCGCGGGAAGACTTCCCGCGGCTCATTTCGCTGTACCTGTCCAAGCGCCTCAAGCTCGATGAGCTGATCACCAAGACCTATAGCATCGACGAAGCGCCCCAGGCGTTCGCCGACCTGGAAGCCGGCAGGAACGCCCGCGGCGTCGTCGTCTACGACTGATCGAAGGAGCACGCAATGCAGATTCGCGACCACATCTACATCGACGGCGCCTGGGTCGCCCCGCACGGCAAGGGGACCATCGAGGTGCACAACGCCGCCACCGAGGAGGTGATGGCCCGCATCCCGGAGTGCAACGAGGCCGACGCCAACGCGGCGATCGCCGCCGCCCGCAACGCGTTCGACGGATGGGCGGCGCTGCCACCGGCCAAGCGCGCGGAATACCTGCAGAGCATCCACGAGGGGATGAAGGCCCGGGCCGAGGAGCTGGGCCGCACCATCGCGCAGGAGGTCGGCATGCCGATCAAGCTCGCCGGGCGGATCCAGGTCGGCTCGCCCACCTACACCTTCGCGATGTACGCCAAAATGCTGGGCGGGTACGTCTGGGAAGAGCGGATCGGCAATTCGCTCGTGCTGCGTGAGCCGGTCGGCGTCGTCGCGGCGATCACGCCGTGGAATTACCCGCTGCATCAGATCGCCGCGAAAGTCGCCCCGGCGCTGGCGGCCGGCTGCACCGTCGTCCTGAAGCCGTCGGAGGTCGCGCCGCTCAACGCGTTCATTCTAGCGGAGATCATCGATTCGGTCGGGGTGCCGAAGGGCGTGTTCAATCTCGTGACCGGATACGGACCGGTCGTGGGCGAAGCCATGGCGCGGCATCCGGAGGTCGACATGGTGTCGTTCACCGGCTCGACCCGTGCCGGCAAGCGGGTATCCGAGCTCGCCGCCCAATCGGTGAAGCGGGTCGCGCTCGAATTGGGTGGCAAGTCGGCGGCGATCGTGCTGGACGACGCCGACCTGGCCAGCGCGATCAAGGGGACGGTATCGGCCTGCTTTCTCAACTCCGGGCAGACCTGCAGCGCGCATACCCGGCTCCTCGTGCCCGAAACGAAGTACGCCGAGGCCGCGAAGCTCGCCGTCGAGGAGGCGCGGAGATTCACCGTGGGTGATCCCTTCAGTGAACAGACCAAGCTCGGGCCGCTGGTGTCGAAGACCCAGCTCGACCGGGTGCGCGGCTTCATCGAGCGGGGCATCGCGGAGGGCGCCGAGCTGCTCGCGGGTGGCCTGGAGAAGCCCGCCGGCACCGACAAGGGATACTTCGTGCAGCCCACCGTATTCGGGCGCGTCGACCCGAATTCGACGATCGCGCGGGAAGAGATCTTCGGACCGGTGTTGTCGATCATCACCTACCAGAACGACGACGATGCGGTCCGGATCGCCAACGACACCGTCTATGGACTCGCGGGCGGGGTATGGTCTGCGGATGAGGATCGCGCCAAGCGGGTTGCGCGGCGGATTCGCGCCGGGCAGATCGACATCAATGGCGGGCCGTTCAACATGCAGGCGCCGTTCGGCGGCTACAAGCAATCCGGCCATGGCCGGGAGTTGGGCAAGTTCGGGATGGAGGAGTTCCTCGAGTACAAGTCGCTGCAACTCAAGGTTGACCCGACGAAGTAGGCCACAACCCCGCCCGTCGGTCAGGGCTCTCGAATCACCACCATCCCGACCGCCCGGGCAACCGTCGCGTTGGTCAGCGACGAGGCGGCGACCTGAAACAGTTCGGCGTCAGGGCCCGCGGCGAGGCGATTGGTCCCGGTCGCATCACTGTTCCGGCAGGTGGTGATCCGAAGGGGCGTCGTCGCGGTGAGTTCCCCGGCCGGCACCCGGAGCTGGTGCGCCGTCTTGATGAAGTCCACGGCGCCACCGCATGCGCTCCCCAACGTCGCCGGGGGCACTGAGACCCGCGCGGGCAGTGTTCTCGTAGTCGCCGCGGTCACCTCGGCCGACCCCAGGAGCACGTCCACGTCGCGGTTACTCGCCGCCGACAACGTCACGGTGACCTCCGCCTGATCGCCCTCCGTAACGGTCGCGTCCACCACCGAGAGCGTCGGGGTCGGGTCGTCGTCGAAGATCACCATCCGGTTGTTTTGATTCCCCGGCGCCACCGCCGCCGTGACCGCCGCGGTGAGGTTCAGCTCGATGGTGTCGTTGTCGTCGTCCCGGGTATCGCCGCAGATCGTCAGGTCGATGGTCTGGGGCGCGTTGTTGTTGGCGGGCCACGAGACGGTCACCTGGTTGGTGGTGGCCACCATGTCGACCGTGCCGGTACAGGTCGCGCCCCGCACGGCGGTGCCGCCCCGAGCGAAAGTGACGCTGGCGCCGGCGTGGTTCGGGGTCGACAGGGTGACCTGGACGGAGACGGTGTGCGGCCCGCTGCTGCCTTCGGTCAGATTACCGTCGTTTGGCAACACGACTCGCACATCGGGCTGGGGATCGTCGTCGTCGATGGTGCCCACGCCGGTGCCGTCCGCGAGGGTGGAGTTGGTGGCGCCGGAGAGGGACATCGCGAGTCGTTCGTTCGGCTCGAAGAGCGCGTCGCCGCAGAGCGTCACGGCCACCTGTCGCGAAGTCGTGCCAGGCGGAAAGGTCTCGGTCCCGGTCCGGGTGACGTAGTCCACCGCGCCACCGCAGGCCGCGCCACCTTGCCCGGCCGGAGTACCAGCGCCACCACTGCCGACCGCGTAGTCGACCGACACCGCCCGCCCGCTCGGCGCGCTGAGCGTAACCGCGAAGGTGAGGTTCCGTTGCTCGCCCGCGTTCCCTTCCGGGGCCATCACGTCGGCGACTCGGAGCGACGGGGTCGGGTCATCGTCCATCAGCGTGCCGGTGGCCTGCCCGTCCTGGATCGTGGCCCCGAACGGCGACATCAGGTTGACCGTGAACGTCTCCGCGTCCGCCTCGTCGAGCGGGTCCTCGCACACGGTCCCGGAGATCTGCCCTTCGTTCAAGTGGGCGGGGATGGTCACCGTGCTCGCCTGGAGGACGATATCCACTCCGGGCCCGCATTGAGTGCCGACGACAGTGGCGGTGCCGCTCGCGCCCTGGAACTGCACCGACACTTGGCCGGACGCAACCGTCGTGTCGCGAGACACCCGAACCCGAAAGATGATCTGGCCAAACCCGGAGGTGCCGGCTTCCGAGACGGTCGCGTCGACGATCGAAATGCCCGACTGGGCCAAGAGCCGATCGAGGGGTGAGGCAACGAGCGCCACCGTCAGGCCGAGTCGCGCGGCGCGGCGAAGGATCGGAGAGAGGAGAGCCATGATGGACTCGGTTCTGGCGGTCAGCCGCCGACGTAGACGCAGGAAGAGTCGCCCCTGATCGGCGACGTGAGCAGTTGGCCCGTCTGAATCACCCGGGTCCGGAACTGGAGGTACGCCCGCAGCCGCAGCTCGCCCGGGCCACATCCGCTTTGGGGCGGGATGGGGGGAACCCCGTACGGAATGGTCCCCTGAATCCTCGTGCCCGTGCCGCTCGTGGTCGTGGTGGTCTGCCCCTCGGTGAACGCATTCCAGGTTGCGCCCGTCAAGCTCGGGCTGGTCCCAAATCGAAACTCGGTGGGCTTGAGCCCGGCGCGAACGTAGGTCACCGATCCCAGGTCGTATGCCTTGGCCGACACGAGATCCACCGACAGGGTTTTGACCGGCAGTCTCGGCCGTTCCGGACTCTGGGCCGCGGCAGGCGCGGTACCTGCGAGAGCGAGCACCAGGGCGGGCAGGCAGCGGCGGATCATCGCGACGTTCCTCGTTCGGGGTTCGTCCCAAGAGACGCGACGACCCGTCAGCGGTGCTCACCAACCGCTGACCGTGAGAATCCCGTTGCCGGGCGGCGTCTCTTGATGGTCCGCCGCCGACCCCTGACGAGGCCGATCATCGATGCGCCCTGGCGTTACCCTCCTGCTCGCGGGTCTCCTGACCGGCCCCGCCTTGGCTCAGGATCCGCCCGCGACGCTCGCGGTCAAGCAGTTCGGTTGGCCCACCGATCGGTTCCTCTCCAATCGGACCGAGCTCCTGGTCTGGCTTTCCCGTCCCCCGACTGCCGCCGAGCGGATCGCGATGGTGGTCGGCGGACACGACTTGTCGGCGCTGGTCGATCGCACCGGCGATCTGATCCACTATCGGCCTCACCCGTTTCACCTGCCGATCGGTGAAACGGAGGTAGCGGTCTTCGTCGTCGACTCCGCCGGCGCCTGGACCGAGATCGGCAGGCAGCCCCTCAAGGTCCGCGGAGCGATCGGGCTCGACCGGGCCCGGGCCACGCCGACCGCCGACCTGAACTCGACCGGCATGCTCGACCGCAACGCCGTCACCCCCGCCCCGGACCGGACGACCTATCAGGATCTCACCGCCAACTTGGGCGTCGACGTGACCGCCGCCGGGCGTGGCTACGCGATCTCGGGACGGGCCAACCTCCAGGGCGTCAGCGAGGAAACCCAACGGCTCCGCTGGAACGCGATCGGCCGAGAGGCGCCGGCGGTCGATTTGTCCGACTACCGGATCGGGACCACCGTCGGCGTCGCCGAGTTGGCCCTCGGAGCCGTCACATTGGGCGCCAATCGGTTTCTCCTGAACGGTTTCGGGAGTCGCGGGCTGCAGGCGGGCTTCAAGTTGAGCCCGGCCGTGCACCTTGGCCTGGGACTGGTGAGCGGAACCAACGTGGTCGGCTGGACCAACCTGCTCGGGATGACCGACAGCGATCATCGAATCGGCTTGGCCGCCCTGGGCATCCAGCTGATTCCGAGCCGACCGGGGGCGATCCAGCTCGACGTCACCGCGGTCGACGGATCGGTGCGCCCGGTGGCGGGCTTCAACCAGGGCGCCGCGACCGACGCGGAAACCAGCCGCGGCGTCGGCTTCTCCCTGGCGGCGAGTGACCTGCGACAGCGGCTCCGCTTCTCGGCCGGGATCAGCCGGTCGCGGTTCTCCAATCCGGCCGATCCGCTCCTGTTCCAGGACAGCGCGATCGTCGCGGTCCAGGCCACGACCCGGCAGGCCCGCTTCGGCGAGCTGTCGGTGCGGCTGCTCGACAACGCTCGGATCACCAAGACCATCGCCGCGTCGGTCGGCGTCACCGGTCGGCACGAACGGGTCGATCCCCTCTACCGGAGTGTCGGCACCTTCGTGGCGGCCGACCAGGAGCAGAACGCGATCGAGCTGTCGAGCACCCTCGGCGCGCTGTCGCTCCAGGGGGCCGCGACCTCGGCTCGGGACAACCTCGGCGCCATCGCGTCGATCCTCACCACTCGGACCCGATCCTCCAGCTGGTCCGCGAGCGTGCCGGTGGCATCGCTCTTCGGCGTCAAAGCCTCGTGGCACTGGCCGGCCGCGTCGTTCGGGTGGCAACGCACCCGGCAGTTCGGCGACGGGGTCCCGGTCGACGGTGGCTTCCAACCGACCCACGTCCCCGACCAGGTCAGCATCAACCGAACCGGCGCGCTCAATTGGACGCTGGGGGCCGCGGCTCTCGGCTATCGGTGGAATCGATCGACCCAGGACAACCGCCAGGTGGGACGGGAGCTGGCCGACTTCCGCACCGACGTCCATGGCCTCACCGTCACCGGCCCGGCCGGGCGCACCCTCACCATCGGCCTCGACCTCGGGGTGGAGCGGAACCGGAGCGACGAGCTGGGGTTGACCCAGCGGGTCGAGCGGATCGGCGCTAACCTGCAATGGCAGCTGACCACGCGGGCCGCGCTGGCGGGCGCGGTGTCACAGATGTGGAGCGAAGACCCTCGCTCCGACCAGCGGCTCCGGAACACCGAGATGTATGGCGAGCTGTCGCAGGGGTTCAATCTCTATCGCCGTCCCGAGGGCGGTACCCAGGGGCGAGTCTTCGTTCGCTACGGGCGGACCCGATCGGCGCTGGCGCCGTTGTCGACCAACGACCCGTTCCAACCGACCCTGACCTGGATGCTCACCGCGGGTTCTTCCCTGAGGGCGTTCTGATGTCTCGGCTCCTCCGCGCAGCCCTGTCGTTCGGCCTCGGCGCCCTCGTCGCCTCGACCGCGTCGGCCCAGATCCGGGTCCATCCCACCGGCGTCAACGTGGCCACCCAAGGCGCCACTAGCGTCTTCCTCACCTTCGGCGGCCTGGCCGGCTATCGCGCCGCCGAAGCGTTCTGGTGCGGCGAGCTGATCCCCGCGGCGCCCGCCATCGGCTCGCGGTGCGATCCGACCACGCTGTTCGGTCAGCTGCCGATTCGGTTCGACCAATCGTCGGCCAGCGGGGTCGACGGCTTCACCGACATCATGACCATTCCGGCCTCGGTGGCCCGGCGGGCCTACCAGGCGGCGGAGGCGGGCCGCCCGTCGGCGTTCTTCTATGTCCGCCGGTTCGTCCGCGCCGCCGGCGGACCCGATCAGTACGTGGCGGTGACCTGCCGGATGGCCGGTGGCGGCGCCCGGTCGCCGCTCTCGCTGGTCGACGTCCGCCTGGCGTTCGTCCCCGAGACCAACATCCTCCACCTCGGGCAGGGCGAGACGCCGCCGGCCGTGACCGCCACGCTCGCCTACACCGGCACCGGTCGCCTAACGGGCCGCTGGGAAGTCGTCTTGCCCGGCGAGGACCTTCCCACCGGCCGAGACCTCCTTACCGAAGGCACCTTGCCGGTCGAGGAGCGGGCCAGCCAACGGCGGTACACCCAGGTGGGCCGGTTCAACCTGTTCCTGCCGCCGACCGGATCGGTGGTCGTGCCAGGACCGGACCCGAAGCTGCTTCCGACCGCCGTCGACGGGGTCCATCTCCTCCTCTTTCGAGTCGAGGTCAGCAGCGACAAAGAGGGCGATTCCGACCTGGCCGCCGCGGGCGCCGGCCGCGGGGTGGTGCCCGGCGGCGCGGTCGCGGGGTTCCCGATGCCGGTGCTCCGCTATCTGGTGGGGAGCGGCCTCGAGCCGGTCCCCGACTCGGTCTCCGCCGCGACCGCTGGCCGGCTGGTGCTGCTCACCCCCGGCCCAAATGCCCACCTGACCGACGGCTTCAGCTGGGAGCCCACCGCCGCGGCCTCGTTCTACCGGGTCGAGGTCGCCCAGCCGAACGGGCCACCGGTGATCACCGCGGTGGTTCCTGACGGGGTCGCGCTCTATCGGCTGCCACCATGGGCCGCGACGAGGTTGCCGGAGGGGCGAGGGCGATGGCGGGTGACCGCGCTCGACCACGGCGGCCGGGCGCTGGTGCGAAGCGAATGGCGAGCATTCTCCGCCCGTCCGGCGGAGGTGATCCCCCGGCCCTGAAGGATCCGCCGGAGGTCGTCGAGCCCTCGGTAGAGGAGGTTGCGCGCCTTCCCCTCGCTCCAGCCCAGCGCCGCGGCGATCTCGAACCGATCGAACCCGGCCAGGTACCGTTGGACCGCGGCCCGGCGAGCCGGCTGGAGGCAGGTCAGCGCCTGCTCGACGACCGCGACCAGATCTGCCTCGTCGAGTGAACGGCCCGGGTCGTTCGGGGCGGTCAGGGCCGACGGCGCCACCAGATCGAGACTCACGGCCTGAGCCTTCCGGGTCCGTCCCCGGCGGATCACGTCGAGGGTGGCTGATACCGCGGTCCGGTGGATGTAGGTGGCGCTGGCGACCCGGATCCCGCCCGGCGCCATGGCGGCCTTCCACACCCGAATCCGGAGGTCCTGCACCACCTCGTCGAGGTCGGCGCCGACCAGGCCGCGACGGGACGCCGTCCGGCGGATGAACCCGTCGAATCGGTCGACCAGGTGCTGGAGCTTCGCGGAAAAGTCGCTGGTGTCCTGGGTCAGGGATTGGCAGGCTGGTGGGGCCGCCGGGCAGGGCACGGATGGCAGCACGGGAGCGCTCCGGAGTTCGGGACACGCTCACGGCGCCGAACCCGGCCAAATCTGGACATCAGTGGTTGGGCGGGATGGTGACGGCCTGGCTCACCGAGAGTCCGCCGGAAGTGGCGCTGATCCGGTAGGTCGCGGCGGTATCTCGTTTCGGAAAGGTCACTGCCGCGCAGGCCCGACCGTGCTGGAACACGACCGGCATTGGATTGGAGGGCGTCGCCTGAGCGCCGTACACGGTCGCCGAATATGACGCACTGGCTGGCAGCACCACGGCGGGGTCGGAGGCCGCCAATGCGACCGATTCCCCCAACCCGGTGGTACGATCGGCCGCCCGGACCACGACCGTGGGACCTACTCGCGGGGGAGTGCTTGCGCCGGGGAGCGGCGGGGCCGCGGCCACGGCGGGGCATTCGGAGGCCACGATGATCGTCGATGGACGGGGGCGAAGGACCTGCAGCGACTTGGCGACCGCGGGCCCGTTGTAGAGCCGGGCCGTGATCGAGGGCGTAGGCGGCCCGCCGAGGTCAACGTAAAGGCGCAGTCGGTGCTGGGCGACACCAGCGGGAACCGCCACCAGAGAAGTCAGCTGGCTGCCCCACGGACACGGGTTCACCACGCACTGCGTGGGCGCACTGTAGAACAAGAGCCCAGGCCACCCCGGTTCGATTTCCAGGTTCGCCGTCCCGGGCGTCGGCCCATCGAAAAGCACCGTCATCGTGGTGGAATCACCGCCTGGCAGGGCCGGCTTGGAGAAGCGGATCGATGCGACTCGAGGCGGACGTACCACGAACACCGCGGCCGGAGCTGGGGAGGGCCCGGTCGATACGGTGACCGCCACCTGCGTCGCCGTGGGCCTGGTGACCAGGTCGATTGCGGCCCGATTCCGGCCGCCGGGAACCTGAACGAACGTCGGCGGAGACTCCAGCACGTCGGGCGACGAATAGCGAAGCGCGACCCGTTGGCCCCCGGGATTCGGTGCGGGCCCGACCAGCCTGATGGAGAGGGTCACCGCCCCGCCTCCCGCGAGCGCCTGGGGAGCGACCGTGATCGCCTCGAGCGCCACCCGTGGCTGGGGGAGCTGCGCCGCCGATCCAGCGGCGGGGACCAGCAGCAACGCGACCACAATTCGCATCTCGATACCCCGAAGGAAGCCGGCCGCCGAGCGCGAGCGGCACCGCTTCAAGGGACGTGGTGAGGACGATCTCGTTCTCGCGGTCTCGGGCTCCTGGCCTGAGAAGGTCGCCTGGTCGATGCGTCTCTTGAACAGCGGTCGGCCCGTCGATCACCGGCGGTCGCGGATCGTTCGAGAGGAAATCGCCATGACGAGCGTCAACTGGGTTCCCCGGGGATGGTCCATCCCGCTTCTCTGGATAGGGGTTGCCGCCGGGGCCACCACGGAAGCCCGAGCCTTGCCGGGGCGATCGGCGTCCGCCCACCTCGACGTCCCCAAGCTGAGCCTCGACTTCGACGTCACCAACGAGGGCAGAGCCGGCGAGCGACGGACGCTGACCTTTCGGCTGAACTTGAGCACGTCGCCAATCCTGCCAGTCGTGGTCACCTACACCGTCACCGACGGTGCCGGCCCGGGCCTCCCGGCCGCGAGCGGTGGTCGCGGGTGCGGCCCAACCATCGACTACCTCGCCGCGTCCGGAACGGTCACCATCGCCACTGGCCAAACCACCCAGGCGGTGCCGATCACCATCTGCGGCGACCCGATCTACGAAACCGACGAGCGGCTGACGTTCCGGGTCACGGCGGCGACCAACGCGCTCCTCGCCGAAGACGCGGTGGTCGGGGTGATCGTCAACGACGACGTCAAGCCGGTCATCACGGTGATGCCGGCAAACGACGGCCTGGTCACCGAGGGCACCGGTGGAACGACCATGGCGCCGGTGATCGTGAGTCTCTCGAGCCCCCACCACACCGGCGCCTCGCTCAAGTTGGCGCGGAGCGGGTCGGCCCGACCGGCCATCGCGTGCACCGGTTCGGCCGATCTCCAGGCCACCAGCGACACGATCCAGGTCAGCTGGCCAGCCGGCAACAACGACAACTGGACGGTGAACCTGCCGGTGTGCGGGGACAATCGCGACGAGGGGAATGACATCATCGACCTTGCCGTGGCGGTCGTCGTCAACGCCACCGTGGCGCCGGGCAGTCAGTCGCGGCGGATCGTCATTTTCGATGACGACCCGCCGCCGGTGATCTCGGTGGCTGATGTCTCGGTGATCGAAGGCGCGGCGGCCCAGGTCGGCGTGTCGCTGTCGGCCGCGAGCGATCGCGACATCGAGGTGCTCCTGACGGCGGCTTCCGGCGCCCCATCCCCGACCGCCACGATGGCTACCGCCGGGGAAGCGTGCGCCGGGACGGTGGACTTCCTGACCGCGAGCCGCCGGATCGTGGTGCCGGCGGGCAAGACCTCGGCGACGTTCCCAGTGACCACCTGCGGCAACGTCGACTACGGCACCAATCCGGCGAGCTTTCCGGGTCCCGGTTACGCCGAGGTATTCCTGGTCACGGCATCGGCGCCGACGAACGCGACGTTAGGCAGGGTGGTCGGGACGGTAACGGTTCGGGATCCGTGAGGGTCGGTGCATCGGCGCGCTTCAGGAGGCGGGCATGCCATCGGGCGGGAAGTCACGGGCTTGGATCCTTGCGTCGCCCGGCGGATCGATCCGCCGGTCACCGCCTCCGACGGCGCGCCGATCCCGACCCGTGCCGGCGGCTCGGGCGATCGTCGCGTTGACCGGCGATGGGGTTCGAAACGCACGAAGGAAGAGGACCGTTGGCTCGCTCTCCCCATTACCCCAAGAGGAAGACATTGGCAACCAAGCTGATGGCCGCGGTATCGCCCCGACGTGTCTTACACTGGCTTCCCCTTCTGGCCATGGAGGGTCCGGTTCTTCCTTCTGCAACGTGTACTGCGACCGGCAAGGTGTTTACCCCAGAAGGCCTGGCCATGGCTGGCGTGACGATCTTTATCGAGAACGAGGTGAATCACGTGGTTACTACGAACTCTGAGGGCGTTTTCATCAAAACTGGTCTATCCTGCCGCTTGACCAAGGTTACCCCAAGCAAGTCGGGCTTTGGGTTCACTCCGTTGAGCAGGAATGTGAACATCGATTTCGAGGGTTTTGTCGAGTTCCGGGGCGTTCCACTGTTCAGCCTCTCCGGAAAGGTGGTTGATGACGAGGGGCGGGGAGTGAACGCAGTCCCCATTGGCTTTCACCAGGCCGAGGGCAATGGGTATGCGCCGGGAGTGGTTCCGATCTACCATGTCTTGACCAACACCTCGGGTGTGTGGACCAAGGGCGGTTTCTTCACGGGCAGACCATACTTGGTGCAAAGCCCTTGGGCGACGGGATATACCTTGACGCCTGCCTCGCGCGGGCCCTTCACCAGTGCCAATACGGATGTCAACTTTGTGATGTCCTTCGCCGTATCCGGCCGGGTCGATCAAGCGGTATCGGTCCACGGCGGAGGCACGGTGAACCGAGCGGCGAACGGTCTCGAGCTCACCTTCACCAAAGTTTCGGGCTCGGGCTCGGTCCCCGGGCCGGTGCGCACCGGCCCGTCGGGCACTTGGACCCAGTCGGGCTTCTCGCCAAACGCGACCTATCGGGTTGCCCCCACCAGCCCCTTCAACAACGCGAAACCAGCCTACCGCGACTTTAGTGCTCCCGCCGTCAAGCTCGACTTTGTGCTACCGGTAGTCACCCGGCGGGGCCCAGAGTAAATATCCCCCGGCAAAGCCGGGGGCATTCGGTTGTGAGCCGCTCAAGGCGGCTGGTGGGGGGCGCTAACGCGCGCCCACGGGGGGAGCCACCAGGTGGTGGCCACTCAACTCCGCCAGAAGTTCATCTGCTCGAGGCGGTGATCCTCCTCATCCTGGCGCCGGATGTACTCGCGAATCACGGCTTCGTCGCGCCCCACCGTCGAGACGAAATAGCCCCGCGCCCAGAAGTGCTGGCCGACGAAGTTCTGCTTCCGCTCGCCATACACCCGGGCCAGGTGGATCGCGCTCTTCCCCTTGATGTAACCGACCACCTGGGCCACGGCATACTTCGGGGGAATCGAGATCAGCATGTGGAGGTGGTCGGGTCGAAGATGGCCTTCTTCGATCCGACATTCCTTCTGGGTGGCCAGCTGACGGAACACTTCGCCCAAGTGCTGACGGAGCGTGCCGTACAGCGTCTTGCGGCGCCGTTTGGGAATGAAGATGACGTGGTATTCGCACTCCCACTGGGAGTGGCTTAAGCTTTCGACACGGTCCATCGGCGTTCCTCCTTGGTCGTGTGCTGGGCGGCTCACGCCCGGAGTTTCGTCGATGGACTGCTTGCTTGGTACTCCCGGAAATGTCAAACTGCGGATGCCTCCCCGGCAAAGCCGGGGGGACTCCTGTTATCCACTAGGAACCGGTCGAGGTTTCTGGGTCCCTCGGGTGCGAGAACGGATGCTTTCGGGAAGAAGCGGATGCCGCGGGCTCGGCGAAGCACGGCGAGACCTGCCAGGGAAACCGCCTCCAGCATCAAGTAGACCAGCAGCCCAAACCCGACTCGAATCCGAAGCTCCCGTCGCATCAGGAAGTGGCCTTGGGGCAGCGGCCAACAAGAATTCGGCCCCGATCTCCGCGATCAGGCCAACTCATGGCGTTGGCCACGCCCGAACCAGAACGATGATCGCGATCGCGAACCCCAACGTGGTCTTCGCCATCGTCGCCCAGACCCGGCCGATCACCGAGCCGATGATGGGGATCGGCACGCCCATCACCGCGCCCACCAAGCCGCCGATCAAGGCGCCCCAACCCGCGCGCTTGGACCCGCCGTACTTCTCGGTGTAGCGGACCGACAAGGTGAACTCGAGAATCTCCGCCACCGTCGCGAGCGCGGTCGCGATCAGAATGGCGGTCCACCCGATGGTGGCGGGATCGGCCAGCAGTTGGTGAGCGACCGCCGCCGCCACCATCAGCCACAGCCCCGGCAACCCAAGCGGCACCAGCAGCAGCCCGCCGAGTTGGGCCGCCACCAGCCGCCAACCGCCGGGTCGACTGCGGCAACGGCGCCCGCTCCACTCTGCCGGCCCCGACGATGCAGCGGCTCGGCTCGGGAATGATGGACCCGCTCTTCACCGCCAAGGTCGAGGCCAGGTGATCATCAACGCCATGCTCGCGGCCGAAACGATGACCGGGGCCGACTGCCGCCGGGCCTGGGCGATCCCTCACGACCAGGTCCCCTGGATCCTGGCCAAATACAGCCGACTGAAGCGGCCGTAGCTGGGCCGTAGCTGTCCGATCGAGTCAGCGAGCCGATGAGTGTCGCGGAGGGCGCGACTCAGCCAGGGGGCACCGGTGGAATGAATCGCGGGAATCGGTAGAGCTCGACCCGTTCCACGCCATCGTTGTCTTCGCTGAACCCCAGGACGTATTCGGCGCCGATTTCCGTGATCTGGAGGGATCTGGGCGCCGCCACCAACCCCACGGGCACACCGCGAGCAGTCACGATCATCCAGGTCGCAGATGTAGTCCCGAAGTTGTCGAAAGTCCGCACCCACAGGTTCCCGCCGAGATCGGCCTGAACCCGATCCACCAGTGGGAACTCCGTTTTCGGCGTCAGCTCTTGCACCACCGCAGCACGGCGTTTGCGCACGTCGCGATCCGGATCCGCTGCGACGTAGTCAGCGACGACCGCGTCCCAATCACCGCGTCGGACCGGGCGACGTGGGAGGGAGACCGTGAACGAGGTCGAGACTCTTCCCTGGGTAGTGTCGGTGACAGTGCACCGGGCATCGTGGTTCGTGCAGTGAAAGACTCGGCCACCACCGGCCGACGCGAGCACCCGACGCCCCAGGGGAATCGAGCTAAATGCCGAGACTCTCTTGGCGACGTAAAAGTCCTGCGGCCCCGGGTGAGCCAGCGTGTCCACCCTAACGCCGTCGATACTCAGCAAGTCGGTTTCCGAGACGGCGGCGGCGCCAACGAATGCGACGTTAGGCAGGCCGGTCGGGGTGGTGACCGTGCGGGATCCGTGAGGGTTCGGGTTTTATGGTGAGGGCGACGGGGATGGCGCCGGCTCCCCTCACCCGCGCGGCTTGGCGGAAAGGAACCGCGCGAACAGGTACAACTCGACCCGCTCGACCCCGTCGGTGTCCTCACTGAACCCGAGAACGTAGTCCACACCGATCTCGGTAATGCGGAGAGGCCTGGGCGCCGCGACGAACCCGATCGGCGTGCCGCGGGGCGTCACAATCACCCAGGAGGCAGCTTCGGTGCCGAAGTTGTCGAAGGTCCGCACCCACAGGTTCCCGCCAGCATCGGCTTGAACCCGATCCAACAACGGGAACTCCGTTTTCGGCGCCAACTCGTCCACCACCGCGGCGAGGCGCTTGCGGACGCCGCGATCCGGGTCGGCCGTGACGTAGGCGGCGACGACCGACGCCCAGTCGCCATCCCGAACGCGGCGCCGCGTGAGAGGGATGGCGAACGTAGTCGCCGCCGCCCCCGGGGCGGTGTCGGTAACGACGCATCGGGCCTCGCGGTTGGTGCAGTGATAGATCCGCCCGCCACCGGCCGACGCGAGCACCCGACGCCCCAGCGGGACGGAGCCGAACGCCGCGACCTTCTTGGCGACGTAGTAGTCTTGCAGGCCTGGGTGGGCCACCGTATCCACGCGATTGCCGTGGACACCGATCAAAACGGTTTCGGTGCTGAGGTACTGACCTGGTTCCACCCGAGAACGCCAGGTGCCGTTCAAGAGCATCAGGAGGCGACCCGATCCCGAGCACCACAGCACTTGGTCGAAGTGGACGTCCGGCGGAAACGGATCGGACCGCAGGTATCTGCCAGCGGACGCAAACACAGCCAGGGCACCGCGGGTCCCATCCTGTACGGCGAGGGCGCCATTCGCGCACCTCCCGAGCCAGCGAATATCGGTAAACTCCCCCGGCCCGGCCCCGCGCCTCCCGACCGACCGGAGAAAATCGCCTCGGGCACCGAAGTACAGCAGCCGGTGGTTGCCGGCGTCGCCGATCACGATGTCGCCACTTACCAGGCGGACCGCGCCGGCGATGCCGCTGAACACGGTCTCGACGGGGCCGACCGCGGTTCCGATCTGAAGGTCGGGATCACGCCGGAGATCGAGGCGGGGAAGGCTCCCGCCTGCGCCAATGCGAGGCCACTCGAACGGCTCGCGCCGAGCCTGCGCGGTCAGGGCACTCGAGGCGGATCCGGCGACCGCCGCGATGAGGAAAGCCAAGCGGGCCAACCACCCGCTCAGGTGGCCGGCCACGCCCGCACCACGACGATGATCGCGATCGCCAACCCCAACGTGGTCTTGGCCATCGTCGCCCAGACCCGGCCGATCACCGACCCCCACGCCGCCCGCCCCGCCGCGCCATGATCGCGAGCTACCGAGTACTCCGCGATCAAAGCACCGACGAACGAGCCGGCGAACGCGCCGATCA
>JBJXGT010000037.1:0-3605 GCA_046160105.1 Gemmatimonadales bacterium | reverse complement strand
TTGTTCAGGCTGCTTCAGCGTAGCTGAGGGGTGTGACAGGGTCGGGGTGGTGGCGGATGGCGGCGACGAGGTTGGGCATGTTGGTGTGACCGCGGACGCGGCGGAAGTTCCGTTGGGCTTCGATCATGCCGGTGGCGATCCAGCGCTTCTTCATGTCGCCGTCTTGCCAGTTCTTCACGCGGGCGGTGACGGTGCGGATGGTGGAGATCATCGACTCGATTAACCGGCCATCGGGCTGGGGTCAAGAGCGAACTTCGATATGCGGCTGGTTGTCGAGGCGTCGGAGGTGACCGTCGAGCGCTTCGGCGACGCGTTGGTGGCGGGCGGCCTCACTGGCCCAACCGCGGCGTTCAGCGTCGGCCTCGAGATGGCGGACGTCGTCGAGTTGGGCGCGCAGGGCGGGAGCGAACTCGTGGCCGGGAACGAAGTTGTGGCACGTCTCGCACACGTTGGCGTAGGGGCAGGCGTCGGCGACGAGATGGCGTGAGCAGAAGCCTCCAGTGAGTCGGGTCTTGAGGAACTCCGAAGCGATCCAATCGACTTTGGCTGGCACCGCCGGGCGACCGGCGGGAGCGACGGGGATGAGCTTGCGGACCTTGCCCATCGCTTCGTCGTAGGCAGCGCGCAGGGTGGGCGAGGCGAGCGCGGCGTAGCGCAACGTCATCTCGGGGGTGACATGTCCGAGCAGCGCCATGAGGCCTTGCAGGCTCATGCCGGCGTTGGCGAGTTCGGTGGCGTAGGTGTGCCTGAGCATGTGGGGCGTGATCCGCAGCGGCGACTCGCCGGGCCCGGCGAGCCCGGCGGCGGCGACGGCGTCATCGAGACCTTTGCGGATCCGCCATCCTTTGAGCCGCTGACCTCGTTCGGCGAACAGGTAGTCGCAGGGCTGGCCGGTGCGCGGGTTGGGATGCGGGCGTTGCGGCCCTCGCTGCGCCATCCAGGTGTCGAGCGCGGTGGTGGTGTCGGCGTCGAGAGGGACGGAGCGTTCGGTGCCGAGTTTGCCGAGTGGGACTCGTAGCCAGGTGCCGGTGGGGCCGTAGTCGACGACGCAGGTGAGCTCGAGGTCGAGCAGTTCCCCGAGACGTAGCCCGGCCCGGCGCAGCAGTGTGATGCCGACACGGGCGAAGACGTCGTCGAGGCGGGCCACCTCGTGCTGCAGGGCGCTGTCGACGTCGGGCGCGAGCCCGCGTGGGAGCGGGCGGGGCAGGCGGGGGACGTCGGTGGCGAACATGAGGCGCCGTTCGGGCCGTTCGGCCCATCCCCACAAGGTGATGTCGTCGAGCAGGTTGCGCACGGCGAGCACGCCGGCGTGCACGACGCTCGGCGAGACTTGCTTATCGCGGGCCAGACGGCCCCGCCAGGATCGGGTGCGGTTCCACACCAAGAACGCTTCGATGTGAGCGCGTTGGAGTTGACGCAGCGATCCCACCTCGGGGTGATGGGCAGCGAGGAACTCGCCGAAGGGGACCAGGGCGTTGATGAGACCCTCGATCGATGCTCGTGAGAGAACCGCTGAGCGGGTGTTGACGTACGCGATCATCACGCGGCGGATCTCGGGCGCGGTGACTGCGTCGAACCGCTCGGCCATGCCCACCGACGGCATGTGACGGCGGGGTGGGGCGGCGATGATGCCCAGCTCGTAGAGGACCTGGCGCACACCGAACGCTCGCGGAGGCCAGGACTTGCGGGTCGCCGCCGACGCCGTTGGACAGGCGGCGAGGGCGTCGAGGAACCCGTCGATGTCGTCGCTCGTCAGTTCTCGGAGCCGTCGGGCTGTGAAGGCCATCACCGCACACGTGGTCTCATCGACGACGTCGCGGGTCCATTTCGAGCTCCACCCGAGCCGGGCGCCGACATCGCGGGCGGCGGCGAGATCCTGCGGCCACAGCGTCTCGACCGTCTGGCGCAAACCGAACAGGTGGCGGGCGGCCAAGAGGTCCATGTCGATGGCCACCTGCCTGGTGAACACTGCCCACACGATCAGCAGCCAGGCCCGATCGCGGTTGAGATCGGCGAGCCGGGCGGTGACCGGCCGTGCCATCCACTCATCCAGATCCGGATGCGCGGCGAGGAATGCTCGGGCGTGGCGGAGCCGATCCCGCATCCCGCGATCGGCCACGCCGGCGTCGTGACAGAAGCGGGCGTAGCCGTCCAGCAGCAGGTGATCAACATCGGTGCCCCAACGGGCAACGGCCGCCGTCATCGTCCGATCACCGCCCGGGCGGCCGCGTACTCGGCGGCGACGTGTTCGGTCGACAGGTGCACGTAGCCGGCGGTGGTCTCCGGGCTGGCGTGCCCCATCAACTCCCGAAGCACCAGCAGGTCGATCCCCGCCGCCGCCAACTCGGTGCCATAGGTATGGCGCAGCCGATGTGGTCGCACCCTCGCCGCCCCCGACGTCACTCGGTGATAGCGGAACACGCTGCGCATCCCCGCCTCGCTCATTGCCTGACCCGCCGTCGGGCCGCGCAGCACGATGAAGCACTCCGGTGTCTTCACACCGGGTGGACGTTCGAGACGCAGATAGGCGGCCACCTCGCTGAAGAAGGCTCCGTCGACGGGGACCGTGCGTTCCCTGCCGCCCTTGCCGATCACCCGCACCCGGCGGCGACCCTGATCGACATCAGCCAGGCGCAGCGAACGGACCTCTGCGGCACGCAACCCGCCGAACACCATCAACAGCACGATCGCCCGGTCCCGGTGCGTGTTCAGGTCGCCCAAGAACGCCGACACGTCGGCCGGGTCGAGCGCTTCTGGCAGGCATCGCTGCTGGCGGACCAGCCGGCCGCCGTGACGGGCCCGGCCCGGGCCGAGATGCCCGAGCACACCGCGGGCCTTGGGTCGCAGCCCCTGACCCCGGCGGGGTGCCGGCACCGGGTTGTCCTGTCTCGCTCCCGACAGCACCTGGTGCTCGAAGAACGCCCGCACCGCTGCCGCTCGGCGGTTCACCGACGCCGGGGCCGAACCCCGCCCCGCAGTCAGCGACACCACCTTCTCACCACGCACCCGCCGCACCGACTGCCAGTCGATCCAGTCGAACACGTCCGTCGGCACCACCCCGGCAACGTCGATGCCTCGCTCATCGAGGAAGCGAGCAAAGTTCACCAAGTCGAACGCGTACGCCCGCACCGTCGCCGGAGAGAACGCTCGAGACTCGAGATGGGACAAGAACGCGTTCGCAGCGTCGACCCCAGCCCACGAACCCGCCAACCGATGCGAAGCGTCGCGTCGCTCCACCGCCGCTGCGGCTGCACTCGCCTTCACCGCCCGTCCCCGCCGAGCACTGCTCCGTCGTCAACCCCAAGCAGAACAGCGAACCGCGACAAGTCAGCGCACAGCTCGCCGATGTCATAGCCGCCGATGCCCACGAACCGGCCCAGCGACTCCGCCAGACGCTCGCCGTCATCCGCCAGCCAGCGGCCCACAAACTCAAGCAGCTCGCCGAGCTCCACCGCCTCGTCAGCGTCCAAGCACTCCCGACCGACCGTCATGGCGCACCTCCAGGTGACCGTGCTCGAGATCAGGATGACCCCGAACGCCTCCCGGTTGGTGGACCCCTACGCAGCCTCGACACGCCGAGCCATCCGTGACCGGTTAACCGATAT
>JBJXGT010000036.1:0-346730 GCA_046160105.1 Gemmatimonadales bacterium | reverse complement strand
CCCCGATCGCCGGAGCCCCGGCGATCGACGAGGTCACGATCGGGTTCATCTCGAGGACCAGCCCCCGGTTGAGCCCGGTGAGCCCGGTCAGCTTGCCATGTTGGGCGAGGAACGAGGTCGCGTCGCGGCGGGCCGGGGCCCAGGTGTCCTCTCGACCGCTCTGGGCGCTCTTCCGGATCACCTGGAAGGTCCAATCCTGGGTGGCCGCGCTCTGGTAGCGGAGGGTACGAAACGGGATCCGGACTTCGATCTCGTACCCGGTCTCGGTCACCCGCCCGCGGGAGTCGAAGGTGTAGTCCGGGGAGAGATCCGGCTGCTCCCGACCGCCCGAGCGATCGGAATCGCCGGGGCCGCGCCGGGCCTGGTTGCCCTCGACCAGGGCGCCGTCCGCCTGGACGCCAAGCGGATTGACCGCGAAGATGTAGGCCGAGCGGCCGTCGTTGAAGGTGCCGAGCTGGATCTCGACGTAGTCGTCGGGGATGATGCCCTTGTCGCGATCGGTCAGATGGGCCCGCACGGTGGCGACGTCCGCCGTCGCCCGGATCCCGAAGTGGATCGCGGTGGGCGAGTACCAGACCAGGACTTCGGTCGCCTGAGCGGCGGGCCGGCCGTCCACCGGGCTGTACTGGGTGAAGCCATCGAGGCGGACCGCCTGACTCCAGACAGCTTCGTCGAGGACGCCGTCGATCGAGACGGCGGCCTCGATTCGCGGGGGGGCGACTTGAGCGACGGCGATTTGGAGAAGGAAGAGCATTCGACTGGAGGCTAATGGCCCATGGAAACCGGGGGAAGGGGCAATCGAGGCGCCCTGAGAGGCGCCGGCTGCATCAGGTCGAGCGCCGCTCTCGCAACCTCATCGAGACGCTATCGCTCGCCCGCAAGCCGACTGTCGGCAGGGCGAGGCACCACGCCACCGGGCCCGCCGTAATGCGGCGTGATCCCCTGCTCCTCCAAGCTGAGGTCGGTCTTGGGCAAAACGAACCGGCCCGAGCTTGCGGCATAATAGAGACAGCCCGATTCCTCCGCCGGCCGGGCCCGCGCGAACCGATCGGCCTCGGCCAGCGCCTCCAGCCACACGGCCTTTCCGGCCGTGAGATCGAACGGACGCGCCAGGTGCAGTCGGGCAAAGTCCGCTGGTCGATACCGGCCTCGGCGACCCAGCAACTCGAGCAACGACAGCGGGGTCAGTCCGGGGTCCTTGCCGACGGCGGCCCAGCACAAGCCCGCGAGGGGGAGGACCTCGCGGTGAACGTAGAGAATGTCGAGAAAGTCCCGCGGCTCGTCGCGCCCGGCCAGCGCCAGCGTCTTGTTGATGGCCACGTCGACCGAATGGAGCAGCCAGCCACCCAGCGGGTCGCGCACCAACGGCATGAATCGCCAGGCCGAGTCGTGGGCCCAGTCGACCCGGGTTGCCTCGGCGTCGCGGGAGACGACGGCGCGAATGAAACCAAGCTGACTCAGCTCGACGTTGACCGCATAGCCCGCCTGGAGCAGCCGGTCGCGATCTGCGGCGAAGGCCCGGGCGACCCGGGCCTCGGAGTCGTGGAAGAAATCGAGGTCATCGCTGTATCGGGCGGAGGTCGGCGCGAAGTGGAGGGCGGCGCCGCCGGCGAGGTACCGGTCGTCGTTAGGTGGCGAGGCCAGGTCCGCCAGGAGGGTCTGTTGGAAGGGGGTTAACGGCACAGCTTCGCCCCGATTCGCCAGGCGTCGCGATTGCCGTGCTTCATCAGCTGCTCGGCGACCCAGGGGATGTCATCGGCGCCGATCTGCAGGTCGGGACGGTATGACCAAAAGCACTGGACCCGAAACCGCCGAAAAGCCCGCCGTGCCTCTCGAACCCTGACCATGCTCCGCGCCGTGTCAGGGTCCAAGGTCCGACGGCTCTTGCGACCTCCGCGGGCGCCGATCTCGGACAGGTAACGTCGAATTCTGGTCATGGTACATCATAGGCGGCTTACGTTCTAAGCGCAACCCTCGTATACGTTTACTAGGTTATTTCGTGACCCAAGCGACGGAGGCGAGCGGGTGACAACCTCCGACCGCCACCGTCGCTTATCGCTGCACCTCCGCGAATCAGCCGATGGTGATCCGACCCGCGTTCGCGGCCAACCAGCCGTCGAAGTCGAGGATCTTCGGCGCAAACGACCGGCTGACCACCGGGTCCCGCCGCTTGAGAAACTCCTCGCCGAGGATCGCCTGGAACTGGAACATGTTGCCGAGGTCTTCGGCGCCCGGGAAGCCGAGGCCCCGATAGACGTCGAACGGCACGTTGGCGAAGGTCACCGGTTTGCCCAGGGCGCGGCTGAACTTCGCGGCGAGCTGTTCGCCCGTCAGGATCTCACCGCTCGCTGGAACGTATTGGCCGGCGGTCGAGACGCCACGCTTGAAGATGCCGTGCGCGACGGCGCCGATGTCCGCGGCCGCGATCCCCGGGAGCGGGACGCCGCCGAGCGGGAGCGCCAGCACGGCCTGTCCATCGGCCCCGGCCCGGGGGCCCATCCCGAAATGAATGAAGTTGTCCCAATAGAAGGCGGCCTGGAGGAAGGTCGTGGGCACCCCGCTGTCGACGAAGAGCCGATCGGCCTCACCCTTGGCATCGAAGTGCGGCACCTTGTACTTGCCGTGGAGCGTGGGAAGGCGTGGATCGGACAGGGGAACCCAGCGGCGGGTATCCTCGAGCGTCGACCAGACCAGGTGCCTAACGCCGGCATTCTTCGCCGCCTCGGCGATGGCCGCCGCCTGTCGACCCTCGCGCTCCGCCGAGCCGTGCTCCCAGAAGTTGGTGACCGCGAACACCCCGTCCGCCCCGGCGAACGCCGCCGCGAGGCTGCCGGCATCGTCGGCGTCGCCAGCCACGACCTCGGCGCCGCTGGCCTTCAGTGCCTCGGCTGCCGGCCCGGTGGGTTTCCGGGTGATGGCCCGCACGGTGAACTGGCCGGACTCCGCGAGGATCGATCGTACCAGACCGCCACCCTGCGCGCCGGTGGCTCCCATGACCGCAATACGCTTCGTCGACATCGCTGCATTTCCTTTCGAACTCATGAATGGGTTTCCAAACCGTCGAGGGCCGCTTCGACCAGGCCCTTCAGCTCCCGGAGACGAGCCGGGCTCAGGTGACCGAGGAGGGCCGCTGGCATTCGGTCGGCGTCGGCATCGAGCTTGGCTAACACGGCGAGCCCCGCCGCGGTAATCGAGACCGCGACGACCCGCCGATCGATCCGGCTCCGCTCCCGGCGGATCAGCCGCCGAGTCTCGAGGCGGTCGAGGAGGCGGGTGACGTCGGGGTCCCGATCGATCATTCGCTCGGCGATGACCCGACACGGGACGGCCTCGGGGTGGCTGCCGCGGAGGATTCGGAGCACGTTGAACTGCGGCTCGGTCAAGCCAGCGGTGGCCTTGAGATGCCGCTCCCACGGAGCCACCAGACGGGCCGCCAGGATCCGGACGCCCAGCACGACCTCGACCGCCGCGGACGGGAACGGCTTGGCCTGGTGGAGGATCCTGGCAACGGTGCTCACGATTTCAAGATAGTCGTTATAACGACTGTCGTCAACACGCCATTGTGACTGGCCTCCTACCCCGGCCGGCTCCGTGTTGCGGCCGATGCGTCCCAACGCGACATTGCTGCTCTCACCACCTTATCCAGGTCCGGGGGGTTCATGGCAATCGTCGCGTGGCGTTCAGCGTATCGACAGATGGCCGTGCGGTCGCTGGTCTTCACGGCCTCGTTCGCGGCAACGGGGCCTGACCCGCTCCTCGCTCAGGCACCCGCCACCAGCCAGGCCGTTTCCCCTGCGCGGATCGGGCCGTCGCCGGATCGCTTTCGGGCCCAAATCCAGACCACGTCGTATGGCGTGCCGCACGTCAAAGCCGCTGACGTCGCCGGGGCCGGCTTCGGGTTGGGCTACGCCTTCGCCAAGACGGACCTGTGCACGGTCGCCGACCGGTGGGTCACGGTGCGGGGCGAGCGGTCTCGCTACTTCGGGCCGGAGGGCGTCCGCGACGGGCGGCAGCAGGTCACCAATCTCCAAAGCGACTTCTTCTGGAAGCGGATCCTCGACCTCGACGTGATTGGTCGGGACCTGCGCCAGCCGCCGCCGCTCGGACCGACACCCGTGGTCCGCGACCTGGTTCGCGGTTACGTCGCCGGTTACAACCACTACCTCGCCCAGACCGGGGTCGCCAACCTGCCGGATCGCCGTTGCCGCGGGAAGGCGTGGGTCCGCCCGATCACCGAGGAAGACGTCTACCTCCGGGCACTGCATTGGAACATGGTCACCAGCGCTCGATGGGTCGGACCGATCGTCGACGCGGTGGCCCCCGGGAGCGGCAGCGCCTCGTCGGGGTCTGACGGGGCCCCGGCCGCCCGGCCGCAAAGCCGCGCGCCGGCCGACCCCGGCCCGATGAGCAACCTCCTCGCCCTCGGCAAGGACGCCACCGACAACGGCCGCGGAATGTTGTTCGCCAATCCGCACTGGCGCTGGCACGAACCTGAACGGTGGTTCGAGGCCCAGCTCACCGTGCCCGGCGTGATGGACGTCTACGGCGGCATGCTCGAAGGACTCCCGATTGTGATGTTCGGCTTCAATCGGCAGGTGGCCTGGAGCCACACGGCGAGCGTTCCCAAGCGGGAGACCGTCTACCAGCTACGCCTCGCTCCGGGTTCGCCAACCTCCTACCAGTACGATGGTGCGGTCCGCGCCATGACGCCGCGCACCGTAACCGTCGACGTCCGGCTCGACGATGGCCGGCTCACCAAGCAGAGCCACACCTTCTGGGAGACCCACTTCGGCCCGATCGTGGCCGACGCCAACTACGTCTGGAGCCCGACCACCGCCTACGCGGTGCGCAGCGTGACGATGAGCTTCCGCTGGCTCAATCAGCAACTCGGGATGATGCTGGCCCGCTCGGCCGCCGAGCTCGATGAAGCGGGGCGGACCTACCTGGCGATCGGTTGGCTCAACACCGCCGCCGCCGACTCGGCGGGCCACGTCATCTACGCCGACCGGTCCGCGGTGCCTTTCGTCACCGATGCGTTCCGCGATCAATGCCTCACCTCGGAGCTCGGCAAGCGGATCTTCGCCCAGCAGCAGCTCTCGGTGCTCGACGGATGGCGGAAGGAGTGCGAGTGGGGCGTCGATCCGGACGCGCCGGTGCCGGGCATCTTCGGGCCGAAGCATCTCCCCCAGCTCGCTCGGACCGATTGGGTGATGAACTCGAACGACAGCCATTGGGCCAATAACCCGGCTCAGCCGCTGGAAGGCTTCGCCGGGATCATCGGCGACGAGCGGACCCCCCGGAGCCTGCGGACCCGCAACGGCCTGGTCAAGCTGGAGCGGCGCCTCAGCAGCACCGACGGCCATCCCGGCAACCGGTTTACCCTGGGCCAGCTCGAAACGATCACGATGGACAACCGGGTCTACTCGGGAGAGATCTGGCGGGACTCCGTGGTGGCCCTGTGTCGCGCGCTGCCGGTGCAGAAGGGCATCCCGGAGGCGTGCGGCGTCCTGGCCCGGTGGGACCTCACCGACGATCTCGACAGCCCCGGCTCCGTGCTTTGGCGCCGTTTCATGGAGAACATCACCTCGGCCGCGAAGCCCGACGCGGAGTACTTCACCATCCCGTTCGACCCGAGTCGCCCCGCCCACACGCCCCGTGGCCTGAACACCGCGAACCCGCAAGTCACCCGGGCACTCACGGCCGCGATCACCGATCTGCGCGACAGCGGCGTGCCCCTCGACGCCAAGCTTCGACAGTATCAGTACGAGGAGCGATCGGGAAAGCGAATTCCGATCCACGGCGGTCCGGCGCCGACCGGGCAGTACAACCTGATCATCACCCAGTCGGGCTGGGTGCCCGGCAAGGGCTGGAACACGGTGATGCACGCTTCGAGCTATATCCTCTGGATGCAGTTCACCGATCGCGGGCCGGTCGGCCGATCGGTGCTGGCGCCGTCGCAGTCGGACAACCCCGATTCGCCCCACCACGCCGACCAGACCGTGCTGTTCTCCGAGAAGAAATCGAAGCCGGTCCTGTTCGATGATGCGGCGATCCGGGCCGACCCGAATCTCACGGTGATCGATCTGTGCCGCACCGCGAAGGGCGGTGCCTGCCGCTAGTTCACCCGCCGAGCGCGGCCTTCCCAGTAGGGTGCGCGGAGTTCGTTCTTGAGGATCTTCCCCGCCCCGCTGATCGGCAGCGGGGCGTCCTGGAACGACACGCCCCGGGGGCACTTGTATCCCGCGATCCGGGTCCGGCAGAAGTCGATCAGCTCGGCCTCAGTGACGGTGTGCCCCGGTTTCGGAACGACCACCGCGTGGACCGCTTCCCCCCAGCGGTCGTCGGGAATCCCGAACACGGCGCACATCGCGACCGCCGGGTGGGCGTATAGGGCCGCCTCCACCTCGACCGAATAGACGTTCTCGCCACCGCTGATGATCATGTCCTTGACCCGGTCGACGATGAACAGAAATCCATCCTTGTCGAGATAACCCGCGTCGCCGGTGTGGAGCCAGCCGTCGCGAATCGTCTGCGCGGTGAGCTCGGGCTGCTTCCAATACCCCTGCATCACCATCGGTCCACGGACCACGACCTCGCCGATGGTTCCCGCCGGCACCGGTCGGTCGTGTTCGTCGACCACCCGGACCTCCGCCGTCCCCACCGCGCGCCCCGCCGATTTGAGCTTGCCGGCCTGCGGACCTTCGACGACGTGGTGGGCGGCATCGAGAAAGGTGGCCATCGGCGACAACTCGGTCATTCCGTAGCCCTGCATGAACTGGATGCCAGGGAACACCTCGAAGGCGCGGGCCATCACCGCCGGCGGCATCGGCGAAGCGCCGTAGGTCATGAACTGGAGACAGCTGACGTCGTAGCCGTCGAGACCGGGGAATTGGAGCAGCATGTTGATCATCGTCGGCACCAGCATGGTCCCCGTCACCCGGTACTCGGCGATCGCCCGGAGGACATCGCCGGGATCGAAACGCGGAACCACGGCGTGGGTTCCAGCGACGGCGGTGATATGGAAGGTCGAGCCGAGGTCGGCCAGGTGGAACATCGGCGCGGCATGGAGGTAGACCGGGTCCTTCCGGTCGAACAGGCTGGCCACGTTCTCCTGGTTCGCGAGAATGTTGCGATGCGACAGCATCACGCCCTTTGATCGCCCCGTGGTCCCGCCGGTGTAGAAGATGCCGTAGAGGTCCTCGCCGCCTCGGCCGACGTCCTCGACTGGCGCGGCCTTCACCAGCGCTTCGTACCCGACCATCCCGGCCGGCGGCTGCCCCTCGCCGGCATACACGAGCCGGGGCGCAACCGCCCTGCCGAGGGCGGCCTCGAGGCCCGGCAGGCTCATCTCGTCGACCACCAGGGTCTCGCACTCTGCGTCCTCGAGGATCATTCGCACCTCGGCTGGTGCCAGCCGGGTGTTGATCGGCACCGCCACCCCTCCGACCCATGGAAGCGCGTAGTACAACTCGACATACCGATCGCTGTTGAGAGCCCAGATGGCGACCCGGTCGCCCGGGCTCACGCCGAGACCGCGGAGTCCGCCCGCCACTCGGGCGACCCGGTCGAGGACCTCGCTCCAAGTGCGGGTGCGGTCGCCGTAGCAGGTCGCCCGCCCATTGGGGTTCCGAGCCGCGGTTTCTTTCAGGCCAGTAGTGATTTGCATTCGGGCCTCACCGCGAGGGAGATTTCAGGATCGCGGTGACCGTTGACCCCGTGACCCCGGCCACGAACACCTCCATCGTCAGCGCGCCGCCCCCGAGCGCCTCACGATTGAGCCCCGTCAGCACGACCTGCCCGCGACCCCGTCGGTCCCCGGGACCGAGGACCCGTTGAATCACCGGTCCGGCCGCACCCCCAACGCCTCCCCGTCGCAACACCACGGCCTGGACTCGGCCGCCGTTGGCGCCGACGACGGTGACGTCGTAGTCCAGCCCGCCGGTGGCCGGTTCGAACCGGAACACGCCGGTCGCCGCCACGCCAGCCCCGCGCGCCGTGGCCGTGAAACGGGCCGCGACCGGACCCCGGCCCGCGACCAGCGGCGGCGTGGTCGGCGGGGGCCGCCGCCGGGTGCCTAACCGCTCGAATCCAGCCGCGATCTCCACCAGTCGGACGTCATCGAAAGCTCGGCCGATCACCTCGAGCCCGACCGGCAGGCCGTCCGCCGTGAAGCCGGCCGGCACGCTCAGCGCCGGGAGCCCGGAGTGCGAGCTGAGCATGCAGGTGCCGCCCAGCTGCGGATCGCCGATCAGCACCGGGCGCCGGAGCATGGTCGGATAGACCAGGCCGTCGAGTCGGAGACTATCGAGCACCGCCACCACTCGTTCGCGGAGCACCGCCCGTTGCCCGAAGGCGCGCCGGTAGGCGTCGCTGTCTCGGGCCGACACGGTGTCGGCCCGGCGAAGCCGCGCCTCCATCGCGTCGTGATAGAGCCCCTGCGCGAGGATTTCCTGGAGGGATCCCGCCGGAGCGCCCGGGATTCGGCTCAGGAAGTCGATCAGGTCGTACTTGGTCTCGTAGTTGAGCACGCTCGAGCCGCCGAGCAGCGAATCGAGCCCCACCATGGCGACCTCGACCAACTCGGCACCGCCGGCCTTCATCGCCTCGGCCGCCGAGCGAACCGTGTCGCGGATGTCCGGCTCGGCCTCGCGGAGTAGAGTGGTGAGGAGGCCGAGGCGGACGCCGCGGAGCGAACCGGTCCTCGCGGCCGCGACGAACTGGGGCGCCGGTCGGGTCGCCATCACCGCGGTGGTCGAATCGGCCGGATCGGGCCCCACGGTCACCTCGAGCGCGATGGCGAGATCCATCACGGTCCGGGCCAGTGGGCCGGGAACGTCCTGGGTGTGCGACAGCGGGAGGATTCCGGCGCGGCTGGCGGCGCCTTGAGTCGGCCGGAGCCCGAACAGGCTGGCGTAGGCGGCGGGAATCCGGATCGATCCGCAGGTATCGCTGCCCCACCCCACCGCCGCCAGGCTGGCCGCCACCGCGACCCCGGTCCCGCCGCTCGATCCGCCCGGGCACCGGCGCGGATCATAGGGGTTTCTGGTCTGGCCGCCTAACGACGAGATCGTGGTGATCCCGGCCGCCAGCTCGTGCATGTTGGTCTTGCCGAGAATGATGGCGCCCGCGTCGCGAATCCGCCGGACCACCGAGCCTTCGTCCGGCGTCATCAGACCGGCTAGGCCGAGCGAGCCGCCACTGGTGGGCTCGTCGACGGTGGCGAAGTTGTCCTTGAGGACGATGGGGATCCCATGCAGCGGCCCGCGGATTCGGCCGGCCCACCGCTCGGCGTCGAGCTGCCTGGCCAGGGTTCGCGCCCCGGCGTTTCGCCGGATCATGCTGTTGAGGCCGGGGCCGGCGGCATCGTAGGCCGCGACCCGGGCCAGGTAGGCGTCGACCAGCTGGACCGAGGTGACCCGACCGGCCGCGAGCTCCGCGGCTAACGCCTCGATCGATCGCTCGTGCACCACGTCGGTCGGGGCCTGACTCGCGACCCTCTTGATCGGTCCCGCGCCGAGCACCATTCCAGCGAAAACCGTCGCTCGCCACCGCATCCGTTTTGCCTCCCGGGATCTACCCTCGTCGCGCCGTGTCGCTCGATCGGCGAAACAACCAGAACGCCACCACGCCGGCGGCGATGAACGAGAGCCCGATCAACGACTCGATCGGTCGCTCGACCAGGGTGTTGATGACCACGCCAAGGGTCGCCACCACGAAGACCGCCGGCACCCACGGGTAGCCCCAGACTCGATATGGCCGCACCGCGTCCGGCCGGCGTCGCCGGAGCCGAAACACCGCCAACCCGGTCCCCACGTGGAACACCAGGGCGACGAAGGTGGTGTAGTTGAAGATCGCCTCGTAGCTCCCCGACAGGGTCAGCAGGCTCGACCACGCCGCCAGGAACACGATGCTGCTGGCAGGCGTCCGGTACCGCGGATGGACCCGCCCGAAGCGAGCGAAGAAGACACCGTCTTGCGCCATCGGCAGGCCGATCCGCGCGGCACTCAGCAAACTCGCCGACATCGACCCGAACACCGAAATCAGGACCGCCCCGGCCATCACCAGCCCGGCGCCGGGTCCGACCAGGCTGGTCGCCGCCTGCTCGCCGATCCGGGAGGCGTTGCCGACATCGGCGACCGGCATGGCCCGGAAGTAGACCCAGTTGACCAGGAGGTAGAGAACGAGCATCAGCACGGTGCCGCCGACCATCCCTCGCGGCAGGTCACGCGACGGGTTACGGAGCTCGCCGCTCAGCAGGGTCGCCTGGTACCAGCCGTCGAAGGATCCGAACACGGTGACCAGGGCCAGCCCGAGCGCCGTCGCCAGGCCGCCGGTCATCATCACCGGCGCGGTCCAGTCCGGATCGGCCTTCGCCGGCACCGCGAGGCCGATCGCGATCAACCCGAGCAGCGAGCCTACCTTGATCACCGTCAGGATCCCTTGGGTCAGCGCCCCTTGCCGAACCCCGACGTAGTTGATGGCCGAGAGCCCGACGATGGCCGCGACCCCGGCCAGCTGCGCCGTATTCGGTTCCCAGCGCCACCCCAGGAGGTCGACGGTGCCCAACAGGTGGCCGGGACCGAACCAGGGAATGAAGGCCCCGAGATACTCGCCGAAGGCGACGGCGAGATACGCCACCCCGCCGGACTGGATCGCGAGCAAGGAGATCCACCCGAAGAGAAACCCGGGCAGCGGACCGAACGCCTCCTTGAGGTAGTGGTACTGGCCGCCGGCCTCCGGGAACATCGTGCCCAGCTCGGCGTAGGTGAGGGCCCCCGCCACCGTCACCAGCCCGCCGACGACCCAGATCAGCACGACGAGTCCGGGGTGCGGCACGATCCGGGGCACGAACGCGGCGGCGATGAAGATCGCCGAGCCCATGATGGTCCCCGCCGTCACGGCGGCGACGTCCCACACCCCGAGTACCCGGGCCAGGCCCGGTCCGCCGTTACCCGCCGAAATACGACGGCAGTCGCAAACTCCGCATCGTGTGCAGCCCCGGTCGGGCCGCCAATACCGCCGGAATGGAGTTCACGGTGATCGAGGCCGTGGCCACATCGCCATGGACGCCGCCCTCGATCCGCGACCGGATCTCCGGTGACCCGGAGATGTGTACCGCGTCGTAGGACGCCGGCGCCCCCAGATACGCTTCCATGTGGAGGGTGATCACCGGCGCGCCGTCGCGATACCCGACCCCGTCCTGGAGAATGCCGCACACTCGGCCCGCCGGCACGGTGAGAAACTCGCTCGACACCGGCGCCTCCGCGAGCTTCGGGGCGATCTCGTCGGTGATCCGCTCGAGCTTCCATCCCATCGCGTCGGCGATCATCGCGATCGATTCGGTCAGGCCGACGTGCCGCACCGTGCCCGCGTCGACTCGCTCCTGAAACTCTGCGGCCGTCAGGCCGGCGCCGATCTTCTGCTGAAACGGCAGTCGCCGCCGGGCGGCGTCCTGGACCCGATCGACGCGGATCGCGTCGACCCGTTCGCACACCGCCGTCAGGGTGATCGGGAGCGCGTCCATGGTGAACCCGGGATTCACTCCGGTGCCGACCACGGCCACCTTGGCCTTCTTGGCCATCCCGTCGATCCGCTTGGCCAGCTTCCGGTTGGAGAAATACGGATAGGCGAGCTCCTCGGTCGTCGAGACGATCGGAACCCGCCGCTTGAGGATGACCTCCAGCTGACCGGCAACCTTGCCGAGGGACGAACTGGTGCAGAGCACCACCACGTCAGGGTCGGTCTTCTTGATCGCCCGGGTCACGTCGTCGGTAATCTTGACCCGGAGCTTCCGCTCGGCGCCGGCCACGTCGCCCAGGTCCCTGCCGACCTTGTCTTCGTCGATGTCGACGGCGGCCACGATCTTGAATCCCGGCCGAGCCGCGACCTGCCGAACGATCGCCGACCCGATCGGGCCGAGCCCCATGTGCAATACCCGAATCGTCATCCGATCTCCCCAGGATTGTCTGTTGCTGAAGGCAGGTGCCGACCCAGACGGCGGGCGGCGTCGCGAGAAGGTAGGTTCGTTACGTCATCGCCGCCAGCGATGCCACCGCCCTCGGACGCCGGCGCCCGGCCCCGACAGGGCCCGAGCGCCGGTTCCGAGGCCGGCTAGAAGATGTAGCGCAATCCGACCTGGGCCTGCCGCGGCTCGCCCAACCCCGACCGCACGGTACCATCGAAGTTGAGGAACAGGCCGCCCGAGGACGGATCCCGGAAGTTGTCCGAGTTGGTCAGATTGAAGAACTCGACGACCGCCTCCATCATCCCCTTGCCGACCTCGAACGGCCGCGAGACCCGAAGATCGACCCCGAAGTAGGCGTTGTCCTTCCGAATCGTGTTCCGCTTGAGGATGGTGCCGTTGGGGCAGAGCCGGTCGCCGATCACCGACGCCCGCTGGCCCGTGCCCACGTTATTCGCCCCGCACTTCTCCGAGGTCGGTTGGGCCGAGTACAGGCTCATCCGGCTGTTGAAGTAGATCCGGCCCGGGCCCTTCAACAGCATCCAGGCGTTGAGCCGGTGGCGCTGATCGCGGTCGCTCCAGTTGTACTCGGGCTCGAGGTTGTCGGCCCGGACGTAGCGGAAACTGAACGGGTCACGCTCGTTGTCGTCGTCGGCCTTGTCGAACGACACGGTGTAGTTGACTTGGAACTGGAAGTCGGCGCTGCCGCCGCGACGGGCCCCGACGGTAAAGCCATGGTACCGAGACTTGGCGGTCGCCTCGACCGTGGTCAAGTCGCCGATCCCGTTTCCGCCCGGGAGACCGGTGGCCCAGGGACTTCCGAATACGGCCGCGTTACGATTGACGAACCGGGTCAGGAAATCGGTCCGGGCGTGAACGTAGCTCGCCGAGACCGCGAATCCGTCCCCGACGTCGCGGTCGTAGGAGATCGCGGCACTGACGGTCCGGGGGTTCTTGAAGTTCTCGTCGAAGACGAAGACACCGGGCTGGAACGGCCCGCCCGCGGGCGCCGGGAGCAGCTCACCGTAGACCGGCGGCCGGCCGAGGATTCCGGTCAGGCCGCTGTTGCGGAACAGCGTCTGCCCGATCGAACCGTTGGTGCTTCGGGTGCTGGCCAGATTGAGGCCCGGAATCCTGGCGTAGTAGATCCCCGCGCTTCCCCGAATGACCTGGGTACCGTCGTTGCCGAGGTCGTAGGCGAAACCGAGGCGCGGCTGGAACATGTTCTTGTCGGATGGGATCTTCCCGTTCGAGGGGAACCGGAAGGTCCCGGCGCTGTTGGTCACGCTCCTCCCGATGAACGGGGCGAAGAACACCTGGCTCGGATCGGTGATCGGATCGGGCTGGAACTGCGCCTCCCACCGGAGCCCGTAATCGATGGTCAGGTTGGACTGGGGTTTCCAGCTGTCCTGAATGAACAGCGCCACCTCGTTTTGCGGAATCGCCTGAGTCCCCGCTTCCTCCACCGTCCGGCCGCCCACTCCGGCCTGCTGCAGGTAGAGGACCACCGGCCCGGTGATGTCGCTGCCGCCGGGGCAGGCCCCCGTCGTGCTGGTGGTGTTATTGGAGCACTCCACATACCCGTTCCCGAACCGCACGTAGTTCAGGAAGCCGGAAACCGAACTGAACGCCATCCGCCCGTTCCCGAAACCGATGAAGGTTTGGTTGGCTTCGGTCCGATTCCACTCGGCGCCGACCTTGAAGAGGTGGTTGCCAGTGGCGTAGGAGAGGTTGTTGAGCACCTGGAAGCGAGTGTCGTGGGCCGTGATCGGCAGGAAGAACGGCATCCCGATCCGAAACCCGGTAAAGGAAATGTCGGTATCGGGGAACGGCCGATTGGTCCGAGGGTTGTCGGGGCCCTCATAGGGCCTGGGCCGGTCCTCCCGGGCAAACTGGAACCGGAACTCGTTGGACACCGCCGAGGAGAATTGCGAGATCAGGCTGCCATTCACCGCGTGGGAGTAGTCGCGCTCCAAGCCGTTGGCGCTTCGGCCCCACAGATCGACGTCGAACGTCCCGTTTTCCTGCCGGGAGTTGGTGTAGTTGTACTTCAACGTCGCGAAGTGTTTGTCCCCGAGACGGAAGTCGAGTTTGGCCAGGAGGGCATTGGCGTCGTTGGTCCGCCGAATCGGCCCGAACTCGTCCCGCAACGCGCCGCTGAACGCCGTGTCGGTGAAGGCCCGAAGGGCCGGGTCGATCAGGCCCAACCGGGTCCGCTGTTTGGTCTCGGTATACACCTGCTGATCGTAGGCGACGAAGAAGAAGGCCCGGTCTCGCTTCAGCGGACCGCCGAGGGTGAAGCCGAACTGGTGCTGGCGGAAGTCCGGCTCGAACCCGAACGGCGAGCCCGTCGTCGGGGTGTGCCGGAAGTCCTTGGAGAGAGCGTCGTACTTCCCAAAATAGTGCACTGACCCCCTGAACTCGTTGGTGCCCGATTTGGTGATCACATTGAGAAACCCGCCACCGGAGCGGCCGAACTCGGCGTTCGCGCCGTTGGCGACCACCACGTACTCCTGGACCGCATCGAGATTGAAGGTGAAGGCCGGCCGCTGCCCTCCCCGCTGCTCACCGAAGAACGGGTTGTTGAAGTCGGCGCCGTCCACCGAGACGTTGTTGTGGATGCCCCGCTGACCACCGATCGAGATCTCATCTCCGTCGGGGCCCTGCACGATGGCCACGTTCGGCGTCAGGGTGGTCAGGTTGAGGAAATTGCGGCCGTTGTTGGGCAGCCCCCGGACCACTTCAGCCGAGAGCCGGGTGGCCGCGGCCGTCTGCTCCGGATCCACCACCGGCCGGTCTGAGGAGACGATCAGCTCCTGGAGCTCCACGGCCTGGCGGGCGAGGACGAAATCGAGGCCGACCGCGTCGCCCAGCCGCACCGGAACGTTGTCCCGTCGCTCGGCCCGGAATCCGATCGCTCGCGTCACGATATCGTAGTTGCCGACCCGAAGCAGCGAGGCGGCGTAGGCCCCCACCGAGTTGCTGGTCACCGCGCGCGCCGTGTTGGTTTCTCGGTGCCGCAGGGTCACGGTCGCCCCGACGATCGGCCCACCCGCGCTGTCTCGAACCACTCCTCGCACGACGCCCGTTGTGGCTTGGGCCTGGGCCCACACCCGCTCCGATGAGCCGGCGACCAACCACAGCGCAACCGCCACGATCGTCCCGAGTCGAGCTTTTCGCATCCTACCCCCGATGGTTGAGAGGCGACGTCCCCGAATGTCCGGCCTTCGTTGTCCCTTTGGGTCCCCCAAAAAGCCCGTGGAGATTAGCTGCCCGAAGCCCACTCTGCCAGACGCCGCTACCCACTCGCCCCCTCGTCCACCGCGGCGAAGAAGGCCGTCAGCTTGGCACGATCCAACCGGCCGTCGCTCCGCACCCCGCTGCAGAGGTCCAACCCGTACGGCCCAACGGCCTCGATCGCCTCCTGGACATTCCCGGCGTGAAGCCCACCGGCCAGGTAGACCGGGCGGTTCACCGCGGCTTGGATCGCGCGCGACACCGACCAGTCATGGGTCCGCCCGGTTCCGCCCAGCTCTCGGACCGGCGCGCCGGGGCGTCCGGAGTCGAGCAGCAGCGCGTCGACCGAGGGTGCCAGGGCGACGGCCTCGTCCACCGACGCCGCCCCCGCCACGTGGATGACCTGCACCAGCCGGACGCCGGGGACCAACGATCGGAGCCGCTGGTGGGTGGCGGGCGTCACCCGGTCGACGATCTGGATCGTGGTGGTCCCAGCCATTCGGTGATGCTCGGCGATCCCCTCGGGATCGGTTCGGCTGGTGAGGAGAAACGACTCGACGCCTCGCGGCACGACCGCCGCGATTCGGGCGATCGCCTCGTCGGCGATCACCCCAGGACCGCTCGGCATCGCGCCCACCAACCCAATGGCGCTCGCTCCCGCCGCCACGGCCCAACTCGCTTCCTCCTCCGACATGATGCAGCAGATCTTGACCCGAGGCCGTTGCCTCATTCCGGGCGCTCCGGCCACTCGGGGTCCGGTCGAGCGGGCGCGGCTTGGTCCGGCCCGAGGCGAGTCGGATCGACCTCGGCGAAAATGAAATTCTCGGGCGCAATCGGCGACCCGCTCAGCCGACGGAGCAGCGCCAGTTGTCCGACGTGGGTCATCACGTCGGACAGCGGTCCCTGCAACAGCTGTCGCTCGGTGATCTCCCTGAGCGGCGCTCCCTCCCGCAGCAGCCGGTCCAGATCGCCAAGCACGCCGTGGAACCGATCGACCTCGGCTGCCCAAGTCGGCAACGGCTCAGGCCGCATCGGGTAACTCCCCCCGATGAAGTAGGTACGGGCGTAGCCGAGCACACTGGTCATGTGGCGGAGCAGGTCCCCCGGGGTCCGGACTTGTCGCCCGGCAGAGAAATTCGGGTAATCGGGCGGGGCGTCCCGCACCGCCTTCTGGGTTCGGTAGGCGATGGCCGCCAGGAAGTGGCGGAGAAGATCCCGGTCCGCCGAGTTGGCCGCTCGACTCATGCTGCAATATTGCCATCGTTCGGCCCTTGGCACCACCGCCGGGCGGGACGGGACCCGAGCCTCGCGGCCTTGCCCGCCCCCGTCGTGGCCGGCAACTTCCCCGGCCACCCACGGACCCTCCCACCAAGGCCGCGACTCATGTCCCAGGGCCCCTCGCCGGAGACCCGGTATCCGATTCCGGGAATCACCCGGACCGGCTTCCTCAAACCGTTCATCACCCGCCCCAACATCCTGGTCGGCGACTACACCTATTACGACGATCCCCGGGGCCCCGAGCGGTTCGAGGACAACGTCCTCTATCACTTCGAGTTCACCGGCGACCGCCTGATCATCGGCAAGTACTGTTCGATCGCCGCCGAGGTCCGGTTCATCATGAACGGCGGCAACCATCCGACCACCTGGTTGACGACCTACCCGTTCCCGATCTTCGGTCAGGGCTGGGAACAGGCGACCCCACCGAGCTGGCCCAATCGGGGAGATACCGTGGTCGGCAACGATGTCTGGATCGGCTACGGGGCCACGATCATGCCCGGGGTCACCATCGGGGACGGGGCGATCGTCGCGACCGGGGCCGTGGTGACGAAGGACGTGCCGGCGTACGCGATCGTCGGCGGGAATCCCGCGGCGATCCTCCGGCACCGGTTCGACGAGCCGACGATCGCCCGGTTGTTGCGGATTCGGTGGTGGGACTGGGATCCGGCGAGGGTGACACGGCACGTCGGCGCGCTCTGCGGTGGAGACATCGGGGCGCTCGAGGGCGTACCCTGACCGGGTGGTGGCAATCGCCCCCGAGCGCCTCGCGGCTCAGGTCGAGCCGCCCCCCATCGACGGCGGCGCCTTCACCGCGACGGCCTCCGCCCGGGCCGTCTCCACTCCACCGGCCGACAAGGTGACCTGAACCACCGCCTTCCGCGCCCCGAGCTCGGCCACCTTTCCTCGGAGCACCAACTCGCCACCTAACGCCGTCGGGCGGAGATAATCGATCCGCAGCGCCCCGGTGACGTAGCGGGGCGCGGGCCCCTCGCCGACGGCCTGACCGGCCGCCCGCTGGGCGAACCCCGCGGCCGTGGCCATCGCGTGGCAGTCGATCAACGCGGCGATCAGCCCTCCGTAGACGAACCCCGGGAGCGCGATGTGCTCCGGCCGCGGCGTGAACCGGGCCACGACTTCGTCGCCCTCCCAGGCACTTCGCAGATGGAGTCCGTGCTGGTTCAGCCGACCGCACCCGTAGCAGTGGGCGAAATCGTCGGGATAGTGATCCTGAATCGTCGGCGATGGCGTCATGGCAGCGAATTACTCCGTGGTCCCCACCAATGTCAAGCAAGCGGAGGACTGCGAGAACCGAACGATGGGGCGACGCGGCAACGGGACCTGGATCGCGCTATCTTTTGGCGGTCCCTAGGAGGGTTGGTTGATGGGTCATCGACATTGGCTCGCTATGCTACTGTCCGCGTCCGTGGTGGGGCGGGCGGAAGGTCAGGATACCTTCACCGGCGTCGAACGAATCGTCGCCGTCGGCGACGTGCATGGGGACTTCAACCAATTCGTCACGATCCTGCGGCACGCCGGCGTCATCGACGGGAAGAACCGCTGGATCGGCGGTGGCACCCACCTGGTCCAGACCGGCGACATCCTCGACCGGGGCCCCAAGTCCCGGGCCGTGATGGACCTGCTGATCGCGCTTACCCCGCAGGCGGCGAAAGCCGGTGGTCGCGTTCACGCCCTGATCGGCAACCACGAGGCGATGAACGTCTTGGGCGACCTTCGCTACGTCTCGGCCGAGGAGTATTGGGCCTTCAAGTCGCCCAACGCCGAGAAGCTCCGCGATCGCGTCTTCAAGGTGATGGCTGATTCGAGCCTCAAGAACGATGCCGCCTCCCGTGAGCGATGGGAAGCGGAGCACCCGCTCGGCTGGGTCGAGCATCGGCTCGCGTTCGAAGGCAACGGGCACTACGGCACCTGGATCCGCGGCAACAACGCCGCGGTCAAGATCAACGACAATCTCTTCCTGCATGGCGGGATCGGACCGAACTACGCCGGCGTGCCCCTCGCCGAGCTGAACGCGAAGGTCCGCGCGGCGCTGGCGCCCGATGCCCCCGCCGACAAGGGCAATATCGCCGAGGACCCCGAGGGCCCCCTCTGGTTTCGGGGCCTGGCCACGGGAGACGAAGTGACTCTGTCGGCGCACCTCGACAGCGTGCTGGCGGCTTTCGGCGTGTCCCGGCTGGTGATCGGCCACACCGTGACCGCAGGGGCCGTGATGCCCCGTTTTGGTGGCAAGGTGCTGATGATCGATGTCGGTCTGTCCGCCACCTACGGCGGCCCAGCGGCCTGCCTGGTCATCGAGCGCGGCAAGCGCTACGCCCTGCACCGCGGCCAGCAACTCGAGATCCCCGAATCCGGCGATTTGCTCCCCTACCTTCGGGCCGCGGCGGCGCTCGACCCGGCACCGTCGCGCCTGACAAAGTTGATCGAACAACTCGACCCCTCTACGACCGCGGCACCCCCGCCCACGACGAGCCCCTGATCACTCGGATCCGGCCTCACCCGTTGGAGTAGGCGCGATAATCACGGTGCTCCGGTCCGGCGCATCGCGAACACCCCGTTGAGGAAATGGGTCGCTCGGCCGGCCCCGTCCCGACCCCAGAAGGCCACGTCCCAACCGCGGTTCCCGCCCATCGCCGGATCGGCGGGCAGGAACCGATCGTCACCGAGGGGGATCATCTCAGAGGTCATGTTAGGGGGCCCTCCGTCTCCGGCACCGCTGAAGACCCTCGCCAACAGCCGGCCGCCCTCGTCGGCGAACTCGAGCCTCGAGCCATAGGCCTCGAATCGCCCCAGATACCGCGGGAGGTCGACCTTGACCGGGGTCACCGTCGCCGGCGTCGGGGCCTTCGGCTTGGCGATCCCGAACATTTCCGGAAAGACGGTGTCGAAGACCCGATCGGCGAGCGGATACCCCTGGTTCGGCACGTTGGCGATGGTCGCGATCGCGACGTTCTTGCTCGGCACCCACAGCAGCATCGACGAGCCACTCCGGTTGGTGCCGCTGTGTCCATAGATCGTCTCGCCGCCCCACTGTTTCCAGTAGGGGCCGGTGCACCACTTCTGGGCCGTGACCCGATTGGGGAGGATGACTTGGGGGGTGTGCATCGTCCGGATCCCCGCCGCGGAGACGACTTGCTTGCCGTCCGGCCCCTTGCCGCCCGACAGAAACATCCGCCCCAACCGGACCAGATCGCCGGCGCTGGTGCTGAGCGTCCCGCCCGCGGGCGCCATCGATCGAGGCAGGCTCCAGCCCCGGATCAGGGCCGGCTCGGTCGAGTCAGGCCGCAATCGATAGCCGAGCGCGACTGGGTGATAGAGCAGATCCTCGGCGAAGTTCGCGGCGTGCCTCAGACCAAGCGGCCCGAGGATCTTTTCGGCCAGCAACGTCTCCCAATTCTTCCCTCCGGCCAGCTGCGCCGCGAGGCCCGCGACGTTGCTGCCGGCGTTGGCGTAGCCGAAGGCGGTGCCGGGTTCGAAGATCTGGGGAATCTCGGCGAGCGACGCCACGTAGCGGATCAAGGCGTCGTCGCCGCGGCCGTAGTCCTGGTACGGCCCGTTGTCGAGTCCGGCCGACATCGACAAGAGCTGCCGGAGGGTGACCCGCCCGGTCGCCGCGGAGTCGGCGAGCCGGAAGTCCGGAATCCAGGTCTTGACCGGCCTGTCGAGGTCGAGCTTCCCCTCGTCGACCAGCGTCAGGATCAGCGCGGCGTTGAAGACCTTGGTGGTCGAGCCGATCTGGAACAGGGTGTCGGCGGTCACCGCCAGCTGACGCTCTCGATTAGCAAAGCCGGTCGCGACCTCGTGGATCTGCTGGCCGTCGAACACGGCCACCTGGGCGCCGACGATGCCCAGGGCGCGGGCCGTCTCGTCGAGCAGGACCTGCAGGCGGCCGCGATCGACCCGGACTCCGGGACCCTGGACCAGGTGCCGTCGGACCGGAGCGACCGCGGTCGCGGCGGCCGCCGCGCTGATAACGAATTCACGCCGTTTCATTGACGCCTCGATTGGAGATTCACGAATCGACCGGCACCCGGCATCGCGCGGTCGTCGCCCCAATGTACGTCGGGCCGTCGGCCCATACCATGCTGGCCTGCGACCCGACGATACGCTACTCTAGAAGTGACCCATCTACCGGCCCGGGACCGATCCGAGATCGCCTCGAAGCAGCCCTTCGGGTCCTCGCACTGCTGGCGTCGGCCCTCACCGCCTCGGTTCCGCTCCAGGCCCGGACCGCCGCCGCCCAGGCCGTGGTGAAGGGCCGGGTTCGGGCGCTCCAGTCGCTGGCCCCTCTCGTCGGCGCCGAGATCCTCCTCGAAAACCTCGGCCGCCTGGCGACGACCAACGATTCCGGGCTATTCCGCCTCGCCGACATTCCCCTCGGCGTCCACCAGTTCCGAGTGAGACGGATCGGATTCCAGGGCGCGGTGGCCTCCCTCCGCATCGAGGCACCTGACAGCGTGGTCCTCGATCTCACCCTCGAGGCGTGGGTTCAGGAGCTCGAGCCGCTGTTCGTCAACGCCCGGCCAAGGCGGTCGGCTCAGATGGAGGAGTTCGAGGAGCGGCGGCGCATCGGGATGGGCCGATTCCTGGAACCCAACGACCTTCGGGACAACGAGCACCGCACCCTGGCGGACCTGGTCCGGGAACGAGGCATCGAGGTCCTCCACGAGCCGTTCGGCAACCGCGCCGTCGCCATCGGGTCGGCGAGTCCAACCTTCAGTAATACCTCCACCCGCTGCCAGATGCGGCTGCTCCTCAACGGGGTCGAGCTCCCGGGCGAAGGCAACAATCTCAATCTCTATCCGGTGGTCATGCTGGGTGCGGTGGAGATCTACCGCAGGACCGGGGAGACGCCGATCCAATACCTGTCGGGTGACAGCCGCTGCGGATTGATCCTGCTGTGGTCGCGTGACCGGTGAACCGAAGGCGGGATGAGTCGGGTACCGCCGCGAGCTAGGTTCCAACAGGCCCTGGGGTACCCGAGGCCCGGTGCGAGTTAGGGGCGAGCTCTGGCGACCCGGCCCTTGGCGTCGAGCCGGTCGAGATTGTCGCCAATCCGTCCAACGTAGTCCACCGTCTCTCGATGCCGCCACCGGGGGACCTCCGGCGCCACTTGTTCGATCGCGCCCCATCCCCGCGGATCGAGCTGCCGCTCACGCGCCAACCGCTGCGCCGTGAGAATCGGGATCCGGCCGGCGTTGTAACTCCCGAACATGAACCGGTGATGGTCGGCATCGTCGACGGCGTCGCGCCACTGCCGCCAGAGCTGGCGGTCGTAGAAGATCCCGGCGGCGATGTTCCACTCGACGTCGTCGACCGAAGCCCACTCGGGGTTCTTCGATTGAATCTCCCGAAACGTCGACGGCATCAGCTGCATGACGCCGCGAGCGCCCACCGGGCTGGTGGCATTGGGATCGAGGCGACTTTCCGTCATTCCCTGCGCCTTGAAGATCCGCCAGTCGAAGCCAACCCCGAAGTACCGCTTCGAATATTTCCGGAAGGTCTGATCGTAGCGGTCGGCGACCCTCTGGGCCTCGAGCGGCCCGGCCACCAGCAGTACAGCCAGCCACCCCACCCGGATCAATTGAGGGCCCCGGCGATGATCATCGCGACACCGAGGAAGATCGCCGCAATGAAGATGGCGACCGCCACGTTCCCCTTTTGCAGCTCGGCTGCGAAGTTGACTTCGGGGGTCAGTCGATCGATCACCCGGTAGGCGGCGTACATCAGGACGACGCCAAGGACCGCATACAGGAAATTCAGTCCGATGATGGTCCACTCCATCTCGCCTCCGGGCCCTGGGGTCGATGGAATCTAACGCCGCGACGCCGGCACGCGGTCGGCACGGCCTGGCCCGGCGAGGTCGGTCCGGGCGGGCGGCTTGCGGAATCGCCGATTCGCCCGATTGTTGAGATCGCCATGCCCCTTTCGGAGGACGACCAATGGCCCCCAGTGGATTCCGCGATGCCTCCCTGCTCGGGTTCGCCCTGCTGACCGTCGCCTCGGGCGCCGAAGCCCAGAGCGACCCGGCCGAGAGCGACCGCCGGCTCATCGAGGCGCTCCGCGTCTTCATCCCCGAAGTGATGCGCCAGGACGGAGCACCTGGACTCAACCTGGCCCTGGCACGGCGGGGGAAGATCATTTGGGAGGAAGGGTTCGGCCTTGCCGACGTCGCCCGGAAGACGCCGATGACGCCCGCCACCGTGATGCACTCCGGGTCGATGGGAAAGACCTACACCGCCACCGCCGTCATGCAGCTGGTGGAGCGGGGCGTGATGAATCTCCACGACCCGATCAACCGCTACCTCGACGGATTTCGGGTCACTAATCCGCTCGGCGAGCGGGAGATCACCATCTACGACCTGATGACCCATCGGTCCGGACTGGCCGGCAACGACGCCGGCTCCGACTTCACCCCGCCCATGCCGCTGGCCGAGCATATTAAGGACGGCTACACCCGCTCGACGTTCGCGAGCTACGGCGGGACGGTGCCACGCTGGGGTGCCAAGGTCGGGGAGCGAGCGATCTATTCGAACTTCGGGCTCGCCACCCTTGGCTACCTGGTCGAGGTTGCCAATCCCGATCGGCTGAGCTTCTCCGACTACGTCCAGAAGCGGATCATGAATCCCCTCGGGATGACGTCGAGCCAGTATCCGCCGGTCCAGGATGCCCGTCAGGTGCGCCCCGAGATCTTCGCCAGGATGTCGACCGGCTACGCGCTGGTGGGGAACGTCAGGATTCCCACCCCGGCCATTTACTTCGCCGACTATCCCGCGGGAACGGTGGTCACCACGCCGGGCGACCACATCAAGCTGTTGCTCGCCTATCTCAACGACGGCAGCTACAACGGGTACCAGCTGCTGCGCCCGGAGACGGTCCGCGCGATGCTGACCCCGCAGATCTCGCGCGACAGCCGGCAGAACGGGCTCATCTGGATGCTCCGCAATCACGGCAAGCCGAACGTCGACTTCGAGCATGGCGGCGCCCACATGTTCGGCTGGCATAACGACTTTCGAGCCTACCCCGAGCTGGGCTTCGCCGTCGCCGTCGCCACCAACCGGTGGGACATGGTGCTCTTCAGCGATCCCACCTGGCAGACGCCGATGTCGCTGATCGCCGACTTCATTGCGTCCTGGATCGAGCGGGAACGATCCAGTGGGGGGCGGGTGGTGGCGCCGGCGTCGTGGACCTGGAAGACGTCGTACGTCATCGGCCTGGTGATGGCCGAGCAGCTCAAGGGTCTGCTCGGGACCCAGGCGCCGGTCACCGCCGAGATGATCGACGCCATGGCGCGTCAGGGCGAGGAGTTCACACCCGGCGTGGGAGGCCAGCGGACCTGGGATCCGGCCGGCTTCCGCGCCGGCATGGCGGACATGCTCGCCGTGAGCCCACTGACGCTCCCCACCATTCGAACGCTGCTCCGCTCCGATCGCCTCCGAGTGCTGCCGGAGGAGGTCTATCTTCTGGTGAGAGAACTGCGGGGCCGGTCCGGCTTCCCTAACGTGGGGCTGTGACCCAACGCGCGGCAACGTTCGTGGCTCGTCGGGTATTGGCGGCGCCCTGGTAGCGAGGTGGCGTTACATTAGGCGTCGAACCCGATCCGGAACGCCCCGCATGCCGATCACTCGACGTGACCTCCTCAAGGCTACCGGCCTCGCCGCCCTGCCGTTGCCTTCGGGACTGTGGCAGCCGTCCCGCCCGGCCCTGGCCCCACTCAAGATCCTCTTCATCGGGGGCACCGGGTTCATCGGGCCCCACATGGTGCGCCGGGCCCTGGCCCGCGGCCACCAGGTCACCCTCTTCAACCGCGGCCGGACCAATACCGGTCTCTTCCCCGGCGTCGAGAAGCTGGTCGGTGATCGCGACGGCGGCCTCGGTGTGCTCAAGGGAAGAACCTGGGACGCGGTGATCGATACCTCGGGCTACGTCCCCCGGGTGGTCCGCGCCTCGATCGACATCCTCGCCAAGGCGGTCCACCGCTACGTCTTCATCTCGACCGGCGACGTCTACGCCAGCTTCTCCAAGGTGGGCATCGACGAGGACGAGCCGCTCGACGTGCTCACTGACCCCAAATCGGAGGACGCGTCGAAGCACTACGGCGCCTTCAAGGCGATCTGCGAACGGTCGACGCGCGAGGTGTATTCGAACCGGCACACCATCATCCGGCCCGGCTGGATCATCGGAGCCGGCGACAACAACGACATCTCTTCCTATTGGCCGATGCGAATCGATCGCGGCGGCGAGGTGCTCGCCCCCGGCAACCCCTCCGACCCGACCCAGATCATCGATGCCCACGACCTCGCGATCTTCACGATCAAGGCCATCGAGGAGAATATCAACGGCACCTTCAACGCGGTCGGGCCGGCCGCCCCGCTCTCCTGGGCCGAGTTCCTGTACGGCATTCGCGCGGTCACCAGCGCCGACGTCCGCTTCACCTGGGTCGACGCCGACTGGCTCGCCGAGCGGAAGGTCATGCCATGGACCGACCTCCCGATCTGGTGGCCGCCCCGCGACGACTATCAGCAGGCGCCGATGTTCGAGCCGGGCGGCAAGGGGTTCGCCCAGATGAGCAACCGGAAAGCGGTGGCCGCCGGGATGACGTTCCGGCCCCTGGCGGACACCGCCCGCGACATCATCGACGAATACAAGGCGCGACCCAAGAACCCGAACGCCCGGCGCCAGATCTTCGGTCTCTCATCCGAGCGGGAGGCCGAGGTGCTGGCAGCCTGGCATCGACATATCGGCAGGTAGCATGACCGAGCCGAACCATGGCATCGGCAACGCCGCCACGCGGTGGCGTGGTTCCTGGCGATCGCGTTCGGGCTGGCGTGGGGGATGTGGGGTCTCCTCTTCGCCCTCGGCATCACGCCGCGGGTTCCTTCCTTCCAGATCTGGGGCACCTTTCCGGGCTTCGCCCCCGCCGTCGCGGCCATCATCACCCGGCACTGGATCGAGCGGGAGGGATTTGCCGACGCCGGGATGCGGCCCAATCTCCGGGCCTCCTGGGGCTACTACCTGCTCGCCTGGCTGATGCCGTTAGGCATCGCCGCGCTGATCACCGGGCTCGCCGTGCTCCTTCAGGTCAGCACCCCCGACCCCACCCTCGCTCGGGCCTACGCGGTCCTCTCGCCCGAGACCGGCCCCCCCGCCCCCCTGTTGTCTTTCCCTCTGCCCGTCATGCCGCTCCTCTTGAGTCTGTTCACGACCGTGTTGATGTGGGGCGAAGAGTTCGGCTGGCGGGGCTACTTCCAGATCCGGATCTTCGAGGGCTCGCCGCTCTCGGCGGCGGTGGTGACCGGCCTGGTCTGGGCCTGGTGGCATACCCCGATGATCCTGACCGGCGGCGACCAGTACGCCGCCACCCCGCTCCTCGGCATGATCGTCTTTCCAATCACCGGAGTGCTCCTCTCCATCATCTGGGCCTGGCTCCGGAAGAAGACCGGCTCGGTCTGGGTCTGCTGCCTCGCCCACGGCGCCACCAACAGCGTGGGGTCGCTGATGGTCGTTTCGCTCTTCTACGGTGGACCCAATTGGACCCTGGTCAGCTACTTCGGCCTGCTGGGTTGGATTCCGTTGGGCGCCATCTGCCTCTGGCTCATCGCTCGCGGTGAGTTCGCCCCGCCCGCCGAGCAACCAGCTCCTGGGGGCCCTCCCTGATCGGTTCGGCCGCCGGCAGGCCCCGGAGGGGGTGAACGACGTCTTCCGGTCCCGCCCTGCAACACAAATCTCCTGTTGGGAGTCTAAAGGAGACCATGGCCGACTCCCGATCCGAAGTCCTTCAGGGGACCCTCGAGATGATGGTCCTCAAGCTCCTGACCGTGGAGGCGTCCCACGGCTGGGGCCTCTCCTTCCGCCTCCGGCAGGCCTCCCGCGAGGTCTTCGACGTCAACCAGGGGTCGCTCTACCCGGCCCTCCAACGCCTGCTCCGCCGGGGCCTGATCCGGTCCGAATGGCGCGCCAGCGACAACAACCGCCGGGCCCGCTACTACCAGATCAGCGCGGAAGGTCGCCGGGCCCTCGAGGCGGCCGTCACCGACTGGGAACGCTCCTCCACCGCCGTCAACCGCGTCCTTCGATTCGCCTGAGGTCCCCATGGCCTGGTACCATCAGCTAGGTTCCGCTCTCGCCGGCCTGTTGGGTCGCTGCCGGGCCGACCGCGAGCTGGCCGAAGAGATCCGCCACCACCTCGAGCTCGAGGCCGAATGGAATCGGCGCCAGGGCTTGTCCGACGAGGACGCCCGACGGCGGGCAGTCCGAGCGTTTGGCGGGGTCGAGCGCTACGCCGACGAGGTCCGCGACGAACGGGGCGCCCGGGCCATCGACACCCTGTTCCAGGACCTCCGCTTCGCCTGGCGTTCGTTAGGTCGGCAACGGGGCTTCACCCTGACCGTGGTGCTCACCCTCGGCTTCGGAATCGGGGCGACTACCGCGCTGTTCGCCGTGGTCAAGAGCGCCCTCCTCGCCCCGCTGCCCTACGGCGAGCCCGATCGCGTCGCGATGGTCTGGAGCGCGTGGCGGGGGTTCGATCGAACTTGGGTTTCCTACGACGAATACGAGGCCTGGAAGACCGAGATCCGCGCCATCGACGACGCCGGAATTTTCACCGATGGCGCCGCCAATCTCACCGACGGCGACCACCCCGAGCGGGTTCGCTCGGCCAGCGTCGGGGCGAACGTCTTCGCGATTCTCGGGGTGGCCCCGCTCCTGGGCCGGGGGTTCACCGCGGAGGAGGACCGCCCCAATGGTCCCGCGGCGGCCGTCGTCAGCCACGAGCTCTGGCATGGGCGCTACAGCGCCGACCCCGCGATCCTCGGCCGGCCGATCCAGATCGGCGGCCAAGCGGTCCCGGTCGTCGGGGTGATGCCCCCGGGCTTCCGCTTGCCGCTCGATTTCGGCGAGCAGGGCGCCACCGATGTCTACCAGCCGCTGGCCGTGGACCCGGCCGACGAAGGCGCCACCGCCGGGCCCGCCTTCACGCCGGGCGGGGGCAATCACAACTATTACGCCGTCGCCCGGCTCGCCCCCGGCGCGACCGTTGCCGCCGCCAACGCGGAGCTGACCACCTTCGTCGCGGGCCTGGTCCGCGACAACATCTATCCCGTGGACATGCAATTTCGGCCGTTCGTGGTCGGGATCGAAGACCAGGTCACCGGTCCGGTGAAGGGCCCTCTCTTGGTCCTGCTCGGCGCGGTCGGCGTGGTGCTGCTGATCGCCTGCGCCAACGTCGCCGGCCTGCTCCTGGTACGGGGCGAACGGCGCCGGCGGGAGCTGGCCGTTCGGGTCGCGTTAGGCGCCGAGGCCGGGCGGCTGACCCGGCTGCTGGTCGCCGAGAGCGGGCTCCTGGCGCTGGTGGGCGGCGGGCTCGGCATCGTGATCGCGTGGGTGGCGGTGGCCGCGGTGCGCCAGGTCGCCCCGGCCACCCTCCCCCGCGTCGCCGACACCCGAATCGAGCCCGCCTTGCTCGGCGTGATCCTCGCTCTGGCCTCGCTGGCCGCGGTGCTCACCAGCATCCTGCCCGCGCTCCAGGCGGCCCGCGTCGCCCCGGCCACCGAGCTCAAGGAAGGCAGTCGCGGCGCCACGGTCGGGGCCGGGCGACTCCGCTGGCGACAGGGCCTGGTCACCACCGAGGTCGCGCTCGCGGTGGTCCTCGTCATCGGCGCCGGCCTCTTGGTACGAAGCGTCGCCAACTTGTTCGCCATCGATAGCGGCTTCACCTCGAGCAACGTCCTGACCCTGCGACTGTCGACCCCGTCGACCTGGTATCCCGATTCCGCCCGGATCGCGGCCTTCTGGAGCGAGACCCAGGCCCGGGTGGCGGGCCTGCCCGGGGTTCGCTCGGTCGGGGCGGCCCGACTCCTGCCCCTCGCCGCGGAAATGGGCGATTGGGGTCTCCAGGTCGAGGGCTACACCCCGCCGCCACATCAGGGCGCCCCCGCCGATTGGCAGGTGGTGACTCCCGGCTACTTCGAGACGTTAGGTCTGCGCCTTCGGGAAGGACGGGCGCTCGAAGCACGCGACGACTTCACCGGGCCGCTGGCGATGGTGGTCAACCGCCGATTCACCGAGTTGTACCTGGCCGGCCGTTCGCCGCTCGGCACCCTGGTCCGGATCGGGGGCGACCCGCACCGGCCCCAATACACCATCGTCGGGGTAGTCGACGACGTCCGCCACAACGGGTTGACCACCGAGGTGAAGGCCCAGTTCTACGTCACCATGGCGCAGTTCGCCCGGTCACCCGGTAATACCACCCGGAGCATGAGCCTCGTCGTCAAAACCGACGGCGACCCCGCCCACTACGTCAATCCGGTTCGGACCGCGATCCGGGAGATCGATCCCCGGCTGCCCATCGCCGAGGTCAGGAGCCTCGAGGAGATCGTCGCCGGATCGATCGCGGCTCCGCGATTCGCGATGCAGCTGCTCGGCGTGTTCGGCCTGGCCGCGTTGATCCTCTCGGCGATCGGGGTCTTCGGCGTGGTGGCCCACGTCGTGGCGATGCGCGAGCAAGAGTTCGGGATTCGGGCCGCCTTGGGCGCTCGGCCCGCGGAGTTGGTCCGCCTCAGCCTCGCCACCGGACTCCGGCAGACGGTCGGCGGGATCGCGATCGGCGTGGCCGGGGCGGCGCTCCTCACTCGACTGCTCGGCCGCCTGCTCGAGGGAGTCAGCCCGACCGACCCGATCACGTTCGCGACGGTGGTACTGCTGACTGGCGCGGTCGCGCTGGCCGCGAGCGCGGCCCCCGCGATGCGGGCGGCACGAGCCCATCCAGCGGTGGTGCTCCGAGCCGACTGACCCCCGCGGCGGCGGTGCTCGGTCCACCCGCTCGCGCGCGGGCGCAGGCTCCGCTCGAAACTGAGTCGGGAGCCGTGGCGTAGAGAGGGTGTGTCCCTGCTCAGCCGCCTCACCGCGATTGTCATCATCACCCTCGCTCCGGTGACCGCGGCCGCCCAAGGCCCCGCTTATCGGGTCGAAGAGCTCGCCGGCGGACTTCGGGCGCCTTGGAGTCTCGCGTTTCTGCCCGACTCGAGCCTGCTCATCGTCGAAAAGCACGGCACGATCCGTCGCTACCGGGGGGCCCGACTCGACTCCCTGCCCGTCGGCGGCGGGCCGACTCACGTCCTCCAGCGCTCCGACGGGGGGCTGCTGGATATCGTCCTCGATCCGGCCTTCGCCACCAACCGGCAGGTCTACCTCAGCTTCGTCGAAGGGACCGTCGAGTCGAATCGGACGGCGCTGTTTCGGGCCCGGTGGAATGGCGCGGGGTTGGAGGAGGGCCAGGTGATCTTTCGCGCGACGCCGGCCAAACGCGGCTTGGCGCACCCCGGCGGCCGATTGGCCTGGCTTCCCGACGGCACCCTCCTGCTGTCGATCGGCGATGGCTACGACTATCGCGACGCCGCGCTCGCGCTCGGCTCGGATCTGGGCAAGCTCGTCCGGCTCACCCGCGAGGGCCGGCCGGCGTCCGACAATCCGTTCGTCACCACCCCCGGGGCTCGGCCCGAGATCTACTCGTACGGTCATCGCAATCAGCAGGGCCTCTTGGTCGACCCCCGCAACGGTGAGGTGTGGGCCCACGAACACGGTCCCAAGGGCGGCGACGAGATCAACCGGATCCGACCGGGCGCCAACTACGGCTGGCCGCGGACCACCTTCGGGATCGACTACGACAACACCGTGATCTCACCGATCGCCGAGGCCCCGGGGATCGAACGCCCGGTGGTGATCTGGGTACCGTCCATCGCGCCGTCCGGCTTCGCGCTCTATCTCGGCACCCGGTTCCCGGCGTGGGACCGGCGACTTCTTCATTGGCGCGTTGGCCGGGAAACATCTCCGGCGGGTCCGGATCCGCCCCGGGCAGCCGGTCGAGGAAGAACCGCTCCTCGCCGAGCTTGGCCACCGGATTCGTGACGTGCGGGCGGGACCGGACGGGTTGCTCTACCTCCTCACCGACGACCCCCAGGGCCGGCTCCTCCGTCTCACGCCCAACGGACCGTTGCGGTAAGCATCTTGGGGTAGTAACTTGGTGGAAGGAGACTACCACCATGCCGCTGCTCAAAGGCACCCTCGACGCCCTCGTCCTCAAGGCCCTCTCGTCCACCCCGATGCACGCCTTCGAGATCACCCGGTGGATCGAAGACGGCTCCCGGGGCGAGTTCGAGATCGAGGCCGCCGCCCTGCTCCAGTCCCTCCACCGCCTCGAGGAACGCCGCTGCCTCACCGGCGCGTGGGACATCACCGAGAACAACCGCCGCGCCCGCTACTACTCCCTCACCGCTACCGGCCGCGCCCGCCTCCGAACCGAAACGGAGACCCTGAAGCAATCGGTGGAAGCGCTGACGGCGCTGCTCGAGGTCCGATGACCCGCCCCGACCGCCGTTCCCGATTCGGGCGCTTGTTCGGCCTGGCCCTCCGTCGCCCCGACGACGCCGGACCGGACGCCGACGCCGAGCTGGCCTCGATGATGGATGAGCAGGTCCGCCATCTGATCGAGCGAGGGATGGACCCGGAGGCCGCGCGGGCCGAGGCGCTTCGCCGGTTCGGGACCTCGGTCCCCCAGACTCGCGAGGCCGTGCAGCGCTCCGCCGCGCGGCGAGATCGGGGGATCCGGCTTCGTGAATGGATCGACGACGCCGTCGTCGACATCGCGGTCTCGCTCCGGTCGTTCCGGAAGAGCCCTGGCCTGGCGGCCGCGGCGGTGCTCACCCTCGCCCTCGCCATCGGCGCCAACACCGCGATCTTCTCGGCCGTCGAGGCCGTCCTGCTTCGTCCGCTGCCGTTCGCCCATCCCCGCGAGCTGGTTGCCTTATGGGAGAAGAATCCCGACTTCGGCTGGGATCGGGCCGACGCGGCGCCGGCCAACATGCTCGACTGGAAGAAGCAGGCCGAGGGCTTTGCCGACATCGGCGGGTACTCGAGCTTCGGCGACGATGCGACCCTCACCGGCAAAGAACCGCCTCGGCTCCTCTCCAGCCGGCAGGCGACCGGCAACTTCTTCAGCCTCCTCGGCGTCCGCCCGGCCCTCGGCCGGCTCTTTCGGGACGAGGAGACCTGGCGTGACGGCGACGCCCGCGTCGTAGTGCTGACCCAGGCGACCTGGCGCGACGCCTTCGGCGCGGATCCGGCCGTGATCGGCACCACGATCGAATTGGACGGACGACCAACCGAGGTGATCGGCGTGCTGCCGAAGTCGTTCGCGCTTCCCGGCCTCGAGGTGGACCTCTGGTACCCGACCCGCTGGGACCGCGCCTTCGAGACCGAGGTGTGGTTCCGACGGGCCCATTGGCTTCGGGTCGTCGGCCGGCTCAAACCCGGGATGACCCCCGAGCGGGCCGACGCCACCCTCCAAACGGTGGTGGCCCGCCTCCAACGGGACTTTCCCGTCACCAACGCCAGAATGGGGGCCGGGCTGACCCCGCTCCACGAATTCCTGGTCGGTTCCACCCGGCTGCCGCTGCTGGTCATCTTCGGCGGAGTCTCGTCGTTGCTGTTGATCGCTTGCGGCAACATCGCCAACCTGCTGCTGGTCCGATCGGTGGGCCAGGCTCGCGAATCGGCCGTCCGTCTCGCGTTAGGCGCCGGCCGGGGCCGTCTCCTCCGTCAGGCGCTCACCGAGAGCGCCTTGCTCGCGGCGGCGGGTGGGATCGCGGGAATCGCCCTCGGCGCCGCGGGCGCGTCGCTCCTGGCCGCCCTCCGCCCGGCTGGCCTGCTCCCGACCGAGGACATCACGATGAGTTGGGTCGTGCTGGGTTATTCCGCGGCGGCCTCGGCCCTGGCGGCGGTGCTCTTCGGCCTCGCGCCCGCGAGCGTGGCCGCACGGCGGCGTCCCGCCGAGGTGCTCCGTGCCGAAGGTCGCGGGGCGAGCGGCTCTCGACGGGCCACCCGGTGGGCCGATCTCCTCCTGGTCGGTCAAGTCGCGGTCACCATCGCCCTGACCCTCGGGGCCGGGTTGCTGGTTCGCAGCTATCTCCGCCTCTCGAACGTCGACCCGGGCTTCGATTCGAGACAGGTCCTGACGGTGAGCCTCGACCTCCCGGGCATCCGATTCGACAGCGCCGCGAAGGTGTTCGCCTTCTACGCCGAGCTGGAACGGCGCACCCGGGCCCTGGCGGGCGTCGAATCCGCCGCGATCGTCTCGAAGGTGCCGCTGGGACCACCCTCGTGGTCGAGCGACTTCGCGATCCAGGGGCAGCCACCGCGGGAGCGGGCGGCTCAGGTCGTCCACCGGGAGCAGACCCACGACTACCAGCGGGTGATGCGGGTGCCCCTCCGGCGGGGACGGCTGCTCACCGAGGCGGACCGGCGGGGCGCCCCCGGTGTGGTGTTGATCAACGAGACGATGGCTCGGATGCACTTCGCCGGCCTCGATCCGATCGGGCAGCGGCTCGCCTTCGACCGGATCCCCGATTCCACAACCTACTGGCGAACCATCGTCGGCGTCGTGGGCGACGAACGGCAAGTCGCGCTCGGCACCGAGTCCACCCCGGAGATCATCGCGCCTTACGAGCAAGAGCCCCGGAGCGCGATGACCCTGGTGGTGCGCACCACCGCCCCGCCGCGGGTGCTCGCCGCCCCGATCCGGGCGATCGTGGCCGACCTCGACCCCATGTTGGCGATCTCCTCGATCCGCACCATGGACGAGATCCGCGCCATCTCGCTCGGTCGGGAGCGGTTCCTCACGGGGCTGCTCTTGTCGTTCGCCGGGGTGGGATTGGGGTTGAGCCTGGTTGGCGTCTACGGCGTGGGGTCGGAGCTGGCGCGGCGCCGGCTCCGGGAGATGGGAATCCGGCTGGCCATCGGGGCGACCCCGGGCGGGGTCCGCTGGCTCATCGTCCGCCACGGACTCGGGCTCACCACGTTAGGCGCCCTCCTCGGCGTCACCGCGGCGCTGGCCGCCGCGGGGCTGATCCGATCGCTGCTCTATCAGGTGGCCCCTTCCGACCCGGTCACCTTCGTGGTGGTCCCGGCCCTGGTGCTGGTGACCGCCGCCGCCGCGTCGTGGCTCCCGGGACATCGGGCCAGTCGGACCGACCCGGCCCAGGTGCTTCGCCAGGACTGACCGGCGGGATGGGGCGGCAGATCTCGACCCGCGGCGATAAACTCATGGGATGGATGACGCCTCCGCGACCCGACCCCGGCCACGCCGGTGACCAGCCGGATCGAGGAGGAATGGCTCTGGGGCTGGGATCCCACCCCGGGCATCGTCTCGGTCTGGGCCGACAGCTCGGGCGAGGCGCACCTCTGGCGGCGGCTCCCCGAGTCGGACGCGCTGGTCCATGAGCAGGTGCGCTTTCGCCCCTGGCTGCTGCTCGATCGACTCGACGACCTTGCCCACCTCGGTGACGCCCTGCGGCCCGACGACCCGGCCGCCCGGATCAGCTACCGGGAGCTCTATGGACCGGGCGCTCTCCGGTTTCTCGTCTCGGCCACCGACGGCCGGTCGATGGCCAAGGCCATCCTCCAAGGGGCCTCGCGTCGGCTCGCCCGGCCGATCACCCACCTTCGTGAGCTGGGGCGGGGATCGGTGCTGGTGTTGCCGCCCGAAGAGCAGTATCTGGTCGCCACCGGTCGCAGCTATTTTCGGGACCTTGAGTTCGACCAGCTCCATCGCCTCCAATTCGACTTGGAGACCACCGGCCTCGACCCCGCTCGCAGCCGGATGTTCATGGTCGCGATCGGTCATCCCTCCGGGCGAACCGAGGTGCTCGAGGCGACCGGCCGGGGAGACGCCGCCGAGGCCGAGCTGATCGGCCGGCTGGTCGCCACCATCGTGGCGGCCGATCCCGACGTGATCGAGAATCACAACCTCCACGGATTCGACCTCCCCTTCCTCGAGCGCCGAGCCCGGGTCCTCGGGGTATCCCTGCCACTCGGCCGGCGACCGGCGTTAGGCGTCCGCCAGCGGGCGGCTCGACGGGGCGCCGGCGACCGTCACCGGGTCCGGTTCGTGATCCCGGGTCGGGAATTGATCGATACCCTCGACGCGGTCCGCCGGTTTGATTTCTCGACCCGGGAGCTTCCCGGCCACGGGCTCAAGGCGGTGGCCCGGCACTTGGGCCTCGCCAAGCCGGATCGGGAGTACGTCCGCGGCGACCAGATCTACCAAACCTTTCGAACCGACCCGGAGCGGGTTCGTCGCTACGCCACGGGGGACGTCGAGGAGGTGGCGGGCCTCGCGCGGATGCTCGGGGGAGCGGCGTTCGCCTTGGCGCGGATGGCCCCGCGGCGCTACGAGCGGCTCGCCGATGCCGGCGCGGCCACCGGCGTGATCGATCCGCTCCTGGTCCGGGCCTATCTGCGAAGCGGGCAGGCGCTCCCGGCCCACCAGCCGTCCGACGGGACCGGACACAGCGGCGCCGCGCTCCACCTGTTCGCCACCGGTGTCGCCCATCGGGTGGTCAAGGCCGACGTGGCAAGCCTGTATCCGTCGTTGATGCGCGCCTTTCGGATCGGCCCGTCCGGGGACCGGCTCGGGGTGCTCCTGGCCCTGGTCGACGGATTGGTCGAGCGGCGCCTCGCCGCGAAGGCGAGCGCCAAGGCGGCCCCGCCGGGCTCGGCCGAACGGCATGGCCACGAGGCGATGTCCGCGGCGATGAAGCTGGTGGTCAACACCGCCTACGGGTACCTCGCGGCCGGCGGCGATCTCACCCGGTTCGCGGACGTTCACGCGGCCAACGAGGTGACCCGCCGAGGCCGGGAGATGCTCGACCTGATGTGCCGCGAGCTCAAGGCTCGGGGCGTGACGCTGCTCGAGGCGGACACCGATGGCGTCTACTTCGCGGTCCCCGAGTCGTGGTCCGAGGCGGAGGAACGGTCGGTGGTGGACGAGGTCGCGGCGCTCCTGCCGCCGAAGGTCCAGCTCGAATTCGAGGGCCGCTACCGCTCGATGCTTTCCCACGAGCCCAAGAACTACGCCTTGCTCCGCTACGACGGTAGCCTCATCCTCCGCGGTGTCGCCTTCCGGTCGAGCCGGGCCGAGCCGTTTGGCGAGGCGTTTCTCCGCCGCTCCCTCCACCGACTGCTCTCGGGCGACGTCGAGGGTGTTCGGACCGTCTACCTCGAGACCGTGACCGCTCTGCGCCGTCGCGAGCTGCCGACCCGCGACGTGTCCTCGCGGATCCGGCTCACCAAGTCACCGGCCCAATACCAAGCATCGCGGGAGAACCGGCGGGAGTTCGCCTATGAAGCCGTCCTGGCAGCGGGGCGGACCACGTGGCGGGTGGGCGAACGGTTCCGGGTCTACCGGGCGCGGGGCGGATCCGGCGGGGTGGTGCCCGACGGGGACGATGGGTCGGCGGGCGGCCCCCCCGACCCGCGCGACTACGACGTCGAGCACTACCTCCGGGTGCTCACCGAGACCTACGCCGCCCGCTTGGCCCGAGCATTCAACCCGGGCGACTTCGCCGGCCTCTTCTCTGATCCCGATCAGCCCTCGCTGTTTGCCCCCGCCTTCGGGTCCGTTCGCCCGATTCTGGTCGCGCGCCCCGGCCTCGGCGACCACCCCCACTCAAACGCCGAAACGGCGCCCGCCGCGCGGCGGAGCTGGGGCACCGGATGATCCAGCGTCATCGGCGGAATTAGTCACGGTCCGAGTGCGACCCGCCGCACCTCGCCGGTCAACGTTTCGGCGCCGATGGTGAGAAAAAGGTGGCGATCGGCGACGGTCAGGTCGAACCGCATCCGCCGCTCCAACCGAGCGACCATCCCGTCCAGCAGGGGGCGGTCCATGGCGTAGAGCTCGATCGCCTCGCGCCGGTGGATTCGCTCGCCCTCGAGCTGCCGGACCAGCGTGGCGGGATCCTTGTGGGTGTAGACCGCGACCCGCGGCGCCAGCTTGCTCGCCCGGTGGAGCCGGGCCGCGTCCGGCGACCCGATGTCGATCCAACAGCGAAGCGCCCCGGTCAGGTCCTTCACCCAGATCGCCGGCTCGGTGCCGTCCGACAGTCCGGCCGAAAACCCGATCCCCTCCGTGTACTCCAGACAGTAGGCGAGCGCGCGACACACCAGTGCTTCCGGCGTCTCGGACGGATGGCAGGCCAGCCGCACCGACACCGATTCGTAAACCCCACGATCGGTGTCGGCGAGCTGGATGTCGAACGGATAGATGGTGGAGGTGAGGGCCACTACGAGATCTTGACCGTCTTCATCATCCCATGGTGGGCGTGGGCCTTGCCATCCTTGACGTCGGGGATGAAGCAGATCACGGCGTAGTCGCCGGGCACCAGCTCAGCTTGGAACACGTTGGTCGTCCCGGCGGCGAGCGCGGTGGTTCCGCCGACGACTCCCTCGATCGGCGGGGGACCGGCCATGTTCTCGACCCAGGCCAAGAGATCCTCGGCCTTCTTCCCGGGGAGCAGACGGGCGATCACCACTTCGTGAGCCTGCCCCGGTGCGGTTTCGACCCGGAAGGTATGTTTACCCGCAACAAGCTCCTTCGAGAACTCGAAGCTGAAATCCGACAGCCTCACTTCGATGTCGCTCGACGGCGCGGCCGCCTCCGTGGTGGGCGCCACCACCGTCATCGGCCGCATCATCCCCTTCATCAGGTGAAGCTTGCCGTCAGGCGACGGGATTTCGCAGAGCAGCAGGTAGCTGCCGGGCGCCAACTGCACCGTCGTCTCCAGGGTCGCGCCGGGATTCGCTCCGCTCGGCCCCCCGACGGCGACCATCCACTCCGGCATCTGCGGCCCCGAGAGCTTGAGCACGTCCGCGACGGTCTTGCCCTGGTCGAGGCGATAGAGGGCCCCGTGATGTAGCTCCTGGCCGGTGTTGCGAATTCGAAGGGTGACCCACCCGCCCGGGATCGTGTCGGGCACCTGGAAGGCGAAGTCGGTGGCGATGATCTCGACCACCGGTGGGGCCACCGGTGCGGCCGGGACCGATTGGGGCTCGGGGGCGCGCTGTTCGGAGGCGCACCCGACGAGAATCGAGGCAACGGCCCCGATTCCAATTCGAATGAATGAACGGCTCATGAACGTCTTCCATTCTGGGTGGGCGAGAAAGTTATCCGCCGTCTTCAAGTCACGCCATCCGATCCGTTCAGGAACACCGGCCGGGGGTCAGGGCGCCAGGCTATCGCGGGATCGGCTTGTCGAGCGAATCCCAGCCGTAGGCGGCGGCGACCCGCTCCTCGATCTCGCGAATGATCGGGCCTCCGTTGTCGCCATTGGTCATCACGACCACGCCGTATCCCTTGCGCACGTGGGCGACCAGATCGCACCGAAACCCCCAGTTGCCGCCGCTGTGCATGAAGTACCAGCCCTCACCTCGCTTCTCGACCATGAATCCGACCGCGAAGGGGCCGAGCCCGGTAGGGGCGATCATCTCCCGAGCGCTTGCCTGGCTGAGCACCTTCCCCGCGGGACCCTGGATCGCTCGCTGCACCTCGATGGCCACCAACGCCAGGTCGCTCGGCGTCGTCCACAGCCCGGCGGCGCCCTGCTCGGGGTACACGTGCCACTTCGCTCCCATCGACGCGCCCCGGCCATCGTGGGCGCGAGCGGTGCGCTCGGCGATCGCGCCGGTCGGCGGCTGTTCGTAGGAGCTTGCCGACATACCGAGGGGATCGAGCACCTTCTGGCGCATCAACTCGGCGAACGGAAGTCCGGTGAGGTCGGTCAGGGCCAGTTGGACGATCTGGGTGCCGCCACCGGAGTATTTCTGTCCGGTAAACGGCGGTCGGACGAATTTCACCGGCCCGACATTCGACGGCTTTTCACCGTTGAGGATCTGGACCACGGTCGGTCGCGGCGCGGCCGGGTCGTAGCCGGGGAAGCCGAAGCCGTCGTCCGAGCCCGAGGTGTGACTGAGCAGCGCTCGCGGCGTCACCGGTTGGGTCCGGGTCAGCTCGATGGCCGGCACCTTCCACGACTTGAGGAGGGCGTTGATGTCCTGGTCGAGCGACAGCCGGCCTTCCTGCGCCAACCGCACCGCCGCCATCGCCATGACCGGCTTGCTGATCGACGCGGCCTGAAACGCCGTGGTGATCCCGACCGGGGTGTTGGTCGCGACGTCGGCGAGCCCATACCCCTTGGTCCAGTGAATCTTGAAGTCCTTGATCACGGCCACGCTCACCCCGGGGACCTTGAACCGGGCCATGATCTCGGACAGCGTCAGCGGATCGAACCCCTGGCGATTGGGCGATTGGGCGCTCTCGATCCGGGCGATGAAGGGGGCCGGATCGTCTTGACCAACGGCGCGATCGAAGCGAGTGGCCGCGACCGCGGCCAGCAACGACAGGACCCGAACCAGGGAAACCCACGGGCGCATGATCAGAATCCTCTCCCGAAACGGTTACTTGGCCGCGTTGACTTCGGCGATCCACCGATCGACCATCCGGCCCACCACCGTCATCGGCAGGGCGCCGGGATCGAGAATCATCGCGTGAAAGGCCCGGATGTCGAACTTGGGACCGAGCGCCTGCTCCGCCTTCCGCCGCAGCCGCCAGAACTCGATCGCTCCGATCTTGTAGCCTAACGCCTGGGCCGGCAGGTCGACCGAGTAGCGGAGGGTCTCCGAGGCGATCTCCGACTCGGCCGCCATGGTGTGCTCCCGCATGAAGGCCATCGCCCGCTCTCGCGACCAGCCCAGCAGGTTCATCCCGGGATCGACCACCAGCCGGGTGGTCAGGAAGGCCTCGCTGATCAACCGACCGTAGAGGTCGTACGGGTCGGCATACAGGCCGAGCTCCCGAGGCAACTCCGAGGCGTACTCGGCCCAACCTTCGCCGTGGGCGGTGGCGTAGAAATCCTTTCGGAGCGCCGGCAGCTCGGCGTTCTCCCGGGCCAGCGCGATCTGGAAATGGTGCCCCGGGACTAGTTCGTGATAGGCGATCGAGGCGACCGTGAAGAGACTCCGCTTCTCCAGATTGGACGCGTTGTAGAAGTAGATCCCCACCGGCGACGCCACCCCCGGCGGCTGATAGAAACCATACGTCTGCGACGCCTCGAGCAACGGGTTGAGACGGCGAAACTCGGCCGGGGCCTTCGGCTCGCGGGAGAAGAGCTTCGCCACGTGAGGTTTGATGGCGTCATAGTACTTCTGGTAGCGGGCCCCGACCTCGTCCGGCGTTCGGGCAACGAAGCGAGGATCGCGGTTCATCGCGGCCAGAAACTCCTGGCGGGTCCCCTTGAATCCGATCACACCCAGCAAGCTGTCCATGGTCGCTTCGAGCGTGGCGAGGTGGGCGAGGCCGGTTTGATGGATCGCCTCGGGCGCCAGGTCGAGCGTGGTATTTCGGGCCACCAGGAACCGATAGTACTCCTCGCCGCCCGGATACTGCTTGAGCCCGACGTCGTCGGGTGCGGCCGCGAGATACTCGCCCCGCAGGAAGGCCAGCAGACGATCGAGCGCCGGGTTGACGCGGTCGTCCACCGTCTTGGCGACCGCCGCGACGAACCCGTCCCGGACCGAGTCGGTGAGGGCGGCGAGGCGCGTGGCCGGCGGCGCGTAGGGACTCTTCGTTCCGGCGAGCTTCATCGCGCCAAGCGCGCCGATGATCTGACTGATCTCGGCCTTCGGCACCCGGATGCCCCGTTCTTCGCGGGCCACCAGTCCGGATCGAATGCTGTCGGTCAGGGCGGCGATGTCGCCGAGCCGGGCCAGGTAGCGGGCCCGCTCTGGCTGGGTCCCGAGCGGCATGTCGCGGCCAAGGAACAGCAACTCGTTGGTAAGTGGACTCTGGTACGGTGTCGCCAATCCAAAGGAAAGCCAATGGTATTTGGGCGCCTCGACCTCGCCATGGAGGGTCCACTCGAGCACCTCGGCGCTGAGTTGCTCGGATGCCGAGAGCGCCGATCGGTCGATGGTGCCGAGGGTATCCAGCAAGGCGCGGGCAGCCGCCGCCCTGGACTCGGCGTGAGCGAGCGAGACGTCGGGCAGCCGTTCGATCGGTCGGCCGTCGCGCAGTTGGGCGGACACGCTCCCGGCCACGGCGTTTTCGTGGGCCGCGGCAAGCAACCGAGCCAACGTGCTCGACCCGACCGGGGTGGCCGGTCCGGACGCGGTCGCACATCCGAGGAGGACTAGCGGTAGGAGGCAAATAGCAGATCGGAACACGCGACGGGCTCCGGAAGTGTGGTCGGTTGCTGAAGATACCGCAAAGCCGCGCCGGTGCGACCCGGCCCGACCGAGGCCCTTGCGAGCGCCGGAGCACCGCGGCCATACTTGGGGCACAAGACACGGGTGTAGCGGCGACCGCCGTTACAGGGACTGCTGGGATGGTCGGGCCGCCATCCTCATTCAACGCAAGGCCACCCGTGCGTCCTCGAATGCCCGGTCGCTCGCCCGCCCCCCCCATTGATCCGTCCGGCCACATCGCAAACCGCGTCGGCGCGGTCGCTTGGTTTCGTCCCCTCCCGCCGATTGACGGAGGTTGCTGCCGATGACAACCGCGGGCTGGGTCACCATGTTGGTCGCACTCGGGTTCGTTTGGGGCCTCGTCATCTGGTGCTACCGGCGGGTCCTCCAGTCGCCCCAGGACGAGAAGGTCCCGCCGGGCTTCGGCCCCTGAGCCTCGGGAGGCGAAGCGTTTCCCGTCGTGAGCAGGAACGTCTCTGAACCGATGACCACCAAGTCCCGCTTTCGCGGACTGCGGCCCTTCCAGGTGTTCGCCCGGACCGGTTCGCTCAGCGGAATCCTCCTGCTGGTGAGCACGGCCGTGGCGCTCACGTGGGCCAACTCGCCGTGGCACGAAACCTACTTTGCCCTGCTGGAGCGGCGATTCGCCATCGGGCCCGCCGAGCATCCGCTCGAGTTGTCCCTGCTGGCGTGGTGCAACGACGCGCTGATGGCGCTGTTCTTCCTGCTGGTCGGCCTCGAGATCAAACGCGAGTTGATGGTTGGCGAGCTCGCCTCACCCCGCCGAGCGGCGCTCCCCATCGCGGCGGCGATCGGCGGAATGGTGGTGCCGGCGCTGGTGTATTGGGCCATCAACCCGAGCGGTGCTGCCTCGGCCGGCTGGGGCATTCCGATGGCGACCGACATTGCCTTCGCCCTCGGGATCCTCGCGCTGCTCGGCCCCAGGGTCCCGCTCGGGCTCAAAGTCTTCCTGACCGCGCTGGCCATCGTCGATGACATGGGCGCGGTGATCGTGATCGCGCTGTTCTACACGGGAGCCGTTCAGACCGGGGCGTTGCTGGTGGCCGGGGCGGCCATGGCGAGTCTGGTCCTTCTCAACCGGGGAGGGGTCCGGCGCCTCGCGCCATACCTGGTGCTCGGGTTGGTGCTCTGGATCGCGGTGCACGAGGCGGGAGTCCACTCGACCATCGCCGGGGTGTTGCTGGCCCTGACCATCCCGTCGCATACCCGGATCAATGCCGCCGAGTTCTCGGCCCGAGCCCGGGATCTGATCGCCGAGTTCGATCAGGCCGAAACCGGCGACCTGTTGGTGATCACCAGTAAGGGACAGCAGGAGGCGATCCACGCCCTCGAGGTCACCAGCGAAGGGGTCCAGGCGCCACTGCTGCGACTCGAACATTCGCTCCACGGCGTGGTGCAGTACGGGATCATGCCGCTGTTCGCGTTCGCGAACGCCGGCGTCCGCCTGACCGGCGCCGAATCGATGCTGGTCGCGCCAGTGGCGCTAGGCGTCGCCGCGGGCCTGGTGGTGGGCAAGCCCGTGGGCATCCTCTTCTTCTCCTGGCTGGCGGTGCGGCTCGGGGTGGCGTCCCTCCCGGCCGAGTCGTCCTGGCGGCTGGTGGCCGGGGCGGCCTGCCTCGGGGGCATCGGGTTCACGATGTCGCTGTTCATCGCGGCGTTGGCGTTCGACGAGGTCGGTTTGTTGGCGTCGGCCAAGCTCGGGATCATCGCCGCGTCCACCGCGGCCGGGGTCCTCGGGGCGGTGGTCCTGCGGCACGAACTGGCCGGATCCTAGGGCTTGGCGAACGGCCCGGCGGCGTGGGTCACTCGCCCACCGACCACCGTCAGCAGCGCGCGAACGTCCTTGATGTCGTTCGGTGAGATCCGGAACAGGTCGCGGCTCAACACCACGAAATCGGCGAGCAGGCCGGCCTGGAGCTTTCCCTTGGTCCCCTCACTGCCCTCGGCATAGGCGTTGTTGACAGTGTAGGCGCGAAGCGCCGTGACCAGATCGACCCGTTCCTCCGGATACCAGCCCCCCTCCGGGGCGCCCGCAAGAGTCCGCCGGGTCACCGCGGCGTAGATGATCTTCATCGGGTCGGCGGTGTACCACGAGGCGTTCGTCCCCGGCCAATCCGACCCGAAGCTGAGCATCACCCCGGCGTCGTGGAGGGTCTTGAAGGCGTAGGCCCACCGGGCCCGATCTCCTATTCGCGGCTCCATCCACCGCATGTCGTCGATGGCATGATACGGCTGGACCTCGGCGATCACCCCGAGGGCCGCATAACGCTTCGCCACCGCCGGCCCGCGAAGCACCTGAGAGTGAATGATCCGCATCCGCCGCTCCCGCGCGGGGTTGTCGCGGACGACCTTCTCGTAGAGGGTGAGCAGAGTGTCGATCGCTTCGTCCCCGATGGCGTGCACCATCGGCCAGTACCCCGCTCGATCGGCCCCGAGCAGATTGCGCTCCATGTTGCCGGCGGGTTCCATCCCCGAACCGGGACCCGACGTCGCGGCCGTGTTGGTGGAGTCCCGCCACTCGCCCCGTTTCCCCGAGTGGAGCTGGGGTTCGTAGAATCGGGCCGTCGAGTTGCCCTGAATCCCGTCAACGAAGCCCTTGAGCCCGCCGATCCGGAGCCAGTCATCGCCGAAGCCGGGCGGAATCCCGACGGCCGCGAGCTCGTCCCACTTGTCGAGGGTGGGCCTCGCGAACACCCGCACCGTCAGCTCGCCGCGGCGTTTCAACTCGTGGTAGACCGGCAGCTGCTCCTTGGGAGTGATGTCGTTGATCCCGGTGACGCCGAGCTCGGCCAGGTGCGCCAACGCCACTCGCGACTCGCGAAGGCGCTGCTCGAAGCTTTTCGGGGGAACCACTGCCTGCACCCGCCGGAGGGCCTCACGGGCGACCCGGCCCGTGGCGGAGCCGCCCTGGCATTCGAGCCCATCCGCCGCGGCGGCGCAGCTCAGGCCGGCCGCGGCCAGCGCCACGCCGTTGGCCACGAACGCGCTCCGGTCCCACCGCTGGATCAGGACGCCGGTCCTCGGCGTCACCGGATCGATCATGGTTCGATCGGGCGCGAACCGCCGGGTGGTGTCGGTCCCGCGGGTGCCCGTGCTCCCGGCGGCCCAATCTTCGTAGGCCCCCCAGTCGCCGCCGGTGATCCAGGCGCCGTCCGGTAGTCGGGACCGCGCCGCCCTGATCCGTGCGACCAGCGAATCACTGGTCGAAACGTCGAGCAGGTTGACGCCGAGGAGGAGTCCGCCGGCCTGACCGAAATGGGTGTGATTGTCGATGAAACCCGGGGTGAGGAGCCGGCCACCCGCGTCGATCAGCCGAGTCGCCCCGCCCCGGTGGCGGAGCGCGTCGGCCCGGGACCCAACGACGAGGAGACGCTCACCCCGGACCGCGAGGGCGTCTGCCCAGCCCCGCGCCGAGTCTCCGGTCCAGATCCGCGCATTGACGACGATGAGGTCGGCGTCCGGCGGGCGGCTCCGTGATTGGGCCACGGCTACCGTCATTGCCGGGGCGAGCCCGAGGATCGCGAGAATCGACCAACGCATGGCAGCCTCCAGGCTATCGCTGCTTCTCGGGGGACCGGTACCGCGCCGCGTCCGCCGGCCGCCCCCACCGCCGATACAGCTCGACCAGGTCGGCCGCCGAGCCGGCGACGTACTGGTTGGACGGGCCGAACCCGGCGATCAGCGACTGATGCGCATCGACCAGGAGCGACTCCGCGGCGGCGAACCGATTGAGCCCGAGCAGGAACTGTCCCAAGAAGCGTTTGGCCCGGATCAGGTCGCCGTTGGTCGGCGGCCAACTCGCGGCGCCCAACGCCACCGCCCGGCGAAACACCGACTCCGCTTCCCGATCCTTGCGCAGGAGACGCAAGACGATGCCGAAGTCGACGAGGGTGGGTGACACCTGTGGCGTGCCGCGCCACGCCGAGTCGAGCACTGGGAGCGCCCGCCGGAAGAGAACCTCCGAGGTGTCGAATCGACGTCGTAACCGCTCGGTCCAGGCCAGGTTCGCCGTGGCCACCGCCGTCGAGACATGTCCGTCACCGAGTAGCCTTCGGTACCGCCGGATCGCCTCGCCGTGCAGCTCGGCGGCCTCGTCGAGGCGACCGGCTCGCTGGACGTGACCCGCCAAGTTGGCGGTCGTCAAGGCCACCGCGCTGGAGGAGTCGCCGTACACCCGCCTCGCCAAAGCGAGACCCTCTCGATGCGCCATCTCCGCCTCGGCGTATTTACCTTGACCGGCCAACAACGCCGCGAGGACACCGAACCCGTGAACTTGGTCGGGGTGGGGCGCGGCGAATACCCGGCGCTGGATGGCGATGGCATCCCGGATCAAACCCTCGGCTTCGCCGGCCTGGCCTTTTCGAAGCAGGGAACGGGCCAAGGTCAGCATAATCCGCGCGGTCGCGGAGTGAGCCGGACCCAAGGCCGCCCGGCGGCGGTCAAGGGCCTCTCGGAGCAGCCCGGTCGCTGCGTCGAGCTCGCCCCGGTCTTCGGCCAAGGCCGCGAGGTTGGTCAGTGTCGGCACGATCCCGTCGAGGGTGTCGCGCAAGGCGCGGTAGATGGCCATCGCCTCTTCGTAGTACGGTCGGGCGGCGGCGCCTTTCCCACCCCGTTGACGGGTGAAACCGGCGTCGTTGAGAATGTCGGCCAGTTCCTCCCGTCGGCCGCGGGGCAGCGTCCGGGCGGTCACCAGTGCCTCGTCCACCGGCGCGAACGCCCGTTCGCCTGAATCGGCCTCCGCCAGCCATCGGCCGAGATACCGCAACGCCGTCAGCCGGGCTGGATGGGTGGGAGGAACCGCGCCCCGGAGCAGGTCGACGACTTCGGTCTGGAGCTCGAGGGTCCGATCCAGCCGCCCCAGGTCGTCATACGCCGCCGCGATGACCCCCAACAGCCGCGCTTTGACGACGGCGTCGATCGAGCTGTTGGACCGGATCGTCTCGGTGCCGCGGTCGAGCAGGCCCCGGACGGTGATCGTGTCGCCCTGGGCCCGGACCGGGTTGGCGTTCCGGAAGATCTCGGTCAACAACTCCGACACCTGCTCGGCCCTGACCCGTTCCGCCTCGGTGCGCCGGGATTGGGCCGCCATCGCCAAGGCGAAGCCAACGAGCGCCAGGACGCTGGCGGCGGCGACCGCCGTGCCGGCTCGGTGCCGGGCGATGAACTTCCGGATCCGATACCCGGCCGCAGCCGGTCGGGCCGCGATCGGGAGCCCCTCTCGGAACCGCCTAACGTCGTCGCCCAGCCGCTCCGCCGAGGCATACCGCCGCCCGGGCTCCATCTCGGTGGCCTTGAGGACGATGGTGTCGAGGTCGCCCTGGAGCCGGCGAGCGGGGATCGGGCCGGATCCGACCGACGACGGCCGGAGGACCGGGGCGAGCTCCAGACCTCCACCCCCGCCGTCCCGCCCGCGACGAGGCCGCTCGCCGGTGAGCAACTCGAAGAGGAGCGCGCCGAGCTGGTACACATCCGTCGCGGTGGTGACCGGCCTGCCCTCGATCTGTTCCGGAGCGGCATACTGCGGCGTCATCAACCCCTGACCCGTTTCGGTCGCGGCGCCACTGTCCGCCGCCTCGGAGAGGAGCTTCGCGATCCCGAAATCCAGCAGCCGAGGCTCGCCGTCCTTCCCGACCAAGATGTTGGTCGGCTTGAGATCCCGGTGCACCACGAGATGGCGATGGGCAAAGCCAACCGCCCCGCAGATCTTCTCGAATAGCGTCAGCCTGGCCTCGAGGTCCAATGGCCCCTCGGCGCAGTAGCGGTCGACGGTGACGCCCGCGACGTAGTCCATCGCGAGCCACGGTGTCCCGTCCTCGGCAACGCCGGCATCGAGCAGCCTGGCGATGTGAGGGTGGTCGAGCTGCGCCAGGACCCGGCGCTCGCGGAAGAACCGGCCGATCCGCTCCGGCGACGCCAAGCCGCCGGCTACCAGCTTGAGAGCGACCTGCTTGCCGACGTCCTCGCGCTCGGCCAAGCAGACAATCCCCATTCCTCCCCGTCCCAGAATCCGGCGCACGACATAGGGGCCGATCCGGCGGTCCTCCAGACGCGGTGCCTCGACGGCGAACGCGGTGGCGAGATCATCGGGAGTGGCGTCGAGCAGCGGCGAGCCGCACGCGTCGGCGCGGAGCATACCCCGAACTCGCTCCAGCAGGGCCCCGTCGTTCTCACACCGCGTCGAGACGAACTGGTCGCGCTCTTCCGGCGGCAACTCGAGCGCCTGCTCGAAGAGCGCCGCGGCCTGTTCCCATCGGCCCGAGGTCATGGCCCCGCCTCCTCGAGCTCCACCGCCAGCCAGGCGCGAGCGGCCCGCCAGTCGCGTTCCACGGTGGGGCGCGACACGCCAAGCAACGCGGCGGTCTCATCGGCGGTCAGGCCGGCGAAGATCCGGTGCTCGACCACCCGAGCGCGGCGCGGATCGATCGCGTCGAGCCGGGCCAGGGCGTCGTCCAATGCCACCAACTGCGACGGCCGGAGTGGGTCGTGGAAGATCGATTCGTCCAGAGTGATCGCGAGGGGCGCATCGCCGCCGCGTTTCTGGGCCAGGTGGCGCCGAGCGGCGTCGACCAGGATCTGCCGCATGGCGCGGGCGGCGAGAGCGAAGAAATGGGGCCGGCTCTTGACCTCGAGAACCTTGGCGGAGGCCAGCTTGAGATAGGCCTCGTGGACCAGCGCCGTCGTGTTCAGAGTATCCCCCGCCCGGCCGCCCCGGACCACGTGGGCGAGCCGCCGGAGTTCGTCGTACACCCGCCCGAACAACTGATCGAGCGCCGGGTCATCGAGGCCAGGGGTGGCTGGATCGTTCATGGGTAGTCAAGGACCGGCGGGGGGCCCTCCCTGGCTGGAAGATCCCCCATTGCCGGCGGAGCCGCAACCGCCACCGCCACGCCGGCGGTGGGGTCGGTGATCACCCCGCTGACGGTGACCTTGACCGCGACGGCAACGCAGGCGGCCCCCGTGGCGCCATGAGGGCCGGCCGACGCGGGTGCTACTCCCCCCACACGGTTTCGAACACCCGCAGGTAGTTGCCGCCGAGGAACCTGAGGACGACGTCATCGGAATGGCCCCGAGCCAGCAGGGCGTCGGTGAGCCGCGGCACGGTAGAGATGTCCTCGAGTCCCTCGGGGGCGAACTCCACCCCGTAGTAGTCGCTGCCCAAGCCGATGTGATCGGGCCCAATCACCTCGAGCGCGGTCTCGATATCCCGCACCACGCTCGCCAAGTTCCGGTGGGCGAAATGGATCAGCCCGATCACCCCCCCGTTCGAGGCGATCGCCTCGAGCATCCGGCGATCCCGGGGGAGTTCCAGCCGCGGCCGAGGAATCCGACCGCCCGCCAGGTCCCGCGACTCCGGAGCGGTATCGGGAAACATGGTCGAGGTCGAGTGCGACAGGATCACCGGACGATCGGTCAGCTCGAGGATCTCCCAGAACCCGACCTCACCGATGTGGACCAGGTCGATGACGATCCGGAGCTGGCTCATCCGCTCGATGACCTGGCGACCCAGCGCCGTCAAGCCGCCCTGCCGCTCGGCGGCCCAGCAGCCATCGGCGTAGACGTTCCGGCGGGTATGGGTGAGGCTCGCGGCGCGAAGGCCCATCCGGTGGTAGAGATCGAGCATCCGCGGGTCCGCCGCGAGCGGATCGCAGCCCTCGAACGTCAGCACCAGGGCCACCTTCCCATCCACCTTGGCTTGGCGGATCTCGCGCGCGGTGGTCGCCAGGACGAGGCCGTCGTGGCGGGCCACCTGGTCGTGGAGGTTCCAGACCATCTCCATCCCCCGCCGGAACGGATCACGCAGCCAATTGTCGTCGAGATAGATCGCGCAGAGTTGCGAGGTCACCCCGCCCTCGCGCCACCGCGGGAGATCGTACTGCCCCATGCAGCCGAACCAGACCGTGTGCGGCCCCATCCCGAAGTTGACCAGCGGATGTCGTTCCATACCCGGCGGCGGACGCCCATTGAGGCCGGGCACCGCCACCCGGTCGCCCAGAGACATCTTGCCCTCGGTGACCGGCATCAGGATGTCGCTGTGGCCGTCGATCACGATGGCCCGGCGATGGAGCTCGTCCGCTTTCGTCACGAGTCACTCTGGTCGATGAGTGGTCGCGGAGTGTGGCAGCGACGCCACCAACTCGGCGAGCTCTTCGAACGAGTCGCGGGCACCCTCCGCCATCCCCGATGCAAGGGCGCCGTCGAGCGCCTGCTTCGAGGGATAACGCTCGTGCGCCACCAGCGTGGTCACGCCGTCTCGTTCCTCGAACGACACCGTCAGGACCGCCTCGAGGTCCGGGAACGGCTCGTACGTCTGGGTGTACACCAGCCGGGTGGGGCGACCGACCTCGAGGTACTTCCCGAAGAACGCGAACCGCTCGGAGTCCCCCCGTCCGAGGACGTACCGGTAACTGCCGCCAGGGCGCAGGTCGACGTCACATTCCAGCATGGTGACGCTGCGGGATTTGGGAGCCCACCAGCGCCGCACGTACTCCGGCTTCGTGTAGGCGTCGAACACGATGGCGGCAGGCGCGCCAAAGGTCCTGGTCCAGACGAGCTCCCGATCCGAGGTGCGCACCAGGCTCGTGCGGCTTCGGCTCATCGGTTCACCTCCGCGTTCGGCGATCATGACGGGGTCTCCCTTGCTTGGCGTGAAGTTCTTCGACGAGATCGTCCAACTGATCCAGCCGCTCGTCCCATATCCGGCGGTATCGCTCGAGCCACTGGTCCAACGCACGGAGTGGCTCCGCCCGGAGTCCGTAAACCCGCTGCTGAGCCCGCGGTTGCACTTCGACCAGCCCGGCCGTTTTGAGAACCCGGAGGTGCTTCGATACTTGCGGCTGATTCAGCCGCAGCGCCGCCCCGATGTCGCCCACCGGACGGGGGTGGTCGCGCAGCAGCTCCACGATGCGAAGGCGGTTGGGCTCGGCGAGAGCAGCGAACGTGGGGACCATGACCTAATATGCACGTATAGGCATATGCCTGTCAAGATATATACAAGCCTACGGGCTGGCTTCGACCAGCCGTTTGAGCGCCAGAAGCTCCTCGTCGAACCGGCGCTGGTTGGCGTCCTGCTGACTCCGTTCCGCCTCACGCCGCTGAAGGGCCGTCATCGCCTTGGCCTGCGCCGGATCGGGCCGGGTCTCCGAGTGGACGTCGTAGCCGACCACGGTGCGGCCAGCCACGGCGCGGAGAGTCCAACTGGCAAATCCGATCAAGGTGCCGTCCACCAAGTAGAGCTTGATGGTCCGGCGCTGGTTGCGAGTCAACTCGACGTTCTCGAGGAAGAACGCCACCTTGGTCGGGTCGGCGGGGTCGACGGCCGCCAGAACCTCACCGACCTCGCCGGGCGGGCCGCTGTGATGCCGCGACTTCAGGCCCTGTTTCCACGAAGACGGATCGATGATGTGGGGCCAGATCGCCGTCGCCGGTCGATCGATGGTCACGACCGAGTGGGTGTTGAGGTTGATCGCCATGCGATCCTGCGCCACCAGCGCGCCGCCGATCGGGGCCAGCAGGCAGAGGAGAAGAGTCAGTCGTCGTTGCATCGCCCCTCGCTGATCGTCGTCACGGTTCGCCGCGGATTCTCTCTCGGCTAACATAGCGCCTACCCCGTCGCCCCGCCCGCCGCGGGGTGCCCCGCGCGGCCTCAGGTTTGGGCGCGCCGAGCCGATCCTTCCTGGGGATGACCCTCGGCCAACGATCCCCCGACTCCGCTCGAGCCCCTCTCGCGGCGTGGCGCCAGCCTTGGGTGGCGGGACTGGTCACCGCGTTCGCGATCGCCGTCACGGCCGCGCTCGCCGTGGGGGTCTTCTTCCTGTCGATTCGCGAGGTCCTGCTCGACGATTTGCGACGACAGCTTCGGGCCACGGCGGAGATGACCGCGGCGCTGATACCGGGCAGCGAGGTCGCGCAGTTCACCGACTCCAGCCAAACGGACTCTCCGGGTTACCTCGCCACCTCGGCGCCGCTGGCCGCGCTGCTGGCGGCCAATCGCGACCTCCGGTTCGCCTACGTCGGCCGGATTCGCGGCGACTCGATGTTCTTCGTCCTCGATGGCGATCGCACCGCCGACCGGGCCTACGTGATGCAACTGGACACGCCGACTGACGGCGAGCTCCAGGTGGCCCGTTCCGGAAAGACTGTGGTCGAGCAGAAGCCGAGTCCCAATGTCTGGGGCGTCGGGATTCGAGCCTACGCCCCGATCGCCGGCGCGCCGGGGACCTACGTGGGAGTGACCCTCAACGCGAAGCGATACGACGTGGCGGTGTCCGAGGTCTTCAGGGCCGCCGCCCTCGGTCTCGCGGTCGCCACCGTGCTGGCCATCCTTGGCGGCGTCCGGACGGTGCGGACGGAACGAACCCAGCGGCGGGCCGCCGCCGAGTTGCTCGAAGCGAGGAGTCTCGCGGCCGAGGCCGCGGAGGAGCGTCTTGCGCTGGTGCAGCGGCTCCAGAACCGCCACCGGATGGAGGCGCTCGGCACCCTGGCCGGCGGGGTGGCTCACGACTTCAACAACCTGTTGATGGTCGTCCTCGGGCAAGCCGAGATGATTTCGGAGACCGCCCCGCCGCAATCGAGCACGGCCGCGTCGGCTGAGGCGATTCGCATCGCTACCGTGCGGGCGCGGGACCTGATTCGCCGGATCCTGCTCTTCGCCCGGTCGGAGACCGACGCGCGGTCGCCGGTCCCTCTCGGTTCCCTGGTCGAGGAAACCGTTCAGCTGCTGCGGTCGAGTCTGCCCGGTTCCGCCCGGATTCTCTGGCAACCACCCTCGGAGCCGATCGCCGCCGTCGTGGAGGCCTCGACGCTGTCGCAGGTCCTGATGAACCTCGCCGTCAACGCCCGCGACGCGCTTCGCGATGGCGGCGGAACGATCGCCTTCGCCCTCGACGAGGTCAAAGTCGGCCGGGACGACCAAGCGAGGCTCGGCCTCGACCCGGGCCGCTACGCCCGAATCGTCGTGCGCGACGACGGGATCGGCATCAGCGGGGAGATCCGGGCTCGGATCTTCGAGCCGTTCTTCACCACCAAGCCGGCCGGAAAAGGGTCGGGTTTGGGGCTGGCGGTGGCCGACGGAGTGATCCGAGGATTCGGCGGGGTGATCGAAGTCGATAGCGAGCTAGGCGCTGGGAGCGCGTTCTCGATCTACCTCCCAGCCTGGGATCGCGCCCTCGCCACTCCCTCCGAGGCCGTTGGTCGCAACGCCAACCCGATGGCTCCGATGGTTGGCCGGCGGGTGCTGCTGGTCGATGACGATGAGATGGTACTGGAGATCACCAGCCGGATTCTCGAGCGGGCGGGCTACCGGGTCGCGGCCCACTCCGACCCCGACGAGGCGTTGCGCCGCCTCGCGGCCGACCCCGAGGGGTTCGCGGTGCTGATCACCGATCGAACCATGCCTGCACTGTCGGGTCCGGAAGTGGCCCGGCGGGCGCGGGCCCTCAGTCCCGCCCTGCCGATCGTCCTGCTGACCGGCGCGGGCCACCCGGCCGATGAGGAATCGACCTCGTTCGCCGCGGCCGTTCTCAAACCGGTCGAGCGGGCGGCGCTGCTTCGGACCATCGACGAAGTGCTCGGCGCCGCGGCGAGGACCTGACCGGCCCCTCAGCTTCAGCCATCAGCCGGCGGCGCACCCGGCGACTCTCCACGATCAGGGGTGCGCCGTCCGCGATCACGGCCGGCCGCGGCGGCGGCGGATCACTGACCAGTAGATCGCCACATTGACGGCCAGGGCCAGGAGACCGAGCGTCACCTGCACCTCACGAGTCAGACCCGAGGGGTAGAGAACGGGAAGGAGATAGTGCTCGATGAAGCCTCCGGGGTAACCGGCCTCGCCACCCCGCTCACGGAGCCAATTCTCCAGCGGGGTCAGCGGGCAGATCCCGCCGGTCCATTCGATCCCGATCCCCCAGATCGCCGCGGGCAGGTGAATCCACACGGTCCACGGCCACCGGCGCACCAGGATCGCGCCGAGCACCACGTAGCCGACGAAGGCGAGATGGAGGACGACCACGAGGTCGGCCCCCAGGCGGTACAGCACTAGCTGCTCCCTTCGGGGATTGAATTATCGAGCGGCGTCGATCGTCCGCCGAACGGCGTCGACCACCGCCGGGCTGCCGCCACCGACGAGGTATCGAACCCGCCCGGACCGGTCAGCCACCTGTACGAGGTTGGAGTGGGTGACCTCGCCTGTCAATGAGTCACGAAAGGTCCGGACCCCCCACCGGCGGAGGACCGCGTTGACGGTGTCGACGGGGCCGCTCAACAGAAGGAACCGATGGTCGAGGCGCCACTGGGCGGCAAGTGCCGGAAGCCGGGAGGGCGTGTCGCGCCAGGGATCGACCGTGATGATCACCCCCCGGGCGGTGCCGTCGAGCTCGGCGACGGTTCGCCTGATCCGTTCCACCGTCGCGGGGCAGACCGTGGCGCAACGGGCGAACGCGAATCCGATCACCGCGGCCTTGCCGAGCAGTTGGTCTCCGGTCACCGTGTCGCCGCGCTGATCCACCAAACGAAACGGCGGGACCGGACGGTCCACCTGGGCCATCCGAGGGTCGAACGCCTCGGCTACCGGCTCGGCGGCGTGGACTCGGCGGACCGCGGCGCCCACTCCCACCAAGAGCCCCACCGTCGCGACGCCAAGGACCAACCGCCCCCCCGCACCGCGGGCTACCCAGGCGAGGCCCCCACGGACCTCCCGTCCCGCGATCACCAGCAGGGTTCCCACCATCCCGATCGGTTCCCCGATCAGCAACACCCAACCACCGGCGCTCGGCAATCCCGAGGCTGGGCTGCCGAAGCACACCTCCCTGGTTCGAAGCAACCACGACGGCGCCGTGGGGGCCATCGGCCACAAGGCCAGCAGCCACCACCCCACCGTCACGACCCCGATCGCGGCCAGGGTGCCTAACGCGACGCCCTGGCCCCGTCGGCTCAGCCGATCTTCCATACGAATGACAGGACTTTCCAGTTGACGAAGAAGTAGACCACGAACGCCGCCAGGAACACCAGGACCAGGACCAAGGTGCCGGGGGCGGGACCCAATCGGCCGTGAGTGGCGTGCATCTGGGCGGCCAGCTCATCGACGTTCGGGGCGTGCCGGGGCGGCTTGGTGATTCCTTGGGGGATCCCGGCGATCGGGTACCCCTGGGAGACGTCGCCGAGCGGGCGGCCGAAGAATACCGACGCCACCGCGATCGCGATGTACATGAAGACCGAGGTAGCGGCGAGCAGCCCGCCGATCGCCATGATCGCCATCAGCAGGTCCACCGTCGGGCTGAACTGAACGTCGAATGGCGCCTGGCTGAACCCGGCGTCCCAGTGACGGCGGGGCACTCCGAACGACCCGGCGAAGCTCATCGACAGGGTGAAGATCAGCATCCCGATCGCGAACAGGTAGGGCTGGATCTTCGCCATGCCCCAGAAGGCGACCCGCTTCTCGAACACCAGGGGAATCACGTAGTAGGTGACCCCCATGAAGGCGAGCGCGGTCCCCGCCACGACGGTCGCGTGGAAATGCCCCGGGATCCGGAGGGTGTTGTGGGCGATGATGTTGATCTGCTCGGTGCCGATGGTGACGCCGGTGATCCCGCCCACGAAGCCGAAGATGACCACCGAGAACACCAGCGCGCTGAAGCCGGGGTCGCCCCAGGGGGCGCGGCGAAGCCAGTCGAACATCCCGTGGGTGTATCCCCGCAGTCGCTGCCCGAACTCCATCCCGGCCGGGACAGTGAACCCATGGATCATACTGGCGAGCACCGCCATGTACATGAAGTAACTGGTGTTGACCACCTTCCACGCCGACCCGAACCCGGGATCGACCAGAAGATGGTGCGCGGACGCCATCGAGATGAAGAGAATGTAGAGCACGAAGGCCGCGCGGCTGATCTTCTCGTTCAGCACCACCGCCCCGACGGTGAGACCGCCCAGGGCGTACCAGACCGCCACCATCGCGGCCACGTTGATCTGTTGCGACGAGTGGCCGAGCGCCCACCAGATCAGCCGGTAGATCTCGGGGTCCATGTTCATCAGCCCGAGCGACCAGAGGAACGCCGGAATGTAGATCGCGGCGCCGTGGAGGAGGGTGATCACCGCGATGATCGCCGCCGTCACGGCCCCGTACGTCACCAGCGGCAGCGATCCGACGTAGCGTTGCTCCCGCTTGGCCACCACCAGGTTGGCGAAGAAGAGTCCGACCACCACCAGGGCGCCGACCGCGAAGATGATGATCCCGAGATAGTAGATCGGATGGGCCTTGAGCGGCGGGTAGGAGGTGAACAGCACGTCGGCCTTGCCGGCCCACATCATCGCCTCGACGACGATTGCCCCGACCACCATCAGCCCGAAGGCCAGCCACGCCACCTTGGGGGCCACGGCGCGGGCGCTGATCACGATCGTGCTCGCGAAGTAGAGCACCGCCATCTCGAAGAACAGGATGAAGAAGATCAACATGCTCATCCCGTGCACCCCGAGCAGGCGGTAGTACCAGACGGCCGGAAGGAGATGAACGGCCTGCCACCGGGTCAACACCAACAGCACCGCGGCGATGACGCCGATGAGCAGGGCGACCACGGCTACGACGGCGTTGACCCGGATCAACCATTGCGCGTGCCATTCCACTTGCCGGCCGGTGACCGGACAGGTTCGGAAGGTGGCGGTTGGCGCGGTCATTGGGTACCTCCGCTTCCGCCAGACGCCGGGGCCGCGTCATCGGTGACGATGATCCGGCCCACCATGGTATGGTGACCGATCCCGCAAAACTCGTTGCAGATGATCCGGAGATCACCCGCCTCGGTGGGGGTGACCCGGAGCCCGTAGTCGTACCCCGGCACGACCTGGAAGTTGATGTTGAGCGGCCAGAGGCTGAATCCGTGATTCACGTCCAGCGCCGAGAGGTGGAGCACGTACTCGGCGCCCTTCTTGAGCTTGAGGATCGGGGTCCACTGGAAGGTCAACGCCGTGAGGTAGATATCGCTTCCTGGTGGCGGTTCCACGATCGGGATACCGGCGTCCTCGCCGACCCGGTACTGTTTGATGAACTCCTGGGTCCGCTTGAAGAAGGCCGCCGGAACCACCCGGCTGCGGATCCCCGAGGGGTTCTGGCCCCCTTTGAGGTGCCACAACGGCATCATCGCGAACAAGACCATGCACCAAGCGAAGGCGATCGCCACCCACATCCGTTCGGTGCGGTGGGCCGGCTTCCACCAGATCCCCTTCGGCGAATCGAGCCCCGTATGGATCTCACTGCCCATGGCATACGCTCCGGATTCAGGGTAGGGTGGCTTCCGGCAACGAGAGGATCTCCCAGAGGCCCCAGCCGGTATAGACGGCGAACATCACGACGAGACCCAGGACCAGGAGCAGGAACATGTTGTCGAAGAGGCGTTGGCCGAGCGGGGGTCGTTCCTCTCCGGACGAGGGTCCAGCAGGTGGCTGCATGATTCCTCCGATGGCTGATCGAGTTTGGAAGGTCCAGGGTACTATGGACCGGGCTTCAAGAAGCGATCATGATCTTTTCATGAGGATGGGCTCAGATTCCACCAATCCCATGCGACCACGATGACTGGCCCCCCGCCCAGCGCCCCCCTTCCCCGATGGGCCGCCGCGCTCGACGGGCTGGCGAACCGGCTCTACGGAAGTCGCTTCAACCCGCTCTACCAGGCCGGGACGATTGCCGTCGTGCTCCTCGTCGTGCTGCTGATCACCGGGCTGTGGCTCCTGCTGTTCTACCGGATCGGGGCTCCCTGGGCCTCGGTGGCGGCGCTCACCGCGTCCCCGTGGACCGGCAACTGGGTCAGGGGCCTCCATCGCTACGCCTCCGACGGAGCGATCGTCGCGGCGGTGGTGCACTTGGGGCGGATGTTCCTCCAGCGACGCAGCTGGGGCCCGCGGGTCCTGGCCTGGCTGAGTGGAGTCGGCCTCCTTGGCCTGCTCTTCGTCTGCGGCTGGACCGGGTACGTCCTGGTGTGGGACACGTTCGGCGAGAAGCTGGCGGTCGAGGGCGCCCGGATCATCGACGCGCTCCCGATTCTGTCGGAACCGCTCGAGCGAACCTTCACCGGGGAGCGCCCGATCCCGAGCGCCTTCTTCTTCGTCAATCTCTTCCTCCACGTCGCGCTTCCGCTCGGGCTTGGCCTCGGCCTCTGGCTGCACGTCTCCCGGGTTTCCCGACCGGTCCTCCTTCCCCCCCGACCGCTCTGGGTCGGCGTGGTGGTCCTCCTCACCGCCGTAGCGATCGCCCGCCCCCTCGCGATGGCCCCCGAGGCCGATCCCTTCCGCCTGGCGGCCACGATCCCGGTCGACTGGTTCTACGCCTTCTGGCTTCCGCTCCATGCCAGCCTCCCTCCCTGGGGCGCCTGGGCCGGGGTCGTCACCCTCGTCGGGGGGCTCATCTCGGTTCCCTGGCTGACCCGACCGTCCAAGGCGAAGTCCGAAGCGTCGCGGGTCGACAGCCGCCTGTGCACCGGTTGCGAACAGTGCGCTCACGACTGCCCGTATGAAGCGATCACGATGGTCGGCCGAACCGACGGTCGCGCCAAGCTGGTGGCCAGAATCGATCCCGACCGGTGCGTGAGCTGCGCCATCTGCGCTGGATCGTGCGACGTATCCGCCGTCGGGCCGCCGGGGCGGAACGGTCGCGATCAGGCGGCCTGGGCAGAGGCGCGTTTCGGCCCAACCGAGGTGGCCGGTCGACTGGTGATCCTGACCTGCGACCACGCGGCGCGGCCTCGGGCCAAGCCTGATTCCGCGGTTCATGCCACGGTTCGCTGCGTTGGATCGATCCATGCCGCCGTCATCGGGCAGGTCCTCACCGCGGGGGCCCGCGGGATCGTGATCGTCGGATGCCCGCCGCGGGACTGCTGGCACCGGGAAGGCTCCCGCTGGGCCGCCGAACGGCTGGTTGGGCGCCAGGAGGCCCGGTGGCCCACCCCGACGAAGGACCCACGAGTTCGGCTGGTCGATAGCGGCGACCCGGGCTCGCTTCGAGCGGCGATCGACTCCCTCGAGGCGCAGGCCGGCGCGTCACCCGCCGCGGCGGACCGATGAGGAGGAACCAGCGCGTCGGGCGCGGGCTGGGTCTGGTGGTCGCCATCGCATTCGGGGTACTGCTTGCGATCGGTTCGGTGGCCCCGTGGGCGCCCGACCCGGGCGACGACGGCCTGATCCGCCTCGCCTGGAGCGCCCGGCCGGAACGAATCGAGCGGTGCCGAAGTTTGACGGACGAGGAGCTGGCCGGCGTGCCGGCCCACATGCGGGAGCGGGTTCACTGCGAGGGCGGCGCTGCCCGCTACGCGCTGACGGTTCGGACCAATGGCCAGGTTCGGGTAAACGACACGATTCGCGGGGGCGGGGCCCGCCACGAGGGGATGATCCATCTCCTCCGAGAGCTCCCGGTCGCCGCCGGATCGGTCCGGCTCACCGTCGCGGCTGCCCGGATCGACTCGGCCGTCGCCGCGACCCCGACCGACTCGGTCGTCGCGCCGATCGATTCGCAGACTACCGGCGGAAGCGATCGGGAGCGCCGGATGGAGGAGACCCGAGAGCGAGTTCGCCGGGAGGCCCTCCCAGCCGCCGTAGCGCTCGACACGACGATCACCGTCGGCCGCCGGGAAATCGTCTTGATCGGCTACGATCCCGCGAGCCGGCGGTTTCGGGTCGTTCGGCGCCCGGAGGCCCCCTCGTGAGTGCCACTGGTGGTGACCGCGCGGTGGGGCGCTGGATCGCCGGGTGGTCGGTCATGCTCCTCGTGACGGTGATGATCGGCGGGATCACTCGACTCACCAATTCCGGGCTCTCGATCACCGAATGGAAGCCGATCACCGGGGTCGTGCCCCCGATCGGCGCCGAGGCGTGGGAAACCGAGTTCGCCAAGTACCGACGGATCCCCGAGTACACTGCCGAGCACTCGACCATGGATTTGGCGGGGTTCAAGCGGATCTATCTCTGGGAGTATTTCCATCGGGTCTGGGCGCGAGTGGTGGGGATCGGCCTCCTGGTTCCTATGGTGGTCTTCTGGAGGCGAGGCGCGCTCGACCCGCCGCTCAAGCGGCGGGCGCTCCTGCTGGTCTTGCTGGTCGCCTTCCAAGCCGCGCTCGGGTGGTTCATGGTCTCGAGCGGGCTGACCGTTCGGACCGACGTCAGTCACTACCGTCTGGCCGCCCACCTCGGGGTCGCCCTGGCGATCGTGGGTCTCACCGTGGCGCCGGCGGCCCGTCTGCTCGGGTGGATGCCGGACCAGCCCGACCGGGGCGTGTCGCGACCGATCGCCGTGAGCTGGCTCGCGCTGGTGACGGTGACGATAGTCGCCGGGGCCCTGGTGGCGGGCCTCGACGCCGGGAAGATGTACAATGAGTTCCCGCTGATGGGTGGTCGGTGGATCCCGGCCGGCTACGGACGACTCACGCCGTGGTGGGCCAACCCGCTGGACAACGAGATCGCGGTCCAGTTCAACCATCGGCTCTTAGCCGTGTTGACGGTCGTCACCGGCGGATGGCTGGGCGTGGTGGTCGCGCGGCGGGGCGATCGAATCGGCCGGTGGCTGGGCTGGCTGATCGCCGGGGGTGTCGGCCTGCAGCTCGCGTTAGGCATCACTACCCTGGTGCTCTCGGTTCCGATCCCGCTCGCCGTGGCCCATCAGGGCCTTGCGGTCGCTGTTTTCGCCCTCGGCGTGATCCTGGCCTGCCGGGAACACGGCCCGGGGTACCGGTTCGTTCGCGGCGGCCACCAGGCCTAGATTCCCCCGATGACCGTTCCGCGCCGCCACCTCCCGCCGCAGCTCCGCGGGGCCGCCCTGCTCCACGACCCGCAGCACACCAAGGGCACCGCCTTCACCGAGGGCGAGCGGGATGCCTTCGGACTTCGGGGCCTGCTGCCTCCGCGGGTTCTCACCATCGCGCAGCAGGCCGAGCGTGTGCTCCGGAATTTCCGGACCAAGCCGAATCCTCTCGAGCAGTACGTCTTCCTCACGGCGCTGCAGGATCGGAGCGAAACGCTGTTCTATCGGGTCCTCGTCGACCACATCGTCGAGATGATGCCGGTCGTCTACACCCCGACCGTCGGTGAGGCCTGCCGCAAGTTCGGGCACATCTACCGGCGACCCCGGGGCCTCTATCTGACGATCGACGACCGCGGCCGAGTCGCCGAGGTGATGGCCAACTGGTCCGCGGGCGACGTCGCGATCATCGTGGCGACCGACGGCGAGCGGATCCTCGGGCTCGGCGACCTGGGGGCCTACGGGATGGGGATCCCGATCGGCAAGCTGGCGCTCTACACCGCCTGCGCTGGCGTCGACCCGTCGCGCTGCCTGCCGGTGATGCTCGACGTCGGCACCGACAACGCGACCTTGCTCGAGGATCCGCTCTACACCGGGTTGGTCCGCCGCCGAGTCCGCGGCCCCGAGTACGCGGAGCTGGTGGAAGAGTTCGTGGCGGCGGTGGAGCAGCGCTTCCCACGCGCCATTCTCCAGTTCGAGGATTTCGCCACCGAGAATGCGTTCGGACTTCTGGCCCGCTACCGGGACCGCCTCCCGTGCTTCAACGACGACATCCAGGGTACCGCCGCGGTCGTCCTCGCCGGACTCCGAGCGGCGGGCCGGATCACCAACCAACCGCTCCCCGATCAACGGTTGCTCTTCTACGGCGCGGGGGCCGCCGCCACCGGCATCGCGGATCTCATCGTCGCGGCATTGGTTCGGGAAGGGATGACGCCGGAGGCCGCGCGGGCTCGGTGCTGGTTCGTCGACTCGAAGGGTTTGGTAGTGCGCGGCCGAACCGACCTCGCGTCCCATAAACGGCCCTACGCCCACGAGCACGCCCGGGCCGCCAGCTTGCTCGAGGCCGTCGAGGCGCTCCGTCCCACGGCGATTCTCGGCCTCTCGGCGCAACCGGATGCGTTCACCGCGCCGGTCCTCGAGGCGATGGCGCGGCACAACCCGCGACCGATCGTCCTTGCCCTCTCCAATCCCACCTCGAAGGCGGAGTGCACCGCCGAGGCCGCGTATCGCTACACCGAGGGGCGGGCGGTGTTCGCGAGCGGCAGCCCGTTCGCCCCCGTGGAGGCGTTCGGACGCCGGTTCGAGCCGGGCCAGGGTAACAACGCCTACATCTTTCCGGGCCTTGGTCTGGGGGCGGTGGCCTGCGGGGCCCGACGGATCACCGACGCGATGTTCCTCGCGGCAGCCGAGACCCTGGCGGCCGAGGTGACCACCGGAGATCTCGAGCGGGGCACGCTCTATCCCCCCGTGGCCCGGATTCGGGAGGTGTCCGCCGCCATTGCGACAGCGGTGGTGAGGGTCGCCCTCGCGGAAGGGGTGGCAACCATCGCCGTCCCGGATCCCGCCACCCTCGTGGCCGAGACGACCTACCATCCTCACTATCCCGACTACCTCGCCGATCCGGAGCGGTCCGGGCTGGTCACGCCAAAGCGTTAGGGGCGCCTTCCGATGAGCCGCCCCGACGAGTACCTTGGCGGGATCCTCCACTCGAGCGCTCGATGATCTCCCTCCGCTGGGTCGCCGCCGGTCTCGTCCTCGCGGTCGCGGTCACCGACCCGACCCAGGCGCAGCAGAAGCTCAAGGTGTACATCAGCGTCGACATGGAGGGCATCGCCGGGATCGCCACCGACGCCCAAGCCGGCGGACGGGACTACGAATGGGCCCGACCACTGATGCTGGCCGAGACGAACGCCGCCATCACCGGTGCCTTCGAGGCCGGAGCCACCGAAGTCGTCGTCAACGACGCTCACGGCAGCCATACCAACCTCCGGGCCGACCTCCTCGATCGCCGGGCGACGCTGATCACCGGAAGCCCCAAGCCCTACGGGATGGCCGAAGGTCTCGACGCCAGCTTCGACGCGGTGATCTTCATCGGCTACCATGGGCATGCCAATCAAGTCGACGCGGTGATGGGCCACACCTACAGCCACGCGCTTCGGCACGTCCGGATCAACGGCCGGGAGGTCGGTGAGTACGGGACCGCCGGGATGATCGCGGGACACTACCGCGTCCCCGTGGTCTTCGTTTCGGGCGACCGGGCATTCGCCGAGGAGGCGCGAAGGTTCTTCCCCGGCGTCGAGGCGCTGGCCGTCAAAGAGGGCATCGGTTTCACCGCGGCCCGAACCCTCCATCCAGAGGTCGCGAGAGCCCGGATCACCGCCGGCGTGAAAGCCGCCCTCACTCGACGGGGCGAGATGCGACCGGTGGCGATTGCCACCCCGATCATCCTCGAGGTGGAGCTCAGCGCGACCAACTATGCCGATTACGTGATGTTCGTGCCCGGGATGGAGCGGGTCGACGGCTCCACCGTTCGCTATCGGGCGGCCGACGCGCTGGTCGCCTATCGAATCTCGCGGCTGATCCGGATGCTGGCCCGCGACTAACGAAGGACCACGCCACGGCACCATCGTCGGCAACATTCATCGAGGTTCTCATGCTCACTCGTCGCCTCCTCATCGCGCTGTTCGGGGCCGGCCTGACCGCGCCGCTGGCCGCGCAACCATCGCCGCCCGACCTGTCCTCGATCGACCCCGTCGTCACCGCGATGATGGCCGAATGGCATGTCCCGGGGCTCGCCCTCGGAGTCATCAAGGACGGGAAGGTCGTCTACGCCAAAGGGTATGGCTTCCGCGACGTCGAGGCCTCGCTCCCGGTCACCCCCCGAACCCTGATGGCGATCGGCTCCAACAGCAAGTCGTTCACCGTGGCCCTGATGGGGATGCTCGCCGACGAGAAGAAGCTCGACTGGGATACCCCGGTCCGCGCCTATCTGCCCGAATTTCAGATGTACGATGAGTACGCCACCAAACACCTCACGCCCCGGGACCTGGTCAACCATCGCTCCGGCCTTCCCCGCCACGACGTGGTTTGGTACGGCCGCAACACGACGCCCAAGGAGATGATCGGCCGGCTCCGCTTTCTGGAACCGACCACCTCGTTCCGAAACCGCTGGCAGTATCAGAACCTGATGTACTTGACGGCGGGTTATCTGACCGAGCGGCTTGGCGAGCGGTCGTGGGACGAGCAGATCAGGCAGCGGATCTTCGCCCCGCTCGGGATGACTCGCGCCAACACCTCGACCAACGACATCGTCAAGGCGGACGATTTCGCGTTCCCCTACGCCTGGGCCGACGGCAAGATGGTCCGGATTCCGTTTCGCAACATCGACCACGTCGGGGCGGCGGGATCGATCAATGCGAGCATCGACGACATGCTCAAGTACGTCCAATTCCGGATCGACCTCGGGATGGCCGGCGGGAAGCAGCTACTGTCGGCGGCGCAAGCGAAGTTGATGGAGTCACCCCAGATGCCGATCGGCCCGGATGGCGAGACGCTCTGGGCCGGGTTCGACCTTCTCTCCTATGGACTCGGCGTCGGGACGGGGTCGTACCGGGGCCACCGCGCGGTGATCCACGGCGGCGGCATCGACGGCTTCATCTCCCAGATGTCATGGCTTCCCGACCAGAGGATCGGGGTGATGGTCCTGACCAATCAGGGCGTCAACAACCAGGTCCCGACGTTGGTGGTCAAGTCGGTTTATGATCGGGTCCTGGGTCTCGCGCCGATCGACTGGGCGGCTCGGCAGCGGGAGAGCGATCGGACCGCCGCGAAGCTCGCCGCGGAGGCCGAGGCGAAGCTCGCGGCCGATCGAAAGAGCGGCACCGAGCCAAGCCACCCGGTGACGGCCTTCGTCGGCTCGTATCGCCATCCCGGATATGGCACGGTGGTGATCCAGCCGAACGGTTCCGGCCTCGAGCTGGTGGTGGACGACATGCGGGCGCCGCTCGAGCACTACCACTACAATGTCTATCGAGTGCGCCCGGGCCGCGCGTCCGGGATGCTGCAGGGGATGGTGACCTTTCTGCCCGATCTCAAGGGCCAGATCGATCGGGTCACCATCCCGCTCGAGCCCGCGCTGCCCGCGCTCGTGCTGACCCGGGTGCCCTAACTCGGCTGCCGCCCCCGCCGGAAACGCGTCCTCACCGCCCGGCGGCGGGCTGCAGATAACGGTCCACCAACTGGAAGATGCCCTCGAACTGCTTCTGCATCCCGGGATTGCGACCGTCGAGCGCCGACCCGCCCGCGACCACCACGTCCAACGACGGCGCGATCAGAACGAACTGTCCCCCGAACCCCAACGCGCAGTACCAGGCAACGCCCGACACCGACCGTCGCCACCACAGATAGCCGTACCCGTCGAGCCCCGGGATCAGGTCGCGGTACACCGGGGTCTTCACCTCGATCTGCTTGGCCCAGGATTGCTCGACCCATTCGGACGGAATGATCCGGCGACCGTCGATCGTCCCGCCTCCGAGGAACAGCAGCCCGAACCGCGCCATCCCGAGCGAGGTGAGCAACATCTCCGACCCACCGATGTTGATCCCCTGGGGATCGGCGTCCCAACCGAGGAGGCGAATGCCGGCCGGCTCGAGCAGCCGAGTCTCGGTGAAAGTCCGCGGGTTCATTCCGGTCTTCTTGGCGATGGCCGCCGATAGCAGGTGTGTCGCGCCGGTGGAGTAGTGGAAGGTGGCTCCGGGGGGCGACTCCATCGGCAGGTCGGCGACGAACTGGGCCGGATGGGGATTGACCAGGAACGCGTTCATGACGAGGCCTGTCTCCTGCCAACCGTACCCGGACGACATCGCCAGGAGGTGACGGAGGGTGACCTGGCGCCGAGCCGCGTCCATCTGCCGGATGGCCGCCGCAAAGCCTGAATAGGTGGGCACCGGCCGCGCGTATAGCTCGGGAAGAATGGCGGCCACGGGCTCATCGAGATTGGCGATCAGCCCCGCTGCACGGGCAACGCCCACGGTGGCACTCTGAATACTCTTGCTGACCGACTTCACGTTGATCGCGGTGGCGGCGGTCGCGCCGTGGTAGTACCGCTCCAGAGCCAGCTTACCGCGCCGGACGACCAGCAGACTCAGCAGCGCCGGCAGGTCCCGATCGGCGACGGAATCGGCCCGGCGGACGAGGTCAGCATCGAGACCAACCTCCGAGGCCGTCGCGGTCGGGAGGGACCGATCCTGGAATGCACCAGTCGGTGGGGGCGCCACCATGCTGCGGCCAACGATCAGCAAACCGACGACGATGATCCGATGCATATGGTCCCTTTCGTCAGGTACGCAGGCCCCTCCCCCGAGACGAAGGGCCCGCTATCTTAGTTTGGACTCCCAAACGCCGCCACCAGGTTTCCGCCGATTTCCAGCCCCGACTCCGGCACTCGACCACCCGACCTCGCCGTGATCAACGGCCCGTCCTCGCGAGGGGCACGGCGGCGACCCCGGCTCGGTGCCCCAGCGGCTTGGGTCGTCGCCATCGCGGCCCTGAGCGCCAACCCGACCCCGGCCCCCGCCCACGAGATTCCCCCAACCGTCGTGGTCCGGGGGTTCGTCCGGGCCGAGGGAGCGACCCTTCGGTTCCTGGTGCGGGTCCCGCTCGAATCGATGCGCGACTTCACTTTCCCAACCCGGGGGGCGAGCTACCTCGATACCACCGGGCTCGAGCCGCTGCTTCGTCGGGCCGCCGTGCAGTGGATCAGAAACTACGTCCAGTTCGACGAAGACGGCGTCCCGCTCGGCCCGCCCTCGATCACCAATATTCGGATCTCGCAGCCGACCGACCCGTCGTTCCGAGCCTACAGTAGCGCGGCAGCGCATTTCGAGGCGGCGAAGTTCGATCCTGCGACCAATCTGCCCTGGCGACAGGCGGTGCTGGACGTGGCGTTCAGCTATCCGATTCGCGACGACCGAGCTCGATTCGCGATCACCCCCAGCCTGGCACATCTCGGGGTTCGGACCACCACGGTGCTCCAGTTCCTGTCCCCGGAGCGTCCCGAACGGATCTTCCAGCTCGAGGGGAATCCCGGTCGGGTCCGGCTCGACCCGCGGTGGGATCAGGCCGCGGCGCGGTTCGTCCGCTTCGGGATCGGCCACATCCTCGATGGCCTCGACCACCTGTTGTTCCTGGTGGCGCTGGTGCTGCCGGTGCGTCGTTTCTGGACCCTGGTGCCGGTGGTGACCTCGTTCACGGTGGCCCACTCCATCACCCTGATCGCTTCGGCCCTGGGATTCGCGCCGAGTGCCCTGTGGTTTCCGCCCTTGATCGAGACCCTGATCGCGGCATCGATCGTCTTCATGGTGATCGAGAACGTGGTGGGGAGCCGGACCGATCGGCGCTGGCTGATGGCCTTCGGGTTCGGCTTGGTGCACGGGTTCGGGTTCGCGTTCGCGCTGGGGGAGACATTGCAGTTCGCCGGGGGCCACCTCTTGACCGCGTTGCTCGCCTTCAATCTCGGCGTCGAGATCGGCCAACTGCTGGTGGTGGCGGTGGCGGTGCCCGTCCTCGGCGCGATGTTTCGCCATCTCGTGGCCGAACGGATCGGCACCATCGTCGTCTCGGTGCTGGTCGGGCACACGGCCTGGCATTGGATGACCGACCGCGGCACCGTGCTCCTCGAGCATCGTTTCGCGGCCCCGTCTCTCGACGCCGCCACGATCGCGACCCTGCTCCGCTGGTTGATGCTCGCGATCATCGTGGCCGCCACCGGCTGGCTCCTCGGCGGCCTGTTCCGTCGACTGGCCCGGCGGGGCCTCCCGGCCGGCCGTTAGGCGTCAGCGGGTCGCCACCTCGATCAGGTCACGAATCATCGCCGCGGCGGTGGGGACCGCGTCGACCTCCTCCGAGGTCGCGTGGAGCCGGCCGGCGACGTCGGTGTGGTAGACCACCCCCGACTCGTCGCCGCTCATCCGGGCCAGGGGGTGGCTGAGCGGAAGGGAGACCGGCCCGACCGCCAGCCGCCAATCGTCGGCGCCCGCCGGCTTCGTCGCGGTGCCGAGCAGGACGAGCCGTTCGCCCCGGCCGGCCGCGGCCGCGAGGTCGGCTGGGGAGACCCGCCGAATCCCCTCGACGGCAAGATCGGCGAGCACCGTGGGGCGGCCGAGCACCGCATTCGCGATGATGACCAGCTTGACGGCCTGGTCCCAGCCATCGACGTCGAGCGCCGGGTCGGCCTCCACGATCCCTCGCCGCTGCATCTCGGCCAGCGCCCCCTCGAAAGTCTGGCCCGTCTCCATCGCCCGGAGTATTCCGTGACAGGTCCCGTTGACCATCGCCTCGACCGCGAGGATCCGGGCCCCGGCCAGGTCGCGCCAGCCGAGATTGATCGTCGGCAGGGCACCGCCGACACAGGCCGAGAATCGGAGCGCGGGGCGGGTCGGATCGGTCAAGTCGGACCGGGCCGCCAGATCCTGGTACCCGAGGGCCAGCGGCCCCTTGTTCGCCAGGACGCAGCGCATCCCCCTGCCTAACGCCATCCGGACCGTTCCCACCCCCGGCTCGCCATCCTGGAGGTTGACGGGGGTGGCTTCGAGCAGGACGTCGGCCGCGGTGTGTTCGATCAGGGCCGCGCCTCCCAGGCCCGGCCGTCCCACGCCGACCAACGAGGCCGCGCCCCGGCCGGCCTCTTTGGCGGCGATCACGGCCGCCACGTCGAGGCCCTTCGGGTCGACCGCCGCGCCGCTCGAGTCGCTCACCGCGACGACCGTCACCGCGACCCGGTGGCGCGATCGAAGAACCTGCTCCTGGCTCGCCAGCAGCCGAAGCACGTTGCGGCCGACGTTGCCGAGGCCCGCCAGTACGATGGAAACGTTATTCATGGCAATAACATAGCCGGAGGGGGCGGGGGTCACGGGAGGGTCACGTCGGGTCGCTACCTTTGGCGCCGTTGGTAAGCATTTCCGCGGAGGAGGCGTCATGGGAACCCAACGGTGTGGTGCCAGCGTTCGAGCTCGCACGGCCCTTTGCCTGCTGGCGGTGGCCGCCGGACCAGTGGCGGGCCAGCGGGTCCAGCGGGGGGCGGTGGTTGGCGGCACCGTTGGAGCGGTGGCCGTCGGCCTGTTCGGTGCTTTGGTCTCCAGGGGAGTCTGCGACGCGGCCGACTGCTCCGATGCCTGGATCGAGGGAGTGGTTCCCGGAACCGTGTTCGGCGGGCTGGCCGGAGGCGCCGTGGGCGGCGCGCTTGGCGCGATCACCGGGCACGACGCGGCTCGGCCCAACGCGCCCCACCCGGTTGTCTTCGTCGGGCGGGCCGGCGGTGCCGGTGCCCGGCTCGATTCCGACTATCAGGACCAGGGAGCAACCGGGCTGCGGGCGATGGCGGGGATTCGAACCGGAGGCCTCTCGGTCGGTCCGGCGTTCGAGCGGCTGACCGCCCGCGGCTGGCGAGCCACCAACGTCTCGCTCGAAACCCGGCTCGAGTCGCGAACCGGCTTGGCCCGGCCGTTCGGAACGCTGGGGGTCGGCAAGTTCGACTGGCGGTTCCCGGGGCCGCCCACCGGTCCCGTCACCCAGACGGACGACTACTGGGGGCTCAACCTCGGCGTGGGAGCGGCGTTAGGCAGGCCCGGGCAGTCATGGGCCATCACCACCGAGGTCCGGTTTCACCACGCCGGCGGGCGCCCCGCCGGCCCCGGCTCGACGACCCATCGTCAGATCCGGCAGATCAACCTGGGGCTCGAGTTAGCCCTCTGAACGGGGAATCACCATGCGACCGATCCTCGGCCTGCTGCTCATCGCGTTGGTTCCGTCGGTGGCCGCCTCCCAGTCGGGCGTCCGGTTCGGGATCGCCGCCGGGGCCTTCTCGCCCCTCACTCAGCTGTCGGCCGCCAGGCCGATCGGACTCGGCGTCGATGTCGCTCCAGAGTGGCGGAGCCGAGGCGGGTTCGGCGTGAGCGTGGGCTTTCGCTACATCCGATATTCGGAGGTGCCCGATCATCGAGCGCTCTCCATCGACGCCCGAAAGTACTTCCGAGGCGGCGGGGCCCAACCGATCGTCGGCCTTCGACTCACCGGTTTCGTCGGCGGCGACACCGAGGGAGACGACCCCTTCATCGGCATCGGGGTGGGGCCGGTCGGCGGCATCGAGTGGGCCGTCGGCGATCGGGTGGCGCTCCAAGTGGTCGGCTCGGTGCTCGCGGTTCAAGCGCTCTATCGAAACGCCCAGGCGTTGGCCGGGCTGCAGATCGGCATGGTGATCCGGTGAGCCACGCCGACTGGCGACGTCGGCGCGACCCCGCCGCGCCGGTCGGTTACGGTCGGCGCGGCGCGGCCGCCCAGAGAGCGGCTCGACTGGCGGCCCACCCATCCGGTTGGAGGTGCTCCAGGAAATAGCCCATCATCGTCTTGACCTGATGGACCGCATCCAATCCCTCGAGGACGTGGACCCCATCGGGGTAGATCATCATCTCCACCGGCTTGCCCAACTCCACGAACCGCTTGACCAGCTGCATGGTATTCCCGATCACCGCGTTGCGATCCAAGGTGCCGTGATAGATCTGCAGCCGGCCGCGCAGCTCGCCGGCGCGGTCGATGATGTTCGCCTTGGCATAGCCGTCCGGATTCGCCTCGGGAGTCCGCATGAACCGACCGATGTACTGGCGCGGCCCCAGGGCCAGGTCGGTGAGCGGCACCCCGGCCACTCCGACCTGGAAGACGTCGGGATAGCGGAGCATCATCATCAGGGTCATGAACCCGCCGTGGGAGAGACCGGTCACCCCGACGCGGCTGGCGTCCACGTACGGGCGGGCGGCCAACTGCTTGATCCCGGCGGCCTGATCGTCCACGTCCACCTGGCCCAGCCGCAGGTAGTTCCCGGCTTGGAAGGTTTTCTCGGCCAGCCGCGTCCCCCTTCCGTCGAACTCGACCACCAGAAACCCGAGCTGGGCGATCCGGGCGCGAAAGTCGGTGGTCTCGTAGCTGTTCCGCACCGACTTGGTATGAGGCCCCCCGTAGATGTTGACGATCACCGGGTAGCGCCGGCTCGAATCGAAGCCGACCGGCTTGAACAGGAGCCCCTGCATTTCGGCCGCCCCATCGGCCGTCCTGAAGCGGAGCAGCTCGGGCGCCTGGAGGCCTAACGCCGTGGCCGTGTCCACCGCGGTGGTGGCCAGCGAGCGTACCAGGCGGCCATCGCTCTGGCGGAGATTCACGGTGCGCGGGGTGCCGAACGCGGAGAAGTCGTCGGTGAAGTACCGACCGCTGGGATCGAGCGACACGGCATGGGTGCCCGGCTCGGGAGTGAGCCGGGCCAACCCGGTGCCATCCGGCTTGACCCGGAAGAAATGCCGTTCCAGGCCCCGATCGAGGTACCCGACGAAGTAGATCCATCCGGCCCGTTCGTCGACATGGACCACGTCCTCGGTCACCCACTCGCCGCGGGTCAGCTGAACCGGGGCATCGCCGCCGGAATCGTGGAGATAGAGGTGCCGCCACCCACTTCGCTCCGAGCTCCAGAGGAACCGGCGGCCGTCGGCCAGGAATCGGAAGTTGGTCGGCGGATCGAGAAAGGCGGGATCCTCGTCGACCAGGAGGGTCTTGGTGGTGCGCGCCGCCAGGTCGAACGACCGGAGCTCGAGCCGGTTCTCGAACTCGCTCGCCAGCTGATAGGTGAGTGCTCGGCTGTTAGGCCACCAGACCAGATCGCGGAGGAAGGGCGCCGCCTTGGCATTCTCGGCGACCTTCCGATGCTCCTGGGTCGCCACGTTGACCACCCAGAGCTCCATCGGCGCGGTCGGCGACATGGTGAACGGGTAGCGCATCGTCTCGACCTTGGCGACCGGCTCCAGGCTCCTCAGGAACGGGTAGCTCGGGAAGACTCGCTGATCCGCCTTGAAGTAGGCGATCCATCGGCTGTCCGGCGACCACACGTACCACGGCGTCGCTCCCAGGAAACCGACCGTGTTGTCTTCGGAGGTGCCGGTCGTCAGTCGCACCTCGGCCCCGGTTTCGGTGTCGAGCAGAAACAGATTGTCGTAGTCGCGGATGAAGACGTAGTGGCGAAAGTCCGGCGAATAGGTGCCCGGCTCGGTCGTGGCGAAATCTAGAGGGCCGGGACGATTCGGCTGGGCGAGTTTGCGGAGCCGCTGGGTGCCGAGGTCGAAAAGCCATTGGCCGCTATCGGCGGCGAACCGGAGGGCACGCCCGTCGGAAACGTATTCGAAGTCCAGGAACGGCAACTTGGTCGATGCTCGCCCGCTCAACCGACCGTACTCGGCGACGAGCCGCGCCGCGGTGGCAGCCTCGAGCAGGGGTGTGCGTTGCTCGGTCCGCGGATCGACCCGGGCGAACACCCGGCCGCCGCTGTCCGTCCCGGTGTGGAGGTACTCGCCGCTCGGAAGCCAGCGAACCCGGGTCAGGCCGGTGGTGGTGGTGAGTCGCCCTCGAGCCATTCGGGCGAACAGGTCGATCCCACGAGGCTGACCCTCGAGCGGAACCGCCGCGACCGCCAGGAGCATCAGGATCAGTCGGGTCGTCATTGCGGGTCTCCAGCGGACGTCGTTAGGTGACGGTCGCTCCAAGTCACCGTGGAGAAGTTGGCGTTCTTCGCGCTGAGCGGCGGAGTCGGCCCAACCGTGGGGCGTCTCCTGGCCAGGTCGCGAGGCGGGCGACGGTCGGTCGACCACGACCCGGTCAACGGCACCCGGGCAGCCGGAACGCGCCGATCCGGGTCGAGTAGTTGGTCGCGCCGGCCTTGAGGTAGTCGCCGACGTACCAGATGGTGCAATCGTCGGTCGGGTCGATGGCGGTCTGGGTGTAGTCTTCCCACCGCAGGGTGGTGGTCTGGGCCGCCTCCCCGTTGGCGAGAGTCACCTCACCGAGCGTTAGGCGGCCCCGGGGATCGCCCCGGCGCCGTCCGGCGAACCGCTGCCCGACGAAATCCTCCGGCCCACCGAAGGAGTAGCCGATCCCGAGATTGCCGAACCGGTCGATCGCGGGGCTCGCCATCCACCGATAGCGGCCGTCGGGAGCGTGGGTTCCCTGCTGATGGAGGGTCACCCCGCCGGCGGCCCCGACCCGGAGCTCGTACCACCGGACCCCGCCCCCGCCACCGGACGCAGCGACCGAATGGACCGCGACGATCGACGCCACGTTCCCGCGGCGCCGATACACCACTCGGGCCATCAACTTGTCGCCCTGGGCATCGAGCCGGACGTCGGTGCCGGGTTGGGGAACACACTTCGAAAGCTGACCGTCGCAGAGGTACCGGTAGGGCGCGACCCCGATCTTCTCGGGGCCAGCCACCCGGGTCCGGCTCGGATCGGCCCAGTTTACCTGGAAGCGCCAGAGATAGAGGCCATCGTCGTCGAATTCGCCTTGCAGCTGAGTCCCACCAGCCGCGAGCATCGGGTTGGGAGCGCCGGGCGGCGGCAACTCGGTTCCGTCGAGATCGGCGTTGTTGAGGAAGTTGACGCCCGGGATCACCACGCATTGCTCGGTGGCCGGGGCCCCCGCCAGCATCCGGGCCCGATCCACCACGCAGGCGTGCTTCTCGATCACCTCGTCCCCGGTGCTGGTCGGCACGTAGTAGCCATCGGGCCAGACCGCGGGGCGCGGGTAGTCGGGAAACAGCGGCCGGACGAACTCGTAGCGATAGTAGGGGCCCCGGGGGTCGGTACCCGTGCTGACCGCGTAACACATCGCGTACGACCCCGAATCCCGGCTCGCGGCTGGTCGTGCCACGACCGTGGGTACGGAATCCGGCAGCCGCACGGCTGGCCCAGGTTGGCCAGTGCGACCTTCGACCGACCGCTGCGCCACCCCGGCCCGGTAGGGCCCGGGCTCGTCAGGACGGACCGGATTGCGGGAGAAGATCGGCATCACCACGAGCCACCGACGGGCCAATTGGTCGTATCGGACCACGGCATCGCCGTTGTTCTTCTCCTGGCAGGGCCCGCCGAACCCGGCGAAGACCGTGTTGGTGGGGACCGGCCCGTAGATCGCCTGGCCTTCCTTGGTGAAGATCGCCAGGTGCGAGTTCACCGTTTGAAGAACGTGGCTGGGACCCACCGCGAGCGAATTGTCGGACGGATTGCGCTGGGCGACCGAGCCGTGCGGCCCAACGAAGCCGGCGCCGAGTCCGTCGAAGCTCCGCACCAGGCGGATGGCCGGGGCTGGCCTGCTGGCTTGACCCGACACCTTCTCGATCGCCGCCGGAACGACGACCAGGAGGGCCATGAGCGCCCGCCGCCGGACTCTTCGCGTCACTTCGGTCCTCGTTGGTGGCAATTTGGTGCTCGGCCCCGGCCGAGCATACCTTAATATGGTGACGGGTTCCTTCGGGAGATACTGGGATGCCGGTCACCGCCAAGCTGTCCCGCCAGTTCTACGAGAAGCTGGGGGACGAGGTCACCAACGAACTCGCGGAATGGCTCAACCAAGTGGACCTGGCCTACCGAACCGAGCTCCGGGAGCTCAACGAAACGAACTTCGCGCGCTCGGACGCCAAAGTCGAGCAGCGATTCGCCGAGTTCGAGCTCCGGGTCGACCGCCGCTTCCATGAATTCGAGGCTCGAGTCAACCAGCGGTTCGGCGACCTCGAGACCAAGATGGAACGGCGCTTCGCCGAGCTCGAGACCAAGATGAACCTCGGGCTGGCCGAGCTCGAGATCAAGATGAACCTCGGGCTGGCCGAGCTCGAGACCAAATTGAACCTCGGGCTGGCCGAGCTCGAGACGAAGATGAATCGCCGGTTCGGAGAGCTCGACTCGAAGATCGACCGGAGATCCGTCGAGCTGGAGGCCAAGATCGATACCGGTCTCGCCCAGATCCGAAGCGAGATGACGGCGTTCAAGGCCGAGTTGATCAAGTGGATGTTTCTCTTCTGGCTGGGCACGGTGGCGACGACCCTCGCCATTTCGCAGGCGCTTCGGTAGGCAAGCCGGCGACCGGGTGGTTCTCGCTCGACGTCCGGTCGCGGGATCGCGACCTTCTCGAGTCGATCGGCGGACAGGTCCCCGGTGCCCGCGACACCCTGCTCACCCGAGCCGCCGTCGCCGCCGCCCGCTTCCTATCCTACGAGCCGATCGTATCCGACCTCGGCTGCTGCACCATGCGGGTGGCGATCGGCGGCCACACCCTGGCGACCAGCATCCACTGCGGCCGCGGCGGCCGCGGCGGCGACCGAGGCACCGCCACCGAGTGGGCCAGCATCCCCAGCCTACTGAACACCGCCCGCCAATCATCCTGCTGTCCGCCTCCAACCCTTGAGTCCTGAGTCCTGAGTCCTGAGTCCTGAGTCCTGAGTTCCCTACTCCGCCCGCAACGCCGAGTTCGGATCCAACCGGGCCGCCCGCCGGGCCGGAATCACACTCGCCAGGGCGGCCGCCGCCAGCAGCACCACGGTCACCACGGCGAACACTGCTGGATCCCGCGCCGACTGTCGGAACAGCAGCGGCTCGACCCACCGCCCCGCCCCCAGGGCCACCACCGATCCGATCGCGACCCCCACGACCGCCAGCCGGACGCCCTCGCCGACGACCAACCTGAGCACCGAGTCGGCACCGGCGCCTAACGCCATGCGAACGCCCAGTTCCTGAGTCCGCCGGGAGACGTCGTAGGCGATCACGCTGTAGAGCCCGATCGCCGCGAGGCCCAACGCCAGCGCGCCGAAGGCAAGGAACATGGTCGCCCCCGAGCGCCAGGAGGCAAGTTGGGGCGCCACGATCTTGGTAGCGGGCACCGCGATCAGGTACGAGTCGCCCGGCATCAAGGCCTGGAGCCGGCGGCGAATCGGCTCGGCCTCCCGCTCGGCGTCCCCCGCGACCCGGACGAACAGCTGGGCGTCCCCGGGGTGGAACTGATCGATGGCGAGATAGTAGCTATGTCCCTCCTCGGTGAGCCCGGACTGACGGAGGTTCTCCGCGACGCCCACGACGGTGGTGCACGGCATCGTGTCGGCGTCGACCCGGAAGCACTGGCCGATGGGATCCTTGCCCGGCCACAATACCGCGGCCATCGACTCGCTCACCACCCCGACCCGAGGGCCGTTGGCTCGATCGTCGGCCGTGAGCCCTCGGCCCCTGAGGATCCGAGTCCCGGCGGTTCGGAAGAAATCCGCCGATCCCGCCTGGAGGGTGAACTGGCCGAGCCGGGCGACCGAGTCGATGCCGGGCACGAACAGGCTCTCCGACCAGGTGTCGTACATCGGAACGGTGAGCGCCCGGGCGGCGGCGACCACCCCCGGAATCCTGGCCGCCTCCTGTTCCAGCTGTTCGACCAGGAGCGCCGAGACGGTGTCCGACAGCTTCACCGAGCGCATCTCGCGCCCGATGACGACCAGGTTCTCGACGTCGAACCCGAGCCGGACCGAGCGCGCCTGATCGAGACTCCGCACGAACAACCCCGCGCCGACCAAGAGGACCACCGAGAGCGCGCCCTGAGCTACCAGCAAGCCCGACCGGACCCGGGACCGGCGGCCGACCTCCCGGCCACCGGAACGCAGGTGGCTGGCGAAGTCCCCCCGGGCCGCGTCGAGCGCGGGGGCGAGCGCGGTGACCACGCCGGCGAAGATCGAGACCAGCAACGCGAAGCCCAGGGTTCGCCCGTCACCGAGGACGGGCAGCACCGTTCCCTCGGGGAGAAACAGCGACCGGAACACCGAGGCACCTGATTGCGCCACCAGCACGCCCAGCGCCCCGCCGAGCAGGCTCAGGACCAGGCCTTCGGTCACCAGCTCGGCGATCAGCCGGCGCCGGCTCACTCCCATCGCCAGGCGGACCGCGATCTCCCGACGCCGCCCCAGCGCCCGCCCGAAGAACAGATTGGCCACGTTGGCGCAGCCGATCAGCATCACGATCAGCGACACCCCCGCCACCCACACCGCGACCTTGGCCTCCGCCGCCGCGGTAGGGCCACGACCCATCTGAATCGGGACCGCCTCGCCGCGCGGTCTCACCTTCTCCATCCCGGGCCATTTCGGATGAATCGCGAGCAGCGCCTGATAACTCCGTACGGTGGCCCGGCTCAGATCGGCGGAGAGCGCCGCCGGCGACACGTCGGCCCGGAGGCGGACGATCATCTCCATCCAGCCCCAGTTGTAGCGAGTGTAGTACCCGGGGTCGCCGCCGCGGAACACGCCCGCGTACGCCGTGATCGGGATCCAGGCGACCGGTGCCTTCCCCATCTCGAGCCCGGTGAAGCCGTCCGGCGCCACTCCAATGATGGTGTAGATCCCCTTGCCGATCTGCACCGGAGTCCCGATGACGTCGGGACGCCCGCCGTAGGCGAGGCGCCAGTGGGTGTGACTCAAGACCGCGACGAGGGCGCCCACCGGGGTGGTGTCTTCCGCGACCCCGAACAGGCGGCCGAGGGCGGGTTTCAAATCGAAGAAACCAAAGTACGACGCGCTCACGGCCGAGACCGGCATCTCCCGGGCGTCGGTCCCGGTCCCGACGGCGAGATTGCGAGAGGCGTACCCCGCGGCCTCGGTGATGGTCGTGGCCCAGCGCTTGATATCGAGGTAACGGGTGTAGACGCCGACGTTCTCGGTGTTGTCTCGGCCATCGTCGGTGGTGGTCACCATGACCCGATGGACGGTGCCCGGGTCGCGAAGGAACGGCGGAGCGCGGAACATCAGCCGATCGACCACCCCGAACATCGCCGCGTTGGCGCCGATGCCGAGGCCTAACGTGACGATGACGGCACCGGCGAATCCCGGTCGCTGCCGGATGCCGCGGAGTGCGAACCGCAGGTCGCGGCCGACCTGCTCGACCACCGAGATGCCCCGCCCCTCGCGGCTTTCCTCCTTCACTCGCTCGACCCCGCCAAAGGCGAGCCGAGCCCGCCGCCGAGCTTCAGCGGGTGGATGGCCGGCCCGTTCCAGCTTGGCGGCCTCCTGCTCGAGATGGAAGCGAACCTCCTCGTCGAGTTCGTGGTCCATCGCGCCGCGGGCAACCAGGGCCCGGAGACGATATCGGATCTCACTGAACAGGTCGCGCAGCATGATCGCCTCACCGCATCTCGAGGACCAACGACACCGCCACCGTGAGGCGCTTCCAGGCCACCGCCTCCGCCTCGAGCTGCCGCCAACCGCTCCTGGTCAACTCGTAGAACTTGGCTCGGCGGTTCTGGTCGGAGCTGCCCCAGGAGGCCTTGACCCAGCCGCGTCGCTCCAGCCGATGGAGCGCCGGATAGAGCGACCCCTGCGGAATTGCCACCGCTTCGCGGGAGACCTGTTGGATCCGTTCGGAGATGGCCCAGCCGTGTTGGGGGCCGGTAGAGATCGCCTTCAGGATCAGGAGATCGAGAGTGCCTTGCGGCAGGTCGAGGCGGGATTCGTCGGTCATGTCACTCCCCTTGTGCTTCTACAAGAACAAGATAGGCCGGTGTTGTAGAAGTGCAAGGGGAAGCCGGATCCTCGGGACTGGCCGCCGCCGAGGTCCCGCGCCCGACGATCGGTCGGGCACCGCGGCGGACCCGGTGCCTCGGCCCATCCAACGTGGTACCTTGCGACATGCGATGGGAACGACCGCTGGGGTGGGCGCTCGCGCTGCTGGGAGGGGTCGGGCCAACCGAGCTGGCCGGTCAGCCGGTCGGCGAGACGGTGTTCGCCTCCCGCCGGGCGGCGATGGTGCGGGTGATCGCGGCGCAGGGCGTCCGCGACCCGGCGGTCCTGACGGCGATGGGCACGGTCCCCCGCCACCACTTCGTCCTGCCGGACGACTACGACCTCGCCTACGAGGACCATCCCCTTCGGATCGACCACGGCCAGACCATCTCCCAGCCGTACATCGTCGGATACATGACCGAGGCGCTCCGCCCGCGACCGGGGATGCGGGTCCTCGAGATCGGAACTGGTTCGGGGTACCAGGCCGCGGTGCTGGGACAGATCGGGTGCGAGGTCTACTCGGTGGAGATCGTCCCCGAGCTGGCCCGGACGGCGCGGGAGCGGCTCGAGCGGCTCGGCTATCGGTCGGTTCGGGTCCGCCACGGGGACGGTTACGCGGGCTGGGCCGACGCGGCGCCGTTCGACGCCATCATCGTCACCGCCGCCCCGGGGTTCGTCCCGCCGGCGCTGGTCAAGCAGCTGGCCCCGAACGGCCGGATGATCGTGCCGGTCGAGGAAGCCGCCGGCCGCCAGCGCCTAACGCTGATCGAGAAGGATTCGACCGGCCGCGTCCGGACCCGCAAGCTCCTCCCGGTTCGCTTCGTGCCGATGGTCCCCGGCAAGGCCCGACCCGGGGCGGCGGCGCGATGAGCCGATGGGCCGGGGGCGAGTGGCAGTCCGCCGCCGAAGCGGGGCGTGGTGCCGTTGACGTGGCCTGGGCGCCGGGGCACCTCACGGGTTCCTGAATCCGGCGATATACTCCGGCCTCTTCCCATTCCTCACGCCGAGGAGGCCCCCGATGGTCGGTGTGCTCTCGCTGTGGCTCCCCATTCTGTTGTCGGCCGTGGCCGTCTTCCTGGTCAGCTCGATCGCTCACATGGCGACCAAGTGGCATCAGGACGACTTCCGCAAGCTCCCCGATGAGGCGGCGGTCGCCGCCGCCCTGCGCCCCCTGGCGATCCCCCCGGGCGACTACCTGCTCCCCTGTCCCGGCGACTCCAAGGAAATGGCCTCGCCCGCGTTTCAGGAGAAGCTCGTCAAGGGGCCGGTGGCGATGCTCACGGTGCTGCCGAACGGGCCGACCCCGATGGGATCGAACCTGGCGTGGTGGTTCGTCTATACGCTGGTGGTCGGGGCGGTCGCCGGGTATCTGGCCGGCGCGGCGCTCGGGCCCGGCGCGCCTTACCTCTCGGTGTTCCGGTTCGTGGGCACGACCGCCTTCTCCGGCTATTCGCTCGCGCTGTGGCAGGCGACCATCTGGTTTCGCAAATCGATCGGCACCACGATCCGGGGGACGATCGACGGTTTGATCTACGCGCTCGTCACGGCCGGGATCTTCGGCTGGCTCTGGCCGTAGCCCCACTCTCGCGCCGCCCGACGGGATTCGGGCGGCGTCGGACGGCCCGAACCCAACGCCCGCTCAATTACGAGGTGATACCATGGCGAATCGGCGGAAGTTCCTGACCCAAGCTGGGCGCGGCGTCGCGGCCGCGGCGGCCGGCGGAACGATTCGAGTCTCGGCGGCCGAGGCACAGGCACCCAGTCAGGACGAGTCCCGGCAGGGACCCAAGGACGTCGTCCGCGGCAAGAAGGCGGTCGCGGCGAGCCAGCACCCGATCGTCACCAGAACGATTCTCGACGTGCTGCGTTCGGGCGGCAATGCCATCGATGCGGCGGTGGCCGGCTGCGTCGTTCAGGCCACGGTGCAGCCCGAGATGACCAATCACACCGGCACCGTGACGATGGTCTACTGGGACGCCAAGTCTCGCCAGGCGCATCAGCTGATCAGCATGGGCACCCTGGTGGACCGGCTGCCCCCATTCCGAACCTGGCCAGCCAATCTTGGTGGGTTTGCGGTCGGCGCGGGCCCGGTGGCCTGCATCCCGGGGTTCATGCCCGGCATGAAGGCCATGCTGGAGCGGTTCGGAACGAAGCGATGGAGCGAGCTGATCGAGCCGGCGATCCGGTGGGCCGAGGAAGGCCATATCATCAATTCGTTCCAGCTGATGGTGTTGGAGTACTCGTTCGCCTCGAGCGTCTACTTCCCATCCGGCCGGAAGTTCTTCACGCCGAGCGGCTTCCAGTTCGCGGTGGGCGACCGGTGGCGGAACCCGGAGCTGGCCGCCGCGCTCCGGCGCTCGGCCTCGGAAGGTCCCGACTACTTCATCACCGGCGAGTGGGCCCGCAAGTTCATCGCCGAGGCCAACCGGATGGGCTGGGCGATCAAGCTCGACGACATGACGGCCACCAAGCCGCGGTGGGGCGAGCCGCTCCGCTGGAAACACCGGGACCACGAGGTCCTCCAGCTCGCTCCGCCCGAGCGCCAGGGCGTCTACACCGCCCTCGTTCTCGGAATTCTCCGCGAGCTCAACGTCAAGTCGATGGGCCATTACACCGAATCGGCCGAGGCGTTGTTCTACCTCTCGCACGCCCTCCGGCGAGCCCATCAGGAAAGCGGCTACCTCAACGATCCCGCGATCTTCGGCGACGCGACCCGGACCTGGCTTTCCGAAGACTACCACCGCCACATCGCCCAGATCTTCCGCGCCGCTCGCCCCAAGGTGGATCTGAGCCGCCACGTCCAGCTCACCTCGGCCGGTCCCCATCTCGTCGCGGCCGGGCTGCCGACCGCCGGATCGGGCAACGCCGACCAGCCCGCTGGCAGCTGCGAGAGCGTGATCGTCGACGAGCAGGGGAACTGGGTCCAGATCATGAACACCCTGCAGTCGGGCGGCATCCCGGGCATCGTGATCGACGGCATCCCGATGGTGGGGAGCCATGTGAACTTCACCATGGACGCCGCGATCGGCGGCTGGCTCGCGCCTGGGGCCCGGATGCGATCGATCATCGGCAACACCATCGTCCTCAAGGACGGCAAGCCGGTGCTCTCGATGGGCACGCCTGGGAACGTGCACTGCACCATTCCTCAGGTCCTCTCCAACTGTCTCGACTACGGGATGGAGCCGAACCGGGCCGCGGAGGCGCCGCGAATGCTGCCGCTCCGGGATGACTACGTCCTCGAGATCGAGAGCCGGATTCCCGACAAGGTCGGGGCCGACCTGATGAAGATGGGCGTCCGGATCAAGCCATTGCCCACGTACGACTACCACATGGGCTCGTTCCAGATGGCCTGGCGTGACGCCGCGACTGGGCTGCTCAACGCCAGCGCCGATCCGCGGCGCGCCGGAATGGCGGGGGGCTTGTGACCTGGGCACCGAGCGTCCGGTGCGCGATACTGCTCCTCGCCGCCGCCTCCGGCAGCGCCACGGGACAGGCGCGCCGGGCGGCCCCCGAGCCGTACTACCCGCCCCGCTGGGAGTGGGCGACCCGTCGCCCCGAGGATGTCGGGATGAGCTCGAGCCGGCTGGAAGAAGTCGCCACCTTCGCTCGCGCGAACGAAGCCACCGGCTACCGAGACGGCAACGACCTGGCCACCTCCCTCGCCGGCGAGCCGTACAACGAGATCGTCGGGCCGACGATGCGGCGCGGCGGCACCAATGGGATGGTGATCCGGCACGGTTATCTCGTCTTCGAGTGGGGCGACACTCGCCAGGTCGACTGGACCTTCAGCGCGACGAAGAGCTACCTCGCCACCACGGTGGGACTGGCGTACGACGCCGGGCTGATCCGGGACCTCACCGAGCCGGTCGGCGAGTACGTGCGGGACGGCAACTTCGCCTCGCCGCATAACGCCAAGATCACCTGGGAGCAGCTGCTGCAGCAGCGCTCCGAATGGCAAGGCACCCTCTGGGGCAAACCCGACTGGGCCGACCGCTACGATGCCCGCGCCGGCAAACGGCCGGTGCTGGAGCCGGGCTCGAAGTACACCTACAACGACGTCCGGGTAAACCTGACCGCTCTCGCCGCGCTCCACGTCTGGCGCCGACCGTTGCCGGAGGTCTTCCGAGAGCGAATCATGGACCCGATCGAGGCCTCGACCACCTGGCGGTGGCACGGCTACGACAACTCCTGGGTCGATCTCGACGGGCTCAAGATCCAGTCGGTGAGCGGAGGCGGCCACTGGGGTGGTGGGCTGTGGATCAGCGCCCGTGACCACGCCCGTTTCGGGCTGCTCCACCTGCGCGACGGCAAGTGGAAGGAACGGCAACTGCTGTCGGCCAAGTGGATCGCGGTGGCCACCACGTCGTCGCCGACCAGCGAGCGTTACGGCTACATGTGGTGGCTGAACCGCGGCCCCGAGCGGGTGGCGCCGACCGCGCCCCAGTCGGCCTTCTACGCGGCGGGAGGCGGCGGCAACTACGTCTGGGTCGATCGGGAGAACGATCTGGTGGTGGTGGTCCGGTGGGTGCCCGATCTGGGCGGCGTGATCCAACGGGTGATGGCGGCGTTGGAACGCGGGTCGCCCGGCCAGTAGTTGACGATAGCGCCCGCTCAGGTCATCAACGCGCCGTTTTCGGGCAGCAGCGCGCCGCCGTCGACGATGATGGTCTGGCCGGTGACGTAGCTCGCCCCCGCGCTCGCGAGGTAGAGCATCGCGTGGGCCATGTCCGCTGGGGTGCCCCACCGCTTCAGGGGAACGAAGTGGGTCATCGCTTCCCGCTCCGCGGCGGTGGTGAACCCCTCGACTCCCGGTGTCAGCACCAGCCCCGGTTCCACTCCGTTGACCGTGATGTGGTAGGGTGCCAGCTCCACCGCCATCGCGCGCATGAAGCCGTTCATCCCGGCCTTCGAAGCGCAGTAGTGACCCACCCCCACCATGCCAGTCCGATTGCCGGTCACCGACGACGTGAACAGCACCCGTCCGCCGCCCCGCCGCTTCAGGTGCGGCAGACAGGCCTTGGTGAGCCGGAAAGCGCTCGTCAGGTTCACCTCCAAGACCCGATTCCAATCGCTGTCGGCCATCTCCTCCAGCATCTGGAACGGGTAGATCCCGGCGTTGTGGATCAGGACGTCGATGGCCCCGAACCGCTCCACCGTTCTCTCCACCACGGTCGTCACCCCGGCCAGACTGCCGATGTCCGCCACGACCGAGTGGGCCGTACCGCCGGCGGCCGCGATCTCGGCGACCACCCGTTGGGCGTGGTCCTCGGTGCGAGCGTTCACGGTGACGAGCGCTCCTTCGGCGGCGAACAGCTTGGCGATGGCCTCACCGATGCCCCGTCCCGCGCCGGTGACGATCACGATCTTGCCCGCCAGACCAGATGACGATTGACCGGTCAGAGTGCCCCCTTGGAAATGCCTGCTCCCGACTTGCCTGGCTCGGTCGCGCGAACGTAGTTCCGGCGGCGCGAAGTGTCCAGACGTCCCGACCCGGGAGAAGGGGTCACGAGCTACACTCCAGTGGCTCCAGAGCTATCAAGCCAATTCCTGACCCTTTCCGGAATGGTGACGTTCAAGGCCCAGGCAACCGCGCGCACAGCTCGTCGTAGACGGGCCTTTGGCTCCCTGATGGTGGCGTCCGTCAGTTCCCGCTCCAGTAGATCCGGCCCTCGGAAGGAGTCCGGGCTGATACCAGGGTGCGTCGCAAGTATCGGTCAAACCATTCCGCGATGAGGCTACCGTGCAGTGCACTGTTCGAGATATCGAGCAGGCAACGTAGAATACTCAGCTGAATCCTGAAGCGGTCACTCTCCGCTTACCCTCGCCGCCGGCCTCGAAAACGCTCGTAGCGGCCTCCAGCGCGATCGGCCGCACGCTCGACTCGGGGCTCGATGCCAACTCAGCGGCGCAGGCCGCGAGCAGCGCTTTTGCTCGATCCGCCTGACCTTCATTGGGAGAGCATAGAACTCGAAGGGCTGCGGGACCGATTCGCGGAGGTCACCGATGGGAAGACGGCAGAGCGGCTCGAAACTGCATTGCGCGGCGGGCAGAGTGCAGCCGGCCGGCCCGGGCTGAACCCCCTCGGGTCCCCGGTTCGAGCCTAGCCCGGTCGCCCCCTGGCATAACCCGCTCGGTCGCCCGATCTTGAACAGACCTGCCATGTCCGACCCCCAGGCCCGCCTCGCCACCGCCCTCGCTGATCGCTACACGATCCAGCGCGAACTCGGTGCGGGTGGCATGGCCACGGTCTACTTGGCCCAGGACCTGAAGCACGACCGCAAAGTGGCGGTCAAGGTCCTCCGGCCCGATCTCGCCGCCGCCCTCGGCCCCGAGCGGTTCCTCCGCGAAGTGAAGATCGCCGCCAACCTCCAGCATCCCCACGTGCTGCCGCTCTACGATTCGGGCCAGGTCCACGGGTTTCTCTTCTACGTCATGCCGTTTGTGGACGGGGTCAGTCTCCGGGAGAAGCTGGTCAAGGAGGGTGAACTCCCGATTCCCGACGCCGTCCGGATCCTTCGCGACGTGGCCGACGCCATGGCGTATGCCCACAGCCGGGGCGTGGTCCACCGGGACATCAAGCCCGAAAACATCATGCTCTCGGGCCGTCACGCCTTGGTCACCGATTTCGGCGTGGCCAAGGCGGTGAGCGAAGCGACCGGCCGCCAGACGCTGACGACGGCGGGGGTGGCCCTGGGGACGCCGACCTATATGTCGCCCGAGCAGGCCGCGGCGGACCCCCAGACCGATCATCGAGCCGACCTCTACGCGTTCGGCGTGGTCGCCTATGAGCTGTTGGCCGGGCTCCCACCGTTCGTCGGGGCCACGCCGCAGGCGGTCTTGGCCGCTCACGTCACCATCCCCGCGCAGCCCGTCACCAATCACCGGGCCAGCATTCCACCGGCCCTGGCGGCCTTGGTGATGCGGTGCTTGGAGAAGAAACCGGCGGATCGGTGGCAGAGTGCCGAGGAGTTGATCCGACAGCTCGAAGCCGTGCTCACTCCGAGTGGGGGGATGACGCCGACCGCAACCCAGCCGGTCACAGCGGCCGTCGCCCCGGTGACACCCAGGCGCTGGCCCGCCATCATGTTGGCCGGCGCCCTCGCGCTGGCCCTCGCGGCCGGAGGGGTCTGGTGGTTAACGCGCGATCGAATCCCCCTCGACCCCAACCTGGTGGTCGTGGCACCATTCGAGAACCGCACCGGAGACGCCCAGCGCGACCCGCTTGGCAGCGACCTGGCCGACCGGCTCACCGACGTGATCGCGCGGAAGGGCGTGACCCAGCCCGTGCCGTCGGCTACCGTGCGAGAACTCCTCCGCGCCAATGCCGCCCGGACATCCGCGATCCCCGCGCTGCTCTCGGCACGGAGCCGGGCCGGTCTGACCCTGGTGGGAACCATCAGCTCACGCGGTGATTCACTCGAGTACCGCGTCGAGGTCCTGCGGCAACCCGGCGGCACCCCGATCGGGCAGGCGGAACCGGTGATCGCGGCGGACCCGGCGGGCGCGGTCGATGAGCTGGGGGAGCGGGTGGCCATTCTGCTGGCGGCGAATCGCGATTGGGGCGACGACATGAAGTGGGGCCGCGACTTTTCGCTGCCTGGAACGCTCGACGCCTATCGAGCGTTCGTCGAAGCCCTGAACGCGTTCCAAGCTGGGGAATGGGCCAGGGCGATCTCGGGGTTCGACGCCGCGTTGGCGCTGGCCCCTGGCTGGCGTCTTGCTTCAATCTGGCGCGCATTGGCCGTTTGGGACGCCGGGGCGCCGTACCGCGCCGACTCGTCCGTCGCCAAGCTCGTGGCTGAACCGGGACTCCTGCCTGGCGACCGGGCGGAGGCCAACCGTATCCTGGCTCGACTGCGCGGCGAGTGGGACCGCGCCTATGCCCTCACCCGCGACCTGTACGGGATCGCCCCGAAAACTTTCGCGAGCGAAGCATGCTTTGCGGCGGCCCATACGGCTCGCCCTCAGGAAGCAGCCGACTATGCACGCCACCTCCAGGACACCACGTTCTGGACCGCGCCCACCCGCCGCAATCCCCGTTTCCCCGCCTGCGTAAACTGGGCGCTTCACGGACTCGGCAGGTACCGGGAGCAACTCGAGCACGCGCTGTCGATGCGGCGGGACTACCCCAATCATCCGATCCCGTACCTGACCGCAGAGATCGAGGCTCGCGCCGCGCTGCACCAGCCCACCGAGGTGGAGCGACTGCTCGGAGAAGCGGAGGGATTGGAGGGGTCGCGCCCGAGCATAAACTTGAGCCGTGCGACGATTGCGGGACGTGAGCTGAGGGCACACGGAGATTCAGCCGCGGCACTTCGCGCATTCGGGCGCGCGGCAACATGGAACCGACGGCGGTTGGATGGAGGTGACACGACGTTCGCACGAGTGAACGCACTCATGATGGCCCTTCAGGGCTGGGGCCGGTGGGACGAGGTTCGTTCGCTGCTGCCGTTGCATGCCAGGCTGGCGACGTCCCATTTGGACAGCAGTTACACGGTGTGGAACCGAGCAATCCTCGAGGCCCGAACCGGGAACCGCGGCGCGGCCCTGGACGCGATCAGGGAGTTTGAGCGCCTCCGTGTGCCGGTTCCCAAAACTCCCGAGTTGACCCCGGCTTTAGACCTCGCCCTGGTGTACTCAGCCCTCGGCGACACGACGCAAGCCCTGGTTGCGTTGCGTAAGGCCTACGGGCTCGGAGACGCCACCTTGCGAAGGCAGTGGGTGTGGCACCGCCAGCTCGACCGCTACATCCTCGAGCACCCCGCATTCAAGCAGTTGGTGCGCGCGCAGCCGTAAAGGCCCCTCGCTGGGAGCGGTGGATAACGGAAACGGCGAATCTCTGTCAGTTTGGGCGCTCTATCTCCTATCCCCCGTCAGCCGCAAGGGGCGGATAGACCGAGCCAATGTGTCTAGGACCCACGGGGTGACGGTGGCGGCTCGAGTTCTACCCCAAGCCCGTCCGCAATGCGGTTGACGAAGGCGAAGTACGCCACGATGGCACAGGCATCGTGAATCGCCCGATCGTCGAGCCCCGACAATCGCAACTGATCGATGTCCTCGCGGCGAACCGACGCTGGGGCACGCGTCAATTGGTCCGCGTAGACCACCAACGCCAGCTCCCGCCCAGAAAGCGGTAGGCGCCGAGCCTCCGCCTCCGAGAGCAGCGCTCCGAGCAGGGCCGCTTGACCGTCCGCGCTCATTGCCTCGGCTGTCAGAATCCGACGGAGGCCCGCTCCGTGATGATGGATTCAATACGGGCAATGGTTCAAGCCGGACACGCGGACCGCGAGGATCTCTCGTTCTCGTCGGGTGAGCGGGCCCGAGCCATGCATCAGGCTGCGATACAGGTCGTAGTGCTGTCGCATGATCGCCGGGTGGATGGCGTGCACCTGGATGATGTGGTCCGGGTCCGAGACGCGATCACTCGGCGCGAGTTCGTCGGGTGGGACATAGCGGATGAAAGCCATGGCGGTACCGGTGGTGGCGGTGGACTTTGGCGGGTTCGGTCCCACTCATATCGGCTCAACCAAACGCTACGCCCGGTCCGGTATCCCCGCAAGGAACGCTGCAGCCCCAAGTCGCGGGTCGAAGGCAGTCCGACCATAGCGACCTAGCCCCTCGATTCGTCGCGCTGCGGGTCGAGCATCTGGCCGAGGCGCCGGCTCTCGGTCTCGCCGGAGTCGATCAGCCCGAGGAGGCGGGGTGCTGGAACCGGCGACGGACGGCCATCCGAATCAACGCCCCGGCGGCCAGCGCGATCAGCACGTCGCGCACCGCCGCCCCGGTGGTCGTGGCCAGCGTCGCCAGGCTGGCCACCGTGGCGATCACTGCCCACAGGGGCCCCAGCGGGATCTTGATCGGCGCTGGGCCGTCCCGCCGCCGGAGCGCGATCAGGGCCAGGCAGGTCGACACATACATCAGGATCCGGGCAACGACCGAGAAGGTCGCGAGATACACGAAGGTACCAGTGATGGTCAGGAGCCAGACCAGGGCCGCGTTGGTCACGATCGCCACGAACGGCGTTCGGCGCACCGGCGCCAGTCGAGTCAGCACCGACGGGAAGTCGCCGTGGGCTCCCAGGGCGTAGAGAACCCGGGGCGCGACCAGCATCGAGACGCTCAACCCCCCGCCGGCCGAGACCACGGCGGTGAACGACATCACCGTCGCGCCGATCGGGCCCAACAGCGACGCCGCCGCGTCGGCGAGGGGCCGAGTCGACCGGGCCAGGTCAGGCACCAGGGCGAAGCTGGCCAGCATCAGGAGGATGTAGAGGACCCCGACGATCACCACCCCGCCCACGATGCCGAACGGGAGGCTTCGGTTGGGATGTTTGACCTCGCCGGCGATGACCGCGCCCTGCTCGAACCCCATGCAGGCGAAGAAGGCGATCAGGAGCGCCTGGCTGAACGCGCCGAGGCTGGCGGGACCTTCCGCCGGCAGCGAGTCCCATCCCCCCCGCCCGATGCCGACCGCCGCGAGAGCAATGAGCGGCACCAACTTGGCCACGGTCAGGACGTGGCTCACCAGCGCCCCGTGAGCCGCGCCGCGCAGGTTGAGCGCCGCGAGGGTGACGATGAAGACGGTGATCGCGGCGGCCCGGCCGGCGCCACTGCCTAACGCCGGCCAGAACCCGCCGGCGTAGTCGAGCATGACCGCCGCGATGGCGCCGAAGGCCGACAGCCGGGTGAGATACATCAACCAGCCCACCGCGAATCCCGCGGTGGGCCCGAACGCGACGCCGGCGTAGTGCATCGGACCGCCGGTGACGTCGTAGCGGCTGGCCACCTCGATCAGGCAGACCGCCATCATCGCGATCACCAGCATCGTGGCCACCACCGCGGCGATGCTGAGGTTCCCGGCGGCCGCCGCGAGCGCGGCGGGGAGACCGAAAATCCCGGCACCGACGACGTTGTTGACCGTGATCCCGAGGACGTCGAAGCCGCCGAGACCGCGGTGGAGACTGCGCTCGCTCATTCGGGAACCAGGAAAGAGGGGACCGACTCTGTGAAGGTACCCACCGGGGGGCTTCGGTCAACCTGGCGCCCGGAACCCTGGCCGGATCGTCCGTCCGGCGATAACCTTTGCCCATCACTCCAGCACGAGGTTTTTCAATGCCACCGCGCCGCCGAGCGACCCTCGGTCTGTTGGTACTCGTCGGTTTGGGTTGTTCCCGTGAGGAGTTCCCGGGGGTCGCCATCGTCCGAATGGTCGACAACAGCTTCTCGCCGGCGGTGACCCACGTCCCGGTCGGGAGTCCGGTCATGTTCCGGAACATGGGTCGGATTCCCCACAACGCCATCGCCGTCTCCGGCGAGTGGGGCTCCGACAAAGCCACCGGCAACATGGAGATCCCGATCGGGCGTTGGGCCGAGATCACCTTCGACCGTCCCGGCGTCTACCGATACTACTGCAGCTTTCACGGCACCAAGGACGCCTCGGCGGGCATGGTCGGCATCGTCGTCGTGGGCGACGTCGAGTATCACCCCGACTCCGCCCGGGCGTCGCTCCCGGTGGTCGCCGAGCCGAGCGGGGTGACCCGGCAGGTACCGGCCGGGTACCCGACCGTGCAAGCCGCCGTCGACGCCGCCGCGCCAGGAGACCTGATCCTGATCGCCCCGGGTACATATAAGGAGGAGGTCTCGGTCACCACGCCGTCGCTCACCATCCGCGGCGTGGATCGGAACACGGTCGTGCTCGATGGCGAGTTCGTCCGCGGCAACGGGATCGCGGTGTTCGCCGACGCGGTGGCGGTGGAGAACCTCACCGTGAAGGGGTACACGCTGAACGGGGTGATCTGGAGCGGGGTCACCGGCTATCGGGCGTCGTACCTCAACGCGCTCAACAACGGCGACTACGGGATCTTCGCCTACGAATCGACCGACGGCGTGATGGAACACAGCTACGCCAACGGCTCGCCGGACTCGGGGTTTTACATCGGCGGCTGTCAGCCCTGCCGGGCGGTCGTTCGCAACGTGATCGCCGAACGGAATTCGTTAGGCTATTCGGGGACCAACTCGGGCGGCGAGCTCTACGTCATCGAGTCGATCTGGCGTGACAACCACGGCCCCGGCCTCGACCCGAACACCTTCGACATCGAGCCCTACCCGCCCCAGCGGAGCACCGTTTTCATGGGGAACCTGGTCCACGATAACGGCTCGCACGGGTTCACCATCCTGGGCGGAAACGACAACCTGATCGCCCGGAACCGGATCGAGCGAAGCGGCGGGGCCGGGGTGATGATCATCGGGCAGAAGGACCGGAACTACTACCCGTCGACCAACAACCGGATCGTCGACAACGTCATCGTCGAATCGGGTCACGCCGACGTGGTCCAAAGCGGGTTCGGCAACGTGGGCAACTGTTTCCGAGGGAACCAGTACCGGACCGCGCGGCCGGCGATGCTGGTGGCGTGGCAGCCCTGCGACGGCCCCAGAATGCCGGTCTTTGGCGAGCCAGCGAGCTACTTCCACACCGCCCGGCGGATCGCCAACCTGACGAGCGGCAAAGACGGTGGTGACATCCGCGGCGGCGACTGGTGGAAGAAGGAGCCACCCCCTCCCCCGCAGCCTAACATGCCGGGCGGCCCGACCGCGCCGGTGGTGCCGGCGGTGAAGCCGTTTACCCCGCCCGACACGAGCCGGATCGTGACCCCCGGCCCGGCGACCGGGAGCTGACGATGGACGCGATCGCGATCCTCCTCGCCCGGCCCGGTGCCGAGACCTTACTCTATGTGATGGTGGGCTATCTGGTCCCGCTCCTGCTCTACTGCGTCACCGCGACGCTCGCGTTCCTCGCCCTCGCGCGGCGGCCGGATGCCCCGGCCAGGACGCTGGCCCAAGGCCTCGTGGTGCTGGCCCTGCCCATCGTCGGGGCACTCTTCGTCCTCGGCCGCTCCGCCCGTCGAGCGCCGTCACCGACTACCTAGGATCCGAATCATGGAAGCCGGCTATCCGATTCCGACGCTGCTGCAGACCACCCTCAACGTGGTCGCCTTCTTCTTCCCGCTGATGCTGTTCACGGTGTGGGCCGCGCTCGCGTTCGCGGACCTCGGCACCCGAACCGACCTGAGCCCGACCGGGCGCTTCGGGTGGAGTGCCGCGATCCTGGCGCTGCCGTGGCTCGGGGCGGCGGGCTATCACATCGTCGGCCGGTCCACCGTGCCGAGCCAGGTTCGGTTGGCGATGATCGGCGGGGGAATCGTCGTCTATCTCGGGTTCCTGGGTCTCGGCCGGCTGGTCGGCGGCATTAGCTAGGAGGCCCAGGATATCGTCCTCGGCCCAGGGCGCCTAGGAAGCTCGCCGGGCTTGACGGATCGACATCGAAGTGATATCATCTCGATATCACCTTCAGGGAACTCACGTGTTCAAGGAAAAGTCGTTCCGCCCGGCATCCGGCATTCTCGCGCTGGTCGTGCTGCTGGCCGGTTTGGCGGCCGCCGTCTGGATCTTCATTCGCGCGGTTCGGACCGACGACCCCCGCTATGTCGTTCCGGCCCTGCTGCTTTTCGCGGTGGTGGGGCTCGGGTTGGCCGGCATCTTCGCGGTCTATCCCAACGAATCCAAGGTCGTCACCTTGTTCGGCCGGTACGTCGGAACGGTCACCGAGCCCGGTCTCTGGTGGGCCAACCCCTTCACCATCAAGAAGAAGATCTCGGTTCGGGTCCGGAACTTCGAGACCAGCAAGCTCAAGGTCAACGACAATCACGGCAATCCGATCGAGATCGGTGCCGTCGTGGTGTGGCAGGTCGTCGACACCGCCGAGGCGCTGTTCGAAGTGGACGACTACGAGAACTTCGTCAAGATTCAGAGCGAGGCGGCCCTCCGGGGACTCGCCACGCAGTACCCCTACGACTCGCACGGTGAGTCCGTCTCCCTGAGCGGGAACACCACGGAGGTCTCCAACGAGCTCCAGCTCCGAGGCCAGGAGCGGTTGGCGAAGGCCGGGGTCAACGTCATCGAGGCGCGGATCAGCCACCTCGCCTACTCGCCGGAGATCGCCCAGGCGATGCTCCAGCGCCAGCAGGCGAGCGCGATCATCGCGGCCCGTCAGAAGATCGTCGAAGGCGCCGTCGGGATGGTGGAGATGGCGTTGGAGCTGCTGGCCGCGAAGTCGGTGGTCACCCTCGACGAGGAGCGCAAAGCGGCGATGGTCTCCAACCTGCTCGTGGTCCTGTGCAGCGACCGGGCCACCCAGCCGGTGGTCAACACGGGTTCGTTGTACACCTGAGTCGCCGGTCATGGCTCCGCGGAAGTCCCTGCTGATTCGGATCGACCCGACGCTGCATGACGCGTTGCAGCGTTGGGCCGCCGCCGATCTACGGAGCCTGAACGGCCAGATCGAGTTCATTCTGCGGCGCGCCTTGATCGACGCGCGCCGGCTGCCTGAGGAGAAGCCCGGACATGGCAAGACATCGTAGACCAACGTCGAAGCCCGGCCCCTGGACGTTAGGGAGGAGCCTGGTTGCCGCCATCCTCGCCGGGGGCGCCGTGACCTCCGCTTCCGCCCAGAGCACCTTCGTCCTCCGGGTGGGCAAGGACACGGTCGCGGTCGAGCGCTTCACCCGGAGCGGCAATCGGCTCGAGGGCGAGCTGCTGATCCGGGTGGCGAGCGCCCGATTCCGCTACCTGATGGAGCTCGATGCCCAAGGGCTGCCCAGTCGGACCACCAACCGCTACTGGGCGGCCACCGACAGTACGAGCGCCCCGCCCAAGCAGACGGCGGTGGTGACCTTCGCCGACACCACCGCGGTGATCGAGATCACCGGCCCCGGCGGTCCGGCGGCCACCCAGCGGCTGCCAACCAAGCGAAGCGCCTTCGTCCACCTGAACCCGTCGTTCGCGATGTGGGAGCCGATCCTCGCCTGGGCGAAGCGATCCGGGTCGGCGACGGCGCCGGTGTTCGCCTTGGCGGGCGGACAGACGTTCGACGCCAAGATCAGCTTCCCCGCCGCCGACTCGGTGGTGATCGACGTGCCCGGTGGGGCGATGCGGCTCGCGGTCAGCCCCGACGGCAGGTTACTGGGTGGGTATCTGGCCGCCCAGAATCTCACCCTGGAGCGCTCCGAGTCGGCGGCAATCGCCGTGCTCGGCGTCGAGAAGCCGGACTACTCCGCTCCGGCGGATGCGCCGTACACCGCCGAGCACGTGACGGTGCCCACGCCGATGGGGCATACCCTGGCGGGAACGTTGACCGTGCCGAAGTTCGCCAACCGCACCCGTCGGGTGCCGGCGGTGGTGACCATCACCGGTTCGGGCGGCCAGGATCGCGACGAGGCCATCGCGATGTTCAAGGGGTTCCGCCCCTACCGTGAATTCGCCGATTCGCTCGGGCGACGGGGCATCGCGGTGCTGCGGATGGACGATCGCGGGATCGGTGAGTCCGGTGGCAACCCGACCACCGCGACGAGCGCCGATTTCGCCCAGGATATCCGCGCCGGGCTCGCCTATCTTCGCACTCGCCCCGAGATCGACGGCGGCCGACTGGGGCTGATCGGACACAGCGAGGGCGGGATCATCGCCCCGATGGTGGCGCTCGAGGAGCCGGGGCTCAAAGGGATCGTGCTGCTGGCGGGCACCTCGCGCGCCGGGCGGACGATCCTCGACTTCCAGCTCCGCAACCTGATCCGCGGCCACGCGACCCTCACCCCGCAGCAGAAGGACTCGGCGCTCGGAGCGGTGGCGGCCCAGATCGACTCGATCGGCGCCCAGCCGTGGATGCGTTTCTTTCTCGATCACGATCCGTCGACGGTGGCCCGTCGGGTGACCACGCCGGTGCTGGTGCTCAACGGGGAGACCGATCAGCAGGTCACCCCGGATCAAGTTCCCGAATTGGTGACCGCCTTCAAGGCGGCCGGCAACCCCGACGTGACCAGCCACGTGTTCCCGAAGCTCAACCATCTCTTCGTGGTGGATTCGAGCGGGTTCCCGGCACACTACGTCAACCTCAAGAGTTTCCAGGTCCACCCACCGGTAATCCGGATGGTGGCGGACTGGCTGGCTAAGCGGTTCCGGCCCGGCACGAGCTGAGAAGACATGCTCGCGACGACGCTGCTGCTGCTGGGTCTCTTGCAGCCCCGACCGGCGCCACCGAAGCCGGCCTGGACCGGCGAAATGACCCTGACCATCAAGGGCGAGGGCAAGGTCGAGAACGGCGTCATTCGGGCGACCTGGCGGGTCGACCGGAGCGCCAAGGGGAAGATCCATCTCGACCGGACGTTCAAGGGCGGGGCGGCATTGGCCAGGACCGAGGACAGCAAGGACACGCTGCGGTACGAGTCCTGGGTTGCTGATGGGCCCCAAGTGGTCGACATGCAGGTGAACGACAGCGGCAGCTTCTATGGGCCCCTCTTCAATCCGCGACATTTCCGGCTCGACACCCAACGCTGGATCTGCCCCGCCAAGGATGCGCCTGCCAAGCGGAGCCAGATCCGCTCCTCCGGTCTCCTGCTCGATCACGTGAAGGGCACCTACACGTGGGAGACGCCTCGGATCATCACCCAGTGTTCGACCATGTTCCTCCGGGAGTTCGTCAAAGGTCCGCCGGCTTGGACCAACCAGCCGCCGCGGCAGCTGCGCGACACGGTGGAGTTGGCCTACGAGATGACGAGCGACCTTGGCAGCGGCGAGTTCTACCGGCTCTCGGGGCCGCTGCCGAAAGGAGCGAACGAGTTGGTGCTGAGCCGAAAGCTCACCTTCCAATGGCCGCTTCAGACCGAGGATTTCCGGGCGCCGGTCGAGGCGGAGCTGGTGTTGGTTCTGAAGCGAATCAACTGAAGGCCCGACTGAAGGCCCGGCGTTCGATCGACCCCGAGGGCTTCCAGGTCCCCCCAGCGGCGGTACATTAGACGGGTTCCGCCGCCCCGAGGGGCGGACTCCCAGGAGACCGTGCCCATGTCCCTCTTCCGCCGCAAGGCCATCGCCGACCTCCAGGCCGAAGCGGCGGGCGAGCACGGCCTCAAACGCGCCCTCGGCCCCCTCAACCTCACCATGCTCGGCATCGGGGCCATCATCGGCACCGGCATCTTCGTGCTGACCGGCACGGTGGCCGCCCAGAACGCCGGCCCCGCGGTGGTGCTCTCGTTCGTCCTGGCGGGCACCGCGTCGATCTTCGCGGCGCTCTGCTACTCGGAGTTCGCCGCCCTGGTGCCGATCGCGGGGAGCGCCTACACCTACGGGTACGCGACGTTAGGTGAGCTGTTCGCCTGGATCATCGGCTGGGACCTGGTTCTCGAGTACGCCCTCTCGGCGACCACGGTGGCGATCGGCTGGTCGGGGTACGTCGTCTCGTTCTTGAACCACATCGGGCTACCGATGCCCGCGGTGATCTCGGCCGCGGCGGGGACCCAGATCACCCAGGCCGACGGCACCGTCGTCACCGCCCTGTTCAATTTGCCGGCGGTGCTCATCGTGGTCCTGGTGACGGCCCTCCTGGTCCGCGGGATCAAGGAGTCGGCCCGGGTCAACAACGTCATCGTCTTCGTCAAGGTCGGGGTCGTTCTCCTCTTCATCCTGTTCGCCTGGCGAGCGATCGACCCGGCCAACTGGCAGCCGTTCATCCCCGCGAACACCGGCAGTCGGGAGAATTTCGGGCCCAGCGGGATCATCGCGGGGGCCGGGATCGTGTTCTTCGCCTACATCGGGTTTGATGCGGTGAGCACGGCGGCCCAGGAAGCCAAGCGGCCCCAGCGAGACATGCCGATCGGGATCATCACCTCGCTCATCGTCTGCACCGTGCTCTACATCATCGTCTCGGCGATCGCGACCGGCGTGGTTCACTACAGCCAGCTCGACGTGCCCGATCCGATCGCCAAGGTCGCGGCGGCGGCGGGGCTCGGGTGGATGACCCGGGTGATCGAGATCGGGGCGATCGCGGGGCTCTCGTCGGTGATCCTGGTCCAGCTGATGGGCCAGGCGCGGGTCTTCTGGTCGATGGCCAACGACGGCCTCCTGCCGCCGGTCGTCAATCGCCTCCACCCGACCTTCCGGACCCCGTGGATCACCCAGATCGGGCTCGGTATCCTGGTGGCGATCCCGGCGGGGTTCCTCAACGTCCGCGAGGCCGCCGCGCTGGTCTCGATCGGCACCCTGCTCGCCTTCGTGATCGTCTGCGCGGCGGTGCTGCTGCTCCGAATCCGGGAACCCAATCTGGCCCGGCCTTTCAAGACGCCGCTGGTCTGGTTCGTGGCCCCGGCCGGGATCCTCTCGTGCCTCTATCTGATGTACTTCCTGCCGTGGACAACCTGGGAGCGGTTGTTGATCTGGCTCGGAATCGGGCTCGCGGTGTACTTCCTCTACGGCTATCGGCACTCCAAGCTGGCGAAGTAGCCGCCCTGCGTCAGTTGGACGCTACGCCTTCCGGGAATCAGTGATATGCCAGAGGACACCTGAGGGGTCGCTCAGATAGAGTACTCGTATCCCCCATGGTTGCATCGCCGGAGCCTTCGCCATGATGCCAGGATACTTGTTGGTCATCTCTTGACGCTGGATATGCTCCCACCAAGCGTCGGCATCATCGACGCTCAGGCTCATCATGAAGTTTCCCGCGTGCGCCGCAACATAGAATCTCTGCAGGAGAAATCGGAACGCGCCGATCTGCAGTTCCGCGATCTCCGGATTGCTCCAATTGACGACGAATCCGAGATCGGCGTAGAACGCCTTCGAGAGTTCAAGGTCCTTGGCGGGCACGAACGCCCTGAGATCAGCTACCGGGCTCGATTTCATGAGCGACCTTTGTCGACGGGCATGGACGACAACAATGTACTTCGTCCTCGCGCCGATTGCCGCCCGATGATTCGGAGTGGCACGATCGGCGCTGAAGTGACTTTCACGACCCTGCCTCCTCGCTGGACAACTCCGTTGAATGCCGGTCTTCTGCTCCGTTTCCACATACCGATAGGCGTCGGCGATTGCGCCGGAAGCGGCATAACCCGTCCCGACACTGGCGACTGTCCAGCCATTACCAGCGGGGCGATGATGAACCCGGGCCGGGGTCCGAAACCTGGCGAACCCTCCCAACGCGCGATACCATATCCTGGCCGGGCACGCTGCTCGGTCCTTACCTCGGGGATGCGAAATGACGACTCGGTTCGGAATCACCCTGGCGGCGGGCCTATTGGTCGCGTCGTGCACCGGCGACAAAGCCGCCGTGCCAGCCACCAGCCAGGCCTCTGACGCCGCGGCGGATCAGGCCGCGATCGACAAGATCCACGCGGACTACCTCACCCACTTCAACCTCCACCATGCTTCCGCGGTGGCCGACCTGCACAGCGATTCGGCTGGGTTCTTCGGTGCGGACGGATCCGCCGACATGGGCAAGGCCGCGATCCTGAAGGGGCTGGAAGAGACCCTTGCCGCCAAACCCACGCTCACTCTCAAGTCAGCGGCAACCAGGATCTTCGGCGACCAGGCCATCACTCACGGATCCTACACCCTCGCCATGACGCCATCGGGGGGCGCGGCCGTCACCCTGTCGGGCAATTACCTGACCGCGTTTCGGCGCGAGAATGGGGTTTGGAAGATCGGAGGCGCGGTTTCCAACTACGACGCTCCGCCACCAGCCGGGACCCCGCGCGACACGACGATGACCGCAGCGCCGCCGGACGCGGGTACCCTGAAGGCCCTGACGAACAGCTACGCCGAGCACTACAACCTGGGCCACGCCTCGGCGGTCGCCAATCTCTACACCGATAGCGCGTACTCGGCGTTCGCGGATGCCCCGGCCAAAGAAGGCCGCGCCGCCATCGAAGCGTACCTTACCGAGCAGATGGCCCAGGGGTCGCCGCAGCTGACCATACACGATGTCTCCACCACCGAGTTGCCCGGCGGCTGGGCGATCGATGGCGGCTGGTTCGAGATCACGGCCAAGGGACCGAACGGACCGGTCAACAACATCGGCGTCTACATGCTTCTCGCCCAGCGCCAGGCCGACAACAGCTGGAGAATTCATTGGGCCCTGAACAATAGCGGGCCGCGACCAGCGCAAGCCAAGTAGTAGCGGCCGGCGACCGGAGGTCCTCACCCCCAGCGGGTGAGGATCTCCTCCCGCTGGAACCGTTTCAGGGTGCCGCGGAAGATCCACCAGGTCATCGCGGCCATCACCGCCGCGCCCACTGTCGCCGCGAGCAGGGAACGCACCGCGATTCTCCCCACGGTCGCGATCACCACCAGGCCGATCGGAATGACCCAGAGGCTCGCGGTCTGGACCGCGCTCTGGACGTCGACCGCGCGAATCGAGGCCCGCATCCCCATCAGGGCCGCCGCCGCGCCCGCGAGGGGCACTACCGCGATCACCACCACCAGGAAACTGCCGGTTGGCCCGAACGCCGTGTCGAACCGGAACGCCGTGACCACCGCGATCGCGATCGCGTGGAGCGCCGCGGCCAGCCAGGTCACCAACACCGAGGGGACCAGCACCGCGAGCAGTTTGGCGAGGAGGAAGTCGCGATCGGACAGCGGCGTCGCCAGAACCGGCTCCAGGGTTCGCTGCTGCTTCTCGCCGGCGATCGCCAGCGCCGCTCCCATCCCCGAGAGCATCACCGGCATCAGGAGGAAGAACAGCCCGGCCTCGCGAATCACCAGACGGACCAGCCGCTCCCGCTCGGGGAAGGCGGCCAGGAGTGGATCACGGGCCGCGTACCGAAGCATCGTGGCAAGGTCGGGGTCCGGGGCAGTCGCGGGATCCAGGGGGAACACCGCGATCATCACCGCCGGAACCACCACGGCCAGCAGCGGCAAGATCAGGTACCCGGGCAAGACCTGGGGACTCCCCCTGAGGTCGCGCCATTCCTTGCGAAGAAACACGGTGATCGATGAATCCACCATCACTCGTCGCCGATCACGTCGAGGTAGATCTCTTCGAGCGAGCGTTCCGACAGACGGACGTCCCTCACCCCGAACCCGGCACCCACCAGGGCCGCGACCAAGCGGGGCGGGTCCCGCTCGGGATCGGATACCTCGACCTCGAGCCGGGTGCCCTCCACGGTCACCGGGCCGATTGCGCTCAGGGCCGCGATCACGGCTCGAGCCGGCGAGGCGTCGGCCGAGAGGATGATCCGGCAGCGCGGCACGGTGGCCCTTCCTAGCGACGCCGGTGGTCCGAACGCGACCATCCGGCGGCGGAGCACCCCGACCTGGTCGGCCAGAGCGGCGGCCTCGGTGAGATTGTGGGTGCACACCAGGATGGTCCGACCGGCCGCCTTGAGCGAGGTGATCAACCCGCGCACGTCGCGGGCCGATTCGGGATCGAGCCCGGCGGTCGGCTCGTCGAAGAACACCACCTGGGGATCGTGAAACACGGCCCGGACGATCGCGAGACGCTGCTTCATCCCCTTGCTGTAGGTCCCGACCGGTTCGGCTCGCCGCTCCCAGAGGCCAAGTCGGTGGAGGTACTCCTCGAGGCGGGTCGGGAGCTCGGCGGACGGAATCCGGTAGAGCCGACCGAACAGGAGGAGGTTTTCCCAGGCGGACAGTCGGTCGTACATCCCTGGGGTCTCGGTCAAGAGCCCGGCCCGCTGGCGCAACTCGGCCCCGGCCGCCGCCGTGCCCGGGACGGTCACCCCCGCCACGGTCGCGGACCCGGAGCTCGGGCGGATCAGTCCGAGCAGCATCCGAACGGTAGTCGTCTTGCCGGCGCCGTTGGGTCCGAGCAGGGCGAGGATCTGGCCCTGATCGAGGGTGAACGACACCTCCTCGACCGCGGTGCGGGTCCCGAACGCCCGGGTCAATGCTCGCGCTTCGATCATTGGCATGGATGGAGCTGAGAACCTACACCGCGACGGGAACGATGGCCATAACATCACCCCGAAACTCATCTGGCCCGTGGCCTCCGGGCTCATCCAGGGCCGGCGACTGACCCGGCCCGCCGAGCATCTCGCGGCCCGGCTCCGCGGTCGGGGCCGGTAGGCCGGGAAACTTATCTGCGCGGCGCACGTAGTTCGGCGCCATGCTCCCCTCACCGCTCCGGCCAGTCGAGTTCGAGGTCCTGCTGACCCTGGCCACCGGCGAGCGGCATGGTTACTCGATCATTCAGGAAACCGATCGCCGCACGGACGGGCAGGTCCGGCTCGAGACAGCCACCGTTTACCGTGCCCTGAAGCGTCTGGTCGACATCGGCTACGTGACGCCGACCGAGCGCCGCCCCGCCGCCGACGACGACGAACGGCGTCGCTACTACAGGTTGACTGCCCGGGGCCGAACCGCCGCCGTCGCCGAGGCGGGGCGTCTCGCCCGGCTGGTCGCCTCGGCCCGGGCAGCCCGGCTCATCCCCGGCCGATCCTGACGGGCGCCGCCGTGGAGCGCTATCGCCGAGCCTATCGACGGCTGCTTCGGGTCTTTCCCGCCGACTTCCTCGCCGGGTACGGCGAGGACATGGAGGCGACGTTCGTCGATCGCCTCCGGGGCCTTCGGGGGGCCGGGCCATGGGCTAGAGGGTCGTTTCTCGTTGGCGCCGTTCTCGACGTCCTCCTTGGTGCGGCGGCCGAGCGGTTCGTCGCCCCCGGTAACTTTCGGAGGTTGCCCGTGTTCGCCATCCAAGACGTGAAGTACGCGATCCGCCTGCTTGCCAAGAGTCCGGTCTTCACCGTGCTCACCGTGCTGATCCTGGGCGGCGGGCTCGGCGTCAGCGTATTCACCTACTCGTTCCTCCGAACCGCGGTGCTCGCCCCGCTGCCACTGGTGGAGGGCGAGCGGGTGGTCAAGATCCTGGGACAATCGCCGGGGGGCGGGTCGCAGCTGCTCGATGCGGCCGACATCGCCGCGATCCGACCCTCGATCCGCAATCTCACCAACCTCGGGCTCTATACTGGTCGGGTCCTGTCGCTCGGATCGGAAGGCCGGGGTCTGAGCGTGGACGCGACGGCCACCGAATCCTCGCTCTTCACCGTTGCGGGCATCCCACCGATCCTCGGCCGGGTGATCCAACCAGCTGATGGCGAGCCCGGCGCCGAGCCGGTGATGGTGTTGAGTCACCGGGCTTGGGAGGTCGGTCTCGGGGCCGACTCCGCCGTGGTCGGGACGACCATCGTCGTGAACGGCACGCCCACCCGCCTGGTCGGCGTCATGCCGCCGCGATTCGGTTTCCCGGTCGCGGCCGAAGCCTGGATTCCGCTCCGAACGGAGATCGCCGCGGCGACCACGCCCGGCGTCTACTGGGTCGAAGGATTCGCCCGGTTGGCGGTCGGGACCACCGTCGAGCGGGCCACGGCCGAGCTGGCCACGCTCCTCGAAGCCGCCCGTCGAGAGCGGCGCGCTCCAGGCGACACCACCCAGGCGTCCGGCATCCTTCTTCGCTCGTTTCCGGAGGCCCAGATCGGGGACGAGGCGCCGCTGATTCTGGTCGTGATGAACGGCCTCGCCGCCCTGGTCCTGCTGCTCGCCTGCATCAACGTCGGCAATCTCCTCCTCGCCCGAGCCAATGAGCGGGCCCGGGAGACCGCCGTTCGGCTGGCGTTAGGCGCGAGCCGGCCGCGACTGATCATGCAGAACCTCTGGGAGAGCGTGATTCTCTGCTTGCTCGGGGGGGCGGTCGCGGTGGGCCTGGCGGCGGGTGGGCTGGCGGTGATCGATCGGTGGAGTTGGCTCTACCTGGAGGGCAACCTCGCGTTCTGGTGGGTCTGGCGGTTCGGCGGCTCGGATCTGCTGGCGACCACGGGCTTCATTACCCTGGCGATCGCGGGGTTGGGTGGGGTGGTTTCGTACCGGGCCACGACCACCGAGCTGACGGCCGTGTTGGCGGAAGGGGGAGTCCGCGGCGGAGGGCGCCGCGAGGGCCGCGCCGCCCGTTTCCTGGTGGCGACCCAAGTCGCGGCGGTGTCGGTGCTGATGTTCGTCGGGGTGATGGCAGGAATCGTGTCCCACCGTGTCCTCCGCCTCGACGTCGGTCACGACACCGAGAACCTCCTCAGCGGGGCCATCGACTTGCCGGCAGACCGGATCCGGGATTCGACCGCGGCCGCGCGGTATTTCCAGCAGTTGATGCTGCGGACGCAGGGACACCCGGCGATCGCGCACCTCCTCTTGCAGGCCCCGCTCGCTGCCCCGCAGGACGAGGGAGGGCGCCTCGAGGTCGCGGCCCGGGAACGGGCCCGAGGCAGCGAGCCCCGGGCCTACCAGCTCGCGATCGCCGGATCGCTGGCCACGCTTGGTGTCTCGGTGCTCCAGGGGCGCGAGTTCGACGAGCGGGATCGCACTGGCCCGGCGACGGTGCTGGTGAGTCGCGCGTTGGCCGAGCGGGAGTGGCCGGGCGAAACGCCGATCGGGCGGCAACTCCGCTTCTCGGGCGCGGCGGACAGCGCTCGGTGGCACACCGTCGTCGGCGTCGTCGGCAACGTCCTGCACGGAAATCCCCTGTCCCGCGAGCGGAGTGAGCTGGCCGTCTACCGTCCGATGGTCCGGCTCGACCTCCGCGGCGCCTCGGCGTTGATCAAGCATCGGGGTGACGAGGCCGCCACCCGGAGCGCGCTGCTCGAAACGATGGCCTTCCTCGACCCGACCATCGCCACCGATCGGCTGGAGAGCTACTCCGAGGCGCTCGCCATGATGGGGCGGATCGCCCGGGGCACGGTCAACCTGCTGAGCGTCTGCTTCGGTTTCGCGCTGTTGATCGCGCTGACCGGCACCTATGGATTGATGGCTCGTTCGATCGGCCGACGGACTCGGGAGATCGGGGTCCGGCGGGCGTTAGGCGCCACCGACCGGACCATCCTTCGATTGTTGCTCGGTCAGGGGAGCCGCCAACTCGCCATCGGCGCCGTGGTCGCCCTTCCGATCACCGCGGGCGCCGGAGTGGCCTTCGCGAGCGTGTTCCCGATCGGTCGGGGAACCGCGGTCGCGATCGCGGTCGGGGTGGCGGTGGCAATCGCCGCCGTGGTGCTCGCGGCGACCTACCTGCCGACCCGGCGGGCCGTGGCGCTGGAGCCGCGGGAGGCGTTGTGGCGGGAGTAGGGGGCAGGACTCAAGACTCAAGACTCGAGACTCAAGACTCGAGACTCAAGACTCAAGACTCAGGACTCAGGACGTTCAGAGGGGTGAGCTATTCGGCGGGCTCGGGCCGGGGCAGCGGGCCGGGCTCGCCGGACCCGTGGGGCGAACGCACCTGCGGGCGGCCTCCGGGCTCCGCTTCCTCCCGGAGTCCGGAGTCCGGAGTCCGGAGTCCTGAGTCTTGAGTCTTGAGTCTTGAGTCCTGAGTCCTGAGTCCTGAGTCCTGAGCCTTGAGCCTTGAGCCTTGAGCCTTGAGCCTTGAGCCTCGAGTCCGAGCCCCGCCCTTACCTCGCGGGGCCGCCGGTGTTGGTGCTCCAATGAATCTTCCAGCTGTTGTCGGCTTGCCGCTGGGCAAGGAGGACGTAGACGCCATTGCTGTTGACCGGACCCTGCGGGCCGTTGGCCTTGACCTCGTACCAGCCGCCGTCGATCGCCCACCCGCCGGGCAGCTCGGTCGTCGTGATGTCGTGAATGGTCAGTTGCGGTGACCCCTGGCTCATCTGCTGGGTGAGGTAGGATTCGATCGCGGCCCGGCCCTGCATGGCAGGAGCATCGGCGAACGCGGAGTAGGCGCTGTCGGTGTACAGGCCCGCCACCACCGAGGCGTGCCCCATGTTGTAGTGCTGGGTGTAGGCGGCCACCAACTCCTTCATCGTTCCGGCTTCCGCCGGCGGCGCGGTCACCGCGGTCGCGGTGTCGCGGGGCGTCCCGGCCGGCGGCACCGCGTTGTAGTTGCTGACGACGGTCCCGATCTTCCAGGTCCCAGCGACGCGCTCGAACAAGGTAAGGTAGCTCCCGCCCAATGAGATCGCGGCGCCACCGGGCGGGGTCATCCCGAGGGTATAGGATCCCCGGGTGATCGCCCGGTCGCCGAAGATTTTTGTCTCCGCTGGGGTCAGGGTGACGGTCGGCTTGGCCGCCAACGTCTCCTCGAGCCCCTTCAGGATCGCCGGTTTCCCCAAGTCGATCGAGCCGTCGGCGCCGAAGAACCCGGCCGAGTCGGTGTGGAGATCGGCGACGGCGGAGGCGTGGTGGAGGTTGAAGTGGGTAACGTATTCGGTGTGAATCTTGTCGATCGCGGCCTGGTCGTCAGCCGGTACCGCGGCCTGGTCCGCGGGTTTTTCCTTGGCGCAACCGACGGCGAGCAGGCCCGCCGCCATGATGACTGCATACCGATTCGCCATATCTCATCCCCGTGGTTACGCTGGTTGGCCGCCTCTTGGCCGTCCATTGTACCGCCCGCCGGGGCTCTTGGCTAGCCGGGCCTCGACCGCCGGACCCGCTTGGCCGTGGCGGCCGGGCGGGATACGTTGGGTGGAGCAAGGAGGATTCATGAATCCATCTCGACGGGTCGCCCTCGGCGTCCTGGGCCTGACGCTGGCCGCCGCGGCGGCGGCGGCCCAGATGACCGCCCCGAACCCCTATCGGGCGGTCGAAGGCACCTGGGGCAAGTTGCCCGCCGGCAGAACCTGGGGAGCGACCAGCGGCGTCTGGACCGCGACCGACGGCACCATCTGGGTCGCCGAGCGATGCGGGGCCAACACCTGCATCGGCTCGAGCCTCGACCCGATCCTCGCCTTCGACCGTTCCGGGCAGCTCAAAAGGAGCTTCGGCGCCGGGTTGATCGCCTGGCCGCACGGGCTCTACGTCGACCACCAGGGCAACGTCTGGGTCACCGACGCGCTCGGGTTCGGCCAACAGCCGGCCGGCCTCGGCCACATCATCGTCAAGTTCAGCCCCACCGGTCAGGTCCTGATGACGCTCGGGAAGAAGGGCGTCGCCGGGCGGGGTCGCGACACGTTCCGAAAGCCATCGGCGATCGTGGCGACGCCCGACGGATCGCACCTGTTCGTGGCCGACGGACACGACGAGGACGGCAACAACCGGATCGTCAAGCTGACCGCTCAGGGTCAGTTCCTGAAGGAGTGGGGCTCGACCGGCGGCGACGCCGGTCAGTTCCGCGATCCTCACGCGCTCGCGATGGACTCCCAGGGCCGGCTCTTCGTCGCCGACCGGGCCAACAGCCGGATCCAGATCTTCGACCAGGAGGGCAAGCACCTCGCCACCTGGACCCAGTTCGGGCGGCCGAGCGGGATCTACATCGACAAGAACGACCTGCTCTACGCCTCCGACTCGGAATCAAACGCCGAACGGAACCCGGGCTGGAAGCGAGGGATCTACATCGGGAGCGCCAAGACGGGGTGGGTCACCGCCTTTATCCCCGATCCAGAACCTGATCAAGACAACTCGGCGACTAGCGGCGCCGAGGGAATCGCCGCGGACGGCCACGGCGACGTCTATGCGGCCGAGGTCGGCCCCAAGATGTTGCGGAAATACCTCCGGAGAAATCCATGATCGCGTCCTCCTCGATCGACTCTTCCTCTGGCACCGGCCGCCGGGGCCCGCGGGCGTGGCCTCTCGCCGGCACGGTGCTGCTGGCCTCGTTAGGGGTCGGCTCCCTCGCCGCCCAGAGCGGCGGCTGGAGCCACTGGGGAGCCGACGCCCGGAGCACCCGCTATTCGCCCCACGCCCAGATCGACGCGGGCAACTTCTCCCAACTGGAGACCGCCTGGGTCTGGCGGGCGGACAACTTCAGTCCCGAGCCCTACGCGATGCTCCGGTCGACCCCGATCTACGCCGAAGGGAAGCTGTTTACGGTGGCGGGGACCCGGCGAACGGTCGTGGCGATCGATCCGGCCACCGGCGAGACGATCTGGACCTACCGCGAGCCGACCACTCGGCGGTGGGAAGAGTCGATGCGCAAGGACTATGGGAAGGGGGTCGTCTACGAGGTCGTCGAGGGACGGGGCCGGATCTACGTTGTCACCCCGGCGTTCTTCCTCCACGCGCTCGACGCCACGACCGGCCGGCCGATCGAGTCGTTCGGCGACAACGGCACGGTCGACTTGCTCGATCATCTCGGGCCGTTGCCCCACGATCGGGACAAGGGCCTGCCGCCCGAGGTCGGCTATATCACCAACTCGTCGCCGCCGATCATCGTCAATGGCGTGATCGTGGTCGGCAACTCGCACGAGCAGGGTTACTACCAGACCCGCAAGGAGAACGTCCCCGGCAACATCCTCGGCTACGACGTCCGGACCGGAAAGCATCTCTGGCGGTTCAACGTGATCCCCCAACCCGGCGAGTTCGGCCACGATACCTGGGAGAACGACGTCTGGAAGGTGACCGGCAACATCTCGTCATGGGCGCCGTTGTCGGCGGACCTCGAGCGGGGCATCGTCTACCTCGTGACCGACCCGCCGACCATCGACTACTTCGGCGGCTTCCGGCCCGGCAACACCCTCTTCTCGACCAGCATCATCGCCCTCCAGGCGAAGACCGGCAAACGACTCTGGCACTTCCAGACGGTCCATCACGACATCTGGAACTATGACAATCCCCATGCCCCCCAACTGGTCGACATCACCGTGGCGGGCCGGCGGATCCCCGCCCTGGTGCAAGTCACCAAGCAGAGCTGGGCCTACGTCTTCAATCGGGTCACCGGCGAGCCGGTCTGGCCGATCGAGGAGCGGCCGGTGCCGCGGTCCGACGTGCCCGGCGAGCGAACCTCGCCGACCCAGCCGTTCGTGACCCGCCCGGCCGCGTTCGAGATGCAGGGCATCACCGCCGACGATCTGATCGACTTCACCCCGGAGCTCCGCCAGAAGGCCTTGGCCGCGGTCTCCAAGTTTCGGTTAGGGCCGCTCTTCAATCCGCCCGCGGTGAAGGGGGCCAACGGCCTCGAGGCGTCGATCCACTGCCCGGGGGCCAACGGCGGCGCCAACATCCCAGGCGGGGCGGCGATCGATCCGGAGACCGGGATCCTCTACGTCGCCTCGACCAAGGACTGCAGCGCGCCCCGTCTGGTGCCCGGCAAGAGCGTCGACTCGTTGTCCAATGTCGACTGGGTGTCGGTCGGACCCGGCGGCGTGGGCGGCATCGACGGGCTCCCCATCCTCAAGCCGCCGTACGGGCGGATCACGGCGATCGACCTGAATACCGGCGACCACCTCTGGTGGATTCCCAACGGGGATACCCCGGACGACATCAAGAATCACCCGGCGCTCAAGGGCGTGACCGTGCCGAACACCGGCGCCCCGACTCACGCGACCGCTTTGGTGACCAAGACGCTGCTCATCTATGGCGAGGGGCGGGGGGCGCGGCCACTGATCCACGCGGTCGACAAACGCACCGGCAAGCCACTCGGCTCGGTGACGATCCCGGCGCCGACGACCACGGCCCCGATGACGTTCGTTCACGAGGGCCGCCAGTACCTCGTCTCGGCGATCGGGGGCGAGTATGGCCCCGCGCTGGTCGCTTTGCGCCTGCCGAAGTAGTCAAGCCGGCTCCTGCCGGCCAGCAGCCTAGTGGATGCTGGAGACCCCACCGTCGACCGCCAACACCTGGCCGGTGATGTGCTTGCCGGCCTCGGACGCGAACAGGAGCGCGGCGCCCTTGAGGTCGTCGTCGTCGCCTAACCGCCGCAAGGGTGCTTTGGCCGCCAGGTTGTCGCTGCCCAATCGCTCGAGCAACCCCTTGGTCATCTTGCTGGGGAAGAATCCCGGCGCGAGCGCATTCACGGTAATCCCGAACTCGCCCCACTCGCCAGCCAACGCCCGGGTCAGGTTGACCGCGGCGCCTTTGCTCGCGTTATAGGCCACCATCTCGAACCCGGCCGAATTGCCGCTCAGTCCGGCGATCGACGCGGTGATGATGATCCGGCCGCGGCGGGCGGGGATCATGCTCTCCTTGGCGATGATCTGGCTGAAGAGGAAGACGCTCCGAAGGTTCAGGTTGACCACCTTGTCCCACGCCTCGAGCGGATAGTCCTCGGCGGGAGCACCCCAGGTGGCCCCCGCGTTGTTGACCAGGATGTCGACCCGACCCAGCCGCGCCTGGGCGTCGGCGCAGACCCGTTTGATCTCGGCGGGGTCGCTCGCGTCAGCGGCGATCCAGAGGGCCTCGATCCCACGGCTGCCGAGATGTTTGGCGGACTCCTCCAAGTCGGCCGCCTTTCGAGAGGTCAACAGCAGCCGAGCCCCGGCTTCACCTAACGCTTCGGCGATCTGGAGACCCAAGCCGCGGGAGCCACCGGTGACCAACGCGGTGCGGCCCTTCAGGTCGAACAGCTTCATCACGGGCGTGCTCATCGCTGGTCCTCTTTCCTCGGGGTCATTCGGGGTTCACCATCACGATCTTCCCTCGCGCCTCGCGCGAGGCCATCCGGTGGTACGCGGCGGGCAACTCGACCATGGGAAGGACGCGGTCGAGCACTGGCTTGACGGCTCCGGTCGCGTACCAGGCCGACAACTCGGCCACCGAGCGGGAAAAAGCAGTCGGCTCGCGGCGGACGTATTCGCCCCAGAACACCCCGACGATCGAGGCGCCTTTCAGGAGCGCCAGGTTGAGCGGGAGGGAGGGAATCCCGCCCGCGAAGCCGATCACCAGGTAGCGCCCCCGCCAGGCGATCGAGCGAAACGCCGCCTCGGCCATGGGACCGCCCACCGGATCGTAGACGACGTTCGGACCGCGCCCGTCGGTGGCGGACTTGATCGCGTCGCGAAGGTTGTCGCGACCGTAGTTGATCGTCAGGTCGGCGCCGAGGCTCTCGCAGAGGTCGGCCTTCTCGTCGGTGGATACGGCCGCGATCACCCGGGCTCCGAGGTGCTTGGCTATTTGAATCGCCGCGGTGCCCACGCCCCCGGCGGCGCCGAGGACCAGCACGGTCTCGCCCGGGACGAGGGCGGCTCGATCGACCAGGGCGTGGTGGGTTGTTCCATACGTCAGGATGAAGGCCGCGGCGTCCTCGAACGGCATCGCCGAAGGCAGTCCGATCAACTGCCCCGCCTCGACGACGGCGTGGGTCGCGAATCCGCCCACCCCGGCAACCGAGGCGACGTGGTCGCCCGGCTTCACGGTGGTCACTCCCGACCCGACAGCTTCGACGACCCCGGCGAATTCGGAGCCGGGAACGAACGGGAGGGGCGGTTTGAATTGGTATTTGTTCTCGACGATGAGGAGGTCCGGAAAGTTGAGACTCGCGGCGCGAATCGCGACGAGTACCTGACCCGAACCCGGGGCGGGTGTCGGCCGATCCGTGTAGCGGAGGTCACCGACGCCGGTGGTCGTTTCGCAGAGCCAGGCGCGCATCGTATCGAGGGCGAGAGGGAGTCCCATGATCGCCCGTTGACGGTCCGGTCGCAAGGTCGGGTTGCTTCCTGGCCGAGCCCTTCGATCGGTGATAGAATCCGATTGCCAGGCACCAATGCCCTGAGGGATCGCCGATGACCTTGAGATTTGATCCGCGGCCCGCCTCCACCCAGCGGCACGATCGGTTCGACGTGGCCGCCGACGATCTCGGCCGCTATACGATCGACGTCTCGCTCCCTCGCGGCCATGATCGCTCAGACGCCCGCTATCCGGTGGTCTTGGTGGTCGACGGTAACCTGCTGTTCGACGCCGTCCAGGTCGCCGTGCACGGCGGAATGACCAGTATGGGCAGTGTACTCCCTTCGGCGATCGTCGTCGGGGTCGGTTACCCGGCCGACGAGGGAATGGCGAGTTTCTACGCCCGGCGGAACTACGACTTTCACGGCCCCTGGGCGATGACCGATCCCCTCGGGCAGGTGCTCCACGGCCTCTTCACCATGATGAAGACGGCCGAAGGCAAGCCCGAAATGACGATGCGAGCCGGAGGCTACCACCGATTCATCGGCTTCCTCCGCGACGAGTTGCTCCCGGCGCTGGCCACCCGGTATCCGATCGACCTCGAGGCCCGGCATACCCTGGTCGGCGATTCCTCCGGTGGACACTTCGCGCTGAGGGCCCTCTACGACCCGGCCAGCCCGTTTCGCCGCTACGTCTGCATCAGTCCGGGCTTCGGGTCGGCCGAAGGGGCGATCCAGCGAGCCGAGACCGAGTACGCGGCGGCCCACGCCGATCTGGACGTCGATCTGTTCATCTGCTGCGGGCGAGTCGAGATCGACCAGGAAGCCGTCTACGGGATGCTCCGGTTCGGAAGCGGAATCACCTGGATCGCCGAGCAGTTCGCCATCCGGCAATGGCCCAGCGCCCGGATCGAGTGGGAGATCATGAACCACGAGGATCATGCCTCGATCCCGCTCCGGGCGATCGCGGCCGGGCTCCGCTCGGTGCACCGGCGCCGGCCTGGAGTGCACACCGCGGAACTCAAGCAGGCCCAGGCGGCGATGATGGAATCGATGGCGCAGAAGCGCTAATCGGCCGGTGTCGCTCTCGATGGGGCGGCCGACCGGTTCGTGATCTGACCTCAAGCTGGTAGGTTTCGAACTGTCCCTCGTTGCCAACCGAGGCGGCCAGGTGCCGCCGACCCAGGAGCGTACCATGTCACGATGGCTCGGGATCGTCAGCGTTCTGCTCGTGGTCGGCCGCGCCGGGGCGGCCCAAACCGTGGCGTCGATGGCGCCGGCCGTCCGGGAGTACGTCTCGGTCGACGCGCCCGTCGTCGCACTGACCCACGTCCGGTTGGTCGACGGGACCGGGGCCGCCCCTCGAACCGACCAGACCATTATCTTCGCGGGGGGCAAGATCACCTGGGTCGGCTCCGCGGCGGCGGCCAAGATTCCGACTGGTGCGCGGGTCCTCGATCTGCCCGGGCATACGGTGATCCCGGGGATCGTCGGACTCCATAACCACACTTTTTACTACACCAACGCGCCTCGCGCGGTCCAGTCCAACTACACCGCGCCGCGGCTGTACTTGAGCCAGGGCGTCACCACCATCCGGACCACCGGGAGCGCCTCGCCGTACGCGGAGCTCAATCTCAAGGCCAACATCGAGCGGGGCGAGATTCCCGGCCCCCGAATGCTGGTGACCGGCCCCTATCTGATCAGCCCCGGACCGGACATGCGGCTCGACCTGCTCGGGATGCACGAGATCTCGGGGCCGGCCCAGGCCCGCAAGGTCGTCGACTACTGGGCCGAAGAGGGCGCCTCGTGGCTCAAGGTGTACAACCAGCTCAGCCGGGAGACCGCCGCCGCCATCATCGACCAGGCCCACAAGCGCGGGATCAAGGTGACGGGGCACATCTGCTCGATCGGCTTCACCGAGGCCGCCGAGCTCGGGTTCGACGGAGTCGAGCACGGCCTGATCAACAACTCGGAGTTCGATCCCAACAAGCGACCCGACCTCTGCCCCGGCGGTGCCCGGACCACGCTGGATCGGCTCGATCTCGCCAACGATCCCCGGGTCCGTGCCACCATCGCGGCGATGACGAGCCGGAACGTGGCAATGACCTCGACGCTGGCCGTGCACGAATGCACGGTCCCGGGTCGGCCGGCGCCCGACCCTCGGGCCATGGAGGTGCTCTCGCCGGACGCCCGGGCCGAGGAGGAGGCGCGCCGGGCCCAACTGGCCAGTCAGGCGGCGGGCTCGCCGATGCCGAACATCTTCAAGAAGGCGATGGCGTTCGAACGCGCTTTCGTGGCGGCCGGGGGATTGCTGGCCGCCGGCGTCGATCCCGCATGGAGCGTCCCGGCCGGAATCGGCGACCACCGCAACTATGAACTGCTGGTGGAAGCGGGGTTCTCGCCAGTGGAGGCGATTCAGATCATCACGGCGAACGGCGCCAAGGTGCTCGGCCTCGATAGCCAGACCGGATCGGTGGTAGTGGGCAAGGCCGCGGACCTGGTGGTCATTCAAGGCGACCCTACCGCGCGGCCGGCCGACATTCGAAACGTTCGCACCGTGTTTCGCGACGGGATCGGCTACGATTCGGCCAAGCTGTTCGCCTCGGTGAAAGGTCTGGTCGGCCTCCGTTAGCCGGACCCGCCGACCCGGACTGAGTCATCGAAGGGAGGTAGCGATGCGGAAAGGGATCCGGCGGATCTGGAAGCAGATCCCGCAGAGCGAACGTCCACCGTATTTTCATCCCGGAGAAATCACCGTGACTCGCTATTGGTCCGTCATCGGGCTCGCCCTCTCGATTGGCTGCGGCCCTGCCGCGCCGCCGGTCGCCGCGCCGAACGCCGCGGCCGCCCGAGTCGAACGGGTGCTGACCGGGCTGCGACCAGACATCGCGATCGAGGGCGAAGCGCCGGTCCGATGGGCGCTCGCCGAGCGGATGGCCTTCCACAAAGTGCCAGGACTCAGCGTCGCGGTGATCGACAGCGGCCGGATCGCCTGGGCGCGGGGCTTCGGGGTCAAGGCGATGGGGGGCACCGATTCGGTAACGACCGAGACCCTCTTCCAGGCCGGCTCGATCAGCAAGCCCACCTTCGCACTCGGCGTGATGCGACTGGTGCAGGAGGGGCGGCTCAACCTGGACGAAGACGTCAACCTCAAACTCACGTCGTGGAAAGTTCCCGAGAACCGGTTCACCGCGAAGGAGAAGGTCACCCTTCGGCGGATTCTCAGCCACAGCGCCGGCCTCACCGTGCACGGTTTCCCGGGCTACCAGGCGGGAACGCCGGTGCCCACCGTCGTCCAACTGCTGAACGGGACCAAGCCGGCCAACACCGCGGCGGTCCGGGTCGACACGTTCCCGGGGGCGATCTCCCGATACTCGGGTGGCGGCACCACCGTCGCCCAATTGCTCACCACCGACGTCACCGGCACTCCGTTTCCTCAGCTGATGCAGGAGCTGGTCCTCGGGCCCGCCGGGATGACGCGCAGCACTTACGAGCAACCCTTGCCGCCGGCGTTGGCGCCAAGCGCGGCCACGGGCACGTACGGAGACGGGCGGTCGGTCCCGGGCCAGTTTCATACCTACCCCGAGATGGCCGCCGCCGGCCTGTGGACCACCGCGACCGATCTCGCGACCCTGGCGATCGAGCTCCAGCAGACCTGGGCGGGGCGATCGGAAAAGGTCGTCAGCAAGGCCACCCTGACCGAAATGTTCACGGTCCAGAAGGAGCCGTTCGGGATCGGCTACCAGATCGAGGGGACCGGCGCCGACAAGGAGTTCCAGCACAACGGCGCGGACGAGGGATTCCAAGCGGTCTTCATCGCGTTCGCGGAGCGGGGCCAGGGGTTCATCGCGATGGCGAACAGCGACAACGGAATCCAGCTGATGAACGAGCTGACGGCCTCGGTGGCGGATGAGTACGGGTGGCCGGGTCGCCAACCGCGCCTCAAGACAGTGGTGGCTCGTGACCCGGCGACCTTGGGTGAGTTCGCGGGCGAATACTCCATGCCCGGTGGGGCCAAGCCGGTCCCGGGCACCGTCACGGTGGAGGCGGGCAAGCTGTTCTTCGAGGTGCCCGGGGTCGGTCTGACCAAGACGGAACTGTTGGCGGACTCTGACAGCACCTTCTTTGCGCGATCGAGCGGGATGATGGTCCGCTTCGAGAAGGACCCAGCGGGCAAGGTTTCAGGAATCACCGTTGCGGGCCGGATCCGGGGGAAGAAAGTGAAGTGAACCGGTGAGCGCCGTGGAAGCGATCAGCGTCTTCGACATCTTCAAGATCGGCGTCGGGCCGAGTTCGTCGCATACGATGGGACCATGGCGCGCGGCCCAGCGGTTCGTCGCCACCCTCAGGAACCGCGGGCGGTTCGATCGGACCGGGCGAATCCGCGCGGTGCTCTACGGGTCGCTGGCCAAGACCGGCAAGGGCCACGGCACCGATGTCGCCGTGCTGCTCGGCCTCGAGGGTGAGGATCCGGTCGACTGCGAGGTCGAGGGGCTGGTCGAGCGGGCCGGTGAAATCGGCCGGGTCCGGCCGCTCCGCCTCGGAGGGTCGCGATCGATCCCGTTCGACCCGAGCACCGACTTGGAGTTCCGCCGTCGCGACAGTCTGCCGTTTCATCCCAACGCCCTGGCCCTGATCGCCACCTTCGACGACGGCACCACGCTCGAGGAACGCTACTACTCGGTCGGCGGTGGGTTCGTGGTCCAGGAGGGCGAGGAGCCGTCTGGCAGTCGCGCGGTGAGGCTTCCCTGCCCAATCGACACCAGCGCCGACCTGGAAGCGCACTGCGCTGGCGACGGCCGGACCATCCCGGAGGTGGTCTTGGGCAATGAGCGGACCTGGCGCGGCGACGCCCAGATCCGGGCTGAGCTGCTCACCATCTGGGAGGCGATGCAGGCATGCGTCTGGCGGGGCTGCCATACCGATGGGACGCTGCCCGGCGGCCTCGGCGTCAAGCGGCGCGCGCATGACATCCACGACCGCTTACTCGGCTCGGCCGAGGATCTCCCGCTCGGGGCGTGGCTCGCGACGGTCCGGGGGCGAAAAGCGGACTTTCAGACGGTCCTTCGCTGGGTCTCGGCCTTCGCCCTCGCGGTCAACGAGGAGAACGCTGCCTTCGGCCGGGTGGTCACCGCGCCGACCAACGGGGCCGCCGGGGTGATCCCGGCCACGCTGATGTACTACTGGTGCTTCTGCGAGGACTCGTTCCGTCGGGGCGACGACGGGGTGATCGACTTCCTCCTGACCGCCGGCGAGATCGGCTCACTGTTCAAGAAGGGGGCGACGATCTCCGCCGCGATGGGTGGTTGTCAGGCCGAGATCGGCGTCTCCGCCGCGATGGCCGCGGCTGGCCTTGCTCAGGCGCTCGGCGGTTCGGTCGGCCAGAGCCTGATGGCCGCCGAGATCGCGATGGAACATCACCTGGGCCTGACCTGCGACCCGATCGGCGGACTGGTCCAGATCCCCTGTATCGAGCGCAACATCATGGGGGCGATCAAGGCGATCACCAGCGCCCACGTGGCTCTGGAAAGCGACCCGGCCCGCGCCCGGGTGAGCCTCGACGACGTGATCGGCACCATGTGGCGGACCGCGACCGACATGAGCACGAAGTACAAGGAGACGGCCGAGGGCGGCCTCGCCCTGACCGTCGACTTGAGTGAATGCTGAGCCAGCTCCGATCTCAGCAAGGGTGAACGGCGGCGGGCCGAACCCGCCTGGCGCCATTGTGGCGCCAACGGTAACGTTGCCCGGTCGCCGTCCCGGATCCGCGGATGCCCCCTAACGACTCACTCCCCCCGAACGTCAAGCAGGCGGTACCCTTCTTCGGCGTCACGAACATCGAGAGGTCTCTTCGTTTCTACGTCGACGGGCTCGGCTTCCGGATGACCAACCAGTGGGCCCCTGAGGGTCGGATCCGGTGGTGTTGGCTCGAGCTGGGCGCCGCGGCCCTGATGCTGCAGGAGTTTTGGCGCGATGGGAAACCCGCGGGCGCCCCCGAGGGGCGGCTGGGCCAAGGGGTTTCCATCTGCTTCATGTGCACTGATGCCTTGGCGATCTACCACGAGTTGATCGGGCGCGGGGTGGCCCCGTCGGTGCCGTTCGTGGGCAACAACCTGTGGGTCACCTCGATCGAGGACCCCGACGGGTATCGGCTCGACTTCGAGAGCCCGACCGACGTGCCGGAGGGAACGGTCTACTCGCCGTGAGCACCGGCCTGGCCGCGACCGCCGCGATCGACTCGCTGTTTCGCGAATGCGCCGGGGCTACTGCGGCCGGCATCGTCAGGTAGTATCTTGCCCGCCAAGCCGCCCTCGAACGACTGACCATGACCGATCGCCTCACGATTCGTCGCCCCGACGACTGGCACGTCCACCTCCGCGATGGCGCGATGCTCGCCGGCGTGCTCGACCACACCGCCCGGCAGTTCGCCCGGGCGATCGCGATGCCCAACCTCGATCCACCGGTGACGACCACCGCCGAGGCCGAGCGGTACCGGGAGAGGATCCTGCGGTGCCTCGCGCCGGGCCGGGACTTCACGCCCCTGATGACGGCGTACCTCACCGACGGCACCGATCCGAAGGACATCGCCGCCGGTTTCGAGCGTGGGGTACTGACCGCCTGCAAGCTCTACCCGGCGCACGCCACCACCAACTCGGCGAAGGGCGTCACCGCGATCGAGCGGATTTACTCGGTGCTCGGGGCGATGGAGCGGCTCGGGATGCCGCTGTTGGTGCACGGCGAGGTGACCGACGGCGCGGTGGACATCTTCGATCGGGAGGCGGTTTTTCTGGAGCGGGTCTCGGCGCCGATCGTCGCCCGCTTTCCCGAGCTCAAGTTGGTGTGCGAGCACATCACCACCAAGGAGGCGGTGGCCTTCGTGAGCGGTGCCGGCCCGCGGGTCGCGGCGACGATCACGCCGCACCATCTCCAGTTCAGCCGCAACGCGATGTTCCAGGGCGGCATCCGACCCCACCTCTACTGCCTGCCGGTCCTCAAGCGGGAACCGCATCGGCTGGCGCTCCGCCAGGCGGCGACGTCGGGTAACCCGAAGTTCTTCCTCGGCACCGATTCGGCGCCTCACCTGGTGGAGACGAAGGAAGCGGCCTGTGGGTGCGCTGGCGTGTTCAACGCGCCGGTGGCGCTGGAATCGTATGCCACGGTGTTCGACGAAGAGCGGGCGCTCCACCGTCTCCAGGGATTCGCGTCCGAACATGGGGCGCGGTTCTACGGCTTGCCGCTCAACGAAGGAACGGTGACGTTGGTTCGGGAAGCCACGACGGTGCCCGAGCGGTTCGTCGTCGGAGGGTCGGGCGTGGTCCCGTACCACGCGGGCGGCCTGGTCGGATGGCGCCTCGAGGCACCGAGACCGTGATCGAGGGATCGGCTCAGCCGCCGCCCGCCGTCAGCGCGGGCCAGCCATCCAGTCCCACGTTTGCATCGCCCTGGCTACCGCCCGGCTCGAGTCGTCGGCCACCAGCATCCGGCGAGCGAGCAACGACTTCACCGCCGCCCTCACCCGGGCCTCGTATTGAGCGCGGCTCCGGTAGAGTGACCCCACCGTGGGTCGCGGATCGGCCGTTGCGCGTCTCTCGTCCTCGGCGCGCGGCAGGGGCAGAAAAGTGCCGAGGATTCGGGTCAGCTCGCCCTGGTCGCCGGGCGCGCCGACTCGGGTGTTCCAGGTGAAGTGGCTCGCCAGCGGCACCTCGAGCTCCACCGAGCGAATCCCCCCGATCTCGTTGCCGAGACTGTCGACCTGAGGAACGCCGACCGGAAACACCGGGCCCAGCTCCGGCGGCTCCCGCTCGACGATGCCCTCGGCCCAGCGCGGCCCGAAGTCGAGGCGCTCGGGCGCGTGGACCACCCGGGGCGCCGCGAGATCGTTAGGCAATCGCCAGGCCACCCGGTCGATCGGCACCAAACCGCCGGCCTCGATCCGGGGATAGGCGCTCGGCAACGGGGCCCGGCCATCCCGGACCCATTCGACCAGCCCCACCAAGAGGGCCCGAAGCGGCAACCGGTAGTCGAGCGGCCCACTCCGATAGGCCCGGGATGCCGGATGGCGGGTCGACTCCGCGGGGGGAAACGCGGCCGGGACGTGCTGGCCGCCGGCTAAATGGTAGATCCGCTCGTTCGCGGGGGGCGCCAGATCGCGGGTGCCGTCGACCGTGGTGTGGATCAGCGACGCGGCACGGCCCCAGTATTCGTAGCCGCTGTTGGACTGGACGACCTTGGGCCAGTGGCGGGCGTCGAGCGGGTGAGCCAATAGCCCGTCAGTCTGGCCGGTGACCGGATCGGTCTGCTCGGTGGTGGCGAACGGAAAGAGATCGGTCGGGAAGAAGAACGCATCGAACCGATGGCCGTCGCGGGATGGCTGGGCAAACCGGTGATTGAAGCTGCCCCGCCCGGCACCAGCCACGTGGATCAGCAGCCCGTCGAAGGCCGCCCGGTTCCGCTCGTCGGTATTGAAGCCCTGATAGAGATAGTGACGGAGCAGTCGGCCGGTCTGGGAGATTCCGAACCCGATCGCGTGTCGCGCCGGGAAGACAGCGGCCGAGTCGTATTTCGCGTAGCTCATCGCGTCGCGGATCGCGGCAAGACCGACCCCGGCGACCTTGGGATCCTGGCTCTTGTAGACCAACTCGTAGATCCGCCCGGGGTCGAACCCGGCGGCGCGGTAGATGAAACGGGGGTCGTCGACCGCCGCGCCATTCCCCTCGCGGGCAAAGCGCCACTCCGAGCGAGGCACCACCCGCCCTGCCGCGTTCCGGCCGTCGCGGACGGTGAGCACCGTCTCCGGGCCCTCTCGATCGATGGCCGGGTAGGGCTCCGCCCCGCCGTGACCTAACGGCAGCGTGGCGGTGGGCCGCGGGATGACCCAATCGGAGCGGAGCAGTCCGGTCAGCGTCGACCCGTCGGCGGCCCGGGCGACGGGAGCCTCGAGGCCGAGCCGGTCGGGGCCCTCGGGCACGTCATGCTGCCACCCGACCCAGACGATGGTGAGCCCCATCCGGAGCAGCATCCCGTCGCCCAGGTCGGCCTCGGTTTCGATTCGTGGGCTCATCGATCCGAAATCGAGGACGGCGTGGAGATACTTGAGCCCCCGGTTGGAGACCTCGAACAGGGCGACGCCGTTCGGGTTCGCGCGCTTGGGCCGCAACACCGCGAAGTCGGCCCAGAACTCGACTCGACCCTGAGCGGTCCGCGGGGCAAGGCCGAGGTCGACGATCCGAGCATTGGCGCGGTTGCCGGGATCGAGGGAGAAGAGGATCCGGCCCTCGAGCGCCTCGTAGGGACCGGCGGGACCGAAGGAACGGCCGCGGAGCAGGTCGGTGCGACGGGTGATCTCGACGCGAACCACTTCCGCCCCGGCCGAACCGGCGACCGAGGCCATCAGGACCAGCAGAGGAACGATGCGCATCCCGAAAACTCCGATTACATTGCGGCTGCCGCCAGGGGTACCCCCGATCGGGGTTGAGACAGTCCCTTGGAACCTGATCCGGTTGACACCGGCGGAGGGAGCGCGGCGCGCTGAACGCGTGGGACCTGCCCCCCTGCTTCACCGCCACTCCGGCCGCCTTCACGACGAGGCTCACGGCCATGTGGCTCCCGATACTCTCCCTCACGCTTGGCGTCGCCGCCCAGGACACCGCGCCGCGAGGTCTGAAGCCCGATACCCTCGAGGCGATCGTGGTCCGCGCCACCCGCGTCGGCGCGGCCACGCCGACGTCGCAATCCACCCTCGACCGGGCCACCATCGAACGAACCCACGTCGGGCAAGACGTGCCGATCGCGCTTCGGGGGCTCACCGGGCTCACCTCGGCGTCCGACGCGGGCGGGTTCTCCGGCTACAGCTCGATCCGGCTCCGTGGAATCGACCAGACCCGCCTCACCATCTCGCTCGACGGGGTGCCCCTCAACGACCCCGAGGACCAGGTCCTCTATTTCTCCAACGTGCCTGACCTCCTCAACTCGATCCAGTCGGTTCGGGTCCAGCGCGGGGTGGGCACCAGCGGATTCGGCACCGCGTCGTTCGGCGGGTCGCTCAACTTCGAGTCGATCCCGATCGCGGCGACCCCCCGGTTCGCCGAGGCGGAGCTGACGGCGGGCTCGTTCGGAACGACCCGGGCCAGCGTGGAAGGCGCGAGCGGCCTCAAGGGCGGCTGGGCCGGCTACGCTCGGCTCTCCGGTCAGGCGACCAACGGATTCCGCGACCACTCGGGCAACGACGCCTGGTCCGGTTTCGTATCGACGGGTTGGTTCGGCGCCCGAGACGCGATCAAGCTCACCGCCTTCGCCGGCCGGTCGAAGACCCAGCTCGCCTACTACGCGGCCTCGGAGGCCGAGCTGGCGATCGACCGGCGGGCCAACCCGATGTCGCCTGACGAACGGGATGACTTTCATCAGGAGATGGTCAGTCTCCAGTATACCCGGGCCCTGACGGCGAACGCCCTGCTCACCGCCACCGCCTACCGGAACAGCGCCGCCGGCGACTACGACGTGGCGGTGGACGGCGGCCTCTGGAACTTCAACCTCGACCATGCCTGGTACGGGCTGTTCACCACCGCGACCTGGTCCACCGAACGCCTGGCCCTCACCACCGGCGCCCACGCCAGCCGGTACCATCGCGACCACTTTCTCTTCATCCGCCCCGACCTCGCCAGCCGGATCTACGACAACACCGGGTTCAAGGAGGAGCAGAGCGGGTTCGCCAAGGGCACCCTCACCACCGGCCCGGTCGACTGGCACGCCGACCTCGAGATCCGCCGGGCGGCGTTCCGCTATCGGCCCACGGCGGGTGCGGACTTCGGCGAGCCGCGAATCGACTGGGTGTTCGCGAATCCGAAGATCGGGATGACCTGGCGGGCGCACCCGTCGGTCGTGGCCCACCTGTCGCTCGGGCGGACGTCGCGAGAGCCGGCCCGGTCGGACATGTTCGCGGGGGCCGATGACGTCGACGCCACGGTGGCGGCGGAGGTCCTCCCGCTCGACCGGGTCCGCCCCGAGCGGGTGACCGACCTCGAGGCCGGGGCGCGATATGCCGGCCCGCGCGCCGAATTGACGGTCAACCTGTTCACGATGCGATTCCGGAACGAGATCGCCCCGATCGGCGCGATCGCGATTACCGGCAGCCCACTGCGAAAGAACGTTCCGCAAAGCGAGCGGACCGGGATCGAGGTGGAAACGCGCTGGCGGGCGAGCCCGCGAGTGAGCCTGATCGGCAACGCGGTGGTGATGCGGGCCCGGATCGCCGAGTACACCGACGACGCGAGCGGCCAGACCTACCGCGACGTGGCGCCGGTCCTGTCACCTGCCCTGGTAGCGAACTTGACCGGCCGCTGGCAGCCGACCGAGCGATTCGGTGTCGACCTCGCGGTGCGTCACGTCGGGCGGTCGCAACTGGCCAACGATGGCAATCCCGCCCTGCGGCTTCCCGCGGCGACCATCGTCGACGGTCTGGTGACGCACCGATGGCGCCGGGTCGAGTTCCGGGGCCAGGTCTTCAACCTCCTCGGCGCCGATGCTTACGCGAACGGGTACACCGACGGCACCACCCGCTACCTGTTCCCGATCGCGGACCGGACCGTGCTCCTGACGATGCGGGTCGGGATCGGCCGCTAGGGCGGCTCGGTTGGCGCCAGACCGTGGCGGCGGATAACTTGAGGGACCGCTGCGACAACACAGGATCCCCGAAGCTGAGACCCCGCGTCAAGGGCGTCCCCGCGCGGCACGGTCTTCGCAAGGGTTCGACTGGCCTGACCAAGTTGATGCCGCCGGTGGGCCAGGGACCTGCAGATGCGGGACCCGACCAAGCCGCCGACTGAACGGGATAACGCCTATGCATGCCTCCGCCGTCGTTGCCCTCTACAACGAAATGGACAACGTCGCACCTCTCGTCGGACAACTGGCGGCCGCCCTGGAAGGCATGGATTACGAGATCATCCTGGTCGACGACGGGTCGACCGACGGCACCCTCGCCGCCCTCAAGGCCATCGACCACCCTCGGGTCAAGGTGGTCGAACTGCGGAAGAACTACGGGCAGAGCCTCGCGCTGATGGCGGGGATCGACCAGGCGGCCGGAGACTACGTCATCACGCTCGATGGCGACCTCCAGAACGACCCGGCCGACATCCCGGCGATGCTTGCCCTCGCCGAACAGGGGGAATGGGACGTCGTATCGGGGATCCGTGCCCAGCGCCAGGACGGCTTCTTCCTTCGGAGGCTGCCCAGCCTCGTCGCCAACCGGCTCATTCGGGGGATGACCGGTCTTCGGATGAAGGACTATGGCTGCGCACTGCGGGTCTTCCGAGCCAACATCGCCAAGGGACTCGGTCTCTACGGCGAGCTCCATCGTTTCATTCCGCTGCTTGCCTGGCTCGAGGGCGCCCGGATCACCCAGATCGACGTCCGCCACCATCCGCGTCGCTTCGGAACATCCAAGTATGGCTTGGGGCGTACCACCAAGGTCGTCAGCGACCTGATGCTGATGCTGTTCTTCAAGCGCTACATGCAGCGGCCGATGCACCTTTTCGGCAACGGCGGCGTCCTGTTGCTGCTGCTCGGCATGGCAATCAACATCTATTTCGCGATCCAGAAGTTGCTCGGATACGACATCTGGGGACGACCGATGCTGATCCTCGGCCTGATGCTGGTGCTCGGCGGCTTCCAGATGATCACCATCGGGATCGTGGTCGAGATCCAAGTGCGGACCTACTTCGAGTCGCAGGGGAAACGACCCTATCGGCTGCGGGCGGTCTACCAAGGCGGCCAGCGGGTGGCCGGGCCGGCCGCCTCGAAGTGGTTCTAAGGTGACCGACGGGCCCGGTCGTCGCCGCCAAGCGCGGCGTTGAACCGACTCCGCGGATAGACCATCCCGGTGTGGGTATCGATGATCCACCCGACGTCGAGGCCAAGCCGGGTGATCTCGCCCGCCAGCCAATCGGTAACCGGTCGCCGAGGGGCGCCGGATCCAGTCATCGGAACGAGGAAGAGATCCACCTGCCAGAGCAACCGCTGCTCGGGCAGGTAACCGATCACGGTTTCGACGCTGTGCGGCGAGGGGCCGACGTTGTAGATGACCACCCGCTGGTGGCCGTCCTCGAGCACCCGCCTGGCGCCGGGCGCGAGCGGCTCGATCGAGGCAGCCCCGGTGCGGGCAAGCCGCCGAAAGAAGGCGCCGTGGCCGGCGGCCGCGATGAGGGTAGCGCCTCGGGCATAGTAGCCGCGGGCGCCCCCGCAGTGATCGGGATGGGTATGTGAGGCGATGAGGTAGCGAAACGGCTTCTGGCCCAACCGCGCGGTCGCGGCGGCGATCGTCGCGGCGGACGTGGTGGAGTCGTTGGGGCAGTCGAACGCTACCAGGTGATCCGAGAACTCGACGATCATCGTCCCGGTCGCCTGGTGGACGAAGACCCCCCGCGCCACCCGCACCAGCGGCGCGGTGTCGGCCGGCGGCATGTGGTGCGCACCGTGCCCGGCTTCGGGCCAGTGGTAGTCGGTCGGCACCGTAAAGAGACTGTCGGCCACCACGGCAGTCCTGACCCGATAGGTCAGCTCACGAGACACCGCGCCGTTCGCGTACTCGATCAGCCGCTCGGGCACGAGCAGACCGGCCACGTCGTGAGAGCCGACGAACTCGGCGGAGTCGGTCACCTCGCCGTAGAGCTCGTCGGGTCGAGTGCTGGCCACCGACGACAACCGCCAGGGACGTTCCACCAGATGAACCCGAACGGGTTGGCCGGCCGGACCGGTGAACTCGACCGAGCGGCGGCCGGAGGCACTGGCCAGCTCTCGCGCGGTGCCCAGGCGGGACCGGACGACCTCGAGGTAGAGGCCGGGAACGTAGCGTGCCAACGACTCCCGAGTCGCCGTCGAGTCGCCGGCCTCGAGGGGCATGATCTCCGAGCCGTGCCCGCTGCCGACCGGGTCGATCTCGAACGAACGCGGCGTCCCGATCACCCGGCGACCGGCAAACGGTCCCAGTCCCGGATAGCTGTTCGAGGTCTGGTACATCCATCGCCCCCGGGCGGGGTCGGCGACGATCCAGACGTGGGAGGGCTCAGGGTCCCAGGGTGGGTCGGCGCGACGGCTCTGGTCGATCATTACCCGATCGCCGTCGAGCCGAAACTCGACGGGCCCCCGCGCGCCGAGCTCCGTCGAACCGCCGTGGGTGGCGATCGCGGAGTCGAGCAGGGTCGCGAGCGGAAGCCGGTCGGACGACACCGCCGGACAACCCGCCGCAAGCCACCCGGTGACAAGGGCGCCCACGGCGCCGATCGGGAAACGTGTTTGGCGCACATATCAATAATGGGGTGGACGGGCGAATCGACTGTCCTTCTTGCCGCCAAGCCGCGGGTTGGCGCAGCCAATGGTGGGTCCCCGGCCCGGTTGGCGCGAGACCCGGCCGACCGATAACTTTGCGGCAACGCGCTACCGGGTAACCTTGCGGTCGTGCGTGATGGCGCTAGCCTGGTCGGCACCTCGAGGATACTCATGAAAACGGCCTTGAAGGTCTTGCTGGTCATTGTCGTCTTGCTGGTCGGCGGAGGCGCCTACTTCCTCTGGCGGGTCAGTCCCAAGATTCCGGACCGGCCGTTCGTCCGGCCCGAGGGCCCCTACGGCGTCGGAGTTCGGGAGTTCGACTGGACCGACTCGACTCGCGGCGAGCCGTACACCAAGAATCCCGCCGACAAACGCCGCTTGGTCGTTCAGGTCTGGTATCCAGTCGCCCCCGGGACGGCCGGCGACACCGCGAACTACCTCCGCCGCCCCGGCGAGTTCGCGAGCCGGCTTGGGGGGTTTGCCGCGCGGCGCGCCAAGACCAACGGCGGGTGGGAGGCGCCGATCGCGGCAGACACCGCCCGGTTCCCCGTCCTGGTCTACAATCACGGCGGCATCTGGACTCGCTGGAGCGCCACCTTCGCCGCCGAGCACATGGCGAGCCACGGCTATGTGGTCTTCTCGATCGAGCACTTCGGCTTCAACCAGACCGCGAAGTTCCCGGATGGCACGCCGTACGTGCCGGACACCCTCGCCTTTCCGAAAGAAACCGGAGACGGCAAGCAGGACGCCCTCACCTCGTGGGCCTATCTCGACGACCCGGTCTTCAAGATCTGGGCGGCCGACGCCAAGTTCGTCGTCGATCGGGTCGAGCAACTCGGCCAGACCCCGGGCCCGTTCGAAGGACGCCTCGATCTCGATCGAATCGGGATGTTCGGGTGGTCGTTCGGCGGCGCCCTGTCGATCCAGATGACGGCCGACGACCCCCGAGTCAAGGCGGCCGTGGATCACGATGGCCAGCTGTTCGGTGACGTCCGCCAACGGGGCACGACCCGGCCCGTTCTCCAACTCCACCACGGGGTCGACGACGCGCTGGCGTACAAGGAGGAGGAGCGGCCCATGGTCCGCGAGTTGATGGCCCTGGTGAATTCCTGGGACAGCACCGCCAAGGCCCTGTCGACCTCCGATTGGTACCAGGTGACCATCGCCGGCACCGACCATGGCGACTTCTCCGATCTGGCCCTGTTCTATCCGCGGCCAGAGGGCCGGCTCGACGCCCGGCGAGGCCATCTCATCATCAACGCCTTCACCTTGGCGTTCTTCGATCGCTATCTCCGCGGCAAACCATCCGACCTGCTGGCGACATCACCGTTCTCCGAGGCGACCATGACGCGCCGCATCCTGGAGCCCTGAAGTCACATGGCCGAACTCAAGACCAAGCCGACCAAGACGAGCGCCGCCGATTTCATCGCCGGGATCAAGGATCCCACCCAGCGAAGAAACGCGAAGACGCTGGCGAGCCTGATGCGCAAGGTGACCGGCAAGAACGCGGTGATATGGGGGCCGAGTATCGTCGGTTTCGGAGACTACCACTACACCTCGCCCAAGACCGGACGGGAGGGCGATTGGTTCCTCGTCGGCTTCTCGCCGCGGAAACAGAACATGACGGTGTACTGCATGACCGGCTTCACCCCGTTTCCGGCGCTGATGGCGAAGCTCGGCAAGTACAAGACGGGAGGCAGCTGCCTCTACTTCAAGTCCCTGGACGACCTCCACATCCCCACCCTGACCAAACTGATCATCCAATCGGTCAAGGACACCAAGAAGCGGGAAGCGGCCGCCCGCAAGAAGTAATACCGGCGTTCAGCCTCGGCTCCCGCCGCCCTGAGGGCCGAGCACCCGCCACGCCACCGCGCCGCCCTGGAGGTCGATGGCGGCGTGGAGAATGATGGGCCACAACAGCGATCCCGTCCCGACGAAGAGCACACCAGCGAACAACCCCAGCGCCCCGGTCTTCACCACCCCGGAGCCCCCCTGATAGAAGTGGCCGAGCCCGAAGAGCACCGCGCCAACCACCGCGCCGAGCCACGGGCCGAAGAACCCGCCGAAGTACCAGATCAGGTAGCCACGATAGACGATCTCCTCGCAGATCCCCGCCGTCACCGCGACCCAACGGAACATCCGCGCTTCGGGTTCGTTCGCGGGGAGGAGCGCGGTGGCGCCCGCGAGCTGGGCCCGAAGCGGATCGAGTGCCGGCCCCTCGAGGCGCTTGATCGCTCGCCACTGATAGAGGAGAAGCCCCAACATCGCGATGGTGATGGCGAGTCCCAGCCCGCTCCACCACGTCGCCGGAAGGGTCAAACCGAGCGACTCGGCCGACCGGCCCGTGAATCGCCAGAGGATCAGCAGTACCAGCACGACTGCCCACTCCAGCGCAATCGTCCAGCGATACTCCGCGAGGCGGACCCCGGCCTCGCCGGCGGCCAGCCGGGCCGCCAACCGGCGGTAGGAGAAGTGACCGTGGACCGGGACGACGAGGAGCAGGAATCCCACCAATAAATGATCCACCAGTTGCGGCATCAGTCCTCTCCTTGTCGGGACGGGGTCACCACCACGGCGACCGAGTAGATCCGGCCCCGGCGCCGGCACCGAGCCCCGGCCAATAACTCGTAGATCTCCCGGAACAGGGCATTGAGCCGGGCGAGTTCCCGGGCGGTGAGGCGCGCCTTGCCGCGCATGGCGGCGAGCTCGCGGCCAGGGCCCTCGCGCCGGATCCTCGGGTCAGCCAGCGCGTCGCGGAACTCTCGGCCGGTGAGCCGCAACATGGCGGCGGCGGCTCGCGCCGCCAGCTCACGCTCTTGGCGAACCCCGAGATTAGGGCCCAGCACCAGCTCGTGAACGGCGACCTGGAAGATCCGCTCTCGGCTCCGGCCCTCGCCGCGCCATCCGGCGCCTTTGACGAGGCCGGCCTTCTCCAGCGTTTCGAGATGGTAGTAAAGCGACTGGCGAGTTCGGCCGAGGGCCAGGGCCAGCTCCGCGACGGTGGCCGGGGCCACCGCGAGTTGGGAGATCAACTCCTGGCGGGCCGGCGAGGCGAGGACCTCGAGGGTGGCGCGGGACGAGAGGGTCACCAGGGCAGAATAGCTGCACCATTCCAAAAGTGCAACTATTTGGAACAATCGACGACAGATCGGTCAGGCGATAGCGGACGGTCTTCGGGATGGAACGAGGGAGGCGGGGCGCCCTCACCTGGCCCCGGCGATCGCCGGGACCAGGTGGGGGAGCGGGTGTGCGCTACATGGTGGCGGCGGCTTTGCCGTACTTCTGGTACCAGCTCATCATGTACAACTGAGTCCGGATGAAGTTCGACGGCTTCGAGCTGGTGCCGTGATACTCCCCGTTGAAGCGGAGAATCTCGGTCGGCACGCCGAGGGTCTTGAGCGCGGCGAAGTACTCCTCGGTCTGGGACATCGGCGTTCGGAGGTCGAGCTCGCCGGTCATCAGGAGGGTCGGCGTCTTGACGTTCTTGACGTACATGATCGGCGACTGCTTGAGCCACGGGGCCGGATCTTCCCAGTACGGCTTGTCGAAGAAGTTGGCGGTGAACAGCGGCACGTCGGCGTTGCCGTAGAAGCTCATCCAGTTGATCACCGGGCAGCGAACCGCGGCGGCGGCGAACCGGGTGGTGTGCCCGATCACCCAACTCGAGAGGACGCCCCCACCGCTGCACCCACCGACGAACATCCGATTGGTGTCCACGTAGCCTCGGCCGATCACCGAGTCGACCCCCGCCATCAGGTCGTCATAATCGACGCTGGGGTAGGCCCGCTCGATCGCGTTCCCGAAGGTGGTGCCATAGCCGGTGCTGCCGCGCGGATTGGTATACAGCACCACGTTGCCGTTGGCGGCGAAGTTCTGGTACATGTAGCTGAACGCCACGTTGTACATGCCGTGCGGGCCGCCGTGAATCTCCATGATCAACGGGTATTTCTTGGTCCGGTCGAAACTCGGCGGCTTGACGATCCAACCCTGGACCCGAGTCCCGCCGGTGGAGGTATACCAGATCTCCTCGACCTGGCCCAGCTTGATGTTGGCCAGCACGTCGGCGTTGACGTCAGTGAGCTTGGTCAGCTCGGTCGGCCGCGCCAGCGCCAGCCGGACGACGTCGCCGGGCTCGTGGTACGCCGACTTCACCCCGACGGCGATCCCGTTCTTCGCGATCGAGCTGATCCCCAGCATGTGGTTGCCGGTGGTTACCTGGCGATAGCCGCCCCGGACCGGCGAGAAGTAGAGGTTGGCGGTCCCCTTGTCCTGGGAGCTGAAGTAGACGCCGCTGCCATCAGGCGCCCAGGTGATGCCGCCGACGTCGCGGTCGAGATCGCCCGAACCGAGCCGGAGGTTGGAGCCGTCGATGCCGAGGTAATACAACTCGGCCGACTTGTAGCTCTTCCGGCTCGAGTCGCTCCCGGCCAACGCGATCGTCTTGCCGTCGGGGGAGACCACCGGACTGGTCCACGACCCCGGCTTGGACGTCAGCTTGCGAACCTGGCCGGTGGCCACGTCGACCAGGTTGATGTCGCTGTTGCGGTAGTTCATGTCGGCCGTCTTGCTCAAGAGCCCGTCGAAGACGATCGACTTGCTGTCCGGGGTCCAGTCGTAACCCACCCCGCCGGTCAGCGCGTCGAACTGGGCCCCGACGTCATGCTCGCCTTTGGTGAGCTGACGGGCCGTGCCACCGTCGGCCGGGACGACGAAGAGCTGGAGATAGGCGTCGCGCATGAAGCCTTGCCGATCGGCGCGGTAATGCAGATCGGTGACCCGGCGGGGCGCGGGGGTCCATTTGGCGCCGGCCGGCCCCTTCGGCATGCTGATCGCCCAGGTCTTGTCGAAGTCGACCATCATGCTGAACGAGAGCAACTTGCCGTCAGGCGACCAGCCGAGGCTCCCCGGGGCGTCGTTGAGCCGGGTCAGCTGGCTGACGGCGCCCTCGGCGTCCATCCACCGGACGAAGATCTGCGGCTTCCCGTCAGCCTCGCCGATGTAGGCGATCCGGGTGCCGTCCGGCGACCACCGCGGGCTTCCTCCTTTGAGCAGGAACCGCTGCTTGGTGCCGTCGGCGTTCATCAGCCACAGGGCGGTGTCCCAGCGATCCTCCAGGGTGTTGACCCACCGCCGGGTGAAGACGATCTGGGAGCCGTCAGGCGAGATCTGCGGGTCGCCGACCTGCTCCCAGTTGAGGTAATGCTGGACCGTCAGCAGGGTATCGGAGGCTGTCTCCTGGGCCTCGACCGTGCCGAACCACATCGCGCCGATCATCGCGGCGGGAACCACCGATCGCCATCGCATTGCCATTCTCCCTCAGGTTGATTTGGCGCCCATCGCCGCCCCGATGTCCGGCGGCCGTCCGCTTGTGTAGCGCGGCCTCAGTGCCCAACGGCCGCCCGTTGACATAACGCCGCCTCAGTGTCCGGCGGCCATCCCATCCTTACGAGGATCCGACGCCGCCGCCCAACCGCGGGCGAGCTTGATGATCGCCTGGCCGCCGCCGAAGGTGACGTCCGCCGGGTCGAGCACCTGGTGCCCGAGTAGGGTCAGCGCCGTCGCCACCGAGTCCGGGAGCCGTTCCACCGCGACGGTGGTCCCGGCCAGGTGACGGAATCGGGGCGCATCGATCGCCTCCTGCGGGTCCATTCCGAACTCGACGAGGTTCAAGAACACCTGGACGTGCCCTTGCGGCTGGACGTCCCCGCCCATCACGCCATAGGCCAGCCACGGTTGCCCACCGCGGGTGACGAACGCGGGGATGATGGTGTGGAACGGGCGCTTCCCCGGGGCAAGGCGATTGGGGTGGCCCTCGGTCAGGACGAACCCGGCTCCGCGGTTCTGGAGCATGATGCCGGTGCCCGGCACCACCACGCCCGCGCCGAAGTAGCTGTAGATCGAGTTGATGAACGACACCATGTTGCCTTCGGCGTCGGCCACGGTGAGATAGACCGTTTCGCTGGTGGTCGCCAGAATACCCGGCTCGGGGCGGGTGGCGGCCTTCTTGGGATCGATGAGCCGGGCTCGGCTGGCGAGGTAGCTGCTGTCGAGCAACTGAGCCGGGCTGACCTTCATGTGATCGGGGTCGGCGACGTAACGGGCCAGATCGGCGTAGGCGAGCTTCTTGGCCTCGATCAGGGTGTGGAGGTATCGGGCCGAGTTATGGCCCATCGCCTTCAAGTCGAACCCCTCGAGCATCTTGAGGTACTGGAGCGCCGCGATGCCCTGCCCCGCCGGCGGCAGCTCGTGGAGCGTGTAGTCCTTGTAGTCGATCGAGAGCGGCTCGACCCAGCGGACCGCCATGGCGGCCAGGTCGGCGTCGGTCAGAAAGCCGCCAAGCCGATCGAGCCCGGCCACCAACTCGCGGCCTAACGCTCCCCCGTAGAACGCCCCGATCCCTTCGGTGGCGATCCGCCGGAACGTGCGGGCCTGGTCGGGATTGCGGAACCATTCGCCGGCCCGGGGCGCCCGCTCGCCATCGATCAGGTAGGTGGCGCGGGCGCCGGCGTCGGCCTTCAGCTTGTCGACCTGACCGGCCCAGTCCTGCGCGATGATCGGGGAGACCGGAAACCCCTCGTCGGCGAGCCGGGTGGCCGGCTCGAGGAGGGCGCCTAACGTCCGAGTCCCGTATTTGGTGACCAGGGCGTGCCATCCCGCCAGCGCGCCCGGCACGGTGACGGCGCGGGCGCCGGTGCCGGGCGCCCGGGTCTCGCCGGCCGCCACCAGCGCGGCCACGTCGACCTTGGCGCCGGAGCGGCCGGAGGCGTCGAGCCCGACCAAACGCCGCTCCTTCGCCGACCAGAGGATGGCGAACATGTCGCCGCCGATCCCGGTCATGTGCGGCTCGGTCACGTTGAGAACCGCGGCCGCCGCGACGGCGGCGTCGATCGCGTTACCGCCCCCCTCGAGCACCGCGAGCGCGGCGGCGGTCGCGAGCGGCTGGCTGGTCGCGACCGCGGCCCGGGGCGCGTACACGGTGGAACGACCCGACCGGGTGGCCGGGCTGGTGACCTGCGCCGCGAGGGGCGTGGCCATCAACACCAAGCCGAATCCGAGGCGACTACGCGCCATACGGAACCCAGATGTTCTTGACCTGGGTCGCCTCCCGGAGGAACTCATCCCCGGCCCCGTCGATCGGGTCGAGCCAGTCACGGGCGTGCCCATGGTCCACCCAGGTTCGTTTCATGTTGCCCGCCGCCAGCCGCTCCACCTCGGCGCCGCCCGCCGGCGAGCCGAAGTACCAGATCCCGTCCACGTCGTCGTGGGCCGCCAGCACCGGGGCGAGCTCGTCGCGCTTGCCGGTGACGATGTTGATGACACCGGCGGGTACGTCCGAGGTGTCGAAGAGCTGATAGCACTCCAGCGCCGCCAGCGGCCAGCGCTCCGACGGCACCGCCACCACGGTGTTGCCCATCGCCACCGGGGGAATCACCGTGGCCAGGAATCCGAGCAGCGATGGCCCTTCCGGCACTACCACGCCGAGCACGCCTAACGGCTCGTTCATGGCGATGGTCACGGCACGGAGCGGCGTGGCGTGGACCCGCCCGTCGTACTTGTCGGCCCAAGCGGCGTAGCGGAAGATCCGTTCGATCGACTGGTCGACCTCATCGGCCGCCTCGGCCGGACTCACCCCGGTCAGCCGCGCGATGAGCCGAATGAAGTCGTCGGCCCGGGCCCCGAGGTTCTCGGCGAGGTAGTAGAGGACCTGGGCTCGGAGATGCGCGGTCGCCTTGCCCCAGCCCTTGGCGGCATGAGCGGCCTCGACCGCATTGCGGACATCCTTGCGATTACCGAGCCCCACCTCGGCGAAACGGACCCCGGCGGCATCGTCGATCGTCAGGCTGTAACCCGAATCCGGACGAGCCTGCTTCCCGCCGACGTACAGCTTGTAGGTCCGATCGATTGCCCCTCCCCCCACCGCCCCAGCAAGGCCCTTACTCCCGCCGCCATGCGCCTTGCGCCCTGCCCCTTGCGCCTTGCGCCCTGCGCCCTGCGCCTTGCCCCCAGCCCGCCTTACATACTCCCACAGCCCTTCCTTCCCACCCTCCCGCCCGAACCCGCTTTCCCGATAGCCACCAAACCCGCTGGCCGCATCGAAGACGTTGGTACAGTTGATCCAGACCGTGCCCGCTTTCACTTGGGGCGCGATATCGAGCGCGGTGTTGAGATTCTCGGTCCAAAGACTCGCCGCCAGTCCATAGCGGCTGTTGTTGGCGAGCTCGACCGATTCGGCCGGCGTCCGGAACGTCATCAGGACGACGACGGGGCCGAAGATCTCGACCTGGGCAATGGTCGCGGCCGGAGCGACGTCGGTGAAGAGGGTCGGCGGGTAGAAGAGGCCATCCTTCGGGCAGCTCCACGACGGCTGCCAGAGCGTGGCGCCCTCCCGGGTGCCCTGCTCCACCAGCGCCTCGATCTTCTCCAGCTGCACCGGCGCGACGATGGCCCCGATGTCGATCGCCTTGTCGAGGGGATCGCCGACTCGGAGCGTCTCCATTCGGGCGCGGAGCTTCTCGACCAGGCGCGCGGCGACCGGCTCCTGGACGAGAATCCGCGACCCCGCGCAGCAGACTTGGCCCTGATTGAACCAGATCGCGTCGACCACGCCCTCCACCACGCTGTCGAGGTCGGCGTCGTCGAAGACGATGAACGGGGATTTGCCGCCGAGCTCGAGGGAGAGCTTCTTGCCGCTGCCCGCGGTCGCGGCCCGAATCAACCGGCCGACCTCGGTCGACCCGGTGAAGGCGATCTTGGCCACGCCGGGATGAGCGACCAGTGCCTCACCGGTGCGGCCGTCGCCGGTGACGATGTTGACCACGCCGGGGGGCAGCCCCGCCTCGGCGCAGAGCTCGCCGAACAGCAGCGCGGTCAGCGGGGTATACTCGGCCGGCTTGAGCACCACCGTGTTCCCCATCGCCAGCGCCGGCGCGATCTTCCACGCCAGCATCAAGAGCGGGAAGTTCCAGGGAATGATCTGTCCGACGACGCCGAGGGCCCGATAGCCCGGCAGCTCGGTGGCCATCAGGCTGGCCCAGCCGGCATGATGGTAGAAGTGCCGGGCGACCAGGGGAATGTCGATGTCGCGCGACTCCCGAATCGGCTTGCCGTTGTCGAGACTCTCGAGGACGGCGAACAGCCGGCTCTGCTTCTGGAGATGGCGGGCGATCGCGTAGAGGTGCTTGGCCCGCCCGAGCCCGCCTAACGCCTCCCAGTCGGCCTGAGCGGCGGCCGCCGCCGCTACCGCCCGGTCGACGTCCCCACGGGAACCCTGGGCGATCCGGGCGAGCATCGCCCCGGTGGCCGGGTTGCTGGTCTCGAACGACTCGGCGCCGTCACTCGGCTCGAACCGGCCGCCGATGACGTGTCCGAAGGCCCGGCCGTGTCGATCCAGCCAGGCGGTCGCCAGGGTGGTGGATTCCGGCGCCGGGCCCCAGGCCATCGAATCGAACGCGTCGCGCACCGTGGTCATCGGGACTCCAAGGTCAGCCGGTCGGGTGGCGGTGGGCCGCCGAGTAGCGGCCGGTCAGGTGGAACTCGAGCTGCCGCTCGATGTCGGTCAACAGGGTGCTCGCCCCGAACCGGAACAGGTCGGCCTCGAGATAGCGGTCGCCCAGCTCCTCCTTGATCAGAGCCAGCCAGTCGAGCGCCTCTTTGGCTTTCCGAATCCCGCCGGCGGGTTTGAGCCCGACGATCGCGCCGGTCCGCTCCCGGTAGGCCCGGATGGCGCGGGCCATCACCAGCCCCACCGGCAAGGTGGCGTTGACCGCCTCTTTCCCGGTCGAGGTCTTGATGAAGTCGGCCCCGGCCATCATGCAGACCAGGCTGGCCCGATAGACGTCCCGCAGGGTGCCCAGCTCGCCGGTGGCGAGGATGGTCTTGAGATGGGCGGCACCGCAGGCGGTGCGATACGCCTTGATCTCGTCGTAAAGGGCCCGCCAATCGCCGCGGAGCACATGGCTTCGGGTGATGACGATGTCGATCTCTCTCGCGCCGGCCGCGACCGACGCCTCGATCTCGGCGAGTTTCTGCGGCGTCGGATTGAGCCCGGCCGGAAAGCCGGTCGACACCGCGGCCACCGGGATCCCACTGCCTTCGAGCGCGGCCACGGCGGTCGCGACGAAGTGATGGTAGACGCACACCGCTGCGACCGTGATGGGCCGATCCCCGAAGCCGAGCGCCGCGAGCAGGTCGTCGCGAACGGGGCGGCGGGCTTTGGCACAGAGCCGGCGAACTCGCTCGTCGGTATCGTCGCCCTGGAGGGTGGTGAGGTCCATGAGGGTGACCGCCTTGAGGAGCCAGCCGAGCTGCCACTCCTTCTTGACGGTCCGGCGTTTGGGCAGGGTGTCGGCGCGGCGTTCGACGGCGCTGCGATTGATCCGAGTCTCGCGAACCCAATCGAGCTCGAGCGGGATCCCCTGGTTGCGCGGCGGATGGCCGAGCGGGCTCGGACGCGGGATCGTCACGGGCGCGGCCGGTGAGCGGTACCGGGAAAGGGACGGTCTGGTTTCTGCCATAGGTTCGAACGCCGGGGGTGACCCTGTAATCTATGGCCACCCGGGCCCCATGGTCAGGTCGTCCCAGCCGACGGCCACGGGCCCCGGGCGAAGCCCCCGAGGCGCGGTGGAGGATGCCACCGCCCCTTCAGCCGATCTCAAGCCGCCGGGAGCCGGGCCTTGATCCGCCGCCGCTGTCCGGGCGTCACCAGGTGGCGGGCGATAACGCGCCGAGCGATCCCGGCGACGAACGAGTAGCCCCGGGCGTCCGACTCGAGCCAGCGTTGCCACTCGAGCTCGTCGAGGGCCTGGTCGAGATTCGCCTCGTCCAGCTCGGCGGTCGCGACCAAACAGTCGCGGGTGGCCCGCTCCGGCCCGAGCGCGGCGACCACCGCGGTCTGCTGCGCCGGTTTGCTCAGCCGGCGAAACGAGAGCAGGATCGCCGAGACGACGGTGTCGGGAAGGTCGCCGGGGAGACTGTGATCGAGGGTGCGGAATGGAGCCGGCCAGGCCGCGCCGCTGGCTTCGAGCACCAGCCCGGCGGCGATCGCGTGAAGGAGCTCCACCACGAGGAATGGCACTCCGGCGGAGTCGGCGCCGACCCGGCGAGCGACCCGTTCGAGGTCGATCGGGGAATAGCCGAGCAGGGCCCACTCGCAGAGTCGGCGGACGTCGGCCGCGGACAGCGCCTTGAGCCGGCGAGCGACCCCGGGCAAGTCGCCCGACAGGCGAACCCGGAGGTCGTCGATCGCGGCGCGGCGATACTCGGGACTCACGGTCAGCACGACCAACATCGGCCGTTGGCCGAGGTCGCGAAGCAGTGCCCCCAGGGCCAGGATCGAAACGTCATCGAGCCAATGGGCGTCGTCGACCGCCACGACGATGGGCCGCTCCCGAGTGATGGCCGCCACCACCTCCGATAGAGCCGGGCCGAGCGGCAATGGCTGGCGGCCCTCCGGCGGTCGGCCGAACCGGTCGGCCCACTCGGGAAGGTGGGCGGCAAACGCGGCGATCGCGTCCGGGTGGGCCGCGGGCAGCCCGGGTGAGGTGAGGAGCCCCTCTCGGGCGAGGCCGAGGATCCCGTAACCGGCGTTCGCGCCATCGCCTTCGACCGCGCGAACCAGGGCGGTCGTCGCGCCGGCGAGCCGGACCCGGGAAAGGAACTCGTCAACCAACCGGCTCTTCCCCATCCCGGCCTCGCCCTCGATAATGGCCAGGCTCGCCGAGGGAGCTGCCGAGACGGCGCGGTCCCAACACGCCGCGATTGCCCGAAGGTCGGCTTCGCGCCCCACCATCGGGGCTCGACGACTCGCGGCGGCGGGACCGGCGGGCGGTTCGACCGCGCGGTAGACCCGTTCGGCCCGGACTCGTTCGGCGAGGTCGCGAGTTTCCCGGGATGGCTCCGTGTCGAGACCCGCTCGGAGTGCCGCGCGGAGCCGATCGTACTCCTCGAGCGCGCCGCTCCGTTCGCCGCCGACGGCCAACGCCCGCATCCGCGCCCGGGAGGCGGCCTCCGACAGTCGGTCCAGTCCAAGAGCCCGTCGGGCCAGCTCCGCGGCGTCGGTGGAGCGACCGATCGCGAGGAGCGTGCTCGCTTGTTCGAGCAGGACCTCGACGCCGCGCTCCCGCCAGTGACGCCGTTCGTCGGTCAACCACTCCTCGAACGCCGGCGCGTCGCCGATCGCGAAGCCTTCCATGAACTCGCCGGCGACCAAGGCCGCCGCGAGCGCGCTGTCCCCGCGCGCCATCAACGTTTCGAGCTGGTCGACATCGACGTCGACGAGTCCCTCGGCGAGCTGGATTTGGCCGGGCCCCGAGTCGAGCGCGCCTTCGCCGAGCGAACGGCGAATCACCCGGAGCGCCTCGCTCAGCGAGTGGCGGGCCGCCGATTCGGTCTTCTCCGGCCAGAAGACGCCGACCAGATGTTCGCGGGTTCTCACTAGCTTCGGAGAGCGAACGAGATAGACGAGCAGTGCGAGGTGCTTGCGCCAGAGAAGTTCGGGGGGCGCGGGTTCGCCGTCGACGGTGGCCTCGATCGGGCCGAGGACCCGGAGCGTGATCATCGGCGACCGGGGCAACCGGCCCGGGCGGTGAGGGCGCGAGCCGAGTCCGCTCGGGCCCGGAAGGGCGGATCGCCGTTTTCCCAGAGCCGGGCCACGTCGCCGAAGACGGCGCAGTACTCCGCGCCCCGTCTCCCGAGATGATCGAGCGCGCCACCGAGCTCCCACCGGGCCAGGCCGCCAAGGGCCCAATCCACCTCGGTGGCCTGCGGCGCTCGGGAGGGAAATCCGTGCAACGCGTGGTTGGCGTACCAGAGCAACTCGTCATGCGCGGCCGCGGGGTTCCCGGATCGGTCGAGCCATCTGGCCCGCGCCAGCCGACTCGCGGCGCGAATGAAGGGATCGGGAGGGTCGGCGATCTGGGCGGGCGGCCCTTCGGGAGGTAGACCGTTCGCCACCACCGAATCGACCAGCGTGGCCCATCCGGACGAATCGGGGAGCATCGCCCGATATCGTCGGACTGCCGGCGGGTCGTTATCCCGAATCGCGAGCAGCGCCGCGAGGCCCTTGGTCGGATCCGATCGCGGCCCGGGCGCCGCCTCGCCCTGAATCATCGCGGCCAGGCCGCGCCGGGCCCGGTCCAGGGCACCGCCGTCCTCGTCCGGGTTGGCCCAAGTCAACAGCGCGTCGAAGCCGGCCGGGAACTGACTCGTCTCGACAGTCGAGCGCAGCTCGCCCAAGCTCGCGAGCGCGGCCCGCGCCGAGTCGAGGCGACCCGCCAGGGTGTATCCGAAGGCCAGGCCGAGGTGCCCGGAGACCTGGAGGTCGGCCTCACGATCGCGGCTGATCGGCCCGGCCAAGGCGATGGCGCCGACCGGCACGCCAAAACCGTTCAGCAATCGAGGTCCCGCCGCGAAATCCGGCAACGATCGGAGCGCCTGGTCCGCCAGGATCGCCGCGGTGCCCCGCCCGGGCCGGCCGAATCGCGCCGCAAACACCAAGTCGGTGATCTTCCGCTCCGCCAGCTCGATGCCGTGGTCCACGTCGCCCGCGGCCGCGAGAGAATCGATGGCGCGGCGTGCGCCGACGGAGTCGCCCTCGATGCTCAGAATCCAAGCGAGGTGGCCCCATCCCGGAGCGAAGCCGGGCTTGAGGTGGACGGCTCGCTCCAGCGCCAGAATGGCTTCACGCTGGGCCCAGCCATACAGCGGGCCCCGATGGAACGCTTCGTCACCCAGCAGATACCAGCCGAGAAAGAACGCGGGGTACTTGGCGGTCAACGCCGCGAGTGAGTCCCGGCGCGCCGGCCACGGCGTCTCCATCGCGGCGAGGAGCGCGCGATAGTGCTCCGGGAAACGGTGTCGCTGGTCGCGGAGACGATTGACCCGAGCCTCCTCGTGCGGGCGACTCAGCCAGCGATCGATGTCGATGATTCGGTAGCCGCAGAGGAGGCAGGTCGAGTCGATATCCTCGGCCTCCCGATAGCCGATGTCAGCATCGCTCCACCGACCGCGAGCGTAGAGGCGTTCGGCACGCCTCCACGCCAAACGTGCCTCGGGGCTGGTCGGCAGGGCGCCCCGGGGCAGGTAGGGATCGCGGATCAGAACGCCGGCCCAGAGTTCCCCTTCGACCCGGTCGCCGATCGAGTCGGCCAGGGTGCGCCACGATGCCAGGGGGCCGGCCGGCCCAAGCCGCTGGCCTCCAGTGCCGTTGAGGATCGAGGTCACCACCCAGGGTCCCTCGGCCCGCGGCTCGATCCGGGACCGGATCACCAGGCTGCCGGTGTCGGTCCGAACCCCGTGCCCGAGTACCACGGTGAAGTCCGGATGTCCGCCCAATCGGTCGACGACCGCCTGGGTGAGCGAGTCAGCGGTCGGACCGCCACCTCGGCCGGCCGGCTCCACCACCACCAACGCCGCCCCGACCGGCGGCCCGGCTGGCGCCGGCCGCCGGCCGCCGAGCCAGACCGCGAGCCCCACCCCGGCCGTTCCAATGGCGGCGACCGTGTGGGCCGCCGTCCACCGTCGCGGCTCGAGGGCCCGCCAGAAGGCGCCGGCCGATTCCCAACGCTGGTCAGCTTCGGGCGACAACGCTCGCCGAAGGCCCCGCTGCAGTCGAGGAGGCACGCCGGACCAATCGGCGCGGTCAGGATTCCCGAATGGAGTCCACGGTCGGCCGGTCATGCTCTGATAGAGGACCAACCCGAGCGAGTACAGATCGGTCTGCGGCGAGACGGCCCCACCCACCGCCTGTTCCGGCGCCATGTATTCCGGCGTGCCCACCTGCATACCGGGCAGGGTCGCTCGGGTGGCATCCGGATTGAGCGATCGGGCGATCCCGAAATCGGTGAGCACGGCGCGGTCGCCCACCATGATGATGTTGGAGGGTTTGATGTCCCGATGAACGACACCTTCGGCATGGACGACGGCGAGTGCCGAGAGGACGTCGCGGGCCAGGGCCACGGCCGGTTTGGCTCCGAGCAGGCCACGGTCGAGGCGGTCGGCGAGGGTCGGCCCGTCGAGGAGGGCCATCGTATAGTAGAACAGGCCAGCGGCCTCACCCGCGTGGTACACGGGCACGATGTTCGGATGCGACAGCCGAGCCAGGGTGCGGGCCTCGCGAAGAAATCGCTCGGCCGCCATCGCCGTCGCAATTTCCGGGCGGAGGATCTTGATGGCTACTGGTCGGTCGAGGACCGTGTCGCGTCCGCGGTAGACGATCCCCATGCCCCCCGACGCCAACTCGGCCTCGACGACGCAGCCCGGCCCGACCGCAGCGCGAACCCAGTCCAGCAGGGCGTGGGGGGCGTACGGCGGTGGTAGATCGTCGGGATCCGATGACTGCGACAAATCGGGCCAGCCGCGGGTTAGGAACCTCCGCTGAAGCTAGCCTCTGGCACCGGCTTGGGAAGCCTCGGAGTTTCAGCCTGGCAAGCGATGGGCGATTCGGGCCTCGATCAGCCGGGGGTTGCGGAACAGCAGGACCAGCAGCATCCCGGCCACGAACCCACCAGCGTGGGCCCAGAACGCCACCCCGCCCGATTCGCGCTGCAGGGTCGGCAGGCCGCCCAGGAGCTGGAGCAGAAACCAGTAGCCGAGCATGAAGGACGCGGGCACCGTGATCCGGGTGATGAAGATGCCAAGGAAGATCAGCATGTGGACGCGGACCCGCGGGTAGAGGACGATATAGGCCCCCATGACGCCGCTGATCGCGCCGGAGGCCCCGACCATCGGAATCGCGCTGCTCGGATTGACGGCGGCCTGGGCGGCAGCCGCCGCGACACCGGTCACCAGATAGAACAGGAGGAAGCGGAACCTGCCCATCGAGTCTTCGACATTGTTGCCGAAGACCCAGAGGAACCAGACGTTGCCGATCAGGTGGAGCCACCCACCGTGGAGGAACATCGACGAGATGACCGGAAACCAACTGCCCTCGCCGGTGGTGCATCGGAAGCGGGGCGGGCCTGGTACCGGCGTTCCCGGGGGAAGCCGCCCGAGCACCTCGCCCGGGATCAGACCCAGTTGGCAGACCGAGGTCGAGAGATTCGGCTCCGCCCCCATCCCCTGGACGAAGATCCAGGCCGCCAGGTTGAGTCCGATCAGGAAGAAGGTGACGACCGGCGCTATGAGGGTGGGGTTGTCGTCCTTGTATGGAAACATGCTGGCAATATACCTATTAGATTCTCGCCGACTCCGAATCACAGGCACGACCTCATGTCCCTTGGCCGAACCCTCCTGCTCAAGGCCGCCGATAGCCAGTGGATCGCCCGGCAGATGTCGGAGCGGGCCTTCGCTCGCCGGGCGGTCCGAAAGTTCATGCCTGGCGAGGCGCTCGAAGATGCGTTGGGAGCGGCCAAGACCTTGGCGGGACAGGGTCAAGGCTCCCTGATCACCCAGTTGGGCGAAGCCATCGCGGATCTCGGGGAGGCAGAGCGGGTCCGCGACCACTATCTCGATGCCTTCAAGCAGATCCAAAGCCGCGGGCTGCCCACCACGATCTCGGTCAAGCCGACCCAGCTCGGGATCGATCAGTCGCTCGACCGCTGTCGGGGGTATCTGGTGGAGCTCGCCACCGCCGCGAAGGCGACGGGCTCCGCGTTGTGGCTCGATATGGAGGATCACTCCTACGTCGATCGAACCATCGAGCTGTACCGCGCCGTTCGGGCGGTCGACGACAGGAGCGGGCTCGCGATCCAAGCCTATCTGTTCCGGTCGGGGAAAGACCTCGATGCCCTTCTCGCGCTCAAGCCGTGGATTCGCCTGGTCAAGGGCGCCTACGCCGAGCCGGAATCGGTCGCCTACCCGGCCAAGCGCGACGTCGACCTGTCCTACTACGATCTTTCGATCAAGCTCCTCGAGGGCGCGGCGAGGGGCCAGGGCGTTCCGGTCTTCGGCACCCACGACATCCCCCTGATCCGGCGGATCATGGCCAAGGCGCGGGACCTCGGCGTCAAGCCGGGTGGGTACGAAATCCACATGCTCTACGGCATCAAGACGGGTGAGCAGGCCCAACTCACTCGTGAGGGCGAAACGGTCAAGACGCTGATCGCCTATGGAGCTGCCTGGTATAAGTGGTACATGCGGCGCCTCGCGGAACGACCCGCCAACGTCTTGTTCGTGTTCCGGAGCCTGATGGGGTGAGCGGCCCCCGGCCATATCTGCTCGCCAGCTCGACCTGGGAAACGGTTCGTCAGACCCGCTACGACGTGGCGATCCTCCCCTGGGGCGCCACCGAAGCACACAATCGCCACCTGCCCTACGCCACCGACACCATCCAGGTCGACGCGATCGCCGCCGAGGCCGCGCGGCTCGCCTGGCAAGCGGACGCCAGGGTTCTGGTGCTGCCGGCGGTGCCGTTCGGGGTCCAGACGACCCAGCGCGACATTCCCTTCTGCCTCAATCTGAATCCAAGCACCCAGCAGGCGATCCTGGTCGATCTGCTCGAGACGCTCGAACAGCACGGGATCCGCAAGTTGGTGATCCTGAACGGGCACGGCGGCAACGACTTCAAGCAGATCATTCGGGAGATCCAGCCCCGGACGCCGGTCGTGCTGGTCCAAGTCCACTGGTACGCGGTAGTCGACCCGACGCCGTTCTTCGACGAGCCCGGGGACCACGCCGGCGAGTTGGAGACGAGCCTGATGCAGGTGGTGGCGCCGTCGCTGGTGGGCCCGCTGGAAACGGCGGGGGACGGCGCGGCCCGTCCGTCGAGATTGGCTGCCGTGCGCGAGGGATGGGCCTGGCTGCCGCGGCGGTGGACCGAGATGACCCGGGACACCGGCGTCGGTGATCCTCGGGCGGCCACCGCCGCCAAGGGAGCGCGCTACTTCGCCGCGGTCAGCGCCAAGATCGCCGGTTTCCTGGTGGAGTTGGCCGGCGCCGACCCGAACGACCTCTATGACCGATCTCACGATATGTTGGGACAAACGAACCGGCCAGGCCTCAGGTGACTGACCTCCTGCAGATCCAGCACATCTTCGCCCTCGCGATCGGGCTCCCTGGCATCGTGCGCGTGGGCGATACCGTCTCGGTGGTCGTTCGGCGCGGGGCCAACGTTGCCTTTGGCGGGCGGGCCCCCCTCGTCAAGAGCTTCGGGGCGGCGCTCAATCAGGGCAGCTTCGCGACCCGGTACCGAGTGGGCAAGGGTGAGGACTGGCAGGTCGAACTCACCACCGAGACCGGACGGACCCGATGAAGGGGTGGCTGGTGCTGACGCTGGCCTGGGTCGCCGGCTGCGCTGATCAAGGCCCCCACCCCCACGACGAACCCGCCAGTGCCAAGCTGTTTTCCGCCGCTGGGGCCGAGCTGACGCCAGCCGTGTCGGTACCCGCCGGCCAGATCCTGGTCGTCGAGGTTCGATTCTACCGCGGTGATGGTACCCAGATCGTTGGCCTCGATGCGGACCATAGCGCACTGCTCCGTTTCTCCCCGGCATCCATCGCCTCCGAGGGGACCATCCCGGGTCAGAAGCTCCGTTTCGAAGTCACCGGCCGAAGCTCCGGTGGCGCCGGGACCATGACGATTGGCTATGGGCATGGCAACAAGACGGACGAGCGGACCTTCGGACCGTTTCCGGTGACTGTCCGCTAGAGGGAGATGGTTTCGGTGGGGATGGTAACCCCGTGTTTCTTGCCCAACATCATCCTGGCGTCATCCCGATCGCGTTTCGGTGCGATAGATGGCGAACAGGGCCGAGCCCGAACCGCTCATCCGACAGAGCAGCGGTTGGCGCGCAGCGCGAGTTCTGTCGCAGCTGGCCGAACCAGCAGGAGGTGACGGTGCCCGGTCAACATTCCATCCAAGAAGACTCCGGCGCGGCCATCGGTCAGGCGGTGGCGACCTGGCTGTCCCGACTCCTTCACGCTGGAGGGCGTTTCGCCGCGTGCGCCCGGTCGTGGAGCAACTCGAACCGCGCCACCTTGGCGTCCTTGGCCGTTTCCCGCGCCCGGGCTGAGCTGCTCCGCCGGATTTTCGAGGTCGGTCCGGTCCCCTTGGACTGGTCGCCGAGTTGTCCGAAGCGAATCAAGGCCAAGAGCTTGACGCCGTCATTACACCTCACCGAGCTCTCCGGAAGTCTCACGGCAATCGCTCGATCCGGATCACGAGGGTGTAGTCGCCGTTCAGGTAGTCGACCGTGGTCTGCGCCTGGTTCGGGACGGCCCAGTGATCCCAATACCGCACCTCGATCCGATTGCTCCCGCGGGCCAGCGCCGCCTCAATCTTCTCGCTGCTGAGAACCACCACTTTATCATACCAGTCCCCGGTCAGTCCCAGGTGTTTCGGCGCTGTGCCGTCGACCTGAAGACCCACCGGCCGGTCGGAGCTCTGCTTTTCGAGGTGCACGACGCTTGGTGAGCCCACGTACCCCACCTTGTATCCATCAATCACCGCAATCTGGCTGCCGGCCATCGCCGCCTGCGCAGGGGCCATGAAGGACGCTGCCCCGGCAATGATGGCGGGCCAACTGCACAGGAAGTACAAGCAGGATCCTGCATTCGGATTCCGGGAAAGGGCGCCACCGGAATAGGTATCATCCAGCTCCCAGATGGTGGGTCGCAGCAACAGGTCGTGCTTGCCGGGAAGCAGCTCTCCCTCCCAGAGTACAAAGCCGGGCGAGCCGCCCAGGTAGTTCCCGCTGGGCGCCGCCCAGATCGGGCTGATCACGTCCCGCGCCCGGACGCCGCCGGTGGCCGACGCCGTCCCGGCCTGCACGCGGTCGGACGGCAGCCAGTTGGCGACGTCGCCGTGAACATGGCTCACCTGGACCGGCTGCCGTTCGACCAGCGTCATCCCGCCCCCGGTCGCCGGAGACGGCCGGAGATACCGCTCGGCGAACGAAGCAACGAACACCTCATCGAACACCCCGTCTTCCGACAGCGGCTTGTCCGCGGTCTCCGAGGCCACTCTGATCGCCTCAGCGACCAGCCGATAGCGCGCCCGGACGACCGTGAGGGACGTGCTGAACGAGCCGAGCGTGAAGGGGGGGGCATTCCCGTCCTGCAGCATCGCGGTCACCTGCCAGGTCGCCGGTCCCGCGGGAACCTTGTTCACGGTCAGTTTGTTATCGTCCACCCGGATCGGGGTGTTGGTCGGCGGCCCGGTTACCAGGTAGAACGGCTTGCTGTAGGCATACGAGACCGGTGCCCAGGTGAGATGCACCGTACCGTTCTCGAGCTGCTCCGCGCTGATTGCCGGCGGCAGAGTAACGGTCGCGGCCACCGACGGAGCGCCGCCGACGGCCTGGACGTAGTACGCGTGCTGCCCGCCGGGCAGGTAGGTCATGTCCAAATGCTCGTACGAGCCGGGGGGAACCGGGCCGAAGGTGGTCACAAGCTCAAAGCCGGATTGGCCCGCGAGCTTGCGATACACATGATACCCGGAGACTCCGGGCACCTGCTTCCAGCCGACTCTCGCCATCCGGCCGCCGATGAGGTCGATCACGATGCCGGTGGGCGCTGGCAGAAGCTCGGTCTGCGTCGTGAGAGGACCGGTGTCGGAGTACCCGTCCGGGTATAGCGCCCGCACGACGTAGACGAACGCCGTCGCCGGAGCCAGTCCGGCATGGTCGTAGCTCGAGATGTACACCGGCGCCGGTGCAGGGAGCCTGGGGTCGACGTTGAGCTGAGGGGAGAGGTCCTGGTGGCACTGCAGCGTGGTCGTCGCGAGGCGCACCGGCGTCCCGCCGTTCGCACCGGAAAAGATTTCGTACCCGGTCGCTCCCGAAGGGCAGGTCCAGGTCAGCCGGATGCTGGTCGGGCTCGGCAGGGCGCGGAGGTTCGAAGGGGGAGTCCCCACCACCGCAGAGGTCTTCTGCACCACGGGCTTGTCCAGGCTCTGGCCGTACGCAGTCAGGGGCATCACCAGAAGCACTACGATGGTGAACACCCTCCGCAAGGGGTTCCCGCCAGCTATTCGTCGCATAAGTCGCTCCTCGTTGCCAGCCGCCGACGCGGCGACCAGGTTCGAGACTAAGATGACCCTCAGCCGTCACCCCAATCTCCGGGAGAATCACCCCGCCATCATCCTGACCTAACATGTTGCGGCCAAAGGACTCAAGCGGCCGACGTGCACCCAACAGGAGAGTGACCAAAATGTCTGGGGGACCACGCGGGCGAGTTGGAAACGAGCCTGATGCAGGTAGTGGTTTCGGCCCTGGTCGGCCCGCTCGAGACGGCGGGGGACGGAGCGGTTCGCCCCTCACGGGTGGCGGCGGTCCAGGAGGGGTGGGCCTGGCTACCTCGGCGGTGGAGCCAGGTGACCAGGGACACTGGGGTCGGCGACCCCCGAGCGTCTACCACGGCCAAGGGCGCCCACCTGAACGCCTGACCCCCGTCCGAAACCCCGGCCGGGCCTGACTCGCCGCCCCCAGTCGGCGCGGCGTCCCAGACCTAGCGGGATTCCGGGGTCACCGGGAGCGACAGCACGCTGCGGTGTTCGCGGTCGTGGAGCAACTCGAACCGCGCCACCTTGGCGTCCTTGGCCGTTTCCCGCGCCACGTCGCCGCCACTCTGGTAGTTGCGCTGCAGGTGGATCGTGTTCGGCGATCCGATCAGCAGCCGAAGCCGGCTTCCGGCCGCGATCCGGCGGCTCATGAACCGGAACTTGTCGAAGTCGAGCCGGGTCGGACGGCCGGGCGTGACGAGCACCTGCCGTTGGCGCGACTCGCGGTACCGGGCCCGGAGTTGGGCGTCGTCGAGGAGAATGCTCTGCCCCGCGACGGTAATCTCATAGAGCGAGACTCTGAAGTCGGCATCGAGCACGTCCATCGTCACCCAGAGCGACAGCATCGGAAAGCCGCTGATCTCGGTGGCCCGCTCGAACGGGGCGCTGTGATAGATGAGGCCGCCACCGGGCAGGGCGTGGGCCTCCGACGGATCGACGTAGTTGGGCTCCTCACCTTCCAGCCGGCCGCGCGACGTGTCCAGCGGGTCGTTGACCCAGACATCGCCTGGCGAGTCCGCCGGGGTGGTCGCGAGCGTGCCGGAGTGGAAGATGTCGGTGGCGCTTCGGCCGGGCGAGGTGAGGTAGTACGGGGTGGGATTGCGGCCGATCTCGTCGAGGTCGTCGGCGTACTTCCAGGTCTCGGCGCCGGTCACGTAGTAAGCGACCCGCTTGGGGAGCTTGGCCGGGCGAGCACCACCCCGCATCGCCCAATCGAACCAGTCGGCTTCGAGCGATCCCATGTCGAACACGGCCGTCTCGCCGAACGAGAGCCCATCCATCTCCCGCCTGGGTGTCCTAGTGCCAGCGTGGTCCCACGGGCCGATCATCAGATAGTGATTGGCTTTGGCCGCCGCCGACCCGTGCTTCATGTGTTGCCGATAGTGCTCCATCGCCCCGATCTGATCCCCGTCGTACATCCCGGTCCGGGTCAGGATCGGGACCGACAGCCGGGCCAGCTGGTCGGGCGAGGGCGCCAGCGACAGCCAGAAATCGTCGAGATCTGGGTGGGTGATCCACCGCTGGAACGCCGCTGACGGGTTGCCGACCAGGGTATCGAGCGAAGCATAGGGCCGGTGCTCGAGATACCGGACCCGGAATTTGTCCCGCCAATAGCCGCCGTCGCCGAAGATGTTGGCGTTGGGGGTCTGGCCGGTGGTGAAGGTCAGCCACTGGATGGCGTAGCTGGGCCAGATGCCGCCGAGGTGCGGAAAATCGACGCCCAGGTAGGCGGAGGCGGTCGGCGTGATGGTGACGAGGTGGGGCGGAAACTCCTTGGCGATGCTCCATTGGTTGAAGCCGCCGTACGACCCGCCCATCATCCCGACCTTGCCGTTGCTCCACGGCTGGGCGGCCAGCCATTCGATGGCGTCGTAGCCGTCTTTGGCGTCGTTGCGGAACGGATCGAACTGACCCTCGGAGCTGCCCCGGCCCCGGACATCGAGCACCGCCACCACGTAGCCACGCTGCGCGGCCGGCTGAACGAACTTGTGGTAGCCGTCGGCAATGTAGGGGGTCATCGCCATGATGACCGGGCGTTTCTCCTCCGGGCCCCGTGGCGAATAGACCGTCGCGTTGAGGCGGACGCCGTCGCGCATCGGCACTTTGACGCCGAACCGGATATCGGCGCCGGCCGCGCTCTGCGCCGCGGCGGCGGCCGGGAGGAGGGCAAGGGAGAGTAGCGCGAGTACTGCTGAGATCTTCCGGGTGGAGGCCATGGGTGAATCTACCCATCGGGAGCGTAACCCGCCTACGCACGGTTACCCGGCGCCACCGGGGCGCCTTGACGGCGCCTTGACGGGGCACCCCCAAGCTTGGAATACACGCTGGCGGTCGGTCCTGGTCTGGCTAGCCTGCCTGACGCCAACCCGCTGGGAAGGAGATCGGCCGTGCGCAACCCAATTCCCGAGCTATTCAGGAGTGGCGACTTTGCCGAGTTCGTGGCGCGGGCCGAAGGCTGCAACCGCTGTCGCGACGTCGGGGTCGTCGAGGTGTCCCACATGTGGGAGGGGCGGCCCGAAGCGATCTGGAAATCGCTGAGGACACTGGTATGAGCGGCCGACTGACGCTCGGCCGGAGGCGGCGGTGACCTCACTCTCCCTCCCCGCCGGCCCGAGGCCCTCGGACTCGCGGGCTCCCTGGCGGGTCCGCCTCGCTCGCCCGGACGACAACTCCGCGCTGCTCGACTTGGTCGAGGCGTGCCCGGTCGAGGCGGCCTTCTCCCTGCGGACCAGTCGGCGGCCGGACTTCTTCGCCTTGACCCGTCTCGGCGGAGAGTGGAGCCGGGTGCTGGTGGTCGAAACGGCGGAGGGAGCGCTGGTCGGGTGTGCCGCCGTCCTCGGCCGCCAAAGCTGGATCGGCGGCGTGCTGCGGCCCTCGCTTTACGCCGGCGATCTGCGGGTGCACCCCGCCTGGCGGGGGCGCGGACTGAGCGAGGCGCTGGTCTCCGCCGGGACCCACCTGTGTGCCGACATCGACCCCGACATGCCCGCGTTGGTGACGGTGCTGGCGGGGAATCGCGCCATGAGGACCTTGCTGACCGGGAAGGCGGGGGTCTCTCCGTTTCGCCGGATCGCGACTCTGCGGCTTCACACCCTTCCCCTGGTCCGACGCCGGAAACCGCGCAGTTCGCTCCGGATCACCGCTGCCCGGCCGCAAGATGCCGGGGAAATGGCGGCGCTTTGGTCGAGGTTGGCGCCCCGACGGCAGTTCACCCAGGCTCGGGACGAAAGCGCGCTCTCGCGCTGGATCGCCGCGGCGCCCGGACTCGACTGGACGTCGTACTGGCTGGCCCGGCGGCCCGACGGGAGCTTGGCCGGGTTTCTCGCCGGGTGGGATGAACGCGCCTGCAAGGAGACCACCGTCCTGGATTACTCCCGCGGGGCGGCCGCCTTTCGCGCGATGTATAACGTCGTCGCACCCGCTCTCGGCGGTTCCCGCCTGCCCCGGCGGGGGGAACCGCTCCGAGCCATTCAAGTGGTCAACCTCTGCGTCCCACCAGAAGAGCCCGACACGCTGCGGACCCTTCTGCTCACCGCGGCGGAGGGCTGTCGGGGCCTCGGCGCGGTCGCGCTGACGATCGGACTCGACGTCACCGACGCGGCCGCGGGTGCCCTCGCGGGGATCCCCGCCATCGTCACCGACGTGGAAGCATACGTGCTTACGGCTGGCGGCCCCTGGCGGGGTCCGCCGCTCGACGACCGCCCTCTCCATTTCGAGATCGCGCTCGCCTAGCGACCGGTCTGCTCCTCCGCGAGCCCCAACAGCGCGGGTCCCCGACCGGGAAAACGCATCGCCACTTCATCCCAGCCGACTTCACCCACTCGCCAGCGGCCGGCCGCGTCCGAGCCCAGGCCCAACGTGAGAACGAGACCGCGCCGGTGGTACCCGATCCGGAACGGAGCGGTGAAGTTGCCGAGCGACCAAGCCACCAGCCGCGGGACCCCGCGCACCATCTCCGTCGCCACCGGCTGCGGACAATGGGAGTGATGCCCGACGATCAGGTCCCACCGTTCGAGCAGGCGCCGGGCCGCGGCGATCTGCGGCGGGCGGGGATACGCCTCGAGCTCCCATCCCCAGTGCGGACAAAGCACCGAGAGGGAACCCTCCGGGACCGGCGGAACGGCCACCCGGTCGAGTGGCGCCACCATGTCCGCGGGCCGGTTGGACCAGGCCGTGGCGCTGGTGAGGACGAGCATCGGGTGGGCCGCCAGCGAGGGCGCGTCGACGCGGCCTAACGTCCGGATGCCGGTATCCTCCACCCGCCGGAGCGAGGCCTCGAAGGCGGCGGGGCCGTAGTCGCCCGCGTGGTTGTTGGCGCACGTGAGCACCGTTCGGTCCGGCGGAACCAGTTCCCCCAGGAAGTCGAGCAAAGCGGGGGTGTGGGTCTGTCCCATGAACACCGATCGGAGCGGCCCGGTGGCCACGGTGCCTTCGAGGTTGCCAACCACCAGATCGGCCCCGGCGAAGAGATGGCGCACTCCGTCGCTTACCCGGATTCCTCGTCGGGGCAACGGCAAGAGATCCCCCATGAAGACAACGCGGAGTGCCGGCGTGATCGCGGCCAACCGAGTCCGACGGGGAAGCCAACTGGTCCGGCTTCGGTGCCGCTGACTGGGGCCGGCCACGTTGTGCAGCAGCCAGGCGCAGGCGTCCTGAAATCCGTACGGCTGGGCGAAGTAGCGGACCGGCGCAGTCATCGGCCCGGCCACCAGTTCCATCGGCCCGCCAATGACAGCAAGGCTGGACCGATTGCGACCCGGACGACCGTCGCGTCGAGGAGCACCGCCACGGCGAGCGCCAGCCCGAGCATCTGCAGCACCAGGAAATGCCCGAGCGTGAAGGCGCCGAACACCACGACCATGATCGCGGCTGCGCTGGTGATGACCGGCCCGGTGCGCGCCAATCCCTCGGCGATCGCCTCCACTTCCCCGAGCCCCTCGCGCCGGGCTTCGGCCACCCGCGCCACGAGGAATACCTCGTAGTCCATACTGAGCCCGAAGACGGTACAGAAGACCAAGGTCGGGATCACGCCGAACACCTCCTTGGTCGGTCCCGCGAGCCCGAAGAGCGCGGCGCCATGACCTTCCTGAAACACCAGCACGACCACGCCGAAGCCCCCCGCCACCGAGAGGAGATTCAGCAGCACCGCTTTGAGGGGAATGAGCACGGAGCGAAAGCCCAGACAGAGCACCACGAAGGTCGCGACGAGCACCAGCCCGGCCACCCGAGGCAGCCACCCTGCCACCGCGTCGGCGTAGTCGAGCCGAAAAGCGGGCAGCCCTCCCACCGCGAGCCGCACCCCTGGCAGGCCGCTAACCGCCGCGGCGTCGATCCGCCGGAACCGGGCCGCCACGTCAATCAGTCGGTGCGGATCCACTCCCTCGCTGGGGACCGCCTCGAGGAGCACCCCTCGGCGATCCTCCGTGACCCAACTCCGGCGGTCCGCCGGCTCGATCGCGAAGTAGAGGAGCTTCGACATCGGTCGCTCGGCATCGAACGGCGTGAACGAACGCACCGTGCCGATCTCTGGCTCGGTGGCAAGCCGGGCCCCGAGGCGCCGGAGCGCCGTCCACCCGGCCGGCGTGAGCGCCCCCGCGCCGGCCGGCAACTCGACCAGAACTCTGACGCTCTGCAAGACGCCACTCCGCCCGGCAACCTCGAGATCGTGGAGCCCCTTCGCCGACTCCATGGCAGGAGGCAGCCAATCCCCCCGGGGGAGTCCCGCCTCGAGACGACGCGCCTGCCACCCGAGCACCGCAAGCGGGAGACCGGCCACGAGCAAGACCCGGAGCGGCCGCGCGGCCACCATCCGGCCCCACCGCCGCCACCGTTCCCCCGCCGCGCCGTCGGGCCGGAAGGGACGGAGCGGAATCCGATTGATTCCGGCGCCGAGCCAGGAGAGGAGGGCGGGAAGGAGGGTGACCGAGAGCAGGACCGCCACCAGCGTCGCGAGAAGCCCGCCGACCGCCACCGAGCGGAGCTCCGCCAGCGGCACCGCGAGCAACGCGAGAAACCCAATCGCCACCGCAAGCCCCGACAGGGCGATGGTGTGGCCGGCCCGGTGCCCCGCTTCGGCGGCGGCACTCGCCGGGTCGGCGCCGGTGGCGAGCGCCTCCCGGAATCGGCTCACGGTCAGGAGACCGTAGTCGATCCCCAAGCCGAGTCCGATCATCGTCACGAAGTTCTGGAGCAGAATCGAGAGGGGCCAGTGGGCGCCGAGCCGCGCGGCAAAACCAAGTGAGAGCAGGACCGTGCCCGCCCCTGCCAGCACCGGCACCAACGCCGCCGGCAAGGTGCCGAACGCGACGATCAGCAGGAGCAGGGTCAGGGGAAGCGCCCGTCGTTCCGCCGCCTTCGCGTCGGCGGCGCTGGCCTCGCGAAGGTCGGCGTTGAGGACCGCCTGGCCGGTCCACCGCAGGGTGGCGCCGGGGTAGCGCGCTGTGAGCGCGGCGGCCACGGCCGCGGTGGCGAGACGGAGCCGGGGCACCAAGGCGTCCTCGGCGCCGGACCGCGCATCGAGCCCGGCGATCAGGAACTGCGCCCCAGCGGGATGGGAAACGAAGAGCGTGTCCTCGGGAGCACGCCAGACCCGAACCCCCGTCACTCCGGGGAGTCGCTCCACCGCAACGCGCAGTGAATCGCGGAGCGGCACCGGTTCAGCGGCGTCGGGAAGGGGAACGCCCCGAACCACCAGTACCGCGTACGCGGCCCAAGGGCTCTCGAACCGCTGAGCCAGCGCCAAGGCCACGGCCTCCGACTCGCTCCCCCGCACCCGGGCCGCCACTTCGAGTCGCTCTCCCACCCGGCGCGCATCCGGAAACAGCGCCACGCCCGTCGCGATCCAAAGCGCCAGGACCCATCCGCGCCGGCGCACTACCCATCGAGACAGATCCATCGGGAGTTCCCGTCGAGGTCCCTGGAGTCTCGCCGAGGGCAGTCAAGCCGCAGTCAAGTGGACCGCTTGATTCCCACTTGATCGGACCGGGCCATTATCGACGCGAGACCACCCGAGAACCCGCCAGGAGGGAGCCCGTGACCGCCGCACCGAACGTCGCCGAACCGAACACCGCGACCCCGCCCGAGACGGGGTCTCCACGGCTCCCCGCGGCCGGCGGCTGGTACGTCGCCGCCCGGTCGGAGGAGCTGCGCCGGGCCCCCCTCAGCCGCCGGATTCTCGGCCAGTCGGTGGTGCTCTATCGCGACTCCCGGGGGGCGCCCGTGGGGCTGGAAGACCGCTGCCCCCACAAAAACGTCGCCCTCTCGATCGGCACCGTTCGGGGCGACCGAATCGTCTGTCGCTACCACGGCTGGTCGTTCGACCCGGGCGGCCGCTGCGTCGACGTGCCCTGTCATTCCCCGGAGGAGCATTTCCCCACCTGCACCGTGCCACGACATCCGGCCGTCGAGCGGGATGGCTGGATCTGGATCTGGATGGGCGAACCGGCCAATCCGCCGGCGCCTCCGCCCGCGCATCCCATGACACCCGGGTATCGCTGGTTCGAGCTCCACAATCTGATGGCGGCGCCGCTGGACCTGATTCTCGAGAACGGCCTCGACTGCAGCCACACCGGCTTCGCGCACGACGGGCTGTTCCGCTCGGCGCCAACCCGCTTCGCCGAAGCCCGGATCGAGGAAACGCCGACCGGGATTCGAGTCGAGACGGTCGAGCCGCCTCCCGAACGGACCCGCGATTTTCGCTCGCTGCTGAGCGGACGCCGGCGGGCGGTGCGCCACGTGGACGAAATCATCCTGCCGCACACGCTCCGGGTGGACTACCACCTCGGGGCGGGTGTTCACGTTGTCACGATCCTGGTCGCCACCCCGGAGGACGAGTGGACCACCCGGGTCTACACCAGGATGGGCGTGCGCTACGGGGCGATCACCCCGCTGATGACCCCGGTCATTCGATGGATCACTCGCCGGGTCGTCGCCCAGGACCGAGCCGTGTTGGAGAATCAGGCAGCGACGCTGCGGGCTCACGGTGGACGCGCCTTCCGGACCGTGGTAGCCGATCAGCCCGCCACTTGGTTCCAGCGGGCGCTCCGCCGGCATCGGGAAGGGACCTTCCCGCCGGCCGAGCTCCGCCGCCGCACCGTGCGGTACAAACTCTAGGAGAACTCATGCCACACAACGGAAGACTCACGGTAACGTCGGTACCCGTCCGTGCCCTTGGTCGCGACCTCATCGAACGGATGTGGGAGCTCTACGCCGGGCACTACGACCATGTCCGCCGGGACGCCTTCGACGCCGATCTCCTCGACAAGGACCGGGTCTTTCTGGGCCGGGACACCGGCAGCGGCGAGTTGGTGGGCTTCTCCACCGCCACCATCTATTCGCACCACGACTCGGGCCAGGAGATCGGCGCCTGCTTCTCGGGCGACACCATCATCCTTCCCGAATACTGGGGCCAGCGGGCCCTCCATCGGGCGCTCGCGCTCTGGCTCCTCGGCTGGAAACTCCGGCATCCACTCACGCCGCTCTACTGGTTCCTGATCTGCCACGGGTATCGCACCTACCTCACGATGGTGCGCTATTTCCCCGATCACTGGCCTCATTTCGAGCGGGGGCTTCCCGACTCGAAGCGAGCGTTGATCGATTCGCTCGGTCAGGAACGGTTCGGAAAGAATTGGATCGCGGAGCGCGGTGTAGTCCGGTTCGGCCGGGAGCAGCCCGTCCTCCGCGCCACGGTCGCGCCGTTCACCGGAGCGGTGCTCGGAATGCCAGAGATCCGGTTCTTCGTGGCGGTGAACCCCGGCTACGCCCAGGGCGACGAACTCGCGATGATCGGGCGGGTGAATCTGGGGTTCGTCCACGGACTGGTCAGAAGGTTGTTCTCCCGCAGGCGGGCGGCCCGTGATACCCGCGCACCGCTCCGTCGGCCGGCGGCGGCCTCGCGCCCGTGACCGGCTTCGAGGACATCCGCGCGGCGACCGCGCGGGCGGCGCTCGGGGCCGCGCTTGCCCCGCGGGCCGGGCGCTTCGCCGCCGCGCTCGCGGATCCGGCGCGCGCCCAGGAGCGTCTCCGCCGCCGGCTCGTCGCCGGCATCGCGACGACCGACTACGGGCGGGCCCACGGCATCACGGGAGCGGAGGGGTACCAGGAGTTCCGCGACCGGCTCCCCGCGGTTGGTTTCGAAGCGCTCCGCCCCTGGGTGGACCGCCAGATGGCAACGCGTGCCCCGGTGCTAGCGCCGGGGCCGGTGCGGCTCTACGAGCCAACGTCCGGAAGCAGCGGCGCGTCCAAGCTGATTCCCTACACCGACTCCCTCCTCGAGGACTTCAACGAGCTGTTTCTGCTTTGGGCCGGTGATCTGGTGCGCCACGGCCCCCGGTTTACCTCGGGCCGAATGTTCTTCAGCATGTCGCCGCCCTGCCACGAGCGGGCGTGGACGGCGAGTGGCGCGCCGGTCGGGCTCGAGGACGACGCCCAGTACCTGTCGCCGTGGACCCGGCGGATCTTTGGCGGATGCTTCGTCTTTCCCCCCGGTCTCAAGGGAATTCGCGATCCGTTCCTATTCAAACTGGTGTTGGCGGCCGCCCTGGTGGCGGAGCCACATCTCGAGATTCTTTCTATCTGGCACCCGACCTATCTCATCGCGCTGCTCGATTTCCTCCGCGACCATGCCGGCCTCCTCGCATCGTCCTTCGCGCACGGCGAGATCCTCCACCGGGCCGGCTCCGTTCCGCTGGCGCCGGTGACCAAGGATCGGTTGGCCCAGCTCCGGAGCTCGCGGCTCGAGTGGGCATCGCTCTGGCCCGACCTCAAGTTGATCTCCTGTTGGACCGACGCGGGCGCGGCCCGGTTCGCCCGAGATCTCGCCCGGGAGTTTCCCAGCGTCCTCCAGCAGGGCAAAGGCCTGCTGGCCACCGAAGCGCCGCTGACCGTGCCGCGCTTGGGCGCGCCGGCCCCGGTGCCCCTCCTCCACCGGGTCTTCTTCGAATTCGAGGACGAAAACGGAGGACTGTTCTTACTTCACCAACTCGCAGAGGGCCAACGATACGAAGTGATCGTGACCCAGTCGGCGGGGCTCGCCCGCTACCGGCTGGGCGACCGGGTCGAGGTCACCGGCCTCCACGGGCGAACGCCCTGCTTGCGGTTCGTCGGCCGGGGACACGACACTTCCGATCTGGTCGGCGAAAAGCTTGCGGAAGAATTCGTCCGACGGGCGCTGGAGCGGGTCTTTCCCGGCGAAGGCGCCTTCGCCGTGCTCGCCCCGACGCCCGGCGACGGGGAACGTCCCGGCTACCGCTGCGTCACCAATCAATGCCCCGGCTCGCCGGAGGCGGTGGCGGAACGACTCGAGGCCGCGTTCGGGGAGGCGTTTCACTATCGGCAGGCCCGGTTCCTCGGCCAACTGGCGCCGGTGTCCGTCGAGGTGCGGCCGGATGCCCGCGATTGGTACGTCGGTCAGCTACTGGGACGGGGCATGCGGTGGGGCGACATCAAGTACTCGGCCATCCTCCGGCCGCCCCACGATACGGGTTGCGGCTGGCGTCTCTTGCGCCCGGTCAACGGCCAAATCGCTGAAGCCCCTCCTTGTTGCGCCGGCAGTCAGTGGCCGTGACCGTACCGAGGGTCCCAATCTTTCATGCACTGCATGGTCCTGCCATCAAGCCGGTATCACCCGCTCGTCATCTACCTACCTGCCCCTCTACACCCTATCCGGGGTTGGCCGTGAAGAGCGAGCTGATGGCCGGCGAGTCGCACACCAGCATCTTTCCGCGAGCCCTGATGCACCGGCGGCTGCACGGGTACGCCCAACCGGCGGCACCAGTCGGTCGCTGCCAACGCCGGCGTCAGTCCGCCCGGACCATCGTCGCGCCACTCACGTCGCCGAGGGAGCGGGTGCCGGCGAGCGACATCACCGTGCGCAACTCGGCGCGGAGCAGCCTCAGCACGCGCTCCACCCCCGCCTGGCCGAACGCGCCGAGCCCCCAAAGGTAGGGCCGGCCGATCCCGACCGCGTCGGCGCCGAGCGCGACCGCCTTGAACACGTCGGTGCCGCGACGCACGCCGGAATCGAGAATCACCGGGATCCGCTTCCGCACCACCCGGACGATCTCCGGCAGCGAATCGAGAGTCGCGCGGCCACTTTCCTCCGCCCGCCCGCCATGGTTCGAGACCACGATCCCATCGGCGCCGTGCCGGATACAGCGCTCCGCATCCTCGGCGGTCACGATGCCCTTCACCACGACCTTCATCGGGGTCGCTGCCTTCAAACGCTCGACGAACTCCCAGGTGTGCGTCGGCGTGTCCCAGTACTGGTCCTTCATCCCAAGCCCGTCGAACATCGGCTTTCGGAAGTACTGGGTGTTCGGCTTCCCAGGTTCGTCTTCGAGAGAGTGGCACTGGGTGCAGTCGCGGCGGTCGCGCTTGATGAAACGCCGCAGGCTGGTGCGGTTGCTCGCGACCGGGAGATCGACCGTGAGGACCACGGCCGGGCAACCCGCCCCCTCGGCTCGGCGGAGGAGCTTCTCGGTGATCTCCCACCGGGCCGTCGCATAGAGCTGGTACCAGACCGGGGCACCACGTGCTTCGGCGACGGCTTCGACCGACGTCGTGGTGACCGTCGACAGCATCATCAGGTGGTTCTGGGCCCGGGCCGCGCGCGCGGTCGCGAGCTCGCCGTCGGGGTGGAAGGCCTTCTGGCTCCCGGCCGGCATCACCACGATCGGGGTCTCCATCGCGGTGCCGAGGAGTGTCGTGCTCGGGTCGACCTCAGCGATGCCGGCGAGGCGTCGATTGCGAGTCTGCCAACGATCGAACGCCGAGCGGTTGGCTCGGAGCGTGCCGTCGCCGTCGACGCCGGTCGCGATGTAGCCGTAGTGCGCCGGCGGCATCCGCCGTTCGGCGGTTACCCGCAGATCGAAGACGTCGAGCGCGTCCTCCGCGCGGGCGATTTCCTCGCCGAGCGCTTGGTCGGGCTCGCCGAGCGTGCCGAAACGATCGAGGCCGGACTCGGCGTCTTTCTTGGCGGGTGACGCGGCACAGCCGAGCCCGGCGAGCAAGGGGCTCGCGGCCAGATACCGGAGCAGAGCGCGGCGACTGATGTTGGTCGGAGCCATCGCCGGCGGCCTAGTCCGAAGCCGGTGCCGGCGCGGTTGCCAGCGCTTTGGTCAGGCGGTAGAGGAACTCCTGTCCCTCGTAATACGACTGAATCCGCATCCGTTCATCGCGCCCATGGGCTCGCGCGTCCACGGTCGGGTCGCTGAACAGGCCCGACACACCGTACGCCGGCACGCCGAGCGCCCGGAAGAAACGGGAGTCGGTCGCGCCGGTGGACATCGTGGGGATCACGGGAATGTCGCCCCACATCTCCTTGGTGATTCGTTTGATCGGGTCCATCACCTCCGGCAGCAGGACTGTCGCGGGCGACGCTGGTCGCTGGGTCTTGATCAGGACCTTGACCCCGGGGTCGCCGATGACCCGGGCGAGCGAGTCGCGGACCTGCTCGGCGGTCTCGGTCGGGTAGATCCGGCAGTTGATATTCGCTTCGGCGAGCTGCGGCAGGGCGTTGGTGGCGTGACCACCGTTCAGCTGGGTCGCCACGCAGGAAGTGCGGAGCATGGAGTTGTACCGGGGATCCGCGGCGAGAACCCGAAGGGCGGCAGGATCGTTCGGATTGGCGACGATCGCCTTCATCGCCCGGCCCACCGCTGGCGCCTCGAGCTCCGCCGTTCGGCTGAAGAACTCGCGAGTGACGTCGTTCAGGCGGATCGGGAAGCCGTAGCGCCCGACCTTGGCGAGGGCGTCGGCGAGTTGGGTGATGGCGTTGTCGTCGCGCGGGACGGAGGAGTGCCCGCCTCGGTTGGTCACTTGCAGGGTGAAATTGGTGGTGATCTTCTCGGCGGCTTGGACCGAGTTGAAGAGTGGCTTACCGTCGCGGAGCGTGCCGCCGCCCCCTTCGTTGATCACCCACTGCGCCTCCATGAGTCCCCGGTGGTTCTTAAGGAGCCAGTCGACGCCGTTGGCCGGCCCACTCTCCTCGTCGGCGGTGAGCGCGATGATGATGTCGCGATCCGGCACCCAGCCTTCCCGCCTCATTCGGAAGACGTTGGCGACGAAGATCGATGCCATCGCCTTGTCGTCGGCCGTGCCCCGCCCGTAGTAGTAGCCGTCGCGCTCGGTGAACACGAACGGGTCGAGGTCGGGAGACCAGTCCGCCTTGAGGGCCTCGACCACATCGATGTGGGCGAGCAGGAGCACCGGCTTGCCGGCCCGCGGCCCGCCCTTGCCGCGGAGTCGGGCCACGACGTTGTGCTTCTCGGGGCGCGGCCCACCGACGAACACGTCGGCCTCGGGGATTCCGGCGGCCACGAACCGCTTCGCCATCGCCACGGCGGCGGTCGTGATGTTGCCAGTGGTGACGCCGGTATTGATCTCGACGAGCTCTCGGTAGATCTCGCGAGCGAGCTGCTGGTCGGCGGAGAGCTTCCCGGGGGTGTACACCGGCGGGCGCACCTGCGCCTGGGCGAGCCCGGGAAGGATCGCGAGGGCGGCCACGATGAGTGGGCGTCGGATCGACATGGTGATCTCGGGAGGAGAGAACGAACGACCTGCTCGGACATCCCAACCTACCCGGCCACACGCCGGCGGTCCACTCGGCCGGCGGGATGACGCCGAGGGCCTGGCGCAACGCGCCGCTCCGGGTAGTTTCCTGCCCGTCGCCGGACCACCCCCTCGCGCCGAGGCATCCCGAATGATCCGCCGATGAGGCTGTCGACCCGCGGGCAACACCTGCTCCCCCAGCGCCTCCTTTCCCGGATCGCCAATCGGGTGGCGACCACGGAAGCGCCGTGGATCAAACGCCGTTTGATCCATTCAGCGATTGCCCGTTTCAACGTCGACATGACCGAGGCCGCCGACCCCAACCCGGACAACTATCCCAGCTTCAACGCCTTCTTCACTCGGGCCCTGAGGCCCGGCGCGCGGGTGGCCGACGGCGATCCGAACACCCTCCTGCTCCCGGCCGACGGCCGGGTCAGCCAGTGCGGCACCATCGAGCGCGGCCGGATCTTTCAGGCCAAAGGCCACGAGTACACCGCGGCCGAGCTGCTCGGCGACGCCGAGTTGGCGAGGGCCTACGAGGCCGGCGCCTTCATGAACATCTACCTGTCGCCACGGGACTACCATCGGGTCCACATGCCGTGGACCGGGACCTTGGTCGAGACGCTGCACCTTCCGGGTCGTCTGTTCAGCGTGTCGCCGGCAACGGTGGACGATGTGCCGCGGCTGTTTGCCCGGAACGAGCGCCTGGTTTGCCACTTCGAGGCCGACTTCGGGCCCATGGTCGTGGTGATGGTCGGCGCGCTGCTGGTGTCCGGGGTGGAGACGGTCTGGAACGGAGTGAACATTCCCGAGTACGCCGATGCCCCGAGACGAACCGATTTTCGCGGGCAGGGCATTCGGCTGGAACGGTTCGCCGAGATGGCCCGCTTCAACTACGGCTCGACGGTGATCGCCCTGTTCCCCGCGGGCCCGGTCCGACTCGATTCCTTCGCGCCCCAGGCCACGACCCGGCTGGGCGGCCGGATGGGTGTTCGGATCGCCTGACCGACATTCGTAGGCCCGGATCCGGCGGTCGCCGCCGCGGAACCGGTGTCCTCAAGGCCTCCGCTGCAAGACGATCGGCGGCACCGAGGGCTCGCCATATTCCCCCTTCGGTTGGCGAACCCAAGTCGTTGGGCCATCTGTTGCTACGGCTCGCCCACTGATTGGTACCAACGGGCGCCTGGCGCGTTTTCGGCGTAGGTTCCCCGGGGTCGTGGGCCCCCAGGACGCCGGGCGACCCGCGCGGGGGAGCCGCTGGGTGCCAGCCGATCGAGACCACGCCCGTTCACCAGGACATCCGCATGAACAAATTGATCATCACCGTCGCGCCGATCGGCTCCTTCGCCTCCAAGTCGGACACGCCCTACCTGCCGGTGACCCCGACCGAGCTGATCGAGGACGGGATCAAGTGCTGGGAGGCCGGCGCCAGCATCCTCCATTATCACGCCCGCGACAAGGATCAGAAACCCTGCCTGGACTACGATTTCTTCGCCACCGTCCTGGAGGGGCTCCGCAAACATACTCGGCTGATCGTCCAGATCTCGACCGGGTTCCGGGCGCCGACCCACCGTGACGACCGGATCCGGGCCGTCGATCTGCGACCCGACATGATGAGCCTCAACGTCGGCTCGGTGAACCTGGCCAAGGGGCCCTACATCAACGCGCCGGTCGACGTCGAATACTACGCCGGAAAGATGATCGAGTACGGGGTCAAGCCGGAGATCGAGTGTTTCGACGTGAGTCACATCTACGCCGGGATCACCCTGATGAAGAAGGGACTGATCAAGGACCCGCCCTACTTCGACTTCGTCCTCGGGGTGATGAACGCCCTGCCCTTTTCCGCCCAGAACCTGCTCCACATGATCGGCTGTCTACCGCCCGGCGCGCTCTGGAGTGTGATCGGCGTCGCCAAGGCGCAGTTGCCGGCCTCGACGCTCGGGATCATCCTCGGGGGGAACTGTCGCGTCGGGCTGGAAGACAACATCTTCTACTCCTACAAGGTCCTCGCCCGGAACGTGGAGCTGGTGGAGCGCGCGGTGCGCCTCGCCAAGGAACTCCAGCGCGAGATCGCTACCCCCGACGAAGCCCGAGCCATGCTCAAGATCACCAACTCATGACGACCCTCGACGCCGAGACCCTGGCCGGTCTGCTCCAGACCATTCGCCGTTTCGTCACCGAACGGCTCATCCCGGTCGAGGAGCGAGTCGACCGCGAGGACCGAATCCCCGACGACATCATGGCCGAGATGCGAGACCTTGGGCTCTATGGCGTCACCATCCCGCAGGAGTACGGCGGCCTCGGCCTCTCGGCGGAAGAGTCGGTGCTGGTGTTCTTCGAGCTGTGCCGGGCCGCCCCGGCCTTTCGCTCGGTGATCGGGATCAATAACGGGCTCGGCAGCTCGACCATTCTCGCCGACGGCAACGACGCGCAGCGGGCCAAGTACGTCGGCCGGCTGGCCTCCGGCGAGCTGATTGCCGCATTCTGTCTCACCGAGCCCGACTCCGGGTCGGACGCCGGGGCGCTCCGGACCACGGCGCGGCGCGACGGTGACGGCGACGGTTTCGTGCTGGACGGCACCAAGCGGTACATCACTAACGCGCCCGAGGCCGGGATCTTCATCGTGATGGCCCGGACCGACGAATCGAAGCCCGGCGCCGCCGGGGTCTCCGCCTTCGTGGTCGAGGCGGGGACACCCGGTCTGTCGGTCGGGCGTAGCGATCGGAAGATGGGCCAGAAGGGGGCCCACCTGGCGGACGTGATCATGGAGGGCTGCCGGATTCCCGCCAGCGCGATGCTCGGCCGGGAGGGCCAAGGGTTCAAGGTCGCGATGCGGGCGCTCGATCGGGGGCGAATCCACATCGCCGCGATGTGCGTTGGGCTCGCCGAGCGACTGGTCGACGAGGGCCTGCGCTACGCGCTCGACCGGCCTCAGTTCGGCAAGCCAATCGCCGAGTATCAGCTGGTCCAGGCCATGCTGGCCGACAGCAAGACCGAGGCGTACGCGGCTCGCTGCATGGTGCTCGACACCGCCAAGCGGCTCGACCGGGGCGAGCGAATCTCGACCGAGGCATCCTGCTGCAAGATGTTCGCGTCGGAGATGGTCGGGCGGGTCGCCGATCGCACCGTCCAGATCCACGGCGGCGCCGGCTACATCTCGGAGTGCGCGGCCGAGCGGCTCTATCGCGACGTCCGGGTGTTTCGGCTCTACGAAGGGACCACCCAGATCCAGCAGCTGATCATCGCCCGGGACATGATCCGCGCGGCGCGGGAAACGGCGGCCTGATCAGTCGAGCAGCCCGGTCAGCCGGTGAAGGATGTTGAGGAGAAACTGTTGGTTGCCGATCGATTTCGGGTGATTGAGCCCCATCGGCTGGCGGGACGGACCGGAGAGCTGGGCCGAGAAGCCGCCCGCTTCACCGAGAAGCACCACCCGGCCTCGGCCGAGGCGCTTGGCCACCGCGTGCGGCCAACCGCCCGAGTAGACCCGGGCCGTCAGACTGTCGAATCGGGCCCCTGCGAGCACCGGGAGCCAGGTATTGGCGGCCGGGCCGAAGCGAAGGAGCACCGCGGCGGGCTCGGTCAATTGGAATGCCTGGCCGGTGAAGGTCAGCACCGAGTCGACCCGCTCCGCCGCGTCTCGGCCTCGGGTGATCGGATGGTCCGCCACGGTCCCGTCGAGCCGGGTGAACAGGTCGCCCGGCGGGCTCCCGGCGGGCCGCGGAGCCACGGTGTAGCCATTGGTGAACTCAACTCCGAAGCGGCGGGCGAGGTCCGTGGCGGCCCCGGCGGCGGGCAAGTGGTCGGCGATCAGGAACAGCGCGCCGCCCTGCTCGACCCAGCCGACCACCGCGTCGATCTCGGCGGCGGTGAAGGCGGATCGGGCCGGCAGTGACCAGTCGCTCGCCGGCATTCCCGCGTTGGCGATGACGAGCACCGCCAACCCGGCGAACCCGGACGCGGTGAACGGGACCCGGCTGTCGACGACGCGATGCCCGTCGGCCTCGAGCAGGCTCGCGAAGGCCCGATAGCGGCCGGTCCTGGTATGGAAGTTTTCGTGCGCGGCATCGATCGCGACCACCGGACCACCGCCGGCCGGGTAGGCGGGTCGCGCCACCGTGGCGCGATACCCGGAATCGATGACCTGTTGCGCCACGGCGCTGGCGCCGAGGCCAGAACCAACTACGAGGAGCCCCGCCATGCCGATGGCGATTCGTCGTTTCATTCCGACCTCCCGATCTGACCGATGAACGCTATCTCTCGACGCGACTTGGTCGCCTCCGCGGCTCTGGCCAGCCCGCTGTGGCGGTCCTTCCACCACCTCCGCCCCGCCCCGTGGCCCGGATACCAGCGGGCCACCGTGATCGACTGCCTCGCCAGCCCGGGCCCGTTCAACTCTCCGCTGAGCACCGACGGCCCCCTCACCGCGGAGATGGTCGCCAACGCCAAGGCCTCAGGGCTCACCGCGATCAATCTCACCCTGAGCGGCGGCGGTCGCGGTCACGCCAGCTTCGACGAAACCTTCCGCCGGATCGGCTACTGGGAGCGTGAGCTCGCGGCCCACCCCGACGTCTTCCTCAAGGTCCGCACCGTCGCCGATATCGCCGAGGCCAAGCGCTCCAACCGGGTCGGACTGATCTACGGCTTCCAGGACGCCGTGATGCTCGAGGGCGACCCGACCCGGCTCGATCTGTTCCATCGCTTCGGCGTCAAGATCCTCCAGCTCACTTACAACGGCCGCAACCTCCTCGGCGACGGGTGCCTCGAGCCGGACGACGCCGGACTGAGCCGCCACGGGCGCGAGGTCGTGGCCCGCATGAACGAGGTCGGGATGCTAGTCGACCTGAGCCACTGCGGCACCCACACCACCGATGACGGGATCACGGTGTCGGCCCAGCCCGTGGCGATCACCCACAGCGGCTGCAAAGCGGTCTTCGACCATCCCCGAAGCAAGAGTGACGCGACTTTGAAGCGCCTGGCCGACAAGGGCGGCGTGATCGGCATCTACATGATGCCCTTCATCAACGCCGCCGGCCAACCCACCGGCGACGACCTGATCCAGCAGATCGAGCACGCGGTCAATGTCTGCGGCGAGGACCACGTCGGGATCGGCAGCGATCTATCGATCACCCCGCATGTCGCGACCCCGGAGTACGCCGACCTCCACCGCCGCTTCGTCGGTGAGCGGAAGCGGCTCGGGATCGCGGCCCCCCGCGAAGACGACTACATGTTCGTCGCCGACCTGAACACGCCCCGCCGTCTCGAGCTGATCGCCGATCGCCTCGCGGCCAAGGGTCATCCCGATCGCCGAATCGTGAAGATCATCGGCGCCAACTTCCTCCGGTTGTTCCGCGCGGTCTGGCGGGACACTCCGCCCAGCTGATTCGAGACCCATTCCGTGTCCATCAAGACCGACCTGTCGCGCGGCGTGCTCACCGTCGAGATCGCCCGCCCCGAGAAGAAGAACGCGCTCACCGTCGCGATGTACCACGCCATCGCCGACGCCTTCATCAGGGCCAATACCGACCCGGCAATTCGGGCGGTCCTGGTCACCGGCCAACCGGGCATCTTCTGCTCGGGCAACGATGTCGAGGACTTCCTCCACCGACCAGCCGAGCGCTGGACCACCCCGATCCCGCCGTTCATGACGGCGCTGCTCGATTGCGAGAAACCGGTGATCGCCGCGGTGACCGGGCCCGCGGTGGGCGTCGGGGTCACCATGCTGCTCCACTGCGACCTCGTCTATCTCGCCGAGGGAGCCCGGCTGACGATGCCGTTCGTGGCCCTGGGCGTCGTGCCCGAGTTCGCCTCGAGCCTGGTGGTGCCCCGGCTGATGGGCCGAGTCCGCGCGGCGGAGCGGCTCCTGCTCGGAACCCCGCTCAGCGCCGCCGAGGCCGTCGAGTTCGGCGTCGCCAACGCCGTTCTCCCGGCGGCGGACCTGCTGCCCCATGCTCGGAGCGTCGCCGAGCGATTCAACGACCTCCCGCCCGGCGCGGTCCGCGACACCAAGAAGCTGCTGATGGCCGCCAATCGAGCCGCCATCGAGGAGGCCATCCTCCGCGAGATGGCCGTCCTTGGGCCCCGGATCCAGAGCGCCGAGGCCAAGGAGGCGTTCACGGCATTCCTCGAAAAACGCCGGCCCGACTTCTCCAGATTCTGAGCTACCTCGGCCCGCCCAGCAGATCGAAGATCCGTCGTACAGTGCCGGCGGGGGAGCCGCCACCACCACCGTCAGCGCCAGTTTTCCGACGAGCCCCTTCATCGCTGGTCCTTCCGGAACAGTTGGTAGAGGGCCGCGATGTCCGCTTCGGCGAGCCCGTGTTCGGTCGCCCGCGCGAGAACCCGCTCGGCCGCTTCCGTGAGTGGGAGGGTGGCACCGCTCGCGGCGCCGACCTGGTCGATCAGGCCAAGGTCCTTCCCGTAGAGCCGTAGTGGCGCCCCGGCCACGAAATTCCCCGCCAGTACCCGAGCGAGCGTCCGTTCCAGCATCCTCGATTGCCCGAAGCTCATCTGCACCACCTGGCCAACGGCCCCGAGATCGAGCCCGTTGCGCTCCGCGAACCCGAGCGCTTCAGCAGCGACCGCCCCATGCACGAAGGTCAAGAGCTGATTGACCAGCTTGGTGAGCGACCCGGTCCCGACGTCGCCCGTTCGCACGATCGTCTTGCCGTACGCCGCCATCATCGGCCGAACCCGCTCGAACAGGTCCGCCGCCCCGCCGGCCATGATGCTGAGGGTACCCTGCTCCGCGCCTTCGGGACCGCCGCTGACCGGAGCGTCGAGAAAACCGATGCCCCGCTCGGCGAGACCGGCGGCGATCTGGCGCGCGGTGTCCGGCCCGATCGTTCCGTGGTCGACTCCGATCGTCCCTGGTCGCGCCCTGGCGGCCACGCCGTTCGGGCCGAGGAATACCTCCACCGAGGCTTCGACCCGATCGAGGCAGGTGACCACCAGGTCCGCGGCCGCCGCCAGCTCGCCCGGATCGGCCACCACGCTGGCGCCTAACGATGCCAGCGGCGCCGCTTTGGCCGGCGTCCGGTTGTAGACCACCAGCGGCACTCCCGCCGCGAGGAGCCGCCGACACATTGGTAGGCCCATCCGACCGAGCCCCACGAACCCGACTACCAGGGGCTCAGGCATCGGTCACGCACCCTTCCGAGGCCGAGCGCACCGACCGGGCGTATTTCAGCAATACGCCCTGGGTCGCTTTGAGGTCCGGCGCCCGCCAGGCGCGCCGGCGCCGGTCCCATTCGCCGTCGTCGAGCGCCACCGAGAGCGTCCGCGACCGGGCGTCGATCGCGACCCGGTCGCCAGTGGCCAGCAGCGCGATTGGCCCGCCATCCTGCGCCTCCGGGGTCACGTGTCCGACCACGAATCCGTGGGTCCCCCCGGAAAACCGCCCGTCGGTGATCAGCGCCACCGAGCTGCCGAGGCCGGCGCCCATGATCGCGCCGGTGACCGACAGCATCTCCCGCATCCCGGGGCCGCCCTTGGGCCCCTCGTACCGAATCACCACCACCTCGCCGGACAGCACTTGGCGGTTCTCCAGGGCCGCGAGCGCCGCCTCCTCGCTATCGAAGACCCGGGCCGGGCCTTCGAAGACGAGACCCTCCTTGCCAGTGATCTTGGCGACCGCGCCGTCCGGAGCGAGGTTGCCGCGGAGGATCTCGAGGTGGCCGGTCGGCTTGAAGGGACGCTCGATCGGCCGGATCACATCCTGACCCAGGGTCAGGCCCGGAAGCGGGGCCAGGTTCTCGGCGATGGTCTTCCCGGTCACCGTCAGGCAGCCGCCATCAAGGAGACCGAGCTCCAGGAGATATTTCATCACGGCCGGCGTCCCACCGACGCGGCCGAGGTCCTCCATCACGTACCGGCCACTCGGTTTGAGATCGGCCAGGAAAGGCACTCGGCCGCTGGTTGCCTGGAAGTCGTCGATCGAGAGGGGTACCCCGGCCGCCCGGGCGATGGCGATAAGATGGATCACCGCGTTGGTGCTCCCGCCCAGCGCCATCGTCACCGCCATCGCGTTCTCGAAGCTGGCGCGGGTCAGGATCTTCCGCGGCGTCAGGTCCAGCTCCGCCAGGCGGCGAACGGCGGCGCCGGCCCGGAGGCATTCCTCCCGCTTGGCCGGATCGGTGGCGGGAGTCGACGAGCTGTACGGCAAGGTCAAGCCTAACGCCTCGGCGGCGGTGGCCATGGTGTTGGCGGTGTACATCCCGCCGCAGGCGCCGGCGCCAGGACAGGCATGGCGCACCACGGCGTTCATCGCCGCCTCGGTCCGGGCGCCCGAGAGGAACTCGCCGTAGCTCTGGAATACCGAGACGATGTCGAGCACCTCGCCGGCATGATGCCCGGCCCGAATGGTGCCCCCGAAGATCATCAACGCCGGGCGATCGAGCCGGGCCATCGCGATCAGGCAGCCCGGCATGTTCTTGTCGCAGCCGGGAATCGCCACCAGCCCGTCGTACCACTGGGCCGACATGATCGTTTCGATCGAATCGGCGATGACCTCGCGGGACGGCAGCGAGAACCGCATCCCGGCGGTCCCCATCGAAATCCCGTCGCTGACCCCGATCGTGTTGAACCGCATCCCCACCATGCCGGCGCCGGTCACGCCTTCCTTGACCAGCTCGGCCAACCCGAGGAGATGCATGTTGCAGGGATTGCCGTCGAACCACATGCTGGCGATCCCGATCTGGGCCTTGTTCAGGTCGGCCTCGGTCAGGCCGGCCCCGAACAACATGGCCCGCGAACCGACCTGGGATCGGACCTGAGTGAGGCGGGCGCTGTAGCGATTCAAAGCCACGAAAGACCTCGAGAGTTCTCGATCGGAAGAATCTGGCGACGCCCGGCTCGAGTCGCGACCTCGACCCGGCCATGGCATGAACGGCCGCGCCTCACGACATCTTGTAGCCGCCGCCGCAAGTCAGACACTCACCGGTCACGTAGTTGGACTCCGGAATGCAGAACAGATATACCGCGCCGGCAGCGTCCTCGGGCGCCCCCGCCCGCCCCAACGGGATGATCTTGCCGAGCGCGTTGAAAGAGTCGGGGTTGATGCCGACGGCGATCTGTCGCCCCGCGATGTCGATCGTCGCGCCACCGTGCGCCGGCGCCGTGGTGAGGCGGGTCTCGATCAGTCCGAAGGCCACGGCGTTCACCGTCACCTTATAGCGCCCCCACTCCTTGGCCAATGCCCGAGTGAGGCCGATCACGCCTGCCTTGGCCGACGAGTAGTTTGCCTGGCCCGCGTTCCCCACGGTGCCCGAAACCGAGGAGATGTTGACGACCTTCCGGTACACCGGCGTGCCCGCGTCCGCCTCGGCCTTGGCGGCGGCCCGGATGAACTCGCTCGCCGCGCGGAGGATCCGAAAAGGCGCCCGGAGGTGGACGTCGATGATCGCGTCGAACTGCTCGTCGGTCATCTTCTGGATCACGTTGTCCCACGTGTACCCGGCGTTGTTGACGATGATGTCGATGCCGCCGAACCGCTCGAGCGCCAGCTTGACATACCGATCGGGGAAGCCGCTGTCCGTCACGCTACCCGGGCACGCCACCGCCTGCCCCCCACCGCCCTCGATCTCGGCGACCACCGCCGCCGCGGGCTCGGGATCGAGGTCGTTGATCACCACCCGCGCTCCCTCAGAGGCGAGCTTGAGCGCAATGGCCCGCCCGATCCCCCGCCCGCTGCCGGTAACGAGGGCGATCTTGTTGTCGAGTGTTGGCATCAGCGATGAGCCTGGTGAAAGGTGAGCTGGAGGCAGTCTCAGGACTCAGGACTCAAGACTCAGGACTCAGGACTCAGGACTCAGGATCACCCAAGGTCGGCCCCAACGCGCGGAGTCGCTCTCCTCGCCCTGGCGAGCGGCCGGTTGCGTCCGTCCACCTTCCCGCCCAGCGCCGCTCATCCCCGGTCCTGAGTCTTGAGTCCTGAGTCCTGAGTCCTAAGCCCCCGCGACCAATACCAATAAAACGGCAACCCCGCCGCGACGATCCCGATCCCGACCAGGCTGGCCTCGAACCGGTTGACCAGCAGATTGCCAAGATACCAGAGGAGAATGGCGATGTAGACGACCGGGACCAGCGGATAGAGGGGAACCCGGAACGGACGGGGCAGCTCCGGCTCCCGGACCCGGAGCACGATGACGCCGAGCACCGTGAGCATCATGAACAGCTGCCCGACGAACCCCACGTAGGTCAGAATCTGTTGGTAGGTGCCCGCCATGGCGAAGCCGGAGGCAACCACGGCGAACACCATGATCGCCACGGCCGGGGTGCCGCGACGGGGATGGATCCGGGCCAGGGGCTCGAAGAACAGCCCGTCCTTGGCCAAGGAGAAGGTGATCCGCGGGTAGTTGAGCATCTGGGCATTGGCGGCCCCGACCCCGGAGAGAAACACCACCACCGCGATCACCGTGGCGCCGGCCGGTCCGAGCACCACGTTCATCGCGTCCGCCGCGACCCTCGGCGAGTTCTCGAGGACCTCGAAAGGGAGCACGTAGAGGTAGGCGGCGTTGATCGTCAGATACAGGAAGATCAGCACCACCATCCCGCCGAAGATGGCCCGCGGGAGGTTCTTCTCCGGCTCCCGAACCTCGCCGGCGACGTGAGTGATGAAGTACCACCCGCTGTAGCTGAAGATCGTGAGGATCATCGCGGTGCCAACCGAGCTGGTCATCTCGGCGGCGGTCTTGTCCGGGGGCAGGATTGGGAGGTAGTTGGTGACCGAGCCATCGCCGAGGACGAAGCAGGCGGCCACCACCGCGAGGAGCCCCCCAACCTTGAGAAGGGTCAGCACGTTCTGGGTGCGGCCGCCCTCCCTGACGCCGATCGCGTTGACGGCGGCGAGGGTCATGATGATGGCCACCGCGAGGAACCGGGTCCCCCATGATCCCGGCGCGCCGAGCCCAGGCAGAAACTGCCCGGCGTACTGAGCCGCCAGCGACGACGTGACCGCGGTGGCCCCGGCCGCATAGGCGAAGAACATCATCCACCCGAACAGGAACGCGATCGGCGTCCCCGGGTAGGCTCGCTTGAGAAACTGGTAGGTGCCACCGGTCTCCGGGATCGCCCCGGCCAGCTCGGCGAAGCTCAGCGCGCCACAGAGCGCCAGGAGCCCGGTGAGGAGCCAGGTGGCCAGCTCGAGCCCAGGCGATCCCACCTCCTGGGCGATCGCGGCGGGGACGAGGAAGATGCTCGCCCCGATCGTCCCCCCGACGACCAGGGCCATCGCCTCGACGGGGCCCAGCCCGCGCTTCAGCTCCACCCTAACGCTCGGGCCTGGCGACCGCGCGAGCGAACGCCAGGAACTCGTCCACCTCGCCCCAGCACGGCATCCGCCTCGCCGCGGAGCCGCTCGCCCAAGGCATTGAGCCGGGTAACTTCAGCAGCCGAGTACAGGCGCATCGCGGTCAGCCAGGCCACCATGGTCAGGGGGTTCCCGAGAAGGTACCGCCAGAGAGCACCCGCGGCGCCCCCCTTGGTCGGATCGAGCAACGCCATGATGCCCAAACTCCGCCGACCGCCACCTTGCCGATCCTGACCCCGAGGTCATATTGCGGGACCCCGCCCGCCGCCACCGCTACCCGGGAGCGCCGTCGATGACCTCTCGCTCGGAAACGATCTTCACCCGCGCCCAGGCCGTCCTGCCGTCGGGCTACACCCGCCACCTGGCGGTCACCAAGCCCCACCCGCAATACGCCGCGGCGGGGGCCGGCTGCTGGATCACCGACGTCGATGGCAACCGGAAGATCGACTTCATCAACAACTTCGCCGCCCTGATTCACGGCCACGCCCATCCTGCGATCACCCAGCTCATCGCCGAGCAAGCCGGCCGGCTCCTCTCCGCGATCCTGCCCACCGAGTGGGAGGTCAAGCTCGCCGAGCTGTTGGTCGAGCGGATTCCCAGCGTCGAGAAGGTCCGGTTCATGAACACCGGGACCGAGGCGGTGATGCTGGCGGTGAAGGTGGCCCGCGCCAACACGGGGCGGTCGAAGGTCGCCAAGATGGAGGGCGGCTACCACGGCCAGTTCGACCTGATCGAGGCGAGCTTCCAACCGAGCCCCGCCGAGTGGGGCGACCCAGCCCGCCCCACCCCGGTCGCCCACAGCGTCGGCACCCCGCAGAGCCTCCTCGACGAGCTGATTCTCCTCCCGGTCAACGACCTCGAGAACAGTCGAGCCCGCCTCCGAGCCGAGGCCGGGAATCTCGCCGCCGTGATCATCGACCCCTACCGACTCCAGCTCGGGCTGGTCGAGCCCAGGCTCGACTATCTCGCCATGCTCCGCGAGGAAACGGCGCAACTCGGAATCGTCCTGATCTTCGACGAGGTCTTCTGTCTCCGGACCAGCTACCACGGCACCCAGGGCGCGCTCGGCATCACGCCCGACATGACCACGATGGGCAAGATCGTCGGCGGCGGCATGCCGATCGGCGCGGTCGGCGGATCTCACCAGCTGATGTCGGTGTTCGAGATCGAGCGGGGGGAGCCCAAGGTCAAGCAGAGTGGCACCTTCACGGCCAATCCGCTCTCGACGGCCGCCGGCTACACCGGGATGAGCCTGCTCACGCCCGCCGCCTTCGACGACCTCGCGGCCAAGGGACAGCGGCTCCGCGATGGGTTGGAGCGGGTCCTTCGCGACCTTCGGATCACCGGCCGAGTCGAAGGTCGGGCATCGTTCGCGAGCCTGTTGATGACCGACCGGCCGATGCGCAACTACCGTGAGGTGGCCGCCATCATGGCGGACGGACTCGGCGAGAAGATGCAGGCCTTCCAGAAGCTGCTCCTCGCCGAGGGGGTGATCACGATGCGGGGCGGGTTCATCGGATCGACGCCGATGACCAACGACGACATCGATTTCGCCATCGAGGCGGTTCGTCGGGCGCTGGTCAAGCTGCATGCCTGAAGCGCCGATCCGGTTCAGCACCAGCGTCTCGCTGATGTTTCGCGAGCTGCCGCTGCTCGACCGGTTCGCGGCCGCCCGGGCGGCCGGGTTCGAGGCGGTCGAGATCCAGGTGATCGACGAAGGGGACCCCGCGGCCATGGCTGCGAGCGCCAGGGCGGCGGAAATTCCCGTGCTCCTGGTCAACGTCCACCTCGCCGACTTCCGCGCCGGCGGGCCAGCCCTGTCGGGGGTACCGGGACGCGAGGCGGCCTTCCGGGACGCGTTCGCCGCGACGCTCGATGCCGCGACCCTGCTCGGCGCCCGGTTGATTCACCTCGGACCTTCCCGAATCCCCGAGGGTCAGACCCGAGAGGCCTGCCTCGACGTGTACCGCAACAACCTCCGATTCGCCGTCGAACGGGCGGCCGGCCACCCCGCCGCCTTGGTGATCGAACCCCTCAACACCGTCGAGACGCCCACCATTCTGCTGTCGAGCCTCGATCAAGCGGCCGACCTGATCGGTGAGGTGGGTGGATCGATCGGCATTCAGTACGATCTCTACCACGCCACCTTGAACGGGCTGGATCTGGTGGAGACCTACCAGCGGCACCACGGCCTGATCCGGCACATCCAGTTCGCCGACGCGCCCGGCCGCCAGGAGCCTGGCACGGGCACCGTGGACTTCCCACGGATCCTGACCCACCTCCGAACCCACGGCTACCGCGGGTTTGCCGGCGCCGAGTACTTTCCGGCTCGCGCCACCGCCGAGACCCTGGGGTGGCTCCCCCGTTTCCGCGAGTCCGTGACCGGATGACGAACTACCGAATCGCCCTGATCCCGGGCGATGGTATCGGCAAGGAGGTGGTTCCCGAAGGGGTCCGCGTCCTCGAGGCGGTCGGCCGGAAGACCGGCATCGAGTTCCAATGGACCGAGTTCGACTGGAGCTGCGAGACCTATCACCGCACCGGACGGATGATGCCCGCCGACGGGCTCGATCGGCTCCGGGAGTTCGACGCGATCTACCTTGGGGCGGTGGGCTACCCCGGCGTTCCCGATCACGTTTCGCTGTGGGGTCTCTTGATCCCGATCCGGCGGGCCTTCGATCAGTACGCCAACATCCGGCCCTGTCGGATCATGCCGGGGCTCAAGTCGCCGCTCGCCAACGCCGAGGGCCGGGAGATCGATTTCTGGATCGTCCGGGAAAACGTCGAGGGGGAATACTCGACGGTGGGTGGCCGGATGTTCGAAGGCACCGACCGGGAGACCGTGATTCAGGAGTCGGTGTTCACCCGGCACGGGGTGGATCGGATCATCGACTACGCGTTCAAGCTGGCCGAGCAGCAGGGGCGCCTCAAGGTGACCTCGGCCACCAAGTCGAATGGGATCGCCATCACCATGCCGTACTGGGATGAGCGATTCGCCGAGGTGGCCAAGCGGTATCCGCACATTGCCCATGACAAATTCCACATCGACATCCTCTGCGCCCAGTTCGTCGCTCACCCGGAGTGGTTCGACGTGGTGGTCGGGTCGAACCTCTTCGGCGACATCCTCTCGGATCTGGGTCCCGCGGTCTGCGGCAGCATCGGGATTGCACCGTCGGCCAACCTCAATCCGGAACGGCGCTACCCGTCGATGTTCGAGCCGGTGCACGGGTCGGCGCCGGACATCGCCGGCAAAGGGATCGCGAATCCCATCGGTCAGATCTGGGCCGGGGCGATGATGCTCGAACACCTCGGCCAGCGGGAAGCCCATGACCTAGTGGTCCGGGCCATCGAAACCGTGCTCGGTGGGGATGGGCCGAAGACGCCCGACCTCGGCGGGCGGGCAACCACCCGGGACCTCGGCGCGGCAATCGCTCGCGCCATCTGACACCGTACGGCCTCCGGAGCCGGCCTGCCCCGCAACGCAGGCGCGCCTGTTGGGTTGACCCGAACCATCGCGGCGTCACCGAATCGCGTCGAGCTGGGCGCGGTGCGGCCCGGCCCCACCTGGACGGGCGACCGAATCAGCGGCACCATTGACGGCTGGGTTGGCGCCCGGGGCGCCAGCAACCCCCACGCACAAGCGAGGACCCTCTGAGTCAACCGAGTCCAGGCGTTCCCGCTCCGTCCCTGTCTCCGCTCCGGTGGCGGATGCCGCTGGCGCTGCTGGTCGTCACCATGATCAACTGGTTCGACCGCTCGGCCATGTCCCTGGCGTTACCGAAGATCGCCGAAGAGCGCGGCTGGACAACCGCCGAGATCGGCGCCAACGGGGGCCGGTTGATCTCGATCTTCTTCATCGGCTACGGCCTCGCGAACTTGCTGCTGAGCCCGTTGGCGGAGCGGTTCGGGCCTCGGAAGAGCCTGGGCATCGCGGTGGTCGCGTTCTCGATCTGTACCGCGCTCAACGCCCCGCTCGGTTCCACCGTCTTCGCCCTGCTTGCCCTCCGGTTCCTCCTCGGCGTCGCCGAGGGGATTCACTTCCCGATGGCGAGCGCGATCGTCAGCCGGTGGTTTCCACTCGGCGAGCGGTCCCGGGCCAACGGGATCTACATCATGGGCGTGCAGGTGGCGATCGTGGCGGGACCGCTTCTGATGGTCCCGTTGATCACCTACTTCGGGTGGCGGACGATGTTCCTCTTCTTGGGCGGATTCGGCCTGGTGGTCGCGCTCCCGGCCGTGGTAGCGGTGCTTCGGGACGATGGCCCGTACGTCCATGGCGGCGAGGGCCCGCCGGCCGGTTCGGTCCTGGCGGTGTTCCGACGGTTCGACTACTGGCTGGTGCTGATCGCGGGGATTCTCAGCAACATCATCATCTACGGGCTGCTCACCTGGCTGCCCACCTACCTCGCCAAGGGCCGGCAAGTACCGTTCGCCGACCTCGCGGCGGACACGGCGGCACCGTTCTGGGTCGGGGCGCTGGCGATCCCGTTCTGGGCGGTGGTCGGCGACCGGACCAACAAGCGGGCGCTGCTCGCCAGCATCGGGTGCGGCATCGCGGGAACCGGGGTGTATTTCGGCGCCAATGCGCCTAACGTGCTCCTGGTGATCATCTTCCTGTCCGTGTCGGTCTTCTTCCAGAACGCCTACCAGACCGCGGAATTCGCCTTCGTCCAGCGGATTCTGCCCCCGGAACGGGTCGGGGCGGCCACCGGGCTCTACAACGGGATGTCGATCATCGCCGGCGGCGCCGGTGGAACCGCGCTGATCGGCAAGGTGGTCGAGGTCACCGGGAGCTACGACAGCGGGCTCATGGTCGTGGTCGTCGCCGGGTGGATCAACCTCGTCGTGCTGGCCCTCTTATATCGCAGGATTCACTACTAACCCGAGATCGCTCGATGAAGTTCGAAACTGATACGCCCTGCGTCATCACGGCCGCGCTCACCGGCGGGTTCGCCAGGAAAGAGCAGTTGCCTTGGTTGCCCTGCAGCCCGCCGGAGATCGCCACGGCGGCGATCGACTGCTGGAAAGAGGGCGCGGCGATCTGCCACATTCACGTCCGCAAGCCGGACGGCACCCCGGGGCACGACAAGGCGTGGTACGAGGAGATCCGCGACCGGGTCCGGGCCGAATCCGACCTGAACCTGAACTTCACCACCAGCCGGCTCGAGGGAATGACCGCGGAGCACCGCTTCGAGCCGGTGCAGTGTGGCCCCGAGCTGGCGACCTTCAACAGCGGCAGCCTCAACTTCGGCGATGTCTTCGTCTTCGAGAACTCGCCGACCTTCATGCGGCGGATCGCGATGGAGTTCTGGCGCCATCAGGTGCGGCCCGAGTTCGAGTGCTTCGACACCGGCCACATCGGCAACATCAAGCGGATGATCGCCGAGGGATATTTCGAGCCCCCGTACTTCTTTCAGCTGGTGACCCTGCCCAACGGCACCACGCCGCCGCGCGCCGGACTCATTCTCGAGGTGCTCAAGGAGTTGCCGCCTAACAGCCATTGGATGTCGGTGGGCGCCGCCAAGGACCAGCTCCCGATGAACGCCCTCGGCATCATCATGGGCGGCCACGTCCGAACCGGGTTCGAGGACAACATCTACTACCGTCGCGGCGAGAAGGGAAAGTCGAACGCCCAGATGGTGGCCCGGGTGGTCCGCCTCTGCGGTGAACTGAACCGACCGGTGGCCACCGCCGCCCAAGCGCGGACCATCCTCGGCATGCGCGACGCCAAGAACCCGACCTCGAAGGCCTACACCCGGCCGTTCCCGGCCCCGGCCGCCAGCGGTCCCGTCGCCGCGTTCTTCGAATCGGTGCCGCGCCGATTGGCGGGGACGTCGACGCCCGGCCTCCTCTCGAGCTACCAGTTCCTGCTTCGCGGCGACGGCGGCGGCCCCTGGTGGGTCAAGATCGACGGCGGCACCGTCACCTCCGGGCCCGGCGAGATCCGCGACCCGAGCGCCTACATCACCGCGACCGCCGCGGACCTGCTCGGTGTTCTAGACGGGACCGTGCCGGTGGTTGGCGCGGTGATGTCGGGGAAGATCCTGGTGAGCGACGGTCGGTTCAGTGGGTATGGGACGTTCTTCGCGGCGCTTGGTGCCGGAGCGGAGGGACGGTGAGCAGGACTCGAGACTCAAGACTCAGGACTCAAGACTCAGGACTCAAGACTCAGGACTCAAGACTCAAGACTCAAGACTCAGGACTCAGGACTCAGGACTCAAGACTCAGGACTCAAGACTCAAGACTCAGGACTCAAGACTGCCCTCTGGAGTCTGGAGTCTTGAGTCTGGAGTCTTGAGTCTTGAGTCTTGAGTCTGGAGTCTTGAGTCTGGAGTCCTGAGTCTCGCGTCCCTACCCTTCCGCCCGGAGCGCCTCCGTCGGCGCAACCCGGCTCGCCGAGCGGACCGGCAGCCACATCGCCAGGAGCGCCGCCGCCGCGATGCCGATCGCGACGGTGAGGTAGGTGACCTGGTCGACCGGCGCCACGCCGTAGAGCAACCCCGCGACCAGCCGCGAGGTCGCGATCGCGCCGACCACGCCGATCCCGACCCCCGCCGCCACCATCGTCGCCCCGTCGCTCAGCACCAGCCGGCGGACGCTCGCCCCGGAGGCGCCTAACGCCACCCGGATCCCGATCTCCCGGGTCCGGGTCGCCGCCAGGAAGCTCAGCACCCCGTGAATGCCGATCAACGCGAGGACCATCGTGACCAGCGCGAACGCCCCCACCACCAGCATGGCGAACCGCCGAGTCGCGACCGAGCCGAGCAAGGTCGAGGTGAGCGGTTCGATGCCGTAGACCGCGAGGGCGGGATCCTGACGGCGGAACAGCTCCCGCACCGCGGTGGTCAGCGCGGTCGGTTCCCCGGACGTCCGGAGCACCAGCACCCCGGATGACGACGGTGTCTGGACCAGATTGGTGTACACCGCGGGCGGCACCACTTCGGTCACCCCGTGAATCCGCTCGTCGGAGACGACCCCGACGATCTGCCGGGGAATCCCCCAGAACCGAATCTGCTGGCCGAGCGGCGAGGAGTTGGGAAAGAACCGTTGGACGGCCGCCTCGTTGATGAGGGCCACCGGCGCGGCACCGGCCTCGTCGGTATCCGCGAAGCCCCGCCCGTCGCGAATCACCAGACCCACCGTGGCCGGATACTCGGCGCTCACCGACCGGACCGATATCTCGGGCCAGTCGGCCGACTCGGCCTCGCGGCCCACGATCGTGAACGAATTGGTGAACCCCGCGTCGAGCGGATGGGCGTTGGCCAGGGCGACCGCGGTCGCCCCCGGGAGGCGCCGCGCCTCCTGCAGCAGCTCCCGCTGAAACCGCTGGATCTCGGTCCAATTCGGAAAGACCCGGTAGTCACGAGGATACCGCCCGGCGGGCAGTTGATATTGCGCCTTGAGCAAGCCGGCCGTCTCGAATCCGGGGCCGGTCGAGAGGATCCCGGCGAAGCTCCGCACCAGGAGAGCGGCGGTGATGACCAGGGTCACCGAAAGGCCCAGCTCCAGCACCACCAATCCCCGCCGGAGGCGGCTATGCCCGCCCGTGGCGGTTCGGCTTTCGTTGCGCATCACGCTGATCGGGTCGACCCGCCTGGCTTGCCAGCTCGGCACCAGCCCGAAGCCGATCCCGATCACCGTCGCCAAGGCGAGGCTCGCCCCGAGCACGGCGGCATCGAGTCGGACCTGGCCGAGCTGGGGGAGATCCGCCGGGGCGAGCCGGAGCAGCGCGCCAAGGCCCACCCACGCGACCAGGACCCCGAATCCGCCGCCCGCGACCGCCAGCACCATGCTCTCGACCGCGAACTGCCGCCCGAGGCGAGCCCCGGCGGCGCCTAACGCCGTACGCACGGCAACTTCCCGAGCCCGGGCCGCCCCCCGCGCCAGGAGCAGGTTGGCGACGTTGACGCACGCCACCACCAGGACGAGGGCCACGGCAATGACCAACAAGGTCAGCACCGGCCGAATCGGGCCGAAGACGACATGGTCGAGGGCCTCGAGATTGATCCCCCGCGCGGCGTTACTGCGGGGATAGGCCGCCTCGAGATCGGCGGCGATCGCGGCGACCTCGGCCCCCGCCGAGGCGAAGGTCGCGGTCGGGGCCAGCCGGGCCAGCACCAAGATCGGATGGGTGTCGCGAGGCATCTCACGGGCAGTCGCCTCGAGCGGGGCCCAGACGTCGACCTCGCCGGCCCCCGAGTAGGTCGCGTGATAGGCCGCGCGGGCGTTGATTTGATCGAGCCCGAAGTCGGTGCCCGCGGGCAAGACCCCGATCACCGTCACGGTCCCGTCGTCGAGCCGAATGGTCTGGCCGAGCACCGCGCGGTCGGCCCCGAATCGGCGGCGCCAGAGGCCCTCGCTGATGAGCGCTACCCGCGGCGGCGTGGACTGATCGTCGGCGGTCGTGTAGGCCCGGCCGAGCAACGGCCGGACGCCCACCAGGTCGAAGTAGTTGGCTGTCGTCAATACGGCGGTGAGCCGGATCGGATCGCCCTCCCCGTCCACCAGGCTCATCTCGGTGCTCGTCATCGCCGCGAGACCGGCCAAGCCACGGACCCGTTCCCGAAAATCCTGGAAGTCGGGCCACGACATCGGCTCCCGGGTCGTGCCGGTGCGGCGGTCGGTCTGCCAGAGCACTCCCAACCGGTCGGCCGCCTCGAACGGGCCAGGCCGTATCAAGACGCCGTTCAGCACGCTCATGATCGCGGTGGCCGCCCCAGTGCCGAGGCCGATCGTCGCGACGGTCACCGCCGCGAACCCGGGCGCCCGGCGAAACTGCCGGAACGCGTGCGACAGGTCACGGCGAAGATCGTCCAGCCAGCGACCGCCGCGGGCGTCACGGGTATCCTCCCGGGTTGCGTCGACACTGCCGAACTTGAGCCGGGCCTGACGGCGGGCCTCGGCTGGCGTGAGCCCCGCGGCCTCCAACTGCCGGGCCTGCTGGTCGAGGTGAAAGGCCATTTCGTCATGGAGCTCGCGATCCGCCGTTCGCCCGCGGAACACGGCGGTCAGCCAATGAAAGACTCGCAGCCGCAGCGACATGTCAGGCCCCCTCCCACCGGAGGATCAGGTTGATCGCCAGCGAAGCACGCTCCCACTCCGCCCGTTCGGCCTGGAGCTGCCGGCGCCCAGCGGCCGTCAGGCGGTAGTACCGGGCTCGCCGGTTGTTCTCGGTGACCCGCCACTCCGAGTCGACCAGGCCGCGGCGCTTGAGGCGTTCGAGCGAGGGGTAGAGGGATCCCTGATTGACGAGCAGGGCCTCGTTGGAGAGCGATTCGATCCGTTGGGTGATGCCCCACCCGTGCATCGGTTCGACCGAGAGGATCTTGAGGACGAGGAGGTCGAAGGTCCCCTGGAGGATCTCGGTTCGGTGATCGGGCACGGTGGGCTCCTGTTGACGGTCGAGGGTAACATACCGCACTACTCTCGACGGTCAAGAGAAGTTTCACGGTGGCCCCGGATGGCACGGCTTCACAGTGGCTCGGTGCCCTCGCTCATCAGCGCGAGGTAGCGATCGTAGCCGAACACCCGTCCTCGCCGGCGGCCGGTGATCTCCCGGGCGATGCCCACTCGGACCAAGACGTCGAGGGCCTTGCCGACCGTTGGGGCCGTCAGCCCGGTCGCCTTGATCAGCGACTTCACGGTCGCCAGGGGACGACGCTGCATTTCGTGGTGCACCGGGAAGGCGGAGCCGGCTGAACGTCCCATGGCGGTCAGCCGCTCGCGGTCGGTTCGGAAGAGTTCGCCGATCGACCGCGCCGTCGCCACGGCCCGGTTGGCCGTGTCGTGGGTGCCCCGCGCGAAGAACTCGAGCCAGGCCTCCCAGTTGCCGGTGGTCCGCACCTCGGTGAGCAGTTCGTAGTACCGCTGGCGGTGGTGCTTGAAATAGAGGCTCAGGTAGAGGAGCGGATAACGGAGCACCCCTTCCGCGCAGAGGAGCATGGTGATCAGCAGCCGGCCCACCCGACCGTTGCCGTCCAGGAAGGGGTGAATGGTCTCGAATTGGACGTGCGCCAACGCGGCCTTGATGAGGGTGGGCGTCCGCTCGGAATGATCGTGAAGGAACCGCTCGAGCGCCGCAATGCAATCGGCCACGGCTTCCGGCGGCGGGGGCACGAAGGCCGCGTTGCCCGGGCGAGAACCACCGATCCAATTTTGCGACCGCCGGAATTCTCCCGCGTCCGCCTTGGCACCTCGGCCGGATCGAAGCAGCCTCTGGTGCAATTCGCGGATCAGTCGGGCGGAAATTGGGAAGCCATCGCGAATCCGGGTCAGGCCGTGGTCCAGCGCCGCGACGTAGTTCGACACCTCGGTCACGTCGCTGATGGGCACGCCGGGCACCTCCTCTAACTCGAAGAGGAGCAAGTCGGACAGGGACGACTGGGTTCCTTCGATCTGCGAGGAGAGGACGGCTTCTTTCCGAACGTAGGCGTACAGGAACAGATCGGTGTCAGGGAAGAGTGAGGAGGCGCCGTCGAGGCGCCCGAGTGCGATCAAAGTTTCGTCGAGGAGTTCCCGAAGCGGGGGGTCGAGGTCCAACGTCGGTCGGGGCGGCAATGGAACGGGGACAAAGGCCCTGACTGTCTCGCCACCGACGGTGGAAACGACTCGGTATTCCCCAGTAACTCCTCTATTCACAATAGTTTACCTAAGAAGGTGGTTCCCTTTAATAAGTGGAGTCGTTATTTAAGCTAACAGGAATATACTAAAATGACTACCTGCCTCGAAGCCAAGTATCTCGGCCTGGCGCCCTCGCTTGGTGGGGAGCTATTCTGCTTCGACCCCGAAAAGCCGAAATCCATGACGAACCGTTCGACGGTCTGGGCCATGTCCGCGTTCCTGTCGGCCGCCGCGGTGCCTGGGATGGTGGCCCAGTCCAGTCCGCGGTTTCTGGTGAGTTTCCCGGCCGCGCGGACGGCCACGCCGCAGGACGGCCGGGTCATCCTGCTGATTTCGAGCGACTCCACGGCCGAGCCCCGGTTTCAGATGGCCGACGGGCTGACGACGCAGCTCGCCTTCGGCATCGATGTCGACCAGTTGGCGCCGGGGCGCGCGGCGGTGGTCGATGCCCGCGCCTGGGGCTTCCCGATTCGGAGCATCAAGGAGATCCCCGCCGGTCGGTACCGGGTTCAGGCCCTGCTCAACCGCTACCAGACCTTCCGCCGGGCGGACGGCCACACCGTCAAGCTCCCGCCCGACCGCGGCGAAGGTCAGCAGTGGAACTCGAAGCCGGGCAACTTCTACAGCACCCCGCGGTGGATCACCTTCGACCCGAAGCGCCCGACCGCGATCGTGATCTCCCTCGACCAGGAGATCCCCCCGGCCCGCCCCCCGGTGGAGACGAAGTACATCAAGTACGAGCGGATTCAGAGCAAGCTGCTCACCGATTTCTGGGGAACGCCGACCGAGCTGGCGGCCTGGGTGCTGCTCCCGGAGGGATTCGACACCCACCCGAACGCCCGCTATCCCCTGGTCATCAACCACGGCCATTTCCCGGCCGAGTTCGGCGGGTTCCGCCCCGAGCCTCCCGACCCGAACCTGAAGCCCGACTTCAGCGCCCGGTTCAACCTGGCCGGCTACAACCGCATTCAGCAGGAGCTCGCCCATCAGTTCTACCGCGACTGGACTGGGCCCAATTTTCCGCGGGTACTCTTGATCGAGATCCAGCACCCGACGCCATTCTACGACGACTCCTACGCGGTCAACTCCGCCAACAACGGCCCGTATGGCGACGCGATCATGAAGGAGTTGGTGCCCCACATCGAGCGAAAGTATCGGGGGATCGGCCAGGGGTATGCCCGGATCACCTATGGCGGGTCGACCGGGGGCTGGGAGGCGATGGCCGTCCAGATGTTCTACCCCGACGAGTTCAACGGCGCCTTCGTCGCCTGTCCTGACCCGATCGACTTCCGCCAGTACACCAACTTCAACCTGTACGAGGAGGCGAACGCGTACTGGCCGGCGAGTCGGTGGAAGAAGACGCTCCGCCCGGGGCACCGGAACTATCTCGGCCAGGTCGACGCGACGGTGCAGGACGCGAACTACCACGAGCTGGCGATCGCGACCAAGGGCCGAAGCGGCGGGCAGTGGGACATCTGGCAGGCCGTCTACTCGCCGGTGGGGCCGGACGGGTATCCCAAGCCGATCTGGGACAAGGTGACCGGGGTGATCGACAAATCCGTCGCCGAGTATTGGCGAGAGAACTTCGACCTCTCCCACATCCTCCGGCGGGACTGGAAGGCGTTGGGTCCGAAGCTTCGCGGCAAGCTCCACATCTACGTCGGTGAGATGGACAACTTCTATCTCAACAACGCCGTCTATCTGGTGGAGGATTTCCTCAAGACCGCCGATCCGCCCGCCGACGCCATCGTCGATTACGGCGCCCGGGACGAACACTGCTGGAACGGCGATCACACCCGGTCCAACGCCTATTCCCGGCTCCGCTACCATCAGATGTTCATTCCCAGGATCATCGAGCAGATCCGCAAGAATGGACCGCCCAACGCGGACACCGTGAGCTGGCGCTACTAACGGAGGGCCGATGGCGTTTCGCAAGTTCGTCGATCGAGACGGCCTCGAATGGGAGGTCCGGCCCCGCACCAAGTCGGACTGGGATTTCGAGCCGACCGGCAACAATCCGGGCCGAGCCAGGACCGCGCCGTCACCGGGCTACGAGAAGGATCCCTTCGAACTGAGTCGGGAAGAACTCCAGAAGCTGCTCGACTCGGCGCCCCCGCCGAGGGTCCGACCCACCAAGTCGCCGTTCGGCGACTAGGCCCGGGTCAGGCCTGGCGGAGGGCCTCCACCACCTGCTGCTTGGCCGCGTGACGAGCCGGCAGCAGACCCCCGATCACCCCCATGGCCACCGCGAAGATCATCCCGTTCAAGAGCAGGCCCGGGGTGATCCGGAACGCGAACGCCACCTCGCTGAACGAGCTCCAGTTGGTGGTGCTGGTGACCAGTCCGTTGATCGGCAGGGTCATCAGGCAGCCGAGGGCGCCACCTAGCGCCGCGATGAAGACGGCTTCGAGGAGAAAGGAGCCCATCACGCTGCGGGGCCGGAAGCCCAACGTCAGGAGGACGCCGATCTCCGGCGCGCGGGAGGCGATCGAGGCGTACATCGTGTTGATGGCTCCGAACACCGCCCCGACCCCCATGATCGAGGCGATGAAGATCGCGATGAAGTTGAGGATCGTGGCCAGCATCGTCGACTGGCTGGCGTAGAAGTCCCGCTCCTGGGCCGCGTCGACCACCAGTCGGGAATCGGCCTCGAGCGATTCCTTGAGGCCGGCGAACGCGCTCGGGTCCTTCATCCGGAAGGTGAGGCTCTGGAAGATCTCTCCTCGAAACACCGGCATGAACTGCTCGTTCTCGCCCCAGATCTCCGACTCGAACGACGATCCGCCGGCCGTGAACTGACCCACCACGGTCCACTCCTCCTCGGCGAACCGCACCGTCTTGCCGACCTCCGAGTTGGGAAACCGCTTGGCGTAGGCCACCCCGACGACCACCTCCCGCGCCCCAGTCTTGAAGGCTCGGCCGGCGACGATCTCGATCCCCTTGCGGACCTGGAAGGCTTGGGCGCTCACGCCCCGCACCACCACGTTCGCCATGCCCCCGCCACCGACCCGTTCGAGCGGCACCACCACGAAGGTCTCGGCGCTGATCAGCGGCTGATTGGCCTCGTCGCGGGCCACGAACGGGAATCCCGCCACCACGCTCGCCGCCTGGCGGGTGATGCCGCTGTTCATCTCGGTGTTGGCGCCTTTGCGGAGAAGAATCACGTTCTCGGGCGAGCCGGTGCTCACCAAGGCGGCCCGAAACCCGTTGGCCAGCGCGTTCATCGAAACGAACACCGCCACCACCAGAGCCATCCCGAGGGCGGTGGTCAGGGTCGACACTGGCCGCTGCCGGAGGCTCCGAATGTTGTAGATGATCGGGATCTTCATCGTGATCTCCTCACGCCACCCGGCGGAGCGCGTCGACCACGGACAGCCGGGCCGATTGAAACGCGGGAATGGTGCCGCTGACGAGGCCTAACGTCAACGACAGGGCGAGGCCGAGGATCAGAGTGCCGTTGGTGACGCCGAACCCGGGAAAGAACGACGCCATCGGGTTGTTACCGAGGAAGGCCACCTTGGCCAGCCCCAAACCGATCGTGCCACCCAGCAGGGTGATCAGCAGCGACTCGGCCAGCACCAGACCGAAGACGGTGCCGTTCTGGAATCCGAGAGTCTTGAGCACCGCGATCTCGCCGATCCGCTCCCGAACCGCCATCATCATGGTGTTGGCCGCCACGAACAGAATCGCGAAGAACACCGCGGTCCCGATGGCCCGGACCAGGAAGCCGATGTTCCCCCACATGGTGACGAAGCCGGCCGAGAAGGCCCGCTCGGTCTCGGTCTTGGTCGGGGCGGTCGAGTTCTTGAACTGAGCGTCGATGGCCGCCGCGATCTCGGCCGCCTGGTCGGGGCGATCGAGCTCGAGGGTGAACCACCCTGGACTCATCCCGGGGACCCGCTCGGAGAGATAGTCGTAGTGGAAGTACATGTTCGCGTCGCCGAAGGCCTGATCGCTCGGGGTATAAGCGGCCCGAATCACGAACTCCCAATCCCCGGGGAAGATGGTGCCCTTGAGGGTCACGGTCTGGCCGACCTGCCAGCCGTACTTCTCGAGCAAGCCGACCCCGACCAGCGCCGCGCCGCGCTCGCGAAGAAAGGCGTCCCGGTCCCCGGCGGTGATCCGCAGCTCCGGGTACATCGGGAGAAAGGTCTCGGCCTTAATGGCGAATTGGGCGAAGAAGTCCTGGGGATTCTGGTAGTACCCGCCAAACCAATTGGACGAGCTGACACCCTTCACCCCGGGAATGGCGCTCAACCGGTTGGCATGCGCCTCGGGCAGCACGAAGGTGATCCCGGAGGCGCTCGAGGTGATCAGGCGGGCCTCGCTGCCGACGGCCGCCGCCGCGTCCAGGGTGGTGAGGAACGAGCGCAAGGTCCCGAACAGGAAGAACGCGATCACCACACTGCCAATCGTCAACACCGTCCGCTTCTTGTTGCGGAACAAGTTGGCTCGAACCAGGCCGGCGATGGTCATCGGGACAGCACCCCCTTGTCCATGTGCATGATCGCCTTGGCCCGGGCCGCGGCGTGGGCGTCGTGAGTCACCATCACGATCGTCTTGCCGAACTCCCGGGAGAGCCGCTCGAGCAGATCGAGCACTTCGTTGCCCGAGGTGGCGTCGAGATCGCCGGTGGGCTCGTCGCCCAGAATGATGGCCGGATCGCTGACCACCGCCCGGGCGATCCCGACCCGCTGCTGCTGGCCGCCCGACAGCTGCCGGGGAAAATGCTCGGCGCGGTCGGTGAGTCCGACGATCTCGAGCGCGGCCATCACGTGATCACGGCGGTCTTTCTTGGAAAGATGGGTCAGCAGCAGCGGCAGCTCGACGTTCTGCGCCGCGGTGAGCACCGGGAGCAGGTTGTAGAACTGGAAGATGAAGCCGATATGGCCCGACCGCCACGTGGCGAGCTGTTTGGCGTTCATCCGGGTGATGTCCTGCCCATCGACGACCACGCTGCCGGCCGTCGGGGTGTCGAGGCCGGCGATGATGTTGAGCAGGGTCGATTTGCCGCTTCCCGACGGACCCATCAGGGCCAGGAACTCCCCGTTGCGGATGTCGAGGTCGACCCCTTCGAACACCCGGATCTCCTCGGTCCCACGGCGGTAGACCTTGGCGAGGTCACGAATCTCGACGAGGACTCCGTCTGCGGCGCGGCTAGGTGCCGGTGATGACATTGACCTTGGCTCCGTCTGACAGGTCTTGCGGCGGATCGAGCACCAAGCTCTCACCACCGGACAGCCCACTGCGGACTTCTCGCCGGCCGCCCGACACCGGTCCGGCCTCGACCGTGGTACGCCGCACCACGCCGTCGCGAACGACCCACACCACCGTGGCCGAGCCCGCGGTGACGACGGCGGCGGCCGGTACGAATACCCGGGCCGGGGCGTTCGGCGCCGTGGTCGCGGTATCGAGAAACTCGACGCGGGCGCCCATTTCGGGCAGAATCCGCGAGTCGCGATCGGTGATGCTCACCTTGACCTGCACGGTGGCGCGCTGCCGGTCGGCCGTCGGCACGATCTGACGGACCCGACCGGCGAAACTCGCGGTCGGATAGGCGTCGAGCACGATCCGGGCGGGCTGGCCGCCCGTCACTTGGGCGATGTAGGACTCGTTGACGTCGACCTCGACCTCGAGGGTCTTGAGGTCGGCCATGGTGACCACCGCTCCGCGAGTCAGGCCGCCACCGGTCGCCACGGGGGCCACCACCTCGCCCACTTCGGCATCCTTGCGAAGAACGGTGCCGTCGAACGGCGCCCGGATCGAGGTGTTCTCCAGATTGGCGCGGGCAAAGGCCACCGCCGCCTCGGCGGCCTTGATCTGAGCCAGCTGCACGTTGATCCGGGCCTCGGCCGAGGCCACTTGGGAGGCGAGGTCCTCCGCCGTCCGCGCCGGCTCGAGGTTCTTGGCCAGAAGCTCACGGGATCGGGCCAGGTCCCGGTCCAATTGGTCCCGGACCGCCCTCGTCTCGGTGACCGCGGCCTCGGCTCGGGATCGCTCCGCCTCCGCCTGGGCCACAGCGGCCACGTAGTCGTCGTTGTCGAGTCGGGCCAGCACCTGCCCCCGTTTGACCACGCTGCCCTCTTCCACCGACAGCGACGCCAACCGCCCGGAGATTCGTGAAGCCACCGACGCCCGGGTCCGCGCCACCACGTAGCCGTTGGCCGTGATTCCAACCGAACCACTCGCGCCACCCCCGACGACCTCCGCCCGGCCAACCTTGACCTCGAGCCCGCCACCGCCCCTCATGACGAAGAAGACCACCGCGATGAACCCCGCGGCGGCCACCGCCAGAATGAGGGGCCATTTGAGGGCGCTACTCGCGGACGGGGCCTGGTTCCGGTTGATCCGAAGCCGGCCAAGGTCGGGACGGGGAGCGGTCATGCGAGACGTAGTCCGAGGGTCATGTGTACGGAATTAAGATACGTCGTACGTTATATCGTACGACAGGTTTCATGGCCCCAGGGCCTGACCGGCGAGGCCAGCGACGAGCGCCCGTCCGCTTAGTAAGGAGGGACTTCGGCTCATGAACGGCCGGGCGGACCGGGCCGTGACTTGGCCGCGTCAGCTTGGCGGGTGGCCAGGCTCACGATGAGGGCGACGGCGACGTTCACCAGCAGCGCGGCAAAACCCACGTTGAGGTCCTGGACCCACCCGGGCGCCGCGGGAAGCAGGGCGGCGAAGCTGGTCTTGGCCAGGGTCACCCACGCCACCGTCGCCACGCCGGCCACCAGGCCCGCGATCGCGCCAGGGCCGGTCACCGGGTTGACGGGGAGCAACGAGAACAGCAGTGCCGGCGCAAGCTGGGTGACCAGCGAGTAGCCCATCAGCAGTAGGGCGACGATGGAATTGCCACCCTCGAACGTGAACCACAGCGCGATCAGCGCGATGACCGGCACCAGGATCTTGGCGAGCCGGACGATGGCCGGATCGTTCGCGGGTCGCCCGGCCAGGACCACGTTCTTGGCGAGGATGGTTCCCGCAGCCATCAGTATCATCGAGCCAGGCACCAGGGCGGTCAGCACTCCCGCCGCGCCGATCACGCCGACGGGCCATGGATCGAAGGTCCGGACGCTGACCCGAAGGAGCGCCAGATCGGCGTCCGTGCCGGTCAGACCGGGCACCGCCAGCAGGGCCGCGAACCCGACGAAGAAGACGAAGAGCATCACCAGCTGATAGAGCGGCATCACGACCGCGTTCTTCCGAAAGGCGTCGGGGCTCTTGGCCGAGTAGATCGACCCGAAGGTGTGCGGCCAGAGATAGAAGCCCACGGCGGTCAACAGGACGGTGCTGGCAAACCACGACGGACTCTGGCCCCGAGCCGGGAGGGTCAGGAACCCGGGGTTGGCCTGGTTAATGGTGGTGAACATGGGACCGATCCCGCCGTGGAGCTTGGCGGGCAGATAGAGGCCGAGAAAGATCGCCACGCCGAGAATGAGGATGTCCTTGACGACGGCCGTCCAGGCCGAGGCGTGAATCCCGGAGATCATCACGTAGACGACCACCCCGATGACACCGAGCCAGATCGCCACGGTGGGCGAGACGATCCCCGACGACGCTTCGCTGACGATGATCCCGAGGCCCTTCAACTGGAGGACCAGGTACGGAATCAGCGCCACCACCCCGACCACTGCCACCAAGGTGCCTAACGGGCGACTCCGGTACTTGTGGGCGAAGAAATCCGGCTGGGAGACGAGATCGTGCTGGCGAGCGTAGCTCCATACCGCGGGGGCGAGCCAGTAGCTCATGATGTAGGCCAGCGCACCGTAGCAGAGAATATAGAACGCCGGTGCCCCTCGCCCGTAAGCCCAACCGCTCGCGCCGAGAAAGGTGAAGGTGGTGTAGATCTCGCCGGCGAGGAGCAGGAATACCAGGATGGTGCCGAAGGTGCGCCCGCCGACGGCCCACTCGGTCAGGTTCATCTGCCGCCCGCTCCGAGCCCGGACCCCGAGCCCGAGGGCGAGCAGGAAGGTCGCGGCGATGACCAGCAGGGCCGTCACGAGCCCTGGCCGCGGTGATCGAGGTGATAGACCAGCCACATGGTCGCGCTGGTCAGCAGGACCCACCCCACGATCCACCCGAGCAGGAACGGTACCCCGAACACCCTCGGCTCGACCCGATTGGCGAACCAGCCGCTGCCGATCAGGGCCACCGCCGGGATGACCGGCAGGGCGCGGTACAGTTTCACGACGCCGGCGGCCCGAGCACGTCGAGCGCCACCGCCACGAACAGGCGGAGCGACAGATCCAGGCTGGTTTCGTCGATGTCGAAGCGCGGGTGGTGATGAGGGTGCACGATGCCCCGAGCCACGTTGCCCCCGCCGGTGTAGAAGAATGTCCCGGGCGCCTTCTCGAGGAACGCCGAGAAGTCCTCGCCACCCATGTTCGGGGGCAGGGTCACCACCCGCTCCTCGCCGAACAGGCGTTTCGCCACCTCGGCGACCCGGGCGGTGACCTTGGCGTCGTTGATGACCGGCCGGTAGCCGTCCTGCCAGGCGAACTCGTACTCGGCGCCGTGCGCTTCGGTCACGCCCTTGACGATCCGCTCCATCTCCTTCGGAATCCGGGCGCGGAGGGTCTTGTCGAAGGTGCGCACCGTGCCCACCAGCTTGGCTTCTTCCGGGATGACGTTATGGGTGGTGCCGGCGTGGAACTGGGTCACGCTCACCACCGCCGGCTCGATCGGATCGACCGTCCGGGACACGATCGTCTGGAGCGCCATGACCACTTGGGCCGCGATCGGAATCGGGTCGACGGTCTCGTTGGGTTTGGCCGCGTGGCCGCCCTTGCCGCGGATCGTGATGAAGAAGGTGTCCGGCGAGGCCATCAGGGCGCCTTCCTTGAGCCCGACCTGGCCGTGTTCCATGGTGGCCCAGACGTGTTGCCCGACGATCAGGTCGACCCCGTCCATGACCCCCGCGTCCACCATCGCCTGAGCTCCGCCGGGGAGGACCTCCTCGGCGTGCTGGAAGATGAAGCGCAGCTCTCCGCCGAGTTCCTCGCGCCGTTCGGTCAGAATCCGGGCCACCCCTAACAGGACGGCGGTATGACCGTCGTGTCCGCAGGCGTGCATCACCCCAGGCGCCGTGGACACGAAGTCATGGTTGTTCTCCTCCTGGATCGGCAGCGCGTCCATGTCGGCGCGAAAGGCCAGGGTCGGGCCGGGCCGGCCGGTGATCAGCCGCGCCACCACGCTCGTTGGCGTCGGGCGGGCCAGCTCGAGGCCCCCGAACGAACGGAGGGTCGCCTCGACGAACCGGGCGGTTTCGTGCTCGTGGAAGGACAGTTCCGGGTGGCGGTGGAGGTGGCGGCGCCATTCGATCACTTGGTCGCGGAGCGCCGAGGCCACCGAGTCCAGCATGGGTGTGGTCATCGTCGGATCAGGTTGGGACCGCCAACACTACGACGGAAAGCCGGCCTGGGGAAGGACGTCGGCGCGGGCGCGGCGGCCGGCCCCTGTCGCCGCTCTCCCGGTGGGGCTAAGATCCGACCGTCACCTCCACAGGCCCTACAACCCGATGCGTCTCTCGTTACTCCTCGCCGCGGGTGCCTTGACCGGCCCGGCCACCACGCTGCTCGCCCAAGCCGGTCTCGACACCGTCCGGATCCAGACTCATCCGCTCGCGACCGGGGTCTACATGCTCCAGGGCGCCGGCGGCAACATCGGGCTGTCGATCGGCGACGACGCGGTATTCATCGTCGACGACCAGTTCGCGCCGCTGACCCCGAAGATCCTCGCCGCGATCGCCGCGCTGACCCCCAAGCCGGTCCGGTTCGTGGTCAACACCCATTGGCACTTCGACCACACCGGCGGCAACGAGAACCTGGGCAAGGCGGGGGCGCTGATCGTGGCCCACGACAACGTCCGGAAGCGGATGTCGACCGATCAGTTCATCGAGGCGATCAACCGGCGAGAGCCGGCCTCGCCCAAGGGGGCGTTGCCGGTGGTCACCTTCGCCGACGGGGTCCGTTTCCATCTCAACGGCGACGAGATCGTCGTCACTCACCTCCCCGCCGCCCACACCGATGGCGACGCGCTGGTCTATTTCTCGAAGGCCAACGTGCTCCACATGGGCGACGTCTTCAACATGGCCGGCCTGCCGTTCGTCGATCGATCGAGCGGCGGCTCGATTCACGGGGTGATCTTGGCGGCGGAGAAGGCGATCGCGCTGATCAACGGGAGCACCAAGGTCATCCCGGGCCACGGCCCGGTCGTCGGCCGAGCCCAGCTCGAGGCCTGGCACCGGATGCTGGTGGCGCTGCGCGACCGGATGCGAGCCGAGATCGCCGCGGGGAAGACCATCGACCAGGTGCTGGCGGCCAAGATGACCGAGCCGTACGCCAAGGACTGGCCGGGGGGGCACGAGCGATTCGTCAGGACGCTCTACCAGGAGCTGTCGGCGCGCTAAAGCCGGCGACCGCGATCGACAACGTCCGCGAGCCACCCTAACGCCGAGCCCCGAATGACCGTTCCCGCCGACCAGGTTCCGGTCGACCGTCTCACTCGTTTTGCCGGCTTCGTCGGGCGAATCATCCCGGACGCGATGTCGACGTCGATCGCGATGTTGGCGGCGTTGGGGTTGATCGCCCTGGCGATGGGCAACAGCCTGGGCACCGTCGGGGAAGCGTACTACCGAGGGCTCTGGCTGTTGTTGCCGTTCACCATGCAGATGACCTTGATCCTGGTGTTGAGCTCGACCCTCGGCGCCTCGCCGGTGTTCAAGCGGGTCGTGGCCCGGCTCTCCCGGATTCCGACCACCGAACTCGGGACGTTCGCGATGGCGATCGGGCTGGCCGCCTCGCTCTCGTATCTCTACTGGGGGTTGGGGCTCGCCTTGGGCCCGTTGGTGGCGGTGTACTTCGCCCGCGAGGCGGAGCGACGGGGCATGCCGCTGGACTTCCCGTTCTTCCTCGCCACCACGATGGCGGCGACCTCGGTCTGGCAGTTCGGCTTGTCGGCGAGTGCTCCGTTGCTGATGAACACCCCGGGGCACTTTCTCGAAGGGACCACGGGCCGGATGCCCCTCGGCACCACGATCTGGGCCCCGGCGTCGATCGCGTTCATCGCCGTCTTCCTGGTCGCCATCCTGATCGCCGCCCGATTCCTCAAGCCGGCCCGGCCCCAGCCGCTCTCCGTGTTTCCCGACGCCTATCATCTCGCGGACCCGATCGCGGAGGCCGAGCCGATCGGACCGACCCCGGTGCTCGAGCCGCCCTCGGCGCGGCTCGAGCGCAGCTCGATTCCGATCCTCGTCCTGGCCGTCATGCTGGTGGGGTGGCTCTTCTACCATTTCGCCGTGAAGGACCTCGGGCTCGACCTCAACTCGCTCAACACCACCCTGCTCTTGGCCACCGTGCTCGTTCACCGCAACGTCCGCAACTTCTCCAAGGCCCTCCAATCCGGGATCTTGTCCTGTTGGCCGATCGTGGTGCTCTACCATCTCTACGCCGGCGTGGCTGGGCTGATCCAGTTCACCACCCTTGGCGAGCAGTTCGCCGGCGCGTTCGCCGCCATCTCGACCCGGTACACCTTCCCGTTCCTGACCGCGCTGGCCTCGACCGTGGTGGCGCTCTTTGTCCCCTCGAGCGGCGGGCAGTGGGCGATTCAGGGGTTCGTCACCGCCCGGGCGGCGGAGGCGGTCGGGGTCTCGGTCCAGCGCGGGCTTCTGGCCCTCTCGGTCGGCGACCAGATGGGCAACTTGATGACCCCGTTCTGGGCGGTGATCAGCGGGGGAATGGCGCGAATCGACTTCCGCCGATTCATCGGGTACTCGATCGCGTTCGCGGCGATCTGGTTCGTACTCGGCGTCCTCGCCTTCACCTTCCTCCCGGCCTGATTCGCTAGATTCCCGCGGCCATGCCGTCCCGTCGTCAATTCCTTCGTTTCGCCGTCGGTGCGACGGCCGCCGCGGCCGCGACGGGGCTCTATACCTGGCGCGTCGAGCCGGCCTGGTTGGAGCTGGTCCATCGGGAATTGCCAATCGCCAACCTCCCGCCAACCCTGGCCGGCACCACCCTCGCTCAACTCTCCGACCTCCACGTGGGCCCGGTGGTGGACGGCGAGTACCTGATCCGGTCATTGCGGCGGCTGGCGGACCTCCGCCCGGACTTCGTGGTAATCACCGGCGACCTCATCACCTACCGATCAGCGACCACCTTCGACCAGCTCCGCCAGGTCCTCGACGCTCTCCCCACCGGCAAGGTGGGATCGGTCGCGGTGCTGGGGAATCACGATTACGGGCCGGGGTGGCGGAGCGGTGAGATCGCTGATACCGTAAGCGCTGCTCTCACGGGGGTCGGCGTGACGGTGCTCCGCAATCAGATGACGACGATTGCGGGCCTCGACTTCGTCGGGATCGACGACCTCTGGGCCCGGCGGGTCGACCTGTCGGTGTTGGCGCGGCGCGCGAGCGACGCTCCCGGGTTGGTCCTGGCCCACAATCCTGACTGCGTCGATCGGCCCGACTGGCACGGCTACCGCGGCTGGATCCTCTCGGGCCACACCCACGGCGGGCAGTGCAAGCCGCCATTCTTACCGCCTCCACTCGTGCCGGTCGCCAACCGGCGGTACACCGCGGGCGAGTTTGCGCTCAGCGGCAACCGCTCGCTCTATGTCAATCGTGGTGTGGGCCACCACCTTCGAGTCCGCTTCAACTGCCGACCGGAGATCACCGTGTTTCGGTTGGTCGCCGGATGAGGGGACCGCGCGCTCACGGCATCGGAATTGGCCGGCCGCCGATCCGTTGACGGGAACCGACCTCGCTGAACCGGCGTTCCCCGCGGGGGAGAAACCAGTCCGGCGTGCACGCTGAGGAAGTATCGCATGGCCAGTCAGAACGACCTCGAATTCACCTACTCGCTGATCGATCGGATCTTCCGCCTGAGCCTCGGCGAGATGGCGGACTTCAGCGGCGCCAAGTACGACGGCGATTTCTCGCTCAGCCTGGAGGAGGCGCAGCGCCGCAAACACCGCTACGTGGCCGAGCGTCTCGGGATCACCGCCGGTCACCGGGTGCTCGACCTCGGCTGCGGGTGGGGTCCGATGCTGAACTCTCTTCGCTCGATTGGCGCCCAGGGCATCGGCGTCACCCTATCGAGCGCCCAGGCCGCGGCGTGCCGACGGAACGGGCTCGACGCGAGAATCCACGACGCCCGGCGGGTCGAGCCCGACACCCTCGGGCGCTTCGACGCCGTGGTGAGCCTCGGGGCGTGGGAGCACTTCTGCTCGCCCGATGAGTACCGATCCGGTCAGCAGGAGGCGATCTACAGCGACATCTTCCGGCGGGTGGCGGCTGTCCTGCCATCCGGCGGCCGGTTCTTCCTCCAGACGATGGTCTTTGGCCCCAACATGATCCCCGCTGATCAGGTCAGCATTGACGCGCCGCGCGGCTCGGACGGCTGGTACCTCGGTCTGATGACGAAACAGTTTCCCGGATCGTGGCTTCCCTACGGCGAGGCCCAGCTGCTCCGGTGCGCCGCGCCGCACTTCCAGTTGGTCGAGAGCAGCAGTGGACGGCTGGATTACATCGAGACGATTCGACAGTGGCGGTTGCGGTTCGGGCGGCCCAGCTTCCGAAAACTCCTTCTCAAGCTCCAGCTCCTGCCCCGGTACCTGACGAGCGCGGACTTCCGACTGGCGTTCACCTCCGGGGTCAGTCCCAACACGGTGTGTTTCCAGCGGCTGCTGATGGACCACTACCGGTTGGTGTTCGTCAAGCCGTGAGTTCGCCTCAGGGAATCGCGAACAGCACCTCGATGAGCCGAGCTCGGCTGACGTCGAGACACTCGCCCATGAGCGTCTTGAACTCCACGTCGACCGTCTCGGTGGACCGGCCGAACGCCGCCGCCGCCGCGGCCAAGTCGGGGGAGGCGGTGTAGACGATCAGGGAATGCCCCTCGCCCTCAGGGAGGAGGAACACGGACTCTGACGCCATCCCTTCGCCGTCCATGGCCCGTCGCACCTCCTCACGGCGACCATCGAGCTGCCGGATCCAGGCCGAGAGTCGCGGCTCCGATCCGGGACGAATGGGGATAATCAGACACTGCCGCTGCATGAACGCGACTCCTTCCCTGGGTTGGGCCGGCGGGCTCGTGGACGGAGCCGCGCCAGCCTGATAGACTTCGGCGAACACGCCCCGTCGTGGTCACTCCAACCCGCGAGCCCTCATGCACCGCTCCCTGGCCCTCGTCGCGATGCTCTCCACCATGGCCACGGCGAACCTCGCGGGCCAGACCGCCGCCCAGAATGATAGCAGCGCGAAAGCGGCGGCTCGATCCAAATCGTTGCCGCTCATCGCGACCCGGACGCTCGACTTCACCACCGACGAAGGGACGTGGCTCTCCCTCGATCTCTCGCCCGACGGGCGCACCATCGTCTTCGAGCTGCTCGGCGATCTCTACATCATCCCGGTCACCGGAGGCGCCGCCACTCGAATTACCAGCGGCCAGGCCTACGACATGCAGCCGCGGTATTCGCCGGATGGCCGCCACCTGGTGTTCGTGAGCGACCGCGATGGCGCCGAGAACATCTGGCTCGCCGATGCGGACGGGGCCAACCCCCGACCGCTGAGCGCGACCGAGCGGGAGAACTACGTCTCGCCGATCTGGACGCCGGACGGCAACTACCTGATCGCGACGAAGGGTGCCCAACTGTGGCTCTGGCACAAGGACGGCGGCTCCGGGGTCCAGCTCACCGGCAAGCGTCGCGAGGGGAGCCCACCTCAAGGGCCTCCCCTACCCTCCCATCTCGGCCCGGCGTTCGGTCCGGAGGCCCGCTACCTCTGGGTCAACGTGCGGGGACTTCCCTCGGGCGGATTCCAGGTTGCCGACGCCCCCACCGACGGCCGGCCTGACCATCCCGGACGCAGCTCGCCTCGGTTGCTGGGCGCCTATCAGGTCGGCCAGCTCGATCGGGAGACCGGTCGGGTCATGGTGCGGACCCACGAGCTCGAAGGCGCGTTCCGCCCGGTCGCGAGCCCCGATGGCCGCTGGCTGGTATACGCGACCCGCCACGACGCCCGACCCGCCCTCAAGCTGATCGACCTCACCACCGGCGACGACCGCTGGTTGGTCATGGACGTGGCCCGCGACGACCACCAGGGCGGCGGGGCCCGGGACCGCGACGTCTATCCCGGCTCGGCGTTCACCCGGGATTCCCGGGCCCTGATCACCAGTTTCGGCGGGAAGATCCGTCGGGTCGAGATCCCCGGCGGCGCCGTGACCGAGATCCCCTTCACCGCCCGGGTCGAGCAGCCGCTGGGACCGCTGGCCCGGTTCGACTATCCGATCGACGATTCGGTCCTCACCGTGTCCCAGATCCGTGGCGCCCGGCCCTCGCCCGATGGGAAACGAGTGGTCTTCACCGCCTTGGACCGGCTCTGGATCGCCGAGCTGCCGGCGGGGCGAGGCGGGGCGAGCGAGACCCGCGTCACGATCCGAGGCGCCCGTCGCCTAACGTCGGGGACCGCGGTCGAGCACGGCCCGGCCTGGTCGCCGGACGGTCGCCACGTCGCCTTCGTCACCTGGGACGACTCGACCGGCGGCGACCTCTTTCGGATCGCGGTCGATGGCCCGGCCCGCCCCGAGCGGCTGACCTCGACGCCCGCGTTCTACGACAAGCTCGCCTACTCGAAGGACGGGTCTCGCCTCCTCGCGGTGCGCGGCTCGAAACTCCATCGGATGCGGACCTTGGAGGATTTCGGCGGCCACGGCGGGGCGGCGGAGCTCGAGTACGTCTGGCTGCCGGCGGCTGGTGGCCGGCCGACCCGGATCGCCTGGGTCGGGTCGGGGGGCACCGAACAGGGTCGGGGCAGCCCTCACGTGGGCCCGGATCCCGAGCGAGTCTACGTCTGGGCCGGTGGTGACGGCCTGCTCTCGATGCGCTACGACGGCACCGACCTCAAGACGATCGTGAAGGTCACCGGCCCCCCGGTCCCGGGGTTCTTCACCCCCGACGCGCCGCCCCGCCCGGCCGACGAGGTGATCCTCGCTCCCGACGGCGGCCGCGCGCTGGTCTACGCGAATCGCAACGTGTACCTGATCACGGTGCCGCCGGTGGGGGGAAGCGACCCGCCCACTGTGGCGGTGACGGCGTCCTCCGTGATGCCGACCCGACGGCTGACCACCGTCGGCGGCGACTTCGTCGGGTGGCGCGCCGACGGACGAGTCGCTCACTACTCGATCGGCAAGAGCTTCTTCCAGCACGATCTCGCCCTGGCCGACTCGTTGACTCAGGACTCGGTCACCGCCGCGCGCCGCCGGGCCGAGACGGCTGGACCGGCCCCCGCCGATTCGGCCTCGGCAACCAAGGCCGCCTACGAGCCGCATCGGTCGGTCATCGAGATCGTCGCCGCCAAGGACAAGCCGCGCGGCACCGTGGTGCTCCGCGGGGCCCGGCTGGTCACGATGCGGGGCAATGAGGTGATCGAACGGGGCGATGTCCTGGTCCGCGACAACCGGATCGTGGCGGTCGGGGCGAGCGGCACGGTGACGGTGCCCGGCGACGCCCGGGTGATCGACGTCGCCGGCAAGACGATCCTCCCCGGTTACGTCGACATCCACGCGCACACCTGGATGGCGTGGGGCGTGCACCGGAATCAGGTCTCCCAGCTTCTCGCCCAACTCGCCTACGGGGTGACCACCCAGCGCGACCCCCAGACGTCGTCGGAAGACGTGCTGACCTACAGTGACCTGATGGAGACCGGTGCTCTGATCGGTCCCCGGCTCTACTCGACCGGACCGGGCGTCTTCTCCAGCGACAACATCAAGAGCCTGGAGGACGCCCGGGCCGTGCTCCGCCGCTACGCCGATCACTTCAACACCCAGACCATCAAGCAGTACATGGCGGGTGACCGGAAGGTCCGCCAATGGGTGATCGCGGCGGCCCGCGAGCTCGGGCTCACCCCGACCACCGAGGGCGGCGCCAACTTCACGATGAACCTGACCCTGATGCAGGACGGGTACGCCGGCCTCGAGCACAGCCTGCCGATCAGCCCGTTCTTCAAGGACGTCATCGAACTTCATCGGGCCAGCGGGCTGACCTACACCCCGACCCTGATCGTGTCGTACGGCGGGCCGATCGGGCGAGACTATTACCTGTCACGCAGCAACGTCGAGCAGAATGAGCGGCTCCGGTTCTTCACCCCGCACGACGAGCTCGACAAATGGAAGTCGGTCGAGTTCTATCGCGACGACCAGTACGTCTTCCCGCTCCATGCCCAGCAGCTCGCCAAGATGGTGGCGGCCGGCGGCCGGATCGGATTGGGCTCCCATGGCGAGATCCAGGGCCTCGGCACCCACTGGGAGCTCTGGATGATGGCGAGTGGCGGGCTACCGACTCACGACGCGCTCCGAGCGGCGACCCTGCACAGCGCAGACGCGATCGGACTCGCCAAGGACCTCGGCTCCCTCGAGCCCGGCAAGCTGGCCGACCTCCAGGTGCTCGACGCCAATCCGCTCGAGAAGATCGAGAACAGCACCGCGATTCGGTACGTGATGAAGAACGGCCGGCTCTACGACGCGGCCAACCTGACCGAGGTCTGGCCCCGGCGCCAACCGCTCGGCCGTCAGTGGTGGTGGCGCCTCGAACCGCCGAGGCAATGATGATTCGAGTCACCGAGATCACCGGCATCCTCCAAGCGACCCCGACCGCCCTCGAGGCGATCATCGGGGGGCTCAGCGAGGAGATCTATCTGAGCAACGAGGGCCCCGACACCTGGAGCCCCCGCGAGGTGGTGGCCCACCTCGTCGAGGCCGAACGGGCCCTGTGGATTCCCCGGGCCAAGAGCATCCTCGAGAACGGCGAGGCCGCGACGTTCGTGGAGTTCGACCGAGTCGCCCACCGGCTCTGGATGAGCCGCCACTCCCGCCGCGAGCTGCTCGAGATGTTTCGACGGGAGCGGACCCGGAGCCTGGTGGCCCTCGAAGCCTGGGGCGACCTCTCCGATCGGCTCGACGAGCGCGGCCTCCATCCAGACTTCGGGCCGGTGACGTTAGGCCAGCTCCTCTCGACCTGGGCCGTTCACGACCTCTCCCACCTCCGCCAGATCGTCCGGGTCACCGCCCGCCAGTTCGCCGAAGAGGTCGGCCCGTGGCGGAAGTATCTGTCGATCGTGACCACGGGCTAGGGAACGACCGGCCGCCGCCGGACGATCGTCCGTTCGCTCTCCGGATGCCACCGCGGCCGCTCGGCCCGGTTGGCCACGGTGAGGGCCGTGTGGAAGATCAGCCGGACCACCCGGGCCTGCTTCTCGGCGTCGATCTTGTCAGGCGTGTCGGTCACCGCGTGGTAGTCGGGATGAAACCCGTTGGTGAAGAACAGGATCGGGACCCCGTGGCGGGCGAAGTTGTAGTGATCCGACCGATAGTAGATCCGCTCCTTGGGCCACTGATCCGGCAGCACCCCGACGCCGAGCTGCCGATTGGCCACGGCGACTTGATCGACGAGGGCCCCCAGCTCTGAGTGTTCCCTTCCGATCACCACGATCGAGTCGCGCCAGTTCCGGCCCAGGTGGTCCATGTTGATGTTGGCCACGATCTTGTCGAGGGGCACGGTCGGATTGGTGGCGTAGTATTCGCTGCCCCAGAGCCCTCGCTCCTCGCCGCTGACCGCCACGAACAGCACGGACCGCTTCGGCTTGGCGTCCGGGTGGGCGAACGCCTCGGCGAGTTCCAGGAGCCCCGTCGTACCGGAGCCATTGTCGTCGGCGCCATTGCAGATCGAGTCGGCGGGGGTGACGCCGCGGCAGCGGGAGCCGACGTGATCGAAGTGGGCCGAGATCGCGACGAACTCGTGCCGGAGCGCCGGATCCGTCCCCGGGACGATGCCGACGACGTTCGGCACCTCGTGGCGCTCATCTTTGGTGAACGCCATCGACGTGGTCGTCGTCCACCCGGGGGCCGCCTCCACCCGAGCCTGCGGCGCCGTTCGAGCCGCCTCGAGGGTCGCCGCCGCCGACGGAATCGCCGCGAGCAACGCGGACTCCCGGATCCCGATCACCGCCGGCCACCCCACTGACTCGGCCTTCACGATGTTCGCCACCTGGCCGCCGAGCCGGACGAAGGTGCTCTCGTGGTTGAACGGAATGATGACCAAGGTCGCTCCGGCGCTGGCGGCGGCGATCAGCACTTGGCCCGTGTTGAGCCCCCCGGTCCGCCAATCAGCCGCCCAGACGAGCGCCTTGCCGGCCACCTCGCTGCGATCGAACTCGGTCTCGGGACCGATCGGACCGCCGCCAACGGCGAGCTCGTGCGTCACCACCGGCCGCAGCGGCGAGCCGTTGAGGAGCCGGGCATCCTCGGAGAAGCGGAGGACCGCTCGCGACTCGCCCTGCTCCGCGAAAGCGATCGTCGAGGCGGCCGGATCGATGCTCTGAAGCCGGATCGGATAGCGCTGGAAAAAGCTCGACCCATCGCCGGCCGGCTTGAGGCCCATCCGCTCGAACTCCCGGGCCAGATACTGCGCGGTAACCTCGAGGCCCCGGCTGGGGGTGTCCCGCCCGCCCATCGAGTCGTCGGCGATGATGAAGATCCGCCGGCGGACATCGGCCTCGGTGATCGACGCGGCCGCCCGGGCGGCATCGGCCTGCGCCAGCGCGACCGTGGGGATCAGGGCAAACAAGAAGGTGGCGCGGGCAATCATGGCGGATCCTCTTGTGGTGAGCTTGCCGATGTTAGCGTCGCCGGACGTCGGCAACAAGCCGCGGAAACCTTGCGGCGTCCCGGCGGGGGCGGTAGGGTTTCGGCTCCCCCAGCCGAACGACATCGCTGAATGACCTCGCCGACCGATCGGCCCGATTCTCGGGACCGCGACCTGGGCCTCGACGTTCCGATCACCCGCCGCGACTTCCTCGATGCCAGCCTTCTCGCCGCCGGGGCCGGTCTTTTGGGCACGCCAGCGCCCCTTCAGCAGAGCACCGAGAACCCCGAGTGGGACGGCTTCGGCGGCATCGGCGATTACGCTCGCTCCCACGGGAACATGTGGTCGTCGATCATGGCGGCCCACGACCTCCGCGATGGGAAGTTGGGCGGCCCCGATGCGGCCCGCCGGGCCTCCGATACCTCGGAGCGATTCGACATGGTGGTGGTCGGCGGAGGGCTCTCCGGGCTGGCAGCCGCTCGGTTCTTTCAGAAGATCCGTGGCGGCCGGTGCCTGATCCTGGACAATCATCCGATGGTGGGCGGCGAAGCGAAGCGAAACGAGTTCCTCGTCGACGGGGTCCACTTGATCGGACCCCAGGGATCGAACGATTTCGGAATCAGAAGGCTCCAGGGCTGGGCAGGCGACTACTGGCGGGAGATCGGCCTGCCGTCGGGGCCGGGCGCTTTCGAGCATCAGACCTGGGCCCCTGGCGTCACCCCGCTGGAGATTGCCCGCGACCACTACTACTTCCAGCTCTGGTCCGATCAGTTCGCGAGCCATGGCTTCTTCTTCAAGCAACCGGACGGGTCGCTGCGATTGGTCAAGGACGCTTTCGGCCAAGGGTTGGCCGAGACACCGTGGTCCGAGGCGTTACGGCGGGATTTCCTGAAATGGCGGTCGGATCCCAAGGTGTTCGATGGTAATCCGACCGACTATGCCCGCTGGCTCGACAGCATGAGCTACGAGCAGCTCCTGGTCCGCGAGCTCAAGCTCGATCCCGCGGTGGCCCGCTATGCGGACCCGATCCTCGCCAACGCGGCCGGCGGACTCGGCAGCGACGTGATCTCGGCGCAGTGCGCGGCACAGATCAGCCTTCCCGGCACCGGCAACGGCCAGCCGGATTCCAGGAAGCTGAGTGACAGCCTCGAGAACGTCAGCTCGTTTCCGGGCGGCAATGACGGGATCATGCGCCACGTGCTCAAGAGCCTCGTCCCCGAGGCGATCGCCGGTAAGGGTTTCGCGGGAATTCTGAACGGGCGGGTCCGGTTCGCCGCGCTCGACCGGCCCGGCAATCCGACCCGGATCCGCCTCGGGGCCACCGCGGTCCGAGTCACCAACCAGCCGGACGGCACCGTCGAGGTGATCTACGCCAAGGACGGCCGCCTCTATCGGGTCCGGGCCGGCGGCGTGGTGATGGCCAACGGGGCTTGGTCGTCGCAGTACATCGTGGCGGACGTCCCGGCCGGATACCAGGAGGCCTTTCGCGATTTCGTCCGGGCCCCGATGCTGGTGGTCAATGTCGCCCTGCGCCGCTGGCGGTTCATGTACGACCAGGGCCTCACCGCCGCGAGCTACCGGGACCAGATCGGGTTCTCCTGCAACCTCCGCCAGTCGATGGTGGCGGGCAGCTACCGGCCGCCGCTCGACCCCGACAAGCCGACCCTGCTCACCTTCTACATTCCGTTCGAACGGCCCGGCCCCTCACTCAAGGAACAAGCCGTGGCGGCCCGCACCGAGCTGCTCGGCACCAGCTATCGCGACTTCGAGCGGAAGATCCGGGAGCAGATGGTGCGGCTCTTCGGCCGGGGCGGCTTCGATCCCCGGGCGGACATCGCCGGGATTGTGCTCAATCGGTGGGGGCACGCCTACGTGTGCCCCGCCCCGGGATTCTACTTCGGCCGAGGCGGCAAGCCAGCGGCCCCCGACGTGCTTCGGCAGCCGGTGGGGCGAGTGGCGTTCGCCAACGCCGAGCTGCACGGTCACCAGAACTGGCGCGACGCCACCGCCGAGGGCAAGCGGGCCGCCGAGCAACTGTTCGGCGGCTAGCGGTCGGGCAGCTGGCTGATGACCCGCCCCGACCCGTCGAGGAACTGAAGGCTCGGCGCGCCGAGCGAGTCGACTTGGAGGACGATCCGAGGCTTCCCGTCGCCGTCGGACAGCCGAAGCAGGGCGGCTTTCGCCGGGTTGCGGCCCACATACACCCGCTCGGCGAACAGTGGCGCCCCGTTCACTCGGGTGGCTTGGAGCTGCTGCATCGCGGCTTGCTTCGCCGGACCGTCGGGCAACGCCCGAATCGAATCCATCTTGGCGACTAGATCCATGATCGGAACGTCGGCTCGGTCAGCGACCGTGAGGCCCATTCGCCGGCGGCCATTGTCGTCGTTGTAGGTCAGGTAGAGCACCTGATCTTGGTTGTACTGATCGAACGAGAGGTGTCCGGTCGCCTGGAACTTGCCGTTTTCGGTCTTCCCGCCGAAGGTGAGACCGCCAGTCTCGGTCGCCTCGTCGTTGAAGAAGATGATCCCCGGGCGAGTGCCGCCGGGATAGCCGAACGGCTTCCCATAGGCGATCGGGCCGATCGAGCGGGTCTTGTTGGAGATCACCATCCGATAGTTGCCGTCGGGCTCGACGATGTTGATCCGCTCGACGTCGATCTCGGTGAACTTCGCCTTCTGCGTCTGCCGAAACCCGGTTACCGTGAAGATCGTAAGCAGCAGCGTCGTAACCAGTCCGTAAACCCGCAAGATGGCGAGTTCTTTTCGTTCGATCGGTGACATATCTTCCCCTTTGCGGCCGGTACCGGACGTCGTTGACCGCTTGGAGTTTCACTCGGGAGCCCCTTCGTGCGCCACTGTCTGCTCTTCGCCGCCGCCCTGGTCGTCGTGCCCGCGGGCGCTGCCCAAACCCTGCCCAAAGCCACCATCGCCCGGATCGACAGCATTTTCGCCCCGTTCGATCGGACCGACCGCCCCGGCTGCGCTCTTGGCGTGAGTCAGCAGGGCGCCGTGGTCTACACCAAGGGCTACGGGATGTCGGATCTCCAGTACGGGCTGGCGATCACCCCGGGCTCGATCTTCCACGTCGCCTCGATCTCGAAGCAGTTCGCCGCCTTTGCCGTCGCTCTGCTCGCCGAAGACGGCAAGCTCTCGCTCGACGACCCGGTCCGAAAACATCTCCCCGAGTTTCCCGACTACGGCAAGCCGGTCACCATTCGCCAGCTGATCTACCACACCAGCGGTGTCCGGGACCACTGGGAGCTGCTCGGGATGGCAGGGTGGCGTTATGGGCATGACCTGTTCACCCAGCAGGACGTCCTCGACATCGTCTTTCGGCAGCGGCGCCTCAACTTCGACCCCGGCGAGGAGTGGGTCTACAGCAACGGCGGGTACACGCTGTTGGCGGAGATCGTCAAGCGAATCAGTGGCAAATCACTCCGGCAGTTCTCCGACGAGCGGATCTTCCAGCCGGTCAAGATGACCGCCACCCATGTTCACGACGACCACCAAATGATCGTCCCCGGGCGAACCTCCGCCTACGAGGCCGGTCCCGACGGCAAGTGGCAAATCAGCGTTCCGACCTTCGACACCCATGGGGCCACCAGCCTGTTCTCGACGGTGGCCGACCTGCTCGCCTGGGAGCAGAACTTCGTCACCGGCACCGTGGGCAGCCGGCGGCTCCTGGCGGAGGCCGAGACCACCTCGAAGCTCAACAACGGCAAGCCGACCAATTACGGGTTCGGGATTTCGATCGAGACCTATCGCGGCACCCCGGCTCGCGGTCATGGCGGTGCCGACGCCGGCTACCGTGCCGACGTGGTCCGGTTCCCCGACCACGGCCTCGCGGTCGCGGCCCTCTGCAACTTCGCCCAGGCGATCCCGAGTCAGTATACCCGCGCCGTCGCGGACATTCTCGTGGGCGATCGCCTCGCGCCCAAGCCGGCGGTCGCCGCCGCCGGCACCGGCACCAAGTTGACCGAGGCCGAGCTCGGACTCCTGGCCGGGATCTACCGCAAGCCGGGCTCCGACCAGGCATGGTCGATCGTGATCAAGGAAGGCAAGCCGTTCGTCGAGAACTTCGGGGCGGGCCTCGATCCCGTCGACGGCCGGCGGTTCACCGCCTTCGGCATCGACTTCGAGTTCCTCGGACCCGCCGGTCAGCCGGCGGTGGCGCTCAAGGCGATGAACGGCGAGCAGCTGTTCGATTCGGTCGCCCGAGTTCAGCCCTTCACGCCGACTCGCGAGCAGCTGGCTCGCCTGGCGGGCCGATTTTACAGCGACGAGCTCGACATCGCCTACACGATCACCCTGGCCGATTCGGGGTTGGTGATTACCCGCCCGAAGGGCGAAGGTCCCGCCCCTCTTCGACCGGCCTACCAGGACGCCTTCCTGACCCCCGGCGGCGTCATCCGGTTCGCGATGGTCAAGGGGCGTCCGGACACCTTCTACCTGACTGGCGGCCGGGTCCGGGCGGTCGAGTTCAATCGGGGCGACCCCCGCCGCCCCAAGCCGTAGGCACTACGGGCACCGACCGGGGTGTCCAAGTTTCGTCGCCATTGTCGCCAGGGTAGATAGCAGTCGAACCCTGGAGACTTCGATGACGGAACAACTGGTCGCGACGGCCCGGCCCCTCGGCATTGCCCTGGCCCTGACGGTGGCCTCCGGGCTCGCCGATGCCCAAGGGTTCATCCACGCCTCCCAGATCTGGCGGACTGGGGCGCTGGTGCCCTCAGCGCTTACCAAGTCCGCCCTCGCTTTCGCGCTCGGCATGGGCCTTCAGTGGGTCGCCATCCGTTTCTTCCAGCAGTCCGGCGTCGTGCTGGTCGAGACCCAGACGATGGTCTGGTTCGCCGCCACGATCATCGGCGTGGGGCTGATGAGCGGAACCTTCTTCCATTGGGCCGCCACCGATCGCGCCGTGGCGATGGGGGTCGTCGCCGGGGTCGCCTGGCTTCTGGTCCGGACTGGGGGATGACCGGGTAGCAAGTTTCCGTGGCGGAACCGGGGTGACTCCGCCACATTCTGACCATGCGGCTCCTGGTCCAGATGACCAAGCGCACCGACGGCGGCTCGGTGCTCAAATGCACCCGGGCCGACGGCACCACCACTTGGCAGCGGCTCGACGGTCGGCTGGCCGGGTTCTTTCCAATCCACGACCTTACCCACTTCGCGATCGAAACCGAGCTCGGCTTTCGGCGAGGATTCTACGGCCTGATCAGCGAGGGATGGGACATCGACGACACCACCGGCAGGACCGCCCGCGGCCCGCTCCCCGACGAGGCCCTGGTGGTCGAACATCTGGTCGGCGCCTTCGACGGCGAACGCGCCAGCGGAACCCGGGGCACCGCCGAGGACTTCAACCACTTCGCCGCGATCTACTTCACCAACGGGGGCAGGCCGGTACCCGCTCCGATCACCGACGAGCAGCTCGCCCGCGCTCGGGCCCGGCTGAACGAGCTGATCGGTCGGTGGGCCGCGGTCCCGCCCGGCGGGACGCTGGACCTGGAGATCCCCTAGCACTGGGGGCGGCTCCCGGGGCGAACGGCCGGTCCGCCAGCCTGCCGTCCTGAGCGATCGGTCGCCCAACCACGGTCATGCGCTTACCTTGCGTCATGGTGCCGATCGCGTTCGAAAGACCACCCGTGATCATGCCGCCCCGACTCGCGCTCGCTCTCGTTCTGGCCACGCCATCGTTCCCGGTAACCATGCTCCCCGCCCAACTCACCCGGCCCCCGGTCACCCGGACCGCCGCTCAGGTGGACGACTACCACGGCAGCCGGATCGCCGATCCCTACCGGTGGCTCGAGGACGTCGATGCCCCCGAGACCCTTCAGTGGGTGACGGCCCAGAACCAGGTGACCTTCGAGTACCTTCGCGGCCTGCCGCATCGGGAGGCGACCAGACAGCGGCTCAGCGAGCTGTACGACTACGAACGGTTCTCGGTCCCCTCCTACCGCGGCGGGCGCTACTTCTACTCGCGCAACAGTGGCCTCCAGAACCAGGCCGTGCTCTATGTGCAGGACGGTTCCGCGGGGACGGGACGGGTGCTGCTGGATCCGAACCTCCTCTCCGCCGACGGCACCGTCGCGCTGGCCCTGACCGCGCCGAGCCCCGACGGCGAGTTGCTCCTCTACGCCACCTCGGCGAGCGGATCCGACTGGCAGGAGTTCCGAGTCCGCCGGGTGGATGATGGCGTCGACCTCACCGACCATCTCCGGTGGATCAAGTTCTCCGGGGGAACCTGGACCAAGGACGGCAGGGGATTCTTCTACGCCCGGTACCCCGCGCCCCAGCCCGGTGAAGCTCTGACGGCCCAGAACCGGGACATGAAGGTCTACTATCACCGGATCGGCACCCCGCAATCGGCCGACGTGCTGGTGTACGAGCGTCCCGACGAGCCGGAGTGGGGCTTCGGTTTAGAGGTGACCCACGACGGCCGCTACCTGGTCATCGGGGTCTGGGTCGGCACCGACACCCGGACCCGGATCCACGTCCTCGACCTGGGCGACCCGAGGGCACCTAACGTCACCGGCGAGGTCGTCCGACTCCTCGACCGGTTCGACGCCGCCTACCACTTCGTCGGCAACCAGGGCCCGGTCTTCTTCCTCCGAACCGACCTCGATGCCCCCCGCGGCCGGATCGTGACGATCGACACCCGGACGCCGGGGGCGATCACCGAGCTCGTGGCCGAACAGCCCCACGCCTTGGACTCGGTGACCGAGGTGGGAGGGAAGCTGGTCGCGGGATTCCTGGTCGATGCCAAGTCGGCGTTGCGGCTCTACGGGCTCGATGGGCGCGACCACGGCGAGATTCCCCTGCCGGGCATCGGCAGCGGCGGCGGGGTCAGCGGCGATCCCGACCGCACCGAGATGTTCTACGCGTTCACTTCGTTCCTCTCGCCGGGCACGGTCTACCGATACGACGTCGCCACCGGCGCGCGGGAGGTGTTCCGGGCCCCAGCGCTCAAGTTCGACCCGGACGACTTCGTCACCGAGCAGGTGTTCTACCGGAGCAAGGATGGCACCCGGGTGCCGATGTTCGTCACCCACCGCAAGGACCTCGTCAAGGACGGCACCAACCCCACCCTGCTCTATGCCTACGGCGGCTTCGACGCGAGTCTGACCCCGGCCTTCGATCCGGGCGTCATCGCCTGGCTCGAGCAGGGCGGTGTCTACGCCCAGCCGAATCTGCGGGGCGGCGGCGAGTACGGTAAAGCCTGGCACGAAGCCGGGATGTTCGAGAAGAAGCAGAATGTCTTCGACGACTTCATCGCAGCCGCCGAGTTCCTGATCGACAACCGATACACGGACTCGGCCCATCTCGCCATCGAAGGCGCGTCCAACGGCGGCCTCCTGATCGGCGCCACCATCAATCAACGACCCGACCTCGCGGCGGTGGCCCTCCCGGCGGTCGGGGTCATGGACATGCTCCGCTATCACAAGTTCACCATCGGCTGGGCCTGGACCTCGGAGTACGGATCATCCGACGACCCGAAGCACTTTCCGACGCTCGCCGCTTACTCGCCGCTCCACAACCTGAAACCGGGCACCGACTACCCGGCGACCCTGGTGACGACGGCGGACCACGACGATCGGGTCGTCCCCGGCCACTCGTTCAAGTACGCGGCCGCCCTCCAGGCCGCGACCACCTGGCGGCGTCCGGCGTACATTCGGATCGAGACCAAGGCCGGCCACGGCTTCGGCAAGCCGATCTCGAAAACGATCGAGGAACGCGCCGACGTCTTCGCCTTCGCGTGGGCCAACTTGGGCCCGCGTGCCACCGCGTGACCGGCGCGGCGTGAGATCGCCCGCGTCGCGCCCCGGGAGCCATTGACCATGACTCAGGCCGCCCCCAAGCCAGAGCGCTACCAGTTGGCGTCCGACCTGTCGATCAGTCGGGTAATCACCGGGCTGTGGCAGATCGCCGACATGGAGCGGGACGGTCGGACCATCGACCTGGATCGGACCGCCCTCGCGATGGCGCCCTACCAGGACGCCGGGCTGACCACCTTCGACATGGCCGATCACTACGGCTCGGCGGAGCTGGTGGCGGGGCGGTTCCGGGCCGGCCGCGACCCGGCCAGCCGCCCCGAGCTCCTGACCAAATGGGTGCCGCCGTTAGGCGCCTTGACCAAGGACGACGTCCGCGCCGCGATCGATCGGGCCCGGACCCGGCTCGGCGTCGACGCCATCGACCTGCTCCAGTTTCACGCCTGGCGCTACGCCGATCCCCGCTGGCTCGACTGTCTGTTCTGGCTGGCCGAGCTCAAGGAAGAGGGCTTGGTGCGCCACCTGGGCGTCACCAACTTCGACGCCGTCCACCTCGACCTGGCACTCGCTTCGGGCATTCCGCTCGTCTCCAACCAGGTCTGTTACTCCCTGCTCGACCGCCGCGCCGGCGGAGCCCTCGCCGAGGTCTGTCGCAAGCACGGCGTCGGCCTGCTCTGTTATGGCACGGTGGCCGGCGGGTTCCTCACCGAGCGCTGGCTCGATCGGCCCGAGCCCGATTGGTCCCGGCTCGATACCTGGTCGGAGATGAAGTACGGCCGGTTCATTCGAGCCGCCGGAGGGTGGGCCGCGCTCCAACGAGTGCTCGCGGCCACCTCGGCGATCGCCAAGAAGCATGGCGTGTCGATGGCCAACGTGGCCTGCCGCCAGGTGCTCGACCAGCCCGGGGTGGCGGCAATCATCGTCGGGGCCCGGCTCGGGTCGAGCTCCCACCTCGACGACAATCGCCGGGTATTCGAACTCCGGTTCGACCGCGAAGACCGCGAGCGACTCGGCGCCGCGCTCGACGGCCTGACGCCCCTCCCGGGAGACTCCGGCGACGAATACCGGAAGCCCCCGTACCTCACCGCCTCTGGCGACCTGAGTCATCACCTCGACGAGTTCCCCGCTCCCTACCCGGCCCGGTCGATGGGCCCCGGCCGGACCGCGGTGCTGACCGGGACCGTGTGGGAACCGCTCGCCGGGTTCAGCCGGGCCACACGGGTCGGCAATCGGATCCTGGTATCGGGCACCACCGCCACCCACCGCGACCGCCGAATCGGCGGCGACGACCCGGCGGCCCAGACCCACTTCATCATCGACAAGATCGAGGGCGCGATCGAGTCGCTTGGTGGGAGCCTCGACCACGTGGTCCGGACCCGAATCTTCATCAGTCGCCTCGCCGACTGGGAGCCGGTGGCCCGGGCGCACGGACAGCGATTCGGCGCTATTCTTCCCGCGAACACCCTGGTCCGCGCCGACCTGATCGGTGACGGCTACTTGGTTGAAATCGAGGCCGAGGCGGACGTCCCGGCCTGATCCCACACTGGAGAGTCTGATGACTTCGTTCCGCTTCCTGGCGGTGGCGCTCGTCGCGGCCCCGCTCGCCGCGCAGTCGGCCCCCGCCCCGACCACGGTCATCCGCGCCGCCCGGATGTTCGATGCCCAGGCCGGCCGAATCACCTCGCCCGCCGTCGTGGTGGTCCAAGGCGATCGGATCGTCGCGCTGGGCGCGGCGGCGGCCCCTCGGGACGCGCGAGTGGTCGATCTCGGCGACGTGACCCTGCTGCCCGGCTTCATCGATCTCCACACCCATCTCTCCCTCGAGATCTCGGCGGCGTCGTTCTCGGCCCCGGTCAGCCTGACCATGGCGGACTTCGCCTTCAACGCCACCGCCAATGCCCGGAAGACGGCGGCGGCGGGGTTCACCACGGTCCGGGACTTCGGCGGCGACGTGACGGTGGCGTTAGGCAAGGCCGTCGATCGCGGCACGGTGGTGGGGCCCCACGTCGTTCCGTCCCGGGAATCGCTCGGGATCACCGGTGGTCACTGCGACGTCACCGGGTTCGCCCCAGGCATCCTCGAGCAGGGGCCCAAGGACGGGGTCGCCGACGGGCCGTGGGAGGTGGTCCAGGCGGTCCGCTATCAGATCAAGCACGGCGCCCAGGTCATCAAGACCTGCGCGACGGCGGGCGTCCTCTCGCTGGAAGGGCCGGTGGGGGCTCAGCAGTACAGCTTCGAGGAGCTGAAGGCGATGGTCGACGAGGCGGCCCGTCACGGGGTCCGGGTCGCGGCCCACGCCCACGGAACCGAAGGGATCAAGGCCGCGGTGAGGGCCGGCGTCGCCACGATCGAGCACGGCTCGATGCTCGACGACGAGGCGATCGCGCTGATGAAGGAACACGGCACTTGGCTGGTGCCGACCAGCTATCTGGTCGATCGGATCAACCTTGCGGTGCTCCCCCCGCTGGTCCGCCGCAAGGCGGAGACCATCCTTCCCCTCGCGCGGGAGAGCCTCCGGAAGGCGATCGCCTCGGGGGTCAGGATCGCCTTCGGCACCGACGCCGGCGTCTACCCCCACGGCGAGAACGCCAAGGAGTTCGCCGTCTACGTGAAGATGGGAATGACCCCGACCGCCGCGCTCCAGGCGGCCACCATCCACGCCGCCGACGCGTTAGGAATGCCGGATCGCGGCGTGATCGCCGCGGGCAAGCTGGCGGATCTGGTGGCCGTCCCCGGCGACCCGACCGCCGACATCACCGCGACGGAGCGGCCCACCTGGGTCATGGTGGGTGGCCGGGTCGTGAAGTAGGCTTGACGACTCGGTTCACGGCTTCAGGTGCTCGACGAAGAACCGGGCCCGAGCCTCGGCGTAGTAGCGCTGCCCGGCGGGCGACAGGAGATGAGTCTCGCCCGGCAGCACCACCATGTCGAAATGCTTGCCGGCCTTGATGAGGGCATCGGCCATCCGCATCGCGTGCGTGAAGGTGACGTTGCTGTCGCTGGTGCCGATCGCGAGCATCAGCTTCGCCTGGAGCCGCCCGGCGAGCAGGACGTTGGACGCGTTGGCGTAGCCCGCCGGGTTGGACTGGGGCGTTCCCATGTAGGGCTCGACGCGATTGGCGCGACCGAGGAGATCGACCACCGGCGCCCCCGACACGCCCACCTTGAAGACCTCCGAGGCGGTGAGCAGGGCACGCAGGGTGTAGTACCCACCCCAGGAAAACCCGGTAATCCCGACTCGAGCCGTGTCCATGAAGGGCCTGGTCGCGGCCAGCTGTCGGAGGGTCGCGATGTGATCGGCGACCTCAAAGGTGCCGATCCTGCCATACGTGGCGTCGTGAAAGGCTTTGCTTCGACCGATGGTACCCCGTCCGTCGACGAGGAAGACCACGAATCCCCGCTCGGCCAGGGCGTAGCTCTCGTCTCCAGGGTAACTCCCGACGAACCGATGGGGCACCGCCTGCCGGATGTTCCCCATGTACTGGTTGTCGACCACGGGGTAGCGCTTCGCAGGATCGAAATCGGTCGGGAGGTAGATCGCCCCGTAGAGATCGGTAACCCCGTCGGCCGCCTTGACGACGAACGTCTCGGGCGCGCGCCACCCGACGGCGGTGAGCGCCCCGATGTCCGCTTGGGCGAGGGTCTTGATCAGCGCCCCATCGGCGGCGCGCCGGAGGTCGCTCCGCGGGGGGCGGTCGATGTCCGAGTGGATGTCGACGAAGTAGGCTCGGTCGGGCGAGAGAAAGACGTCATGCTCGCCGGTCCCTTCCGTTAGGCGGCGCCTCCCCCGGCCGTCGAGCCCGGTCCGATAGAAGTGGACGTCGTACGGCCTTCCCGGCTCGGCCCGGGCGAGAAAGAAAACCGCGCCCACCCGCTCGTCGACCCCCACCACCCGATCGACTCGAAAATCCCCGCCGGTGATCCGGCCGAGCAACCCGGCTTCCCGGTCGTGGAGGTAGAGGTGGCTCCACCCGTCGCGCTCTGACCGCCAGATGAATCGGCGGCCGTCGCCGAGGGGGAACCAGACGCTCTCCCGGATGAAGCCCACGCCCTCGATGAAGGTCGGCTGGGAATCCCGCACCAGCACCCGCGTCGAGCCGGTTCGAGGGTCGCCGCCGAGCAGGTCGAGCCGTTTCATGAATCGATCGAACCGGAGCACGAATGCCTCGGAACCATCCGGGCTCCAGCCAACCGGATAGAGCACCTGGTCCGGCTCCGGCCCGGTATCGAGGCAAACCCGCGATCCGTCGGCGACGATGAGGAGACAGACTCGGGCCTGCTCCACCGGTCCCCCGGGCAGCGGGTAGGCAACCTGCACCACCTGCTCGGCCTCCTGCTGGCGCCACTCGACCACGGTGGTCCGATTCAGGTTCCGGTGGTCGGCCCGGATGGCCATCACCAGCCGCCCGTCGGGGGACCAGAACAGCGGCACGGGGCGGGTGTAGAAGGGGTTCGCGGTCCAGCCGTCGCCCGGCGCTCCATCCGTCGTGACCGCCGATCCGGCGCCCCCTGCTCGCGGCCGGGTCCAGACGTTCCAGCCCTTGAGGAAGGCCACCCGATCGCCGTTAGGCGAGACCGCCTCGGAAGGGTCGGCCGGCCGGGTTGGTTCGGCGGGCGCCTCGACCCGGGTTGCCTTCCCCGAGGGTAGCTCGACCCGCCAATGCCCGCCCGCGTCGTCGCGATACCCGAGCGAGCGCCCGTCGGCCGCCCACCGCGGCACCACCCGGCCACCTTTCACCAGGCTGGGGAAGTCGAGGAGGCGCTGGTAGATCGAATCCTTGGGGAGCACCTGGCCGAACGCCGGCCGGCCCGCCAGTGCGAGCAGAACGACAGGGGCAATCGATCGAAGCGCGAGCATCGGAGGGCCTCAGTGCGGCGCCGGGCCGGGGAACCGGAGCCGGAGCAGGTGTTTTTGGACCTTACCCGTTGGGGTCCGGGGGAGGGTGTCGACCACCACCACCTGGCGGGGGATCTTGTACCCCGCCAGTCGTCCGCGACAGTAGTCGACCAACTCGTCCGCCGTGATCGGGGGTCCCGGCTGAGGCACGACGACGGCCACTGGCGACTCACCCCACTTGGCCGATGGCTGGCCGATGACGGCGGCCTCCCGAACCCGGGGCCACTCGGCCAGCACCCGTTCGACTTCCGCCGGATAGATGTTCTCGCCGCCGGAGATGATCAGGTCGTTCTTCCGATCGCGGACGAAGAGGCAGCCCTCACCATCGAGTGAGCCGAGGTCGCCGGTGTGGAACCAGCCGTCGCGGAAGGCGTTCGCCGTCGCTTCAGGGCGGCCCCAGTACCCGGCCATGAGGTGGTTGCCCCGCACCACGATCTCGCCCACCTCTCCCGCGGGAAGCGACTGACCGTCGTCGTCCACGATCCGGACCTCGGTGTGGATCAGCGGCCGGCCCGCGCTCATCGGCTTGGTGAGGAACTCGTCCTCACTCGCGATGGTGACGACGGCCGCCTCGGTGGACCCATAATCCTGGAGTGCCGTGATCCCGGCTTCCTTCGATCGGCGAGCCAGTGGCGGTGGCACCGGCGCGCCACCGACCACCAGCGAGCGGAGGCTCGAATGATCGATCGATTCGAACCTGGGATGGTCGAGCAGCATCTCGAAGATCGTCGGGACCACCAGGCCGGTCGTGATCCGTTCCGACTCCAGCACTCGAATCGCCAGGTCGGCATCGAAGCTCCGGAGGACCACCCCGGTGCCGCCGTGGTGAAGCACCCAGGTCAGCGGGAGGAGTGCCCCGATGTGGAAGAGTGGGAGAACGACCAGCTCGCGGTCGCCGTCGCGAATGTCGCAGGTGAGGTTGACGGCGGTCGAGGCCGCCGAGAAGGAGGCGTGGGTGTGAACGGCACCCTTCGGCCGGCCGGTGGTGCCTGAGGTGTACATGATCAAGAGCGGGTCGTCGCCGGCGACGCCAGCCGCGGGCTCGGTCTCCCTTCCCGACTCGCGCAGCTGGGCGTACCGATCACCGACTGCGATCAGACGTTGCGGCTCCAAACCGCCGTCGCGGAGCGCGGTCACCGTCTCCTCGTACTCCCGGTCGTAGAGCAGGGTCTCCACCCCGGCGTCGCGGAGGATGAAGTCCAGCTCGGCGGGGGCGAGCCGGAAATTGAGCGGCACCAGCACCGCCCCCAGCTTCGCGAGCGCGAAGTAGCTCTCGACGAACTCGACCCCGTTGAGCATCAGCAGGGCTACTCGGTCTCCCGCTCGGACGCCAAGCCGAGCCAGGCCGCCGGCGATCCGATTGGCGCGCTGCTCGAGCTCGCGATATGAGAACCGCTTGCCCCGGGTCGCCTCGACCAGCGCGAGACGGTCGGGGTGGCGGCGAGCCCGGTGGTTCAGGATCTGGCCAAGGTTGGGCACCGACCCGCTCATGGGACGACGGACGGGACGATCGGGAGACGAACCCGCGATCGGTAGCGCGGGGAATGGTGGATCTGGTTCTTCGCGACGACCCAAGCGGTCTCGTCGTAGTTGCGGCCCCCGGTGTTCAGGTTCCGCTCGAACCGGGGGAAGTTGCTGCTCGACACCTCGAGGCGGATTCGGTGGCCAGGACCGAAGTGGTTGCTGGTGGCGTGGAGGTCGATCTTCACTTCATATACGGCGCCCGGGGTCATCAGCTCCGGCCGCTCGAAGCTGTTCCGATAGCGGACCCTGAGGATTCCCTCCTGAACGTTGAAGGCTCGGCCGTCGGGATGGACGTCGACCAGCTTGGCCGTCAGGTCGGTGTCCCGAGCGGAGGACGACAGGTAGAGGGTCGCCTCGATGGGCCCGGTTACCTCGACCCCTCGCTCGAGCGGCGCCGTGGTGTAGACCAGGACGTCGTGGCGGGTCTCGATGTCGGACTGATCGATGCCGCCCTCTCGGGTCTGGCCGGCGGCGCAGGCGGCGCAGAGCGCCCCTCCGCTGGTCGGCACCGGCTGCGCCGGATCGTAGACGAACGAGTCGGGTGGCTCGTTTTTCGGCAGCTGTAGCGAAAGGACCCCGTCTCCCCAGCGACTGTTGGCGCGTCCACCGCTATGGAGGTAGTAGTCGGTCGGCACCGCCCGGGCGAGGGGCCAGGCGGCTTCGCCCCGCCACTGGTTCCGGCCCATCGCGTAGAGCTGGAGCTTGGGTCGCGCGGTGACCCCGTTGTCGGCGCCCTTGAGCCAGTGATCGAACCATTGGAGATAGAGATTCCAGTAGTCGAACCTGGCATCGCCCAAGTCGCGTTCGCCGACCACGGTGCGCTCGGTCATCCGTTCCGAGACACAATGGGTGGTCGGCGAGATCACCGCATACTGGTTGTCCCTGCCCCGGGCGGTTTCGGCGTTGGTGGCGAGCAAGTTGAACAGCTCGAGGGTCTCGGCGACCCCCATGTCGTACCAGGAATTGATGTGGAGGGCGGGGACATCGAACCGATCGTCGTCGCGAACGTATCCCAGGCTGTCCCACCAGGGGTCGCCGGGGCCGTGAGAGGCGACGGCCTCGTACTCGGTCGGTGGCGCCTTGGCCTTCTTGAGGATGTCGACGACAGGCAGCGTCTTCCAGAGGGCGTTGAGGTCGATCGTCGGGAGGGTCGGGGCCGGATTGAAGAGATCGAGCGTCTCGAGGAAGTGCTCCCGGGAAAGGCCCGGGGGCGGCCGATAGAACACCTTGGTCCCCTGGGTGTAGAACCACCCCGAGGTGACCGCCAGCTCGAGCACCCCACCGCTGGTCACCCCGAAGTATCGGTACTTGGTCGGCCCGGCGCCCTGGGGGATCATCGCCGTCAGATTGGGATGGCGGAGTCTGGCTTGCTGGTATTGGACCTCGCCGAGATACGAGCAGCCGTAGGTCCCGACCTTGCCGGTCGACCAGGGCTGTTTCGAAACCCAATCGGTGGCGTCGTAGCCGTCCTGGGGCTCCTGGCCCGAGAAGAAGTAGGTCCCTTCCGACTCGTAGCGACCGCGGACGTCCTGAACCGCCACGGCGTAGCCCTGGCCGGCGAAGACGTAGGCGGCATCGCCCCACTGTCTGTTGTAGAGGAGCTTCTTGTTGTAGGGGGTTCGCATCAGGACGACCGGGAGCTTGCCATCGATGCCGATCGGGAAGTAGAGATCGGTCGAGAGGCGGACACCGTCCCGCATCGGCACCATCACGGCTCGGTCGACGCGGACCTGATACTTGGGTGGCGGGGGTGGGATCGGGCCGCCGGGTCGTGGACCCTGGCCCTCGAGACTCAGTGGCGCGGCGAGCAATCCGCCGATGACGAGGGTACGGATGTGCCGCGTCATCGATCCACCCCGAGCCCCATGGACTCGGTCACCAGTCGGGCCAGCTCCCGCCGCAACGTCACGACGGTCGGCTGCATTCCAGGCCGATCCATCAGGTTCGCCATCTCGAACGGGTCGCGCTCCAGATCGTAGAGCTCGTCCGTCCGATCCTGGCTGATCCAATGGATGTACTTGTACCGCCCCATCCGTACCGCCCGGTAGCTGGCGGCGACCAGCCAGGGGAAGGTTTGCTCCTCACCGGTCAGCTCGTACATGACCGAACGCCGCCAGGCGCGAACCGGCCCTCGGAGCAACGGCAGCAACGACCGTCCCTGGATCTCGGGTCGGGGCCTGCCGCCGGCCACCTCGATCAAGGTGGGGGCGAGGTCGATGTTGAGCGCGTGGGCGCCGATCGTGGTGCCCGGCTTGACCAGCGGCGGATACCGAATGAACAGCGGCACCTTGAGGGCATCCTCGTAGGGGAGGCGAATCTCGGTGGTGAGGCCGTGGGCTCCGAAGAACTCGCCGTTGTCGCTGGTGAAGACGATCATCGTCTGGTCGAGAATCCCCTGCTCCTCCAGCGCCTTCCGCAGCTCGGCCAGCCCCTCGTCGATCGATAGCAACACCTCGGCCCGGCTCCGGATGTAGTCCTGGCCGTAGGTGTATCGCATGAACTCGCCGTACTTGGGCTCGAAGTCGGGGAGCGCCCGCCGCTCCAGGATTCGACGGAGCATCGGCTTCCCCTCGGGGAGGGTACCGGGCGCAAGCCAGTTCGGCGCCGCCGGCCAGACTTCGGTCTGGAACCGACCGCGATGTCGTTCCGCCGGAACGTGCTTCCCGCCGCCGGTGCTGAAGTCGGGCGAGCCGTCGTCCAGCTGCCGGACGTCCGGGTGGACCGCCTTGTGGGCGACATAGAGCAGGAACGGCTTTCCTCCCCGGGGCCGGCGCACGAACCGGATCGCCCGGTCGTACATGATGTCGGTGACGTGCCCCTCGACCTGGTGAGTCTTGCCGTCCTCGAACAGCTCGGGGTTGGCCGACAATCCTTGCCCTCGGTAGCTGACCCAGTAGTTCCACCCCGGCCGGGGCGTCGGGTCGTTGCCCATGTGCCACTTGCCGAGGTAGCCGGTCTCGTAGCCGAGCCGCTGGAGGTCCTGGGCGAAGGTGTGGAGATCGTGGCTGGCGCGACTCCGATTGGAGTTGTCGATGATCCCGTGGCGGGAGACGTACTGCCCGGTCAGGATGCTGGCTCGGCTGGGCGAGCAGAGCGGGGTGGTGACGTAGTAGGATCGGAAGATCGCCCCTTCGCGGGCCAGTCGGTCGACGTTAGGCGTCTTCAGGTAGGGGTGACCGGTGATCCCGAATTCATCGGCCCGGACGTTGTCCACCAAGAGGACGATGATGTTGGGCCGCTGCGTGGGGGCGGGAGTCAGCTGAGCCGACGCGAGGAACGCGATCAACGACAGGGGCATGAACCTTCGTCCTCAGCGCCCCTCGAACCGGGGCGCTCGCTTCTCGGTGAAGGCGATCAGACCCTCGTGGCGATCCTCCGAGCGCAACATCCGCTCGTACACCGGAAACCGGCGAGCCTTGACCGCCGCGAAGGCCTCTTCGACGCTCAGGGCCAAGGTGCCACCAACGATCTGTTTCGTGCTTTGGACCGACAGCGGTGCGGCTTCGGCGATCGCGGTCGCCAACTCCCAGGCTTTCGCCAAGGCCTGGCCGGTCGGGACGACCGCGTTGACGAGACCATAGTGGGCCGCTTCGCGGGCTCCCATCCGCCGTCCGGTGAGGAGGAGCTCCATGGCAATGCTGTATGGCAGCCGCCGGGGCAACCGCTGCACCCCGCCGGCGTCGGCCACGTTGCCGATCTTCCCTTCGGGAAGGGCGAACTCGACCTGCTCGGCCGCCACCACCAGGTCGCAGGCCAGCACCAGCTCGAAGCCGCCACCGAAGGCGAGCCCGTTGACCGCGGCGATGACCGGCTTGTCGAGATTCCACAGCTCGGTCAACCCCGCGAAGCCGCCGGGCCCGAAATCCATCCGCTCGTGCTCGCCCGCGGCGCCGGCTTTCAGATCCCAGCCGGCCGAAAAGAACCGATCGCCGACCCCGGTGACGATCGCCACCCGGAGATCGGGATCGTCGCGGAACCGCACGAAGGCCTCGCCCAGGACGACGCTGGTGGCACGGTCGATCGCGTTGGCCTTGGGTCGGTCGAGGACGACCTCGAGGACGTGGTCGCGCTGGGTGATCCGAAGCGGAGTCGTCATGGGCCCTTGGGGCCGGGGGAGGGGTGGACCGGCGGGCCGCTGGAGAACCGCGCCCGGGTCGCCTCGTCGCGCATCGCTTCCAGCTCGAGCACCGCCTCGATCTCTCGACTGCTGCCCTGGGATTCCAGGGCGGCGTAGGACCGGAACTGGCCCTTCGTGAGGCTGAGCGCGGTTTCCGGCTGGCTGCTGATTCGGCGGGCCCAGTCCTCGACCGCCTGGTCGAGCGCGTCAGCCGCCACCACCCGGTTGACCAGACCGTAGCGTTCCGCGGTCAGGGCGTCGATCCGGTGGCCAAGCAGGACCAGCTCGCGAGCACGGGCGATGCCCACGTCCGCGATCAGGCGAGGGATCCCCTTCCAGCCGAGGACGTCGCCGAGCCCCACCTCGGGAATCCCGAACAGGGTTCCTTCGGCGGCGATTCGGAGATCGCACGCCAGGGCGAGCAGCGCCCCACCGCCGATCGCGTGGCCCTGCACCCGGGCGATGGTGATGGCGTCGGCTCGCTCGATCGCTTCGATGGCGCGGGTGCCGAGGTCGGAGATCCAGAGACGTTCCCTGATCGTGAGGTTGGGATCTCCCATCTGGGCGACGCCGGGCGGATCCTTGAGGTCGGCGCCGGCGCAGAAGCTCGGCCCTCGGCCGCCGAGGATCACGACCCTGACATCGAAGGCGCGAGCAAGCTGGCCGAACACCTCGGCCAACTCCTCCAGGAGTTGTTGATTGAGGGCGTTGCGACGTTCGGGCCGGTTGAGCCAAACCCGGCCGATGGGTCCGTCACGGTGGTAGCTCAAGGTGTTCCAGGTCATCGGCCCTCCGACGGCTGGGCTCAGCGATCTTCCGGCGATCCGCATCGACGGGGTGACGCTTGGCACCACCGTCCGCTTGAATTCGACGCCGGCCCCTCGAGAGCGATCGGCGATCAGCAGGTCAAACTCGGCGCCCAGGTGAGTTCCCCAGAAGTAGCATTGTTTCGTTTGAAGCTCAAGCGTCCGGCCGGCGCCGCCTCCTTCTCGGCGCCGGTCAGCCTGACCAAGGCGGATCTGGCGTTCGACGCGACGGCAACCCTCGCACGGCCGGCTCGAACGGGTTCAGGAGGTAGGCCGGTTCGGCGACGACGTCACCGTCGAGCTGGGAACGGCCGGCGAGCGGCGACAGGGCGTGACGCCAGCCGTCAGCCCCCGGTGCCGAATTGGCGGGTGAACTTGATCACGAACGACCGGGAGATCGGGCGCTGCCAGTCGAAGACGCCTTGGGCGGTCTCCGCGTCGTTGAGCACCACGAAGAGGCCGGTCCCGGCGGTGTTGAGCCAACCGAATCGGGCGTTCGCGGAGAAGACCCGGGCCTGGTTGTTGTACTGCACCAGTGACTGGATGAAGATCCTGGGGGTGAAGAGGTAGCCGATCCGGACACCGATCAGGGACCGGACGAAATCCTGACTGAGCTTCACCGTGTTGTAGTCCACCAGCAACGACGTCGTCAGCGCCGAACCCTGGCGATAGGTCAGGGTGGCGGTGCCGCCATAGCGGGTCCCATCGTAGAATTTGCCCCCCTCGACCCGAGTGACCAACGAGAGTGGCGCGCTCGGATTGGTCGAGAAGTCGAAAGCCAACGCCGCCCAGGAGTACTCGCCGGCCGGCAGGGTCACGTTCTGGGCGATTCGGAACGGAACCTCCAAGCCCTCGCGGTAGACGTTCACCTCGGGGCCGCCCCGTCCGCCGTTGTTGAACTCCGTCTCCCCGACATCGATGTGGATCTGCTCCGACTGGACCCGACCGTCGAAGCCCCAGTAGCCTCGATAGTTGACGTGCGGCTGCCAATATCGGAGGACCTTGTGGTTGAGCGGCATGGTGTGGAACGCCGCGACGTCGTAGTACCGGTAGCCGCGCCGATTCAGGAAGCCGACCTCGGGATTGAAATCCTCACCGACTTGGGTGAAACGGATCGAGTTGTTCCACCGCCGGGTCTGCTGGCCGAGCCGCACGCTGAACGCCCCGTCCCGCCCGTCCATCCCAGGGGTGGCCGTCTTGGCGGCCCACCAGTCGAAGGACACCGGGTCGCTCAGCGCGATCCGGCCGTCCAACCCGAGCGTGGTGTTCCGATCGTCGCCGTCCTTGGTCGCGACCCGGTGCACCGCGAGGAATCCGAGCCGCGAGCGACCCCATTCCCGAACCACCCGACCCACCGAATAGGAGTTGGCGGGCTGGATCGCGCCGACCCGCTCGGTGAACAGCTGAATGCCGCCCACGGTCAGCCCGCCCACCCGCCCGGTGATCCGGCCGCCGCCGATGATCGGGACCGGATTGCCTAACGTGTCGATGCCGATCCGCCGACTGAAGAAGAGATCCACCGCCTGAGGAGTCCCCGCGGAGAAGACCCCGGCGTTCTCGAGGAAGAAGGGCCGTTTCTCCGGGAAGAAGAGCGGGAACCGGGTCAGGTTGGTGCGCTGCTCGTCCACTTCGACCTGGGCAAAGTCGGTGTTGTAGGTCAGGTCGAGGGTCAGGCTCGGGGTCAGACCGAGCTTGGCGTCGACGCCGAACTCGGTGGGATACTTGGTCGAGTCCCACGGAACGGTCACCGTCAACGGCGAATAGGTCTTCTGCGCGGAACTGAGCAGATACGGCGTGACCGTGGCGATCCGCTGAGACGGGACCTGGAGCCCCACCAAAGTGCCCGCCCGCGACAGGCGATACAGGTTGTACTGCCGAGGAATCGGGGACCAGAACGACTCCTCGTTCCGCCGCCGGATGCTCCGGGCCAGGTTGAGGCCCCAGGTCTGCTCCTTGGCGCCGCCATAGCGGATGGTCGAGAAGGGAATCCTGAACTCGGCGTACCACCCCAGACTGTCGGCGTGGGTCGCCACGGTCCAGCTGGCGTCCCAGTTCAGGTTGAACCCGCCGGCCGAACCGGCTTGGGCACGGGTCTGGCCCTGCTGGAACACCCCGCCCCCATCGCCTTCCTTGATCACCTGGCCGTCGTGCTCGACGCCGGCGGGCGTGGTGGCGAAGACGAAGCCGTTCTGCCGATCGTGGTAGGTATCGAGGATGACCGCGAAATAGTCGCTGTTGCTGAGGGTCACGTCGCGGAGCCGCTCCCCCGGCACGATCGCGCTCGCGTCTCGGTCGAACAGCCAGGCGCCGACATAGAGCGCCTGGCCATCGGTCAGGATCCGGACCTCGGTGCGCTCGGAGGCCGGAGCGCCCTCGGAGGGATCCCGCTGGACGAAATCGGCGAGCGGCGCCGCCTCGCGCCAGACGGCGTCGTCGAGTCGTCCGTCGATCTGCGGCGCGGTGGACACCCGGGTACTCCGCGCTACCCGAACGGCGGTGGAGTCCTGAGCCAGAAGCGGAAACGGGAGCAGCGAGAGCGTGGCGAGGAGAAGTGATCGAGTCATATTGTATACAAACCTAACCGGGGAGGGGCGTTCCCACCACCGGGCGTTCGTCCGGCGCCACGGGTGACGGGGCCCCCTCGCGCGACCCCGGTTTCGGCGGTAACATCGGCGTCCGCAACGAGAGCCCGACCGCATCATGCCATCGACCGCGTCCGCCGTCGCCGCCCTGATCCGCCAATCGAGCGGTGTCACCGTGAAGACCGAATTCGGCAACCAAGCGTTCCTGGTGGGTGGCACCCGGTTCGCCGCGGTGACCCCGGTGACGCTGTTGCTGCACTTGCCGTCCGAGGAGCTGACGGAGGCGCTGGTCCGGGGGCTGGCCCGCCCGTTCGTGTCGGTCGGGGCGATGGGTCGCCATGGTTGGGTCGAGGTGCGCCTGTCGGCGATCGGTGACGAGGATCTGCACCGCCTGATCGGCGCGGCGCATCAGGCCGCCCTCCACTCGCACCGCCGTTCCGCCGTAAAGAAACCCTCCCGGGCCCGCCACGTGAGACGGACCACGCCGAAGTAACGTTGCCCGCCGTCGCCGTGGCGTTTTCGAAGCCGCGCGGTTAGCCTCCCGGTCGCCTTCGCATCAGGATCGACCCGGTTGGGCATCGTTGGACCGTTCGGCGTGCAATCGCCCATCATCATCAGACTCATCGTCGCGCTCGTCGTCGGGGGGGTCCTCGCTCCACGGCCGGCATCGGTCGCGGCCCAGACGCCTTCGCTCCGGATCAGCGGATACGTCCGCTCGGAAGCCACCGGGGAAGTGGTTCGCTACGCCCAGATCGCCGCGGACGGTCAGCTGGCTCGGGTCGAGAGCAATCAGGACGGGTTCTTCGTGCTGGCGTTGCCCAGGGGACCACACACGATTCGAATCCGCGCCGTGGGGTTTTCCCCGCTGGTCGTCGAGCTCACCCTGGAAGCCTCGCTGCTTCGCGATTTCGCCCTGACCCCAAAGCCGTTCGAGCTCGAGGAGATCGCGGTCGAAGGAGCCCGGGACACCTCGGACATCGATCCGGGCAGCGCCGAGATGAGCACCGCCCGACTCGACGCCAAGCTGATTCGAATGATTCCGGTGGTCCTCGGCGAGGTCGATCCGATCCGGGCGCTCACCTTGCTTCCGGGCGTCACCACGATCAGCGATTTCTCGACCGGGTTCAGCGTTCGCGGCGGCACCACTGATCAGAACCTGATCCTCCTCGACGAATCGACCATCTACAACCCGGCCCACGTCTTCGGATTCTTCTCCGTCTTCAACGGCGACGCGATCGACGACGTCAAGCTCTACAAGGGCGCGATCCCGGCCCGCTACGGCGGCCGACTCTCTTCGGTGCTCGACGTCCGCCAACGAGAGGGCAACGCCAACCGGTTCGAAGGCGCCGGGACCGTCGGGTTGCTGGCGAGCCGTCTCTCGGTGGAAGGGCCCCTCCCGAAGAAGGTCGGCTCCTATCTCGTGGCGGGCCGACGGACCTACGCCGACCTGTTCCTCAAGCTCTCCAACGACCCTGACCTCAATCAGAACGTCGCCTATTTCTACGACCTCAACGCCAAGGGCAACGTCCGGCTCGGCACCACCGGCACGGTGATGGTCTCGGGGTACTTTGGCCGCGACCGCTTCAAGGTGGCCGACCGCTTCGCGGCGAGCTGGGGCAACGCCGCCGGCACCCTCCGGTGGAACCAGGCGTTCGGGACCCGGCTCTTCTCCAAGCTCACCGCCACCGTGAGCGAGTACGACTACGGCCTCGAGTTCCTCGGCATCGGCCGCGACCTGGCGTGGACGGCGCGGATCGGCGGATATGACGTCAAGCTCGCCGAGACCTATCACATCGCCAACGGCAACCTGCTCGAGTTCGGCGCCGAGTTGACGCGTCACGACCTTCGGCCGGGGAGCATTCGTCCGGTCGGCGATTCGCCGGTGCTGCCGCTCGACCTCCAGCCACGTTACGGCGTGGCCCCGGCCCTCCACGCCAGCCACGAGATCGAGTTCGGCCGCTCGGTGACGCTTCGGTACGGGCTTCGCTATGCGGGGTTCCGCCGAGTCGGGGCCGGGACCATCTACCAGTACGTCGGGGGCAGCCCGCTCCGATACGACCCGGCCCTTGGTCGCTACCAGCGCGGAGCGATCGCGGACAGCGTCGTCTACGGTGACGGTGCCACGATCACCTCGAGGGACGGGCTCGAACCGCGAGTGTCGCTCAGGGTCGGGCTGTCCGGCAACACCAGCGTGAAGGCGAGCTTTGCTCGGACCCGCCAGTTCCTCCACCTGGTGTCGAACACCAACTCGCCGACACCGGTCGATATCTGGGAGCCGATCGGCCCCTATCTCGAGCCCCAGATCGCCGATCAGGTGGCGGCGGGAATCGCCACCACCACGGGCGACCAGGCCTACGAGCTGTCGGTGGAGGGGTACTACAAGCGGCTTCGCAACGTCACCGACTTCATCGACGGGGCCGACATCGCGCTCAACGATCGACTGGAGACCGAGATGTTGCAGGGCCGGGGCCGCGCTTACGGGCTCGAGCTCTACGCCCGGAAGCGCGCCGGGCGACTCACCGGCTGGGTCAGTTACACCTGGGCTCGATCGGAGCGCCAGCTTCTCGGCCTCACGCCGGACGATCCCGGCATCAACGGCGGGCGCTACTACCCGTCACCTTACGACAAGACCCACGACTTCTCGGCCGTCGGGTTCTACCCGCTCTCGTCGAAATGGACCTTGGGAGGCACCTTCGTCGCGGCGAGCGGTCTGCCGGCCACCTTCCCCGAGTCGCGTTACCAGTACAACGGGCTTCTGGTGGTCGAGTACGGCGATCGCAATGCGGCGCGGCTGCCCGCCTATCATCGCCTCGACCTGACCCTGACCCGCGCCTCGAGACGGGCTCAGTGGCAATTCGGGCTCTACAACCTCTACAACCGTTTCAACGCCCAGTCGATCGCTTTTCAGCAGTCCGAAGACAACCCGCTTCTGGTGGAAGCGGTGCAGACGTCGATCTTCGGCATCGTTCCCAGCATCAGCTTCTCGTTCAAGTTCTGAGCATGCCACGATCCTTCGCCGTCATCATCCTCTTCCTTGCCACCGGATGCACTCGGGTGGTCGACCTCGATCTCGCCGAGGGGCCCCGTCGGTTGGTCGTCGAAGGACGGATCGAGCTGCGACCCGACGACGCGACCGGCCTCCAGGCGATTCGGCTCACCACCACCGGGCCGTTCGAGGCGACCGACGAACCCCCGGCCGCGATCGGCGCGGTCGTCGTTGTCGCCGAGGAGGGTGGTCGGGTCTTCCATTTCACCCGGGAGGCGTTAGGTGGCGGTCGGCGATACCTGGCGGCCGGCTTCGTGCCCAGGCTCGGGGCGGAGTACACCCTCACGGTCGACTACGACGGGCACCAGTACCGGGCCTCCCATCGTCTCCTCCCGGTGCCGCCGATCGATTCGCTCTACTTCGAGTACGAGGACGCCGGGCTGGCCCAAGGCGACTCCGGCTTCCGCGCGGTGATCGACTACCGTGATCCGGCGGGCGACAAGAACTACTACCTCTGGGACCTGATCGTCGACGGGCGCCAGCGGATCGGGATCGATCCGGGTAATCGGTTTCGGATCATCAGCGACGATCGGTTCTACGACGGCGGGCGGGTGATCGGCTACCAGCCGTACGACGAAGAGGTCGTGGAGCCGGGTCAGCGGGTGGCGCTCCGGCAAGTGGCTTTGTCGGAGGCCGGGTTCCGGTACTACGCCGCCTTGTTCGAGCAGACCACCGGTGGCGGCGGCCCGTTCAGCACCCCGCCCAGCTCGGTGCGCGGCAACGTGATCAACCTGACGGACACCAATCGCTACCCGTTGGGCTTCTTCTTCGCCGCTCAGGTCGCCGAACGGACGGCCGTGGTGCCCGCTCGATGAGAGCGCCAGCTCGGACGCATCGGTACCCGAACGGCTGCGATTGACCCTGCGAACCGGATTCGATTCTAGACGGCGGTGGCCAACTGCTCCAAGATCGCCGTCCACCCCACCGTGTGGCCCTCGACATCCTTCGCAGTCGCCAGGCGCTCGTGCACCAGGATGACCTCGGTAGCCGCGCCCCGGGCTATGAAGTCGATCGACACCTCCGACCGCAACTCGGCGGGGCAGGCCAACGAGATCCAGGTGAACCGGAGCCGCCGGGGCGGATCGAACTCGAGGTATTCGCCGTCGTGGGGCCAGACCTGGCCCGGCTCGCCTAACATGTCGATGTGGAACCGACCGCCCAACCGAGCGTCGACGGTGACCTCGGCGCCCCCGGGGCGACCCGGACAGATGAACGCCCGGAGCAGCTCGGCCGTGGTCCAGGCGGCGAACACGCGCTCTGGCGGCGCGTCGATGGTGCGGCGGAGCTCGATCTTGAGCGAGGTCTGATCAGTGGCGGGCACGGTGGCCTCCTTCCGTGGGTGGAGCCTCTGGGGGGTGCGTCGTCAACAGGGCGTCGAGCGCGGCGAGACGGTCGGCCCAGAAGCGGCGGTGGTCGCGGATCCAAGTGGTTGCCTGGTCGAGGGGATCGGCCACCAGGGCGCAATGGTGAACCCGCCCCGCGACCCGCCGGCGGACCAGGCCGGCCCGCTCGAGCACCTTGAGATGCTTGGAGACGGCGGGAAGGGAGATTCGAAACGGCGCGGCCAGCGCGGTGACCGTGGCGTCGCCCTTCGCCAGTCGCGAGACCATGGCCCGCCGAGTCGGATCGGCCAGCGCGCCAAAGACCCGGTCGAGCCGAGTCGTCGAATAATTAACCATATGGTTAACATATATCGAGACCCGGCCGCTGGCAACCGGCGGTGGCCGAGCCCCCGCCGGCGCCGTATGTTGGCGAGATGAACGTCGGTTCCACGCTGGCGCTGTTCCTCGGGCTCGGGATCCGCCACATCCTCGATCCGGGCGCGATCGACCACCTGCTCTTCATCGCCGCCCTCACCATCCCGTATCGAGCCCGTCAATGGCGAAGCCTGCTCTGGCTGGTGACCGCCTTCACCGTCGGCCACTCGCTCACCCTGGCCCTGGCGACCATCGGCTGGCTGCCGATCCAGGGCGCGGTAGTCGAGCTGCTGATCCCGGTGACCATCTTCCTGACCAGCGCCCTCACCCTCTGGCGACTCCGCCGTCCGGGCGACGGCGAGCCGGGGCGGGGACGCGCCTGGCCGCTCTATGCCGTCACGTTAGGCTTCGGGTTGATTCACGGCCTCGGCTTCTCCGGCTACCTCCGTTCCCTGCTCGGCGCCGAGGAGTCGATCGTCGCCCCCCTGTTCTGGTTCAACGTGGGGCTCGAGGTGGCTCAGCTGATCGCCGTGGCCACCGTGCTCGGGGCGACCGCCTTGGTCGCCGACCGGCTGGTCTCGGCGAGAACCTGGCGGCTGGCGGTTTCGGGGGTCGCTCTCGCATTATCCGGTCAGATGATCATCGCTCGGCTTGCCGCGGTCTGACGGCGGGCCCTCACGAAACGGGATGGGCATGATAGGGCTCTGGCTGGTCGGGATCGCGCTGGGCACGCCGGTCGGCAACCCGCCGATCCCCCACGGGCGCTCACCCGCCGGGATCGCGGGGCCGACCGTGCGCGTGGTCGCGGTCCACGACCTTCATGCGAGCTACGGGCGGGTGGCGGTCGAGGCGGCCAGCGTCACCATCCGGATTCGGATGTTTCAGGACGACCTGTCACGCGCCTTGGCTCGGCACGCCACCCGAGACACCGTGGATCTGGCCGCGAAGCCGTTGGCCGACTCGGTGGCAAGGGACTATCTCGGGCGGAAGCTGATCCTGGCGGCGGACGGCACGCCGCTGACCGGCCGCCTGGTGGCCGGCGGCGCCGAGCAAGACATGTGGTGGTATCTGCTCGAGTATCCGCTGGCCAAGCCGATCAAGCGCCTCACGATCGCCAGCCAAGTCATGTTCGAGTTGTTCGGCGACCAGCAGAATCTCCTCAAGGTCGCCGTCGCGAAGACCGGGGTCGAGACTGCCCTGTATTTCGTCCCTGGCGAGCCCGGGCCGGTCACCCTCGACGTCCGTTAGGCAGGCGCGTCGACGGCGGGAACAAGCCGCCCCGGCGCGGTGATCCGGGCGACCCGTCGACCGAGCCAGAGGGGAACGAGGGCGACCACGCTGCAGACGAGCCCCATCGTCGCGTAGCCGAGATTGGCGAACACCACTCCGGACAGCAGGCTCCCGACGGCGGCGGTGCCGGTGACGAGGGCATCGTTGAGACCCTGCACCCGGGACCGCTCGGCGGCGGTGAGCCGATCGGAGAGGAGGGTCGAGCCGCCGACATAGACGAAGTTCCACCCGAGACCGAGCAGCCAAAGCGCCCCCGCCAGCGGAAGCACCTGCACCGCCCGACTGGCCACCAAACCTGCCACCACCAAGCAGAGGCCCCCCGCCGCCATCAGCGGCCCCCGTCCCCATCGATCCGCCAGCCGGCCGGAGATGATCGAGAAGCCGAACATCCCGACGACGTGCGCCGACATTACGCTGGAGATCCCCGCCAAGCTGTGGTGATTGTGACTCATCTCGAGCGAAGTGATCACCATCAGCATCGTCATCACGGCTTGCGAGCAGATCATCGCGATCGTGGCCGAGCGGACGGCGGAATCGGCGCTGATCTCCCGAATGGTGCGAGTCGGCTCGGCGGCGGTGCTCGTCGCCGTCGTCTGGGCCCCGAGCGCGGCCGCCAAATCTCGGGGCTCGGGCCGCAGCAGGGCCGCGACGAAGCCCGATCCCAGCAGGAAGAAGAACGCGCTCGCCGCGAACGGACCCACCATCCCGGGCCGACCGACCTCCGTCGCCAGGACCGACATCGGGGCAACCAGGGCCGGTCCGAATACCGCGCCCACGGTCCCGCCCATCACCACCGTCGCGATGGCCCGGCCCCGTTCGGCGACCGGGTGGACCTCACCGGAGACGAACCGGGCGAGTTGGAGGGCGGCGTTGGCCGCGCCCATCAGGACCAGGCCGCTGACGAACACGGGGAACGACCGGGCCCCGATCGCCGCGGCCGCGACCGTGGCGCCGACAACCCCGACCAGGAGACCGAGCGCCAGGGTGCGACGGCGGCCGAGGGGGTCCATCAGCCGCCCCCACACCATGGCGAAGAGGGCGCCACCCCCCCAGTAAAACGCCGTTGGGACGCCCGCCCAGGCGGCACGACGGGCGAGGTCGGCGCCGACGATGGGGGTCACCGTTGAGGCGACCACGAACCCCGCCGAGCCAAAGGCTTGGGTGACGAACAGGGTCCATTTGATCCGGGTTTTCACCCGCCAAAGGTAACCGGAGTATCGCTACTCCACTCGGCAGGTCACTCGGCGGAACTTGAAGTCGATTCCGCGAAGGGAGTCCTTGACGGTCGCCTCGATTCGCGCCAGCAGCGAATCCGCCCCGGCCTTCCGGTAAATGATCCGCTGGGGAAAATCGTGTTCGAGGTTTTCGAAGACAAGCAGGGTGTCGGATGCGACTTTCGCGGGAAAGGCCGTCGGCTGCTGGCCGGACGGAATGGCGTGGTAAATCAGCCCTTCCCGGCTCCGTTCGATCCGGAGGTACTCCCAGCCCGAGACCCGGTCGTTGCGAACCGTGGTGCTGACGCCGAACAAGGCCCCCCCGGTCGCCGGCAGCCAGCGCTCTTCGGTGACCTGGTTGCCCCGCCGTTCCCAACACCCCACCAGCCACCCCGGCAGCTTGGCCGGGCCCGTCGCCTGCTGCGCCAGCGTCGGCGTGACCGCAGCGACCCAACCAACGAACGTGAGCAACAGGGTCCGCATCCGTCTCGACCTCCGTAAGGTGTCCCTGGATCCTACCAGCCCGGCGCGTCGTTCGCTTGGAGGAATGCGACCGGGCCAGTTGCCCGCTGGCGCGACATGCGGTAAGGTGATCGGTATGCTTGCCTGGCAACCGACCCGGGATCTCACCGAGGGCGAGTTCAAGAACGGCGTTCTCCTGGTGGCCATCGGCCTGGGGGCGAGTTTCTTTCTCGCTGGCCTGGTGGCCCTCCCCGCGCTGGCCGCCTGCCTGCTGTACCTCGGGGCCACCCTCACCATGGCGGCGATTGGGGCCCCGGATTGGCTGTCGCAGGTGCTCCGACGGGCGCCGACTCGCGGTGACCGACCCGCCAACGACCTCGCGGCGCGGGCCTTTCTGGTGACCGGGGCGCTCGCGGCGTTGATTTTCGGGATCTGGGCGCTCCTCCGATAGACGTGGCGCTTCAGAAGGACCCGAGCGCCGCGACCTCCTGCCCGGTGGCCGAAGCCCGCTGGCCGGGTTGTTTCCTGCGCGGACCGGGCGACCCCGCGCTAAGTTGGTGCAATCGTCTGGGAGCCTTCGTTTATGGTCGCCGTTCTCCGGGGCGTGGCGGTTACGGTCCACAACTCCCGACCCGACATCGCCACCGATCAGGTGCTGACCCGGCTCGCCGATGCGCTCGGGTTGATCGAGCGCTATGCGCCCCATCGATTCCGCCGCCTGTCGCGGGACTTCAGCGGCATCGTGGTCCAACGGTTCCCGTGTCGAGCCGCGTACTTCCCCGAAGCGCGGGCCTGCCTGATCGAGCTGACCTTTCTCGCCCACCCCGATATCTCGGCGGCCCAGGTGGCGGCCTCGATCATCCACGAATCGGTCCACGCCCGGATCCATCGGATGGGGGTCCATCGGGCGGCCGAGCTGCAGGCGCGAGAGGAACGGCTCTGCCGGCAGGCGGAGCTGGAGTTCGGGCGAGCCGTGCCTAACGGCCACCCGGTGGTGGCCCGGGCGCTCGAGTCGCTGGCGCTCGCCGACGAGGCGGTCGCCCCGGCGATCGATTGGGCGGAAGCCAACCGGCGGGTGGACGAGGTGGATCGGGGTGCGGCACCTCCGGTATAGCTGGTCGGCGCGTATCTTGCAGCCGTGACACCGACACCGGGGACGGCCGGCCTCGAGCCGCTCCCGGTCGCCAGCTAACCCCGAGTTACCAGGTTTCGATGCCCCAGCCAACCTCGTCCGATGCGCGGCCGCCGCGGCCCTGGGCCGACACCGTGGCCGTGGTGTCCTCCGGAATCGCCGTCAGCATTTTCGCCGGAATCATCGAGGCCGCGATCCGTCGGTTCGGCGTCCCGGGAATCGAGCGGCTGGCCGACGTGGGCAACGCGTTCTTCTGGATCTTGCCGGTCGGCCTCGCGTTGGTCAATCTGCCGATCGTGGTGGTCGTGGCCGCCAGCCACCGACTGTGGCCCGCCGCGGTAACCGAGGCCCGCGCGGCGATGGTGAGCACCCTGCTGCCCTCCGTCTCGGTCTCCTTGGCGGTCTTGACGACCCGCATCGCCGAGCCGGTACACGCGATTCTCGCCCTGGGGATCGCGACCATGGTGGGTCGCGCCGTGGCGGCGCGGCCCGGTGGGTTCCGCCGGCTCCTCCGGGTCGCGGTCCCGATTCTGTTGGTGGCCCCACCGGTGGCGCTGGCCATGGTTCTCGTCAGCCGCGCCCGAGCGGCCCGGCTGACGGCCGCCGTTCCGGACCGCGGGGCGCCGAACGTTCTCCTCGTGGTCTGGGACACCGTTCGGAGGCCGAGCCTCAGCCTCTACGGCCACGACCGCCCGACGTCGCCGCAGTTGACCAAACGCGCCGCTGGCGGCGTCGTGTTCGAGGCGGCGTATTCGACGGCCCCGTGGACCCTCCCGTCGCACGCCAGCATGTTCACGGGCCTGCATATGCAGGACCTCAGCACGACCTGGACGGCGCCGCTCGATCGAAGCCGCGTGGTGGTGGCCGAGATCTTTTCTCGGGCCGGATATCGAACGGCGGGGATCACGGCCAACCTGATGGCCACCCACCGGCCGACCGGCCTGGCTCGAGGGTTTCAGCACTACGAGGACTCGCGAATCGGGCGGCGGCCCCGGGAGTACATCGGCCAGCTCTCCCTGAGCCAACGGCTCCGAAGACACCAGCCGTTCCAGCGCTGGTCCACCTTCCAAGGCACCTGGAAGGACGCCGAGGAGATCAGCCGATCCTTTCTGCGCTGGCTCGCCCAGTCACCACCGGATCGGCCGTTCTTCGCCTTCCTCAATTATTTCGACGCCCACCAGCCGTACCGATCGCCCCCTGAGTTCAGGGCCCGATTCCAAGGTCGCGGGGTGCAGGACCGGTATGACGCCGGGATCGCCTATGTGGACGCCGAGTTGGACCGGCTACTCACCGAACTCGAGCGGCAGGGGCTCTTGGCCAACACCATCGTCGTCGTGACCTCGGACCACGGCGAGGAGTTCGGCGAGCACGGATTCGAGGGGCACGGCGAGAGCCTCCATGCCCAAGTCCTGAGCGTCCCGCTCGTCGTGATCGCCCCGGGGCGAGTCCCGGCCGGGATCCGGCTCCCCCAAGTGACCTCGACCCGCCACGTCGGTCCGACCCTGGTGGCGCTGGCGGGTCTCGATTCGACCTTCGGGCGCTTGGGTGGCGAGTCGCTGGCGCGATTCTGGACCGATTCGGCCTCGGCCCGGGATACGGCCTTGGCGGGGGCCCACGAGGGGGTCAATCAGCTCGCGGAGACCCAGATTTCCGGCGGCCCCGCGACCGCGATCATCGACGATCGCTACCACTACATCCGCACCGGACGGGGCCGCGAGTTTCTCTTCGGAGTGGCCGACGACCCTGGGCAGCGCCACGACCTGATCGGCGTCGACAGCCTGAAGCCGGTCATCGAGCGAACTCGACGCCATCTCTCGACTCGGCTGGGCGAGGCCTGGATCCAGGGCCCCGGCGCTCCCGCCAGTCGGGCACCCTAGTCCCCGGGTCGCCGCGCGGCGGCACTCACGCCCCCATCGAGGCCGTTAGGCACTCGCCGAACCCGGTCACGATCCGAGCAGGGTACCGACGCTGTAGATCCCGAGCACCGCCATCGCGATCGCCACCAGTGAGGCACCGGTCACCAGCCAACCGGGCACCCGCGCCGCCGAGCGCCACGGCTCCCGGCGCGCGGCCACCAGCATTACGCCGAGCCCGACCGGGAGAATCAGGCCGTTGATCGCGCCGACCGCGACCAGAATCGTGACCGGTCGCCCGACGGCGAGGAAGATCAGGGTGGACGCCGCGATGAATCCGACGATGAGCCGGACCCCGTGGGGTTCCCAGCTCGACCGCACCGTCTTGAGGAACGACACCGAGGTGTAGGCCGATCCGACCACCGAGGTGATGGCGGCCGCCCACATCACCAAGCCGAAGAAGCGGTACCCGAGTTCGCCGGCCGCCGCCCGGAAGACCGACGCGGGCGGATTGGCCGGATCGATGGCGGCCGCGCCGCCCGCGGTCACCACCCCGAGCGCCCCGAGGAAGAGCACCACTCGCATGATGCTCGCCACGGTGATGCCGAGCGTGGCCGAGCGAACCGCCGCCCGGGTCGCGTCGGGCCCGGACAGACCGGCGTCCAAAAGGCGATGGGCACCCGCGAAGGTGATGTAGCCCCCGACCGTGCCCCCGACGATGGTGACGATCGCCAGCGGATCGATCCGGTTCGGCACGACCGTTCGGAGCACCGCCTCCCCGAGCGGGGGATCGGCCGCGAAGGCGACGTAGCCCGCGACCAGCACCATCAGCCCGCCGAGAATCTGAGCGAACCGATCCATGGCGCCCCCGGCGTCCCGCACCAGGAAGATGGCGACGCCAAGGGCCGCGCTCAGCGCGGCGCCGGCTCGAACATCGAGCCCGGTCATCACGTTGATGCCGAGCCCGGCGCCCGCCACGTTGCCGATGTTGAACGCCAATCCGCCGATCGCCACCAACACGCTCAAGACGTGACCGAGCCCCGGGACGATCGCGTTGGCCACGACCGAAGCCCGTTGCCCCGACCCGATCAGGACCCGCCAGATGGTGAGCTGGGCCGCAAGGTCGAACACCACCGACACCAGAATCGCGAACCCGAAGCTCGCCCCGAGGGTGCCGGTGAATACCGCCGTCTGGGTGAGGAAACCCGGCCCGATGGCCGAAGTGGCCATCAGGAAAGCCGCGCCGATCAAGGCGGTCCGGCGACCGTTCGTCATGGCTCAAGGGTAACATCGGAAGTACTTTCCCCCTACTATGCCCGAGACACTACGCGTGGCGGTGGTGGGCGCCGGTCCGGCCGGCTTCTTTCTCACCGAGAAGCTCCTTGGCCCGGCGGACGTGCCGGTCGAGGTCGACCTGTTCGAGCGGCTCCCGACCCCGTACGGTCTGGTCCGGTTCGGCGTCGCTCCCGATCACGAGAAGATCAAGGCGGTGACCCGGAGTTTCGACAAGGTCGCGGCCCGGCCCGGCTTCCGCTACTTCGGCAACATCGAGGTCGGTCGCGACGTTACCCTCGACGAGCTCCGTCAGCACTACCATGCCGTGGCGTTCGCCACCGGCGCCCAGTCGGACCGGCGGATGGGCATTCCCGGCGAGGATCTCGAGGGGAGCCACCCAGCCACTGAATTCGTAGCCTGGTACAACGGGCATCCCGACTATCGTGACTGTCGGTTCGACCTCTCGGTGGAACGGGTCGCCGTGGTGGGCGTCGGCAACGTCGCCATCGACGTGGCTCGGATCCTCTCGCGGACCCCGGCCGAGCTCGGCCGCACCGACATCGCCGATCACGCCCTCGAGGCCCTGGCCCACAGCGGGGTGAAGGAGGTCTACCTGCTCGGCCGGCGGGGACCGGCCCAGGCGGCCTTCACCACGCCGGAGGTCAAAGAGCTGGGCGAGATGGAGCAGGCCGACGCCTGCGCGGTGCCGGCCGAGGTCGCCCTCGATCCGCTCAGCGCCGCCCAGGTCGAGCAGGAGGCGGAGGCGACCACCAAGCGGAAGATCGAGGTACTCCAAGGGTTCGCCGCCACCCCGCCCTCGGGCAAGCCGAAGCGCCTAACGATTCGCTTCTTGGTCTCCCCGGCCGAGCTGATCGACGACGGCACCGGCCGGGTCGCCGGGATCAAGGTCCACCACAATCGGATTGTGGCCAAGAACGGCTCGCTTGCCGCCGAGGCGACCGGCACCAGCGAGGTATTGCCGGTCGGGCTGGTGTTCCGCTCGGTAGGGTATAAAGGGCGCCCGATCCCGGGATTGCCGTTCGACGAGCGGTCCGGCACCGTGCCCAACGAGGCCGGTCGGGTCGCGATGACGGGGGTGTACGTGGCGGGCTGGATCAAGCGAGGCCCGAGTGGGGTGATCGGGACCAACAAACCCGACGCCGCGGAGACGGCCGAGCAGATCCTGGCCGATTTCAAGGCGGGCCAATTACTCGACCCGCCGGCCACCGCGAAGCCTGTGATCGAATCGACCCTGCGGACCCGTCAGCCCGCGCTCGTCACCTGGGAGGACTGGCAGCGCATCAACGCGATCGAAACCGCGGCCGGCAAGGCGGCCGGTCGCCCACGAGTCAAGTTCACGACCACGGCTGAGATGGTCACTGCGAGGCAATCATGAGGGTTCGTCCGCTGCTCCTGGTGCTGGCCGTCCTCGCCAGCTCGCTCGCCGCCCAATCGGCTCCCCTCACGTTCTCGCCCAAACGGCTCCGCCTGATCGACTCGGCGATGCGCGGCTATGTCGATCAAGGTCAGATCGCGGGGGCCGTGACCCTGGTCCTCCGCAACGGTCGGGTCGCCCACCAGGGGGTCTATGGTTGGGCCGACAAAGCGGCCGGCAAGCGGCTGGCGGCCGACGCCATCTTCCGGATCGCTTCGCAGACCAAGGCGATCACCAGCGTCGCGGTGATGATCCTGGTCGAAGAGGGAAAGCTCGGGCTCGGCGACCCAGTCTCCCGGTGGCTGCCGAGCTTCGCCTCGAGCAAGGTGGCGACTCGCTCCGACACCGGCCTGGTGATCGTTCCGGCTCGGCGGCCAATCACGATTCGAGACCTGTTGACCCACACGGCCGGGATTTCCTACGGCACCAACGCCCACGTCGCCTCGCTCTATCAGGCGAAGGGACTGGGACCGGCCGCCGGTTTCGGTTGGTACACCGCCGACAAGGACGAGCCCATCTGCGAGACGATGGATCGGCTCGGCACCCTGCCCTTCGTGTCGCAGCCGGGGGAAGCCTTCGTCTACGGCTACAACACCGACATCCTCGGCTGCGTGGTCGAGCGGGTGTCCGGTCTGCCACTCGACCGGTTCTTCGCCGAGCGGATCACCGGCCCGCTCGGGATGCGGGACACCCACTTTTTCCTTCCGGAGGACAAACGCGACCGCCTGGCCGTGGTCCATCGCGTCGACGAGGCGGGCCAGCTGGCGCGATCCGCCGACGGCGCTCGGGGCCAGGGGCATTACGTCGATGGTCCGCGGAAGAGCTTCGCCGGAGGAGCCGGGCTCGTCTCGACGGCGCGCGACTACGCCCGGTTTCTCGAGATGCTTCGCAACGGGGGCGAGCTCGAGGGCGTTCGGCTCCTCTCGCCCACCACGGTGCGGCTGATGACCGTCAACCAGGTTGGCACCCTGTTCGGCACGGAGGGCGCCGGGTTCAGTCTCGGATTCTCGGTGGCGGAGCGGCCGGGCGCGGGGGGAAGTCCGGAATCGGTGGGGACCTTCGGGTGGGGTGGCGCGTATCAGACCGACTACTCGGTGGACCCGGCCCAGGGATTGGTGGTGGTGCTGATGACCCAACACCTGCCTGGCACTCCGCTGAACGTGGGAAGCCGATTCACCTCACTGGTCTATCAGGCCCTCGTCCCGGCGGCGGCAGCCCGTTAGGCCGGGAGGCGACGGGCGCGGCCTCAGGGCGAAGGAACCGGGCGAGGCCGTTCAACGTAAGAGCGGATCCGCCAGACCGGGCCCCGTTGCACCAGGACGATCGCGGCGTCGGCGATCACGGTCTCGCGGGTAGCCCCGGTCGCGAGCTGGTAGTAGATGCTGGCATACACCGAGGCCATCGAGCCACCGGCGTCGAAGTCGAAGAGGGTGATCCCGAACGCCGAGATTCGCGGCAGGTAACTCTTGAGGGAGTCGAGCGCCTCGGGGCCCTTCGCCAGCCACCCTTCGAGCGGGCCGAAGAGCAGATCGTCGGTCGCCAGCCGCTTGATGTCCTTCAGATTGCGGGTCTCGACCGCCTTGGTCCACGCCAGCAGCGCCCGATTGACCTCCAGGAGGGTGTGTTCGAGGTACTCCTCGCGGAAGCTCTTCCGACTGGCAAAGGCCGATTCCGTCGGCAGTTGGGCGGCGGCGATCCCGGGGGTCGTCAACAGGGCCACCAACACCGCGATTCTCGACCGATTCATGGGAAGGAAGATAGCCCCCGAAGCGAAGGGCCGCCCGGGGCGGTATCTTCCCGCCCATCTTTCACCCATCCGATCCCGTGTTCCAGCCCAACCTGCTTTCCAATCAGCGGATCCTCGTGACCGGCGGGGGCACCGGCCTTGGCCGGGCCATGACCGCCCGGTTTCTCGAGCTCGGCGCCGAGCTCTACATCTGCGGGCGGCGCTCAGGCGTGCTCGACGCCACCGCCGCGGAGCTGATGGCCACCCACGGCGGCTCGGTCAAGACCCGGGCGATCGACATCCGCGACGCCAAGGCGGTCGACGACATGGTCCAGTGGATCTGGGACGACGGCGGCCCGCTCACCGGCCTGGTCAACAACGCGGCCGGCAACTTCATCTCGCGGACCGAAGACCTGACCCCCAAGGGATTCGATACCATCGCCAACATCGTGCTCCACGGCACCTTCTACACCACCCACGCGGTCGGGACCCGGTGGATCAAGGGCGGGCACAAGGGGTCGGTCGTCTCGATCGTGGTCACCTGGGTCTGGACCGGCTCGCCGTTCGTGGTCCCGTCGGCGATGTCGAAGGCCGGGATTCACGTGATGACTCAGTCGCTCGCGGTCGAGTGGGGCCGCTATGGCATTCGGCTCAACGCGATCGCGCCCGGCACGATCCCGACCGAGGGGATGACCAAACGGTTGGCCCCTGGCGGCGACCTCGGCAAGGCGCCCAACCCGATGGGCCGGGTCGGGACCACCACCGAGTTGGAGAATCTGGCCACCTTCCTCCTGGCCGACGGATGCGAATGGCTGACCGGGCAAACCATCGCGCTCGACGGAGCCGGCCACCTCGCCAACAGCGGCGGGTTCCAGGAGCTGTTCAGCTGGGGCGACGCCGAATGGCAGAAGGCGCGTGATCTGATCCGGGCCCAGAACGAGAAGGACAAGGCCAGCCGGTGAGCTGGGGCCAGTTCGCGGCCGCTACCTTGGTCATGGCGATCGGCTCGGTGCTCCAAGGCAGTATCGGCTTCGGGCTGGCACTCTTCGCGGCCCCGCTGCTGGCCCTGATCGACAGCGGACTCGCGCCCGGACCCCTCTTGATCGGCAACATCGCGCTGACCGGACTGATGGCCCGGCGGGAGTGGGGGTCGATCCGGTTTCCCGATCTCGGCTGGTCGTTAGGTGGGCGGGTGGTGGGGATCGCGATCGCGGTCGGGATCATGGCCGGCCTCTCTCGGCCGGGCCTCGACCTGTTCTTCGGCGGGATGGTGCTGCTCGGGGTGGCCATCACCGCGTCGGGCCTCGCCTTCCAGCTGAATCCCGCCACCCTGGTCGGCGCCGGGCTCGCGTCCGGGATCATGGGAACGGCCACCGCGATCGGCGGGCCCCCGATGGCGATCGTCTATCAACGGGCGGCCGGTCCCACCTTCCGAGGCACCTTGTCCGCCTATTTCACGATCGGCGCGGTGCTGTCGGCCCTGGGCCTGTATCTCGGGGGCCGGTTCGGTCCCTCCGACATCGTCCGGGGGCTCCTGCTCTGCCCCGGCGTGGTGATCGGCTATCTCGCCTCGCACCGGTTCATCGGGCAGGTCGACAAGAAAGGGATCCGTCCGGCGGTCCTGATCGTCTCCGGAATCTCGGCCGTCGTGCTCATCGTCCGTCACTACATTTGAATATCTTTCTCTTCGCTCTCCATGCCGGGGATATCCATGGATTCGATCCCGAGCCGCTTCGCCTTAACGCTGATGACGTCGATGCCTTTCGTGAGCGCCGCTGCCCAAGACCCTCAGGATCTCGTCGCTCGCGCCCGGGCGATCCATCAACGGGTCCTCACCCTCGACACCCACGTGGACATCGACCCGGGCAACTTCACCCGAGAGAAGAGCTACGCGACCAAGCTGCCGACCCAGGTCAACCTGCCGGCCATGGAGGAGGGCGGGCTCGATGCCGCGTTCTTCATCGTGTTCGTCGGGCAATCCCAGGATTTCACCGCGGCCGGCTTCGACAAGGCCCACAGTGACGCGCTGGCCAAGTTCGCGGCGATCCATCGGCTCACCGGCGAGCTCGCCCCGACTCGAATCAACCTGGCTCGGACCGCGGCCGACGTGCGCCGAATCTACGCCTCGGGCCGCAAGGTGGCGTTGATCGGCGTCGAGAACGGCTATCAGCTGGGCACCGATCTCGGCAACGTGCGCAAGTTCGGCGAATTAGGAGCGAGGTATCTGTCGCTCGCCCATAACGGGCACAGCCAACTGTCCGACTCGAACACCGGCGAACGGGATGGCCAGTGGCTGCATCACGGCCTCTCCCCGCTTGGCCGGCAAGTGATCGCCGAGCTGAACCGTTGGGGGATCATGGTGGACGTCTCCCATCCCTCGAAGCAGTCGATGATGCAGACCGTCGAACTCACCAAGGCGCCGCTGATCGCCTCGCACTCGGCGGTGCGGGCGCTTTGCAACCACAGCCGCAATCTCGACGACGAGCAGCTCCTGGCGCTGAAACGGAACGGCGGCGTGGTGCAGGTCGTCGCCTTCAACGGTTACCTCAAATGTCAGAACGAGTCGCCGGAGCGCCGCCAGGCCGTCGCGGCGCTGCGTCGGGAGTTCGAGGGACAGCCGAGGGAGGAGGCCAGTCGCGCCGAGTTTCAGCGGCGAATGACGGAGATCGACACCAGATTCCCGCCTCCGCCGCGGGCCACCGTGAAGGACCTGGTGGACCACATCGACTACGCCGTCAAGCTGATCGGGTTGGAGCACGTCGGGATCAGCTCCGACTTCGACGGCGGTGGCGGCGTGGTCGGTTGGAGCAACGGCTCCGAGACGATGAACGTCACTCTCGAATTGGTGCGCCGGGGATATACCGAGGAGCAGATCGCCAAGCTGTGGAGCGGCAACCTCCTTCGAGTGATGGAGAGGGCCGAGGAGATTGGCCGCCAGATCCGGGGCGACGCCTCCTGAGTCCACCGATGCGAACCGAACCTGGCACCACCCGACCCCACCTCCCCGCCTCGATCGGGCGGCGTGGCGGCGCGGTGACGCGACTGATCGGCCGGACGATGTTGCGCCTCCTGGGATGGCGCATCGAGGGCGGCCTCCCCGACCGGCGCCGGATCGTCGCGGTGGTCGCGCCGCACTCCTCCAACCTCGATTTCCTGATCGCGATCGGCCTGGTGTTCGCCTGGAACCTTCGGGTCCGGTTCATCGGCAAGAAGGAACTGTTCTGGTTTCCGCTGGGCGCCTTGTTACGCTGGCTGGGCGGGATCCCGGTCGATCGGAAGGCGTCGCGGGGATTCATCGACCAAGTCGTCGCCGAGATCGAGCGCTCCGACAACATCCTTCTCGGCATGGCGCCCGAAGGCACCCGCAAGTACGGCTCGCGCTGGAAGACCGGCTTCTACCGGATCGCCAAGCGCGCCGACGCGGCGGTGTTGCCGGTATACCTCGACTGGAGCCGCAAAGTCATCGGCCTGCTCCCGCCGCCGGCACTCACCGACGACACCAACGCCGACCTCGCGCGAATCGTCGGCTGCTTTGCGGCGTTTCCCCGGAAGGACGGCCGCCTGATCGATCTCGCCGCGGCCGTGCCACCCCAGTCATCGTGAGCACCGCTCCCGCCACCCGAATCACTCGCCTCGTCGGCGCTGGAGTCGGGTTGGTCGTAGCCGTCGGGGTCGGCCCAGAACTCAGTGCGCAGCCCGGCGAGCCTTCGCCGGGGGTTTCCTTGGCCCTGGCCCGCCATCGCCGCGCCGCGATCTCCGAGCTTCGGTACCAGATATCGTTCACGGTGCCGGAAAACCGCGCCCAGGCGGTCACCGGGGCGGTAACGATCCGATTCCGGCTGGCCCGCGCCGAGCGGGTCATCCTCGACTTCCGTGCCCCGGCCGAGAATGTCGGGGCGACCCGGGTCAACGGTCAGCCCGTGCAGCCCCTGGTCACCACCGATCACGTCACCATCCCCGGCCCGGCCACGACCGCGGGCGAGAACACGGTCGAGATCCAGTTCACCGCGACCGACGCCGCGCTCAATCGGCGCGACGACTATTTCTACGCCCTCTTCGTCCCCGATCGCGCCTCGACCGCGTTCCCCTGCTTCGACCAACCCGACCTGAAGGCTCGATTCCAAGTGAACCTCCGGATCCCGGCGGCGTGGCGGGCGGTCGCCAACGGATCGGTCATCGTGAGCGACAGTAGCGGCCCCATTCGCGCCGTGTCCTTCCGGGAAACGGCGCCGATCAGCACTTACCTGGTTTCGTTCGCGGCCGGGAAGCTCGCGACCGAGGAAGCGGTTCGTGACGGCCGGCGTTTCACCATGTATCACCGGGAAACCGACAGCGCCAAGGTCGCCCGCAACCGCGCCGCGATCTTCGACCTCCACGCCGCCTCGCTCGCCTGGCTCGAGCGCTACACCGGCATCCCTTACCCGTTCGAGAAGTTCGATTTCTTCGCGATCCCGGCTTTCCAGTTCGGCGGGATGGAGCACCCGGGGGCGGTGTGGTACAACGCCTCGGGGCTGTTCCTCGACCAGTCCGCGACCCGCAATCAACACCTCGGCCGAGCCTCGCTGATCGCCCACGAGACGGCCCACATGTGGTTCGGCGACCTGGTGACGATGGAGTGGTTCAACGATGTCTGGATGAAGGAGGTCTTCGCCAACTTCATGGCGGCGAAGATCGTCGGCCCCGAGTTCGCCGACATCAATCACGACCTCCGCTTTTTTCTCGCCCACCAACCCAGCGCCCACGAGGTGGATCGGACGGCCGGAGCCAACCCGATCCGGCAGCCGCTGGAGAACCTCCGCGAGGCCGGGTCGCTTTACGGCGCGATCATCTACCAGAAGGCGCCAGTGGTGATGCGGCAACTGGAGCGGACCATCGGCGAGGCCTCGATGGAGCGCGGACTCCGGGAGTATCTCGATCGTCACCGCTTCGGCAATGCGACCTGGACGGATCTCATCGCGGTGCTCGACCGACTCACGCCGGCGGACCTCCGGACCTGGAGCCGGGTCTGGGTCGAGGAGCCGGGCCGGCCGACCATCGCCCTCGGGTACGATGCCCCATCGAGGCAACTCCGGATCACCCAGGCGGATTCGCGCGGTCGCGGCCTCCTCTGGCCTCAGACCGTCGCCGTCACCGCGGGCGGACCCGACGGCCCGGTGACCGTCACGGCCAGGCTCGATTCGCGACGCGCCACCGTGCCGCTGCCGTTCGCGCCGCGGTATCTCCTCGGCGGCACCGATGGCGTCGGCTACGGGCGGTTCACCACCGACCGATCGCTCCGGCCGGCGCTGATCGCCGCGCTCCCGGACTTCGCCGACCCCGTCGCGCGGAGCGTCGGCTGGCAGACGCTCGTCGAGGAGCTCATCGATGGCACCCTGGACCCGACCGAGTTGCTCGACGCTGCCGGCGCCGCTCTCCTCGGAGAAACCGACGACCTGATCTCCCAGCAACTGCTCGGCGTGATCCAGCTTACCTACTGGCGCTATCTGACACCCGAGACCCGGGCGAGCCGGGCGGACCGGCTCGAAGCCGCGCTGCTGGAACGGCTCGAGCGCGCCGATCGTCCCGGCCGGAAAGGCGCCTTCTTCAACGCCCTCGTCAACGTGACGGTCACGCCGAACGGCCTCGATCGATTGGAGCGGATCTGGCGCCGGACCGATACCCTGGTCGGCCTTCCCCTCGAGGAGCCGCAGTACACCACCCTGGCCGAGACCCTCGCCCTCAAACGTCCCGAGCGGGCCGAGGCGATCCTCGATGAGCAGCAGGGGCGGATCCAAGATCCCGATCGACTGGCCCGGTTCCGATTCGTGCGTCGGGCGTTGTCGCCAAGTGCCGCGACCCGGGATTCGATCTTCGCGACCTTCGGCGACCTGGCCAGCCGGCGCCGTGAATCGTGGGTCCTCGACGCGGCGCGCTATCTCAATCACCCGCTCCGCGCCGCCGAGGCGATTCGCTATCTCCGCCCCAGTCTCGACCTGGTCGAGGAGATCAAACGGACTGGCGACATCTTCTTCCCGCTCAATTGGCTTTCGGCCACGCTCGATGGCCATCAGTCGGCCGAGGCCGCGGCGATCGTCGCGAGGTTCCTGGCCGACCACCCCCGGTACCCGCCTCGGTTGAAGGGCAAGATCGAGCAGGCGGCCGACGGCCTGTTCCGAGCGGCCCGGGCGGTCGACCGATGGAGGCCGCGGGCCGACCGCTGAGATGGGTCACCCCGTTCGGCTGCCTAACGCCAGGTCGTAAGCCCCGAACCGCCCCTGGTCCGATCGCCCGCCTTCCCCTCGAGCAGCGGCACCGAGGTCAAGATCGAAAACCCTCCGAATCGAAACACCCGCCGCTGATCCGACTGGTCGACCCCGACCACCTTCCCCTGACGCACCTGTCGGATCGCCTCCAACGCGAGGGCCAAGTGTCCGGGATCCGCCGCGACCGTGTTGTGGGCAGGGAGGAGCCGGCGCAGGGTTGGCGCCAGCGCGACCAGCCGGCCCATCGACGTTTCGTAGGCGTCGAGGTCAGTCTCGGGTACGTACAGCCAGATGGTGGCGTCGTAGTAGCTGTCGCCGGTCCAGAGCAGGCCGCCGGCTCGATCGAGGAGCGCGACGGCGTCGGGGGTATGGCCGGGGACACGAATCACCTCGAGGGTCCGGCCGCCGAGGTCGATCGTGTCGCCGTCGGCCACCGTTCGGGAGGGCCGCCACGCCCGAGTGGAAAATCCGGCGGTATCGAGGCCCGCGGGTGGGCCGTGGCAAAACGCGTCGGGCACCACCTCTCCGGCTAACTCGGGGTGCGGAAAGCCGGCCTGGTTCGCGGTCGTGTACGGAGTTGCCACGGCCAGGATCCGCTCGAACTCGGCGTTGCCCCCGACGTGGTCGTAGTGGGTGTGGGAGTTGAGCACTTCGACCGGGAGCTTGGTCAGTTGCTCCACCAGCGGCCGGATCGGCACCATCCCCAACCCGGTGTCGAACAGTAGCGCCCGCGCCGATCCCACGATGAGGTAGGAGATCGTCTCCTGAAACTGGTTCGCCTCGACGAAGGCGTAGATCCCGTCGTCGACCCGATAGACCTCGAACCAGTCGGTCGGAAGGCTGACACGCTCGAAGGCGGTGTTGGCGGGGCGCGGAACCTCACCGCACCACCGCGCGGTGGCGCCGGCCGCCAACGGGGGGGCCGGGGGTTCCGACCGGGTGCAACCGGCCGAGGCGGCGAGGAACGCGGCAGCGAGGGGCGCGGGAGGAAATCTCATCCCGTAACCTCCCGCTCCGTCAACCAGATGTCAAAGGCCTCGGGATTCGTTAGGCCGAGCTTCGGGCCTTGACGGTCTCGGTGATTTGGAGCTCACCCTGGCGCACCGTCACCGAGACATCCTCCCCCTCGGCCGCGCCCGGGGGAATCCACTCGAACGACACCGCCCCGTCCTCCGCCTCGGCCGGACGGCTCCCGGCCGGGAGGTGCTTCCGGTAGTAGTCGGCGACCTCGGCCGTCGGGGTGGCCAGCTCGAAGAACCACGACTTGCTGGTGAAAGTGACCGGACCGCCGATTTCGTCGTAATAGTTGCCCCCGGTCACGTCCCGGAGCTTGGCCCCCGGAAACACCGGAATCGGCGCGGCCATTACCGCGTCCTCGAGCGCGCCGGCCCTGGGGCCGAGCCCCGCCGACCCGCCCTTGAGTCGGGTGACGGCCACCAACGCCCCTAGCCCGATCACCACCACCGCCAGACCGCGCGTCCCCAACGCCATGATGCGCTCCGTCTCGAAGATGACCGTACGATCGGGCAAATGACGGACCGGTCCATGGGCCACCTCCGGCATCGCCGGCTAAGTCGTTGCTCCACAATTCGATACTGGCCGCCGGTTCGAAGATCACGGAGTCTCGGCACGGGGCCGGCCGGTGCCGTTCCGCCTGCCGCCAATGATGCACTGCCGCAGGATGCCGAACGAGATCGAGTCCCCCGCCACCGAGTCGGGGTATCTTCCAGGCATGCGTTGCCCGACTGCGTGGGAGCCTGCCCCCGAATGATCAAAGTCGCCCTCCTGTCGCTCGGCCTTGCCACTCCCGTCCTGGCCCAGGTGGGCCTCGCCGCCGGGGACGAATTCACCCGTTACGAGTTGCTCGCGCCGGGTTCGGGACAGTTCAAGATCATCTACGACGTCACCGTCACCACTTCCGGCGCTCGGCTCTTCTTCAATCCGATCCGCAAAGGCAGCGAGGCGTCGGACGAATCAGTGCTCGATCCGGTCACCGGCGGGCCGCTGCCCTTTCGGGTCGTCAGCGGCGACGCGGCCCGACGCGAGGGCCACCCGACGGCGGACCCGGAGACCTCCTATATCCGGATCGAGTTGCCGATCCCGGTGCCCGCCAATGGTGAGCGCCGGCTCTCGATCATCAAGACCTATCGCGACCCCAAGAGCTACACGGTCGACGGCGACCGGATCACCTTTACGCGATCGCTCTCGATCACCCGCAACGCGGTGGTCCTCCCGGCCGGCTTCGAGCTGATCGGCGTCAACTACCCGTCCCAGGTACTCACCGAGCCCGACGGGCGAACCCGGATCAGTTTCTGGAACCCCGGCCCCGATCCAGTGTCGCTGGTGGTCTCCGGCCGAGCCATTCGATGAGAAACCTGACGATCGTCGCGTTGCTCGCCGGCGGCACGGCGCCGGCCCTCGCGCAACCGGCGGGCCTCGCCGATCGGCTGACCGAAAGGGCCCGGGAGACCCGCGAGATCGTCTACTTTCTTCGTGATCCGGACACCCACGCCTTCGATCTGTACCACGATTACACCGAGGAGCGCCCCGGCGTCGGGCGGTACCTCAACATCGTTCGGCCCGGCAGCCAAGTGGCCCACCCCTCGGCGGTCAACCTCGATACCGGCGAAGCGCTCGAGGTCCGCACCGCGGCCGACACCGTGGCGATCGCCTTCGCCCCGGTCCGGCCCGGCCGAACTACCCGGATCCGAATTCGGGAGACGTACACCGACTCAGCCCGGTATCGGCGGGTCGGCGACGAGCTGATCTGGGATCGCTCCTTCGGGCGCGCGGCCAACGCCGTCGTGCTCCCGGCCGGCTGGCGGCTGACCCACTCGAACGTGCCCGGAACGGTGGCCCTGACCACCGACGGCCGGATCAGGATCGATTTCATCAACCCGCGACTCGACGAGATCGAGGTGCTGATCGTCGCCCGTCGCCTTTCGGTGAGGTAGCAATGAGACATCGACTCCTCGCGGCCGTGGCCGCCTTGTCGATCGGTTGTTCGGCGGAAGTGATGGATCAGCCGATCACCGGGGAGTGGACCGCGACGGTCAACGCCCTCGGCATCGGGACGATGAACCTGACGCTGGTCGAAGACGCGGTCACCGTCACCGGCACCGGGCAGTGGACCGCGCTGGTCGGGGGGGCCACCCGATCGGTCACATCCAGTGGCCTGCACTTCGAGACGACGTTGACGATGATCTTCATCTTCGACACCGAGAGCGGGCCGATCCAGTTCTCCACCCAGGGACAGGTCGACTCTCCCACCGAGTTTCATCTCGTGTTCCCGGTGTCGGACAACCCGACCCGGGTCACCTTCCGGCGCCGCTGAGCACCCCGCGGCTCAACTTGGAACCGGGCGGTCCGATAACCCGGGGATGGCCATTTCCGATGTCTTCATCGCCCGCCAGCCGATCTTCGACCGGGGAAACCGGGTCACCGGCTACGAAATCCTGTTTCGGTCGGGCTCCGAGAATCGTTTCATCGCGACCGACCAGAACCTCGCCTCGAGCCAGGGCCTCGAGCGGACCGTCATGGGCTTCGGCTTCGAACAGCTCGTCGCCGGAAAGACCGCGTTCGTCAACCTGACCCGGGACCTCCTGGTCGCGGAGGCGTTCACCTTGCTGCCAGCCGGCCGCTCGGTGATCGAGTTGCTCGAGACCATCGAGCCGGACGCCACCATCATCCAGGCCTGCCGGCGAGCCAAAGAGCTCGGCTACCAGCTCGCCCTCGACGATTTCGTCTACCGCCCCGCCTTCGACCCGTTGCTCGATCTCGCCGACATCGTCAAGATCGACTGGCGGGATCCCACCGGTCGTGACGAGCAAAGCATGTCACGAGCCCGGGCCGCCGGCTGCGCGCTGCTGGCCGAAAAGATCGAAACCGCCGACGAGCGCCGCGAGGCTGAGCAGCTCGGGTTCGAGCTGTTCCAGGGCTACTTCTTCTGCCGCCCGGAGATGCTCGCGACCCGAACCCCGACGCCCGGCCGCGCCAACTATCTGCAGTTGCTCCGGGAAGTCGGCCAGGAGGACGTGGATTTCGAGCGGATGGAGTCGCTCATCAGGCAAGAGGTGGCCTTCTCGGTTCGGCTGCTCCGGTTCCTGAACTCGGCCGGGTTCGGCTGGCGCTATCAGGTCGAGACGATCGAGCATGCCCTCCGGCTCCTCGGGGTGCGAGAGCTGCGCAAATGGGTCTCGGCGGTCGCGACCGTGGGTCTCGCCGAGGGCAAGCCCTCGGAGCTCGTGGCCACCGCGCTGCTTCGGGCCCGGCTCGCCGAGTTGTTGGCGGTGCCGTCCGGCCTGGGTCGCGCCGACCTCGACCTGTTCTTTTCGGGCCTGCTCTCGGTGATGGACGTCGTCCTCGGACAACCCCTCGATCAACTGCTCCAGTCGCTCTCGGTCTCGTCCGAGGTGCGCGACGGCCTGCTTCGGCACCAGCCGCCGTTCGGGCCGGTGTTGGATCTCGTGGTGGCGCAGGAGCGGGGCGACTGGGCGACCATGGAATCGCTCGCCGACTCGCTCGGCACCGAGGCAGCCACCGTGCAGGAGGCCTACCAGACCGCCACGTCCTGGGCGACCAACCTGGTGGCCGCCGCCTAGGAGCGTCAGGGCCGCCAGTTTGCCTCTTCCCGGAGCCGGGCTATCTTGGCCTGAGGAGGCGGCGATGTCCCAAGCCAGGCAATCCGAAATCATCCCGGCGATCGAGACCAAACCACGGGACGACGAACTCGATGCGGCCGGCCTCACCGATATCGGCAAGGTTCGCAAGAAGAACCAAGACCACTTCCTGTTCGGTACCCTCCACAAGACGATTCGAGTTCGGACCACCAGTTTGGCGGCGCCGGAGGCACTCGAGACCTTGAGTGAACGCCTCGCCTCGGTCACCATGGTGGCGGATGGCGTGGGCGGCGGCGACGGAGGCGAGGCGGCGAGCCGGACCACGATCGAGACATTGACGGCCTACGTCAACCAGACCATGCAGTGCTACTATCGCGCCAACCATGGCGACGATGACGCCTTCTTGAACGAGCTCCAGGCCGCCGCCCGAGCCTGCCACGACACCGTCACCGCCCGAGCCCGCGAGATCGGCCTCGACAGGATGGCCACCACCCTGACCCTCGGCCTCGCGGTGTGGCCACGGTTCTTCCTCCTCCAAGTCGGTGACAGCCGGTGTTACCTCCTCCGCGGAGGCGAACTGGTTCAGCTTTCCCGCGACCAGACCATGGCCCAGGCCCTGGCCGACAGCGGCGTGATCAAGCCCAGTGACATCGAGCGGTCACCGTTTCGCAACGTGCTCTCGAGCGCGATCGGCCGGGGCGCCGCCCCGGAGGTCTCCCAGCACCACCTCAGTCGGGGCGACATCCTCTTGCTGTGCACCGACGGCTTGACCAAGCACGTCACCGACGAGCAGATCCGCCAGCGGCTGCTGACCATGCGTTCATCTCAGGACGGCTGCCGCCAACTCGTCGACGACGCCCTCGCCGGCGGCGGGTCCGACAACGTCACCGTGCTGATCGTCCGGGTGGTGGACTCGCCGCTCCACTCGTAGGACTTACTGGGGGTGTTGCACCTGGGTCGAATCGGTCGAGTTGATCTTGCCGCGGTCGGCCCGTCGCTCGCGGGGATGGCACAACTTGCCGAGCCGGCTGGCCGCCGTGATTCGAGCGGTGAGCTGCCCCTGCACCGGGAACGGTTCGCCCGCCTGAATCAACGCGTCGACGCGGGTCTTTCGATCGGCGCGGAGGTTGGCATACTGGGCCTCTCCGTCCAGTCGGAGCGCGTCGCCAGTGGCCAGGTCCACCACCAGGAGGGCGAAGCGACCGTTGGCACGCAGGTTCCCGGTGCTGACGAACATTCCGTCGCCGAGATACTCGGTCCAGCCGATCGATTTCGCGCCGGCGTCGAACCGAAGGAACCCGGGCTGACCCCCGCGGTGCGAAACATCGGCCGCGCCGTCGGGGGTCGCGGTCACCAGGAACGCCAGCTCGGCCCCCGCGATCGTGCTCGCGACCCACGGATCGCCGAGTTCGATCGGGGTCTCGGTCGCCGGCCCGAGCAGAGCGGCGGTCCCGGTGGTGATCGTCGGCGCGATGTACTTCCGGCAATTGGAGAAGGCCACCGAGCACCGGAGCTCACACCGATCACCGGCCCGAGCCAGCCGGCCGCCGAGGCGGGCCCGGCGGGCCTCGATCGGTTTCATCGCGATGCCACCCGCGAGGCCCCCCACCGGAAGCTTGGTCGCCACCACGGCGGGGAGCCCGAGCACGATCTCGTCACCCTCCTCACGCGCCTCGACCAGTGGGGCCGGGCCGGACAGCGCCGCAACCCGAAAGCCGCCGGCGTCGAGATTGGCCAGCACGATCAGATCGGCGACAGTGGCGAACTGGACTACGGGGCCGACCCAGGTGGCCAGCTTGTCGGCGCAGGGGATCGAGTTCGCCTCCCGCTGCACGGCACGCTGTCCTTCGTGGTAGCGAATCGGCCGCATCGCGTCCTCCGGATCCCCGCCGCCGCCCTACTGGTAGCCGTGGTGCTTACGAGGGGCGGGCGGGGGCGGGGGCGGCGGTGCCTTCCACCGCCCCGACTCGTAGTCGAACCAGGTTTGGCTGACCCGGCCTCCGAACGCCTCCATGATGGCCGGTCCATCGGGACGGTCCCGAAGCGCCCGGGTCAGCAGCCGAGTGTATTCCCGGGTCGCGATCCCGACCAGGGTAATCAGCACATCGTAGCCATGCTTGAGGCTGTCGACCCCCACGGTCGCCGTGCTGTCGGCGTACTGGATACCGGGCAGCCCCGCGAGGTGAGACAGGTTGGCGGGCGGCACGGCCCGGAGCCCGACTCGCAGCGGCAAGGTCGCCTGCATCGACTGGGCCTTGCCGCCCTTGAGGTTCTCGACCGCCCGCTTCGCTTTGGCGGTCAAATCGGCCCGAGCCTGCTCGATCGGGCGAGGCGCCGCGCTGTCGGCCGCCAGCGCGGTCTTCACGGTGGCGAACTCGATCCAAGGCATGGTCGCCAAGTCGGCCGCCAGGCGATCGTCACCGGATCCGAAGATCACCGGCACACCGACCCGCCCCCACGACAGGCCAACCAGCTCGGTCTCGGTCACGAACTGACCGTTGATCGCGATCCCGATACCGAGAGTGAAAGTGTGCGAAGCGAAGCCGCGGGATCCGGTCTTGGCGTGCATCCCGACCACCGCCACCGCGTCGAATCGCTCGAATTCCGGGACCCCGAAATAGCCGTCGAAGTCGTCGTCGCGGAGGATCTGGGTGGCGCGTTTGTCGAGGAGGTCGGTACGCACGTCCGGGTCGGGGTTGCCGCTGCCGTGGCCATCGACCACCCGAACCTCGGTGGCCCCGCCGGCATAGAGACCCTCGACCACCGCGTTGATGTCGCCGACCAATAGCTGCTGGCCTTCCGGGTAGCGCGGGGTTCCGAAGTCGAAGGTGGTGGGGTTTCCCTGGCCCGACAGGCCCTCCATGTCGTGGAGGATCAGGATCCGGATCCCGTCGGTGGTATCGGGAGCGACCGCGGTCAGCGTCCAAGGCGTGGCGGCCGTGGCGGCGGCGGGCGGGGCCGAAGTGGGCGCCGGTGCGCAGCCCGCGGAGACGAGCAGGGCCACGAGGGCGAGGCGATTGGGGGACATGGGATCCTTGGCGAGGACGGGGCCCGTTCCTGGACCTGCGGGGCCCCTGAGGATAACGCCGCCGATATTCCGCTGCTAGATTGGCACCAAGAGACCACCACGGAGCGTACCCCATGACCCTGCGAATCAACGACACCGCCCCCGACTTCACCGCCGAGACCACCCAAGGCCCGATCCGCTTCCACGAGTGGATAGGTGATGGCTGGGCCATGCTGTTCTCCCACCCCAAGGACTTCACCCCGGTCTGCACCACCGAGCTCGGCTACATGGCCGGTATCGAACCCGAGTTCGAGCGACGCGGCTGCAAGATCATCGGACTGAGCGTGGACCCGATCGCCAGTCACGGCAAGTGGGCCGACGACATCGCCGAGACCCAAGGACATCGGGTGGGCTATCCGATGATCGGCGATCCGACCCTCGCCGTGGCCAAACTCTACGACATGCTCCCAGGCGACGCCGGGGATTCCTGCGAGGGGCGGACCGCGGCCACCAACCAGACGGTGCGAACCGTCTTCCTGATCGGCCCGGACAAGAAGATCAAATTGATGTTGATCTATCCGATGTCGACCGGGCGGAACTTCGACGAGGTGCTTCGGGCACTCGACTCGATCCAGCTGACCGCCAAACACACCGTGGCGACGCCGGTCAACTGGCGCCCCGGGGAGGACATCATCATTCCGACCTCGGTGTCCGACGAGGACGCCAAGAAGAAGTTCCCCGGCGGGTGGAAGACGCTCAAGCCCTACCTGCGGGTGGCGCCCCAACCCAAATAGGCACCGGTGCCTCGCTGGCTCCGGCTGCTCGGCCCGGCGGTGATGATCACCGCCGGCGCCGGATACCTGGCCGCGCTGACCACCTTTCAGCTGTCCAAGCGAGCTCGGCTGCGGGCCTTGGCGACGGGCAGCACCGTCACCACCACGGCGCAGGGCCCGATCGAGTTTGCCCGGGCGGGCGACGGCCCTCCGGTGCTGGTGCTCCCGGGATCGTTCGGCGGGTACGATCAGGCCTTGAAGGTGGGCCGTGACCTGGCGGATCGGGGTTTCGCGATCATCGCCGTGTCGCGCCCGGGTTACCTCCGGACCCCGCTGGCGACCGGAACCACCCCGGCCGAGCAGGCCGAGGCCATGGTGGTCCTGCTGGACTCGCTCCGGCTCCCCCGGGTGGCGGTGTTAGGCATCTCCGGCGGGGGTCCGTCGGCGCTCGAGCTGGCGGCCCGCCACCCCGACCGGGTCCACGGCCTGGTCCTCGTCGCCGCCCTGTCCGGGCCTAAGGCTCAGCCACCCACGCCACCGCCGGCGGCCACCTGGGGCGACAAGATTCTCGGCGCGGAATTCTCGGCCTGGTGGCAGCTGCGGCAACTGGAGCGGTCCGGGACCAAGGCGTTGGACTCCCCGATCTTCAGCCCCGACACCAAGAAACGGCTGGCGGAGTCGCCCGCTCTGCTCGACCGGTTCTTCGAGCTGGCCTGGTTTCGGTTCCCGACCGCGCAGCGGTGGGCGGGTTACCTCAACGATCGGGCGACCTTCGGCCAGTTCGACTTCGCCGGTTTCGAATCGATCACGACCCCGACCCTGATCGTCCACGGCACCCTGGACCGCAACGCCCCGATCGAGCACGGCGACCGCGCCGCGACCCGAATCGCCGGCGCGCGGTACCTCAAGATCGAGGGGGGCGATCACTACTCGTCGATCGCCCGGGGCGACACGGTGTGGACCGAAGTCGCCAGCTTTCTCCGGTCGATCGCCGCCACCCGCTGAGTCACTCCGCCCGGCGCGACAGCCGACCGGCCGAATAGACCCGACCGAACCTCCCGTCGGCGGCGGGATCGAAGAAATCGAAGGTCATCGTCTGGCCGAGCAGCACCGGCTCGACCGACGCAAGCTGCGATGGCCCCGTGGGGATCACCTCGAACCGCCTCTTCTGACCCAAGTTGTAGACCTCGCTGCCGTGGAACTCCTCGGGTACCACCGTGACTTCAGCGACCAGCCGGCTGCCCTCGGCCTCGATGCTGATCCATTGCGACATCCGCCGATACCGCCCCAGCACCAACCGCGACTCCAGCGCGGCTGGCTTGGCCACGACCTCCGGTCGAGGCGGGCTCGCCGGCCGATTCGAACCCGCGGTGGCCATCACCCGCTGCTGCAACTCGGCGTGGAACCCATAACTCGAGCTGGAATTGGCGAAGGAGGCGAAGGCGAACTGATCTCCGGGGATCACGACCAGCTGGGCGATCCCGCCATTCGATCCACCGCTGTGGGAGAGCCGGATCGCGCCGGGTAGCCCGGACACCCCCCAGCCCAACCCGAAGCCGCCGCTCCCGACCGGCCGACCGATCGTCCGCGTGGCCATTGCCCCGGCGCTTGCCTCGCTCAGGACCCGAGTGCCGCGGCGACCCCGGCCGGCGCCGAGATGCATCGCGGCGAACTCCAACTGGTCGGCGAGGGTGGTAATGAGGGTGGCCCCGGCCGGAGCCGCCGACCTCGGGAGCAGGAACTTCGGGGTGACCCGATGGGCACCCGGTCGCTCGGGATCGGGGAGACTCCCGACCGCGGTGCGATGAAGGATGGCCTCGTCCGCGCTGGTCACCGTGCGCTCGAGGCCCAATGGGCCGATGACCCGCTCGCGCAGCAGCTGATCGAAGCTCTTCCCGGTCAAATACTCGATCAAGTGCCCCGCCAGAATGAACCCACCGTTGCAGTACGAGGAATAGGCGCCCGGGCGGTGGATCGCGTCGACCCGAGTCAACAGGTCCGCATACCGGCGGTGCGCTTCGGGCCCAGCCCCCAACTCGAGGAGATAATCCCCCGCGTCGAGCCCGCTGGAGTGATTGAGCAGCTGCCGGGTGGTGATCGCGCCGCCCGCCCATCGAAAGTGGGGGAGATATCCGCTCACCGGCCGATCGAGATCGATGGTGCCGTCGTCGACGAAGGTCATTACCAGGGTCGAGGTCCAGACCTTGGTGATCGATCCGGTCAAGAAGCCGGTGTCCTCCGTCATCGGGAGACCAGTGTTCAGATTGGCGACTCCGGCCGCGCCGAACGAGACTTCGCCTCTCTGGAGCGTGCCGACCAGTGCCCCGGGAATTCGGTGCTTGGTCACCAGTTCGTCCGCCAACGCAGTCAGGTCGGCCGACCGGGTGGTTCGCCGAACTGCGACCGCACCACCGCCCGCATCGCTACCCCCGAGGCCGGCAGACGCTCCCTCCCAACCCGCGAGTCCGGCCCCGACCGCCGCGCCCAAGAAATCACGCCGAGACCACCCGGGCGGTGAGCTCGGCGCCGGCACTCCTACTTCCATTCGTTGACCAGCCGCTCGGCGATCCGGCCGATCGCGGACTCGACCTCGAGAAAGTCGCCGGTGCTCTGATTGGTGAACACCGAGACGACGGTCGGCCCACCTTCGTAGAAGAGGATCCCGACGTCGTTGGCGGCGAACGGCGGCCAGTCACCCGTCTTGTGGGCGACCTCCACCGGCGACCGCCACTGCAGGAACCGGGGCAGCCGCGAGCTGTAGAACTGCCGCTTGAGGATCTCCACCATCTGCTCGCTGTGCTCTTTCGAGGCGAGCTTCCCGTTGAGAATGTCCTCCAGCATCCGGGCCATGTCCTTGGCCGTGGTGCGGCCGAGCCAGAGGGCCGAGTCCCCCTCGATCTTGAAACCGACGTTCGGGCCCGAGTTGGTTCCTCTCGGAAAGCCCCGTTCGAACACCTCCCGATCGGTCATCTTCGCGTTGGCCGAGTCGGTGGTGACCCAGACGGCCTTGAAGAGATCGGCGGTGCGCCACTGCAGCCGGGTCGCCTGGTAGCCGAACTCGGTCAGCATCGCGTTGACTCGGTCGAGCCCCACCGTCTTGATCAGGATGTCGGTGGCGGTGTTGTCGCTGGTGATGATCATCTGCTCGATCAGGTCGCGATAGGTCGGCGCCAACCCGACGTCGAAGGTCTGGATGAGCCCGCTCCCGCGGCGGAGATCTTCGGGGCGAATCTGGTAACGGTCGGTGAGTTTGAGCCGCCCGGCTTCGGCATCGCGGAAGGCCTGAATCATGACCGGAATCTTGATCACGCTCAGGGTGTTCATCGGCTGATCGGCGCGGACTTCGAACGTCTTGCCGGACGGAAGGTGCTTGGCGTAGGCCGAGCTCTTCGCGGTCAGGGCGTCGAGCTGGCCGGTGAGGTCTTCCGCCAGACTCTTCGGGGTGCTGGCGGCGGGCACCGGGGTCCTGGCGCAGCCGGTGATGAGCAGGGAACCCGCGACGATCGCGAGAATGGGACGCATCGAAAACTCCAGCGGGGGTGTCCAGACAATTTCCCCGCTCGGACCGGTTCTCGCAACGGTGGTGGGCCTACTGGGTCGCGAGTCGCTGTTCCGCTTGCCCCAGCCCGCGAATCGACAGGCGCCGCCCCGGCATATGCCCGAGGGCGCGGCGGAAGGCCTCCCGGGCCGCATCCGGCCGGCCGTCCTCGAGGAGCCATTCACCGAGCATCTCGAACGGTGGCTTGACGAAGTCGGGTGGCCCGAACGCCATCGGCAGACCCTCCGACGCCGCGGCCACGTCCCGCAGCGCTCGCTCGGCGTCGGCCTTGCGCCCCGCCGCCCGATCGATGGCCGCGCCGAGTTGCTTGGTCAGGAGCGCCGGAACTTGGAGGAGGCCCGGCCCGGTCTCCAGCGCGGCCGCCAGGGCGTGCACCGCCCCGGCGGTCTCGAGATCCCCCCGCCGGGTCGCCGCATACCCACGGGCAAATAAGTCGACCGCGCGCATCGTCGGGTCGGCATCCTCGAGATCGATGGTCCAGGCGAGGGCCGGGTCGTTCCACCGCTCGGCGTTGACGATCTGCTGGGCCCGGGCGCTGGCCAGGTGGGCGCGACGGTTGAGATCCGCCCCCTGCCCCGCGTTCCGCCGGAGCTCGTCGAGCAGCGCGACCGCCGAGTCGCCGTGTCCCGCCTGCATCAGGCCGTAGTGGAGCCAATAGGTGTAGTGGCCGGCCTGCCAGCGAGCCCGATCCGGCCCCGACGCGATTCGATTCTGGGAGATGACGTCCGGCCACATCCCGAGCGCCAGGAAGATGTGGGTCGTCATGTGCTGGGCATGCGCCGCCCCGGGCGCGATCGCCGAGTAGGCCCGCGCGGCCGGCAGGCCGATCGCCGCGTGCACCGGATCGTCGAACGCGTGAATCACATAGTGGGCCGCGCCCGGGTGATCGGGTTGCCGCTGCAGCAGCTCGAGCGCGATCGCCCCGGCGCGCATGTAGGTCGCGACGTCGCGAACCCCCTGGGAGAGGCCCATCAGCGAGAGGGCATGGAAGGCGCGCGCTTCGTCGTCGTTCGGATAGGCGGCAGCGACTCGGCTCATCGCTTCGGCGAAGAGGGTGTCGCGGTGCTCCTTGCCGCCCGCGCCGTAGAGGCGCTCGATCGCTTCGAGATAGGCCTTTTCCCGCGGGGTACTGGCCTTCGCGAGACGCGCCTCGGGCGTGGGTCCCAGCCGGGCGAGCACCGCTCGAGCCTGAGCCAGGTCCTGTTCGTTCCAGATCGGGTGGGTGTGGGTCAGCGCCTCGCCCCAGTACGCGAGGGCGAATCCGGGATCGACCCGCTGCGCCTCCTGGAAGGCCGTCGCCGCGGACCCGTACTCGAAGCTGTGGAGATAGAGCATGCCGCGGCGAAACGCCGGCTGAGCCGCCGGCGCGCCCGAGTTGGGAAACACCAGCGATCCGAGCCGTGGGCCCCCGGTCGCCGCCGTCTCGCCGGCCGGAGGGGCGGTGTGCACGATCATGACGTGCGACCACCAGGTGCCCGATGCCATCACGAAGGGCGTGGTGCCCTCCCGCTCGGTCGGGAGCCCGATCTCCGCGGCGGTCCGAAACGGAAAGTGAACCGATTGCCACCGCTCGATCTCCTCGGTCCAGGCCCGCGTCGCGGGATCGTAGCCGCCGATCGGCCCCAGCATCCGATACCCCGCGGTCGGGTACGACGGCAAGGGCAGTTTGCCCGACTTGACCTCTTCCTCGAACCGCGGGTCCGGACTGCTCAGCGTTCCGGTCCCGCCGCTGGCGCCTAACTCGCGGCGTCGATCGATCGCCCGGAGGAAGGATCGCTCGTAGCAACGGACATCGAACTCGGCGTCGCCGGGACGATCCCCGGTGCAGATCATCCCGTTGGTGGTTTCCCGCAGGGTGACCAATCGCATCGACTCGTCATACCCGCGGACCCCGGCGCCCCCGCGCAACGCCTCGGGGAGGGGCAACACGGCCGCCGCCACCTGGTCGGCGGGCGTGGGTACCCGGGTCTGGGCGAACGCCGCCGATGCCAGAAGTGCCAGGGTCAGGATGGGTCGCATGATGAGCCCTCGCCAAGGCGTTAGGCGAGCCGGAGCCCGCCGGTGCGTCAGAAGCCGTATTCGAGGCCCGCGGTGAGCGTCACCGTCGGCTGCAGTCCCCCGCGCCCGAGCGGCACCAGTGCGTTCGTCACGAAGGTGGGGCCCCGATTCATTCGGAACTTGAAGCCCACCGAGCCGGCGAGACGATCGTCCCCGGTCGTCGGAATGTTGGTGGGCTGGACCGTGCGGAGAAAGGGGAACTGATAGACCGTGGGCTCGGGAAGCCGTCGGCCGCCGTCGCCAAGCTGCCACTCACCCAACAGATCGACCACCACCGTGGCCCACGTCGCCATCGGCTGTTCGAAGCCCACCGTCATGGCGACGGCGTCGGTATTGCCCGCCCCGCCGCGAATCAGGCCGCCGACGTTGAGGTGGGGCCGAAAGTCTCCGATCCGAGCCGAGATGATGCCGAGCCCCCGGAAGCTCGCCGAGCCGGCGCCGAGCAGGTCGCGCTCATCACCGGTCGGCAGCCGCGCGTCGCCAAGCAAGGCCACCGCGAACGATTCCTCCGAGCGAAGATTCGCCTTGACCCGGACGGCCACGTCGCCAAGCCCCGTGGCCGAGCCGAACGTGGCGGTGCTGGCTCGAAGCCCGGGCGCGGCGGTCGTTCCATTGAAGAAATGAAGGGCCGTCGACCCGAACGGATAGATCTGCGCCTGGCTTCGGCCCTGCAGCGAGGTATGCACCACCGGCACCGCGATGCTGAAGTCGATCCCGTCAGTCACCCCCACCGTCGCGAACAGGGTGGTCACCTGCATTTTCAGGTTCAGCTGCATCCGGACCTCGAGGATGTCGTTCTCGAGCGGCGGATCCCCCAGCCCGGCGGCGCCGACGTCTTGATGGGCAAAGTTGAATTCGAGCCCGTCGAGCGGGACCCCGCGGATCCGCTTGAAGCTCGCGCTGGTCAGGTTGGCCCCGAGGAAGAAGCGGCCTTTCCCGAGGGTCTGGGCGCGCTCGGCAAGGATTGGCCCGGACGACTCGGTCACCTTCACCGGGAGCCCGCCCACGAACCGATAGGTCACTCCACTCCCGGTGGCCGACAGCGGCGCCGATGCGGCGGCGCTCCCGACCGCGTCGGACACGAATCCGATCAGCGAGGAGTTGCCGGCGATCAGCTCGGGCAGGAAATGATCGCCATGGCCGTTCGCCGCCGTGACCGATCCGTCGAGGCACAACTGCCGCCCGCAGGTTCCGAACGCGAACAGCTCCCTGACCCGATCGCGCAGGTGTTGCGCGGCCACCGGACCGGCGAGCAACGAGAGAATCACCGCACCTGCCAGGCTGCGCATGTTTTGCTCCTCGACCGTTAGTTGACCAACGCGGTGATCACCCAACCGGCGGGGCGGCGCTCGAATCGCGCCCGCAGATTGACGGCTTGCTGATCCGGCTTGCCACCCGTTGCCTGAAACTCGGTGACGCCCGTCACTCGGCCGGTGGCGACGGCGCCTTCGACCCGAACTTCGGTCAGATTCCATCGAGGTCGCATCCGCCCGCCAGAGCCGAAAAAGCCCCGATAGGTGTCGCGATCTTTGCTCGGCATCCCGGGAAACTGCACGGCCGCCGCGGCGAGGTCGGCGCCGGCCAACGCCCTGGTATACGCCTCAATCGTCTGGTTGATGCGGGGGACCTCGTCGATCGGTTCGGCGGTTCGGATCTCAGGCTGGCGGGTCACCGCGGTGGGGGCCTCGACCACCTTCGGCGCCGCGACCAAGGCTGAATCTACCACCCGAGTCGGCGGCGCGGAGTCGACCGGAACCGCGGGGCCTGGCGGCGGGGCGGGCGCGGGCACGGGAGCGGCGGTCCGGCTCGCGGGCTGCTCGCTCGACGCCACCGTGCCGGTAGCCCGAGCCTCGGAGGGCGAAGTAACCCTGGCACCGGGCCCGACTGACGGCGCCGCCGGAGGTGGAACGAGCGCACCGGGCGGCGGGACGGCCGGCGCCGCCACGGTGGCGGTCGGCACCGAATCGGCTGCCGGCGCCGAGGGCTCGGCCGCATTCCACCGCCACACGGCGACGGCCGCGAGGGTGATCGCCGCACTGGCCACCACCAAGGCGGCGCCGCGGAGGGGCAACGCCCGTGGGCTTGCCGCCCCCGCCGCGGTGACGGCCGACTCCTGCCCCGAGCGTCGCATCGGAATCGGACTCCGGGGCGTCTGGACCCGCGAGGCAAGCGCGCGATTGATACCCGTCTTGGCCACCTCGACCAGCTGCGACCGAGCCGGATCGTCGGGCGCCAGGGCCCGCGCCCCGATCGCGTTGACCACGTCTTCCATGCTGGGCCACCGATCCGCGGGCGCCTTCGCCAACATCCGCTCGATCGCTCGCGCCAGCGGCTCCGGGCAATCCGGCCGCAGCGCGGTGACCGACGGCACCGGGTCGTTGCAGTGGCTGTACATGATGGCCATCAGCCCGGTGCCACCATAAGGAGGCCGTCCGGTCAGCATCTCGAACGCCACCGCGCCAAGCGAGTACTGATCGCTGGCCCCGGTCACCGTGCCCCCGGCACACTGCTCCGGACTCATGTACAACGGCGTCCCCAGGGCCATCCCGGTCACGGTGAGCGCGGCCGCTTCCTCCACTTTCGCGATGCCGAAGTCGGTGACGACCGCCCAACCCTCCTCGTCGATCATCACGTTGCCGGGCTTCACATCGCGATGGGTCACCCCCCGCCGATGGGCGTAGCCGAGCGCGTTGCCGACCTGGCCAAGGAGCGCTTCGACGGTGGCGATCGGCAATTGCCCGATCTCGCGCAGCACTTCGTCCAAGGTCGTCCCCTGGACCACCTTCATGACGAAGAAGAGCAACCCGTCGACTTCGCGAACGGCGTAGATCGGAATGATGTTGGGGTGACTCAGCGCCGCGGCGGTGCGGGCCTCGCGCTTGAAGCGATCCGCCATCCCGTCGCCGGCGGCGAAGACCGGCGTCATGACCTTGATCGCGACCTTCCGGTCCAGGGCGATCTCGTGGGCGAGGTACACGCTGGCCATCCCGCCGTGTCCCAGCTCTCCCATGATCTCGTACTCACCCAGCGTGGCCGCCCGCAATCGATCGGCCAACCCGGGGTCGCTCGATGAGGAGGGGGCGCTGAACGCTTCCGGCATTCGGGCTTTCCGGTGGGGCCACGTAACCGACCGTGGCGTCTCCCGTTAGGATAACCATCGGCCGGCACCCTCGCCACTGGCCCGGACCCGTTCCCGGGACCCGTTCACGACGCCGGACCGGACCGGATAAATGATAATCACTTATCAACAGAGGCGGCGCTATCTTTGGCCATCCGCTCTTCGAGGACACCTCCCATGAAACTCCGAACCCGGTTCGGCGGCTTGGCCGTCAGCCTAGCCGCCCTGGCCACGTTGCCCTACGTCGCGACCGCTCAACCCATCGATCAGGAATACACTCGGCGGATCAAGGAGTACCTCCGCGACCCCAGGATGAGCACCGAGCTGGTCGACCACCTGCCGGCGTCGACCACGGTACCGAGCCCTCTCAAGTTCCTCGGCCGGATCGTCGGCACACCGGGCGAGTTGACCTACGCCAAGGACATCCATCGCTATTTCGCGGCCCTCGATCAGGCCTCGGACCGGGTGTCGACTTGGACGATCGGTCAGACCGAGGAGGGACGGGACATGGTGGTGCTGGCCGTCGCCGACGCGGCTACCATCCGGCAGCTCGAGCGGAATCGGGGAATGCTGTCCTCGCTCACCGACCCCCGCCGGACCACCGAAGCGGAAGCCCGCCGGCTGATCGAGACGGCCAAGCCGGCCTACTGGATCACCAGCGGGATGCATTCGCCGGAGACCGGGGGCCCCGAGATGCTGATGGAGCTGGCCTACCGGCTCGCCGTGAGCGAGAGCCCCTTCATCCAGACCATCCGCAGCAACGTCATCACCTTCATCACCCCGGTGATCGAGGTCGACGGTCGGGAGAAGCACGTCGACACCTACTACTTCAACAAGAAGCGGCCCGCCGGCAGCGAGCGGCTGCCGTTGATGTACTGGGGCAAGTACGTCGCCCACGACAACAACCGCGACGGAATGGGCCAGTTCCTCGCGCTGACGAAGAACGTCACCAAGTTCTTCGTCCAGTGGACGCCGACCATCATGCACGACCTCCACGAGTCGGTCACCTACCTCTACACCTCGACCGGGACCGGCCCCTACAATGAAGCCCTCGACCCGATCACCGTCGACGAGTGGTGGCTCCTCGCCAAGACCGAGGTGATGGAGATGACCAAGCGGGGCGTGCCCGGCGTCTGGACCTACGGGTTCTACGATGGCTGGGTGCCCAACTACATGTTCTTCATCGCCCACACCCACAACGCCATCGGCCGGTTCTACGAAGTGCAGAGCTACGGGCCCGACACCACCACGGTGCGGGCGGGCGCCACCACCACGAGCCGGGAGTGGTATCGGGCCAACCCGCCGCTCCCGTCGATGGCCTGGGGCCCCCGCAACAACACCAACATCCAGCAGTCGGCCCTGCTGTTCGCCCTCAATCACGTCGCCAAGAACCGCACCCTGTACCTCGAGAACTACTGGATCAAGAACAAGCGGGCGGTCGACAAGGGGAAGAATGGGCCGGTGTATGGCTGGGTGATTCCCGCCGCCCAACGCCGCCAGGCCGACGCGGCCGAGGCGGTCAATGACCTCCGCCGCCAGGGGCTCGAGATTCACCGGGCCACCGCCCCATTCACCGCGGGCAAGATCGCGGTGGCGGCCGGCGACTACGTGGTCCGGGGCGATCAGCCCTACCGCACCATCGCCGACATGTACTTCTCGATCCAGAACTACCCGCCGGCGAATCCGCGGCCTTATGACGACACCGGGTGGACCTTCGGGCTGATGCGGAACCTCAAGATCCTGCCCGTCACCGACCAGCCGATGGGGTCGACCCCGACCACCCTGATCACCGCCGACGTGAAGGCACCCGGCGGCGTCGAAGGCAGCGGCGGCACCATCCTGGTCGACCACACCACCGACAACGCCCTGGTGACGCTGCGCTACCGCCATCGCGACGTGCCCATGCGCGCAGCCGAGGAGAGCTTCAGCGCCGCCGGACGAGAGTTTCGCCCCGGGGCGTTCATCATCGCGAACGCCAGCCGGGCCGTGCTGGAGCCGACGTTGAAGGACTTGGGGCTCACTGGCTATGCCGTCGTGACGGCGCCCACCGTGCCGAGCCACGATCTCGACTTGCCACGGATCGGCTACGTTCATGCTTGGCAACGAACCCAGGACGAGGGCTGGGTCAGAGCCGCGTTCGACACCTACGGCGTCCCCTACACCTACTTCGCCGATCAGCAGCTCAGAGCGGGCGGCCTCCGGGCCAAATTCGACGTGATCGTCTTCCCCCACGTCGGGGGAAGCCCGACCTCGCAGGTCAACGGCATCGCCAAGAATTCCGCCTTCCCGCTCCCCTATCGACGGACCGAGGCCACCCCGAACCTCGGCGCCCTCGATCAGAGTGACGACATTCGGGGCGGAATGGGGATCGAGGGCCTCGTCGAGCTCGCCAAGTTCGTCCAGGAAGGCGGGACCCTGATCGTCGAGGGATCGACGGCGACGATCTTCCCCGCCTACGGATTGACCTCGGGGATCACGGTGGAGGAGCCGTCGCAGCTGTTCGTACGAGGGTCGATCGTCCGCGGCGTGGTCGCCGACAAGAAGAGCCCGATTGCCTACGGGTACGATGCCCAGGTGCCGGTGTACTTCAACCAGGCGCCGGTGTTGAATGCCGGCGGAGGAGGCCTGCCCGCCGAGTTCGCGGCGTTCCTGAGCGGGGGAACCCAGATCCCCGGCGTCGGGCAGAACACCACCCCGATGGCAAGCCGGCTGCCCCTGTCCGAGTGGGAGGCCGACAGTGCCGCCGAAGCCCCCCGCCGGCCCACCGCCACCGGTGGCAATCCCGAGGCCGACGCGCTCCGCCAGATGGCCCGAGCGCTCGGCCTGACGAACGACGCGGTGGCCCCGAGAGTCATCATGCGGTTTCCGGCGAACCCTGCCGAGATGCTGCTGTCAGGCACGCTCGCGGGGGGACAGGCGCTCGCCAACCGGGCCCAGGTGATCGACGCGCCGGTCGGCAGGGGTCACCTGGTGATGTTCGGGATCCGCCCGTTTTGGCGGTGGCAGACCCACGGGACCTTCTTCCTCGGCTTCAATACGATTCTGAACTGGAACGACCTCGACGCCGGCAAGGCGATCGGGACCCAGACGAGCGCGCAGCCGGGCCGGTGACCGCGTGGGGCAGCCGTCTCGCGTCAGCGGGTACCGAGCAGGGGAGCACCGGATGGTGGCGGGAGGGCGGTCGCCGCCGCCGGCAGCTCCAGCCCATCGTTGACGAGGCTCCAGTACTCCACCGTGGAGGGGTCCGCGGCGAACTCGAGGAATCGGGGGAACGTCTGCAGCGCCTGGGCGCTGAAATGGCCCGGGGCGATGTTGATCTGCGCCCCGCCCCAGCGCCCGAAGCCGCTTCGGATCAGGACACTCTTGGCCCCGCTCGGGAGCGCCCGGACGTTCTCGACGAAGGCCGGGAAGGTGCCGCCCCGGAACAGATACGACTCCACGTTAGAGAGATAGAAGGCCGACACCACCAGACCCTGCTCCCGGAGGTAATCGCCGATCGCGCGGACCGCGCTCGGCCCGGCCAGGTCACCCACCACCGGCACGATCCGATCGGCCCGCTCCAGGTCGCGAACCACCCGCCAGCGATCCTCGGTCGAGAGATAGCTCACCTCGCCGCCATCGAGATCCGTCTCCAGGTAGAGTCGCCGATTGGTCGGAAACATCAGCCGCGGCCCGCGGCCCCGAGTCGAGTACCGGATATCGAGGCCGCTCTGCGCGAACTCGTCATGGAACCGTCGCAGGGTGGTCCGGTCCAGTTCGGTCAACGGCACCCCAAATCCGTCGACCATGCCCATCAGCCGGCGGTGTTGGCGATCGTGCAAGGTCGAATCGGTGAGCCTGCCGTCGAGATAGTCGAGCAGCGACTCGAGCGGGAGGTCGGTCCACATCGGCAGGTCGGTAGGCAGCGGCCTACCGTAGAGCAGACAGAGGTACTCCAGGCGGTTGCGGGCCGTCGCGAATACGGCCTTGAGCAGCAGGTGGAACAGGAGGTTGTCCCGGCGAATGTCGATGATCAGGGCGATCTTCGGCTCGATCGCCGCGATGTAGGAGAAACCCTGCTCGGGGCCAACGCCCAGGTATGCCCCCCCGCGGACCCCGAGGCGGCGCATCGCGCCCAAGACGTGGAGGTAGGACGTCTCGTTGGACACAAGGTTGTCGCTCGGGAAATAGCCGCCCGGCTCGGAGAGCCGCTCGACCAGCGAGGCGAACGCCGTCTTGGTCTGGGCGTCCACCCGTCCGCCAGCGAGGGTCGCCAGCACCAGTAGTGTTCGGACGGTTCGACCCATGGTATCCCTCCGGCGCCGGCCCCTCGACCAGCTACCTCTTGGCGAGACTCTGGTGGACACCGCGCACGAACCGCTCCGAGACTCCCCACACGGGGTCGAGGTCGGCGGTTGGCTTGGCCGCGACCAGTTGATCCTCGGTCATTCCCCGGGCCACCATCGGGCCGATCCGGTCACGTACGGTGACAAGCATGTCGCGAAAGGCCCTGAGACGGCCCGCATCGGTGACGTCCCCGTGGCCGGGGATGATCCGGGTCTCGGGCCCGACCATCTCGAGCGCCCGGGAGGACGAGGCGATCATCCCCTCCAGGCTTCCCCCGCTGGCCACGTCGATGAACGGGTAGCGGCCGTTGAAGAAGGTGTCCCCCATGTGGAGGGCGTTCGCGTTGGTGAACCGGATCAGGGCGTCGCCGTCGGTGTGCGAGTTGGCGACGTGCACCGCCCGAATCGTCTCGCCATTCCAGTGAAAGGTGACCCCGTCCGTGAAGGTCACCACTGGCAGCGCGGCGGCCGGCGCCTGCTGGGTCCGCCCCACCACGTCCGCGAACTCGGCTGGGTTCATCCGGCGGCGAACGTTGTGGTGCGCGACGATGATCGCCCCCGTCTTCCCGAAGTTCTCGTTGCCACCGGTGTGATCGCCATGCCAGTGGGTGTTGAGCACGAACCGAACCGGCTTGTCCGTCACCGCCCGGATCGCCGCCAGGATCTTCTCGCTCAACGGCGCGAACTGGTCGTCGATGACGAAGGCCCCGTCGGCGCCGACCGAGAGGCCGATGTTGCCGCCCTGTCCGAACAAGACGTAGAGTCCGTCACTGAGTTTCTGGGTTCGGATCTCGACCTTCGACCAGTCGGGTTGCGGTTGCTGCGCCAGCGCCGGCGCCGCGCCGGCGAGGAGCGTGCCGATCACCAACTTAACGAGCTTCATGGAGGTCCCCCGCAGAGGGTTTCGAGCCGAACGCGCTGATCAGGCCGCCGACGACCACGACCGTCACGGCACCGACCACGTTGTGCCAGAGGAAGGATACCGTCGGCGCCCCGAACGACACTGCCGCCACTGCACTCATCCCGGCAATCAGCCCCACGAACGCACCGGCCGCGGTGGCCCGCGTGGTCATCGCCAGCAGGAAGACGCCGAGGATCGATCCGTAGAAGAACGAGCCGAATCGATTGACGACTTCGATCAGCGACCCTAGGTTGGCCGCGAACGTCGCCACCACGCAGGCGAAGATCCCCCAGACGCCGGTGGCGACCTTGGAGACCCGGAGGAAGTGGGCGTCGCTCGCCTCCGGCCGAACCCAGCGCCGATAGAAGTCGATCACCGTCGCGGTGGACAGCGAGTTGAGCTCCGCGGCGATGCTCGACATCGCGGCCGCCATCACCGCCGCCAGGAAGATACCGGCCATTCCCAGCGGCAACTCGTCGAGCACGAACCGGGGAATGATGTAGTTGACGTCCTTGGCCGGGCCGCCGGTCGCGGTTTCGGCGAGCGCCATCGCCTCGGTCCGCACCGCCGTCGCCGCCCGGTCGGCGCTCCGAAACATGGTCGCCGCCCGGTCGGTGGCCGCGGCGTCGCCCGCTCGATGGGCCGCGGCCAGCGCTCCCGCCGCCGCCTCCCGGGTCGCCAACTCGGAGGTGTACCGGGTGGACAGCCCGGCCACCGCCGCCGAGTCGACCCGCCGGACGGCCGCCTCGTGGGCCGGATTGAACCACAGGGGCGGCGCCTTGAACAGATAGAACACGAAGACCAGCACCCCGATCAGCAGCACCAACGCCTGGAGCGGGATCTTCCAGTAGGCGCTCATCAGCAGCGAGCTCCGCGCCTCGCCGACCGACCGCGCGGTCAGGTATCGCTGGACCTGGCTCTGATCGGTGCCGAAGTACGACAGCATCAGGAAGGTGCCGCCGATGATCCCCGACCAGAACGTGTAGGTCTCGCTCAGGTCGAAGCGGAAGTCGAAGGTCTGGAGCCGCCCCACCGACCCCGCCACCGCCAGCGCCTCGCCGGGCCCGACCGGAATCTTGATCAGCAGCACGATCACCAGCGCCGCCAGGGCGAAGACGATCAAGACCATCTGCTTCACGTCGGCCCAGGTAACCGCCTGGACCCCACCGAACATGGTGTAGATGACGGTGGGAATTCCGATCAGCGCCACCGTCCAGGTCACGTCCCAGCCCAGGATCGCCGAGAAGACCACGGCCGGCGCCGCGATGATGGTGCCGCAGGACATCCCCCGCGAGACCAGGAACAGGAAACTGGTGAGCGAACGGGTCTTGGGATCGAACCGGCGCTCGAGAAACTCATACGCGGTGAACACCCGGGCCCGATGGAGAAAGGGGACCAGGGTGACGCCGAGGATCACCATCGCGAGCGGGAGGCCAAAATAGAACTGGACGAATCGAAGCCCGTCAGTGGCCCCCTGCCCCGTGGTCCCGATCATTGTCACCGCGGAGAGCTGCGTCGCCATGACGCTCAGTCCGACCGCCCACCACGGCAGGCTCCGGTTGGCGAGGAAATACCCCTCGATCTCGGTGGTGCCCTTGGCGCGACGAAGGCCGTCGACCACGACGTAAATCAAGTAGACGATGACGATCAGCCAGTTGATCGGATGCATCAACGGCTCACGTTCCGTACCGGGTCTGCAGCCACCACAGCGCCGCCAGCGTCACCGCCTGGACCAGGAGGACCCGAACCAGTGTGAGTCGGAACCGGGCCCCCTCCGCCGGGGCCGATTCAAGATCGGGATCGGCGGCCATGCTACTCACTCACCGGGCGCTCTTTGGTCTCGGTCTTGGCGTTCTTGACGTACTTGTCGAGCCACGCCGTCCATCGGGCCCACAGGTCGAGCAGGGTTTCCTTGGTCGCCGGCCCATGATCCTCGAACGGGTAGAGGTACATCGAGGTGGTTTTGCCCAACCCGTTCAGCGCCTGAAAGAGCCGCGGCGAATTGATCGGATCGGTCCCGACGTTCTGATCACTGAGGCCGTGGTACAGCAACAGCGCGCCGGTCAGGTTGTTGGCGTGGAGCAGCGGCGACATCGAGAGGTAGGTGTCCTTCGCCTCCCAGAGATCGCGCCGCTCGCTCTGGAACGCCAGCGGAGTCAGGGTCCGGTTGTAGTTACCGTCTCCGGCGATTCCCGCCTTGAAGAACGGGGTGTGCACCATCGCGTTGACCGTGGAGAACGCCCCGTAGCTGTGCCCGCCGATCCCGATCCGGGTCCGATCCACGATTCCCCGGCGGTCCACCTCGTCGATGACCGCGGCCAGATTGTTGCGAAGATCGTGCTCGTAGTTGTTGTTCATCTGGCCGGTCGCTCCGACGATCGGCGCGTCCGGCTCGACCACCGCGTAGCCGGCGCGGGCCAGGAACTGGATCGATCGGGCGTTGAACGACGGGAAGGCGTTCTTGTTGAACGTCCGGGCCCCGCGGTCGTACTCGTCCTGGCCAGCGTACTCTCGCGGATAGAACCAGAACATCGCCGGGAGCCTGACGCCCGGCTGGTACCCTGGAGGCAGGGTGACGTTGACCTTGAACTTGAAGCCGTCGGGCCGTTCGACGATGAAGGTCTCCTTCGGCGCCCGGGTCAGGTCCGGAGTCGGATCGACGTTCTGGGTCAGTTGCACCAGCGCCCCGCCATCCCGGCGGTACGTCTGGGGCACCTCGGTCGCGGATTCCCGCGAGACGATCAGGCTCATCGTGGCGAGATCACGGACCGCGGCCACCCGCTCGTAGCTGCCCGCGTTGTCGCTCTGGTAGATCCGCTCTTTGGTTCCACCCCGAATCGGGACCCGCTCGATGTAGGTCTTCGGGCCGACGGCCAAGGGATCTTTGCCGTACTCGATGCCGTAGTAGTACACCGAGTTGCCGTCCGCCGAGGTGGCGACCACCCGACCGGCGGTGGACCGGGCCCCGAACCCCCCGAAGCCGCCGCCGAACGGATTCGGGGGCGGCACCGTGCCGTCCGCCAATAGGAGGGCGCCGGGGTTGGCCCCGAAGTCCTCCGACCGATACCTCGCCAGGGTCAGTTTCTTGGTCGGTTCGGCCAGCACCACCGCGAACTCGTGTTGGGTCGGCCCGGCCCGTTCCGACGCGAACAGGGTTCGGTGGTCGGCGGAGTAGCGGACGTTGGAGAGCCGGCCATTGTTCTCGTAGAGCAGTTTCTGGCTGGCGCTGTCGAACGGAGGGAGCCACTGATAGACCCGATCCTTGCGGCGGGGGCGCGACGGCCCTTCCGCGTCATCGGCCGCGCTGTCGCCGGGCTGGACCGCCGCTTGCTCGAGATAGCTGAGCCCCTGGCCGTCCTGCCGCCAGACCACTTCCCGGCGGCCTCGCGCCGCGGTCTCGCCTCCACCCACTCCCGGCGCGGTCGCGACCCGGGCCGTATCGGCCCCGAGGTTCAGCGGCTCGTCCCCGACCTTGGCCAGCACCCGGCCCCCGAGATCCCAGATTTCCTCGACCGTCCCGAAGTTGCCGACCGGGACGATATACGAGAACGGTTTCACCATCCGGACCACTCGCAAGTACTTCCCGTCAGGCGAAAGGTCGGCCCGCTGGATCATCGTTGCCTGCCCTACTCTGGTCACGGCCCGGCTCTCCACATCGATCAGCGCCGCTTGCCCAGTAACGTGCCACTCCAGGAGCGCTTGGTCGTACGGTGTGGCGAGCAAGCTGGCGAAGTTGCGGAGCCGATTCTTGTCTTTCTCCTCGGCCAACTTGACCTGGGGACCGGGCGGCACGGCGGGCCGTTCGGGCATCGTCAGGCGGGCCTCGGGAATCAGCACCGTCACCAGGTGCTTGCTGTCGTCGCTCCACTCGAACCCGGTCGCGAGGGTCGCCAGCACCGGCGTGCGGGTGATCTGTCGGGCTCGCCCGCTCGCGGCGTCGGCAATCCACAGGTGGGTAGCGTCGAGGGTGTGACCGAAGAACGCGACGCTCCGGCCGTCGGGACTCCAAGTGGCGTCGGTGATCCGGACCCCGGCGGGCACCTCGACCGCGCGACGGCTCCCGTCGGTGGCCGAGATGATCTCGAGACCGAGGTTGCTCCGAATGGAGAAGTTGCGACTGCGGTTGGCTCGGAAGTCGACGAACAGGCCGCCCAGTTCATGGAACGGCCGCGAGAACACCGCCATCGTCACCGGTCCGTCGCCCACCTCCCGGAGAAACTTGCTTCGGTCGGCGTTGATCTCGGTGAGCGTCACCAGGCGGTGCCGCGGCGCGAGGACCGCCTCGGCGATGGGTCCGGCGGGCGCCACGAATCCCTCCGCGCGGATCGCTTGGTCGAGGGCGGAGACCGGCACCGAGGCGGTGGTCTGGGCCAAAAGCCGGCCCGCGGTGAGCAGGGCAATGACCGCGGCGGTCGACGTAAGCGAACCCTTCATCGATGGCTCCTCGGATGGCATCAAGCGTCTTGGTGGATGCCCAAATTGACCGCCTTGGAGGAACGGCCACAAGACCCGAGTGGTCGCGGGAGGTTGACGCCCGGCCCACGGGCGATACCATCAAGCACCCCTTGCTTCGGATCCCGCCATGTTCCTCCGCCTGGCCGCCGCGGCGGTCTTCCTCGCGTGTGCGGCGAGCGGCCCGATCGCCGCCCAACCGACCCCGCTGACCCCAGCCGACGTCTTTCAGCTCGAATCCGCCGCCGACCCCCAGATTTCGCCCGACGGACAGTGGGTGGTCTACGTGCGTCAGTGGGCCGATCTGATGACCGATCGCCGGTTCACCAGTCTGTGGCTCGCCAAGGCGGACGGCTCCGAGCATCGGCCGCTCACCTCGGGGAAGTTTTCCGATAACACGCCCCGCTGGTCGCCTGACGGTCGCCGGCTGGCCTATGTCTCCAACCGCGGCGGCAGCCCGCAGGTTCACGTCCGATGGATGGATGGCGGGGCCACCCACGCGATCACCAACGTCACCGAGCCGCCCGCCGGCCTGGAGTGGTCGCCCGACGGCACCCGGATTGCCTTTCTCAAACGGGTGCCGGAGGCCGCTTTGGTGGTCGGCCAGCCCCTCGCCCCGCCGCCGGGCGCCGTCTGGGCCGACCCACCGAAATTCACCAACAAGTTGGTGTTCCGATTCGACGGCGTCGGGGAAGTGCCGCCCGGTTACGGCCACGCCTTCGTGGTTCCCTCCGACGGGGGGACCGCTCGACAGGTGACCACCGGCAACTACCAGCACGGCGGCCTGGTCTACGGCGGCGGCAGCCTCGCGTGGTCGGCCGACGGCGCCGAGCTGATCTTGCCGGCCCGCCGGGGGGCCAACCCCGAGTGGACCGCCCGCGAAACCGAGCTCTGGTCGTTCCCGCTCGGCGCCGGTGAACCGCGCCGGCTCACCGATCGGTTCGGACCCGATCTGTCCCCCGCGGTCTCGCCCGATGGCAAGCTGATCGCGTACACCGGCTACGACGATCGGAAGCAGGGCTACCAGAACACCCTGCTCTATGTCATGAACCGGGACGGGACCGGCGCCCGAGTCGTGTCCGGGAAGCTCGATCGCTCGGTCGGGAACCCGACTTGGTCCGCCGACGGCCGCGGGATCCATGTCCAGTACGACGATCAGGGCAACACCAAGGTGGCTCTGTTCCAGCTCGACGGCAGCTATCGCGATCTGGCCAAGGACCTTGGCGGTGGCGGCTCGGCCTATGGCGGTGGCAGCTACTCGGTGGCCAAGGATGGATCGATCGCGTACACCCTGAGCACCCCGATGGTTCCCTCGGAGGTCGCGGTGGTTCGATCGGCCGCCCCGACGGGCACCCGCGCTCCGACGGGCGTCGCCACCCCCAGGATCCTCACCGCGCTCAACGCCGACCTGCTCGCGACCAGAACGTTAGGCGAGGTCGAGGAGATCTGGTACCCCAGCTCCAAGGACAACCGCCGGATTCACGGTTGGATCATCAAGCCGCCGGGCTTCAATCCTGCCCGGAAGTACCCGCTGATCCTCGAGATCCACGGCGGCCCGTTCGCCAACTACGGCGACCGCTTCGACGACGAGAAACAACTGATGGCCGCGGCCGGCTACGTGGTGCTCTACACCAACCCCCGCGGCAGCACCAGCTACGGCGAGGAATTCGGCAACCTGATCCACCACGCCTACCCGGGCGACGATTTCTACGATCTCAACTCGGGCGTCGACGCGGTGATCGCCAAGGGCTACGTCGACCAGAGCAATCTGTTCATCACCGGCGGCAGCGGGGGCGGGGTCCTCACCGCCTGGACCATCGGCCACACCGATCGATTCAAGGCGGCGCTGGCGTTCTATCCGGTGATCAACTGGGAGAGCTTCTCGCTCACCGCCGACATGGCGCCGTCGTCGGTCAACAACTGGTTCCCGGGGTTCCCCTGGGACCATCAGGAGAACTACGACAAACGGTCGCTCCTGTCGGTGGTGAAGAACGTGAAGACCCCGACCCTGATCATGACCGGCGAGGAGGACTTCCGGACCCCGATGTCGGAGTCGGAGCAGTACTACAAGGCGCTCAAGATGCGGGGCGTCGACGCGGTGCTGGTGCGGGTGCCCGGCGAGCCCCACGGAATCCGTCGCCGACCCTCGAACCACGCCTCGAAGATCACCGTGCTCTCCGGATGGTTCGAGAAGTATCGGAGTCAGACCCCCTAACGAACCCGCCCGACGCGGTGGCCCTCGAAGCCGTGGGCCGCCGCGTCGTCCTCCGAGGGCAGACCGCCCCTGGCGCGGCCCTCCGCCGGAAGCGAAATTCGATCGACTCCCGACTCGCCGAGCCTCCATGAACGTTCGCGTCCTCCTGGCCGTCGCCCTCGCGACCGCGTGCTCCCCGGCGGCCGAGCAACCCGCCGACACCGCTGGAAAGATCTCCGAGTTCGGCCGCTATGAAGGATACGGCGAGCCTCAATTCACCGAATGGGTCCGGACCTCCGAGTACGTGACCGTTCGAGACGGAACCAAGCTGGCGGTGGACGTCATCCGCCCGGCGGTCGGCGGCAAAGCGGCGGACCGCAAGTTCCCGGTGGTCTGGACCCACTCGCGATACCACCGTGGCGGCCCCGACATGCGGGCGGCCGACGCGAGTCACGATGTCACCAATCTCGACTCGAAGGAGACCGCCAGCGCCGAGGCCCTCGCCCGCCGCAACGCCCCGTCGATGGTCGACGGTAGCTCGGCGCTCCAGAACCTCGTCAAGCACGGATACGTCGTGGTCTCGGTGCAGGTGCGCGGCGGGGGCGCGTCGTTCGGCCGCTATGAGGGCCTCTTCTCCCCGGCCGAGACCCGGGACGCCTACGACGTGATGGATTGGATGACCAAGCAACCCTGGTGCGACGGCAACCTCGGCATGTTCGGCGGCTCCTACCTGGGCATCACCCAGTACCTGGCGGCGAGCACCAAGCACCCCGCCCTCAAGGCGATCTTCCCGACTGTCGCCGCCTTCAACATGTACGACGTGGTCTACGAGGGCGGCATCTATCGGGAGAACACCCTCCACCACTGGGGCATCCTCACCCGGAGCCTCGATGTCGTCTACCCCGAGCCACCGGTCGACGCCGACTCGACCGGGGAACTCCGGGCCGAGGCCCTCGCACAACATGCCAAGAACTGGAACGTGGTCGAGCAGTACCGGGCCGCGCGGTTTCGCGACCACAACACGGCCGACTACGCCTACGCGCGCCATGAGCCATCCGGCTTCCTGACCGAGATCAACCAGTCCGGGGTGGCCGCCCATCACTTCGGCGGCTGGTACGACCTCTTTGCCCGCGACGAGATGCTCTGGCTGGTGAACTTCACCGGGCCCGACCGGGTGACCATGGGCCCTTGGGCCCATGCCGCCCCGGACAGCGCCATGGGCGTCGAGCAGAACCGGATCGCCACCGCCGAACAGCACCGGTGGTTCGATCGGTGGCTGAAAGGGATCCAGAACGGGGTCGAGAAGGACCCGCCGGTCAACTACGCCTTGATGGTCGATCCGGGCGTCTGGACCTGGAAGACCGCCGACCGGTGGCCCATCAAGGAGGCCACCAGCACCGACTACTTCTTCGCGCCGGGGCCGTCCGGCAGCATCGCCTCGGTCAACGACGGGTTGTTAGGCGTCGAGGCTCCCGCCGCCGGCGCCGACCGGTATCAGGTCGACCTCACCACCACCACGGGCACCGCGACCCGTTGGGATAACGCCGTCGGCCAAGGCCCGATGCGCTATCCCGATATGGCCCCTAACGATGCCAAAGCCCTTACTTATACCACGGCCCCGCTCGCGGCGGATCTCACCATCGTCGGCCACCCGGTGGTGCGGCTGTTCGTCAGCTCGGACCAACCCGACGGCGATTTCTACGCCATCCTGACCGAGGTCGACGCCAACGGCTTCTCGAGGTACGTGTCCGAGGGAATGCTCCGGGCATCGCACCGAGACACCACCACCGCGGCGTGGGACAATCTCGGTCTGCCGTGGCAGCGCCATTTCAGCAACGATCCGAAACCGCTGGTCCCGGAACAGGTGGTCGAGCTGACCTTCGACCTCCAGCCCACGGCGACGGTGTTCAACGCCGGCCATCGGCTCCGGGTCACCATCGCGGGCGCCGACGTCGACAACACCGAACGCCCGCCCGTGAAAGGCCGCCCGACCGTGACGATTCACCGAGGGCCCGATCATCCGTCGGGTATTCGGCTTCCCGTCCTTCGGTGAGGTAGGCCATGGATGCCCCCCGGCAATCCCTGGTCGTCTTCGCCAAGAAAAAGGCGCCCGTCTCGGCGTTCTACCTCCAGACGCTTGGTCTGACGACCATCGAGTCGGAGCCCTCGCACGACCTCTTGCGGGGCCCGGGCATCGAGTTGGTCATCCACGCCATCCCGGCGGAGTACGCCGCCGACATCGCCATCGCCACCCCGCCTGAGCGACGCGAGGACGCGGCCTTCAAGCCGGCCTTCTTGGTCGAGGACCTCGAGGCGGTCCGTCGGGCCGCGTTGGCCACCGGCGGCTTCCTCGAACCGAAGGCGCGCGCCTGGCGGATGGGCAACGCCGTCGTCCTCGACGGCACCGACCCGGAAGGCAACGTCGTCCAGTTCAGGCAGAGCGGCTCCTCCGGGTAGACGATTGGAACCGCTCCGTGCATCGGAGCGTAGGGCTAGCAATCCCTCCCGCCCAGGCTGGCCAGACAATGTCAGGCACCACTCTCGCATCAATCACACTCGCGGTCGCCGCCCTCGTCGCTCCCTCGGCGTCCCAAGCTCAGGTCATTTTCGACGCCAAGGCCGTGGCTGAGATTCGATCGCAATACCTCGCCGATCTCGACACCGTGCGCTCGAAGGTGGTGGCCCTCGCCAACGCCATACCCGAGGCCTCCTACCAGTGGCGGCCGTCGCCCGGCACGAGGAGTGTCAGCGAAGCCCTCATGCACGTGGCGACGGAGTGGTACTTCTATGCCCCGCTGGTCGTTGGCGGAAAGGCCCCGGCGGACTTTGGCGTCCCTCGCGAAACGATCCCGAAGATGGAGAAGATCGCGGCCAAGGCGGAGGTGCTCGCCCATCTCGACAAAGCCTGGGCCCACTGTCGGGCGCAGGTGGAAGGGGTCGATCCGGCCTCCCTGGCCGGTCGTTATCGCGTCTTCGGTCGGGAGACGACCTTACCCCAGGCCATCCTCCTGATGTCCGGCGATCTCCACGAACACCTGGGCCAGCTGATCACCTACGCCCGATCGCTTGGCGTCACCCCACCGTGGTCGAAGTGACCCGGCGAGGCCCCGCGGTCACTTGGCCGCGGGGCCGGTCCAACCCGCGCCGCGCAAGGCTCGCCCGGGCTTGGCCCCGGTGTGCTTGCCATCGCGCCATACCGCGACCCCGTTGACGAACACGTCGCGCACCCCGACCGACAGCTGATGGGGCCGCTCGAAGGTCGCCCGGTCGATCACCGTGGCGGGATCGAAGATCGCGATGTCGGCGATCATCCCCTCCTTGATCATTCCGCGATCGCGCAAACCCAGAATCTGGGCCGTCGACCAGGTCATCTTTCGGACCGCGTCCTCGAGCGTCAGGACCCGATCGACTCGGGCGTACTTCCCGAGAACTCGGGGAAACGAGCCATACGACCGGGGATGGACCAGCGCGGTCGACGAGTCGGGATCGTACCCGCTCGCATCACTGCCGATCACGACCCACGGCCGGGCGATCATTCGCGCGACGTTCTCGTCGGACATCCCGAAGGTGATCTTGCCGAGGCGATTTTCTTCGCCGATCGTCAGCTCGATCACGGCGTCGATCCAGTCTTTGCCGAGTGCCCGAGCGATCGCGTCGAGCCGCTGGCCCTGGAAGCGAGTCCACTCTGGTTGCTGGAAGCCCGAAATCTGGTAGGCGTTCGGCGAGTTGTGCTGACAGTACACCGGCGCCTCCGCGGCGCGATCGGCCATCTCCCGGCGAATCCGGGCCCGCAACGCCGCGTTCTTGAGGTTGTCGAGCAGCTTGCCGTCGGCGTGGGCCCAGCCGGGAACGCACGACGACAGGTTGTTGCCCGACGCCGGGTAGGGATACATCGTCGCCTTGACGTCCTGGCCCGCGGCACGAACCGAGTCGAGCTTGGCGATCGCCGGCGCCGCCAGGTGCCAGTTGACCTGCCCCGACGCCTTGAAGTGGTAGATGACCACCGGCACCCCACCCTCCCGCCCGATCCGGATCGCCTCGTCCATCGCGACGAGCAGCTGGCTTTCTTCGGACCGGATGTGGGTGATGTAGGTGCCGTGGAGCGGGGCCATCGCCTTCGCCATCTCGATCAACTCGTCGGTTCCGGCGTAGCTCCCCGGCGGATAGATCAGGGCACTCGAGATTCCGAACGCTCCATCGGCCATGGCGTGCCGCACCACGGCGCGCATCGTATCGAGATCGGCCTGCCCCGGCGCCCCTTCGCGCTGCCCCATCGCGTAGGCTCGCACCGTCGTGGCACCCAGGTAGCTACCCACGTTGACCGAGTTCCCGTGCCGTTCCATGTCGTCGAGCCACGCGGTGAACCCGTGAACGCCACGATAGGCGGTCATTCGGGCCCGGTGGCCGGAGTCGGACGCATCGGCACCCGAGAAGAGCGAGTCGATGTTGGCGTTGGCCGGCGCCGGCGTGGTCGACTCACCGAGGATCTCGGAGGTTACCCCTTGGGCCACCTTGCCCACCAACCGACCGTCACCGATCAGCACCGGTCCCCAGGAATGCGACTGAAGGTCGATGAATCCGGGCGCCACCGCAAAGCCGCGGGCATCGACGGTCGTCCTGGCCGCGACGCCGGCGAGCGCGCCCGCCGGCGCCACCCGCACGATCCGATCGCCCCGAATCGCCACGTCGCCCAAGTACCATGGGTTCCCGGTCCCATCCACGATCCGGCCGTTGGCGATCACCAGATCGTAGCTCGAGTTGTCCGCCGCGGGGGGCACGGCTGCGCCGCCGCCGCACCCGGCCACGAGGAGTGAGACACCAATGAGGATGCGCGCTGCCATGGGACGTCCGGATCGAGGGGGGAGGCCCAACGATGGACCGCGACTCGATCCTGGTCAAGCGGCGCCGTCGAATTCAACTGACCCCCGGTGACCCCCGCCCGAAGCCAAGCACCCTTGCGCCGCCCGACTCGCCTTGGGATTCTACCCCACGCCGAGACTGCTCGGCGTCAAACCGCGACCGTGAAAGAGGATGGCGTGACTCGGATGAAACGAACGGCCGCTCGCTGGAGCGCCGCGCTTGGCCTGGCCACCCTGGTGGCGTGCGGCGACGGAATCGTCGCGGTGGAAGACACGAAATTCGCCTCGTCGTTGGGCATCGACCTGGCCCAGATGACCAAGACTAGCTCCGGACTCTACTACCAAGACGTAACCGTCGGCACCGGCGCGCTGGCCGCCGTCGGGAAGCTCGTCTCGGTGCACTACATCGGCTGGCTCGCCGACGCCACCCAGTTCGACATCAACCAGCCGCCGACCACCCCGCTGCGGTTCACCGTGGGAAGCGGACAGGTCATTTCGGGATTCGACGAAGGGGTCTTCCAGATGCAGGTCGGCGGCCGCCGCAAGATCGTGATCCCGCCCAACCTCGGCTACGGCGCCAGCGGGGCCGGCCCGATCCCGCCTAACGCCGTGCTGGTGTTTCAGGTCGACTTGGTCGCGGTCCAGTAGGCCTATCGGCGCTTCGGCGCGAGCATCGCCCGAAGCGCCACCAGCACCAGCAGCAACCCGGCTCCGATCCCGGCCGCGATCCGCCGGTCGCCCGCGTTGGCGGCCGGGAAGGTCCGTTTGCCGGCGTCGAGCCGGGCGCGTCTGGGGGCGGCCTTGGAGTAGACCACCCGGATCTGGTCCCCCACCGCCAGACTGGGAACGCTCCCCTCATCCACCGCGTCGACCATCATCACGGCCGACCGACTCCCCACCGGCGTGAATTCCGCGGCGACCAAGCGATAAGGCGTGGCCAACTGCCAGGCCCGGTCCTCCGAAGCCGTGGCCGGGTACACCGCGCGCACCGTCCACCTCCGCTTGACCGTGCCGTTGGTCCGCTCGGTCGGTTCGCTCGGCGCCGGGAGGCCGTCGAATGGCTTGAAGTCCTGATGACAGGAAAACCCACCCAAGGCCACCAAGCCGAGACCCGCCACTCTCCGAACGTTCCCGCTCGCTCCCTTACCGCCGAAGACCAGCAGACCCACCACCACGGCCACTGGACCCAGGGCGACCAACCACCAAGAGAACGCCGGGAACTGGCGGAGCCACGCCGAGGAGCTGGTCATCTCGAGTCGAGTGACGCTCCGGCGAATCGGCAGGACCCGCACCTCGACCGGGTCGCCGAAGGCCAGCCGGTCGTAGGCCGCGGGATCGGCCCGAAGCCGATGGAGCCCGGCGGGCGCGGAAGGGTATTTCACCGTGACCCAGTACTGCGTTCGCCACCCGCCGTTGAACTCGAGCGTCATCGACTCGCGCCGATCCGCCACCACGGCCCGCTCGACGACCCCGAACCGATCGAGCATCGAGCCGAGCAGGAGTGGCGTCGACGCCAGGCCGAGCAGGACGAAGACGATGCCAAGCCAGGGCGCCGACTTGCCGCCAAGCATCGTCCCGAGCTTGGCCAACCCGATCAGGGCGAACAGCCCGCCGACGACCAGCAGGATGAGGTCGGTGAAATGTCCCATCGAATCAAAGATAGAATCGCGGTACCCGTTGCTGGAGCCCGCCCGATGATCGAAATTGGACTATCTCCAACCAGGCAGTCCACCGATGCATCGTCTGACCGAAACGGAGTGGATCTGGCGCGACGGCGAGTTCATCAAGTGGAAGGACGCCACCATGCATGTCCTGGCCCACTCGATGCAATTCGGCTCGTCGGCGTTCGAGGGGGTCCGCTGCTATCAGACGCCCCGAGGGCCGGCGATCTTCCGGCTGGTGGACCACCTGGAGCGACTCCGCAATTCCTGCAAGATCTATCGGATGGACCTGCGGTTCTCGACCGCCGATCTGGTCGCGGCCTGCCGCGAGCTGGTGACCCGGAACGGACTCGATGCCTGCTACCTCCGGCCCATGGTCCTTCGCGGCTACGGTGCGGCCGGCATGGTCCCGACCGCCAGCCCGGTCGAGGTCTATCTCCCCTGTTGGCCCTGGGGCGCCTACCTCGGCCCCGAAGCCCTCGAGCGTGGGGTCGATGCCTGTGTCTCCACCTGGACCCGAGTGGCGCCCAACACCCTGCCAGCCGCGGCCAAGATGGCCGGCAACTACCTCAGCGGCATGCTGGTCAAGATGGAGGCGCTCGGCAACGGATTCAGCGAGGGCATCGCCCTCGACGTCGACGGCCGGGTCAGCGAGGGGTCGGGCCAGAACGTCTTCCTGATCAAGAACGGGATCGTCCACACCGCCCCGCTCAATGGCACCCTCCTCCCGGGCATTACCCGGGATACCATCGTCACCCTGGCCCGGGAAGCAGGATACCCGGTCAAGGAAGAGGCGATGTCCCGAGAGATGCTCTACCTGGCTGACGAGGTCTTCTTCTGCGGCACGGCGGTCGAGGTCACCCCGGTCCGGTCGGTGGACAAATTGGTCGTCGGCGATGGCCGCCCCGGGCCGATCACCCGCGACCTCCAGCGCCGCTACCTCGACCTGGTGTCCGGCAGAGCCACCGACCAGCATGGCTGGTTGACGTTTGCCGATGAGGCGGTCGAGCCGAAAATGGTAGGTGCCAGAGCCGGCTGACGCCTCCGATATGCCATTTTGGCGCAAATGGCAGGTACGGGCGTTGCCTAAACTATCTCGCTGTTCCACCAACCTTTGCGAGAGTTGAATCCTATGGGCTCGAAGATCATCGGCATCGACCTCGGGACCACCAATTCGGTGGTCTCGGTGATGGAGGGCGGCGACCCGGTCGTGATCCCCAACGCCGAAGGCGGTCGGACCACGCCGTCGGTGGTCGCGTTCACCAAAGATGGCGAACGGCTGGTCGGGCAAGTGGCCAAGCGGCAGGCCGTCACCAACCCCAAACAGACGATCTTCTCGATCAAACGGTTCATGGGCCGTCGGATCAACGAGGTAACCGAGGAAGCCAGGCGGATTCCGTACAAGGTCGCCTCGGGCGCCAACGGGCTGGCCTCGGTCGAGATCGCGGGGAAGACGTACACCCCGCCCGAGATTTCGGCGATGATCCTCCAGAAGATGAAGCAGACCGCCGAAGACTATCTCGGGCACACGGTCGACAAGGCGGTCATCACGGTCCCGGCGTACTTCAACGACGCCCAGCGGCAGGCCACCAAGGACGCCGGCAAGATCGCCGGCCTCGAGGTGCTCCGGATCATCAACGAGCCGACGGCCGCCGCCCTCGCCTACGGCACCGACAAGAAGAAGGACGAGAAGGTCGCGGTTTTCGACTTGGGCGGCGGGACCTACGACATCTCGATTCTCGAGTTGGCCGAAGGGGTCTTCGAGGTCAAGAGCACCAACGGCGACACCCACTTGGGCGGCGATGACTTCGACCAGCGGCTGATCGACTGGCTCGTGGCCGAGTTCAAGAAGGACCAGGGCATCGACCTCTCCAAGGACGCGATGGCGCTCCAGCGGCTCAAGGAGGCCGCCGAGAAGGCCAAGTGCGAGCTGTCGAGCACCCAGCAGACCGACATCAACCTCCCGTTCATCACCGCGGACCAATCCGGGCCCAAGCACCTCAACATCACCCTGACCCGGGCCAAGTTCGAGCAGTTGGTCGACGACCTGATCCAGCGGACTCTGCCACCGATGCAGCAGGCGCTCAAGGATGCCGGCCTCGATCCGAAGGGCATCGACGAGGTGCTCCTGGTGGGTGGATCGACCCGAATTCCGAAGATCCAGGAGATCGTCAAGAACTTCTTCGGCAAAGAGCCGAACCGCTCGGTCAACCCGGATGAGGTCGTGGCCATCGGCGCCGCGATTCAGGGTGGCGTGTTGGGTGGCGAGGTGAAGGACGTCCTCTTGCTCGACGTGACCCCGCTGTCGCTCGGGATCGAGACGCTGGGCGGCGTCACCACGGTGCTGATTCAGCGAAACACCACCATCCCGACCAAGAAGTCGGAGACCTTCTCGACCGCCGAAGACAACCAGACCACGGTGGAGATTCACGTCCTCCAGGGCGAGCGCCAGATGGCGGCCGACAACCGGACCATCGGCAAGTTCCAGCTGACCGGGATTCCGCCGGCGCCCCGGGGCATGCCGCAGGTCGAGGTCACCTTCGACATCGACGCCAACGGCATCCTCCATGTCTCGGCCAAGGACAAGGCGACCAACAAGGAGCAGAAGATCCGGATCGAAGCCTCGAGCGGGCTGTCGGATACCGAGATCGACAAGATGGTCAAGACCGCCGAGGCCAACGCGTCCGCGGACAAAGAACGCCGGGAGGCGATCGAGTCGCGCAACCAGCTCGACGGCTTGGTGTACAAGGTCGAGAAGGACTCGAAGGATTGGGTCGACCGGCTCGCCGCCGACATGAAGGCCAAGCTCGACGAGGCGGTCGAGGCCGGAAAACAGGCCCTCCGGGCCGGCGACCCGGCCGGGATCACCAAAGCACTCGCCGACTTGAACGGCGCCTATTCGGCGGCCGGGGCCTCGCTCTACCAACAGGCCACCCAGTCGACGCCGGAACCGGGCCCGGCGGACGCCGGCGCAGAGGCGGCCGGGGGCAAGAAACAAGAGGACGTCGTCGAGGCCGACTACGAGATCGTCGACGACACCAAGAAGTAACCCGGGGATGCGACCGGAACCCGGTTCCGGGCATCGACGTATATTGAAAGTGTGCTTTCGTCGGGTTTCCTACGGGCCGTGGCGGGCCCCCGATGAGGGCACCTTTCGTCACCACCGTTGAACCGTCTTCCGCCGCGGCAAAGAGCGCACGGAGTCTATGTCTGTTCGGTCGTTGAATTGGCTCAAGTTCGGGGGATTGGTTGGCCTGGCTTTCGTACTCGGCCTGATCTTCGCGGGTATGCTGGACCTCCCGACCGCCTCCCTAGCGCAGAACCGCACCCGGCAGCCCGATAGCACGGCGGCCGTCATCCCCGCCTCGGCGGTGCAACCGAGGCCGGTGAGCAACGTGTCGTCGGCGGTCGCGTCATTGGCCTCGTTGAGCGATGCCTTCGCCGAGGTGTCCGAGCAGGTCCGTCCAAGCGTGGTGTATATCCGGTCCCGCAGGACCGAACGCGAAGGCGGGAACCAGCGGCTTCCCCGCGGCCTGCAAGAGTTCTTCGGCCAGCCTCGCGGTCGCCAGGGCGAGCCCCAGATCGAGCAGGGCTCGGGCTCCGGTTTCGTGGTGAGCAACGAGGGCTACATCCTGACCAACAGCCACGTGGTCGACGGCGCCGACGAGGTGACCGTCCGGCTCCTCGACCGCCACGAGTACAAGGCGAAGGTCATCGGCACCGATCCGAACACCGACGTCGCGGTGATCAAGATCGATCCCAAGGACGGCGTTCGCCTCAAGGCGGCGCGGTTCGGTTCGAGCACCGCGACCCGGGTCGGCGAGTGGGTCTTGGCGGTCGGCAATCCGCTCTCCGAGGACCTCAGCTTCACCGTCACCTCCGGCATCATCAGCGCCAAGGGTCGCGGCAGCCTGCCTCTTCCGGGGCGGCAAGTCCTCTCGATCCAGGATTTCCTCCAGACTGACGCGGCGATCAATCGGGGCAACTCGGGCGGCCCGCTGCTCAACGTCCGGGGCGAGGTGATCGGGATCAACTCGGCCATCTACAGCCCCACCGGGGTCAGCGCCGGCTACGCCTTCGCGATTCCGATCGACCTCGCCCGCCAGGTGATGGAACAACTGATCACCAAAGGCAAGGTCGAGCGCGCGGCGTTAGGCGTGAGCGTGAGCGACGCCAACGCCATCGACGCCGAGGACGTCGGCCTCAACGAGATCTACGGCGTCAAGGTCAACGCCTTCTCCACCGACGACTCGCCGGCCAAGGCGGCCGGGCTCCAGCCCGGCGACATCGTCGTCGCGATCGACGGCCAGAAGGTGGAGTACACCGCGCAACTGCAGACGGCCGTCGGTTTCCGGAAGCCGGGCGAGGTGGTCAAGGTGGAGGTCGCCCGCAGCGGAGGGGCTCGCAAGACCTACAACGTGCGGCTCCAAGCCCAGGTGCAGCCGACCGAATTGGCCCGCCGGGGCGGGGGCGACGCGGAGCCGGAACCCGATGAGAACTCCAGCGTGGTGAAGGAACGACTCGGCGTCACGGTGACCCCGGTCAGCGCGGAGGTCATTCAGGAGCTCGACTTGCCCAGCGGCACCCGCGGCGTCGTGGTCCAGTCGGTCGACCCCTATGGCGCCTCCGACGGCCTGTTCCAGGCGCCGTCCCAGGTTGGAGTCGATATCATCACCGCGTGGGACGGCAAGCCGATTCGGAACGAGGCGGACTTGCGGGCCGCGGTCCGGACCGCGCGGCCCGGCTCGATCGTCTCGCTCTCGGTGACCCAGGCCGGCCCGAACATTGAGACCGCGACCCGGGTGGTTCGGGTCAAGCTGAAGTAACGATCGATCGGGAGGGCAAACCCAACGAGGGGCCGGCGACCGCCGGCCCCTCGTGCTTTCCAGCCTACTTCGGCGCGACTGGAATCTGGTTGGCCGGGGCCAACGAGTCCCAATAGACCCAACCCCACCCCGCCAGCTTCCCGTTGATGGCAACGACCGGAGTCATCTTCCGCGGGGCTTTGCTCGCCGAGTCGGTCTTGCCGGGTCGAGCGTAGAACATCGCCTCGATGTAAAGCCCGTTGATCAGGTATGGCTCGATCACGGTCGGGGCGCCCCCCATCACCGCCACCGCGCTGTCCTTGGGGATACCCACGGTCAGGTCATTGATTCGCGGGTCGCCTCGCTCGCAGCCAACGACCGCAGCCAGCCCGATCCACAGCAGGCCCCGTCCGAGGCCCATCGCCGGTTTCGACATACCCTCACCCTTGGAAATAGGTACCCCGCAGTGACTTACGGGGGGCAAATCTAATCGGGGTCTCAAGTTTTCGAACCGTGCTGCCGATGAAAGGGCAAGGAGCATGGACCTCGAGGCTGGAGCAACAATGCCAGTGGAGATCAACCAGATCATCGACGAGACCATCCTCGATAGCTATCGGGCCCTCCAGGAGGTCGATCAACCCGATGTAGTCACCGAGTTCATCGATGTCTTTCTCGAGGATCTGCCCACCCGGCTCGAGCGGCTGACCAAGGCCGTCGATCGCAGCGTCATCCCCGAGATCCGATCCGCCGCCCACGCGCTCAAGGGAAGTTCAGGCTCGGTTGGCGCCATTGCCCTGTCCGGCGCCTGCTCCCAACTCGAGGCGCTGGCCCGAACCGGCAGCGCCGACGGGGCCCGCGAACTGCACGCTCGTGTCATGGTCGAGTCGAAGAGGGCCGTCGAGGAACTGGCCCGGTTCCGGAAGCCCTGACCCCATCCAAGGTTGCAGCTCGAAACGACCCTCTCCCCGCCCAGCAGAATCGCCGCTATTGTAGGTAGGTAGAAGTGGCGACCGAACGGCGAGGCCGTCTCGCCCCTGTCTCGCGAACGTGGCGAAACTGGCAGACGCGCAGGACTTAGGATCCTGTCCCTCACGGGGTGCGGGTTCAACTCCCGCCGTTCGCATTCGATCCAACGCTCATCGGAGATCCGAATGGAAGCGTTCGCGGACTCACTCGGTGCCCTCGGATCCACCGCTTTCCGCTGGTCCGCCCTGGCCCTGGTTCTGGTCAACGGTTTCGCCGTGGCCGCCTTCGTCATCACCAAAGACCGACTCCTCGTCAACCGGTGGACCCCTCGGCTGGTCGGGGCCAATCTGCTGCTGATCGGCACCGGCCTGGGCGTTCCGCTCGCGGCCCAAGCGCTCAAGACCGTGATCAACGTCGCTTCTACCTCCCAGAGCGTCGAGATTCGCATCGACGACGCCGACCGCAAGTAGACCCACTCACCGGCCTCCCAGCCGGTCCCAAGCGCCAGGCCTGATTATCTTCCCGGCGCCATGTCAGAGATAACGATTACCAAGACGGCCGAAGACGCGGCCTCGAGAGCCTTTCGGGTGTCGGTCCCGGTCGACCGGGTCGAGGCCGCCGAGCTGCGCGCCGTCGCCGAATACGGCAAACGGGTCAAGATTCCGGGCTTTCGCCCCGGCAAGGCCCCCGTCGAAATCATCCGGAAGCGTTTCGGCGACGCCATCAAGCAATGGGTGGTGGAAGAGGTCGTTCGGGAGGGCTGGGAAAAGGCCCGGACCGAGCAGGACCTCAAGCCCATCAACGACCCTTCGGTCCGAAACCTCAAGTTCGAGTCCGGCCAGCCGATGGAGTTCGAGGTCGTGGTGGAGGTCCGCCCGGAAGTCGCCTTGGCCCGCCTCGGGGGGTTTACGGTCCAGCGACAGGTGCCCCCCGTCACGGACCAGGCGCTCGCCGAGCAGTTGGATCAGCTCCGGGAAAGCCGGGCGGCCTGGCTGCCGGTGGAGGATCAGGCCCCGGTCGAAGGGAACATGGTCCGGGTCGATGTGGCCGCCGTCGAGAACGACGTCGTCCAAAAGCCACAGTCGTACACCGTGGTCATCGGCCAAGGACAGACCGTCCCCGCGCTCGAGGAGAAGTTCCTCTCGATGAAGCCAGGGGAGACCGCCGAGGCGGAGATCAAGTTCCCGGAAGACCACCCCGACCCGGCCCGCCGTGGCGCCGCTCGGAAGGTCCAAATCACCCTCCACGAGGTCAAGCGGCAAGAGCTCCCGCCGCTCGATGACGACTTTGCCAAAGCGGTGGGCGACTTCGAGAACCTCGACGCGTTGCGAGCCGCGGTGCGGCAGGATCTCGAACGGGCCGCCGTCCGCGAGGCGGAGACCAACGTCCGGGAACAGCTGCTCCAGCAGGTGATCGAGGCCAACGGCGTCGAAGCGGCCCCCTCGCTGGTGGAACGGGCCCTCCACTCCTACCTCCACGCCTACAACATCCCCCACGAGCGCCAGGAGGCGTTCTACGGAGAGTTCCGGCCGGTGGCCGAGGGCCAGGTGAAGCGGGAGTTGGCCCTGGGCGCGATCGCCGACGCCAACAAGCTGTTCGCGACCGAGGCGGAGCTCGATGGCCGGATCAAGGCCATCGCCGACGCCCGAGGGGTATCGTTCAACGAAGTGTACGCCCAGCTCGAGAAGGCCAAACGGCTCGCCGAGCTGGAGCGCAGCATCACCGAGGACAAGGTGTTCGAGTTTCTCAAGTCGCAGTCCACGATCCAGGAGGCTACGTCGTGAGCACGATGCTTTATCCGCCGTACATCATCGAACGCTCGCCCCGCGGGGAGCGCACCTACGACATCTTCTCCCGGTTGTTGATGGACCGGATCGTGTTCCTCGGCGCCCCGATCAACGACGAGGTCGCCAACATCATCATCGCCCAGCTGCTCTTTCTCGACGCCGACAACCCCGAGAAGGACATTTACATGTACGTCAACTCGCCCGGTGGCCACGTCCACAGCGGGATGGCGATCTACGACACCATGCAGCACCTCCGGGCCCCGGTCAACACGATCTGTATGGGGATGGCCGCCTCGATGGGGGCCTTCCTCCTCGCCACCGGCGCCAAGGGCAAGCGGGCCGCCCTACCCCACGCCCGGATCATGATTCACCAGCCGTCCGGCGGCTCTCAGGGGACCGCCGCGGACATCGAGATCGCGGCCCGGGAGATCCTCCACACCCGGTCACTGATGGCCAAGCTGTTCGCCCAGCACACCGGGCAGCCGATGGAGGTCATCGAGCGCGACTCCGACCGAGACCGCTACATGTCGGCCGATGAGGCCAAAGCCTATGGGATCATCGACCAGGTCTTTAGCCCCAAGCAACTGGCAGCGGTGCCATAAGTAGTTCATTTTCATACGGTTATCTTCACAGTTCCCGGTCGAAACGAATCCCGGCCGCCTTGACGGCGGGGCCGCCCCTAGCCCACCTTTCCCGGGTCATCCAACGGGCGGGTCGACCCCGCCCGTTCGTTCCTCGGCAACCTCGACGCGAAGCCAATGTCCAACGACAAGCACCTGCGCTGCTCATTCTGCGGGAAGTCGAAGGATTCGGTCCGGAAGTTCATCTCCGGCCCGTCGGTGTACATCTGCAACGAGTGCATCACTCTCTGCAACGAGATCCTGGCGGAGGACGAGGAACGCGAGGTCGTCGACAACATCACCCACGTCCCGACCCCGGCGGAAATCAAAGGGGTGCTCGACCAATACGTGATCGGCCAGGAGCGCGCCAAGCGCACCCTGGCCGTCGCCGTCTATAACCACTACAAGCGAATCAACGCGGCAGCCGGCCGGGACAACCAGGTCGAGCTGGACAAGTCGAACATCCTGCTGCTGGGGCCCACGGGTGTGGGCAAGACGTTGCTGGCCCAGACGCTGGCCCGGATCCTCGACGTCCCCTTCACCATCGCGGACGCCACCACCCTGACCGAAGCCGGTTACGTCGGTGAGGATGTGGAGAACATCCTGGTCCGGCTGCTCCAGGCCGGCGAGTTCAACGTCGCCGAGTGCGAGCGGGGAATCGTCTACATCGACGAGATCGACAAGATCGCTCGGAAATCGGAGAACCCGAGCATCACCCGCGACGTCTCCGGCGAGGGGGTCCAGCAGGCCCTCCTCAAGATCCTCGAGGGCACGGTCGCCTCGGTGCCGCCCCAAGGAGGCCGGAAGCACCCGCAGCAGGAATACATCCAGATCAACACCAAGGACATCCTGTTCATCTGTGGGGGCGCTTTCGACGGCCTCGAAAAGGTGATCCAGGGCCGGCTCGGCCGGCAGCAGATCGGCTTCTCGAACGGCCCCGGCGGCTCCGACGGACCGAAAGACATCGACAAGAAGAATCCCTTCGCCCACGTCGAGCCCGACGACCTGCTCCGCTTCGGCCTGATCCCCGAGCTGGTGGGCCGTTTGCCGGTGGCGGTAGCGCTCGAATCCCTCGACGAGGAATCCCTGGTTCGGATCCTGGTCGAGCCGAAGAACTCGCTCACCAAGCAGTACGCCAAGTTGTTCGAGCTGGAAGACGTCGGGCTGACGTTCGATCAGGAGGCGCTCCGGGCGGTGGCCCGGAAAGCCCTCAAGCGGGGCACCGGCGCCAGAGGGCTCCGATCGATCCTCGAGATGGTGATGACGGACATCATGTTCGAGCTTCCGGCTCGGGACGACGTCGTCGAGGTGGTCATCACCCCGGAATCGATCAACGAGAACGTCGGCCCTCTGGTGGTGACCGAACGCCCCAAGATCGCCAAAGAGGCCTAGCGGGTAGATTGAGGGATGGCAATCGCCACCCTTCCAGTGGAATTCGTCGGCAGTTTCCCCGAGCCCCGTCATCGGTTGGTCCCCGCCCTGCCCGAGATCGCCTTTCTGGGGCGGTCGAACGTCGGCAAGTCGAGCCTGATCAACGCCGTGGTGGGCCGGCGGATCGCTCGAACCAGCGGAACCCCCGGCAAGACCCAGCATCTCAACGTCTTCCGATTCCCCGGTTTCTATCTGATCGATCTACCGGGGTACGGGTACGCCAAGCTCTCCCAGTCCGAGCGGCACCGCCTGAAGGACCTGGTCCACACCGCGATCACCAGCCGATCGGAACTCAGAACCGTGGTCTGGATGCTCGACATCCGCCATCCGCCGTCGAAGGAAGACATGGCGATTCACGATCTCCTCGCGGATGCCGGGCGGGAAGCGATCGTGGTGTTGACCAAGGCGGACAAATTGGCCCGGGCCCAACGGCTCAAGGCCGCCGCCGAGCGGGCGGACGACTTGGAGCTCGACCCGGAGGATGTGATCACCACCTCGAGTACCAGCGGACTGGGGATCGCCGATTTGGACGAGCTGATCCTGGGCGCGGTCGCCCCATAGCACCCGCGTGCATCGAACCGACCGGTACGTGTTCTTCGCGGCGTGACCTGACATGGATCCAGCCCTCCTGATCACGTTGGCACCGGCGATCGGCCTGGTGGCGTTCCTGTATTCGGCCGTGGGACACGCTGGGGCGTCGGGATACATCGCGGTGCTCACCCTAGCCGGGCTCGCGCCAGGGGTGGTCCGGCCCACGGCCCTCGTCCTCAACATCCTGGTCGCGGGCCTCGGCAGCTGGCAGTTCTGGCGTGCCGGCCACTTCCGTTGGCGGCTTTTCTGGCCGTTCGCCGTGCTCTCGATCCCGGCCGCTTTCCTCGGCGGCGCCATTCCGGTCTCGGCCGATTTGTTCCGAACGCTGATCGGGTTGGTCCTACTGCTGTCGGCCGGGCGGTTCCTGATGAGCACGTCGGATCACCCCAATCCGACCGCGCCATCGCTTCCGGTGGCGCTGCTGACCGGCGGGTTGCTCGGACTTCTGGCGGGGATCACCGGGACCGGAGGGGGCATCTTTCTGACGCCGATCATCTTGCTCGCGGGGTGGGCCCGGACCAAGGAAACGGCCGCCGTCTCGGCGCCCTTCATCCTGGTCAACTCGATCTCGGGTCTGGTGGGGTTTGTCCAAACGGGTCAGCCGCTGCCTGGGTTCGCCTGGGGCCTCGCGATCGTCGCCGTGCTCGGGGGGGCAGTGGGGTCGTATTTCGGGAGCCGCCGATTCCCGGTTCGGACCGTACGCCTCCTCCTCGCGGCGGTCCTGTTGATCGCGGGGGCCAAGTTGGCCTTCCGCCTCTAGTCGAGTTGCGCCAGGGCCCTGGGGGACGGCGCCACCCCCGCAGCCCGTCGCGACCCGAAGAGCTGGCCCCTGGCCGTGACTGGTTCGTGACCATCCCACCGACCCAACCGTGGCCCTCGATGCCTTCGTGACCGATTCGTTGCACGTCCGTTCCCGATCCTAGACCCGCCAACGCGAGTATCCCGTCGTCCCGCGGCCACCCGTTTGGGGTCGCGCGGGCTTTCTCGAACCCGGATACTCGACCATGGGACGGACTCACCGGTGGGGTTGGTTGGCGGCTTTCACCCTCATCCTCGGGCTGGTGCCCGGCGGGCTGGCGGCCCAGCCAGCCGGCGGCCGGATCGTCGGCAAGGTCGTCAGCGCCGAGCAGGGGTCTCCGTTAGGCGGGGCGGTCGTCGAGTTGGTCGGGCTCGACCAGCCCCGGCGGACCACCACCAGCCTCGACGGCCGGTTCACCTTCACCGAAGTACCGGCAGGTGAAGTGGGGATCCGGGTCCGGATGATCGGGTACGGACCCAAGCTCGTCACCGGGATTCGGGTGCCGTCGGGCGGGGTCGCCACCCAGGACATCTCGCTCAACGCCGAAACGGTCCAGCTCGACGAGATCAACGTCACCGCCGAGGCCGAGCGTGGCTCGGTGGCCGACGCGCTCAACGAGCAGAAGAACTCGGTCGGTGTCGTCAACGCGGTGACGGCCGAGGAGATCGCCAGGAGCCCCGACGGCGACGCGGCCGCCGCGGTCCAGCGGGTCAGCGGCGTGACGGTGCAGGATGGCAAGTACGTCTTCGTCCGCGGCCTCGGCGAGCGGTACACCACGACCTCCCTCAACGGCGCCCGAATCCCGAGCCCCGAGCCGGAGCGCAAGGTGGTTCCGCTCGACATGTTCCCTTCCGGCCTGCTCCAGTCCATCACCACCGCCAAGACTTTCACCCCCGACTTGCCCGGCGACTTCAGCGGGGCCCAAGTCAACATCGAGACTCGGGATTTTCCGGCCCGCCGTACGTTCACCCTGTCGACCTCGGCCGGACTGAACAGCCGGGCCACCGGCCAGGACATCCTCCGCGCCCCGGCCGATAACCTCGAGTGGCTGGCCTTTGGCTCGCGAAACCGGGGAATTCCGGATCTGGTGCGGTCGGCCGGCACCTTCGAGCCGGTGCCGTCCCAGTCCCAGGTCAACGCGATCGTCGGCTCGTTCCGGAACGTCTGGAGCGCGCCGTCCGGCTCGGGAACCCCCAACTCGTCGGTGAACTTCTCGGTCGGCGGCAGCGACGCGGTCGTCGGCCAGAAGATCGGCTACCTCTTCTCGGGAACGTACTCGTACAGCCAGGAGGTTCAGGATGAGCAGCGGCGTGCCTATGCCCTGCCGCTCACCGAACCCGGTCAGGTCTCCGAGATCGACCGTTTCGAGGGAACCACCGGCCGGGCCTCGGTCCTATTAGGCGGCCTCGCGAACCTCTCGACCAACCTCGGCTCGAGCTCGCGGCTGAGCTTCAACACCTCGTACAACCGCACCGCGGACAACGACGCCCGGCTCGAGACCGGCGAAAGTGAGAACCTGGGCGGGCGGTTCACGGTCAACCGGCTTCGTTACGTCGAGCGGACGGTGCTGGCGAACCAGTTCCGTGGCGAGCACCGGTTCTCCCGAGCCCAGTCGTTCGACTGGGGTCTGTCCCACACCCAAGTGGGCCGCCGGGAGCCCGATCGGTCGGAAATCGTCTACGCGCTCGATACCGACCCGAACGGGAACCCCCTGCCGGCCAGCTGGTTCAGCGCCTCGAACGAGGGCGCCGTCCGGACCTTCACCGACCTCTCCGAGCGGAGCCTGGAGGCGCAGGGCAACTACAGCATCCAGATCGGCGGCGTCAACCGGCCTCACCAGATCCGGATCGGCGGTCTCTACCGCACCACCGACCGTGACGCCCAGAACGACGCCTACAGCATCGCGGCCACCCTCCCACGCTCGGCTCGAGAGTTGCCGCCCGAGCAGATCTTCGACGGCCGGTTCTCGACCGGCGCCACCAGCTTCTTCAGGGTCACCCCGTTGTCCGCGGGTGGGAGCTACCAGGCCGAGGACCGACTGGCCGCGGGCTACGCGATGTTCCAGTACTTCGTCGGCGAGAAGGTCGAGATCGTGGGTGGCGCTCGATTCGAGCGCTCCGAGGTAACGGTGACCACCCAACCGACGGTGGGCTCCGAGATCACCACCCGGCCAAGCTACAACGACGTGTTGCCGTCCCTCGCCGTCAACTATCGGCTCTCCGACGCTCACACGCTCCGAGCCTCGGCGTCGCAGACCCTGTCACGGCCCGAATACCGCGAGCTCTCTCCCGTCCAGTACCGCGAGGTCATCGGCGGCGAGAACATCTTCGGCAACCCGGACCTTCGGCGGGCCTTGATCCAGAACTACGACCTCCGCTGGGAGTGGTATCCGAATCCGATGGAGGTCTTGAGCGTCGGCCTGTTCGCCAAGCGGTTCAGCGACCCAATCGAACGGGTCTACCTGGCGACCTCCGGCACTCGGGTCGTGAGCTTCCTCAACGCCGAGTCCGGCGAGAACTACGGCATCGAGTTCGAGGCAAGAAAGAACCTCCGCTTCGTGGCCCCGTCGCTGATCAACTTCGCCGGCCACGTCAACGCGACCATGATGCACAGCCGGATTCGAATCGGCGAAGGGGTCTCGAGCCGCCTCAACGACGAACGCGCGATGGTCGGACAGGCGCCCTACGTGGTCAACGCGGGTCTCACCTACACGTCGACCAGTGGGTCGTTCTCGGCCACGGCGCTCTATAACGTCGTCGGACGGCGAATCGTCAACGCCGCCGAGGCGCCGCTGCCGGATGTCTATGAAGAGGCGCGCAACGTGTTCGACCTCGCGGTTCGGTTTCCGCTGTTCAACGCCGTGCGAGCCAAGCTCGACGTGAAGAATCTGCTCGACACGCCGTTCGAGATCCGTCAGGGGTCGGTGGTTCGGGAATTCTACCGGACCGGTCGGATCGTGAGCGTCGGCTTGTCGTGGCAGCCGTGACCGTGACCCATGCGTGACGAGAACGAGACGCGATCCAGGCGGAAGCTGGGTTCCGTTCGGTCGATGCTCTTCACCCACGAGTAAGGAATAGAGAGATGACGAAACGTTTCGGTAACCTGATCCCGATGATTCTTCTGGCTGCCGGGGTCGCGGCATGCGGAGAGGATCCGCCCACTGGCAACGACACGCCGAATCCGCCGACCGGGGTTACCGTCTCGGCCGTGACCGCGATCGCGGCTCGGGTCTCCTTCGGGGCCGTCTCGGGCGCCACCGGCTACATCGTCGAGCGCGCCGAAGGCGCGGCGGGTGCCTTCACCCAGGTGGGCACCCCGACCGCGTCGCCATTCGACGACACCGGCCTGACCCCGCTGGCAACCTATCGGTACCGGGTCACGACGGTCTCCGGCTCGAAGCAATCGGCGCCGAGTGCCGAGGCGTCGGTGACGATGCCGGATCGGGCGCTCACCACCGTCAACGCGGATATCACGACCAACACGACCTGGACCCGCGCCAACAAGTATCGGCTCTCCGGCTTCATCCACGTCCAGAACAACGCCACACTCACCATCGAGGCCGGCACCATCATCGAAGGCGACTTCAACGTGGTCGGCTCCTCGTTGTTCATCATGCGGGGCGCCAAGATCGACGCCCAGGGCACCGCCACCAATCCAATCGTGTTCACCTCGTCGCAACCGGTCGGGCAGCGCCGGGCCGGCGATTGGGGCGGCCTGATCCTGATCGGCAACGGGATCATCAACCGGGGCGACCCGGTGATCCTCGAAGGCACCGGGACCGGAGCCAACAATCCGGCCCTCAACTACGCGGGCGGCACCAACAACGCCGACAACAGTGGCAAGCTCAAGTACGTCCGGATTGAATTCGCCGGCTTCGCCACCGCGCCCGACGCCGAGCTCAACTCCCTGACGCTCGCGGCCGTGGGTAGCGGCACCGAGATCGACTACGTCCAGACCCTGAACGGCCTCGATGATTCGTTCGAGTGGTTCGGCGGGGCGGTCGACGCCAAGCACCTGATCTCCTACAACTCCGGCGACGACCACTTCGACATCTCCGAAGGCTACGTCGGCCGGCTCCAGTACCTGATCGGGTATCAGCAGATCGCGATCGTGCCGCGGCCCCAGGCGGGCAACGTGAGCCAGGACCCGCAAGGCATCGAGAACGACGGTTGCGCTGGCGCCAACTGCAACTCGGGGCAGAACTCCCAGCCGTTCAACGTGCCGTTGATCGCCAACTTCACCTTGGTGGGCCCGCCGGCCGGCGTCAACACCCAGGGGTCCGGAACCGTCGGCATGATGCTCCGTCGGGGAACCGGTGGATACTACGTGAACGGGTTGGTGAGCCGGTGGGGGCGAGCGGCCATCAGCCTGCGGGATCAGCCGACCCTGGATCGGATCACCGGCGGCAATCTCGAGATCAAGAACCTGTTCCTCGCCGAAAACGGTGTCGTCTTCCAGCCCCAGTCCGGGGCCACCGTTCAGGGCACCGTCGACGTCGTCGCCAACGCGATCGAGTCGGCGGCCGCTACCACCGCCACGAGCATCTTCACTGCCCTGCCGGCCACCCCCACCACGGCCACGCTCGACTGGCAGTTGGCCACCGGCGCGGCCGCCCGCACCGGCGGTCTCGCGGCCTTCGCGGGCGGGCTGGCCACTAAGGCCGGCACGTTCGTCACCGGCACCGCCTATCGCGGCGCGGCCGATCCAAACGGCGCCAAGTGGTGGCAGGGCTGGACCAACTACGCCGAGAACTAGTCGACTCGGATCAAACGTGGGGAGCCGGCTTGCCCGGCTCCTCGCGGTTCCCTCCATGCTGATACCGTTCGCCCTTCTCATCGCCATCACCACCACGTTCGCACGCGCCGCTTCCGCGCAGGTGGTCGACAGCTTGTTGCCGATGGAAGAGGAGCTCCGCCGATTCCGAGCCGACCTCCCGGCTCCGGCCGCCCTGTCCGGCGGGGAGCGCTCACGCGACCGGTTGGTCCGCCGATTCGTCACCGCGCTCGAAACCCGCGATTCGGCGGCGCTTCGGGTCATGTTGATCACCAAGGCCGAGTTCGCCCATCTCTACTTTCCGGTCTCCGAGTACACCAAGCCACCCTACCGGCAGAAGCCGTCGCTGGTGTGGTTCCGGATGACCGCCGTGTCCGAGCAGGGCATTTCCCGCGCGTTGGCCCGTGACGGCGGCAGTCCGCTACGCTTCCAGGGGTATCGGTGCGAGGCAACGCCAACCCGGCGGGGCCCCAATCGGCTCTGGCAGGGATGTCGACTCCTGGTGGGCGGAGGCGGAACGGAGCGGGAACGGCGGCTCTTCGGGACGATCGTCGAACGGGGCGGGCACTTCAAGTTTCTGACCTACGCGACCGAGTACTGAGCCGCGGCCGCCTAACGCTCGATCCGGAGCACTTCCTCCAACGCGCCCGCATCGCCCTCGCGGAGCAGGTGGGCCAGATCGGCGAGGGCCCGATGCTCCCGCGGCCAGGCGAACACCGAACTGGCCGAGCCGACCGGCACCCACTTGAGTTGATCGTGTTCGTTGGACAGCTGTACCGTGGCTTTGGCGTCGAGCCGAGCCGCGAAGGCCGGAATGAGGGCCACCTGATCGAGCCGGTGGAGGTAGAACGCCTCCACTCGGCTCAGGTTGTAGAACCGCTCGGCGCGGCACCCGGTCTCTTCCTCGAGCTCCCGAAGCGCCGCCCCCACCGGATTCTCACCCGACTCGATATGGCCGTGGACCGCCTCCCAAGCGCCGGCCGATCGCACCGCCAGGGCCCGCCGCAACGCCAGCACCTCGATTCCCGTCGGGCCGACCCGAAACGGGTAGACGTCGACGAAGCGTACCTGAGGGGTCAGACGACCCGCCGCCGCCCGAGCGTCGACTCCAGTCGGGCCGCCAGCGCCCGGGACCGGAACGGCTTGGTGAGGAAGTCGTCGGCGCCGAGCTGGAGCACCCGGACCTCGTTGTCTTCGTCGCCCTTGGCCGTCAGGACGATCACCGGAAGGTTCCGGGTGATCTCGCGGGAGCGGATCTGGGCGAGGACCGTGTAGCCGTCGACCCCGGGCAAGTTGAGATCGAGGAGAACCAGGTCGGGATTGGCGCGGTCGATCTCGGCGAGCGCTTCGGCGCCGTCGCGTGCCTCGATGACGGTGTACCCTTGCCGCTCGAGGAGGTCCCGCATCGCCTTGCGGAGTTGATCTTCGTCGTCGACCAGAAGAATCACCGAGCCGCGGCGGGTCACTTCGAACAGCGCCGGCGGCAACTCGGCGTCATCGACCAGCTCGAAGGCGGCGCTGGGGTCGATCGCGGGCATCGCCCCGGATGGCCGCGGTGGCGGTGCCTCGGCCTTGAGAGGCTTGGGTGCGGACGCCGGGGCCAACTCCTCCCGGGGCGGCTCGGTGACCCGGAGGAGTTCTTCCACCGAGGTCTCGCCCGAGACGACGTGAACCACCCCGCTTTCGAACAGCGAACGCATTCCCGCCGCCCGGGCCTCCTTGGCGATCTGATCGGCGGTACCGCCCGAGCTGATCAACTGTTCCAGCTCCTGGTTCATCACCATGATCTCGACGATGCCGAACCGGCCCCGGTAGCCCGTCTGGGCGCAGTCCGCACAGCCGACCGCCTTGAAGCGGACCACGTCGCCGGGGATGTACCTCTGCAGTCGGGGCGGCAGGTGGTCGTGATCGGGGATCCGGCAGTTGGAGCAGAGCCGCCGCATCAGTCGCTGGGCCACGATCCCTCGCAGCGCCGAGCCGATCTTGTAGGCCTCCATCCCCATGTCGACGAGCCGGGTAATCGTGTTGGGCGCGTCGTTGGTGTGGAGGGTGGAAAGGACCAGGTGGCCGGTCAGCGATGCCTGCACCGCGATCTGGGCCGTCTCCCGGTCGCGCACCTCGCCGATCAGCACCACGTCGGGGTCCTGTCGGAGAATCGATCGGAGCGCGGCCGGGAACGTCAGACCGGCTTTCTCGTTGATCTGGACCTGGACGATGCTCTGGCCCAGCCGGTACTCGACCGGGTCCTCGACCGTCACGATGTTCACCCCGGTCGCCTGGACCTCGCGGAGGGCGGCGTAGAGCGTGGTGGTCTTGCCCGAGCCGGTCGGACCGGTGACGAGGAGGATCCCCTCCTTGTGGTGGAGCAGCTTGCGCACCGTCGCCCGCTCCGACTCCTCGAGCCCCAATCCGTCGATCGACAGCAGGGTCGCTCGGGTGTTGAGGATTCGGATGACGACCTTTTCGCCTAACGATGCCGGGAGGGTCGAGACCCGGAGGTCGACCGGGTTGCCGTTGACCGACACTCGGCAGCGGCCGTCCTGGGGCCGGAGCCGGTCGGCGATGTCCATCCCCGACATGATCTTGATCCGGGAGATCAGCGGGATCCCGGCCGACCGGGGAATCTTCATCACTTCCCGGAGCACCCCGTCGATCCGGTACCGGACGATCATCCCGGACTCGGTCGACTCGACGTGAATGTCACTGGCCCGACTGGTGATCCCGTCAGCCAGCAGGGTGTCGACCAGCTTGATGATCGGCCGGGCCCGGGCTTCCTCGGCGCTGGCGGCGACCTCTTCGGGCTGGTCGGGTAGCTGGGTGACTTCGAGCTCTTCGGTGATCCCGTCGAGTAGTCTCTCGACCAGGTCGTCGGGCCGATACACTTCGTCGAGCTTTTCCCGAATTCGACTCGGCGAACAGAGGTAGAGGCGGACTTCGCGGCCGGTGGCGAACGCCAGCATCTTCTCGGCGTCCATGTCGAACGGATTCGAGGTCGCCACGTCGAGCCGGCTGTCGGTCAACCGGAGCGGCACCACGTTGAAACGGCGAACCAACTGCTCGGGGACTTGGGCGTTGACGTGGGGGTCGACCTGGTTGAGATCGGCGATCGGCATCCGGAACCGACCGGCCACGGCCTCGAGGACCGCCTCCTCGGTGGCGAGCCGGCGATCGAGCACGGCTTGCCACGCCGACACGTTGGGTCCGCCGGCCTGCTGCCGAAGCGTGGCCAGCGCGGCATCCGGTACCAGCGCGCTGAGCGCGGGGATCACCCACTCGTCGGCAAACTGATTCACCAAGGCTCCGCGGTCCTCACCCAAGGGATCACTGTAAACTGTGGCCGAGCGGCAGGTGACGGTAGGGCAATCACTTGCCCACCTTCCGACCCGACCCATTCCTCAAAGAACGGGCCACAGGGCCCGCGTGAAGTCGACCACCAGGCCAGGTGGCCCCCCGTCGGAAAGGCTCCAGCCCAGCTCGACCCGAACCAGTCGGTCGAACAACTCGCCGACCAGGCCTCCGACCACCCGCGGCCGCCTGGTCGGCGACCAGGGCGCCCCGGTCACCGCGCCGCCGGCCCAGCCGATGCCCAGCGACGGCCCGATCCGAATTTCCCCCGAGGTGTCCCCAAACCAACCGAGCGGGACTGATGGCCCCGGAACGCGCCCAAGCCACTCCAGGGAGGCCAAGGCGGCCCGCCGGCCGCCCATGGACCGGTGGGGCTCCCCAAGGAGGGTCCCCGGCCCGCCGAGGGCAAAGGACCGCCAGGCCGGCGTCGCGGCCGTTGCGACGCCGAGAGCGACCCTGGTCCCCAGTTCCCCGCCCCACAGCGGGCCGGCCATTTCGGCGGTCCCGAGCGCCCTCCCGTACCCGCCGCCCCCGAGCCCGACCTCGGCCCCGGCGCCGACCGACCAGGTGGCGCCCGCCAGGGCGGATCCTCGCCGCTCGACCTCGGCCTTGCCGATCCACCTGGCCCGAGCCCCGAGGGCCGGATTTTCGCGAAATGCGCCTCGGGCTGGCGACCCGGCGACCCCGACCGAACTGGCCCGCTCCCGGCCAACGGACAGGCGGCCCCCTCCCATCGGGCCCTCCTTCGCCAACTCCAGGGCGATCCGTTCCCGGAGGACGTAGTCGCCGAGGTCCCGCCCCACCTCCTGGGCGGCGATGGAGTTCACCAGCGAACTGGCCCCCGCGAAATCGCCGACGTCGACAACCGCCCGATCGGCGATCAACCCAACCCGTGCCCCGCCCAGGCGCCAGGAACTCTCCACTCTGCCCGTCAGGCGGCCGTCGCCGACGCCGTACCCCATGCCGAGTCGCACCTGGTCACTGATCCCCCCACGCCAGGTGAAACCCAGCCCGACCGCGAGGCCCTGTACCCGATTAAAGCGTAGGATTTCGCTCATCCGGCTCATCCCCGGTCGAAATCGGGGCAACCCGTCGAGGACCCGCGACCGGGCCAGTCGGGCGACCTCAGCCCGTACCCGCCCAACGTCCCCCGCCGAAGGGAGCAGGCTCGAGTCGACCAGGGCCAAAAGCGGCGTGCCCCAGGAGGCCGGCGCCGGACGCCGAAGTCCCGCCACCGATGGGCCGGCCCATGCGACCCGAGGCAAGACGCCGTTGATCTCGTGGTCGTCGATCGTCCAGACGCCCCGAATCACCGTCCGAACCGGCACGTCCACGACGGACGACCGGCGCCGGATCTCGATGACCTGCCGAAACGGAAGCCAATAGCGGCCCTCGAACAACGCACGCTCGAGCCGGACCACGATGTCTTCCAGCTCCCGATCGATGTACGCGGCCGGGGTAAACGAGAGCTCGGAACGGACCACCTGGAGGCGGTCGCGGTCGAGGAAGAGCCGACCCACCACGCCACCGGTGGTCTCGTCCTTCGGCCGCACCGCGAGCTCGACCAACACCAGCCGGCTGGGCCCGCTCGTGATGGTGACGGGATCGCCGAGCCGGTAGTCGTACCGAACCGGGCCCCCAGGGGCCAAGGGATGGACCACGTCACGCACCTCGTCGCCATCGCCGATCCGGATCGCCGGGCCGAAGTCATCGGTGACGATTCCGAGGTGATCTCGGTGGTAGGCGAGGTCGGTGGGGAACAGGGTCGAGTCCCGCCAGGCCCGGATGACTTGCTTGCTCCGGTCCGGTCGTTGCCAATACACTTCCACCAGGACCTCGTCCGCCTTGACGATCCGCCGGGTCGCCGCCGCGCCGGTGCCAAACTCGGCCCGGAAGGTGATGACGCCGCGGGCCCGGGCGGAGAAATGCTGGAGGGTGGAATCGGCCAGCGCGAGGGCTCGTCGCTGAACGGCGCGATCGACGAGCGCGACCACCGCGCTGTCGTTCCAAGCCTGGGCCGCGACCGGAGAGGCCATGACCCCAAGCGAAAGAAGCAGCCACCGATGGGCCATCGTCCGGGCAATATAGTGTCGCGAGCGGTCCGTCTCTCGGCGCTGCTGGCGGCGTTGGTCGGCTGCGGGGGCCCGCGCCCCGGCACCGGCGGCCCGGCGCGGGCACCGAGCCTCGAGCCGCTCCCTCCCGATGGTCGGATCGACTCCGTGCTGGTGCTCGAATCGGGAAGCGCCCCGCCTGAGGACACCGTGGTGGTGATCGCCGCGGGCGCCGGCCGGACCATCGTTCTCCGTCGCGGGGCCCCGGACAACAGCCTCTTCGCCCGCCTCACCGTGCCCGCGGGCCCGACCGAGCGTCGCCTAACGCTAGCGCCCCGCCCCGGGCTCTACGGCCTCGATGTCGCCGGCAGCTGGGATCCGGCCACGCCGGTCGAGCTGGTCGTCAGCTACGCCCTTCATTTCGTGGCTCCGGCGGGGGCGCGAACCCGCTACGGCAGCGACCTCGGTTTCGAGCGGGCGCTCCTGGTCGCCCAGGTCCATCCGGACGGCCGGGTCGCGTTCCTCCGCACCAGCCGCCCGGGGTCGGATCTGGTCCGGGCCCTGCTCCCGGGGCCGGGGCGCTTCGTGGTGGCGGCCCCGAGGCGCTGATGGAACGGATCCTGGTCGGCGTCGGGCATCCCCACGTCATCACGATCACCGCGGGCACCGCGGTGGTGGTCGGCCGCGGGCAGGACTGTTCCGCCGTGATCGCCGATACCTCCGTCTCCCGCCGGCATGCCGAACTCCAAGCCATCCCGGCGGGCCTCGCGATTCGCGATCTCGGCAGCTCCAACGGCACCGCCATCAACGGCGCCAGGCTCGCCACCGGCACCGCCCTGCCCGGCGACACGGTCACCTTTGGCAAAGTGGCCTACCAGCTCGGTTCCCCCGAGTCGGACCTGGGCGCCGTGGAGTCAATGGCCCAAGGGACGGTCGTCCGGCAGCTCGACTTCGGCCCCGGGCTGGACGCCCTTGCCCGGGCGCCGAGCCTGGTGGACAACGTCCAGGCAAGCCAGTTGGCCCGGGTGCTCGACGTCGCCAAGCGGCTCTCGGGCGAGTTCGAGCTCGACAAGCTGATCACGGCGGTGGTCGACCTCACCTTCGATCTGCTCCCCTGCGATCGCGTCTCCCTGCTCCTGGTCGACGAAACCTCCGGCGAACTGATCCAAGCTTGCTCCAAGAGTCGGCTCGACCAAGGGGCTGGGGTCCGGGTGCCCCGGTCGATCGCCCGGGCGGCCGTCACCCAGAAGACCGCCATCATCACTGAGAACGCCCAGGCCGATGAACGCTTTCGGAGTGGTTCGGTGATGATCCAGAGCGTGCGGGGCGCCATCTGCACGCCGTTGATGGCCTCGCGCGACCGGGTCCTTGGCGCCCTCTACGTCGACACCCTGACCGCGCCGCGCCCGTTCAGCGAAGACGATGCGACGATGCTGTTTGCCTTCGGTGGCCTCGCCGCCGTCAGCCTCGGCAAGCTGCGCTACGCCGAAGAGGTCCGCCGCGAGGCGCAGGTGCGGACCAATTTCGAACGGTTCTTCGCTCCCGGGGTGGCCGCCCGAATCGCCCGCGAACCGGGCACCATTCGGCAGGCGGGCGAGCGTCGCCCGGTCGCGGTGTTGTTCAGCGATATCCGCGGCTTCACCGCGATCGCGGAATCGATGGCCCCGGAGGCCCTTGGCGCGCTGCTCACCGAGTACTTCACCGAGATGGTGGACGTGGTCTTCGAGTTCGGCGGCACGCTGGACAAGTTCATCGGAGACGCGGTGATGGCGGTCTGGGGGGCGCCATTGGCCGGCCTCGACGACGCCGACCGCGCCCTCCAGGCCGCGCTGGCCATGCGGGAGCGGCTTCGGGGAATGAACGACCGGTGGCGCCGGGTCGGCCGACCGGTGTTGTCGATGGGAGTCGGGCTCAACTACGGCGACGTCTTTGCCGGCTATCTCGGCAGCGAGCGGCGGCTCGAATACACCGTGATCGGCGACACCGTCAACGTGGCCGCCCGCCTTTGCGACGACGCCGAGCCCGACGAAATCCGGATCACCGGGGCGTTCGCCGACGCTCTGGCCGCCAAACCGGCCCTGTCCCGCTGCCCGGACGTCGAGCTGCGCGGTAAACGCCAGTTCGTCTCGGTCTTCGCCGTCCTGCCTTGAGTGGCGGCTGCCGACCCGATCGGCGCCTAACGAGGCCCGGCGGGCAACGCGGGAGGTCGCCCAGGCTCAGCGTCCGAAACGGTAGGGTCGGCCGGCTTGGTCGAGCAGATCGAGCACCAGCCGCACCGGAAGTCCCATCACGCTGAAGAAATCACCCTCGATCCGCTCCACCAGGGCCGCGCCGTATCCCTGGATGCCGTACGCCCCGGCCTTGTCGAGCGGCTCGCCGGTGGCGACATAGTCCCGGAGCATTGCATCGCTGGCGGGCCGGAAGAAAACCGCGGTGGTGTCGGCCGCCTCGAACTCCCGCCCGTGGGCGATCAGACATATCGCGGTGATCACCTCATGCCGCCGTCCCTGGAGCTGCCGCAACATCGCGACGGCGTCGTCCGGATCGGCTGGCTTCTCGAGCAGCCGGCCGTCGACCACCACGATGGTGTCGGCGCCGAGCACGAACTCACCGGGCACCGCCCGAGCCTTGTCTCGGGCCAACCGCCGCGCGTACCCGGCGGGCGACTCGTTGGGGAGCGGGATCTCCTGGACGTCGCTGACCGTCACCACGATCGGGATTCCGAGCATCTCGAGGAGCTGGCGACGACGGGGCGATCGGGAGGCCAGGACCAGCGACCACTCAGCCATGGACGCGCTCGAGCATCAAGGTGACCGGTCCGTCGTTGTGGATCTCGACCGCCATCTCGGCGCCGAACACCCCGGAGGCCACCGGAACGCCGGTCGCCGCCAGGTCGGCGCAGAAACGCTGGTAGAGCGGAATCGCCGTCTCCGGCCGGGCCGCGTCGACGAAACTCGGGCGCCGCCCCTTGGCCGCATCCCCATAGAGCGTAAACTGGGAGATCACCAGTAGCCCGCCCCCCACCTCGGCCAAGCCCAGGTTCATCTTGCCGTCGGCGTCGGCGAACAGCCGGAGCCCGACGACTTTGTCGGCCATCCAGCGCACTTCGTCGACCGTGTCACTGTGAGTGAAGCCGACCAGGAGGCAGAACCCCCGATCAATCGCGCCGTGAACGGAACCATCGATCGAGACGGACGCCCGGGAGACCCGCTGGAGCAGCACTCGCATGCTACTGACCGGGCGCCGCCGCGGCGCGGCGCTTCGCGTCGGCCAGGATTTTGGCCCGGGCGGCCTCGTCGTATACCCGTCCGTCCGCGATGACGACGCTCACCCGGCGAACGTGCTCGATGTTCGCCAGGGGATCGGCGTCGAGCAGCGCCATGTCGGCCACCTTGCCCACCGCGACCGTTCCGAGCGAATCGGACATCCGGAGGTATCGGGCCGGCTCGATGGTCGCCGCCCGGAGCGCCTCGGTCGGCGAGAATCCGGTGGCGACGAAGAGCGCCAACTCGTCGTGCAACGACGCCCCGGCGAAGATGTAGGGATTGGCCAGATCGGTGCCGGCGAGGAACCGAACCCCCGCCTCGCGGAAGATCCGCACCACCTCGAGCTGCCGGGCGTAGACCTTCCGGCGCAGGGCCCAGTCGGCCGGGGTCAGCATCCGGAACCGGAAATCGGACGCCGGATTCCAGCCCGACTTGAGGAACCGAGGCACGTACTCGAGCCGAGGATCGGTGGCCAGCGAGGTGTCGTCGAGATGGGAGATCGAGCGGAGCACGGTCAGGGTGGGCACCATCCACGTCCCTGAGGCGGCGAATACCTTCCCGAGCGCCCGGCATCGGTCGAGATCCTGCGCGGCCAGATACTCGGCGACCTGGCGCCGGGAGACGACGCTGGCGGAGTCCCACCGCCGGGGAGATCGAGCCGCGTCCGTGTACTCCGCCAGCGCCGCCTCTTCACGGCTCGAGCATCCCTGCAACGCCTGCTGGAGGTGTTCGACGGTGCTCATCCCGGCCCGGGCGGCGTCGGCGGGTCGGACCATCGACGGCACATGGCCCGCGAACGGGATCCCGACCTCCCGGGCCCGCTTGGCGATGGCGGCGAACGTCTCGGGATCGAGCCGGCTGTATACCTTCACGAAATCGGCCCCGACGGCCTTCATCGAGTCGACGATCCGGATCCCATCCTCGGGGGTCTTGGCAACGACCGACCCGGGCCAGATCGGCGGATCGCCATCGACCAGCTGACCATACCCGCCGACCCGCGGGCCCGGCCACTCCCCGCTGGTCACCCGTCGTCGCCACTCGGCGACGGCGGCCGCGGTGGTGAACATGTCGCGAACGCCGGTCACCCCGTGGGCCACCAGCGCCGGCATGAAGTAGTCACCGAACCACGGCGTCGCGGCGTGGACGTGCATGTCCCAGAGGCCGGGAATCAGGTACTTGCCCCGGCCATCGATCCGCCGCGCCGAGCCCGGCACCACCGCCCCTCCGGCCGGCCCGACCGCGACGATCCGGTTGCCCGCGATGACGACCGTTTGATGCGGCACCAGTCGGCCTTGTTCGACATCGACCACGGTCACGTCGACGATGGCCACCGCGGACGGTTGCGCGGCTGGGGCCCGCGAATCCGCGCCGGGGCCGGCCGCCGAGCCCACCGCCAAAGCAAATCGAAATGTCGAGAGGAACATCGAACGAAAACCGGGTCGGGAGATGCCGAAAGCTACCTCACCACCCGGTCGATTCGCAGGTCCGCGAGGATTCTATTCGACGGTGACGCTCTTGGCGAGATTGCGCGGTTGATCGACGTTGCAGCCCCGGAGGACGGCGACGTAGTAGGAGAAGAGCTGGAGCGGCACCGAGGCCAAGATCGGCGTCAGCAGGTCGTGCGTCTTGGGTAGCGTGAAGGTCTCCTCGGCCAGCTTGCCGATCTCGGTGTCGCCCTCGGTCACCAGGGCGATGACCCGGCCCTTCCGCGCTTTCACCTCTTCGACGTTGGAGACGATCTTCGAGTAAACCGCGTCCTGCGGCGCCACGAAGATCACCGGCATGTTCTGGTCGATCAGCGCGATCGGGCCATGCTTCATCTCGGCCGCCGGGTAGCCCTCGGCGTGGATGTAGGAGATTTCTTTGAGCTTCAGCGCGCCCTCCAGGGCCACCGGGAAATTGACCCCGCGGCCGAGGTAGAGAATGTTACTCGACTGGTGGTACTTCAACGCGAGCCGCTCGAGGTCCGGCGACCGATCGAGGATCTGCTTGATCTGCCCCGGCAGCGCGTTGAGGGCGCGAATCAGCTCGCGACCCTGGAGGACGCTCAGGTTCCGAAGCCGGGCCAGCCGGAGCGCCACCATGGCGAGGGCCGCGACTTGGCTGTTGAACGCCTTGGTGCTCGCCACCCCGATCTCGGGACCGGCCCTGAGATAGAGGCCGCCGTCGACTTCCCGGGCGATGGTCGACCCCACCACGTTGACCAGGCCGACGGTCCGGGCGCCCCGCCGCTTGCCTTCCCGAATCGCCGCCAGGGTATCCGCGGTCTCGCCCGATTGCGAGAGCGCGATCACCAGGCAGCGGTCATCGAGCACCGGATTGCGATAGCGGAACTCCGACGCGTACTCGACCTCGACGGGAATCCGGGCCAACTCCTCGATGATGTACTCGCCGATCAAGCCCGCGTGCCACGATGTCCCGCAGGCCGTGATGACGATCCGATCGAAGCGCTTGAGCTCCTCGTCGCTGAGATTGAGGCCCCGAAGCCGGGCGGTACCCTCCTCCTCGAGGAGATGACCGCGGAGCGTGTTGGTGAGGCTGTCCGGCTGTTCGAAGATCTCCTTGAGCATGAAGTGGGCGAAGCCGCCCCGCTCGATCGTCGCCAAGTCCCACTCGATCTGGTTGACCGGCTTCTCGACGTGGGTCTCGGTGAGGTTGCGGACTCGGTACCCGTCTCGGTTGAGCACCACCATCTCGCCGTCGTCGAGATAGACCACCGACCGGGTGTGCTCCAGAATCGCCGAGGCATCCGAGGCGACGAAGTACTCGCCGTCGCCCACCCCGACCAGAAGCGGCGACCCGTGGCGCGCCGCCACGACGGTGTTCGGCTCGTCGGAACAGATCACCGCGATGCCGTACGCCCCCTCGACATCCCACAGGGCGGCGGCCACCGCCTCTTCCAGATTGTCGACGTAGTATTCGCCGATCAGGTGCGCCAGCACCTCGGTGTCGGTCTCCGACTTGAAGGCGTGTCCGCGCGCCTCGAGCGCCTTGCGAATCGTCCCCGCGTTCTCGATGATGCCGTTGTGGATGACCGCGATCCGACCCGACTGGTCCAAGTGCGGGTGGGCGTTCGGAGTCGTTGGCGCGCCATGGGTGGCCCACCGGGTATGGCCCACCCCGACCGTGCCGTCCGGCGTGTCCATCTTGAGCTTGTCCACCAGCACCGACAGCTTGCCCGCCGCCTTGCGAACCTTGACCCCGTTCCCGTTGATGATGGCGATGCCTGCCGAGTCGTAGCCGCGGTACTCCATCCGGCGGAGGCCGTCGATCAGGATGTTGCTCGCCTGTTTGGGCCCGACGTAGCCGACGATTCCACACATAGGATTAAGCCAATTCCTGACAAATGGCGATCAGTTCTCTCGCGGCGACCTCCGTGGGCGCCTCCGCGATGTACCGAATGATGGGCTCCGTCCCCGATGGCCGGACGTGCACCCACCGATCCGCCCAGGCCATTCGCAGCCCGTCCCGCCGGTCAGCCTGGGCGTCAGCGAATCGCTGCTCAAGCGCCAGGTATAGTGCGCCCAAGTCCGCGCCACGCGGTGACTTTGCCTTCACGATCCGGTACCGGGGGGCCCCCCGAACGACCGCCGAGGGGGTAGTCCCGGCTTGTGCCAAATATTGCAAGATCAACGCCACACCGAGCGGGGCATCCCGCCCGATGTGGAGCGCCGGCAAGATAACCCCCCCGTTCCCCTCACCGCCGATGAGCGCCCGCTCATCTTTGATCGTTTGAGCGACGTTGGCCTCGCCAACCGGGGCCCGGACGAACCGCGCCCCGAACGCCCGGGCCGCGTCTTCGACCACCAGGCTGGTCGACAGGTTGGCGACGACCGTGGCCCCGGCCGCGACCCCAGGCCCAGCCCGGCTCAACACCGCTCGAACCGCGAAGGCCAGGGTGTAGTCCTCGCCGATCGGGTCGCCGAGCTCATCGACCAAGGCAAGGCGATCGACGTCAGGGTCCACTGCCATGCCGATGTCCGCCTTGGCGGACCGGACCAAACGGCTCAGCTCCCCGAGATTCTCGGGAATCGGCTCCGGCTCCCGGGGAAATCGGCCGTCGGCTTCGAGGTGGATCCCGGCGACCCGGCAGCCCAGCTGCTCCAGCAGCTTGGGTATGACGGCGCCGCCGGCGCCACGAACACAGTCGAGCGCGACGATGAACCCCCGGGCTCGAATCGCGGCCACGTCCACCAGGGCCAAGACCGCGGCCAAGTGGCGGTCGACGGCGCCCGGATCCGACCGCACCGCGCCAATGCCATCCCAGCCCTTCCGCTCCGGGCCCCGCTCGGCGAGCGCCCGGACGGCGGCACCGGCTTCCGCGCCGAGGAAGATGCCGTCGGGCCCGACGAACTTGAGAGCGTTCCACTCGACCGGGTTGTGGCTGGCCGTGATGATCATCCCGGCCCCGGCGTGATGATGCTCGACCGCCAGCTGCACGGTCGGGGTCGGCACGATCCCGAGATCGATGACCTCGACCCCGACCGAGGCGAACCCCGCGATCGCCGCGTGGGTGAACATCGCTCCGCTGGTCCGGGCATCCCGTCCGAGCACGACCAGGGGCTGCCCGCGGCTACTGGCCCAGGCCCCGAGGGCCGCCGCATGTCGAGCCACCAGCTCCGGGGTGAGATCCGTCCCGACGATGCCTCGCATCCCGGAGACGGAGACCATCAGCGTTGTCGATGTCATCCCCGAAAGTTAGGCGGTCGCCAGGGGTAACCGGGAGGGATCGGGAAAGGCCTTGAGAAACGCCGCCACCACATCGGGATCGAACTGGAGCCCGGCGCAGCGGTGGAGTTCCTCCATCGCCTCGGCGGGTTGTCGGGACGGCCGGTAGGCGCGGTTGGTGGTCATCGCGTCGAAGGCGTCGACCACGCAAACCAACCGAGCCGGCATCGGGATCGACTCGCCCCGCAGGCCGTCGGGAAAGCCCGATCCGTCCATCCGTTCGTGATGGGATCGGACGATCTCGAGCACCACCGGATGGTCCCGGCGAAGCGGCTCGAGGATCTCCTCGCCCTCCACCACATGTTTCTTGATCTCGTCGAATTCGTCCTTGGTGAGCGGCCCCGGCTTGTTCAGGACGGCGTCGCGCGTCCCGATCTTCCCGATGTCGTGGAGGTCGCCACCGAGCCGGATCTGATCGAGCGACCCCCCGGTATAGCCGAGCATCACGGCCGTCCGAGCCGCATACTGACTGACCCGCTGGGAATGGCCCCGGGTGTAGATGTCCTTCTTTTCGAGCATTCGCACGGCCATCTGGACCTGGCCGAGGAACTGCTCCTTGTTCTTCAAGTCGAGCTCCCGCACGTTGGCCTCGAGGCGTTCCTGGTAGCTCTGCTGGAGATAGCGATTCTCGAGTACTAAACGACGTTTCTCGAGGGCTTTCTCTACACGGGCTCGGAATTCCTCGATCAGAACCGGCTTCGAGAGGTAGTCGACCGCCCCCGCTTGGAGGGATTCGACGGCGGTGGTCACTTCGGCGACCCCGGTGAGCATCAGCACGGCGGTGTCGGGGTATCTTCGGAGCACTTCCTTGAGCAGAGCGAGCCCGTCCATTTCGGGCATGTAGAGGTCGCTGATGATCAGCGGCAGCTCCCCGGCCTCCTCGAGGACCAGGAGAGCCTCCCGGCCGTTGGCCGCCTCGGCTGAGCCGACTCCCAAGGCCTTGAGGACCCGGCCCAAGGTGCGACGAACCTGCACATCGTCATCGACGACCAGGGCCCGGGGGGAATCCGCCGACCGCACGGCGAGTCCATTTCCTTCCATTCATCCCACCCTTTAAGTAGTTACCCCGAAATGACTTCCAGGGTCGCTGCTTGCTCTGGCCCGCCGGCGTCGGTTAGGTTGTGCACACCCTCAGCAAGCAAATATCATGACCCGATTGCGCGAGCCGGACAAAGCCCACCGGGTGGGCACCCGCGCCATTCACGCCGGCCGGATCGACGACCTGCTGGCCGGCGCCATCATGCCGCCGATCTATCAGACTTCGACATATCGGCAGGAAGCGCTGGGACTTCACAAGGGATATGAGTACGGGCGGACCCAAAACCCGACCCGGGAGGCGCTCGAGCGGAACGTCGCGAGCCTCGAGGGGGCCGAACACGGGTTCGCCTTTGGGTCGGGCCTGGCCGCGCTCGACACCATCATCAAGCTGTTCCGATCGGGTGACCACATCGTCTGCGGCGACAACGTCTACGGCGGGACCATGCGACTCATGGTCCGAGTCTACGAGGCGTTGGGACTCGAGTTCTCGTTCGTCGACATGCGACGGACCGACGACGTCGCGGCCGCGGTGAAGCCGAACACCCGTTTGGTGTACTGCGAAACCCCGACCAACCCGATGATGTTCCTCGCCGACCTCCGCGCGATCGGCGACCTCTGTCAGGCCCGGGGCCTCCTCTTCGCGGTCGACAACACCTTCGCAAGCCCGATCTTCCAACGGCCCCTCGAACAGGGCGCCGACATCGTCCTCCACTCGACGACGAAGTACCTGAACGGGCACAGCGACATGGTCGGCGGCATCCTGGTCGCCCGCCGGGACGACCTGGCGGAGCGGATCGGCTTCCTCCAGAACGCGGCGGGCGGCGTCCCCGGCCCGATGGATTGCTGGCTCGCGCTGCGGGGCACCAAGACGTTGCCTCTTCGGATGAGACAGCACGACGCCAACGGGCGGCGGATGGCCGAGTGGCTCACCGGCCACAAGAAAGTCCAGCGGGTCTACTACCCGGGCCTGCCGAGTCACCCGCAGCACGAGCTCGCCAAGCGGCAGATGAGCGGCTTCGGCGGGATGATTTCCTTCGAGGTTGGTGATGTCGATCTGGCCCGCCGAATCCTCGGCGCCACCAAGATTTTTTCGCTGGCGGAGTCCCTTGGCGGCGTCGAGAGCTTGATCGGCCACCCGGCCTCCCAGACGCACGCGGCCGTCCCGGTGGCGATGCGCAACGCCATGGGATTGACCGACTCCCTGGTCCGACTCTCGGTCGGGATCGAGGAGGTCGAAGACCTGATCGAGGATCTGGATCAGGCCATTCGATAGGCGAGCGAGAATCTGGCGCCGGTCTTTTCCGCTCCGCCTCCGAGCCGTTAGGGTGGTCGACTAGCCCGAGCCCGTCCTTGGTGAATCACGGATAGGCGCTTCGCGACGGATTCTCTTCGCCTTTTCTCCTGTTGGCCAGCCACCGGCCGCCCCCGCCAAAAATCTCTGCCTGCAACGCTGGTCACGGATCCCGGGTCTAACCAGGCAATCGTCGCAGCCCGGTGGAACCAGATGACCGTATTCGCGAGGGTGACGTCGCCCCTCCTGTTCTCGATAGCAGTGTTGGCCCTGGCCGCCACGGCCCGAGCCCAGACCGGCCCCCTCGACCCGCCGGTCCGATCGGCGAGCAGTGCGGATGGCGAGGCCCGCGCCGTTCGGACGCCACCGTCGGCGCTCAAGCTCGACGGCCGCTTGATGGAGCCGGCATGGCAGACCGCCCGCCCGATCACCGACTTCACTCAACGCGACCCGGACGAAGGCAAGCCGGCGTCCGAGCCGACCGAGGTCCGGGTGCTTTACTCGAACGACGCCCTCTGGATCGGGGTGCGGGCGTCGGATTCGAAGGCCGCCGAGATCGCCGCGGTGTTGGCCCGGCGGGACGAGTGGACGCCGTCCGACGAGATCACGGTGATGATCGACTCCTATCGCGATCGCCGGACCGCCTTCTCGTTCACCGTCAACGCGGCCGGGGTCAAGCGAGATGCTTACCTCTTCGACGACACTAATCGAGACGACCGCTGGGACGCCGTCTGGGACGCGAAGACCAGCATCGATTCCGCCGGGTGGTCCGCGGAGCTGCGGATCCCCCTCAGCCAGCTCCGATTTCAGGCGGCCTCCCGCCAGACGTTCGGGTTCAACGTCTCGCGCCGGATCAATCGCCTCAACGAGACCCAGTACTGGCGGCTCATCCCGAGCCAGGCGTCGGGATTCGTGTCGCTGTTCGGCGACTTGGTCGATCTCGATCAGCTGACCCCGCCGCGGCGGCTCGAGGTCCTGCCCTACACCGCGGCGGCGACCCGGTTCCAGCCGGCGACCGCCGGCGATCCCTTCGCGACCGGCCGACACAGCCTGGCCAACCTCGGCGGCGACCTCAAGGTCGGCCTCACGTCGGCGCTCACCCTGACCGCCACCGCCAACCCGGATTTCGGCCAGGTCGAGGCCGATCCGGCCGTGGTCAACCTCTCGGCCTTCGAGTCGTTCTTCGCCGAGCGGCGACCGTTCTTCACCGAGGGACTCGACCTCTTCCGGTTTCGGATCGCCGACGGCGACGGCGACGGCTCCGAGGAGGAGCTGTTCTACTCCCGTCGGATCGGGCGGGCGCCGCACGGCGCAGCCGACCGGCGCGGCGGCTTCGCCGAGACGGTCGACGGCACCACCATCCTCGCCGCCGCCAAAGTCTCGGGCAAGACCCAGAGCGGCTGGTCGATCGGCGCGTTAGGCGCGCTGACCGCTCGCGAGGAGGCCCGGGTCATCGATGGATCGGGGCGCCCCTTCATCGACCCGGTCGAGCCCCGGTCCACCTTTGGGGTCTTCCGCCTCGAGCGCGAGCTGCGCCGGGGCCAGACGGTCATCGGTCTCTTCGGCACCACGGTCGACCGGGCCCTCCCGCCCAACCTCACGTGGCTGCACCGCAACGCCTACTCCGGCGGGATGAACTGGTCCCATCGGTTTGCCCGAAACACCTACCAATTGAGCGGTCGCGTGGTGGGCAGTCTGGTACGCGGTTCGCCCGAGGCGATCCTCGCTACCCAGACGTCGTCCGCCCGGTACTTCCAGCGCCCCGACGCCGACCACACCGAGCTCGACTCGACCCGCACCGAGCTCGGCGGATTCGCGTTCGGTCTGAACGGCGGCCGGACCGCAGGGAACTTGCGATGGAACGTCAACCTGACCGCGCGTTCACCGGGCTTCGAGGTCAATGATGTCGGGTTCATGCGGGAAACCGACATGGTGAATCAGAGCGTCTGGATCAATCGGCGCTGGCTCACGCCGGGGAGGGTGTTCCGACGGTTCAACGTCAACCTGAACCAATGGTGGTCGACCACCTTCGGAGGCGAACGTCGCAACGTCGGAGGTAACCTCAACGCGAACTACACCTTGACCAACTACGTCAGCGGGTGGTTCGGCTTCAATCGCCAATGGGGTGGCCTCACCCCGACCGCGTTGCGGGGTGGACCGGCGTTCCGGAGACCGGGGGCGATCAACGGCTGGTTCGGGCTGGAATCGGACCGCCGCGGTGCCTTCCGCGGGGGCGGCAACGTATGGGGATTCTCCGAGGACGAGAGCGGCAGCTGGGCGATGGGCGTCCACGCCAACCTCTCGTGGCGACCGAGCAGCAACGTCGACCTCACCGTGTCGCCCGGGTACAACCGGAACCGCGACGCCTGGCAGTACCTGGCCACCCAGCGAGTGGGGTTGGCGGACCAGTATCTCTTCGGGGCCATCGACCAGACCACCGCCTCGATGACGGTTCGGTCGAACATCACCTTCAGTCCGACGCTCTCTCTCCAGCTCTACGCCCAGCCCTTCCTCTCGAGCGGCCGCTACGACGGCTTTCAGCGGGTCGCCGCCCCCCGAGCCGATCGCTTCGCCGACCGATTCGACCGGTTCGGGACCGACCGGGCCGGCCGCGACGCCGAGGGCAACGTTCTCCTCGATCTCGACGGCAACGGGGCCACCGACGTGACGCTGGCCAACCCCGACTTCACCGTCCTGTCGCTCCGCTCGAACGTCGTCCTTCGCTGGGAGTACTCGTTAGGCTCGACCCTGTTCCTGGTCTGGCAGCATGGCCGGAGCGGCTTCGATCCGGACGGCCGGTTTCGGCTCGGGTCGCGGGTCGGCGACCTCTTCGAGGCGCCCGCCACCAACGTCCTGATGATCAAGCTCAACTACTGGCTCAGCCTCTAGCGCTTGTCTTTCTCCTTCACCCAGCTGTCGCGCAGGGTCACCGTCCGGTTGAAGACAAGACCGCCCGGTTTCGAGTCGACCGGATCCGACGCGAAGTAGCCGACCCGCTCGAACTGATAGCGGCTCCCGGGCGGATCGGCGGCGACCGACGGTTCGATCTTGGCCCCGGCGACCACGGTGAGAGAGCCCGGGTTGAGCACCGAAACGAAGTCCTGGCCTTCGGGGACCGCCTCGGGATCGGGATTGGTGAACAACCGGTCGTAGAGCCGCAGCTCGCAGTCCAGCGCGTGCCGTGCCGACACCCAGTGAATCGTCCCCTGTACCTTCCGTCCGTCCGGCGAATCGCCACCCCGGGTGGCCGGGTCGTAGCTGCATCGCAGCTCGACGATCTCCCCCCGATCATCCTTGACCACTTCCTGGCAGGTGATGAAGTACCCGTATCGCAGCCGGACCTCCCGACCGGGAGCGAGCCGAAAGAACTTCTTCGGCGGGTCTTCCATGAAGTCCTCCCGCTCGATGTACAGCTCGCGGGAAAACGGCACCGGTCGGGATCCGGTCTTCGGGACGTCGTGCGGGTAGTACGAGGCGTCGAGCGCCTCGACCTGATCGGCCGGGTAGTTGGTCAGGACCACCTTGAGCGGGTTGACCACGCAGAGCACCCGCGGCACTCGCATGTTGAGATCGTTCCGGACCGCGTGCTCCCAGGCGGCCCACTCGGTGCGGGCCGGGCTCCGCGCCACGCCCACGCCCTCGGCGAACGCCCGGACCGCCTCGGGCGGAACCCCCCGCCGCCGAATGCCGGACAGGGTCGGCATCCGGGGATCGTCCCACCCGTTGACGTGCCCCTCGGTGACCAGTCGGAGCAGTTTTCGCTTGCTGACCACGGTGTACTCGAGCTCGAGACGAGCGAACTCGGTCTGTTCCGGGGGCCGGTCGAAGCCGACCTCGCGGACCAACCAATCGTAGATGTCCTTGTTGTCCTTGAACTCGAGGGTGCACAGCGAATGGGTGATTCCCTCGATCGCGTCCGAGAGCCCATGGGCGAAGTCGTAGAGCGGGTAGATGCACCAGGCATCGCCGCGCCGATAGTGATGGGCATGGCGGATCCGAATCAGGACCGGATCGCGCATGATCATATTGGGATGGGCGAGGTCGATCTTGGCCCTGAGCACGTGGGCGCCGTCGGGAAACTCTCCGGCCTTCATCCGGGTCAGGAGGTCGAGGTTCTCCGCCACCGACCGGTCGCGGTGCCGACTGGCAATGCCCGGTTTGGTGACCGTGCCTCGATGCTCCCGGATTTCCGCCTCCGACTCGCTGTCGACATAGGCACTGCCCTTGTCGACCAGCCGAACCGCGAACTCGTAGAGCTGCTCGAAGTAGTCGCTGGCGTAGAGCTCGCGGTCCCAGCGAAAGCCGAGCCACTCGATGTCGCGTTTGATGGCTTCGACGTAGCGAATGTCTTCGGTGGTCGGATTGGTGTCGTCGAAGCGAAGGTTGACCTGCCCCCCGAACTCCTGGGCGAGCCCGAAGTTGAGGCAGATCGACTTGGCGTGGCCGATGTGCGGGAACCCGTTCGGCTCGGGCGGGAACCGGGTCATGATCGGACGGCCGAACCGGCCCGACGCGTGGTCGGCGGCGACCATCTCTCGAATGAAGTCCCGGCGGGGGGCGTCCTGGCTCACGGTGCCGTCCGTTCGAAGTCGCGGTGGAGAAATCGGACTCCCAAAATACACCCGGCCGCCCCTCGGCCTGGTCCGAACCGGGGGCCCGAACGAACCCCGGGACCGCCCCCTCCCGTCTGACACCTCTGTGGGGCCATATTCGTAGGGCAGCCACCTCAAAAAACGAGTCCCAACAATGACTTCCGTCCCCGCCCATCGCCCCCGGGTCGCCTTTCCCGAGATCGCGCCTGTTTCCTGGGAGCACCCGGCCGACCGGGCCGCCCTGCAGGCGATGCGCTCGGTCCCGGGATTCGACGAGGTCGTCAAGAAGATCATCGGCATTCTCGGCGGGGAACGAGGCATCCGGCTCCTCTTCCAGGGCAACGCCGTTCGGGTCACCCCCAAGCAGTTCCCCCGGGCCCACCGCCTCCTCGTCGAGGTCTGCGCCACCTTCGACTGGCCGACGACGCCCGAGATGTACGTCTCCCAGACCCCGGTGTTCAACGCCGGCGCGTATGGCGTCGACGACCCGTTCATCGTCCTCCACTCGGCGGCGCTCGAGCTGCTCGACGACGAGGAACTCCGGGTCCTGATCGCCCATGAGATGGGCCACGTGATGAGCGGCCACGCGCTCTACCACACCATCGCGGCCATCCTGTTCATGGTCAGTCTCTCGGCCCTGCCCTTCCTCGCCGGGATCGCCCTCTTGCCCGTCAAGCTGGCCGTCCTCGAGTGGTCCCGGAAGTCCGAGCTGTCGGCCGACCGGGCCGGGTTGTTAGGCGCCCAGAACATCATGGCCTCCCAGCAGCTCTTCATGAAGATGGCCGGCGGCTACAAGAAGGCGCTCGATTCCGGAGAGATGGATCTCAACGAGTTCATGACCCAGGCGAACGAGTACGCCAACACCCACGAGGGGATGGACATCGTTTACAAGGTCCTCAACACCCTCGGCCTGACCCACCCGATGAACACCGTCCGGGCGGCCGAGATCCAGAAGTGGATGACCGGTGGCGAGTACGACCGTATTCTCCGCGGCGAATACACCCGCCGAGGCCAGGAGCAGAAGGACCGCCCCTTGAAGGACGATCTCGGCGCGGCCACGAGCTACTACGCCGACGCCGGAAAAGAAATGGTCAGCGAAGTCGCCAACGCCGCCAAGCGCGCGGCCCAGGCCGCCAAGGACGCCTTCACCAAGGCCCGCACCGGCGCGTGAAGATTCTCGTCGTCGGCAGCGGCGGCCGAGAACACGCACTCTGCTGGGCCATTCGCCGCGAACGTCCCGACGCCGCCGTTTTCTGCGCCCCAGGAAACGGCGGCACCTCGCAGGTCGCCACCAACATCCCGATCGCCGCCACCGCGCTCGATGATCTCGTCGCCTTCGCCGAGCGCGAGGCCATCGGCCTGGTGGTGATCGGGCCGGAAGGACCACTGGCCGCGGGGCTCGCCGATCGGCTCCGCGAGCGCAAGATCGCGACCTTCGGCCCGTCGGCGGCGGCGGCCCAGCTCGAGGCATCCAAGGCCTTCGCCAAGGACGTCATGGCATCGGCCCGGGTGCCCACCGCCTCCAGCATGGCGTTCTCAGAGTTGGCGGGCGCCTTCAAGTACATCGACGCCCATGCCGAGCCGCTCGTCGTGAAGGCGGATGGCCTGGCCGCGGGCAAGGGGGCGGTCGTCTGCGCCACCCGCGCCGAGGCCCGCGCGGCCGCCCAGTCGATGCTGGGCGACCGGGTCTTCGGCGACGCCGGCAACCTGATCGTGGTGGAGTCGTTTCTGCCCGGCGAGGAACTGTCGGTACTGGCCGTCACCAACGGGACGGACGTGGTGGTCCTCCCGCCCGCGCAGGACCACAAACGCTTGCTGGAGGGCGACCGGGGCCCCAACACCGGCGGGATGGGCGCCTACAGTCCAGTGTCCTTCGCGACGGCGCCGCTGATCCAGCGGATCCGCGACCGGGTGCTCGAGCCGACCTTGGCCGAGATGCGCCGTCGCGGCGCTCCGTTCTCTGGCGTGCTTTACGCCGGGTTGATGATCGACGTCGGCGGCAACCCCTGGGTTATCGAGTTCAACTGCCGGTTCGGCGATCCCGAGACCCAGGTCATCGTCCCTCGGATCGAGCGCGGCCTGGTCGATCTCCTGCTCGCGTCGGCCACCGGGGCCCCGCTACCGATCCCGACGATCCGTCCTGACGGGGCGGTCACCACCGTGCTCGCGGCACGAGGCTATCCTGATCAGCCCGTGGCTGGCGACGCCATCACCTTTCCCGACCACCTGCCCGCTGGCGCGGTGGTGTTTCACGCCGGGACTCGGGTCGACCCCGACGGCACGGTGCGCACCGCCGGCGGCCGAGTCCTGGCGGTGACCGGGCTGGCCCCGACGTTCGCTGGCGCGCAGGCCACTAGCCGAGCCGCGGCCGAGACGATTCAGTTCACCGGCAAGCACTTCCGCCGCGACATCGGGTGGCGTGAAGCCGCCCGGCCCTAGCCCTCGCCTCACCGTGCTCTTTCCGAATCTTGAACCGCGCTGGTTCGACGTCGGCGACGTGGTCATCCACGGTGTCATCGGCGGCAGCGGCCCGCCGCTGTTGCTGCTCCACGGCTATCCGCAAACCCACGTCATGTGGCATCGGGTCGCCGGCGCGCTCGCCAAACGCTTTACCATCGTTGCCACCGACCTGCGAGGGTATGGCCAGAGCGGCAAGCCGGTCAGTGAGCCGGACCACTCGACCTACTCGAAGCGGGCCATGGCGGCGGACCAGGTCCGAGTCATGGAGTCGCTCGGATTCGACCGGTTCGGCGTGGTGGGCCACGACCGTGGCGCTCGGGTGACCCACCGGATGGTGCTCGATCATCCCCGTCGGGTAACCCGATGGGCCGCGCTCGACATTGTCCCGACCCTGACGATGTACCAACGCACCGATCAGGTGTTCGCTCAGGCCTACTACCATTGGTTCTTTCTGATCCAACCGGCCCCCTTCCCCGAGCGGCTGATCGAGTCGGACCCGGAGTTCTTCCTCAACTGGCACCTGAGCAACCGACGGGCTGGGCTCGATGCCTTCGACCCCGCCGCGCTCACCGCGTACCGAGCGGCCTTTCGCAACCCGGCAACCATCCACGCCACCTGTGAGGACTATCGGGCCGCCGCCTCGATCGATCTCGAGCACGATCGGGCCGATCTCGACCGAAAAGTCACCGCGCCGCTGCTGACGCTCTGGGGTCGTCACGGCGTGGTGGAGCGGTGCTTCCGCCCCCTCGAAGATTGGCGGGAGCGGGTGACCTCGGTGACCGGCCAGGCGCTCGACTGCGGCCACTACCTCGCCGAAGAAGCGCCCGCTGAGACCACCCGCCTGCTCCTCGACTTCTTCGGCTGACCAGGCGTCGCCACCGTGCCCGAACTTCCCGAAGTCGAAACGATGGTCCGGGACCTCGAACCGCTGCTCCGCGGTCGGCGGTTCGAACAGGTGACGGTGAGCCACGACGACCTGCTCCATCGGGTCTCCAAACGGACCCTGGTGGCGGGCCTGACCGGCGCGCGGGTGGTGGCGATGACCCGCCGCGCCAAGAACGCGGTGATCGTCACCGATCGCCGACGGCTGATCATTCAGCCGGGTATGACCGGGGCGATGTTCGTCAAGAAAGCCCTCACCGCGGACGATCGCCGCTATGGGGTCCTCCAGGCCCGGCTCGACAATGGCCGAACCTTCCTCTACCACGATGTCCGCCGGTTAGGCACGATTCGCTGGTCCGACCCAAAGGCCTGGGACCAGTTCACCGCGGCGATCGGCCCGGAGCCGCTCGACCCGGCGTTCACGCCCGAGGCACTCGGCCGGGCGCTCGGGCGGAGCCGGTCCGCGGTCAAGAAAGTGATCATGGATCAGCGCCACCTCGCCGGGGTCGGCAACATCTACGCGAACGAGGCCCTCTTCTCGGCGGGCATCGATCCCTCCAAGGAGGCCCGCAAGCTCGAGCCCGCCGATCACCAGCGCCTCCATCATCACATCGTCCGGATCCTCCAGGCCGCGGTCAGCGCCAGCGGCACGACCTTCCGGGACTATCGCACCGGCAGGGGGGAGCCTGGTAACTTTCAGCTCGCGTTGATGGTCTACGACCGCGAAGGGGAGCCCTGCCGCCAGTGCGGGACACCCCTCGCCGGGACCCACGCCATCGATGCGCGGATCACGGTCTTCTGCCACCGCTGCCAGCGCTGACCCGAGACGAGAGGGGGCACCGCCGAACCCGACCGTGACCACCTCCCTCCTCCCTCCGACCACCGATCTCGCCGCCCTTCGGGCGCGCGTCAAAGCCCTCGCCGAACACCGGCCGGGGATTTATCGCATGGTCGACGCCGCGGGGCGGGTGCTCTACGTGGGCAAGGCCAAGCGAGTCAAGGCGCGGGTCCTCTCCTACTTCAACGCGAAGTTCCCGGACGACAAGGCGGCCCGGATCCTCAACGCGGCGGCCAACATCAACTGGGACTACGTCCCCAGCGAGTTCTCCGCGCACTTAGCCGAGCTCCGGGATATCCGGAAATTCCGCCCGCCCTACAACCACCAGATGAACCGGCGGCGCAACGCGGCGTTCATCACGATCTCGACCGGGGTCGCGCCCCGTCTCGCCGTGACCACCTCCACCGGACGTCAGGACGTCCGCTACTTCGGTCCGTTTACCTCGCCGGGCCGCACCGCCGGCGGGCTCCGCATCCTCAACGACCTGCTGGGCCTCCGCGATTGCGCCGAGAAGATGCCGGTAGTGTTCGCGGGCCAGGGCGACCTCTTCGCCGAGCCCAAGCAGGCCGGCTGCACCCGCTTCGACTTCGGGACCTGCGCGGGACCGTGCGCCGGCCTGGTCGAGGAGCGGCAGTACCGGGCGCGGGTAGACGACGCGATCCGGTTCCTCGGCGGGTACTCGCTCGTCCCGATCGATCGCACCGTCGATCAGATGATGCGCGCCTCCGACCAGCACGACTTCGAGGGGGCCGCTCGGTGGCGGCAGAAGTTCGAGCTCCTCGAATGGTTGATCGCCGCCGGAACGCGGGCTCGGTCCGCGATCGAGCTGCTGACCTTCGTCTACCGGGATCCGGGCGCTTTCGGCGATGACCGGGTCTACCTGATTCGCCACGGCTTGATCCGGGCGGGCTATCCCTATCCGTCCACCCCGATCGAGCGCGAGGCCTTCCGCGGGGTGATCGAAGCCGACCTGGCCAAACCCCTCCCGGCCGCCGGTCTGCTCGACGGTGCCACCCTCGATGAGATGCTGCTGGTGATGGGCTGGTTCCGACGCCATCCGGAAAGCTGGCGCCGGGCCGTACCGATCGAACGATGGCTGGCGGGCGAAACCGAGCCCTAGCCGTTCCCGTGCAACCTTCCGGCTCGGCTGGGCCACTCATGGCCAACCTATTCGGAGTCGCCCGATGTTCGTTCGCCTCGCGGTGGTCATCGCCCTGGTCACGCCGGGGATCGCAGTCGGTCAGGAAGCAGGAGCCGGCAAGCCGGGTCGCCGAGCCCTGCTGCCGCGCGCCGAAGAGATCGCCCTCGCCCGCAGCGGCGCCCCGGCCTCGATCTCGACCGCCGCCCGGATCTACGTCTTCACCGATTCCGGCTTCGTGGTGGCGGACTCGGGCTCGAGCGACGCGGTCTGCCTGGTCAATCGAAGCTGGCCTGAATCGCTCGAGCCCGAGTGCTTCGACGCCGAAGCGGCCGCGACCATCATGCCGATGGAGCTGCACCGCACCATGCTCTATCATCGCGGAGTACCGAGCGCCGAGGTCGACCGGGCCATCGCCGACGGCTTGTCCGAGGGACGATTCCGGCTGCCGGCGCGTTTGGCGGTGGTCTACATGATGTCGGCCAGCCAGCGGTTGGTCAGCGACGAAGGTCGTCCGGTGGGCAGTTGGAAGCCGCACCTGATGATCTACTACCCGTTCCTGACCAACGCGGCGGTGGGCCATCACGGCGCGCCGGGGCTGGATGGCGGCCTGGTCGTCGACTCCGGTCGCCCGACCGCCAACTTGATGGTGGTGGTGCCCTCGGCGGTGCCAGTCAAAGCGGACGTCCGCCAGGAGTGACCGACCCAGCCGATCGGGACCTGCTCCAGCGAATCATCGCGACCGGCGACGAGGCCGCCTTCCGACGACTCTATCAGCGCCACACCCCCGCGCTGTACCGGATGGCGATCCGGTTGACCGATGACCGAGACGGCGCGGCCGAGGACCTGGTTCACGACACCTGGATTCGGGCCAGCGAACGGTGGGGGGAGTTCGCCTGGCGCTCGGCCCTGGCCACCTGGTTAGGCGGGATCCTCCTGAACCGGGTTCGGGAGGCGCGCCGCCAGTGGACGCGGCACCCCACCGACCCGCTCCTCGGTGACGAGGCCGAGCCGCTCGAGGCGCCCGACGACCGGCTCGATCTCGAGGCCGCGATCGCGCGGCTGCCCCCCGGCTATCGAACCGCCGTCGTTCTCCACGACATCGAGGGCTACGACCACGCCGAGATCGCCTCGCTCCTCGGCATCGACATCGGCACCTCGAAGAGTCAACTATCCCGGGCTCGGCGGGCACTCCGCCGCTGGCTCGAACCCCGCTGGAGCCCCTCATGACCGACCCCGTCGATCACCCCGACCACCGCCCGGACCCGCTCCGGCGTTTGGGAGGTCACCCGATGCCGCCTACCGCCCTCGAGGATCGAGTGGTCAGCTCGCTCCGCGGTCGCGGGGCCCTCCGCACCTTCCCTGGCCGATGGTCCCGAGCCCTCTACGGCGCCGGGTTGCTCGCGGCATCGCTGGCCGCCTTTTTCGTCGGCCGCGGCACCGGCCCGGCCCGGCCGATCCCGACCGATCCGCGCTGGATGCTGCTGCTCTACGAAGACGAGTCGTTCCAGGGTCCTGCCCCAGGGCGCGAGGCCGACTACGTGGAGGAGTACCGTCGCTGGGCGGGGGCACTGCAAGGTCAGGGGGCGTTCGTGGACGGCGCGGAGCTCGGCTCAGGCGGCGGGGTGCTCGAGGCGGGCGGCCAACTGGCCCCCGGCGAGACCCTGGTGGCGGGGGCCGGACGACTGACCGGGTACTTCGTCATTTCGGCACCTTCGCTCGACGCCGCCGCCACGCTGGCGGCCACCTCCCCGCACCTCGCCCACCGAGGCCGGATCGCGATCAGGCCGTTAGGCGGTAGCTAGGGTTCATCGGCGGCGGTCAGCGGCACCAGCCGGGCCCGGGGTGGAATCCCGGGCTCGAGCTCCATGATGCCGACCGACGCGGGCAGATCGAACCGGCGCCGGCCGGCGCCGCCCGGGTTCATCACCGTGACCACCTGATCGACGATCGTCAGCAGCGGCCGATGGGTATGGCCGTAGATGATCACTTCGGCGTCGGGATAGGCGGCGTTGAGATCCTCGGGGGTCGGCGAGCCAAATTGATGCCCATGGATCACCAGGAACCGAAAGCCCTCGATCTCGGTCTCGATCGATTCGGGAACCAGCCGCCGAATCGCGAACCCGTCGGTGTTGCCCCAGACCGCCCGGACCGGCGCCAGGGCGGTCAGCTCGGTGAGCAGGTCGGGCTCGCCGATGTCGCCGGCGTGAAGAATGAGATCGACTTCGCGGAAGACGTCGAACACCTCCGGCCGGAGCAGGCCGTGGGTGTCCGAGATGATGCCGAGCCGCATCAGGCGGGCGCGAACCGGCCGGGGGCTCGATCCTTCCCGACCGAGCGGTCGGCCGTGAGCAGGAGCTTGTCGCTGATGGCGGCCAGCTCCTCCGCTTCGCGCCAGGCCCGCTCGAGCAGGGCCAACTCACCCTCCATGACCCGCCGCTCGGTGTCCTCGTTGGCCGCCATCTCGAGGGCCAATCGATCCACCAGCGGCAGCCGTGGCAACGGTGTCGCGGGCTCGCTGCCGAAACCTCCTCGGCCCCAGAACGACCGCTTGGTCAGGTGCAGGGCCAGCCGCTCGCTCTCCGTTGCCGCCGGTTCGACCGCCACCGGCTCCTCCGGCCGTGCCGCGGGAAACCGGCCCCACCAGTGCCGCATCGCGATGGCCGCGACCCGGGCAAAGTAGCCATCGGGGTTGCCGGCATCTTCGAGTTTGGCGACCGCGTATCGCACCGTGGCGTCCGGGACCCGACCGCCGTTGAGTCGGGCCAGGAGCTTCCCCGCCGCGCCGAGGCCCTGGTCACCCGCGAGGAAATCGACACCCCGGTCGTGGGCCAACTTGAGCTGCCAGCCCTGTCCCGGATCGGGCCGCACCAGCTCGCAGGCCTCGAGGTGCCGAGCCCGAATCACCAGTTGGGCGCGATCCGTTTCCACGGTCGCCACCACCCGGGCGGGCCGCGACTTGAGCCTCACCCACATCGCCAGGTCGTAATCGCGGCGGAGCCCCATCCGGACCGCGATCATGGCCGCGCCTCGGTCGGCGAGGCGGGTCACTCCGTCGGCCACCCGCCGGAACGGATCGGCCTGGGCCGCGGGCAGCCAGCGGTTGAGGTAGCCGCCATACCGCCAGGCCGCGATCTCGGGCTTGAGCGCTGGTCCGATCCGAACCAATGCCAACCCGCCCCGGATGTAGGCAAGGCCGACGTTCGCGGTCGAGAACCGGAGCCGGGTGCCGCGAAATAGCCGTTCGCACTCCTCGACCGCCTCCCACCGCTCGTCAATCGGCACCAGGTTCCACCGCTCGCACCACCGGCAGATCACCCACAGCCGGCCGCGGGCCGGGTCGAAGGCCAACCGCTGCCCGATCGGGAGGGTCGGCACCATCTCGTTGCGCCCGAGGTGTGAGCTGCAGAAGAGGCAGGAGGTGTACATCGGATCAGCTCGGCTCGCTCGGATCGCCCCAACGGGGCGACAACGTGGCGTCGATGGCGAATTGGTCCAGCACCCGCTGGGCGATGAAATCGACCAAGTCCGACAGCCGGGCGGGCCGATGATAGAAGCCAGGCGCCGCGGGCAGGATCGTGGCACCCGCTTCGGCGGCGGAGGTCAGGTTCCTGAGATGGACCAAGGAGAGCGGCGACTCCCGCGGCACCAACACCAGCTTCCGCCCTTCCTTCAGGGTCACGTCGGCCGCCCGTTCCACCAGCGAGCGACTGGTCCCGTGGGCCACGGCGGCGACGGTGCCCATCGAACAGGGGCAGATCACCATCCCGCGGGTCCGCTGGGAGCCGGAGGCCGGCTTCGCGCCTCGATCGTCGTCGGAGAACAGGGTGACGCTCGACCACTGGGAGTCACCCGCGGTGGCCCGCTCGAGTTGGGCCAGATCGGCGATGCCGCATTCTTCGTTGAGGAGGCGCCACCCGTGGCCGGAGACGATCAGCCAGGTCGGAACCCTGAGGTGAGCGAGGGTGGCGAGCACCCGCACCGCGTACGGCGCCCCCGAGGCCCCGGTGATCGCCAAAACCAAGGGAAGCGCGCTGGAGGACATATTGGGAATGTACCCGACCCGGACGAGGGACCGCTACTTGAGCGAATCGGCCGCGGCCGCGCGGCCGTTGGCGCGATAGTACCCGGCCAACCGCTCCCGCGCCTGCCGGGTCCTCAGCTGATCGGGGCCCTGGGTCCGGCGGAGACCTTCATAGCCCGAGGCCAACAGCGCTTCTCCTTCTTTTTGCCGGCCCGAGCGCACCAGCGCGTCGCCTAACAGACTCTCGGTCAGCGCGATCGCCCAGTGGCCCGCCGGGAGCGTCTCGCGGCGGAGCGCGAGGCCAGTTTGGAGGGCGTCGGCCGCTGGGCCAAGGTCGGTGCCCCGGCCCTGACACTCGCCGAGCTGGATGTACGCCGAGGCGATCGATGGATCCCCGTCGGTCAACTCTCTCCGGAGGGCGATGATCTCACGGGCCATCGGCATCGCCTCGGCGCACCGGTCCTGATCGACCAGCACGCCGACCACCGTCCGCCAAAGCCGGACCGTCGCCGGGTTGGTCGGCCCCAGCGCGCTCCGGGCGACCGACCAACCCCGCCGGGCCACTGACTCCGCCGCCGGCAGCTTCCCCTGCAACGCCAGGTTGATCGCCAGCGGTTGGAGGGCCGCGGCCACGGCGGCGTCCTCGGGACCTCGAGCGGCCTCCGCCAGGGCGACGGCCTCGCGATGGAACGGCTCGGCGTCGGTGAGCCGCCCAGCTTCGGTGAGGTTGGCGGCGTAGTTGGCAACCGCGACCATCACCGATCGGTCGGTGCGGGGCAGCTCGGCCCGAAGCAGATCGAGCGCCCTTTTCTGGATCGCCAAGCCCTCGTCGAGCCGCCCCTGGTTCGAGAGGACCATCGCGAGCTGGCCGTACCCCTGGGCGAGCCCCACCCGACTTTCTCCAACCGCCTCGTACATCGCCATCGACCGGCGAAAGAGCGACTCCGCGGCCGGCAATCGGCCCAGCGCGTTCGCCACCCCGGCGACGTTGTACACCGCGTTGGCCCCGGCATACGTGGTCCGGCCGCTGTCGAGCTGGGTCTGCAACGCCAGGGCCTCGTGGAGCAGCGGCTCCGCCCGGGCGGCCAGACCCATGTCAAAGAACGTCGAGCCGATCGCACTCTTGAGCGCGGTCCGAATGGCGGGTCGACTGGCGAACGCCGAATCGATCCGCGGAATCGCAGCGTCCATCGCCTCGACGACGGTGACGGCGAGACCCTGCCGGTGAGGTGCCGCCGCATCGAAAATCGACTTGAAGAACCCGGTCACCTCCTCGGACTTGGCCTGCTCCTCCCGAGCCCGGTCCCGCTCGCTGCGGGCAATGCGAGCCTGCCACAGGCTGGTGACCGTACCCGCGATCGAGGCGAACGCGGCCAGGGCCGTCGCGGCCACCGCCAGGCGGTTCCGGCGAACCAGCTTCCCGAATCGGTACCCGACCGAATCGGGGGTCGCCTGGATCGGCAGCCCGGCCAGGAAGCGGAGCACGTCCTCCCCCAACGCCTCGACCGACGGATACCGGCGATCCGGTTCTTTGCGCAACGCCATCATCACGATGTTGTCGAGCTCGCCGGCCAGGGCCCGTTGCAGCCGGCGCGCCGTGGGCTCGGTGCCCGACGACAACGTGTCGGGATTCACCGCCCGGCTGGGCGGAGTCGGGGTGGACTCGAGCATTCTCCGGCGGGCCTCGAGCACCGGCAGTTGGGCGAGGTCGAACGGCGGACGCCCAGCCAGGAGCTCGTAGAGCACCACCCCTAACGAATAGATGTCGCTGGCGGTGGTCACCTGCTTCCCGGACAGTTGCTCGGGGCTGGCGTACCCGGTCGTCATCGGGGCCACCCCGGTCTGGGTCAGGTCGCCGCCCTCGGAATCGCCGGGATCGAGCAACTTGGCGATCCCGAAGTCGAGGAGTTTGACCGTCCCGTCGTCCGCCACCAGGATGTTGCTGGGCTTGAGGTCGCGGTGAACGACCAGGTTCTGGTGGGCATACTGCACCGCGGCGCAGACTTGTCGAAACAGCTGGAGGCGGTCCCGCACCCCGAGGCGGCGCACCCGGCAGTACTCGTCGATCCGGAGCCCCTCGACATACTCCATCGCGAAGTACGGCTGACCCGACTCGCTCACGCCACCATCGAGCAGCGCGGCGATGTTGCGGTGCTCGAGCCGGGCCAGGATTTGACGTTCGTACCGGAATCGGCGGAGAATCGACTCGGTGTCCCGACCCGCCGGGACCATCTTGAGCGCGACCCTTTTCTTGAAGGCGTCGTCCCGGAGGGCCTCGTAGACCGTGCCCATGCCGCCCCGCCCGATCTCCCGCAGGACTACGTACGGCCCGATCCGGGTGCCCACGACCGGCTTCCGGGCGTCCGACAGCATCGTCTCGGCTGGCGAACGCTCGAACCGGTCGCCGAGCTTTTCCGAGGCGATCAGGAGCGCCTCGACCTCGGCTCGAAGCGATGGATCGCCAAAGGTGATCTGGGCGAGGCGCTCCTGGCGCTCGCCGCCCGTCAGCTCCGACGCCTCGGCGAACACCGCTTGGATGATCCGCCACCGCTCAGCGGAATGCGACATGCCACCTCCGGCCAGCCCGAACGACGCCCGTGGGTCCCCGCCAGGAAACGCGAAGGAACCGGCTCCGCCGGCTCACGACCGTATCCTGGGCCGTCCCGTGGTGGCCAAAGATCGGACAGCTACAGGAGGCGGTCCAGGAGGGCGAACCCGAATACCGTGACACTCATGACACCGTTCATGGTGAAGAAGGCCGCATCGAGCCGGGACAGGTCACCCGGTTTGACCAGGTGGTGCTCGTAGATCAGGATCCCGACCGCGACCGCCAGCCCGGCCAGGTACCAGCCCCCGAACCCCGCCGCCCAGCCGAACAGCGCGAGGGCCGGGATGGTCACCCCGTGGAGCAGCTTGGCCGCGAGGATCGCCCGCCGCTCGCCGAGCCGGACCACCGCGCTCCGGAGGCCCTCGCCGCGATCGAAGGACTCGTCGGGCAGCGCGTAAAACATGTCGAACCCCGCCACCCACGTCGCCACCCCGACCGTGATGGCGATCAGCATCCACCACGGATCGCTCCACTGGCCAGTGACCGCGAGATACCCCCCGACCGGCGCGATGGCGAGACTCATCCCGAGCCACAGGTGCGGCCACCAGGTGAACCGTTTGGAGAGGCTGTACAGCATGATCCAGCCGAGGGCGACCGGGCTGAGAACCAGACAGAATCGATTCAGGGAGCCCGCCGCCGCGAGAAAGATGATTCCGGCGACGACCACTGAGATCCACGCCTGGCGGGTCGAGAGCGCTCCGGTCACCAGCTCGCGGCCCTGGGTGCGCGGGTTCTTGGCGTCGAAGTCGCGATCGACGATCCGATTGAACCCCATGGCGACCCATCGGGCGGCCGAAAACGCGATCACGACCAGCAGGACGGTCTGCCAACGAATCGTGGCATGGATCGAGGCCGCGAGCACCCCGAGCAACGCGAACGGCAAGGCGAACAGCGTGTGGGGCAGCTTGACGAAGTTCGCGTAGCGAACCGCCAGCGAGCCGCCCCCGAAGGTCTGCCCCTCACGACTCACAGGGCGATGCCCAGCTTGGGCCACAGCTCGTCGACCCGCCGCTTCGTCTCGGCGTCCATCTCGATCAGGGGCGGCCATTCCCGGGTGAACCCTTCCTCGGGCCATTTCCGGGTCCCGTCGATCCCCATCTTGCTGCCGTAGGTGAACCCTCGGCTGGCGTGGTCGAGGACGTCGGCGGGCCCCATGCTGAATCGGACGTCCCGCTCGGGGTCGATGTTGTTGAGCGCGATCCACCAGGCTTCGTCGACGTTCTGGACATTGACGTGTTTGTCCACCACGACGATCACCTTGGCGAGTGACATCAGCCCGGCGCCCCAGAGCGCGTTCATCACCTTGTAGGCCTGCCCGGGATACTGCTTGTCGATCGAGACGAACACCAGATTGTGGAAGATCCCGCAGGCCGGCATGTGGTAGTCGACGATTTCCGGCGTGGTCAGCTTGATCAGCGGAAGGAAGATTCGTTCGGTCGCGTGGCCGAGGTAGTAGTCCTCCATGGGAGGCCGGCCCACCAGGGTCGCCGGGAAGATCGGGTCCCGGCGCATCGTGACGCAGGTGATGTGGACCGCGGGGTAGCGATCGGCCAAGGAGTAGAATCCGGTGTGGTCGCCGAACGGGCCCTCCATTACCAGCGGCTCGGCCGGGTCGATGTAGCCCTCGAGGACGATGTCGGCCTCGGCGGGGACTTCCAGGTCGCAGGTGACCGCCCGGGCGAGATCGACGGGCGACTTCCGCAAGAATCCGGCGAAGAGGAACTCGTCGATCACGGGGGGCAGCGGGGCCGACGCCGAGTACATCGCGGCCGGGTCGCCGCCTAACGCGATCACCACCGGCATCTTGGCGCCCTTCTCGGCCATCTCCCGCCAATGCGCCGCGCCGACCTTGTGACGCTGCCAGTGCATCGCCACGGTGTTCTTTCCGATCACCTGGACCCGGTACATCCCGACGTTGCGGATGCCGCGGGCCGGGTCTTCGGTGATCACCATCGGGAAGGTCAGGTAGGGGCCCCCGTCCTGGGGCCAGGTCACCAGCGCCGGCAGGTTGCCGAGATCGACCTCGTCGCCCTTCCAGACGACCTCCTGGCACGACGGCCGCCCGCTCCGCACCCGAGGCGGGAACTTGGCGACCTCGGCCAGTTTGGGCAGCATCGCCAATTTGCCGAACAACCCCTCCGGCACCTTCAGGTTGAGCAGCTCGGAGATCCGGCCGCCGATGTCATCGAGCCGCTCCACCCCGAGGGCGATCTGCATCCGCACCATCGAGCCGAACAGGTTGATGCCCACCGGAATCGGGCTGGGACGCCCGGAGTCGCCAATCGGGTTCTCGAACAGCAACCCCGGCCCACCCCCCGGGCTCTTCATGACCCGGTCCGCGATCTCGGCCATTTCGAGCCGGGTCCGGACCGGATGCTTGACCCGAACCAGCTCCCCCGCCCGCTCGATCTCGGTGACGAAATCCCGCAGACTATCGATCGTCATGAACGCTCACTTCGCCGCCCGACGTGAATGGCCACGATCCCACCGAACAGTCGCCGGAAGCGGACCTCCTCGAACCCGGCCCGCTCCATCAGCCGCTTGAGCTGATCGGGCTCGGGAAAGGCAAGCACGCTTTCCGGCAAGTACGTGTAGGCATCGCGGTGTTTGGAGACGAGCCGCCCGACCAGCGGGAGGACCCGTCGGAAATAGAAGAGGTAGAAAGCCCGGAGCGGCTGCCAGTGCGGGGTCGAGAATTCGAGGACGACGAGCCGGCCGCCCGGTCGGAGCACCCGGATCGCTTCGGCGAACCCGCGGGCCAGGTCCATCAGGTTGCGGACCCCGAACCCGACCGTCGCGCCGTCGAACGACCGATCGGGGAACGGGAGGTCCAACGCGTCGGCGGCGACCGGTTCGACCGCGGCCGATTTACCCCGACCCAACTCGAGCATCGGTTTGACGAAATCCGCCCCGATGATCGTCCCCCCAAACCCGCTCCGGTTGCCCAGTTCGGCCGCCAAGTCGAGGGTGCCGGCGCAGAGGTCCAGGTACCTGCCCTCCGGCAGTCGCTCCCATGCCAACTCGTTCACCGCCTGCCGCCGCCAGCGGCGGTCGCTGTTCAGGCTGAGGACGTGGTTCAAGAGATCGTACCGGGCCGCGATCGCGGCGAACATGCCGCGCACGTAGGCGCGCTTCTCGGCACCGCCGGCGACGGGGAGGGGCTTTTCGGCAACTGACATTGGCGGGACAAATCTGCCGGGTGGAAGGGGTTGGAGCAACTTCACCGGGCCGAACCTGGCCGCTGGCCGACCGGGCCCCTAAGTTTCTCGCCCACTCATGGCTATCCCCCCCGGCTCTCTCCGCGAGAAGATCGACCAGGACGTGGTCGCCCTCGCAAAGAACGGCGAAGAGGAAGCCTACCGCGAGCTGATCCGTCGTTACGAGCGTCCGGTCTTCTCGCTGATCTTCCGGATGGTCCGCAATCGCGAGCTGGCCGAGGATCTATCACAGGAAACCTTCATCAAGGTCCTGAACGCCGTCCAGAGCTACCGGCCGGAGTTCAAGTTCTCATCGTGGGTCTTCAAGATCGCCAACAACGCCGCCATCGATCACATCCGCAAGCGCGAGCTCGACACCCTGTCGCTGGACGGTTCTCCTCACGCCGACACACCGGAGTTGATCGAAGCGACCGCGCTGCAAGTCGGCGAACGGGGCGAGTCGCAACTGGACGAGGTGGCCAATCGCGAGTTGGGGGGCACCATCGAGCGCGCCATCGAGGCCCTCCGGCCCGAATACCGATCGTGCATTCTCCTCCGTCACGTCGAAGGCCGCACCTACGAGGAGATCGCCGAGATCTTGAACCTGCCACTGGGTACGGTGAAGACTTACATCCATCGGGCCCGCAACGAGCTTCGAATCTTGCTGCGGGAGGTCAGGGACGAATGACCGCCATCGACCTTGAAACCAGCAGCCGCACCTCGCCGTACAAGGGAATCGACTTATGACACCGTGGCCGACGAAGCACCTCACCACTGACGACCTCGATGCGTTTCACTCTGAAGCGCTGCCGGGAGAGATGCGGTTGCATCTCGAAACGTGCGAGGACTGCCGCTATCTCGTAGCGGCAGATCGTGAATTGGTGAAGCTTCTTGGTCACCTGCCGGCCTACGAACCCCACCAGGGGTTCGCGGATCGGGTGATGACGCGGGTTGCCATCAATGAACCCGCGCCGGTGCCGGTGCTTTCGTTCCCCAAGCTCACCCGGCGGCGGGTGGCGGCCATGTCCGCCCTTGCCGCCGGGATTTGCTTGAGCGTGGCTTGGTCGGTCACCAATCGAGCGGTGCTCGATGGCTGGCTCGCCGCCGTTCAAGCCGGGGCGGCCAACGCGGGATGGACCGCGTTTCGGGCGTTGGCCGCCAGCGTAACCGAGCAGCCGTGGTACGAGAGCCTGCGCCAATTCGTGGGGACGCCGAGCCGGGTTGCGATGGTGGCAACCGCGACACTCGCGCTGTACCTCTCGGGTTTGGCCGCGCTGCGCCGGCTCATCACCCCTTCGGCCCCGGCGGTGTCGAATGCCGGGATCTGAGACGATCCTCCTGCTTGCCGCGGCGGTGCCGGAGGCGGGCTCCAGTTTGTTCGGACGCATCCTCGTCAATCTGGCCGGCGTCGCCGGCGCCTTCGTCACGCTCGGGCTGCTGGGCGTCGGCTTGGTGCTCTTCGCAAAATCCAACCTCGAGACGGTCTCCGACACCGTCGGTCACAGCTTTCTTCGCTCATTCGCTGTCGGCCTGATCGCGCAGGTGCTCCTGATCCCGACTTTCGGGATGTTGGTGGCCGGTTTGGTGTTGAGCGTCGTTGGCGTGCTGCTGGTCCCCTTCGTAGTCGCGGCCTACTGCCTTCTGGCACTCGCCGCGGTGTTGGGCGGGCTCCTCGGTGTGGCCCACGCGATGGGCGAAACCCACACCCGTCGCCAGATGGCGCGCGGGGTGCCGGCGTCCCCCAACAGCTTCCGCTATCTGTTGGTCGGGCTCGGAGCCGTGGCCAGCGTCTGGTTGGCGTGGAGTGTCTTCGGGTGGGTGCCGGTCGCCGGTTCGCTGATCCTGGCCGCGGCGTCGATCGCGACCTGGCTGGTGATGACGCTCGGCCTTGGTGCGGCGGTGTTGAGTCGTGGCGGGGTGCAGCCGACCTTCGCGGGCCGATTCCTGCCCACCGAGATGCTCACCGACGAGTATCTCTGGGCCACGCCCCGGCAAGGCGTCCCGGCGGTGAAGCGGCCCGACCGAAAGGGCTGAACGAAGCCCTCGGCGAATGCCGAGTCGAGCCGCGTTCTACTGGTTGATGATCGGCAAGGTCATCGACCGACCGCCCGATTCCCGTTCCAACCGGCGAGCGATTTCCTCCAGCGAGCGGGCCGCCGGACTGTCCGGCTGCCCGACGACCACCGGCTGCCCTCGGTCCGCTTCGAGGGCCACTCCGGGCTGGAGCGGCACCTCCCCCAGGAGCGGCACGCCGAGTTCATCCGCGAGCCGTTGACCGCCACCGGTCGAGAAGAAGTCGATCCGCAGGCCGGTCGCGGGGTCGGTGTAGCCGCTCATGTTCTCCACCACGCCATAGACCGGGACGTTGACCCGCTCGAACATCTTCGCCCCGCGGAGGGCGTCGCCGACGGCCACTTCTTGTGGGGTGGTCACGATCACGGCGCCCGAGACCTGCACCGACTGGACCAGCGAGAGTTGGGCGTCGCCGGTCCCGGGTGGCATGTCGACCAGGAAGTAGTCGAGCTCACCCCAATCGACGTCCTTGAGGAACTGCTGGATCACCTTCATGATGATCGGCCCGCGCCAGATCGCCGGGGCGTCGCGGTCGATCAGGAAGCCTAACGACATCAGCTTGACCCCGTGCGCCTCGAGCGGCTGGATCCGGCCGTCCTTCACCAACGGCCGCTCGTAGATACCGAACATCCGGGGCACGTTGGGCCCGTAGATGTCGGCGTCCATCACGCCGACCCGCTTGCCGGTCCGGGCCAGCGCCACGGCCACGTTGACCGCCACCGTCGACTTGCCGACCCCGCCCTTGCCCGACGACACCGCGATGACCCGGCCGAGGTGAGGAAACTCCACGGCAGAGGGAGGGGCGGGCATCCCGGTCGATTGGGGCATCGCCCCACCAGTCGGTGGGCCATGAGTCGGTCCCGCCGGGGCCGACGGGTCGACCACCGTGATCTTCACCTCGGTGATCCCGGCTATCGCCTTGATGGCGGTGCGGGTTTCCCGAACCAGGGTCGCGGGATCGGCGCGGGTGAGCAGAAACGTGAAGGTGACCCGCCCGTCCGGCGAGACCGCGAGGTCGCGAATCATCCCCGCCGAGAGGACGTCGTTGTCCAGCCGGGGATTGCGAATGCGTGACAGGGCCGCGCCGACTTGGCCCGCGAGCGTATCCGACACAGAACACCTCTGTCCGTGAAACCTCAGATGGCTTGGACGGCCTTCACCTCGGGCACGAACTGTCTCAGTCGTACCTCGATGCCTTGGCGAAGGGTAATCGTCGATGCGGAACAGCCGTGGCAGGTCCCACCCAACCGCAGGGTCAAGACGCCCTCATCCTCGTCGAAGTCAACCACCTCGACCGAGCCTTTGTGCGATGCGATGTATGGTCGCAACGAATCGAGCGTCTGTTCGATTCGGTCGATCGTTTCCATGCTGCCGTCCGCTCCCGCAAGCCGTCCGGCGGCAATATAAGGGGCTGTCCCTCACTCCGCTCTGAGCGCGACCACCGGATCCACCTCCCCGGCGCGGCGGGCGGGCAGGTACGCCGCGAGCCCCGCGACGAGCAGCAAGACCAAGGGCACCGCCATGAAGGTGACCGGATCCGCCGCCTGGACGCCCACCAGGAGGCCTTGGAGCAAACGCGCGAGGACGAGAGCCAGCAGGAGACCGACGCCCGCCCCGATGCCCACCAAACGGAGCCCTCCCAAGAGGAGCAGCCGGATCACCGAACGACGATTGGCACCCAGTGACAGCCGAATGCCGACCTCGCGGCTCCGCTGCGCCACGGAGTAGCTCACCATCCCGTACAATCCCACGCTGGCAATCACCAAGGCGAGGCCGGCGAAGGCCGTCAGCGCCATGGCCGCGAGCTTGAGCGGCAGCGACATGATCTCGAGATGCCGTGCCATGGTGCGGCTCTGGAGCACGAAGACATCCGGCTCGGTCTCCCGAATCGTCCCGAGCGCCGCGTTCAGTACCTGCTCGGCGTTGCCGTCGGTCCGGATCACCAACCACGGCTCGGTCGGCGTTCGCTGCGCGGCGGACTGATAGATGAACGGCTGGGGCGTCTCCGCGAGGGTCCGGATCTTGGCGGTCGCGGCCACGCCCACGATCTCGACCGATTCGCCAGCGGCGGTCCGGAATCGCTGGCCCACCGCGTCACGGCCCGGGAAGAACATCGCCGCGAACCGCTGGTTGACGATCGCCACTCGGGGGGTGCTGTCGCGTTCGAAGGGCGCGAAGTTCCGCCCCGCGACCAGCCGAATGCCGGTGGCCTCGAAGAAGCTGGTGTCGACGGCGGCCTGTTCGCTCGAGTGAAAAGTCCGCCCCGGCGGCGGCTCGATGCCGTCGACCGAGAACTCCATCGACGTCGAGTTGATCAAGTTGAGATGGATGTTCGACGTGAGGCCAACGGCCTTCACCCCCGGCAGCTCGCGCAGGCGCCTCGTCAGCCGGTCGAGGGCCACGTGTGGGTCCCCCTGGGGGCGAAAGGCCGCCCAGACCAGCGCGGCCGGGGCCCGCCCGAAGCCGGCATCGACCTTCCGGATCTCGTCGAAGCTGCGGGCGAACAGCCCCGCCGCGATCAAGAGGATCACCGTGACGGCGACTTGGCCACCCAGCAGGACCGAGCGGATCATCCCCTTCGAGCGCCCACCCCCGGTGCTCTCGTCCCGAATGATCGAGGCGAGGTCCAGCCGAGTGGACTGAAGGGCCGGTGCCAGCCCGAACAGCAGACCGGCGAGAATCGACACCAGGACCGAAAAGGTCAGGACCCGCCAGTCCAGCGCCAGCTCGAGCGTGATTGGCAGCGGGAGGGGAAGATCGAGCGCCAGCACCCCCGTCAAGAGGGACCGACCCAGCCAGACGCCCGCCACGCCGCCCAGCAGCGCCACCAGGACGGTTTCGACCAGCAGCTGAGAGATCAACTGACCTCGACCGGCGCCTAACGCCAATCGCACCGCGATCTCCTTGCGCCGATCCACCGCGCGGGCCAGCAGGAACCCGGCCAGGTTCGCGCACGCGATCACCAACACCAGGCCGACGATCACCATCAGCATCCACGCCGCCGGCACCAGCAACCGATCGATCGGCGGATAGACGATGATGTCGGCCGTGGGGATGATCCGGAACGAGGTACCGGCCTCCCAGCCGGGAATCCGCCGGGTCCGGAAGTCCGCCGCGAGCCGCTCGAGCCCCGCGATGGCCTGGGCCACGGTCACCCCGGGCTCGAGACGGGCCCGGACGAAGATCGAGTGATTCTCGTACGTCCCCAGCTGATCGGTCGCGTTGCGCTCGATCTGGTTGAGCATCGTGACCGGGAGGAAGAGGTCCGGGGCGATCCCGCGGTTGGTGCCCAGATAGTCGGGGGGCGCCACCCCGACGATCGTGTAGGGAAGACCGGCGATCCGGATGGTCTGACCCACGGCCTTGGGATCGGCCCGGAACGCTCGGGCCCAATAGCGGTGGCCGAGGACGGCGACCGGGCTCCGGCCCGGCACCGAGGCGTCGGTCGAGTCGAGCAGGCGTCCCAGCGCCGGATGGAGGCCGAGGACGGAGAAGTAGTGACGGCTGACCAATTCGGCCGAGAGCATCTCCGGCCGATCGATGCCGTCTCGATACGCGAAGGCGTAGCGGCTCCCCGCGACCTTGGTGAAAAGCTCCGTCGTCGATCGACCAAGGTCCTCGAGCTCGGGATAGGTGAAGACGTTGAACGGGTACTCGGGCGACGAGATGTAGAGGTTGACCAGCCGCTCCGGCTCGGCCACCGGCGGCGGCCGGAGGATCACGTCGTTGACCAGGGTGAAGATGGCCACGTTCGCGCCGATGCCTAACGCGAGGGACAGGACCGCGGTGAGAGTGAAGGCCGGTCGCGCGATCAGCCGCCGAACGGCGTAGCGAGCGTCGCGCCCCAGCCGCCGGAGCCATCCGTCACCGGCGCCGGCGCCGCCAAGTTCCTCGGGAGTCAGCAAGCGCTTCTCCTGGCTGATGAGGCGAGCCGCCGTGGCGCCGTCGCCGAAACTGGCCGCCAAGTCGGCGGGGGTGCGCCCCGCCGCGAGGCCGTCCTGGAAATGACCCACCAACTCGCGAAACACCTCGGCCCGGCGGCCCTCGTCGAGCCCGGTGCCGGTCACCACCTCGGCGACCCGCGCCGCGAGCACCTCAGGAAGGCCTTCCGAGCGGGCCAGCCGTTCCACCGACAGCCGGTCGAGCCGGCCAATCAATGATTGCTTCGCGCCGGCCATGATCAGGTCCTAGTCTCCGCGGAGCACCGACACCGGCGAGAGCCGTCCCGCCCGGCGAGCGGGCAGGTAGGTCGCCATCGTGGTGACGACCACCAACAGCGCCGGCACCAGCACCAGCGTCACCGGATCGAGCCCCCGAATCCCGAATAGCACGCCCTCGAACGCCCGGCCGGCCCCGATCGCAAGGGGGAGCCCGACCACGATCCCGACCAGCGCGATCCGAAGCCCGCCCCAGAGGAGGAGCCGGACCACGGAATGGCGATCGGCGCCTAACGAGAGCCGGATCCCGACCTCCCGGCTCCGCTGCGCCACCGCGTAGCCGACCGCGCCATACAGCCCGACGCAGGCCAGCAGCAGCGCCAGCGCGGAGAAGACGATCAGCGCGGTCGCGCCCATCCGGAGCGGCAGCGACATGACCTCGATGTGGGAGCGGAGACTTCGAGCCTGCATCACGAAGAGACGGTCGTCGGTGGCCACCGCGCGGGCCAAGCCGTTGGCGACCCGATCGGCGTCTTCGGTGGTTTCGCCAATCAGCCAGACCGTCCCGTCGGCTACCCACATCGGCAGGTAGACGAAGGGCCGGGGCTCCTCCGCCAGGCTCCGGATCTTCGCGGTGTTGACCACCCCGGCGATCTCGACCTCGCGCCCTCCGGTGACCCGAAACCGGCGACCGACCGCGTCCTGCCCGGGCCAGAACCGATTCGCGAAAGCCTCGTTGACGACGGCGACCCGCGGCAGGCTGTCTTCGTCCATCGCGGTGAACAGCCGGCCCGCCCGCAGGGTCAGTCCCATGGCCGCGAAGAAACCGGTGTCGACGGCGGCGCGATCGATCTCGAAATACGGCCGGCCTTCCGGCGGTTCGATCCCGTCGACGTTCACCGCCAGTTGCTGAGTCCCGAGCGCGTTGAGGTGGAGGTTCCCCGCCAGGCCCACCCGCCCAATGCCCGGAACCGCCGCCGCCAGCTGGCGAACTCGCTCGACCACGGCGCGGTCCCGCGACGGCCCGCTGTTCTGGACCCCGATCCAGGCGAGCGCGGCCGGCTGGCGTCCGAACCCGGGATCGACCCGGCGAACGGCCTCGAGGCTCCGGATCAACAATCCGGCTACCACCATCAAGATCAGAGAAATGGCCACCTGCCCGCCGACCAGCGCGTTGCGAACCGTCCATTTCCTTCGACCACCGCCGGTCGCCTCGTCGCGGATGATCGAGGCCAGATCGAGCCGGGTTGACTGGAGGGCGGGAAGGAGGCCGAACACCACCCCGGCCGCCACCGAGATGGCCACCGAGAAGGCGAGCACCCGACCATCAATCACGAGCCGGAGCGAGATCGGCACCGGCAAAGGCAGCTCGGAAGCGAGCAACGCCGACAGCGCGAAACGGCCCAGCCACAAGCCCAACGCGCCCCCGATCAGCGCCAGCAGGACGGTCTCCACGAGCAGTTGGGAGACCAACTGCGCCCGGGTCGCTCCGAGGGCAAGCCGGACCGCGATCTCTTTGCGCCGATCGATGGCCCGGGCCAAGAGGAAGCTGGCCAGGTTGGCGCAGGCGATCACCAGCACCAGCGCCACCACCACCAGCAGCATGGCGCCGAGCGGCTTGAGGAGCCGATCGAGCGGCGGGTAGATGATGACCTCGTTGCTGGGGATCAAGACGAGGCTGGCGCCGAGCTCCCACATCCCTTCCCGACGGCCCCGCAGGTCCGTGGCGACTTGCTCGAGCTCCACCCGGGCCCGGGCCAACGTCGCCCCGGACTGGAGCCGCCCGGTGAGGAAGGTTCCCTGGGTGTTGCGATCGGTCAGCTGATCGTGGACGCCACCCTCGATCTGGTTCACCAGAGTGATCGGCGCGTAGACATCCGTCGTCACCCCGCGGAGTCGACCGGGATACTCGATCGGGGCCACCCCGATGACCGTGAAACTCGACCCATTCAACCGAATCGTCCGACCGACCACTGCCGGATCGCTCGCGAAGACCCGCCGCCAGAGGCCTTCCCCAAGCACCACCACCGGCGACTCGCCAGGGGCCGTCGCGTCCGCCGCCGCGATCAGACGGCCCGCCCGGGGACGAATCCCGAGCACCTCGAAGTAGTTGCCGGAAACCAGCTCGATCGCCAGTCGATGGATGGTTCCGTCGACCTCGAAGGGAACCAAGGAGAACTTCGTTCCGGCCAGACCCGAGAACGCCGTCGTCGCCCGGGAGAAGTCCTGATAGTCGGGAATCGAAAAAACGCTGAAGGGGGAGTCCTTGGTCGCGGCGTAGAGGTCGACCAGCTCTTCCGGGCGCTCCAGCGCGGGCTTCCGGAGAATGACCTCGTTGACCAGGGTGAACATCGCGGTGTTGGCGCCGATCCCGATTCCCAACGAACCGACGGCGATGGCGGTGAACACCGGCCGGGCCTTGAATCGTCGGAATGCGTAGGCGGCGTCGCGCACCAGTTTCCGAGCGAATCCGTCCCGCGGGCCGGTTCCGCCGAGCACCGGCGGAGTGACGGTTCGCTTCGTGTGCCGAAGGTCCCGGGCAAGGTGGCCCGCCTCACCGAAATCCGCCGCCAGCGCCTCCGCCGGGCGGCCCGCCGCCAGGCCGTCGAGAAAATGGGCCACCAACTCCTCGAACACCTCGGCGCGGCGATCCTCGGGAAGGCCGCTCTCCACCACCGCCACCGATACCCGAGAGGCCAACTCTGGCGGAAGACCCCTGGAGCGCGCCAGACACTCGACGCCAAGACGGTCCATCTTGGCCACGAACTCCGATCGATCGGCCGCCATGCTAGCCCTCCTGCGCCGTGGGGGTCACCAGACCGAGCCCGACCATGGCTTCGAAAAGCTCCTGCCACTGAGCTCGCTGGGTCTCCAGCGCGGCGACCCCCTTGTCGGTGATCCGGTAGTAGCGTCGCTTCCGACCGGTCGGGAGCTCCACCCACCGGCTCTCGACCAGCCGTTTGGCTTCCAGGCTATACAGCAGCGGATAGAGCGTCGACTGCCCGACCGCCAGGACGTTGTCGGTCCGCCGCGAGAGCGCTTCGGCCAACTCGTAGCCGTACATCTCGCGCCGATGGAGCAGCTGCAGCACCGCTACCGGACCGGCCCCGCGAATCAGCTCGCGTTTGAGTTCCATTCGTTGCTCCTTGGACGCCGTCATGCATCGGCCAGTATAGTACAGTCTGCACAGTAAAACGTCAACATGTGAAACATATGCGTCGACCAGGTCGTCGAGTCACGGTTTGTTGCAGTAGGAACGTTATTGTATTATTGTTGCTATTGAATCAATTGTTCAGCGGAGGGACTCGGATCATGGCCGCCCCATTCATCGCCCCAGACCCAGCGGCAACGGTCTCCAAAGCAACGGTACGGGCCGCCCAGGTCCTCGACCTGGCCCAGAGCGAGCTGGCCGGGATTCTGGGAATCAGTCGGGCAACCGCCTCGCGGCTGGTCGCCGGGAAGTACCAACTCGAGCCCCATCGGAAAGAATGGGAGCTCGCGCTGCTGTTGATTCGGCTGTTCCGATCACTCGATGCAATCGCCGGGCACGGCGAGGACGCCCGGGCCTGGCTCCGGGGACCCAACGAGGCCCTTGGGAGGCCTCCGGCCGAGTTGATCAGGGGCGCGGAAGGTCTGGTGCAGGTGGTTCAATATCTCGACGCGACCCGTGGCCGGGTTTGAGCCGCGGCACCTCGCGATCTCGCTGTGGCGAGCCGTCGAGGCGCAGCATGTGGTGGCGACCAGACTCCTCGTCGACAGCCGCGAGGAACAACGGTTGCTGGAGGATCTCCTCGATCCCGGCAAACCGGCGGTGCCGGCCGAGGCCCGTGGTCTTCACTACCTGTTGTTCACCCCGTTCCGCTATCCCCCGACGGCACTCGGCTCCCGGTTCCGGCGCCCGGCGGACCCTGGCGTCTTCTACGGCGCCGACCTGATTCGCACCGCCTGCGCCGAGCTGGGCTACTGGCGTTGGCGTTTCCTGGTCGACAGCCCCGCCCTCGAGTCGATTTCGCCGGCGGCCCAGACGCTGTTTCGGGTGGCGGTAAGCGGGCGCGGAATCGACCTTCGCGAGCCCCCCTGGACGGACGACACCGCCCGATGGACCGACCCGGCCGACTACGGACCGTGCCAGCAGCTCGCCGCCACCGCGCGGCGCGAGGGCGTGGCCATCATCCGATACCAATCGGTCCGAGACCCCGAGTCCAGCGGGGCCGCGGCGGTTCTCGACCCCGGCGCGTTCGCCGCGCCGGAGCCGCTCGAGCGGGAAACCTGGTATTTGGGAGTGACCCGGGATCGGGTCTGGTGGGTCCGCGACCGGCTCCACGGTCCGGATGCCGGCTTCGACTTCCCGATGGCCAGATGGCGGGGAACTGCCTAACGACCGTCGGTGAGGTAGCGCCGAGCGGCGCCGAGGACCTGCTCCTGGACCACCGCCATCGAGCCTTCGAGGGAAAGCCCGGAGGCCTTGGCATGTCCCCCGCCCCCGAACGGATGGGCGAAGGCCGCGACGTCGATCGCGCCGACCGACCGGAGCGACACTTTGATCCGCCCCTGGGCGATCTCCCGGAACAGGAGCGCCATCTTGATACCCGCGATCGACCGAGCGTGCTCGACGACGCCATCGAGGTCATCGCTGCCCACCTGATGCCGCTCGATCGCCCCGGCCGGCACCGTCACCCACGCCAGTCCCACTTCCGGCTCGACGACCAAGGTCTGAAGCACCTCGGCCAGCAGGCGGACCCGCCCCTCCGGCGCGCCGGCGTAGACATCGAGGTAGATCGCCTCGGGGTCGATGCCGCGATCGAGCAGTTCGGCCGCGATCCGGAGCGTACGCGGATGAGTATTGCTGAATCGAAACCCGCCGGTGTCGGTCAGCAGGGCGACGTAGAGGGCCCGCGCGGCCGGCTGGGTCAGTGGCCATTCGTTGGCCATCGCGATCTCGGCGATCAGCTCCCCGGTCGCCGCGGCGGTGGGATCGACGTACCGAGGCCCCTCGGGGAGGGTGCCCGGGCTGACGTGATGATCGATGCACCCGACCGGCACCGTCGCTCCCCGCTCACGCACGGCGGCCGCCAGCCCCCCGAGCCGCCCAAGGTCGCTGATGTCGAGGACCACGATGGCATCGGCCCGGCGAATTTCCTTGACGGCCTGATCGCTCTTGTCGACGCCGGGGAGATCACGAAAGAGAAACTCGAAGCGGGGCGGCGTCGGGGTCGGGTTGGCGATGATGACGGTGCCCCCGTTGGCCCGGACCAAGTGGGCGAGGCCCACCTCGCTGCCGAGCCCGTCGCCATCAGGGTTGACGTGAGTCGTGAGGCAGACTCGGCGCCCGCCTCCGAGGATGGCGGCCAGGCCGACCGCGTTGGTGAGCTTGTCGGCCGTGAGGGTGATGGGCATCGGGGCTACTTGCTGTAGTTGGGCGCTTCGCGGGTGATGGTCACGTCGTGGGGATGGGACTCGCGCAGTCCGGCCGAGGTGATTTGGAGCAGCTCGGTGTCGCGTTGGAGGGTCGCAATGTCGGCGGCACCGCAGTACCCCATCCCGCTCCGGAGGCCCCCGACCATCTGGTAGAGCACGTCGGCCACCGGGCCGCGATAGGGCACTCGGCCTTCGATCCCCTCTGGTACCATCTTGGAGGGCGCCAATTCACCGTCCTGGAAGTAGCGATCCGCCGAGCCATCCTGCATCGCGGACAGGCTGCCCATCCCGCGAATCATCTTGAAGCGGCGGCCCTCGGCCAGCACCGATTCGCCGGGGCTCTCCTCGGTTCCCGCCAGCATCGACCCCATCATCACCGACGACGCCCCGCAGGCGATCGCCTTGACGATGTCGCCGGAGTATTTGATGCCGCCGTCGGCGATGACCGGGATGTCGCCGGCGCCTCGGACGCTGTCGAAGATCGCGGTGATCTGAGGGACCCCGACCCCGGTGACCACTCGGGTGGTGCAAATGCTGCCCGGCCCGATGCCGACTTTGACCCCGTCGACCCCGCGACGCACCATTTCGCGCGCCCCGGCTTCGGTGGCGACATTCCCGCCCACCAGTTGGGCATCGGGGAAGCGGTCACGGAGTTCGCCGATCGTGTCCAGCACGCCGGCGCTGTGGCCGTGCGCCGAGTCGACCACCAGGACGTCGCAGCCGGCGTCGATCAGCGCCTTGGCCCGGACCAGTGCCTCGGCGGAGGCTCCCAAAGCGGCGGCCACTCGGAGGCGGCCGTGCTGATCTTTGTTCGCCTCGGGATACTGCTGTCGCTTGAAGATGTCTTTGACGGTGATGAGACCTTTGAGCACGCCATCGGCGTCGACCACCGGGAGCTTCTCGATCCGATGCTTCGCGAGAATCCGTTCGGCTTCGTCCAGGGTGGTTCCGACCGGCGCGGTGACCAGGTTTTCCTTGGTCATCGCCTGGCGAATCGGCTGGTCGAGGGTTCGTTCGAACTGGAGGTCGCGATTGGTGATGATGCCGATCAGCTTGCCTTGGGCGTCGACGATCGGCACCCCGGAGATCCGGAATCGCTTCATCAGGGTGGCGGCTTCGCGAATCGAGCGATCCGGTCCGAGGGTGATCGGATTCATGATCATCCCGCTCTCGCTGCGTTTGACCCGATCCACCTCGGCGGCCTGGCGGTCGATCGACATGTTCTTGTGGATCACGCCGATTCCGCCTGCCCGGGCCATCGCGATCGCCATTTCCGCTTCGGTGACCGTGTCCATCGCGGCCGAGATGAGCGGGATGTCGAGGGTGATCTTCCGGGTGAACTGAGTGGCGGTCGCGACGGATCGAGGATGGACGGTGCTGTAGCGGGGGAGCAACAGGACGTCATCGAACGTGAGCGCAAGCCCCGGGCGCAGGGTGCTCATGGTGGTGGTGCCGGTGGGAAGGAGAACGAACGAAGATCAGATAGGTCGGCCATGGACAAATCTAGGAGACCGGGCCGCGATCGGCAAGCGGACTGGGCGGCCCGCTCCGGTGTTAGGCTAGCTCTGGGTGGCGCCGCTTCCGGTCCCCGGATCCGCCGGTTTCGCGATCGGCTTCGGCTGGGCGGCCTGGACCGCTTCGTCGACGACCGCCTGGGCCGCCGCCACGACCCCCTTCATCATCTTGCCGGCGCTGTCCATGATCCCCATCGTTCCGGAGATCGCCTGCACCGGCAACTTCCCGGCGCGCATCACGTCTTCGACCTTCTCGGTCACCCGGGCGAAGATGTTGTCGGGCGTGGCCCGCTGAGCGTACTTGCTGTCGAGGAACTCGACGTAGTCGAGCACCTGGTAGCCGCGCTCGTCGGTCAGGGTGTCGAGCCGTCGAATGATTCGTTGCTTGAGGGTGTCGTTCATAGCTTCCCCGCGAATTGGAGGAATTCGAGGACCGGCGTCGGCAGATATTTGGTGCGGCCGGCTCGAATCACGGCATCGACGGCCAACTCATCGAGCGGCGACCGAGCCCGAAACTCCGCCGCTTGCTCCTTGGTCACCATGAGATAGACGAAGCCCGCCTCGGGCAGGGGCCCCCTGGCCAGCACGTAGGCTTGGCCCGCCGGCATTTCCGGCCGGAGGGCGTCCGCTTCTTGCACCGAGAGGTACTGCAGCCGCCAAGTGACGGTCTGGCCGACGAAACGCTCGGGGTGCTGGCGCACCATCGCGCCGGTGACCCGCGGCGCCGCGTCGACCTCGGCGGCGAGGTCGGCGGAGCGGACCCACCCTTCGACGGCGACCTTGACCCATTCCCGTTGCCGTTCCTTCACGTCGACATCGACTTCGTCCAAGGTACCGATCCGCGCCCCGTCGGGACTGCCGGCCATCGCGGTCCCTTTCCGCAGCGTGCCTCGACTGGAAACCATCTCGGGGACCGGCGCATCTGTTCGCCGAGCGGAGTCAGGGCGCTGGCTTGCCTGGGTCGGTCGAGTGGCCGCCGCCACGGTCGGCGCCGGAGGTGGTGCGACCGCCGGAACAGTCGCCGCCGGTGGGGGGACGGCCCGGGTCCGGGTGTCGGGCGGTGGAACGGCTGCCGTGACCGCATCCGGCCGCTCGAGCGCGGTGCGCACGACCCAACCCGACCGGCGGACCCGAACCCACGTGCCCCGGGTCCCGACCCTGGAGAGCAAGGTGCCTTCTTGAACCCGTGCGACGACCGCTCCACCCGGTGATGCCCGCACGGTCTCGCCGCTGCCCGCCGTGACCGTCACGTCGAACCCATCGCGGGTCGTGGCGGCCGTCGAGGCGACCGGAATCCAACCCTCGATGGTGGTCTCGACATGGCCGGCGTTGGTCCGTCCGGTCGGGTACGTCACGCCGGTCACCAGCGAACCGAGCCGAAGCCCCGAGGGCTCCCGGAGGAATCCGGCCGCGCTGGCCGCTTTGAGGCGAGTCTGGGCCGAAACCGAGGCGACCACACTCACCAGGAGGGCGATCACGCAGGCTGGTAGGCGACTACGGCCCGGACTAGATTGCGACTGGTCCATCACTGTTTCGCATTGTAGACGGCGCTCTAACCCATGTCAAACCGCATGCCACCCGTCGCGCTCGTGGTGCTCGACGGATGGGGCTACCGACCCGAATCGACGCATAACGCCATCGAACTCGGCCGCACCCCGGTTTGGCATCGCCTGTGGGCCTCGTCCCCCAAGGCGTTACTCGACGCCAGCGGCCTGCCGGTGGGGCTTCCCGAGGGACAGATGGGCAACAGCGAGGTCGGCCACATGAACCTCGGCGCCGGTCGGGTGGTGATGCAGGATCTGGTGCGGATCTCCGAGAGCATCCGGACTGGGGCGTTCTTTCGGCTCGAGCCGTTCGCGGCCCTCGGCGCCCACCTCAAGCGGACCGGCGGAACCCTCCACCTGGCCGGTTTGATCGGCTCGGGTGGGGTCCATGCGATCGACGCCCATCTCCGGGCCTGCCTGGAGCTCGGGATCCGCCTCGAGGTACCGCGAATCGCGATTCACGGGTTTCTCGACGGGCGCGACACCCTCCCGACCTCGGCCCTGGGCTTCATCGAGGAGCTCCAGCGCGACATCGCTCGAATCGCCGGACCGAAGGCGGCCATTGCCAGCCTGATCGGGCGGTATTTCGCGATGGATCGGGACAAGCGCTGGGATCGGCTCAAGCTCGCCTACGATCTGTTGGTGCACGGCCAGGGCACCGTGGCCACCGACCCCGCCGACGCCGTGGCGCGGGCCTATCAGCGGGGCGAGACCGACGAATTCATCAAGCCGATCGTCATCCACCGCGATGGCGCGCCGGTCGCCACGCTGAAAGACGGGGACGCCGTGCTCTGGTTCAACTACCGGAGCGACCGAATGCGCCAGATCGTCGCCGCCCTGATGATCGACGGCTTCGACGGCTTCCCGGTCGGCGACCGCCCCGCGCTCTCGGCGGTGTCGATGACCCAGTACGATCAGACTTTCCCCATCCCTCAGGTGTTCCCGCCGTTCAACCTGGCCCGGATCCTCGGCGAGGTCTTGGCGGACATCTCGCTCTCCCAGTTCCGCACCGCGGAGACCGAGAAGTACCCCCACGTGACCTATTTCTTCAATGGGGGAGTCGAGCCGCCCTACCGGGGCGAGGAGCGGGTCCTGGTGCCGTCGCCGAAAGTCGCGACCTACGACCTGATGCCGGAGATGAGCGCCCGCGGAATCACCGACGCCCTCACCACCGCGATGGAGCGGCGGGACCATGCCTTCTACCTGTGCAATTTCGCCAACGCCGACATGGTAGGTCACACCGGCGTCCCCTCGGCGATCATCAAGGCCGTCGAGACGATCGACCAATGTCTCGAACGGATCCTCCGAACCGCGCAATCCACCGGAACCCGGGTCCTCGTCACCGCCGACCACGGCAATTGCGAAATGATGGTCGATCCGGCGACCGGCGGCCCCCATACGGCCCACACCACCAACCCGGTTCCCTTCGTGGCCGTCGGCACGCCCTATCGGACCTTGCGGTCCGGCGGTGCCCTCTGCGACGTGGCACCGACCATCCTCCAACTGTTAGGCGTCGAGCAGCCGGCCGAGATGACCGGCGTTGGCTTGGGCGCCCTGTGAGTCCGAATCCGATGAAGTCTCTGCTCGCGTTGCTCGGCGTCGCTGTGGCGGCGCCGTCCCTGGCCGCTCAAGTCGGTCACGACCCGGCCCGCTCGCCGTACCGTGACCTCCGCTACGGCCAGTTCGTCTCCCTCACGGTCGGGAAGGTCTTCGGCGCGGGCGGCCAGCTCGGGATCGCGCCTCACGACGGCCAGGTCGCCATCCTCCGTCACGACTTCTTGGCCGATCGGCCGTTGTCGATCTCGCTCGGGGGCGGCTACGCTCGGCTCGATCGCAACTATGCGGTGCTCGCGGCGGTCACCGACCGCCTTCGCGGCCCGGTCCGGCATGGCGTCTGGTTCGCTGAGTTCATCCCCCAGCTCAACCTGGTGGGCGGCAAGACCTGGCGCAATCTGGCCCCGTACGTCAACGTGGGCCTCGGGGTGGCGAGATCCGACAAGGTGGCCGCCGACACCAGCGGGTATAAGTTCGGCACCAAATTCTACCTCGCCCCCGCGGCGGGTGTTCGAATCTTCGTGAGCCGCCGGCTTTTCGTCCGGCTGGAAGCGCGGTCGATCTTCTGGAACGTCGGCTATCCCGCTCGCTATCGCGACGACCCCGACGGGCCCTTCGGACCCGAAGGCCCCCTGCTGACCAGCGAGCTCAAAGAATGGACCCCCACGCCGATCTTGCACGCCGGGTTCGGCTTCGCGTTTCGGCGCCCGTTCTTCTGATGCCGAGCCGGATCCGGCTGGAGCGTTCGGTGGGGTTCCGGGCCCACCACCGCCTGGCGCTTCCGGGGCGAACCGACGCCGAAAACCGGCGCCAGTTCGGGTGGACCGCCGACCCGCACAGCCACCAGTACCGGTGCACCGTGACGGTCGAAGCCGAGCTTCGCGACGACGAGGCGATGGCGATCGACCTCCCCTGGCTCGACCGATGGCTGGCGGCCGCGGTGGTGGCTCGGTTCGACGGGCGCCACCTCCATCGCGACATTCCCGAGTTGGCGACCATCCCGACGACCTGCGAGGCGATCGCGCGGGTGATCTTCCGCCAGCTCGCCGACCTGCTCCCCGGACCAGCGCGTCTGGTGAGCGTCCGGATCGCCGAGGACGACACCCTCGCCGCCGAGTGTCTGGGCGATTCCTCGGGATGACGCGATGCGCGGAGTGATTCTCGCTGGCGGGGCGTCAACGCGGTTCGGGGGCACCTCGAAGGGGCTTCTCGAAGTGGGAGGGCGGCGGATTCTCGATCGGGTGGCTGCCGCGCTGGTCGACGCGTTCGGCGCCTCGCCGCTGTTGATCGCCAACGCCCCCGGCGCGGACCGATGGCGCCCCGACCTCGAGACGGTGGCCGACCGGCGGACCGGGGCGGGAGCGTTAGGCGGTCTCGACGCCGCCGTCCGACTGGGCCCGGCCCCCGTCGTGGTCGTCGCCTGGGACCTGCCGTTCGTGACCGGACCGCTGCTGCGCCGTTTGGCGGAAGGCCTCGCGGGGTACGACGCCTTCCTCCCGGAGAGCGGCGGGCCGCGCGGACTCGAACCGCTCTGCGCCGCCTACGGCCCGGCCACCGCCGCGCCCATCGAAGCCGCGATCGACCGCGGCGACTTCCGGGCGGTGGCGTTTCACCCGGCGGTCAACGTCGGCCGGCTCGGAGCCGCCGAGGTGGCCCGGTACGGCGATCCGGCCACGCTATTCTTCAACGTCAACACACCGGCCGATCTGGCCACCGCCAACCGGCTCGCCAGCGAATCACGCCCCTAGCTTCCGCCCGGCGGCTCCGGAGGGTATTCTCCCGGTCGGATCCGACGATTCCCCTGCCCTGCTCTCGATGCGAATCATCTCGATCGTTGGTCACAAGAACGCGGGAAAAACCACTCTCCTCGTTGCGCTGGCACGGGACTTCAATCGCCGCGGCAAACGGGTGGCCACCATCAACCACTCCACCCACCCGGTCGAAGGCGACCGGCAGGGGCCGGACAGCTGGCGACACTTCAGCGAGGGACTGGCCGACGGCGTGCTGGTGGCCGGTCCCGACGTTCGGATGCTGATCGAACGTCGGCCCGACGACACCGGTCCGGAGGGTTTGGCCCGGCGCTACTTTGCCGACCGGGATCTGGTCCTGGTGGAGGGGTTCCACGAATCCGACCTGCCGAAGATCGAGATCTATCGGCGCGCGGTCGGACCGTTGCCCTTGGTGAAGACGTCCGGCGTCGCGGGCCCATGGGTGGCGGTGGTGGCCGACACCGACATCGAGCGCTCCGGCTGCCCGGTCCTCAAGTTCACCGATACGATGTGGTTGCAGCTGCTCGCCGCGCTGGCCTGGGACCACGCCAAGGTGATCGACCCCGCCTGATCCCGTGCAGACGTCGCTCACCGCCCGCGACGCGGCCCGCTGGATCGTCGGCTCGGTCCGGACCGAGCC
>JBJXGT010000035.1:0-27167 GCA_046160105.1 Gemmatimonadales bacterium | reverse complement strand
GTGGAGGTCGATCAGCCCCGGCAGGCAGGTCATCGCCCGGAGATCGACCTCGCGTGCCCCAGGTGGAACGGTGACGTTGGTCCCGACCGCGGTGATCTTGTCCCCCGTCACCACGATCGCCGCGTTGGGAACCGGGCGGTCAGCCCGGCCGTCGATCACCGCGCCGCACCGGATCACCGTGGCCGATTGCGCCGCCGCAACCGGCACGATCGACGTGAGGAATGAGGCGACGAACCACGGCATCGTGACCCGGGCGGCGGATTGGCGATTCATCGGGTACCTCCCTTGGCGATCCATCGGTCGATTTCACGTTCGAGCAGGAACAGCGGCAACGACCCGGCGTCGAGGACGACGTCATGAAACGTCGCCAGGTCGAAACGAGACCCCAAGGCCCGCTCGGCCTTGGCCCGAAACCCCACCATCGCCTCGCGCCCCATCCGATAGGCAAGGGCCTGGGCCGGCGATCGGATCGAGTAGCGGAGCGTCTCGGAATCGATCTGGAGATCCGATTCCAGGGTGTGCTCCCGCATGTAGGCGACCGCCCGCGATCGCGGCCATCCATAGAAATTCATCCCCGTGTCGACCACCAACCGGGCGATGAAGAAGGCGTCGAACACCATCCGACCGTAAATCTCGTAGCCGTCCCGATACATCCCCAGATCGGCCGCCACCACCGACGAGACGTACTCCGCCCATCCTTCGGTGTACCCGGTGGCGAGCGCGGTCCGGCGAAACGGCGGGAGGCGCTGGTTCTCCCGTTGCCGGTTGATGTGATAATGATGGCCCGGGATCAGTTCATGAAACGCGATGGCGCCCGCCGTGAGGAGGGAGCGCTGGTCGAGGTCGGAGCCGTTGAAGTTGTAGTACCCCTTGGGATCATCGCCGAGTGGCCAGTTGTAGTACCCGTAGGTCATCGATGGCTCGAGGGCCGGGTCGAGCCGGCGGACCCCGTAAGGCGCCCGGGGTCGGCCGTTGAAGGCCCGGCTCATCACCGGCTCGATCCGGTCGGCGTAGGCCATCAGCCGCTGGCCGACCTCGGCGGGGGTGGCGACGAAGAACCTCGGGTCGCGCCGGAGCTGGGCGTGGAACTCGGCCTTGGTGCCGCGAAACCCGAGAGAATCGCGCACCGCCTTCATCCGGGCCTCGAGCGTATCCATCGCGGCCAGGGCCAGCGCGTGGATGGCCTCGGGGGAAATGTCGAGGGTCGTCTCGCGCCGAACCAGGATTCGATAGGCGTCGAGGCCGCCGGGGTACTGCCCGATCCCCACATCGGCCGGCGCTCGCGCTCGCCAGGCGGTGTCGACGTAGCCGACCACCGAGTTGATGGCCGGATTCACGGCTCGGTCGATCGACGCCGCGACTTGGTTCTCGAATCCAGCCCTGTCGGCCGGCGGCACGGTGCCCATCCGCTGGGCGGCAGCAAAAGGGCTCTTCCCGCCGGGCCCGAGATGGGACCGGAGGTACTGAATGATCCGATCGATCTCGGTGATGGGGACGACGATGCCACGGGCGGTCTGGGCCCGCATCTTCGCCTCGAGGCCGGCGAGCCCGCGCGCGGCGTCGGCCAACAGGGCAAGATACCGGTCGCGGTCCGCGGCGGTCGCCAGCGGTTGCGCGGCAAGGCGGGCGGCGATGGTCCTGAGCGGCGAGATCGCGGGAAGGGCGTCGAACCGATACCAATAGAGCAAGGTGTCTTGGATCGACTTCTCGGCCTCCCACCGGAGGACGTCGCGCGAGATCCGTTCCTCCGGGGTCAGCCGGGCGTCGTCGATCCCGTCGAGCAGCGACAGCCAGTGGCGGGCGGTATCCGCGGCACGACGGAGTTGCTCCATCGAAAAGTCCGGCATCGCGGATTGCCCCTCGCGCTGCTCGGCGAGGTAGCGCTCGGCGACCGCGGCCACCACCGACGGCGATTGCGGTGTCGGGCCTAATTCCGGGGAACCCGACCCAGCGCAGCCGACCACGAACGCCGTGATCACGCCGGCGCGGAGCGCGCCGGCGCTCATGCGGCTTCCGCGTGGCTGTTGCGCCGGGGGTCGCCGCAGCCCGACATGGTTCCGTTGGCCGCGAACGCGATGCCCTCGAAACTCCCGTTCATGAAGTGCCACGGGCTCACCGGGTGGAAGGCGACCCCGCGAGCCGCGACGGCCTTGCGGACTTTCTCGTCGAGGTCGACCTCGATGTAGTTGGCGCCGCCCAGGCCCACCGAGCCGCCGCCGAATCTGGGCCGGTGCACCGACTGTTCCAGCGGCATCCCGAAATCGAGATGGTTGATGGTGTTCTGGAGGATGTTGGCGATCAGCCCTACGCTCGGCGACCCCGACGCCAACACCGGCCGGCCCCCGCGGAAGATGATGTTCGGGGCCACGTACGCGGAGGCCCGCTGCCCGGGCTTCGGCATCACCCTGAGGAAGTGGCCGCCCGAGGCGGCGATCCCGAACCCACCGACGAACAGGCCGTTGGTCCACGGCAAGGCCATCACCGAATGGAGGATGGTGGCGATGTTCCCCCTCCCATCGGCGACGGTGACGTGGTTGCTGCCGGGCGGCGGCGCCGGTTTGGCCCCGTCGCCGGCATCGCCCATCCGAAGCAAGTCCAGCCGCATCCGGGCGTACTCCTTGGAGACGATCACCTCGAGCGGCACCCGGTGAGCCTCGGGATCGGTCTGACGGGCCCCGGCGCTCATCACTTCGTTGGTGATCCGGACCAGATGGTAGAGGGTGTCGGGCGAGTCGGTCGGGGGGCCCCACCGAGCGACGTCGAGCAGCTCGATCATGTTGAGGGCTTCGATGATGTGGGTGCCGCCGTTGTCCGGCGGCGGCGACGCCAGCACCTCGTATCCCCGGTAGGTGCTTCGGGCCGGCTCCTGCCAGCGGACCTGGTAGCGAGCGAAATCCTCAGGAGTGATCACTCCGCCAGCCGCCTTGACGATCTCCGAGAACCGCTGGGCAAACTCCCCGTGGTAGTAGTACTGGTTGCCATCCGCGGCGAGTCGTTCGAGCGTCGCCGCGGCCTCCGGCTGCTTGAGGATCGCTCCCGGAGGCAACAAGGCACCGTCGGGCATGAAGATCCGACGCCCAGCCTCGGTCAGGCCGATGTTATTCAGCTGCTCGAACATCTCACCGAAGAGGAATGGGTGGATCGGGAATCCCTCCCGCGCCAGCCGAATCGACGGCGCCAGGAGCTCCGGACGTGGCTTCGAACCATGGCGCGACAGGGCGGCCTCGAACCCGGCCCAGAAGCCAGGCACCCCCACCCCGCGGCCGGTCCGGAGGTCGGCGCCGGAGAATCCCGGTAAGCCCGCCAGCGGCACGTTGATCCCACCGTTGACGTAGCTCGTCTTCTTGGTGGCGGCGTCGTAGTAGAGCATGCTGAGGACGCCAGTAATGGTGGTCATGTGCGGCTCGCAGACGGTTTGCGCCACCGAGGCGGCCAGCGCGGCATCGCAGGCGTTGCCACCGCTCCGAAGCACGTTGACGGCGATCCTGGTCGCGATCGGGTGCGAGGTAATCGCCATCCCCTTGGCGCCCGAGGCGCCGGTCTTCCGGCCGAAGCGGGCCGGGGGGACGTCGCCGAAAGGCCCTTGCTCCGCAGTTCCACCGGCGCGAACGCCCGGGGTGGCCGCGGCGGCCAGTCCGATCGCCGCCGTCTGGAGAAAACGCCGTCGCTCCGTCATGATCGATTCCCTTTCGTCGTGGGGCATGCCGCAAGACCGCGATGGTCAATCAACGGGAGGACGCTCCCCCGACACGCCAAGCTTCGCCTCGAGTGCCCGCGCCACCGCGAGCATCTTCCCTTCTTCGAACAACCGGCCGTGAAAGGCAACGTTCTGGGTGACGCGGTGCTTGGGGCCCGCCGGGTCGAGCGGTGTCGACCCGAGACCACGAGTGGGCGTCTGGACGAACCCCGCCCGCATCCCAAGCCCGGGATGACCGGTGAAATTCGTCGCCATCAACAGCTCGAAGCTGCCGTACGTCGGGCCAAACAGGAGATCGACCCGGTCGAACATCCGACCAAAATCGACCATGATCTGGCGGCGGAGCCGCTCGAACTGGAGGTAGTCCACGGCCGAGAGAAACCGAATCTGCCGCCAACTTCGCGGCCACGCCGACGCATTGTCTTCCGGCAGCTCCCGGTCCCGGCCGGTCAGGGTCAGCTCCTCAAAGACGGCCGCCGCCTCCACCATCAGGTTGTTGATCAGCGCGAAGTAGGGTCGGTTCGGCAACTCGACGTCGACCACTCGAACACCGAGCCCTCGAAGTGCCTCGAGAGCGCCGTGATGAGCCGGCCCGGTGGGCACCGAGGCACCGGGGCCGAATCCCACTTGTTCGAACCAGCTGGGGGCCACGCCCACCACGATTCGCCGCGGGTCGAACGCCGCGGCGTATCCGAACCCCACGTCGATCGAGGTCGCCGAGGTCGGATCGGGCCCGTTGATCGCGGCCAGCACCAGCGCCGCATCCTCGACCCCCCGCGCCAGCGGTCCGATCCGATCGAGGCTCGGAGTGAGCGGCATCGCCCCCGCGGTGGGAACCCGGCCGAACGTCGCCCGGAGTCCAACCACTCCGCACCGCTCGGCCGGGTTCAGGATCGAGCCCAGACTGTCGGTGCCGATCGAAAAACCGCACAGCGCCGCCGCCGTCGCCGAGCCCGAGCCGGTGCTAGAACCACCGGCGGCCTCCTCGGCGTTCCACGGGTTTCGGCATTGGCCGCCGAACCAGGTGGCGCCATTGGCGAGCGCCCCGGTGGCGAGTTTGCCTAACAAGACGGCCCCGGCGTCGGCCAGCTTGGTGACCACCGCCGCATCGCGCTCCGGCACCCGATGGCGGTACGGCGCGGCCCCCCAAGTGGTCGCGATGCCCGCCGTGTCGAACAGGTCCTTGACGCCGTAGGGGATCCCGTGGAGCGGCCCGCGATACTTCCCCGCCTTGATCTCCGCGTCGGCACGATCGGCCTGGCGACGGGCGAGTTCCTCGGTCACCGTGATCCAGCTCAGCAACTTGCCGTCGATCCGCCGGATCCGCTCGAGGTAAATCTCGGTCAACCGACGGCTGGTGAGGCGGCCACTCCGGATCCACTGCGCCAGGTGGGTCACCGGGGCGAAGGCGATATCGGCATCGCGGGTCGGGAACGGAGCACGGCGCCCTGGGTGGAGCGCGACGCGATTGAGTTGGCGCGGGTAGCGCACGCCCGGGAGCCTCGGGTCGAAGACGATCGCCGGCTGCAGCTCCAGAGGCCGCGACATGGCTCTGACCGCCTTGACCGCCGCGATCTGCCCGGCGATGGCCTGCGCCACGTCCGCCGGCGCCCCGGGCGGCAGCGCGAGCGCGTGGATCTTGGCCGCCTCCGAGATCGTCGCGGCCGTGATGGACCCGTCTTGGCGAGGGCCCGACTCACCGACGGCGACCCCGAGCGATCCGGGTGCGGCAGCGCTCGGCCGGTTCGCGACGGCCAAGGCGGCGGCGGTGGTGAGAAACTCGCGGCGGGATGCCCCGGATGGCTTCGACATGGGCCTCACCTGATGGGGACCTTAACGACCTTCATGGCGTCACCGTGACGACCGCGTCGGCGACCGGTCGCTCGCCGAGCAGATGTTCGATGAAGTAGTTCCACGCGGTCTTCACCGCGAACGGGTCGCGATTGCCGGTATGGGTCCGATTCGGCAGGTAGAGCAGATCGTAGGGTTTGTTGGCCCGGACCAGCGCGTCGATCAGCCGGAACGCTTGGGCGGGCGGCACGTTCTCGTCGAGATCGCTGTAGATGAGCAGCAAGTGACCCCGGAGATTGCCCGCCATTGCGGTGACGTCGAGCGGGCCCCAATTGGCGGGCTTCTCGTTGGGCTTGGTCCGGAGGATGGAGCCATCAGCGTAACGGGGCACGCCCACGTGCCCCTCGAATCCGCTGTAGAGCGCGGCGTAGTCGTACGCGCCCGCCGCCGAGACGGCCACCGCGTAGAACTCGGGCCGGGAGAGGATTGCCTGCGCGGCGAAGGTCCCGCCCCACGAGTTCCCGAACACGCCGACCCTGGTCGAGTCGATCTCGGGGTGGCGGCGGGCCAGCTGGCGGATCGCCGCGGCATGGTCGTCGACGCCCACCTGGGTGAACGCCGGATATCCGGCGTCGCGAAAGGCCCGCGATCGGTAGGGCGTCCCCCGGCCATCCATCGTCATCATCGCGAAGCCCAAACGCGCCAGGCCGCTTTCGCCCAGCGGGTTGGCGACCGAGTACGCCTCGATGAAGTTCCGGGGAGCCACGATGACCTGGGGCCCGCCATACGCCGCGTCGATGATCGGGTGCTTGCCGCCGGCGACGGGGCGGAGCGGGCGATAGAAGACCGGGTACAGGTCCGTCACGCCGTCGGCGGCCTTGACCCGCTCTCGACTCGGCAGCGTCCACCCGGTCGCGAACAGCGCTGAGGCATCGGCCCGCTCGATCTCGGCGATCACCCGTCCATCCCGGGTCGAGCGAACCACCGTCACCGGCGGTTCGCTCACCGTCGAGTAGGTGTCGAGGAACACGCCCGCGTCCGGCCGAATCAGGCCCGACACGAAGCCGCTGCGACGGAGTGCCGGTGACGGAACGAGCGGGGCGTCGAAGTGATGATCGGCGTCGGTGTCGGTCAGCAGAGTGACCGCGCCGCCATCCAGGCTCGCCCGGTACAGATGCCGGTAGTAGGGATCGCGTCCCGGTTCCCGGCCGCCGCCGGTGAAGTACACCTCGCGCCGGCGCTCGTCGACCTCGATGATGTCGACCACGGCCCAGTCCCCCGACGTGATCGGGTTGAGGAGCGCGCCGGTCCGGGCATCGTACCGGTAGAGATGGCCCCACCCCGAGCGGGCCGAGTACCAGATCGCCTCGGCGCCGTCGCCAATGACCCGCACGTTAGGCTGGTTGTATTCGACCGCGTTGGTCTCGACCCTCGTCGGTGACGTCTCGTTGACCACCACGGTTCCCTGGCCGGTCGCGAGTTCCACCCGGAGCAACCCGACCGATTGGGCGCCATAGGTTCGAACGATCAGGTAGACGGCGCCGCGCTCGACACTCCATCCGACCGGCGTCGCGCCGGCCGACCCGGGCGTTGGGCCGCCTTGATGAAACGGTGGGGGCAGCGCGACCTCCGCCCGGGTCCCGGTCGTCATGTCGAAGGCGAAGAGCGACCCGGTGGTTCGGTCGCGGTCGCCGGTCATCGTCGTGCGGATCTCGTGCACGACCGGCCGGAGCGCCCCATCTTGCGGCACCCACTCGACGAACGGATTGACGGCCGCAGCGCGCTCGTCCACTCGAGGGGCGAGGACATAGCGTCCGTCGGGCGACCAGCTGGTCCCAACGGGAGGAAGGGGCGTGCCGGCTCGTCGCCGAGGGATGGTAACCAACGATTGGTCAGTGAGGCTGCCGTAGGCGAAATAGGGCCCGCCATCGGTCGTCAGCGCCGTTTCCTGGCCGGTCGCGAGATCCCGGACCACCAGGTTGTGGCGCCGGATCGCGACCGCGCGGGCGCCATTCGGAGATGGGAGAAGCGCCGGGTCCACGGGGACCCGGTCGCTCACGGCGCAGGCCATCGGAACCAACTCGCAGGCAACCGCCTTGCCGCCGCGGGTCGCGTGCAGGCGCCGGCGATCCGCCGTTACGACGACGTCGCTCAGCCCGAGCGCTTCGGCGGTGGCCGCCGCCTCGCCGCCGCCTAACACCTTGCTGAGCGCCGCCGCTAGCGCGCCGTGGTCGAACAGCGGCCGCTTGGTCCGGGTGGCCGCGTCGAACCACGCGTAGCTGGCGCCGCCAGGCTCGTCGCGCCGGTACCAGAAACTTCCCCGGTCACCGAGCCAGCGCGGCTCGACCGACTGGTTGCGGACCGTCCCACGGAGATTGCCTTCCAGCAGCCGGGACGCCGCGGCGAAGTCCTCCTTGGTGACCGCCTGGGCCACGCCCCGCCCGACCTGCCCCGTGGCACCGAGCAGGACGAGCGTGGCGAAGAGAGTTCCCCGGCCGGCCTTCACCGATCTCAGAAGTTATCGTTGGCGTTCCGCTCCGCGTCCGGGACCGGATAGCAGCGCGCGGAGCCGTAGACGCCACCGAACCCATAGGGGCTCCCGGGCGCCGGGACCAATGGCAGGTTGAGCCGCCGAATGTCGCCAGCCCGCGAACCGGTCAGGAACAACTGACGCCGCCGTTCCTCGACGACTTGGGCCCGGACCGCCGCCGCGTCGGTGGGGTTGACCCCCGACGGGGCGAGCCCGTACTTGGTGTGAAGCGCGTCGATGATGGTGACGGCCGCCTGCCCCCCCTGCACCTCGGCGATGATCAGCTGGGCTTCTTCCCAGGTCGCCAGAGGAAGCGGCGACGCTTCGGCGGGAAAGATCAACTGGATGACTCGCCGTAGCCCGAGCGTGGTGTTCCCGAGGTCCTGCGTCTTGACGCGCGGATCCGCCGTCCCGAGCCAACGCACGTCGTAGTAGGGGGGCGTCAGGCCCGACTGCCCGGTATTGTTGATGCTCTGCCAGAGCTGGTTGTTGGTGGTCGCGTTGCCGGTGGCACGGAGCGCGTTTTTGACGAAGTTCGCCGGGACCAGCGTCGCGTCGGCGACCGCGTCCGCATTCTTGCCCATGTCCAGGCGAACCCGGGCGCGGCCCACCCGCGCCGCATTGAGGATATCCGCGTTGTTCGCGGTGGTGGCCGCGGCGATGGCCTTGGTGAACCGCTCCTCGGCGATGGCGAACGCGGCGGCCGGCTGGACTTCCGGGCCGCCGTCGAATGCCATGGTGCACATCGACTCGCCCAACAGGGTGTAGGAATAGCCAGCGTAGAAGGCCGCCGTGGCGATCAGCGATGTCCGATTGGCCACCTCCTGGTCGGTCCATCCTTCGAGACGGGTGACCGTCTCATCCGCGAACCATCGGGAGGACGAGAGCGGGGTGTAGACGCCAGGCGTCGCGTTGCCCGCCGCGCTGACGGCGCAGTCGGAGCTGGCATAGGCGCCGACAAAGCCGCCCGCCGCCTGGGGATCACGCCGCTCGTAGGAAAACATCGGGGTGTTGCCCAGACTCCCCAACTCGCCGCCGAGAAGGCCTTGAGCCAACGCATAGCCGCCGTAGGTACACTCGAAGCTGCCCTGGACGCTGGCGACCAGGATCCCGGCCTGGGCAGGGTCGCTGAGGACCGTTTCCGTGACCCGGTCCGGCGGTTCGACCTGAATGATTTCGTCGAGGTTACACGCCATGGTCCCGAGGGCCAAGAACGCCGCCAGGATCACCGCTGGCCTCCGGGTCGACGACCGGAGGACGGTGGGGGTGCGATCGAGAGGAGTTCGCATTGTCGTTGGTCTCCGGCCCTAGAAGGTCAGACGAATGCTGGCGAGGAATTCGGTCGGCGTCGGAATCTGGTTGAACGCCGGCTGATACTGACTCCCGGTGAACACCACCGAGATGTCGGGATCGGGACCCCGCGTGTACCCAGTGAACGTGGCCAGGTTCCGCATCCCCAAGGTGACGAACGCGGACGACGCGCCGATGTATCGCGCCCAGTTCTCCGGGACACGGTAGCTCGCGGCGATATTGCGGAGCTTGGCGAAACTGACCTTCGGCGTCACGTACGGACCGAACCGGGAGGTCGACATCTCGCCAGCGGCGATCGGGTTGGTCGTCGGGTCGACGTTCGGCTCGCAGAGGCGAAGGATGGTGCACTGAATCGCCAGGTCGGCGCTGAAGACGTTGTGGCCGCTCTTGAAGTCGAGCAAGCCGGTCACCGTCAGTCGGTTGAACAGCTGCAAGGTGGTGTTGACCGAACCCTCGTACTTGGGCGAAGGCCGGCCGAGGAACACCCGGGGCGCCGTGGCACAGGAGACCGGGGACCCGCCTTGATAGCCGTCTCGCCCGCCGTCGCACAGCAAATTGGCCGGCCGACCGTTGACGATGTCGGCGCTGACCACCACCTGCTCGAAGTAGGCGGCCACCGGAAAGCCTTCCCGGTGATACTGATTCGGAGCGGCATTGATGTCGGGAATCCCGGCCATGTCGAGAATCTTGTTGGCGTTGTTCGAGATCCCGAATACCACGTCCCACCGGAGGTTGCGGGCGGTGATCGGCGTCGCGCTCACGCTCAGCTCAAACCCGCGGTTCTGGACCTCGCCGATGTTCACCGGTTGGACGCCCGGGAACCCCAAGGACGGCGCGACCTGGCGGAACAGGATGGCGTCCTTGGTGCGCTTGTCGTAGAAGGTGAAATCGACGCCGATCCTGTCGTCAAGGAAGGCCGCTTCGAAGCCCGCCTCTACCTCGGCGCCGCGCTCCGGCCCCAAGGCCGGATTCCCGGTGAACTGCGGTCGCACCGCCGCCACGCCACCCGGGCCTGGCACCGGCTGATAGGTTCGCAGCGAGGCGAAGGCGTCGGGCTGCTGACCCGACTTGCCGTACGCCGCCCGCAGCCGAAACGTATTGGCGAACTTGAACGGCCAGAACGGTTCGTCGCTCAAGACCCACGATGCGCTCACCTTGGGATACGTCACCAGGTCGAAGTCCTGGCCGAACGCGCTGTTGTCGTCCGCCCGGACCGCCGCGGTGAGGTAAAAGCGGTCGCGGAAGCTGAGCTGCTCCTGCACGTAGACACCGAGCGTCACGTTCTCGATGAAGGTTTCCGTGGCGGATCGCACCGCGGCGCTCGAAATGGTCGTGACGCCGGCCGCCGGGAAGTTGGTGCCGGTCTGCTGCCCCAGCTTGGTGAACCGGCGATAGTACTGGGTTCCCACCGACGTCTTGGTGCCGATCGCCTTGGTGGGCTGCCAGGTGGCTGTGGCGCTGTAGTCGAACGTCGTGGTGGTCAACTCGCGCTTGTTGATGAACTTCGATCCGAGGACCGCACCCGGGCCAAGGAACTGAGCAAGGTTGGCTGGAAGCCGTGGGGTGACCGTCTCGGCCTGCTCGTTCACCTCGTCAACGCCCAGGCTGAGCCGATGGGTCAGCCACGAGAAAGGGTTGTGGTTGACCTGGACCCCGCTGCTGAAGCGAGCCAGATCCTCGACCTGGAAGAAGGCCTGGCGAAGCACCTCGGGTGGGGCGACCAGGAAACCGCGATTGGGCAGGGCCCGGGTGGCCGGCACCGGATTCCACGCCCCCCGGGTCAGTTCGTGATTGGACTGCTGATTGCGCGACGAGGTGTAACCGCCGTTGAAGGAAATCGAGAGGTTATCGGTCACCGTGGCCTGCACGTTGGCCCTACCGCCCCACTTCCCGAGGCGGTTCGGATCCATCACCCCGTCGTCGTTGTCGTAGTTGCCGGCGATGAAGTATTGGACCCCCTGGTTGCCCCCGGAAACCTCGACGCCGTAGCGGCGGAGGGTCCCATTGCGGAACAAGGGCGTGCCCCGTTCGCTCTCGGCCCGGACGAGGTTGAACGACTTGACACTCCCGTCGGTGTCCCGGTAGTAGCTCACGGTCTTGTCAAACTTGCCCTCGGCGTCGGCCACCCAATTGGACCCCACGCTGGACGTGAACGCGACCTGGGCCCGACCCTGGGCGCCTTTCTTGGTGATGATCTGGATGACCCCGTTGGATGCCTCGGTGCCGTACAATGTCGCGGCGGCCGGGCCCTTGATCACCTCGATCGATTCGATGGTATTGGGGTTGATGTCGTTGAGCCGGGAGGTGGAGCTCCAGTCGAATCCGCGCGCGGTGGCGTTATCCACTCGGACACCGTCGATGTAGAGCAGCGGCTCGTTGTTCAGCGACAGGCTGCTGGCGCCCCGGATCCGGATCCGCCCGCCCGAGCCCACCGCGCCCTGGCTCTGCTGATAGAGCACCCCCGGTGCCCGGGCGTTGAGCAGGTTGCTGATGTCCGGCACCGGAGCGATCTGCTGGATGTCGGAGACCGCGATCTTGGCGACGGAGTTCCCGATGCTGCGCCGCTCCTCGCCGCCGGCCGTGCCCGTCACCACGACCTCGCCCAACTCGACGACCGTCGGGGTGAGGCGGATCTGGACCGCCTGGTCGCCGACTCGGGCCGATACCGACGCGGGCCGGAATCCAATCATGGTGACTCGCAGCGTGACCGCGCTGCCAGGGACGTTCTCGAGACGGAACCGACCCCGGATATCGGTGACCGCCGCGAGGGTCGAGCCGTCAATGGCGACCCGCGCCCCGGTCACCGCTGAGGATCGCTCGTCGACGACCGTTCCCGCGATCGCCCCCGCCTGCGCCGCCGCCATCGACGGCGGTTGGCTGCCGGCGGTCGCGATCAAGCCGATGACACCACTTAACCACATTCGGTTCATGACGCCCTCCGAGAACGAGACCCGGGTTGACGTGTCCCATTTCATGAGACACACTATCGCAGATGACCTTAGAGGGTACTATCGAGACCATGACGGCGGAAGGGCCGTGGCCGAGGTCGAGCCGCCACCGAGTTCACGATCCGTCACCTCACCCGCACCATCGAGCCGATGAGAACGATCCGCCGAATCGCCTGCCTGCTGCTCGCGACCCTCCCCACCGCGGCGGGCTTCGCCCAGTCGGCGTCGCCGGCTCGGGACTCAGCCGCCCGCATGGCCCAATACCGCCGGTTCCTCGGCTTCGCGGGGCTGGTCAAAGGCGGTAGGGTGACCCCACGGTGGCTGTCCGACGGCGCCGCCTTCTGGTACCCCGACGGTCCGCCCGATAGCGTCACGATCTGGCGAGTCGACCCTGAACGCAATCAGGTCACCCCGCTCCTCGACGTCGCCCGAACCCGGCGCGCGGTGGCGGAGGTCCTGGGGCACGAGCCGCCCTATCGGGGTCTCCCCTTTTCCACCCCCCAACTCGAGGCTGGCGACCGGGTCGCCCGTTTCACGGTTGGAGGGCGCCCGCTGGTGATGTCGCTGGACGACTATCGGGCCCGGTTCGCGCCGCCCGATCCCGACCGGGAGCGCCGCGAGCCGCAGGTGGTGCGCGGTGGGCGCACCGGCGGCGATCCCGAGATCCGCGAGCTGCCCTCGCCCGATGGCCGCTGGCTCGCCCGCGATGACGGCGTCGATCTCTGGCTTCGATCGTCCACCGATGGCCGGGTCCAGCGGCTCACCTCCGACGGCACCGCCGAGGCGCCGTGGAGCATCTCGACGAACAGCGAGGTGAGCGAGAGCCCCAACACCGCCCGGTGGTCGCCGGACGGGTTGGCGCTCGCCGCGATGAAGGCCGACCATCGTGGCGTGGCCCGGCTGCCCCTGGTCCACTGGCTCAAGCCGGTGGAGGAAGTCGAGTGGCGTCCCTATGTGAAAGCGGGCGGCGCGATGCCGACAACCACGCTCGCCGTGATCGACGTCGGGTCCAGGCAAGTGGTGCCGGTCGACTCCGGGATCACCGATCGCCACCTCGTCCTCCCGATCGGCTGGCTGCCCAACGGGCAGGAACTGCTTTACTACCGGATGCGGCGTGACTACAAGGCGCTCGACGTCTTCGCGGCCGACCGTCGCACCGGGCGCTCGCGGCTCCTGGTGCGTGAGAGCCAGCCCACCTTCGTGAAGGGCATCTCATCGAGCACCCCCTGGCCCGACACCTTCACAATGCTGCCCGACGGCCGCCGCTTTCTCTGGCTCTCGGAGCGCGACGGCTGGCACCATCTCTACCTCTACGGCATCGATGGCACCCTCATCCGACGGCTGACCTCCGGGACGTTCCCGGTCATCGGCGTGGTCGCCGTTGACGAGGCGGACGGCTTCGTCTATTTCACCGCCCACGCGGAGGACCGCCACTACGACACCCACCTCTATCGCGTCGGCCTCGATGGGAGCGGCTTCCGGCGCCTCACGGTTGGTGCCGGGGAACACGCGGTGTCGCTGTCGCCGAACCGGCGGTTCTTCGTCGACACCCACTCGCATCTCGATCGGCCCCCGACCACCGAGCTGAGGGCCGCCGACGGGCGGCTGATCCGGACCCTCGCCACCGCCTCGATCGACTCCCTCCGCCGCCTCGGCTGGCGCGCCGCCGAGGAGGCCTGGGTCGCCGCCGCCGATGGACGCACCCCGATTCGGGCGGTCATCACCACGCCGACCGACTTCGATCCGAATCGGAAGTACCCGGTCCTCGAGAACATCTATGGCGGACCCCAGTTGGTGTATGCGCCCCGCGGGTTTCTCGGTCAGGGGTTCAACCAGGCCCTCGCCCAGCTCGGTTTCATCGTGGTTACGATCGACGCCCGCGGCACCGCCGAGCGAGGGAAGGCCTTTCAGGACGTGGTCTACGGGCAGTTCGGTCGGAACGAGATCCCCGATCACGTCGCCGCCCTCAAGGCGCTCGCGGCGACCCGGCCGGCCATGGACCTGAGCCGGCTGGGGATCTTCGGCGGCTCCTGGGGCGGCTACATGACGATCCGCGCCATGGTCCTCGCCCCCGAATTGTACCGGGCGGGCGTGGCGATCTATCCGGTCGCCGACCTCGAGGATCACTGGAACCTGATCGAGGCATACATGGACCTGCCCTCCGCCAACCCGGCCGGATATCGCGAGGCCTCGAGCCTTCGCCTCGCCGATCGGATTCAGGGCCGGCTGATGCTGATGCATGGGACCAGCGACGTCAACGCGACTTTCTCGGCCACCATGAAGATGGTCGACGCCCTCACTCGAGCCGAGAAGCAGTACGATCTGGTCGTCTTCCCGGAAGAAACCCACGCGATGACCTCGGCGGCGGTCGCCTATCGCACCGACGTCATGATCCGCCACCTTATCCGATACCTCGAACCATGACAGCCATTCGACGGACTCTGCTCCTGCTGACCGCGGTCGGACTCCCGGCCGCCACCGGGTACGCCCAACCGGCCTCCCCGGCCCGACGCGACAGCGTCTATCAGCGATTCCTGGACCTCCCATCGCTCGCCAAGGGCGGCATCATTCAGCCCCGGTGGATGGCCGACAGTACCCGATTCTGGTACCTCGACTCGACGCCGGATCGCACGGTCATTCAGCTGGTCGACCCGGTCGCCGGCACTCGGGCGCCGCTGGTCGACGTCGACCGGGCCCGGGCCGCCATCGGACGAGCGTTAGGGCACCAGCCGCCGTACCTGGGTTTGCCGGGATCCGGGTTCGTCCTGGCCGACCAGGAACGGGGCCTGCGGTTTTCGCTCGAAGGGCGGGATTGGGTCCTCGACCTGGCGAGCTATGCGGTGAGACCGGTGCCGGTACCGTCGCCGGCCGAACGCGACCGCAGGGAGCCGCGCCTGGTCGAACGGGCCTGGCCCACCACCGGGACCGACCTGCGAGAGCTCGCGTCGCCGGATGGCCGCTGGCTGGCGAGCCACCGAGACGGCAATCTGTGGCTCCGGTCCACGGCCGATGGCCGAGACCAGCAGCTCACGTTCGATGCCGTGACCGACTTCGGTTGGACCGTGGCGGGAGCCAAGTGGTCCCCCGACGGGCTCCGACTGGCCGCGCTCAAGATCGACAATCGCGGGTTGGCGAAGTTGCCGGTTCTCCACTGGCTCAAGCCCACCGAGGAAGTGGAATGGCGCCCGTTCACCAAAGTGGGCGGCGCGATGGCGCGGTTCGAAGTCCACGTCGTCGACATCCTCTCGGCCCGAACGGTCGTGGCCCGGTTCACCGATACGGTCGATAGTTTCCTGAGCCCGATCGGCTGGACCCCGGACAACGCCGAGCTCCTCTTCTACCGGATGACCCGGGACATGAAGCGGCTCGAACTGGCCGCGATCCGGCCCGCCACCGGACAGACCCGAGTCGTCCTCACCGAGACCCAGCCGACCTTCATCAAGAACATCGCGGCCAATCCGGGATGGCGCGACCTCGTCACTCTGCTACCCGACGGGAAGCGTTTCGTGCTGATCTCCGAGCGCGACGGCTGGGACCACCTCTATCTCTATGGCCTCGATGGGACCCTGGTCCGCCGACTGACCTCGGGCAGCTTCCCGGTCCTGAGAGTCGTCGCGGTCGACATCAAGGGTGGTTGGGTCTATTTCACCGGGCACGCCGAGCCCCGTCCATACCACACCCACCTCTATCGCGTGGCGCTCGACGGGTCTGGTTTCAAGCGGCTGACCGAAGGCACCGGCATCCACGCCGCCGCGTTCAGTCCCTCGATGCGCCATTTCGTCGACCACCATTCCAGCATCGACCGGCCGCCGACCGCCGAGCTCCGTACCGCCGACGGTCGGCTGGTGATGACCCTGGCCACCGCCAACACCGATTCCCTCCGGGCCTTGGGTTGGCGACCGCCCGAGGAGTTCGTCGCCAAGGCGGCCGACGGCACCACCGATCTCCACGGGGTTCTGATCAAGCCGTTCGACTTCGACTCGACCCGGAAGTACCCGATCGTCGAGTACATCTATGGAGGGCCGCAGACCACGACGGTGGTCCGCACTTTCGGCCAATCCTGGGTCAAGGAACAGGCGATCGCGCAGCTCGGATTCGTTGCCGTCGTGGTGGACGCGCGGGGGACCCCCGAACGCGGCAAAGCCTTTCAAGACGTGGTCTACCGCAACTTCGGCCGGAACGAGATCCTCGATCATGCCGCCGTGTTGAAGCAGCTCGGCACCCGGCACCGCTGGCTCGATCTCACCCGAGTCGGGATCTACGGCGGGTCGTGGGGCGGGTACATGACGATTCGGGCCCTGGTCCTCGCGCCGGACACGTACCACGTCGGGATCGCGACCTTCCCGGTGGGCGACCTCTACGATCACGCGGCCAGCGCGATCGAGCCGTACATGGGACTGGTCGAGACCAATCGCGCGGGGTATGACTACGGGTCGAGCCTGCGGAACATCGACCGACTCCGGGGCAAGCTGATGCTGCTCCACGGGACCAGTGACGTCAACGCCACGTTCTCGGCGACCATGAAGATGGTCGATGCGCTGACCAAAGCCGGCAAGCCGTACGATCTGCGAGTCTTTCCCGAGCTGAACCACAGCCTGACCGGGATCGAGACCTACTTTGCCGAAACCGTCCGCCGGTATTTTGTTGAGCACCTCAAGCCATAGGCCCGGCATGCCCTCGTTTCGTGTCGCCACGCTCACCCTGCTGGCCGCGGCCGGTCCCCTGTCGACCCCCGCGGCAGGCCAACCGATCGCCGTCAAGGCCGGACGGCTCATCGACGGCCGGGGCGGACCACCAGTCCTCAACGCGACGGTGGTGATCGACGGTCAGCGAATCGTCGCCGCGGGGGCCGGCGTGGTGGTCCCGGCCGGGGCACGGGTGATCGACTTGCCCGGCGCCACGGTCATGCCCGGATGGATCGATGGGCACACCCACCTCACGGCCCCGGAGATCGGCTCGCCGGGGTGGGAGGCGGATGTCGCGCTGGTCGGCAACTCGTTGCGGGCACTGCGGGCGGCCCACTTCGCGCGCCAAGCCCTCGAGACCGGATTTACCACGGTGCGGGAGGTCGGAGCGCTGTTCTTCAACGACGTGGCCCTGCGAGAGGCCATCAGTCGTGGTTGGGCCCTCGGTCCCCGCATCGTCGCCGGGGCGCACGCCATCAGCATCGCGGGCGGTCACTGCGACGAAGACAACATCTACCCGCATGGGGTGCTCCGTCAGGAGTTCGGCCTGGCCGAGGGAATCGCCAATTCGGTCGACCAGGTACGGGAAGCGATTCGGCACCAGGTCAAGCACGGCGCCGACGTCATCAAGGTGTGCGCCACCGGCGGGGTGATTTCCTTCGGCGACGGCGTCGGCAACCAGCAGTTCACCGACGAGGAGCTCCGGGCCGCGGTCGAGACCGCCCACCAGCTCGAGCGACGGATCGCCATGCACGCCCACGGCACCACCGGCATCAAGGCCGCGGTCCGGGCTGGGGCGACGTCGATCGAGCACGGCAGCTTCATCGACGACGAGGGGATCCGGCTGATGAAGGAGAAGGGCACCTATCTCGTGTCCACCCTCATGGCGGGTGACGCAGTGCTCCGGATGGCGAACGCGAATCAGTTGCCGCCAGAGTTGGCCGAAAAGGCCCGAGCGGTTGGTGCCGCGATGCGAGGAGCGATCGGGCGCGCTCATCGAGCAGGGGTCAAAGTGGCCCTGGGCACCGACAACATCTTCGCGCCCCAGACCACCAACTGGCGCGAGTTCGAGCTGCTGGTCGGCGCCGGCCTCACCCCGATGGAGGCGATCGTCGCGGGCACCCGCACCGCGGCCGAACTCCTCGGCCTGGAGAAACTCATCGGCACGATCGAGCCTGGAAAGCAGGCCGACCTGGTCGCTGTCGCCGGCGATCCATCGGTTGACATCACCCGGACCAGCGCGGTGCAATTCGTGATGAAGTCAGGGGTCGTGGTGCGAAACACTACCAGGAGGCAGTGAGATGAGCGAAACGACCCGACGGGGCTTCCTTCAGCATGTTGCCGGCGGCGCCGCCGCCGCCGCCGGTCCCGCGTGGACCGACGTCGCGGCAGCCGCGCAGCAAACCGAGCCCCAACCGCGGCTCGGTCCCAAGCCGGTCGCGCGGGACAAACGGGCGGCCGCGTCCAGCTCCCACCCCACGGTCACCAAGACGATGCTCGATGTCCTCCGGGCCGGGGGCAACGCCGCCGACGCGGTGGTGGCCGGTTCGCTGATGAGCGCCACGGTCGAGCCCCACATGACCAACCACGGCGGCGCGGTGACTTGCTTGTACTGGGACGCCAAGACCCAACAGGCCTACGCGCTCAACAGCACCGGCACCATCGTCCCGGGGTTGCCGCCGTTTCGAGTCTACCCCGCGGGGCTCGGCGGGTTCGCCGCCGGCGGCAAAGGCGCGATGGCGGTCATCCCGGGCTTCGTCCCCGGCCTCGGCGCGGTCCATCGGAAGTTCGGCAGCCGCCCATGGCGCGAGCTCTGCCAACCCGCCGCCGCCGCCGCCGAGGCCGGTCACCTCGTTCACGGGTTCGAATACGCCGAGCTCGAGATGGATCGCCAGTCGACCACCTACTTCCCGGAAGGCCGCGACCTGTTCATGCCGAACGGGTTTCTCCCTCAGGTCGGCGATCGATTCCGCAACCCAGCGCTGGCGAAGACGCTCACGGCGCTGGCCGCCGAGGGGCCGGAGTACTTCACCACCGGCGGGTGGGGCCGCCAGTTCGTCGCCGAGGCAAACCGGCTCGGGTGGCGGATCAAGCCGGAACACATGACGGCGGTGCCGCCCCGGTGGCAGGACCCGCTCCGGTATCGGGTGGGGGACCGCGAGGTGGTCCAGATGCCGCCGCCCGAGCGGTGCGGGGTGACCTGCGCCTTCTTCCTCGGCCTGCTGCAGCAGATGGGGATCACCAGGATCGGGGATCCGTTCGAGTCGGCCGAGGCGCTCTACCTCTGGGCTCACGCGCTGCGATGGGTGGATCGCGAGTTGGGCCGGATGCAGGATCCCGCGCTGTTCGAGGTCCCCTACGAGACCTGGCTCTCCGCCGACTATCACGCCCACGTCGCTCGGATGATTCAGCGGGGGCAGCCCAAGGTCGACCTGACCGAGCACGTCCGGCTCGCCGGCGGCGGGGCGGCGATGATCGCGGCCGGGGTCGGCGAGGCACCGCCGCCCCAGCGGCACGAACCCAGTCTGGGCAGTTGCGAGGTGAGCGTCGTGGACGAGCAGGGCAATTGGGCTCAGGTACTGAACACGATGCAGACCGGCGGTATTCCCGGCGCGGTGGTCGGAGGCGTCGCGATGACCGGCAGTCACGTTGATTGGACGCTCAACGGGCTGATGTCGGGATGGCTCACCGGGGGCGGGCGGATCAGCTTGATCATGGGGAGCACCTTCATCCTCGAGAACGGGCGGCCGGTGCTCGGCATGGGCACCCCCGGCGCACCCACCCGAACGATTCCCCAGGCCCTCGCTCACCTGCTCCTCTATGGAAAGGACCCAGTGGCGGCGACCATGGCACCGCGGTGCTGGCCGCTCCAGGACGACTACGTGCTCGAAGTCGAGAGTCGGTTGCCGCCCGTCGTGGCGGCCGGTCTCGCGCAACGGGGCATCCGGGTCAAGCCGCTGGCGCCATATGAGTGGCGTACCGGCTCATATCAAATCTGTTGGCGGGACCGGGCGAGCGGACGGCTCAACGCCAGCACGGACCCACGCCGGGCGGGATGGGCGGATGGCCTCTGACGGCCCGGCCGATACGTCGCCGGGTTCAGCGGTGGCCCAACTCCCGGGACACACCGTCGACCGCCCGAAGGCACGCGGCCGTCAGGGCTCGGGTGAACTTGGGCGACCACCGGGACGACGGACAGGCCACGCCGATCGCGGCAATGACTCGCTTCCGATGATTTCGCACCGGCGCGGCGACCGAGCAGAGGTCATCGACCCACTCGCTGACCGCCATGGCGTAGCCGCGGCGGCGGGTCAGGTCGAGCTCCTTGCGGAGCTTGCCGGGGTCGGTGATGGTCCTCTTGGCGCACTTGACGAGCGGCCGGCGGAGAATGGCGTCGACCTCCTCATGTGGCATCGCCGCGAGAAAGACCTTGCCGCCGGCGGTGGCATGGAGCGGAAACCGTCCCCCCAAATGATGGGGGATCCGCACGGGGTGGAACCCCTCCACCAGATCGACCGTGACGCCCTCGGCGCCACTGGGAACCATCAGCACGACGGTTTCGCCGCCGCTGGCTTCACCCAGGCCGAGCAGATGCGGATAGGCGACGCGCTGGAGGGACGTCGAGTGCCGGGCGAGCTCCCCGAGCGCGGCCAGGTGGATCCCGACCCGATAGCGACTGGTACCGGGGTCCTGGTCGAGAAACCCCTCGTGGGTCATCCGGGAGACGATCCGGTACACGCTGCTTCGGGGCCGCCCCAGCTGGTCGGCGATCTCGACGGCCGACAACTCGGGCCGCTCGGCGGAGAACAGCGCCAGGATCGCGTTGGCTTTGTCCAGCATCGAAAACCGGTCCGGTTGGTGGGGCACTCCGATTCGGTGAACCCGAAGGCGCCCAATCTCACATTTCGAGACAGAGAACGGAAGGGGACGCCGCTGGGGTCCGTGGTCCCCTCGCGGGAGTTGCCTCGGGCGCCGCCCGACGATAGCCTTGAGCGGAAAATGAAATGCTCTCCCGAATAATGAGATTCAGCCCATGGCGTTGATGATTCCTTGCCCCCAGTGCGGCCGCCGTCCCTACGGCGAGTTTTGGTGCAGCGGGGAGCTCCCCGAGGGTGGCCATGGCACCGCGACCGACCCGGATCAGGACTACCGCCGGGTCTGGCTCCGCCGGAACGTCGCCGGCGACCAACGGGAGCGGTGGTTTCACCACGCCGGCTGTCGCCGGTGGTTCTCGCTGACCCGCAACACCGTGAGCAACCGGATTCATGACGTCGTTTGACTTCGAGGGACGCCCGATCGCGATCGAACCGGGCGACTCGATCGCCTCGGCGCTCTTCCGCGCCGGGGTGCGGGTCTTTTCCCGGTCGTTCAAGTACCACCGACCGCGGGGAATGTACTGCGGCACCGGTGACTGCCCCAACTGCCTGATGACGGTGGACGGCGAGCCGGCCACCCGAACCTGTGTCACGGCGGCCGAGCCAAACGCCAAAGTGCACCGATCGAGCGGGTGGCCCTCCGCCGACTTCGACCTACTCTCCACGCTGTGGCACCTGCGACCCCTGCTTCCGATCGGGTTCTACTACAAGTCGATGATCCGGCCCGCCGGGTTCTTCCCCGCCGTCGAGCCGATCCTCCGCCGACTGGCCGGCTTGGGCGAAGTGGATCGAACCGTGCCGCCTGGCGATCGGGAGCGCCGGTACCACCATCCCGACCTCTGCGTCATCGGCGCGGGCCCGGCCGGACTGGCGGCTGCGCTGGCCGCGGCCGATGCCGGACAATCGGTGGTGCTCTGCGATGAGGGCCTGATCGGGGAGAAGATCGTCGCGGGGTTGCTCCGAGACCGAGTCATCGCGATGGCGGCCGCGGCGCGGGGCCATCGCCGGATCACGTTGTTCGAGCGGGGAACGGCCTTCGGGATCTACGAAGGTCCCCTGGTGCCGATCGTCACCCGCGAGGCGCTCCAGATGGTGCTGCCGAGCCGAGTCATCGTCGCCACCGGGGCGGCGGAGCGGCATCTCGTGGTCGACGGCAACGATCTTCCGGGGGTCTGGCTTGGCCGAGGAGCCGCGCTGATGGCCGCTCGCGGGGTGCGGCCGGCCGAGACCGCGGTGGTCGCCTTCGATCGAGAGGAGGGCCTCGACCTGGTCGGCGCCTTGACCCGGGCCGGAGTACGAATCGCCGCCGTGCTCGTTCCGGACCGATTGGCTTCCCTGATACCCGGTGGCGTGACCGTGATCGGCGGCGGACGAGTAATCGGAGTTCGGGGAACCAAGCGGGTAACCGCCGTGGTGGTCGAAGCGAACTCGGGCCGGGTCGAGTTCGCCTGCGACGCCCTGGTGGCGTCGTTGGGACTCGAGCCGCGGGACAATCTGGTCCGGCAAGCGATCGCGTCATCCGTCGAGGTCACCGCGATCGGTGACGCGGCCCGGCCCGGCCTCTCATCGGAAGACGCCGAGGCGGACGGGCGTCGGGCCGCGCACGGCGAGCGGACCGGCACCGCCCCCGCGTCGGTGCCCGCCGAGCCGGAACGCGGGTTCGTCTGCCTCTGCGAGGACGTGACCGCCGCGGATCTCGACCTCGGCTGGGAGGAAGGCTTCAGGTCCACCGAGTTGCTCAAGCGCTACTCCACCGCGACGATGGGTCCTTGCCAAGGCGGAATCTGTCACGCCCACCTGCGGGGGTTCGTCCAGGGGCGCTCCAAGGAACCGCTGGTCGGTGGCCCGACGACCGCGCGGCCCCCGGCCCGGCCCGTGCGGCTCGAAGACGTGGCCGCCGGCGCGCGGTATCCCCTCGAATGGCGCACCGGCTTGCACGATCGTCATCTGGAGATGGGCGGGGTGATGGAGTGGGCCGGGATCTGGCGGCGGGTCGAGCGCTACGGCGATTCCCTCGACGAGTATCGGGCAGTTCGGGAGCGGGTCAGCGTGATGGATGTCGGGACCCTCGGCAAGTATCTGGTTGCTGGGTCGGACGCGACGGCGTTCCTCGAAGGACTCTACCCGTGCCACATCGCGGACATCAGGCCGAACCGGAGCCGATACGCGCTGGTCCTCAACGAGGCGGGGTACGTGTTCGACGACGGCCTGGTCGGCTCGCTCGGCGACGGTCGCTACTACCTCACGTTCACCAGCGGCGGCGCCGATGTGATCGAGGGTTGGCTCCGGGACTGGGCCGAGACCTGGGGACACTCGGTCCAGATCGTCAACCAGACCAATACCTGGGGGGGGATCAATCTGTGCGGCCCCCGGGCGCGCGACGTCCTCGCCAAGCTGACCTCCGACCCGATCGACGCGAAGGCGATTCCGTACGGCGGCCTCCGCCGAGCCACGGTCGCCGGCGTCGACTGCCTGGTCCTTCGGGTCGGATTCGTCGGCGAGTTGTCGTTCGAGCTGCACCACCCCCGGCTCCAGTCGGTGGCCCTGTGGAACGCCCTTCTCGAGGCGGGACGGGAGTTCGAGATCCGGCCGCACGGTCTCGATGCCCTCCGCCTCCTTCGGCTCGAAAAGGGCCACATCATCGTCGGCCAGGACACCGACTTCGACAGCACGCCGCACAAGCTGGGACTCGATTGGGCGGTCAAGATGGAGAAACCCGAGTTCGTCGGCCGGACCGCGCTCGAACGGCTGGCCTCGATCGAGCCGAACCGAATCCTCCGGGCATTTCGATTCGACCAGGCGCCGCTGGAGGGAGCCCAACTGGTGAAGGAGGGCGAACGGGTCGGCTACCTGACCTCGTCGAAGCAGTCGCCGGCCCTCGGGATGGGAGTGGCGTTAGGCTGGGTGTACCAAACGCCAACCGGCTTCCCGGACTCGGTCGAAGCGATCGACGGGACCAACCGCTCCCTCAAGGGCACCGTGGTTCATGGCCCCTTCTACGACAAGGAAGGGGTCCGGCTCCGTGCTTGAGGTCACCCCGGCCGAGGCCGCGATCGTCGTCTGCGCGGCTGCCCGCTCGGTGCTCGACGCCGCGCCGGTGATTCACCGCGGTCTCCGAGTGCGGGTGGCCCCGGACGAACTCTGGCTGGTGGGCCCCCGCGCGGAACGAGGCGCCCTGCTGGCGGCGGCCGAGTCGCTCGTTCGGGACCGTGGCCTCAGCGTCGATCAAACGGACGGTTGGTGGGCGATCACCGCCACCGGCGACGAGCGCGACGAGGTCTTCCGCCGGCTGATGGTCGCCCCGATCCCGGTGGCCCGGCCATCGCTGGTGCAAGGTGCCATCACCGGGGTGCCAGGGAAGCTGATCTGTGAGGCCGATCGGACCCACGTCTTCGTCCCGGCCGGGGTCGGACACCACCTGATGGATCGCCTCGCGAAGGTCACCGGCGATCTCACGGTCCGGATCGGCCCGCCGGCCGGACTGGCCCTCGAGAACGAAGGCGCCTCATGCTGAAGCTGTTCCGCCGGCAGCCCTACCTCACGTCCCGGACGTTGTCCGATCGGTACGACGTCGTGATCATCGGGGGTGGTGGGCACGGTCTCGCGACCGCGTACTACCTGGCCGCCAAGTTCGGAGTGACCAAGGTGGCGGTCCTCGAGCGCGCCTACATCGGCTCGGGCGGCACCGGCCGCAACACCACGGTGCTGCGCGCCAACTACAAGACACCGGAGACGATTCGTTTCTACCAGAAGAGCTACCAGCTGTACGCCACTCTGGGCCAAGACCTCGACTACAACATGCTACGCTCCAAGCGTGGGCTATTGTGGCTGGCCCACTCGGAGCCCCAGATCAGGAATCAACGCGAGCGCGCCCTCCAGAACCAGCAATTCGGGGTCGACACGGTGTACCTCGACGCCCGCCAGGTGAAGGAGGTCTGCCCCGAGATCGACATGACGGGCGGCGGCAAGCGGCCGATCCTCGGGGCGGCCTACCATGCCCCTGGGGCCATCATTCGCCATGACGCGGTGGCCTGGGGCTACGCGATGGGGGCCCAGCGGTTAGGCGTGGAGGTTCATCAGGGCATCGAAGTGACCGGTCTGTCGATCGATGGTGGCCGCTGCCATGGGGTGATGACGAATCAGGGACCGATCGCCGCCGGGCAGGTGCTTTCCGCGGTGGGCGGCTACGTAACCGAGGTCGCCAACATGGCCCGGATCCAGCTGCCGATCGTGACTCACCCGCTCCAGGCGTTCGTGACCGAGTCGTATCAGCCGGTCCTCGATCGGATCGTCGCCTCGGCGGACCTCCACATCTACGTCTCCCAGAGCGCCCGCGGCGAGTTTCTGATCGGCGCGGAGATCGACCCGTTCACCAGCTACTCGACCCGGTCCACCCTGCCCTTCCTGGCGTCGTGTTCGAGCCGGGCCATCGACCTCTTCCCCTTCCTCGCCAAGCTTCGGATCCTGCGTCAGTGGACCGGTCTGTGCGACATGACGCCCGACTACTCGCCGCTGCTGGGGGTGACCGAAGTCGACCGTTTCCTGATTTCGTCAGGTTGGGGCACCTGGGGCTTCAAGGCGATTCCGGTCGCGGGCCTGTCGATGGCCGAGCTGATCGCGACGGGCAAGGTGCCGGCGCTGATCGCGCCCTTCGCCTTGGATCGGTTCCGGCGAGACCGGGCCGTCCCGGAGCGGGCTTCGGCCGGGACCCACTAGCCTCCGAGCGGGATGGCCCCGTGAAGACGGCGGCGGGTTGGTCCTCTGGTTAGCTTAGTCGTGGTGCCGGCGACCGTCCACATCGGGGATGACGCGGATATACTAGATGATCCGGGCCAACGCCCCCTCTCAGATCGGCGTGTTCCGGACCAGGGTGGAAGGCGTCGACTGGCTGGGCCCATGATCCACCCCGGGTCGGGCGTCGGGTTCTCGATCGTCGTCGTGGATGAGGCGCCGCGCCCCCCGTTAGGCCGGGATCCCGCATTGCCGCGAGGCCACTATGAACCGCGCCGATCGACTCCGCCGGACCTTTCGAGACCTCCACCAATCCGGCTGCTTCGTCATCCCGAACCCGTGGGACGTCGGCAGCGCCCGTTATCTCGCGAGCCGGGGCTTCCGCGCTCTGGCCACCACCAGCAGCGGCTTCGCGTGGACGCTGGGGCTTCCCGACAACCGCGTCAGCCTGGCTGAAGCGCTCCAGCACTTCGAAGCGGTGGCCGGCGCCGTCGAGGTTCCCGTCAATGCGGATTTCGAAGGCGGGTTCGCGGTGGAACCCGACGGGGTGGGCGCGAACGTGACCCTCGCGGTGGCGACCGGTATCGCGGGGGTGTCGATCGAGGATTCGACCGGCACGGCGGATAGTCCCCTGTTCGATTTCGACCTGGCGGTGGCCCGGATCCGGGCCGCGAGAGAGGCGATCGACCGGTCGGGAACCGGGGTCCTCCTGACCGGGCGCTCGGAAGGGTTCATCGTCGGCCAGCCCGACCTGGCCGAGACCGTCCGCCGCCTAACAGCTTACGCCGAAGCCGGCGCCGACTGCCTCTACGCGCCGGGCATCCGCCGCTCGGGGGAGATCGCCTCGGTGGTCGCGGCGGTGGCCCCCAAACCGGTCAACGTGCTGGTCGGCGGTGGCTTCACGACCGTGGCCGCCCTGACCACGGCTGGGGTTCGCCGCATCAGCGTCGGCGGCGCCTTGGCCCGGACCGCCTGGCACGGCTTCATGGCGGCCACCGATGAGATCGTCGACCACGGCACCTTCACCAGCCTCGGGGCCGCCCGGCCATTCGGGGAGATCAACGAGCTGTTTCGGTAGCGGCTACCAGTCGGTGGGTCGGTAATCCTTCAGGAACTTGCCCCAGAGGTGATTCCCGGTGTTGATCCCGTCGATGATGGGATCGGCGATCCGGGCCGCTCCATCGACGATGTCGAGCGGCGGGTGAAAGCCGTGGTTCGCGGTCTTCCGCGCGGCGATCACCTCGACGTCCTCGTCGGTGACCCACCCGGTGTCGACGCTGTTCATGTGAATCCCGTCCCCGAGGTAGTCGGTGGCCGAGGTGCGGGTCATCATGTTGAGCGCGGCTTTCGCCATGTTGGTGTGGGGATGGCGGGTGGTCTTGAAGCGCCGGTAGAACTGCCCCTCGACCGCCGAGACGTTGACGACGTGCTTGTCGCGCTCGGGCGTCCGCAGCATCAGGGGCTTGAGCCGTGCGTTGAGCACGTACGGCGCGATGGCGTTGACCAGGTGCACCTCCAGCAGCTCCACGGACGACACCTCGGCGAGCAGCAGCCGCCACGAGTTGCGGCCGCGCAGGTCCACCTGCTGCAGGTCCTGGT
>JBJXGT010000034.1:0-22014 GCA_046160105.1 Gemmatimonadales bacterium | reverse complement strand
AGGTAGAGCTGCTGGTCGCCGGTGGTATACCGGATGTAGAGGTCCTTGACGAAAGGAGTGATCCTGCTCGCCGTCTTGAAATCACCGGCGGTGTTTCCCTCCAGCCTGATCCTGAACTGGAAGGCCTTGGCAAGCTCGGAGTCAAAGGTGAGGAAGAACCGGCGGATCGACACACCGTTTGCTCCAACCAGGGCGGTGTCCGCGTTCTGCGCCATCAGATAGACGTCCCCAAAGGCGAGGCCGCTGATCGTGTGCGCTTCACCCAATCAGGGATCTCCTGCGCGCTGGCGGCGGAGGCGGCGCAGAGAAGGAGACCGATCGAGGCTGCGAGGTGACTGCCAGGCATGAAGTCGGTTCTTGGTTCAGTGAATACCGGGTGCTGGAAAGGCGATTAAACCCCCACCAGCCGACCTGGGTGTCGTAGAAGGTCACGCTGCCAACTACCGGGTCGATAAAGCAAGTGTTGTTCCCCAGCCCCGGATCGGTCCAATTTGGGGGTAGATCACCTTGATGGCCACCGGCCGGTCGTGCCGGAGGTCGACCGCCCGATAGACGATGGCAACGCCGCCCCGACCGAGTTCGCGCTCGATCCGGAAGTCGGCCGCGAGGCGGCGGCGAAACGTCATCCAAGAGGTCGGTCTTTGGGGGGGAAGCCGGCGGGTCGTCGGGCCGGATCGCCGGAAGGTAGGTCGCCGGGGCGCCGGCGCCCAAGAAACCGCGACCGCCTGCTGAACTGGCGACGGCTCGGGATCTCGGGGCCCGCGGCGGCCCCGGCCCTACTGTCGCTTCAGGACGTAGTACGCCGCGCCGCCCTGGAAGATGAGCTCCGTCGCCGGGCCGGTGCTGCCGGTCCGCCGAAACGTCAGGATCGTGCCTCCCTGACGGAACGACCACCCGTCTTCCCACGAGGCCTCGCGCGCGGGCGAGCCGTTCGCCGAGAACATCGGCCCGGTGGCACCCTGGGTCACCGTCATGCTCATCTCCCGACCGCGCGAGGGGCCCTTGTAGGTGCCGACCAGCGGCGTCGCATCGCCGGTGAACTGCTTGGTCGCCCTCGGAGTCCACGGCAGCAGCTGGGCCGCGAGGTCCGCGGCAACCTCGCCGGGAGCGATGGGCCCGTTGACGTTGAGCAGCACCACGATGGCCGCCTTGGCATCAGGATACCAGGTGGCCTCGGAGCTGAACCCGCCGATCCCGCCGCCGTGACCGATGAAGTCGAGGCCGTGGCTGTCCTTCCCCACGCTGATCCCCATGCCGTAGCGGAGCGGGGTGCCGTCATTCAGCTTGGCGGGCGCCGTCATCTCGGCGTACGACTTGCGCGAGAGCACCTTGCCGCCGTGGAGGGCCTGGAGCCAGGTGACCATGTCGCCCGGGGTCGAGCAGAGCGAGCCCGCGGCGTAGGGCCAGGTGTGGACGTTGGTGGCCGCGCGGCGGATCTGGCCCCCCTGGACCTGATATCCGTGGGCTCGGCGCTCGACGTTCTCGGCGCTGTTGCAGTAGCTCGACCGCGTCATTCCTAACGGGGCGAAGAGCTTCTTCTCGACGTAATCCTCGTAGCTCATCCCGCTGGCCTTCTCGATCACGAGGCCGAGGAGCCAGAACGCCGAGTTGTTGTAGATCTGGGCTTCGCCGGTCGGGAACTCGAACGGATAGCGCTTGATGAGGACGTAGGCCGAATCGCGGGGGAAGCGGCTGTTGCTGGAGAGAATGCCGAACTCCGGCATCTCGGTGATCCCCTTGATGCCGGAGGTATGATCGAGGAGCCGCCGGAGGGTGACGGTGTTGCCCCGGGTGTCGAAGTCGGGGAACCATTTGGTGGTCGGGTCGTCGAGACTCAGCTTCCCTTCGTCGCGAAGCTGGAGGATGGCGACCGCGGTGAACTGCTTGGTGACCGAACCGATCTCGAAGACGGCGTCGGCCGGCAGGGAGACGTTCCACTCGACGTTCGCCTTGCCGTAGCCCTTGAGGAGCAGGGTGTCATTCCCCCGCACCACCGCGACGCCCGCGCCGACGGTCCGGTTGTCGACGACGCCGGCGGCGGCGATGGAGTCGAGTTTCCGGACCAGGGTAGCGCGATCGGCCTGGGCGGAGGCGGTGGACACGAGGGTGGCGACGAAGGTGAATGAGGCCAGGGCGTGTCGGCGGCGATTGACCGGTGTGGGCATGGGGCCTGGGGTGCAAAGGTGGTTTGGGAAACGGCAGCCCGTACGCGCGGGCCAACGTCGGGGTTTCGGAGACCTACGCGACGCGGTCCCGGGTTGCTCTTTGACGAAAAGTGCTTTATCGTAGGCTCAGCCGACCCCGGCACCAACCCCGAGAGAGGCACCGTGAACCCATCACTCGGCTTCAAGCACCCCAGCGCCTTCCTTCCGGTCGCAATGTCCCTCGGCGCCCTGGCCACCGTTGGGATCGTCCTCGCCACCGGGGGCACGGCGCCTCAGGCCGACGAGGGGGCGGCCGCCCACATCTGGCAGCTCCTGATGGCCGCCCAGGCACCGCTCATCGTGTTCTTCGCGATCAAGTGGGTGCCCCGCTCACCGCGGCGGGCGGTCTTGATCCTGGCCCTCCAGCTGGCGGCCGCCGTCGCCGCGATGGCGCCAGTGTTCTTGCTCGGTTGGTAGGAGGAGGACGGGTCACGCTCAGGTCATGCGGCTCAGTAACTTCCTCCCATGAACTCCATTCGCAGACTGGCCTTGGTGGTTGCCCTGGTCGCAGCCCCCGCGAGCCTCAGCGCCCAGCGCTCCCTCCCGTTCGGACTCGCCGCCGGCGCCTATCGGGTCGACAGTTCCGCCGGCACGCCCATCGTACCCACCGTGACGCGGCTCGAGATCAGCCCAGGGAAGAAGTCGCAGTGGCTCCTTGGAGCCGGCGTCGGGTTTATCGCGGGGGCCGGGATCACCTTCGCTGTTCTTGAAAGCGGCGGTTCGACCAGTTGGTGCGATCAGTCGGCGAATCAGGACGCCATCGGTGAGACCGAGTGCCTTGGTCTGACCGTTCTTGGCGGAGCGGTCGGTGCCGGGTTGGGTGCGATCATCGGCGGGATGTTCCGGAGCGAACGCTGGCGGGAGGTGCCGGTCGAGCGGATCCGAATCAGCCTGGCGCCGAGGCGGGGCGTCCGGTTTGGCTTGGCGATGTCGTACTGATGCGAGCACCGACGTCGGTGGTGAGGAAGCTGACTGCCTGAGTAGCTTCAGGGCGGCGGCCCACTCCTCGGAGGCGTTTCGTGTCTCGACTCGTGCTTGCTCTCCTGTTTACCCTGGGGCCGGCGTCGGCTTGGGCCCAACTCCCCCCGTCGCTGGTGGGAGCCTGGCGCCTGGTGTCCTACACCCGAGCGGACGCCACCGGATTGGATCGGCCGGTCTGGGATGATCGGCCGTCGGGGCTCATCATCTACACCGCCGACGGCCACATGGCGGCCCAGCTCTACGATGCTCGGCGGCCGCCGCTCGGCGTTCCTCGGGAGCGGGCCGCGCCCGACGCGGTCCGGGTCGGCGAGTCGGATCAGACCCCGGACAGGTCCGACACCGCGGCCGCCAGCTTCCGGACCCGGGCCGCGTCCCTCGCCTGACCCGCGGCCTGCTCCACCTCTCCAGCCAGCTTCTCCAATGCCGCGCTGCGATCGGCGCCCTCGAGCTCTTCGGCGCGGCCGAACGCGGCCGTGATCCGGGTGATCCGGGTCGCCGCGAGGCCACGGTTGCGGACCAGCCGGTCAAGATACGACCCGGCAACCGCGAAGCTCGGCGGCCACACGAATGGCTCTCAGTGTGGCGGCTACGGCGGTCGCCAAGTACCGCCCAAGGACTCTTCTCACGCCAGGTAAGCTGTCACCGGCCGCCCGTGGGGAGGAGCGTCGACCGTCCTCCAGCCCTCTATGGGTTTGAGGCCGAGGCTGCAGTCGCCTTACCTTCAGTGCCTTGGATGCCGTCTTTCAGATACGTTTCAAAGAACGCAAGCATGTCCTGCAGCATCTCCTTCGTGTTCTCGCGCCCATACACGTAGTAGGTCTCATTCGGATACGTCTTGTACCTGACGAGCTTCCCGGCCCCCTCGAGCGCCTTCGCGAACTCGTAGCCCGCATAGTCGGCATCCAGCACGGCCAACCCGGCGCCGTGGATGATGAAGGCGGGTGTGGTGGCATCGCGCACTTTCAGGATCGATGAGCTGCGCTTGTAGATGGCCTCGACTTCCGATGTGGAGGGCCACTTGCCCAACTCGTAGTTCGCGAGCTTGCGGTGATGGAGCACCGGGACCCGGGTCTGGAACGCGATGACGTCGCCGTAGCCGGAGGCCGAAATCGCCGCCTGAAATACGTTCGGCGCGAACGAGATCGCGTACATGGTCAGCATCCCACCGTAACTGTTCCCCGTGATGCCGATCTTCGCTGGATCGACATAGGGCTGCCGCTTGGCCCACGCCACGCCGGCCAGGACATCCCGAAGGTCACCGTGCCCCCAGTCCCGGTTATTGGCATCCTCGAACGCCCGGCCATACCCCGAGCTGCCGCGCACGTTCGGGGCAATCACGACATACCCACGGCTGGCGAACCACTGCGGGTGCAGCGTGAAGTTGTCGCTGAACTGGGACGTCGGTCCGCCGTGCACATGCATGATGACCGGAGCACGCTCGCCTGGACGGAGGTTCCTGGGCTTCCACACGTACGCGGGGATCGTCAAGCCCTCGTTCGTCCAACTGATCTTCTCCGGCATGACCAGCTGGCTGGCCAGCTTGTTTCCCTCGGAGAAGGTCAGCTGTTTCGGGGCACCGCCGCTGGCGACGACGACGTACAGCTCCGGAGCCGTCGTCGGCGTTCCCATCGTGTAGGCAATCCGCCGAGAATCCGGCGACCACTCCGCCCGGGTGACCAGCCCCACGCCAGGGTCCACCAGTGTCGTGATCGATCCGCCGGCGGCCGGCACGACTTTCAGGCTCTGGGTCCCATTCGTCAGCGACAGGAACAGGATCTGCCTGCCATCCGGCGACCACCGCGCCTCGACCTGGTCAGCCTGCTCCGCGGCCACCTGGCGCGGCTCGCCACCCGCGATCGGCGCGACCCAGAAGGTGAACCAGCCGGTCCGCTGCGAGCGGAACAGCACCGTCCTGCCGTCGGGGGACACCCGGGGGAAACCAAACTTGAGTCCCGCGCCGTAGTCGAAGAAATCCTTGTCCTGGAGCACGAGTCTCGTGGTACCGCCCGCGGGCGAGATTTCGAGCACGTCGTGGTCCATCCAGTCATCATCCAGACGGGTGTAGAGAATCTTCCCGTCCGGCGTCCACGACGCCATCGACTCGACCCGCGGGTCGGAGGTAATCCGCCGGGTGTCGCCCGTCGCGATGTCGACGACGTAGATGTCCTCACTGCCGTGTCGATTGCTGGTCAGGGCAATCGAGCGGCTGTCGTTCGAGAACGAGAACGAGTGGATGAGCGCCGCCAGCTTGGTGAGGCGCCGTTCCGTCTTGTCCGCGATACTCCACACGAACAGGTCGGTTGGGCCGATGCCACCCTGCGGCTGGTTGGCTTGCCAGGGAGAGCCGGGCAGCGCCTTGACATAGACGTAGTACTTCCCGTCGGGGGAGACCTTGAGGTGAGCCAATCCGCGGGGCCCCCCGCTGGGATCCAGCCGCACGACCGTGCCATTGTCCGGGCTGATCGCGGAGAGGGTGCCGTCACGACCGTTGACGAATACGATGCGACCATCCGGCAGCCACTACGGATCGCGGCCGACATCCGAGGAGACGGATTGGAGCGCGTCGATCGTGAATGGCTCCTGTGCGCCCGCGGCGAGGGGTAGCACGAGAATCGAGGCCAGCAGCAGCCGGGTCCGCTTCATGATTCGCTCCTTACCTGACGGGCGCCACGTTTGACATGATCGAGCCGAGGGTGACCATCTCCGCGGCGGTCGAGAAAGATACCAGGTGGTGGGTCCTGTGGCTGAGAGCGGGATTGCGTGATCGTCTTCGGGCGGTCAAGTTCTTCACCAAGCACCTTGGCAAGGAATGAGCCCGACCGGCCGCGCCACCAACCACTCTCCGAGGTATCCCGTGACCCGACCCATCCGACTCACTCGCCTTTGGCAGACCGCTACGCTCCTCCTGCTGGGCGGTGTCCTGGCCGGCTTCTCCCTCCGCCCCGCCGCGCCCCTGCAGCCCCGCTTCAACCATGTAATGCTCTACGTCTCCGACCTCGACGCGTCGATCGCCTTCTATACCAAAGCCTTCGACTTGAAGGTCACCCAGCGCATCGACACCCTTCGGGTGACCCGGCCCGACGGATCGGAGACGACCCGCGCCGCGCGGATGGCCTTCCTCAAGTTCCCCGGGCAGGATTTCGTCTACGAGATGGCGGAGCGGCGGGTGCAGGACGACGGCACGGCGCCCTTCTTCCAGCACGTGGGCGTGGATGTCGCCGACATCGCCGCCGCCGCGGCGCGGGTCCAGGCGGCGGGTGGGCGCGACTTCTCGGGCATTTCCACGGTCCGCACCAGCGGCGGCACGGTCGCCAAGAACGGTTTCTTCAAGGGCCCCGACGGCGAGTTGGTGGAGCTGATGCAAGTGCTGAAGGGTGAGTTCTGACGGACGCACTTTTCCCGGCGGCCAGCTTGTCGGGTGACCTTTCCGACGCTGAGTTGCGGGCGATCATCGAGGCCGAACCGTTCGAGCTCAAACCGGGCACCCGGTTCGAGTATAGCAACGGGGTGATGCGTCTGATCACTACCGATCAGGGCCGCGAACCAACTAAGGGCTCAGCGGCCTGACCATCCCTCGGTGACAGGTCCAACAGGTGATGTACCGCTCTTCGACTGGCAGCGTGGCCAGATTCTCCATGCCCGCAAGCTGCCTGTTGAGACCGAAGTGCATCAGGGCCATCTCTCGCGCGGCGCGTTTCGGTCGCCTGTCGTCGCTCGCATAGTTGTTCGGCACGTGGCAATGGGTGCAGGTCACGCCCAGTGCGCGGGCGTACCCGCCGCTCATGATGCCGAGGAACCGGGAAGCCGGAATCGAGCGCAGGTGGGGGAGGCGCAGGTTGCGAAACACGCTATCGGCCGGCAGGTCGCGTCGATCACCGATCCTGGCGAGGACGGCGGCTACCGAGGCGTTGTTCGCTTCCTGAATGGAGTCGGACGGCGCCGCCGACACCAAAGGGGGCGTCGAACGTGGCGCGGGGAGGCCGGGTTTTCCACAGCCTCCAAACGCGAACGCCAGCGCGATTGCAGGGGCGACTCGAAACGGGCTCAATTGGTCTCCTGGCCGCGGGCCGACATCTGGCAACGACTCGGCGAAGGTGGCCCCCCTTACTCGATACGTCAATCGGGCGAACAGTCAGGGAATTGTCAGGGCCCCCCGAGGCGATAATCACGAGCCCGACGAGCTTCTCGCCTGATCAGGGCACCGGCGCTCCCTGGAAGTGCCGCTTGACCCAGTCGATCCAGAGCCGGTTCCGCTCCCGGGCGTTCACCGGGTCTCCCGACGCGTGGGTTCGGCCCCGGAACCCGATGAACTGGGTCTCCACCCCGTTGTCCTTCATCGCCCGGTAGAGCTTGAACGCCTGGGTCGGCGGAACCCGGAAGTCCTCCATGTTGGACATCACCAGCGTCGGGGTCCGGATCCGGGTCGCGTAGCTGATCGGCGACTGACGGCGATAGCTCTCCTGGTCGCCGAGCCAGGGGGACTTTCCGCCCTGGAAATGCCGCCAGGTGATGCTGCCGTCGCCGAAGTTGTACTGGTCCTCGATGTCGGTGACCGGCGCCCCGGCCATGGCCGAGGTCCATTCGGTCGGGTAGTTCCCGATCAGCCAGCTGGTCATGTAGCCGCCGTAGGACCAGCCGGTCACCGCCGTCTTGGTTCGATCGACGTAGGGCCGGTTCCGGAGCATCGCGACGCCCGCCATCACGTCGCGCCCGGGCCCGGCGCCCGCGTCACCGATGATCGCGATCTGATAGTCGTGGCCGAGGTTGTCGCTGCCGCGGTAGTTCGGCTGGAACACCAGCCATCCCTCGGCGGCCATCAGCTGCGCCTGGGTGCTCCAGGAGACCTTGGATGACGCCGTGGGCCCGCCGTGGATCAGGAGCACCAGCGGATACTTCCTGGCGGGATCGAAGCTGGGCGGGTAGACGAGCACCCCGTCGCTCTCGAAGGCGTCCGACTTCCAGGTCACCCGCTCCATTCTGCCGAGGCCGACACGGGTGATCCACTCGTTGAACGAGGTCAGCCGCCGCGGTGTGGCGTTAGGCGTGTCCAGGACGTAGAGCTCGGACGGTCGATTCGGCAGGGTGGCCGTGAACGCGATCACCGGCGACTGGTCCGCCACCGCGATGTCGTATCCGAACGCCCCGTTGACGACGAGCTCACCGAGATTGAGCCGCTGGGCCTTGCCCTCGAGCGGCTGGATCCAGACCCCGACCGAGGTCTTCTCGTTCCCCGCGACCAGGAGGCCCTTCCCGTCCGGCATCCACTGCGCGCCGAAGAGATTCCGGTCGAGCGCCCGGGTCAGCGGCCTCGGCGCTCCGCCCGCCGCCGGGGCCACCCAGACCTCGTTCTCCCAGGAGAGGTCGCCGCGCCCCTCCCGGGGATACCAGTACGCGACCCAGCGGCCGTCCGGCGAGAACACCGGGTTGTTCTCGAACGCGCGCGCCGTGGTGAGGGGCTTGATGGCGCCGGAGGCGACGTCGAGGAGGTGGATGGTGACCGAGTCGAGCTTCCCGCTCTCCGGCGCCACGACCCGGGCAAAGGCGATCGTCTTCCCGTCGGGCGACCAGCTCAGGCCCGACGGCGGACTGCCGGGCGGGAGGACGAACTCGAGGGTCCAGGCGCCGCTGGTGAGCCGCCGGGCCGCGCCGCCGCCGAGCTCGACGATCCAGACGTGCTGCGGCTGGAGATTCTCGCGGAGGAAGAGGTCCTGGGCACCGACGGTGAAGGTCGTCAGGAAGCGGTCCTCGCCCTCGCGCTTGGGCGGCTCGTCCCCCGCCCCGTAGGCGATCGCGCCGCCGTCGGGGCGCCAGCTGAAATGCTCGACGGCGGTCGGATGGGAGGTGACCCGACGCGCTTCGCCGGCGCCTGCCGCCATCGGGATGATCCAGACCTGGGCCCGGCCGCCGGTGTCGGGCGCCAGGAAGCCGAGCCACTTCCCGTCCGGAGAGAAGCGAGCCCCACCGACCCCTCGCCGGTCATAGGTGAGCTGCCGCTGGGTTCCGGTCGCGACGTCGACGGCGTAGAGGTCGGACTCGTTCCGGTTCCGTTCGAACGAGGGCCGCGAAACGGAGATCACGGCCGTGGCACCGTCGGGGGACAGCACCACGCCGCCCACGCCGACGATCCGCTTCAGATCGTTCAGGGTGATCGGCTGCTGCGCCTGGAGCGGGGCCGCCATCATGATGATGAGCGCGGCGAGGGTCGAATGAAAGCGGTTCATGGTGCGCCTGTCGGGGAGGACATCGAAACCGGGCGGATGGTAACTTACCCTACGAAAATCACCTGACCAGCGGGGTGTTTAGAACGTTATTGCGGTCCGGGGCACTCAGCCCGTCAAGGCGGCCGGCCGCGCTGGCGTGAGGCGCCGCCGGGCATTCAGCAGCATCGGTGGGGTGACCTCCTCAAAGTGGGTGATCTGCAGCGCGGCGTATCGGATCCTCAACAGGAGGCAAAACGGCTCTCCGCCCGTCCGTTCGGACAGCTTGGTCGCGTGGTCGCGGAGGTAGTACGCCGCCCCCCAGGTTCCAATGCCGCGTACACCCGCGACGATCAGGACGGTCGAGCCGCGGTCGAACGGATTGGGACACTTGATGATCATGGCAACGTCGTCCAGCTGGCCTTGTTCGATGGGCTGACCTGCCGCCTTGATGGCGGCGGCCTGGTCGTACGTTTTCGACTCGCAGACACCGGCGCCGGTTACGATGGCAAATCGCCCGGAGGGGAGACGCTTGAACCCCCAGTCGATGTCGTACGTTCGATTGATCTCGTCCAGCAGCGGTGCCGTCACGGTGTTGCTCTTGGGACTGCACAGTACGACCAGGTTTGCCTGAAAGTCCCGGCTGCCCGGGGTCAGGTACCGGTCCTCGCGCATCTCCACCACCTCGGGGGAGAAACCGGCCAGCTCGATGCAGCGCTGGATGTAGTTGGAGGCGAGCATGTCCTCGAACGAGATCCGGGCATTCTGGATCAGTCCTTCCGCCCCGGGTTCGTCCGAGCGGCAGGGAAAGACGAAGAGGATAGGCCGACGCCGGTGGAAGTTGAATAGACGCGCGAAGGGCCGGCGATCCATGATTCGCTTGTAGCCCCAGATGCTGGCTACCCAGACCACGCTCGCGACCAGGCTGCTGACGGCGCCAACGAGGAGTTCCGGCATCACGAGCGCTCCGACGTGCGAGGGCACCAGAGCCACGGGCGACCGGCCGCCGTCGCCCTTGGACGGTTCGAGCGGATCTGAAAGGTCGACAACCGAACTGGTAACGCAGCCTGGCAGGCACCCGCGGCTGCTTTAGAGAAAGTACCTCCAAGGGCTTCGGTCGGCGAGCGGGTCGACCTTTCGGCGAAAAAACCAGGTCAATCGGCCTGGCGAAGCGCCGCGACCACCCCGCGATCGGACTTGCTATTCCGCGCAACAGCGCAGACAATCAGGATGGTTGCCAGTTCGGCTAGACCGAAGCTGCCCGGGGGTAAGCAGATGAGCTCGTCGCATCGGGTCGGTTCCCTTGGTGCGCTGAGTCTGGTATTGACCGGGCTCGCGTGCACCGGCAACCCAGCCAACCGGATTCGTATCGAGGTCACCAGCTCGCTCGACCAGTCCCGCCAGCCGTCGAACCTCTTCCTGCCGCCGGCGCTCGATTCGACGCAGCCGGTCCCCCTGGCGGTGCTGCTTCACACCTGGAGCTTCGATCTCGACCAGCGGCACGAGACCGTCGAGCGGGAGTCCGCTCGCCGAGGCTGGCTGCTCCTGGAACCGAACTTTCGCGGTCGCAACGATCATCCGGAGGCATGCGGTTCCGCGCTGGCCCAGCAGGACGTGCTCGACGCCGTCGCCTGGGTTCGGGCCCATTATCGGGTGGACAGCACCCGGATCTACGTCTTGGGGCTGTCGGGTGGGGGGCACATGACGCTGCTGATGGCGGGCCGGGCGCCCGAGCTCTGGGCGGCGGCCAGCGCTTGGGTCGGGATCGGCGATCTCGCCCGCTACCACCAGGACCACGCGACCGATGGCGACGGCAAGATGACTCGGCAATGCCTCGGCGGACCGCCGGGCTCATCCGCGGCCGTCGACGCCGAGTACCGGCTTCGGTCGCCTAACACTCGGCTCGGATTGGCGGCCGCGATCCCGATCGAGATCGCGGCCGGCCGCCGGGACGGCGAGGTGGCGTTCTCCCAATCGATCCGGGCGTTCAACGTGCTCGCGGCGGCTCACGGCGTCGGGCCGGTCGGCGAGGACGAGATCGCCCAACTCGAGGGGGACGGCCCGGGTCTCGCGCGACCGTCGGTGGAGGACACCGCCACCGACTCCACCTTCAAGCGGCGGATCCATCTCCGCCGATGGGCTGGCCCATCCCGGCTGACCATCTTCGAGGGCGGTCACGAGTGGATCCCGGAGCTCGCCATCGGGTGGCTGGCGGACAAGCGGAGGCCGTAGCTCCGAGTACCGTTCTAACGCCCGCTTCTGCCGCCGCCTGTCCCTGTTGCGCTACCAGCGGGCGTTACCGCACGGACAGCTTCTGGTGCAGCACGACCGCGTCCCTATCGAAAAAGCGCTCGTAGCGCACGCTGAGTACGGTCTCTCCAGACTCGGTGGGCGTCCACAGGAAGTCGAAGGTTTCGCCGGCATTGGTCCGGATCTCCGCGCCGCCCTCGAGGCGCAGGGCATCGGGGAGATCGGCTCCGTCCTTGGCCACGGCCCGCCAGCGGACCGGCGAGCCGTTCCGGGTCAAGGCGATATCGACCGTCCCGCCGCGGGTGATGTTGATCAAGCGCAGCCGGTACTCCACGCCGACGCGCAACGTCAGCGGCGCCGGCCGCCGCTGGCCGTTGATCGTCACGGGGTAGTCGCCATCCGTCTGCCCGGCGATCAGCACGATGCGGTCCCGCTCGGCGTCGTACTTCGCATCGGGCGCAAGCACCAGGAACGGACCGACCATGCCCTGGGCGAGTTGATCGGTCTCATCCATGTGAGTGTGATAGATGAAGGTGCCGGCACGAGGCGGGGTGATCCGCACGGCAAACGAGTCGCCGGGCGCGACCAGTGGGGCGATTCGGGACCCGGTGCGGCTCCAACCGGCGACGCCGTCATACACGCTCTCGAGTTCCAGGCCATGCCAATGGATGGTCGTGGGCTCGCTGAGCTGGTTGACCACGGTGATCTCGGTGGTCTCGCCGCGAGTGAGGATGAGCGGGGGACCGGGCACCATGGGGGTGGTTACGGAGTCCGCCACGCCTTTTGCCAAGGCGAAGCCCCGCACGGTGGTGCGGTCCGCTGTCACCCGCTCGAGAGCCACCAGGCGGAGGTGCTGGTGGGGCCTCGTGATGGCTCGTGAAGCCCCATCGTCCATGACGGTGATGCCAAGCACCAGGCCGCCCATGGCATCGAGCGCATGCTGCTGGAGGTCCACGTGGTCGTGCGCCCGCGCGGCGTCCCCGCGCTCCACCGTGGGAGTAATGTGATCCAGGTGATGGCAGTGGAAGATCCAGTTTCCGGGACGGGTGGGTTCCCATTCCATCCGGAAGGTGCTGCCCGGCGTCATGTGCTCGGTGACGACGAGCGGCCGGCGGTCGTCGGGGTAGATGCCCTCCGACCTGCCGTCGCCCCGGGCGACGAGCCGGTAGTGGAAGCCATGCAGGTGCATGGGGTGAAACTCGAAGCTGGCGTTGATCCAGCGCCAGCGGACGGTGTCGCCAACGGCGTTCCTGAAGCGCTCCGTGTCTGGCCACGAACGCCCGTTGATGGCACGGCGGAAGTAGTCGCCCTGAGGGGAGCGTGCCCCGGAGTCCGCCAGTTGATCGAGCATCGTGATGACGAAGATCCGTTCCTCCGGATCGGGCGCCACACCTGGCGGGTCGACGACGATGGCGCCGGCGAGCTGGGCATCACGCCCGGTCCACGCGGTCATGGGGCGAGACGAGGGCGTCGCCCAGTAGAGATAGGTGCCGGGAACGTCGGCGCGGTAACGAACCTCGGCGACCTCGCCGCGAGGCACCCGCAGCAGGTCATCGGATACCGTGCCTGCGCGCAGGCCCCGCACGACGAGGACGTCGTCGGCGACCGAGCGCATGCCGGGCTCCTGCAGCGCGGGCCTGGGAAGGCCGATCGGGTACCCTTCGGGAATGGCATTGCGTACCCGCACCCGGACTTCGGTGCCCTGGGGAACGCGGATCAACGGACCCGGGATCGTCACCGACGCTCCCTCCTCGGCGAAGCCCAGGACCTCCACGATGGTGGGGGTTGCGGCGCCGGCGGCAAGGTCGCTCTTCTCACCCTCCCAGCGGGCGGGCCGCGCGACCAGCACGAGTTCGAGCACGCCGTCGCGCAGCGTGCCGGCAGGCTTCCGGTTGTCGTTGGGAGTGGCGAGGGTTTCTTCCAGCGATCCGGTCGGCGCCGGCGCCGGGGGACGCCCCTGACCTTGAACGGCGCAAGCGCCGACGCCGCCCGCGAGCGCGAGGAACAGCCCCCCATGACGCAGCAGGCGCCTGGTGACGAGACTCATCCTTGGGCCGCCCGGCGGCCACTCATTTCGGGGTCGGAGCAGGCGCGTCTGTGTTCCACATGTTTGCCTTGATCTTCCAGCTTCCGTTGACCTGGGTCCATACGTTCAGGTACTTGCCGCGCTCAGTCACGGGTTCGGGGCCGTAAGTCACGACGTAGGTACCCGCATCAATCACATACTCAGCGTTTCCGTAGAAGTCGGTCGTCTCCTCGCGAAACTCGGTGACACCGGCCTTGAGGTACTCCACGGTAAAAGCGTGCAGCGCCGGAATGCCGGTCACGGCGGCTGCGCCGGGCGGGAAGGACTTGGCGTCCGGGGTGAACATCGAGTCGATCGTGGCGATGTCGCCCGTGACATGGGCTTTGGTGAAACGCTCGTTCTGCTGCGCGATGAGGCGACGCGTTGCGTCCAGGTCGAAGGGCAACCGCTCGGCCCGGGTGGACGCGGGGGTTGGACCACCGCACGCGCCCGCGAGGAGGGCTGCCAGCACGGCCCAACGGGGGAAAGTGAATCGAGTCATAGGAGCCATCCCAGTGTCGTCGGGTTGTGCGCGCGGGTCACCAACATGGCATCGGCGGTCTAACGGCGATTGGGCAGGCCGCAGCCGCCGCGCGCGGCTGTCTGCTTCATCCATCGTTAGGCATCACGTCCTACGCCGCCACTTGCGTGGATGCTGTTTGCCATGGACACAGGCCAGGACCTCAATCGCTTGGGGTATCGACCGGTAGTACACCAGATAGGGGAACCGACGGAGCAGGGCCCGGCGCACGCCCCGGTAAACAACTGGGTAGGACTCCGGCCAGCGCGCGATCGATGCGTAGCTGGCGTCCAGGGCTCGGAGGAACTCGTGGCCCAACCCTTCCGCCTGCTCTTCGTACCAATCAAACGCGGCCTGGACGTCCGCTTCGGCCAGCGGCCGAACGATGAACGCCGGCACCTACTTGGGCCGACCGACAATCCGGGCGCGGACCTCTGGCCAAGGCGCTCCGGCTCCCGGATGGGCCTCGAGGTCGGCCAGGCGCTCGTCAATCAGCGCCTGGTCCGCCGCGCTCACCGGGAAGCTCTCGCTGTCAGCATCGGTAGCGATGCTATCCCAAATATCCTCAACGAGTTGCAAGCGTTCAGCGATGGACAGCTGACGATAGTCGAAGGCGGGTTGCGGGGGCATGCCCAATAAGGTCGGCAAGATTGGGGCGGGAGGCAAGGCCGAGCCAACCCTGGAGGAGAACTCGCCACGGCCACCCCGTGGAGGGTCGTTGCGAGGAAGATGCCGGCGATTTGAAGCCTAACGGGTATTAGGCTTGCCCCAGGGAAATCGCCAAAGGGCGATCGTTGTACCGCCCGCCGAATCCCCGCGGGGGAATCCACCATGACAGTAGCCGTCGCTGCCCAATCAGGCAAACCGTGCGACCGAGGACCCCACGGCCCAGCGCCCTTGCCCCGCTTAGCTGCGGACCGGCCAGCCACGACTCGCCCCGGTTCATGGCCGGGGCTCGACGAGGGTCAGCAACCGCCGGGGATTCTCGACCGTGATCGTTCGGACGTCAGCGGCCGGCCCGACTGCGGCTGATCCACATCACGGCGGCCCATGCCGACGATGAATTGCTGTGATGCATCCCGCCGTAGTAGCATTCACCGATAGTTCTGGCGGCGGGGGCGGCGATGCCGCCTGCTGCATACCCTTTGTTGCTCCGCTGATGCAGGTCGATCTGTGGCGGTTTCGCGCACTCCTTGTCCCATCGCGTTGAGCACCGAGGGCCGCTCGATGAACGGATCCGCTAGTCCGCTTCCTGTGAGAATACGAGAGGCCACCTCAGGAGATTGGCCAGCGTTGTGGCCGATCATCGCCGCGGTGGTCCGACTCGGCGACACGTACACGCTGGCGCCCGATGTCTCGGAAGGTGTGGCGAAGGCGTACTGGATGGGCCCGGGCCTGATGACGTATGTAGCCGAGGCCGAGGGCGGGATCGTCGGGACGTACTGCATGCGAGCCAATCAACCTGGCCTCGGTTCGCAGGTGGCCAACGCCGGATTCATGGTGCGGGCCGACTATGCGAGCCGTGGCGTTGGCACCCAACTCGCCGAGCATTCGTTGGCCAGTGCCCGGGCGGCGGGGTTCCTGGCAATGCAGTTCAATGCGGTGGTCAGCACGAATGTGCGAGCGATCGCTCTGTGGCAGCGCCTGGGGTTTACTATCCTTGGCACAGTCCCGGCCGGGTATCGCCATGCGACGCGCGGTTTTGTCGACCTGCACATCATGCACCGAACGCTCTAGCGAGGCCATCGATCCGCGGCCGAGCCGCCCGCCATTCCTCGAGGTGAAGACGCGGTGACGAGACCAGCCCAACAGCCAGCACCCGATCAGGATCCCAGCCGTTCTTGGGCGATTGCGCTGTTGATCTTCGTTGCCGCGGCGCTGACGCTTTGCTGGCCGATGCTGCTCGGCGAGTTCCTGGTGGGACCGGTCTCCGACCAGTTCAAGTCCGGCTATAGTTACCGCCTCTTCGCCGCGGAGTTCGCCACCCAGTATCGGGCAATCCCCCAATGGAATCCGTACATCTTCGGCGGGCTGCCGTACATTGGCGCGGCGCACGGCGACCTCTTCTACCCAACGACCGTCCTTCGCTGGATGCTGCCGACCGACCTGGCGATGAACCTGGGGTTCGTCGTCCACATCGTCATCGCGGGGTGGGCCCTGTATGGGCTGCTACGCGTCCTGGGAACGAGCTGGGGTGGGGCTGTCGTTGGCGGGCTCAGCTACCAACTCACCGGGATCGTTGTTTCGATGGTGCATGCCGGGCATGACGGCAAGCTTTTCGTGTCGGCATTGGCTCCGGCCCTCCTCACCGGCATCGTCCTGGCCGTTCGCGATCGACGACTCGTCGGGTACGGGACGATCGCCCTGCTGACGGGCCTTTCGTTACAGGGACATCCTCAGACGGCGCTCTACCTGCTGGTCGCGGCGGGGATCTGGGGCCTGTTTTGGCTCTTTGGCCAGGACGGCCCGCGCGGCAGGGATCGCTACCGAGTGGCCGCGGGCGGCGTCGCAGCCGTGGCCCTCGGGATCGGTCTCTATGCCATCTACGCGCTGCCGATGGCCGAGTACGTCGTTCATAGCCCGAGGGCCGCGGGTGGCTCCTACACCGGATGGGCCCATGCGGTGTCCTACTCGCTCCCACCCGCCGAGCTGTTTGGCCTGGTGCTCCCTTTGGCCGTGGGCGACGTCTCGCCGGGTTACTTCGGGCTCAATCCGGTCCGGTTTCACTCGGAGTACATCGGGCCCGCCGTCATCCTCCTCGCCGGACTTGGTGTTGGCGGCCGTGGCCAACAGGCTGGCAAGGCCGCCTTCCTGACCATTGCCGTCCTGTTCCTGCTCGTCTCATTCGGCGGGTACACCCCATTCTACCAGCTGTGGTACGCCGTGATGCCGCTCAGCAGCAAGTTGCGGGCGCCAGGGCAGGCCTTCGTTCTCGTGGCGCTGGCCCTCGCCGCGTTCGCTGGCCGCGGTGCCGAGCGGCTGTTCCGCAGCGAAGTACCGCGGTCACTGATTGGGTGGATCGTCGGCCCGATAGCCGTCGTCGGCCTCCTTGCCGCCACCGGGCTCCTCCAGATCGTGGCCGAGGACATCGCACGGCACCGTCCGGTGCCTGGCGGGCTGGAGTTGGCGATCGCGAACGGTGACCGACTCGAGGCCGATGGCTGGCGCCTCCTCGTCGTGGCCGGCCTCGCCGGAGCCGTGGCCGCGGCCGTCGCCACGAAGCGCGCCCGCGGTCTGGTTGCCGTCGCGGCGGTGATCGGGATCGTTTGGGCGGACCTCTGGACCGTTGGGCGCCGCTATTTCGTGTTCTCTCCCCCGGCCGCGACGCTCTATGCGGCGGACCCAATCGTCGACCGCATCCGTGCAACGACGCTCCCCTACCGCGTGCTCGACCTCGGTGTCTACCCGTATTCGTGGCTGATGGCCTCCGGTGTCCCAACCCTGCTCGGCCACCACGGGAACGAACTCCGTTACTTCGATGACCTTCTGGGTGGGCAGGAGCAATGGTCCAATCTCGGCGCCCAGACGCTCGCGCTGTACGCCGTCAGATACATCGTGAGTCCCGAGCGGCGCACACTCCCGGGATTCCACGAGGTTCTCGGTCCGACCCAGACCCGGTTTGGGACGGCCTACCTCCTCGAGGCAGACTCCACGCCACCGTACAGCTGGGTTGTGCGGGGCGCGACGAAGGCGGGGAGCGACGCGGAGGTTGTCGCCACCGTTACCAACCCACAGTTCCCACTCGATCGGCTGGTGATCGTCCCTGATACCAGTGCCGTTACCCCGGAACCGCTGACCGCCGTGCCGCCCCGCTCACCGCTCAGCGCGGCGGTTACGAGTTGGCGCCCTGGTCGTCTTACCGTGGACCTCGATGGCAGCCCCAGCGGGAACGAGTACTTGATCGTCGCCGAGAACTGGTATCCCGACTGGCACGCCAGCGTGGATGGCAAGGCTGTTCCGATCATCCGGGCGAACAACGCACTCCTCAGCGTCGTGTTACCCGCGGGGGGGCGGCAAGTAGCGTTCGACTTCGAATCCGAGGCGTATCGCCGCGGTCAAGCAGTGTCTGGCGCCTCCTTGGTGGGCATCCTGGCGCTCTTTGCTGTCGCGTTCGTCCGGCGAAGGAGGCCGCTTGGAACCGAGCAGCCGTAGGCCGTCGGCCCAACGCACCCGATGACGGGCTCGCACGATGGGTTCTTTCCCCGGCGTGAGGCAACCGCGGCCCTCCTCCGAAGAGTCGTCAGCTGTCTGGCAGCGATGGCGCTGGCCCCTTGCACCACCCCTCCGCCGTCGACGGTCGAACGCGATAGCGCCGGCATCGCCATCGTCGAGAACAGGGGCCCCGAGCGACTACTGCCTTGGCGTTGGGATACCGTGGCCACGATTAGTGGCAGGCAATCGAGCGCTGAGTTGGCCCAGCTCACCGAGTACACCGTGGACGCCGACAGCCTCGGGAACATCTACGTCCTGAACGCCTGGTTCGGGCAGCGCCTTCAGCTCTTCGACACCACCGGCCGCCTCCTCCGGGTCCTCACCCGCGGCGGAGCTGGGCCCGGCGAAGTCGCCGCCGGTGTCTCCGTGAGTGCGGGGCCCGGTGGCGTGGCCAGTATCATGGATTTCTCCAAGGCAGGGCTGGTCCGCGTCAGCACCGCGGGGGCCCCGCTCCCACTGCTCGGCCTAGTCGGTTATGCGTTCTTCGGCGGGGCCAGGGCATCGGCCGACACGGTCATCCTGCATGTGGTGGATGACCGCCGGGAGGGGACCGCCGAGGCGATTCGCTACCGGACGGCGACTGACACCGCGACGTTGGCGACCCATGCGGTTCCCCACCTCGGCCCGCTGACGTTTTGCGGAGAGGTCATCGAGGGTCTCTCCCCCTTGCTCGCGCCGGAGTTGCACTGGACGGCCCGGGGCAGCACCGCGGCGATCAGTCACACGGTGGACTACCGTGTCGACGTTTTTCGCCACGGTCGTCTCAACCGCAGCGTTCGCCGCGCGGTCCCGGCGGTCCGTGGGTCCGCGGCCGCCGTTCGCAGGTTCTATCCCCAGGGCAAAGTGATTGGCAGTCCCCGGTGCACGGTTCCGGCCGCAGAACTCGTGGCCGCGCGGGGCGTGTCGCCGGCTCTGCAGCCGATCCGACGGCTTGCGATCGGACCAGGTGGGTCGCTCTGGGCGGAGCGCAATACCTTCCCGGACGAACCGACTCGCACTGATGTCTTTGACTTCGCGGGGCGGTACGAGGGAACCTTGCTGGGCATCGGCGCCCCGCTCGGGTTCCCGGGCGCTCGGCTGTTTCTGGTGGCGTCGCCGGACTCGGCGGTCGAGCCAACCCTTCGGGTGCTAAGGCGACTTCCATGAGCGTCCGTGTCGCGCAGTCCAGCCACCGTTGTGCGGATTCGAGGTGGGCCCCTGAACCGGGCGTGAGGTCCATCGGCTACCTAGCGAGGGGATTGCGGCCGGCCGAGTCGGTTGCGTGGAGTCCGAGGAGAGGCCGCCGGTGCTGGTCGAGGACAACCCGGCGGCCTCCTGATCGGGACTCATCGGCCGCGACTCAGGCGGCCCGATCGATCTCGCCCTGGACCGGCGAAATCGGGGGCTCCGGGGCCTTGGACCGAGTGCGGTGGACCGTGGCCGCGTCCCTGACGTTGGCCCACTGCGCCAACAGCTCGGGCTCGGCGCGGAACCGGTAGCGATACATCCCGTCCAGGACGGCGACGGTCTCGGTCAACTCCGCCACCACCCGGTTCAAGTCCTTGGTCGCCGCGACGTGGGCGGCGCGGTGCTCGCTGGTGTTCGTGATCAGCCGATCGAACTCGTCGAGCTCCTGGGCGAGATCGTCGAGGAGCCCATCGCCCAGGCCCAAGGGCTTGAGGACGTCCTCCCCGGCTTTGGCGACCTCGAGCATCGACCGGACCCGGTTGCTGAAGGCCAGATCGCGAACCCGCAGCCCGGGCCGTTGGAACACACCGAATCGACCGGGGTCGTCCTGGGCCGCGGCCGCTCCGACGGTCACCAGATGCCGGAGATAGTACTGATCGATCTCGGCTCGCACCGTTCGGCGCTTGTTCCGCGTCGCCTTGGCGCTGAGCCGACCGTCCGACTGCCGTTGCAGGAGCACTTCGGCGAGGGTGACGCGGGCCTCGAACCGCGTGACCGCCGCCTGGTGACCCTGGTCCGATGGGGGATTGGCGCGGACGAAGACCGCGACCCGTTTCGACATCCCCACCTTCCTGCCAACCCGCGCTTTCATACAACGCTCCTCTCGCCTCGCGGCGCGGCTCCGGGATGCCGCGCCGGATCACCGATTGGATGAGGTCGACGAGTGTCCCGGCGCTCGTCGCCAGATGAGGGGCGATGAGAGAAACGTGCCAGGACATTCGTTGGCGCAGCATCACCAGGATGTTATGGTCGCGACGACGAGATAACCGCCGCGCTGGCAACGGCTCCCGCGATCGCGACGGAGCGGCGAACGAGCCGACCCAGCGGTGCGGCGGACGTTCCGCGGAGTGTCCACAGTGTCCTCGAAAGTGGACACCGGTGTCCTCAAGTGAGGACACCCGATCCGGCGGCGCGATCGAAACGGCCGCGGCGTCGTTGCATGGTGACGGGGCCGAAGTGGCCCCGGCCGACGGGCCGCACTGCTGGATCGGGCGGCCCGCCGCCGGGGCCGCTCCCGGAAGAAGGGTGACGCGGCGACGAAAGAGGCGGCCGAGGGGTGGCGTCTGGGTGACGGGGGCTCGGAGGAACCTGACCAGGCCGCCCAGCCGGGTGACCGGGACCGCCAAGCCGCCGGACGGGAAACTGGAAACCCGTGACTGGGCGGCGAAGGCCGGGAGCCAGGCGGCCGGGATCGGTGACAGTATCCGGGAGGACCCAGCCGGAGAGCGGTTGGAAGGTGACCGGCTCGGCCGGGTGGGTCACCGCGCCGGCGGGCGGGGGATCGACGGAACGGCGGGGGCGTTCGTGCTTCAGGCAGAGGGTGAGGAGGGAGAGGTGGCCACGGCGCGTTGCAGCCGGTCCCTCCGAGAGCGCTCGCCCAGACGATCCTGGACCTCCACGCCCGGTTCTTCGTGACGGTGTCGCAAGCCAACTCGGGGGTCCATCCCGAATTGGCGGCCGGGTTCCAGGCGGATCGCAAGTATTGACAGCGCAACGGGTTGATAGAACATTGGGGGACGCCGCGAAACAGGATCACGCGACGAGGTTCCACTGCCGGCAAGGCAGAGGCTAGCGTTGCGCTAGGCTCATTCGTTAGGGTGTGATTCGTGGACTATCCCAATCCTAGCCTCATCACTGCGGTCAACGAGCCAGTCAAGCTTACCGAGGGAATCGCGACCAAGGCTGGCAACTACAAGATTGCCGCAATCGAGCCCGGTGGTGTGCGCGTTCGGCGCGACGGAGAGGCATGGCTGCTCTGCCACCGAGTCTTTTGGCGGCTCATCGATTGTCGACCAGGCCGCTCCCGGCCAATCGACTTCCCTGTTGAGGTTGGTGTGCTATTGCAGCTGGGTTATCGCGTCGGCGAGCGCGGCTTCCCAAGGACTAATCGGCGCGCGGCTCTCTACCGCGCGTTCACGGCCTCCGCTGCAACGATCCAAGGCCTGATTCCGATCCCGTCAGTAGCAGAGTGGGATGAACCACGCAGCATGGAGAGAGTCCGAAAGATGGGACTATAGAGCATCCCATTTCCCTGGACACTCCTTTGGAGGTAAACATTGAGGGTCCGTGGAGAGGGAGCGATGACGATGGAACCCGAGCAGGGGCGTGGGGGCGAGGTGCCCGAGCGGTGGAGTGTGA
>JBJXGT010000033.1:0-183018 GCA_046160105.1 Gemmatimonadales bacterium | reverse complement strand
GGGGGACAACATCCAGATGAAGATCGAGTTGATCACCCCGATCGCGATGGACGAGGGGCTGCGGTTCGCGATCCGCGAAGGCGGACGGACCGTGGGCGCGGGTGTGGTCACCAAGATCCTGAAGTAGCGCGGTCGCCAGGAGAAATAGATGGCAAGCAAGATTCGAATTCGGCTCAAGGCCTTCGACCACCAGGTCCTCGACCAGGCGGCGGCCGACATCGTGCGGACGGTCGAGAAGACCGGCGCCCAGGTGTCCGGTCCGATTCCGCTGCCGAGCAAGATCGAGCGGTGGACGGTGCTGCGCAGTCCGCACATCGACAAGAAGAGCCGGGAGCAGTTCGAGCTCCGCACGCACAAGCGGCTCCTCGATATCAACGACTCTCGTCCCCAGACGATGGACGCGTTGACCAAGCTCGATTTGCCAGCGGGCGTCGACGTCGAAATCAAGGTTGAGTAGCGATGACGGCTGGATTGATTGGACGCAAAGTGGGGATGACCCGGGTGTTCGTCGATGACGGATCGTCGGTGCCGGTGACCGTGATCGAGGCCGGCCCGTGCCGAGTCCTCCAGGTCCGCGACGGCGGCGTGCAGCTCGGCTTCGGCCAGAAGCGCGCCAACCGCGCCCACAAGGCGGCGTTGGGGCACGCCAAAGCGGCTGGGCTCGACGTCGCGCCGAGCGTGGTGCGGACCCTGCCGGTGGCGGGCGACTCGCCGAAGCCGGGCGATACCGTGACGGTGGGGATCTTCGCCGCGGGCGAACTCGTCAAGGTGACGGGTCAGTCCAAGGGCCGAGGCTTCCAGGGCATCGTCCACCGGTATGGCGCGGGCGGCGGTCCCGCCTCCCACGGCAACACCCGACACCGGAAGCCGGGGTCGGTGGGCGCCGGCACGGACCCGTCGCGGGTCATCAAGGGCAAGCGGATGCCCGGCCACATGGGCGACCGGCGTCACACCGAAGTGGGCTTGACGGTGGTTCGGATCGACGCCGACAACAACCTGCTGTTCGTCCGGGGAGCGATCCCCGGCGCCAAGAACGGCATCGTGACCGTCGCGAAGCAGGGGGGAGGCAGCCGCCATGATTGAGGCCCCGCTGTTCGCCGTCAACGGCAAGAAGCAGGGTGATTTCTCGCTGCCCGCGGAGTTCTTCGACGGCACCGTGAACGAGCCGGTGATGCACCAAGCCGTCAAAGTGTTCCTCGCCAACCAGCGCCAGGGCACCCATTCCACCAAGACCCGCCGGTGGGTCGCGGGTGGCAACCAGAAGCCGTGGAAGCAGAAGGGCACCGGCCGGGCCCGTCAGGGTACCACCCGAGCGCCGCACTGGCCCGGCGGTGGCGTGGCTCACGGTCCCCATCCGCGCGACTACACCCAGGACATTCCCCGCAAGGTGCGCCAGTTGGCCCGCCGCTCCGCCTTCAACGCCCGAGCTCGCGAAGGGGCGTTGGCGGTGGTCGATGGTTTCGACTTCCAGGGTCCCAAGACGGCGAAGCTCGCCGGACTGCTGGAGTCGATGGGCCTGACCGGGAAAAAGGTCCTGTTATTGACCCACGGTCCGAAGAAGAACGTCTACTTGAGCGGCCGCAACATACCTTCGGTGGAAGTGCTGCCGTTCGCCGACGCGGCCACCTACAACGTGCTCTGGTCCGACACGGTGGTGGTCGAGCGGGGCGCCTTGACGGGTGAAGTCATCGAGGTCGTCGCCACGGAGGAAGCCGCTTCGGCGCCCGCCAGGAAAGCAGCGGCCAAGACGGCCGCCGCGAAGGCGACCAAGGCGACGAAGGCCGCCGCGAAAGCGACCAAGGGGGCCGCCAAGGCCGCGAAGCCGGCGGCAACCAAGAAGCCGGCCGCCAAGAAGGCACCGGCCAAGAAGCCCGCGGCCAAGAAGAAGGGGACTAAGTAATGCCCGCTCTTCATAACGTGGTGGTCCGGCCGCTCGTCACCGAGAAGAGCTCGACCGCCTATCAGAATCGGAAAGAGTACGCCTTCCAGGTGGCGACCAACGCCACCAAGCAGGACATCCGGGAGGCCCTCCAGAAACTGTTCGGGGTGACCGTGACGGCCGTCCGAACGATGCAGATGCGGCGCCGCGAGGTGGTTCGGGGGCGGACGCGGGGCAGGACCGAGGCCTGGAAGAAGGCGATCGTCACTCTCAAGGACGGCGACTCGATCGCCGTGTTCGAGGGATAAATGGGAACTCGTCAATACCGTCCGACCACCGCGGGCACCCGGTTCCGTTCGGTCTCCGATTTCGCGGAGATCACCCGGTCGACGCCCGAGAAGTCGTTGCTCGAGCCGTTGCGCAAGACGGGGGGCCGCAACAACAAGGGCCACGTCACCATGCGCGCGGTCGGGGGCGGCCATCGCCAGCACTACCGCCGGATCGATTTCCGTCGCAACAAGCACGGGATCCCGGCTAAGGTGGCGCACATCGAATACGATCCGAATCGGACCGCCCGGATCGCGCTGCTGCACTACGCCGACGGGGAGAAGCGTTACATCCTCCATCCGGCGGGTCTCAAGCAGGGCGACACGGTGCTGTCGGGTCCGGGCACCGACGCGCGGCTGGGGAACGCGCTCCCGCTCGGTGAGATCCCGTTGGGCACCAACGTGCATAACGTCGAGCTCAAGATCGGTAAGGGTGGCGAGGTGGCGCGGAGCGCCGGCCAATACGCCCAGGTCGTCGCGCGGGAAGGGGCCTACGTCACCCTTCGGCTCAAATCCGGCGAGATGCGGATGATCAGCGCCCGGTGCATGGCCACGATCGGCGAAATCGGCAACTCGGAGCACGAGCTGTTGTCGCGGGGCAAGGCCGGCAAGACCCGCTGGCTCGGGCGACGGTCGAAGGTGCGTGGCGTGGCGAAGAACCCGGTCGACCACCCGTTGGGTGGCGGCGAGGGCAAGAGCTCGGGTGGTCGTCCCCCGGTGTCGCCGTGGGGCAAGCCGGAGGGTGTCAAGACCCGGCATCCGAAGAAGTCGACCAACCGATTGATCGTCCGCGGACGGAAGCGCGGCAAGGCCACTGGCGGCGGGACGGCATAGCTATGGGACGGAGCATTCGGAAGGGACCCTACGTTCAAGAAGCCCTGCTCAAAAAGGTGCAGGTCTTGAACTCGAAGAACCAGAAGCAGGTCATGAAGACCTGGAGCCGGTCGAGCACGATTCTGCCGGAGTTCGTGGGCCACACGTTCGCGGTGCACAACGGGAACAAGCACGTCCCGGTGTACGTCACCGAGAACATGGTGGGCCACAAGCTCGGCGAGTTCTCGCCGACGCGGCTCTTCAAGGGCCATAGCGGCAAGCTGGTGGCCGACAAGAAGGCGAAGCCGGAGTGACCATGTCACAGGGACACGCGATTCAGCGCTACGTGCGCCAGTCACCGCGGAAGATGCGGTTGGTGATCGACTTGATCCGTGGCAAGGACGTCAACGAGGCGTTGGCGATCCTGAAGTTCAACAAGCGCCACGCGGCCAAGCAGATCAGCAAGACGCTCAAGAGCGCGGTGTCGAACGCGGAGCAGAAGGCGATGGCGGAGAACGAGCGGTTCGACGCCGATCTCCTGGTGGTGGCCAAAGCGATCGTCAACGGCGGATCGCCGCTGAAGCGGATCCACGCGGCGGCGCAGGGTCGCGCCACGCCGATCAAGAAGCGGACGAGCCACGTGGAGATCCACGTGCGGAGCAAGGAGTAGTCATGGGTCAGAAGACCAATCCGATCGGGTTTCGCCTCGGCGTCGTCAAGCCGTGGGTCTCGCGGTGGTACGCGAACAAGGAGATGCCGGCGCTGCTCAAGGAAGATCAGCTGATCCGGAAGTACTTGATGACCCGGTTGGGCCACGCGGCGATCGCGGAGATTCACATCGAGCGGCGGCCGGGCAAGGTGACCGTGACGATTCACACCGGGCGTCCCGGCGTGGTGATCGGCAAGAAGGGCACCGAGGTCGACAAGCTCCGCGACGAGATGGCGCAGCTGACCGGCAAAGAGGCGGCGATCAATGTCGAAGAGATCAAGCGGCCGGAAATTTCGGCCCAGCTGGTCGGCGACAACATCGGCCATCAGATCGTCCAGCGGATCTCGTTCCGGCGGGCGATGAAGCGCGCCGTCCAGAGCGCGATGCGGATGGGCGCCCAGGGGATCCGGGTCCGGGTCTCGGGGCGGCTGGGCGGGGCGGAAATCGCTCGGACCGAGAAGTACCACGAGGGTCGGGTGCCGCTCCACACCCTGCGGGCGGACATCGACTACGCCACCAGCACCGCGAAGACGACCTACGGGACGATCGGGATCAAGGTGTGGATCTTCCGGGGTGAGGTGGTCGAGGATCTGAGCGGCAAGACGTACAGCACGGGAGCCTAACAATGCTGGCGCCGAAGCGGATCAAGTTCCGCAAGCAGTTCAAGGGCCGGATGCGCGGGATCGCGCTCCGGGGCAATACCATCGCGTTCGGCGAGTTCGGCCTCGCGACGCTCGAACCGGGGTGGATCTCCAACCGGCAGATCGAGGCGTCGCGGGTGGCGATCTCGCGGGCGATGAAGCGGGGCGGCAAGATGTGGATCCGGCTGTTCCCGGACAAGCCGATCACCAAGAAGCCGGCCGAGACCCGCATGGGCAGCGGCAAGGGCAACCCGGAGGGGTGGGTCGCGGTGGTCAAGCCGGCCCGGATCCTCTTCGAGGTCGAGGGGATCCCGGAGGACTTGGCGAAGAAGGCGTTCGCGTTGGCCGCCGCCAAGCTTCCGGTCAAGACCCGGTTCGTGAAGCGAGAGGGGCACTAACCGATGAAGGCGCTCAAGGGGGGCGACCTCGCCCAGATGTCGGTCGAGGAGCTCAAGCTGAAGTTGGCCGAGTATGAAGAGGAGCAGTTCCGGCTCCGGTTCCGCTCCGCGACCGAGGCGATCGAGAACCAGATTCAGTTTCGGACTCGGCGGCGGGATATCGCGCGGCTCAAGACCGTGCTCCGGCAGAAAGAGTTAGGGAGTCAGGCATGACCGAGCAGACGGCGAACGACCGCAACCGGCGGAAGGTACGGACCGGGGTGGTCAAGAGCGACAAGATGACGAAGACCGTGACGGTGATGTTGGAGCGGCGGTTCGCCCATCCGGTTTACGGTAAGCAGATCACTCGACGCAAGACGATCAAGGCACGCAACGAAGTCGACGCGAAGACCGGCGACACCGTGCGGGTCATGGAGACTCGGCCGTTGGCGAAGACGGTGCGGTGGCGAGTCACCGAGGTCGTCGAGCGGGCGAAGTAACGGCCCAGAAAAGGCACCGGATATGGTACAACAGGAAACGATTCTGCGAGTCGCGGACAACAGCGGCGCCCGTAAGGCGCTGGTGATCCGCGTCCTGGGTGGCTCGAAGCGACGCTACGCCGGCCTTGGCGACGTGGTGATCGTGACCATCAAGGACGCGATCCCGACCGGGCAGGTGAAGAAGGGTGAAGTGGCCCGGGCGGTGATCGTCCGAGTCGCCAAGGAGACCCGCCGCAAAGACGGCTCCTATATCCGGTTCGACGAGAACGCGGCGGTGTTGATCAACGATCAGGGCGAGCCCCGGGCGACGCGGATCTTCGGGCCGGTGGCCCGCGAGCTTCGGGAGAAGAAGTACATGAAGATCGTCTCGCTGGCGCCGGAGGTCATCTAAATGCGGATTCTGAAGTACCGGAAGGCGCGCCGGCGGCTGGGGGCCAAGCCGGTCGTTCGCCATCGGATGAGCGTCACCAAGGGCGACACCGTGCAGGTGGTCGCCGGGGAGTACAAGGGGAAACGGGCCCGGGTGCTTCGGGTCCATCCCAAGACGGGTCGAGTCACCCTCGACGGCATCAACCTGGTGAAGCGGCATTTGAAGGCCACCAACCAGAATCAACAGTCGGGGATCGTTGAACGCCCGGCGCCGATCCATCACTCCAACGTGATGTTGATCGACCCGAAGAGCGGCGAACCGACTCGGATTCGGCGACGGACCGACAAGGACGGGACCGTCGAGCGGATCGCGATCAAATCCGGACAGTCGATCCCGAGGGCTCGGTAACAAATGGCTGACGATAAAGCGACCAAAGCTCCGGCGAAGGCGCCAAAGAAGGCTGGCGCCCCGGCGAAGTCGGGCAAGGGCGGTGGTAAGTCGGCCGCGGGGGCCACCGATCCGGCGCCGAAGGTCAACGAAGGGACGCCCCGGCTGCTCGACTACTACACCAAGACGGTGCGGCCGCGGCTCCAGCAGCAGTTTGGGTTGAAGAACCCGAACCAGATTCCTCGGCTGACCAAGGTGATCCTCAACGTCGGGCTGGGCGAGGCGAGCAAGAACGCCAAGGCGCTCGAGGCGGTCGTCGAGGAAATGGTGATGATCTCCGGGCAGCGGCCGGTGGTGACGAAGGCGAAGAAGGCGATTTCGAACTTCGGGCTGCGCCAGGGGGTGCCGGTCGGCGTGATGGTGACGCTCCGGGGTCCTCGGATGTACGAGTTCCTCGACCGGTTCATCTCGCTCGCGGTGCCGCGGATCCGCGACTTCCGGGGCTTGCCGAACCGGAGTTTCGACGGACGGGGCAACTACTCGTTCGGGATCAAGGAGCAGCTGATCTTCCCCGAGATCGACTACGACAAGGTCGAGAAGATCCACGGGATGGATATCACACTGGTGACCACCGCGGGCCGCGACGACCTCGCGCTCGCGCTGCTCAGGGAATTCGGTTGGCCGTTCCGGGGCGAGACCCCGAAACCGGTCGCCGCATAACGAAGGGCAAGGACGACACGCATGGCAAAGACCTGTTGGATCGAGCGCGCGAAGCGAGTGCCGAAGTTCAAGGCCCGGACGGTCCGTCGCTGTCAGCGGTGTGGCCGGGCGCGGGCGGTCCTCCGCAAGTTCGGCCTCTGCCGAATGTGCTTCCGGGAACTGGCGCTTCGGGGACACATCCCCGGCGTGCGTAAAGCGAGCTGGTAAGGGGAAGGGATCTTAGCATGAGCATGACAGACCCTGTGGCGGACCTGTTGTCCCGGATTCGCAACGCGTGTGCGGCCGGGCAGCGGCGGGTGGAATTGCCCTCCTCGCGACTGAAGGTGGAAGTCGCCCGGATCCTCCACGACAATCATTACATCGCGGACTACAAGGTCCTGGAGAACGAAGGACGGCCGCTTCTGAGGCTGGCGCTCCGTTATCACAACGAGCAGCCGGTGATTCGGGAGATGAAGCGGATGTCCTCGCCGGGCCTGCGCCGCTACGTCAAATCGCGCGAGATTCCCCGGATCAAGAACGGGCTCGGCATGGCGATCGTCTCGACCCCGAAGGGGTTGATGAGCGATACCCAGGCGCGGGCCGCGAACTTGGGCGGCGAACTCCTCGCGGTCGTGTGGTAGGAGGTCATCGTGTCTCGAATTGGTAGGAAACCCGTTCCGGTCCCGAAGGACGTCACCGTCCATCTGGCCGGCAGTACCGTCTCGGTCAAGGGGCCCAAGGGCGAGCTCACGCGGCAACTGCATCCCGCGATGCTGGTCACCCAGGCGGATGGTCTCGTGACGGTGGCGCGACCGAACGACGAGCCAGTGAACAAGGCGCTCCATGGCCTGTCGCGCACCCTGGTCGCGAACATGGTCGAGGGCGTGTCCAAGGGCTACGAAAAGGTGCTCGAGATCCAGGGCGTCGGCTACAAGGCCGAGGTCACCGCCAAGGGATTGACCTTGAGCTTGGGCTTCTCGCACCAGGTCAACTATCCGGCCCCGGCCGGCATCAAATTCGTGGTCGACAACAACACCATTCTCCGGATCTCGGGCCCGAGCAAAGAGATGGTCGGTCAGGTGGCCGCGGAGATCCGCTCGTTCCGCCGTCCCGAGCCCTACAAGGGCAAGGGCGTGCGATACCAGGGCGAGCGGGTCCGTCGCAAGGCCGGCAAGACAGGAGCCAAGTAACCGATGCGTCCGATTCATGCGCCGAAGACGCGCGAAGAAATGCGCTACCGCCGGCACCTTCGGGTCCGGAAGAAAGTCGCCGGGACTCCCGAGCGGCCGCGGTTGGTCGTGTTCCGTTCGATCAAACACATCTCGGCCCAGTTGGTCGACGATTCCAAGGGCGTCGTGCTGCTCGGCGTCACCGACCGGTCCGAGGGCATCGAGCTCGACGGGACGGGGAAAGTCGCCCGATCGAAGGCGACCGGAAAATTGCTGGCCTCGAAAGCCAAAGCGCAGGGCATCGCGAAGGCGGTGTTCGATCGCGCGGGCTATCGCTATCACGGGCGAGTCAAGGCGGTCGCCGATGGCGCCCGCGAAGGCGGATTGGAGTTCTAAATGGCGGAACCAGAGACCCAGACAGTAGAAACCACCGAGGCGCCCGCCACCCAGGAGCGGGGTAATCGCGGTGGCGGTGGCGGCGGCGGCGGTGCCCGGGGCGGCCGCGGCGGTCGGGGTGGTGGCGACCGAGGTGGGCGGGGCCGTGGGGGCGACCGGGATCGTCGCGACCGCGACGCGCCGAGCGAGTTCGTCGAGAAGGTGGTCGACATCAACCGAGTGGCCAAGGTGGTCAAGGGCGGCCGGCGGTTCTCGTTCAACGCCTTGGTGGCCGTCGGCGACGGCAAGGGCAAGGTCGGTTTCGCCACCGGCAAGGCGAACGAAGTGTCCGAGGCCGTGCGCAAGGCGGTCGAGGCGGCCAAGCGGAGCATGGTGGAGATCCCGCGGACCGGCTCGACGATTCCGCACGAGATCGTGGGCCGGCACGGCGCGGGTCGGGTGTTGCTCAAGCCGGCGGCGACCGGTACCGGGGTGATCGCGGGTGGCGCGGTGCGAGCGGTGCTCGAGTGCGCCGGGATCACCGACATCCTGACCAAGAGCTTGGGGTCGAACAACCCCCACAACATGGTTCGGGCGACCATCACCGGGCTCCGGGAGTTGGTCTCGGTGCGGCAGATCGCCAGGGAGCGGGGCATCGAGGTCGACGCGCTGCCCTACCGGCCCCGGCAGGAGGGATAACGATGGGCAGGAATCCAGCGGTCGGACGGCAGGGGCCGGCGTACTACGCCGCGACGATCCCGTCCGAGGGGCAAGCAAAACGAATCCGGGTCAAGCAGATCCGGTCGACGATCGGGCACGACGACACCATGCGGCGGACCCTCGCGGCTTTGGGTCTGCACAAACACCAGGCCTCGGTGGAGTTGGTCAACAACGCCTCGATTCGGGGCATGTTGAACAAGGTGCGCCACATGGTCAAGGTCGATCCGATCCGATAACGAGGACGGGAGCTATGGCTGACAAGATTACACTCGGCAACCTGAAGCCGGCCAAGGGCAGCAATGTCGCCCGGCGGCGGGTCGGTCGCGGGATCGGAAGCGGGTTGGGCAAGACGTCCGGCAAGGGCCACAAGGGTCACAAGGCGCGGACCGGCGGCTCGACCAATCCCGGCTTCGAGGGCGGCCAGATGCCGATGTTTCGGCGGCTGCCCAAGCGGGGCTTCACCAATCCGTTCAGGGAGACCGCCCAGGTGGTCAACTTGCGGCAGCTCGAGAAGGTCACGGTCGCGGAGTTGACGCCCGAGACGCTCGCGGCCGCCGGGTTGGTCCGGAAAGTCCGCTCGCCGATCAAGCTGCTGGCGACCGGGGAGGTCGCCCGGGCGTTCACCGTCAAGGGGATCGCCGTGTCGGCGCAAGCCAAAACCAAGATCGAGGCGGCCGGCGGTACGGTCGAGGCCTAACGGTGACTAGTCCGAAGCCATCGTTGTCGAATCTGGGGATCGACGAGGAACTGGGGCGGAAGCTCAAGTTCACGCTGATCGCCATTCTGGTGTACCGGATCGGCGCCCACATCGTCGCTCCGGGCGTCAACGTCGACGCCCTCCAGGCGTTCATCAACAGCAACAGCGGCACCAGTACCTTCTTCCAGCTGTACGATACCCTGGGCGGCGGTCTCTACCGAGCCACCATCCTGGCCCTCGGAATCATGCCGTACATCTCGGCCTCGATCATCTTCCAGCTGGCGGGCGGCATTTGGCCCGTGGTCAGCAAGATGCAAAAGGACGAGCAGGGGAAGAAGACTCTGACCCAATGGACCCGGTACGCGGCGGTGGCGATCGCGGCGGCCCAGGCGGTCACTTTCGTGCTGTTCGTCGAGTCGATCCCGGGCGCGGTGCCGAACCTCGGCCTGACCTCCCGGCTGGTGATGGTCTTCACGCTGACCGTCGGTGCCATCTTCATGATGTGGCTCGGCGAGCAGATCACCGAGCGAGGGATCGGCAACGGGATGAGCCTCCTGATCGCGGTATCGATCATCGAGGCGCTCTGGCCGTCCGCCTTCCAGATGCTCGAATCGATCCGAGTGGGGGCGATCTCGGTTGGGGTGGCGCTGCTGGTCGTCGTGCTAGCGGGCGCGGCGATTGCGGCGGTGGTAGCGATGACGATCGCGGCCCGGCGGATTCCGATCCAGATTCCCCGAAAGGTCATGGGACGGGGCCGGATCCGCGAAGGGCAGAAGACCTTCATTCCGATCCGGCTGATCACCGCCGGGGTGATGCCGATCATCTTCGCCCAGACGATCATCATCATGCCGACCACCATCGCGACATTCACCCAGAGCGAGAGCCTGCGCGAGGTCGCGACCTTCTTCACCCCCGGTGATTGGCCGTACGACATCGTCTTTGCCGTGATGGTGGTGCTGTTCAGCTACTTCTACACCTCGATCGTGTTCAACTCGGTCGACCTGTCGGAGAACCTCAAGAAGCAGGGCGGCTTCATTCCGGGGGTCAAGCCCGGCGCCGCCACGGCGGACTACATCGATCAGGTGCTGGGCCGAATCACCTTGCCCGGATCGCTGTTCCTGGCCATGATCGCGTTGATCCCGACGATCGTCGCCCGCCAGTTCAACTATCAGTCGGCATTCGGCGGGACCTCGGTGCTGATCGTCGTGGGTGTCTTGCTCGACACCATTGCGCAGATCGAACAGCACCGCCAGCTGCGGAAGTACGACAGCTTCATGAAGACGGGGCGGGTGAAGTTCCGAGGACGGCAGCAGCGGTTTATTTAGGGCGCAGGGCGCAGGGCGCAGGGCGCAGGGCGCAAGGCGCACGACGGCAGGACTCAGCGCGGGGCGCAGGGCGAGGATACGGGGCGAGGGGGCTGGGGCTGGAGCGGGCGCGTGGCGCCCCGGGCTGCCCGGAGACCTAGCTCTTACGCCTTACGCCCTGCGCCCTGCGCCCAGAAAGGGGCCAGAGCGACCGATGGACATCCTCCTGATGGGCCCTCCCGGGGCCGGGAAAGGCACCCAGGGCGTCATCCTGGGCAAGCGGCTTGGGATCCCCAAGATCGCGACCGGTGACCTGCTGCGTGATGCCGTCAAACAGGGGACGCCGCTCGGCCTCGAGGCCAAGGCCGTGATGGAATCCGGAGCCCTGGTCAGCGATGCCCTGATCATGCGGATCGTCGGCGAGGAGGTCGCCAAGCCGGCGTCTGCCCTCGGGGTCCTCTTCGATGGCGTGGTGCGGACCATTCCCCAGGCCGAGGGGGTCGCGGTCCTGCTCGCGGGAATGGGTCGGAAGATCGATCATGTGCTGTTCTTCGACGTCGACGACGCGGAGATCCTTGGCCGGATCGAGAAGCGCCGCGGGATCGAGGGCCGCGCCGACGACGACCCCACCGCGGTCCAGCGCCGCCTCAAGGCGTATCGCGAGCAGACGGCCCCGGTCCTCGACTGGTACCAGGCCCGAGGCGGGGTCCATCGGATTGCCGCCGTCGGCGGCGTCGAGGAGATCGCCGAACGGGTTCGCGCCACGATCGGCGTCTGAGCCCCCGCGGCCCCATGGTTACCCTCAAGTCTCCCCGTGAGATCGATACGATGGCCCGGGCCGGCGCCATCATCGCGGCGACGCTCGAGGTATGCCGGCGGATGGTCGCACCGGGGGTCTCGACCGAGGCCCTCGACCGCGAGGCGGAGAAGTTCATCCGCTCCCATCCGGGCGCGAAGCCGTCGTTCAAGGGGCTGTACGGGTTTCCCAAGAGCCTCTGCATCTCCGTCAACGAAGAGGTCGTGCACGGGATTCCCTCCCAGAAGCGAATCTTGCGAGAAGGCAACATCGTCAGCATCGACTGCGGCGTCTGCATCGATGGCTTCCACGCGGACAGCGCGATCACCGTCGCCGTGGGCGAGGTGTCACCGGCGGTCGATCGATTTCTCGAAACCACCCAACGAGCGCTCGCCGCGGGCATCGAGCAGGCGGTGCTGGGCAACTTCACGGGCGACATCGGCCATGCCGTCCAGAAGGTCTCGGAGGCTGGGGGGTACGGGGTGATCCGGGAGTTGGTCGGCCACGGGGTGGGGACTCGAATGCACGAAGATCCCCAGGTGCCCAATCATGGCAAGCCGAAACGGGGCGAGCGGCTGCTCGAGGGTCTGACGATCGCGATCGAGCCGATGATCACCATGGGCGACTACAAGACCAAGCTCCTCGGCGACAAGTGGACCGTGGTCACCGCCGATGGCTCGATGGCGGCGCATTTCGAGCACACCGTCGCGGTGACGAAGGGCGGGCCGCGGATCTTGACTCTCGCGGCGGCGTAGCGGCGGGGCGCAAGGCGCAAGACTCAAGACTCAAGACTCAGGACTCAAGACTCAAGACTCGGGACTCGGGACTCGGGACTCGGGACTCGAGGAGGTTGCCAGGTCAGTCGACCATCTGGGTCAGCAGCCAGGCGTGCATGGCGGGGCTGCCGGCCAGGACCGGTCCGTCGGCGGCGCCGACGGGGTTCCCCTCGAGGTCGGTGACCACCCCGCCGGCCTCTCGGACCAGCAGGGCCCCGGCCGCCATGTCCCAGGGTGCCAGCCGTAGCTCCCAGAACGCGTCAAACGCCCCCGAGGCGACCCAGGCCAGGTCCAGGGCCGCGGAGCCAGCCCGGCGAATCCCGGCCGTGGCCGGGGCAATCCTGGCGAATTGGCGCTGATAGCGGGCCAGGTGGTCGGGATGCTTGAACGGGAAGCCGGTGCCGATCAGGGCGTGGCTTGGCTCGGTAATCGTCGAGACCCGGATCCGAGCCTCGTCGAGCCAGGCTCCGCCGCCCCGCCAGCCGTGGTAGATCCGATTGGCTTCCACCTCGAGCACCACCCCGGCCAGGAGTTCGCCGTCGACCTCGGCTGCGATCGACACGGCATAGACCGGAAATCCGTGGGCGAAATTGGTGGTGCCGTCGATCGGATCGACGATCCAACAGAGACCCTCGCGTCGGGCGCCGGGGCTCAGCTCCTCGCCGACGATGGTCGAATCGGGCTCTGCCGCCCGGAGGCTGTCGGCGATCAGGCGCTCGGCGGCCGTGTCACATTCGGTGACGAAGTCGTTGTGCCCTTTGGCGGCCCAGGCGGCCGGATCGCGAGGCCGGTCCACCCGGCGCAGGTAATCGGCGGCTCGGGCGGCGGCCGCCGCAGCTAGGCGGCTTAAGTGTAAGGCGGATCTCATCTTGCGATGGCACTCCAAGCTGGCTAGCTTCGTCCAACGGGCGAGGACCGCATCGCGGCTCGCCCGTTCCCCTTGATACGAGCGTCATGGATCGGGTCTTCTCGGGCATTCAGCCCACTGGCGAACTGCACATCGGCAACTGGCTCGGCGCGGTAAAGAACTGGGTCGCGCTCCAGGACAAGTACGAGTGCCTGTACTGCGCGGTCGACCTTCATGTACTCACCGCGAAGTACGATCCGGCCACCTTGGCGGAGCGGACCCGCGAGATGCTGGTGAGTCTGATGGCCGCCGGTCTGTCGCCCGACCGGTCGATTCTCTTCGCCCAGTCGCACGTGCCCGAGCACACTCGGCTGATGTGGTTTTTCACCAATGTGACCGGGATCGGCGAGCTGGAACGGATGACCCAGTTCAAAGATAAGTCCCAGCGGATGGAACGGGTCCCGGCCGGCCTGCTGATGTATCCCGTCCTCCAGGCGGCCGACATCCTCCTCTACCGCGCCGACAAGGTACCGGTGGGCGAGGATCAGGTGCAGCATCTGGAGCTTTCTCGAGACATCGCCCGGGCCTGGAACGCCGAGTTCTCGCCCGACGAGCCGGTCTTTCCGGAACCGCAGGCCCTGCTGACGCCGGCTAGGCGCATCATGGGACTCGACGGCGAAGCGAAGATGTCGAAGAGCCTTGGCAACACGATCGGGATCTTCGAGTCACCCGACCAGATCTGGGCCAAGCTTCGCCCGGCCAAGACCGATCCGGCCCGCCAGACCCGGAAGGACCCGGGGACGCCGGAGCTCTGCAACCTGTTCACCTTGCACAAACACTTTTCGTCCCCCGCCACCGTGGCCGAGGTCGACGTGAAGTGCCGGACGGCCGGGTGGGGCTGCCTCGACTGCAAGCGGGTGCTGGCCGACGGGGTGATCGCCGAGCTGGCTCCGATTCAGCAACGCGGCGCCGAGCTGAGGGCCGATCCTGGTTACGTCGATCGGACCATCGCACTCGGCGCCGAACGGGCCCGAGCCATCGCCACCGATACCATGGCGAAAGTGGAGGGCCGAATGGGCTTTCTTCCTCTGGCGGGCAAGCGATGACCGGCGTTCCCATCGAGCGGATCATCAAGGCCGCGGTCGATCGAGGGGCCTCCGACCTGCACATCAAGGCCGGGGATCTGTTCCGAGCGCGGATCGACGGCAAGCTGGTCGCCCTGACCAAGCAGCGGCTCACCCCGGATCAGACCCGGGCCGTCGCGCTCAAGCTGCTGCCGAGCGAAACGGCGCGGGCCAGCCTCGACGCGCTGTCCGACTACGACTGCTCGTGGGGATTGCCCGGGGTAGGTCGGTTCCGGGTCAACATCCTCCGCCAGCGATCGTCGTTCATGATCGTCATGCGGGTCATTCCGTTCGCGGTCCCGACCCTCGAGCAACTCGGCCTCCCCGACGCGGTGCGGACCCTCGCCGATCTCGGGCAGGGTCTGGTTCTGGTGACCGGGACCGGCGGCAGCGGGAAGAGCTCGACGATCGCCGCCATGCTGCACCACATGAATCAGACCCACCACCGCCACATCGTCACGGTGGAGGATCCGATCGAGTTTCTTCATCGCGACATCAAGTGCTCGGTGACCCAGCGCGAAGTGGGGATCGACACCGAGTCGGTTCGAGTCGGAGTCCGGGCCGCGCTCCGTCAGGACCCCGACGTGATCGTGGTCGGGGACGTCCATGACGCCGAAACGCTCGACACCGCCCTCCGAGCGGCGGAGACGGGACGGCTGGTGATCGCGGCGATGCCGACGCCCGACGTGATGACCACGATCGGCCAGGCCCTGGCGATGCTGCCCCGCGAGGAACGCGACGTCGGGCGGATTCGGCTCGCGGAAGCCTTGACCGCGGTCGTCTCGCAGCAGCTCGCGCCGCGGAAAGACGGCGCCGGTCGGGTGCCGTTGGTCGAGATCGTGCTCGGCACCCCGGCGACCCGGGAAGTCGTCAGGGACCCTGCCCGGCTGCCCGAGTTGCGCGAGATCGCCGCGAAGGGAAGCCGCCTCGGCATGCAGACCTTCCAGCAGCACGCCGCCGACCTGCTCAAAGCCGGGGTGATCAGCGCCGAGACCGCCAAGGCGGTGGGCGTGGTCCTGCCGGCCGAGAAGGGAAGACGCTGAGATGTTCGGACCGGATTTGGGATGTCTCGTCGTCGTCGGCGCGCAGTGGGGGGATGAGGGGAAAGGGAAGCTGGTCGACGTCCTGTCCGAACGAGCCGACGTGGTCGCTCGCTATCAGGGCGGGGCCAACGCGGGGCACACCGTCGTCATCGGCGCGGAACAGTTCATCCTCCGGTTGATTCCGAGCGGCATTCTCCATCCGACCACCACCTGCGTGCTCGGCAACGGCGTGGTGATCGATCCGGAGAGTTTCTTCGCGGAGCTCGAGGGGCTCGAGGAACGCGGCATCCGGGCCGCCGGCCGGATTCGGGTCTCCGACCGGGCCCATTTGGTGCTCCCCTATCACAAGCTGCTCGACCTGGCCGAGGAACGCCGCCAGAACATCGGGACAACCAAACGGGGCATCGGGCCGGCCTACGAGGACAAGTACGGGCGGCGAGGGATCCGGGTCGGGACGCTCGGCGACCTCCCGGCACTCGAAAGTCTGCTCGCTGAGCGGATCGCCCGCGCCAACGAGCTGGTGGCCCTGGCGGGCATGACCGAGCGGGCCAGCCTCGAGGAGCACGTCTCCCTGGTCCGCGGGGTGGCGGCGCGGATGATCCAGATGACGTCGGATACCGGGCTCTTCCTCCACCAGGCCCTCAAGGCGGGCCGCCGGGTGCTCCTCGAAGGCGCCCAGGGGTCGCTGCTCGACGTCGACCACGGGACCTACCCGTTCGTCACCTCGTCGAACACCACGGCCGGCGGGGCGGCGGTGGGCTCGGGAATCGGGCCAACCCAGATCGATGGGGTCCTCGGGGTGGTCAAGGCGTACACCACCCGGGTCGGCAACGGTCCCTTGCCCACGTTGGCGGTGCCGGAGCAGGAAGAGACCCTCCGGCGGATCGGCCATGAGTTCGGGGCGGTGACCGGCCGGCCCCGGCGGTGCGGGTGGTTCGACGCGCCGGTGGTCCGGTATGCGGCCCGGGTCAACGGCCTGACCGGGCTGGCGGTGACCAAGCTCGACGTGCTCGACGGGTTCGAGACGATTCCGGTGGGGGTCGGGTATCGGTTAGGCAAGGATGAACTGCGAGAGGTTCCCGCGGACGTGGCCGTCCTGGAGCGGGTGACGCCCGTCTACGAGACGATGACGGGATGGGGGGTCAGCACGGCCGCGGCTCGTACCCTGGCCGACCTGCCGGCCGCGGCGCGGGCATACCTGGATCGGCTCGAAGCGCTCGGCGAGACCCCGATTCGCTATGTCAGCGTGGGGACCCGCCGAGACCAGATCATCGAGGTGTAGCTACCGGCTCTGCAATTCCTGGAAGTAGCTCGCGATGCCGGTGCTGTTGAGCCACACCGGGTCGAGTTCGAAGTATCGACTCTTCACGTACCGCCCGGTGGTCGGGAAGTACGGCGGCGGATTGCTGACCCCGCACGGGTCGAATGCGTGCGCCTCGGCCCAACCGGAGGAGTTGCCGCTACCGACCCCGTAGTAGGTCCACCAGTCGACGTTCCCGAGGCCCATCCCACCGGTGACCCGAATGCACCCGGCCGCCGCGTTGGCGCAGCGATCGGGAAGGGTGCCGGGGATGGCCGGGCTCGCCGGCCCGGTGTAGACCGGGATGCCGGGAATATCGCCCATGAAGTTGCCGAGCATCAACATGAAGAGGTGGTAGTTCTCGTCGGCCGGCGTGTCGTCATTGCCGCCGACATAGATGTTGTTGACTCGGAACGGCGTCTGCAGGTTGTTGTCCTGAATCACCACGTTGGACGCGCTGATCGCCCCGAAGATGTCGCCGGTCTCCGAGCAGTTGGTGCCGGGCGTCGTCCAGTACTGGAAGTCGTCCGCGAGGTTGATGTTGCCGGTGGCGACCACCGAGACCCGACCTCGGAGCCGACCACTGATGGCGACGTCGCCAGTCACGTAGATCACGCCCTTGAAGTTCGGGTTCTTGCCGAGCGGGATCCAGTACTCGGCATCGCCGCCGCCGGCGATGTTGGTCCGGACGGGGGTGACCGACGAGTGGGCGCCAAGCCGGCGCTGGATCCACTTGCCACCGACGTTGACCGGCAGGTTGGCGTTGACGGAGGTGGAGTCCCCCAGCAGCGTGTCGGTGGCGAGATTGTTCCGGAGCCGCGGATCGCCACCCAGATAGCAGCGGCGCTGAGCGCTCGTCAACGCGACTCGAATGGTGTCGCGTTTCTGGTTGGCCGTCCGGCCCAACGCGGTCATGCTGGCCCACAGGTTCCGCGCGGTCGTCCACGGCCGGGCGCCAGCAATGCCGCCACAATTCGGGGACAGCAGGTTCGGGTCCGTGGTAACCGTCGGGATGCTCACCGTCATGCCGACCGTGTTGATGTTTGGCCAGCGCCGGCCGTTGACCATGTGCAGCGAGCTGTCGGTAATGCCGGCGCCGTTGAGGCACCTGAAAACCCGGACGTAGCCCTCATCCCACTGGATCGTTCCGTCGCCGTTGGAGTCGAGCACGGCGAAGTCGAGCCGGGTGCAGGGGCGATTGGTGCCGGTGTTGCCCCCGGCGATGTCGTAGTCACCGCTGATGACGTCGGCGTCCTGAGCGTAGGACTGCATCGTGCCGAGCTGGGCCGCGGTTGGCCAGGCGAGGGCCGGAGCACCGGTGGTATACCCCTTGGTGAAATTGCCGGAGCCCGGATTGCTGATGCTGCCGACGATGGTCACCGCCCCGAAGAAGTCCACTTTGGGCGTGGTGCAGCCGCTCTGAAGGCGAAGAATGGAGTTCGAGTGGAACGGTCCCGCGATCGACTCGCCACAGCCGTAGACGGCGCCGCCGGCCCAGTTGTTGATCGCCACCGCGAACCGCGACCACGACTCCTGAGTGAACAGCCCTCGGCGCGCGGCCACCGTGCCACGGACGTCGTTGATCCGGGCCACGATGCTCATGAAGTTGCTGCCGTACTGACCGGCTGTCGCGGGCCCGCCGGTGCGGCCACCGGTCTTGCCGGCGTACACCTCACGGGTCAGTCCGGCGATGGTGTTGCCCTGGGCGTCGACGATGGTGCTGGCCGGGACGATCTGGATGAAGCCGGTGTCGGGTAGCAGGGTCAGGGCCCGGTTGATCGAGTCGCGAGCGACCTCCAAGCCGGCATCGGCCAGCGAATGGAGGGCGGCTTCCTTGGCGTTGAACTTCGAGGTCAAGGTGCCGCTCCCGGCCACCATCACGCCGCCGATCGCCATCGCGGCGACCGCCATCGTGATCAAGAGCGCCAGGACCAGCGCAACGCCTTTTTCGTTCCGGAGATTGGGACGCATGGCACGATTCTCTTTCCTCATGGGGCGACGTGGCTGTTGACGGTCAGCAGCGTCGACACGGCCGGGGTACAGTCTTGAGCCGCGATGGCGAAGTCGTACTGCGATCCAGTGGTGAACCCGCCCACCGAGATGCTGTCGTAGGTCACGGTCGTGTCGGCCTTGATCATGATCAACGGGTCGGTCCAGACGGTGGCGGTGTCGTCGCGACTCCAGACCACGTACTGGCGGACATCGTACTCGCCCCCGCCGTGGTCCGCTGACCGATCCCACCGGAAATAGACGATCCCGCTGCCGGGAAGCGTGTCCGAGTACACCGTGAAGGTCCCCGGGGGAAACGGCGACCGGCCGCAGACGTTCGGCGACGGAAGGCCGTTGTTGGGCACCTGGATCATCTGGGAGAAGTCCCGGGTCCGCTCGTCGGCGCCGGTCTTCCCGTTGGTGACCCGAACGTTGATCCGAACCGCCCGGACACTGTCGGGCCGCACCGCGTTGGCGGTGTCGACGGCGGTCCATCCGGTTTGCGGCCAGAGCCGCTTGAGGGGAAGCAAGCTCCCGGAGGCGATGATCATCGTGTCGGCGCCGGTCGTCAGGCGCCGGGCCAGCAAATACTCGAGGAACGGACGGCCCGGATAGGCCAGGAGGTTCCGGGCGATGTACTCCGCCGTCCCTCCGTTGGTTCGCTCCCAGAGGATGTAGTCGTCGGTCCGGGTGGTCGTCGAGTCGGGCGCGAACCAGAACATCTTGGTCTCGGCCAGGCTGAGCGCCCCGTTGCCCTGGGCGTAGTTCTGAGCGGGGTAGGTGTACGACGGCGACGACTGTGGAATGGCGGTCGCGTCGGTCACCTGCCAGGCGACCGCGTCGGTCGGACTGACGCTCGGATTGAAGTTGACGGCCCACCGGTAGTTGGTGGTGTCGGCCTCGGTGAAGTCGGTGTTGAAAGCCACTACGTTGGCGTTCCCGTAGACCAGCATCGGTTGCTGGCCGGTTACGCCCGACCCCATGGTCCGGAGAATCCGCTCGACCTGCGTCACGGTGTAGCGGGCGTTCTGGAGCAGGTCCATCTTCTCGCTGCCCTTGTTGAACGACTTGTTTTGGCTCTGGAAGAACACCACCGTGGTCCCCATGATCATCGTCATCACGATCAGGGTGACCAGGAGTTCGACCAGGGAGAAGCCGGCGCGGGAGCGGACCCGCGGGATCGACGGGGGGCGAGTGGTCATGGCCGGGCGATCACGGCGGTGAGGCTGACCGTGTCCTTGATGAGGTTGTTGGTCGTCATGACGCGAACGGTCACCGTGGTCCGGTCGCGGGGTGGCACGCCGGACTGATCGCGCGAGACGATCGTCAGGCGGCGCATGGTCGAGTAACCCGGGAAGCCGGTGGTGTCCGCGCTCGCGCCGGTGCCGTAGCGGGTGCTCAAAGTGGTGTAGCGGACGTCGCCCCGGACCAGCTCGATCCGTTCCTTGGCGACCGAGGTCATCGTCGAGAGGATCGTGGCGTTGGCGGTCGCCCGCTGATACTTGCCCATGAACTGGCCGAGACTCATCACGGCGAGGCTCAGCAGCACGACGGCGATCAGGACTTCGATCAGGGTGAAGCCGCGACGATTCATGGTCAGTTCCCTCGCACCCAGGTGCCCGAGGAGTAGGAGTAGATGATGGCCCGACCGGTGGCCCGGGTCACCTCGAGGGCACGGGCGTCACCGTTCTGCCCGAGGTTGACCCCACGATTGCTGTTGACGTAGATCACGCCAGCCTGATCGGCGCTGCCGTCGCGGCGGTAAATGATCGTCGTCAACTCGTTGGCCGGCGAAGGCGCCGGTAAGTTCGCGACGCTGTTGCTCTCGAAGTTGATCCCGTCGTCCAGCTGAACGACCCGACGCCGTTCGCCGGAGCCGAAGGAGCCATCGTTGTTCTTGTCCTCGTCGACGAGAAGCCGGCGCTGGGCGTGATCGATGGTGACTCGAACGTCGTGCTGGAGGCTCACCGCCAACCGTTGGGCGTAGGTCAACTGGAGCGAGATGTTGCGCGCCTCGGCGTTGACCCGGTAGCGGAGCCAGTCCAGCCGCGGGATGGCCAGCGCGGCGATGATGCTCACGATCACGATGACCCAGAGCAACTCGCCGAGCGAGTATCCGCGTTCGTTTCGAACTGTCGATCCTTGCATCTCGACCTTTCTGGCAGCGGACCGAGCTCCCATCCTGGATCGCCCGATCGGTATTCCGCCACTGCCTCGCACTGTGCATCAGCAAGGTACAAGCCACTGGGGCCATTGTCATAAGTCCTTGTCTGCCATGGCGGTGTGGCGTCGGCGCGACAAGCCAGACCCCCTACAGCCCGCCGGGGACGGGGCAACATGCAGGGCCGCAAATTCTGCAGTGGCCACGGGTTGCGGCCGCAGGCCGGGTCGGGAACGCTTGCCTGCCGGGGAACGGGGGGGCAAATTCCCCGACCCGCTCAACCGAAGACCAATGGCTGCCCAGACCGTGATGGACAAACTCGTCTCCCTCGCCAAGCGGCGCGGGTTCGTCTTTCAGTCGTCCGAAATCTATGGAGGACTGGGGTCGGTCTGGGACTACGGGCCGCTCGGGGTCGAGCTCAAGAAGAACGTCAAGGACCGCTGGTGGCAGGCCATGGTCCACGCCCGCGATGACATCGAGGGTTTGGACGCCGCGATCCTGATGCACCCGAAGGTCTGGGAGGCGTCCGGGCACGTGGCCGGGTTCACCGATCCGTTGGTGGACTGCCGAACCTGCAAGGCCCGGTTCCGGGCCGACAGGATGGCCGACGCCCCCTGTCCCCAAAAGCCGTCCAAGCACCCCGGCGAGCACTCGACCTGCGACCTGACCGAGCCCCGCCTGTTCAACCTGATGTTCAAGACGTTCATGGGGCCGGTCGAGGAACAGGCCTCGGTCGTCTACCTCCGGCCGGAGACGGCCCAAGGGATCTACGTCAATTACCTCAACGTCCTGAATAGCTCCCGCCAGAAGATCCCCTTCGGGATCGCCCAGATCGGGAAAGCGTTTCGGAACGAGATCACCCCGGGCAACTTCATCTTCCGGACCCGCGAGTTCGAGCAGATGGAGATGCAGTTCTTCGTCAAGCCGGGGAGCGACGGCGAGTGGTTCGACCGGTGGCGGGGACTCCGGATGGCCTGGCATCACGAACTCGGTCTCGCCCCGGCCAAGCTCCGTTGGCATCAGCACGGACCGACCGAGCTGGCTCACTACGCCAAAGCGGCGTACGACATCGAATACGAATTCCCGTTCGGGTGGCAGGAGATCGAAGGGGTCCACAACCGGACCGATTTCGACCTGAAGCGCCACCAGGAGGCCTCCGGCAAGAAGCTCGAGTACTTCGAGCAGGCGAGCGCCGAACGGTTCGTGCCGTTCATCGTGGAGACGTCCGCCGGGGCGGATCGAGTCGCCCTCACCGTGCTGGTGGACGCCTATCGGGAAGAGGTGGTTGAAGGCGAAACTCGGGTGGTCCTTGGCCTGCATCCCAAGGTGGCCCCGATCAAGGCCGCGGTGTTTCCGCTGGTCAACAAAGACCGGATGCCGGAGATGGCGACGGCCCTGTTCAACGACCTCCGGAAGCATTTCGCCTGCGGCTACGACGACGGTGGCGCGATCGGCCGGCGTTATCGCCGGATGGACGAGGTTGGGACCCCGTTTTGTATCACCGTCGACGGTCAGTCGGCGGAGGACCAGCAGGTGACCGTGCGGCACCGGGACTCGATGCAGCAGGAGCGGATCGCGATCGGCGCGGTGCACGGCTATTTGCGCGAGCGGCTCTAGCGTCACCGCGGCCTTCGTGCAGCTCGCCGATTTCGAACGCATGGTGCAGGGCCTCGCGGCCGACATCCCCGAGGAATTCATGGACGGGATCGCGGAGATCGTGGTCTCACCCCGGACCCTGGCCCACCCCGAGCGGGGTGAGATCTTCACCCTCGGCGAGTGTATCCCGCTGCCCGCCCCGCTCGATGACCCGGACACGATTCAGAGCCGGGTCGTGCTCTACTACGGGTCGTTCGCGGCGATGGCCCGAGACCAGGACGATTTCGACTGGCACAAGGAAGCGTGGGAGACCTTGACCCACGAGATCCGTCACCACGTGGAGTGGCGAGCCCGGGAAGGCGCCCTCGAGGATCTCGACGACGCCCAGGAAGAGAACTTCGCCCGGATGGCCGGCGAGCCGTTCGACCCGTCATTCTATCGGGCCGGCGAGTCGCTCCCGGGCGGCATGTTTCGGGTCGAAGACGATTATTTTGTGGAAGTGGAGGCGCCGGCGGACGGGGTGGTCCGGCTCCCCTGGGGTGGGCGGCGCTACCGAATCGACCTGCCGCCCGACCTCACGCTCCCCGCCTTCCTCTCGGTCTTGGACCTGGAGGAGCCGCCCGCGGGCGAAGTCGTGGTGGTGCTGGTACGGCAGCCGCGGTGGTGGGAAGTTCTCAAGGCGCCCGCGGTCGACCAGCGCGAGGTCGAGGCGGTTCTCGAAGTCTAGATGGCAAGGAGTGGCACGATGATCCGATGGTCGTTGGCGCTGGTCGTGGCTTTGGTGGGCCCGGTGATGGCGCAGTCCGCCGATCCCCGATACCGGGTGGCGATCGTGAGCGAGTCGGGCGATATCGTGACCTGGCTCAAGCCCAACGGGGGCCAGCTCACCGTCGAACGGGTCGTCCCGGTCGGCATCATGCCGGCCGACATCGACGGTCCCCACAACATCGCGATGGCCCCGGACATGAAGTCGTATTTCGTGACCATCGCTCACGGGGTGCCGTTCGGAACCCTCTGGCGGTTCGACACCGCGACCGACTCCCTGATCGGCAAGGCCACCGTCGAGTTGTTCCCGACCACCATCGCGGTCACCCCGGACGGAGAGTTCGCCTTCGTCGCCAACTCCGACTTCCACGGCGATCGCCCCCGGACCAACGTGGTGTCGATCGTCCACGTCCCGACGATGGCCAAGATCACCGACCTCCCCGCCTGCGACATGCCCCACGGGGTCAAGGTCAACCGGGCCGGGACGTTCGCCTACGTGTCCTGCATGAACAGCGACGAGATCCTCGAGATCGACATCAATACCTTCGGGATCAGCCGGCGAGCGAAGATCGGGAAGGGGCACGACATGAGCGGGGCCGCGGCCGGGGGCCACGCCCAACACCAGGCCACCGCGCCCGACCCGCCCGGTGCCGATCCTCACGGGTTGATGAAGAAGGAGTGCGCCGGGACCTTCGTGTCGGTGTCGCCCGACGACAAGACGCTCTACGTCGCCTGCAACTACGGCAACTCGCTGCAGATCTGGGACGCGGCTACTCTGGCGCTGATCAAGGAGGTTCCGGTCGGGGTCGGCGCCTATAATGTCGAGCCGTCGCCCGATGGGTCGCTGCTGGTGGTGACCAATAAGAAGGAACAGAGCGTCAGCTTGGTCGATGCCAAGACCCTGACCGAGTTGGTTCGCCTCAAGACCACCAAGAAGATCGTCCATGGCGTGGCGTTCTCACCGGACGGCAAGTACGCCTACGTCTCTCAGGAGTCGATCGGCTCCGATCCGGGGGCGATCGACGTCATCGATCTGGCCACCCGGAAAATCACTAGTACCGTTCCGATTCCCGCCCAGCCCACCGGGATCGCGATTCTCAAACTCTGAAGGCACCAATGACTCATGAAACACGGACGTCGCTGGCCCCGGCGGAGGTGATCCGCCGGGCCAAAGCGTTCTTCTCGGAGCGCGTGCCCCACAACGCGGCCTATCCGGAAAGGGAGGGGGAGCGGTTCCTCACCCTTCGCGGCCAAGGCGGCGAGGAGATCGCCCTCGCGATCGTCGCGGCCGACGGCGCCGAACGGGTTCGGGCCTCGACCCTGCTGTTCGACCAGGCGGTCGAGCGGTTTCTCTCCACCTTGCCGGCGGCGGCATGACCATCCCCGTGCGGATCATGGTGCTCGACACCTGGGATGAGTTTTCGGTGACCCTGCCGTTGGGCACACCCGTTGACCAGCTCAAGTCGCAGGCGCTGCTGGCGGCCCGCGTCCGACGTCCGCCGGAGGAGTACCTCGTCAAGTACCGTGGTGCCGAGGTGCCCGAGCAGGGACTCACGCTCGGTGGGGCGGGGATCGTGCCCAACGCGGGGCTGATCGTGATGTCGCGACGCCGCGTTCCGGCGAAGTAGCCCCCGAGGCTCCGGTGGGCCTCTGTCCGGTGTATTCCCATCCGATCTGCGTCGAGCACGAGCCTGGGGCCCATCATCCAGAGGCGCCGGCGCGGCTCCTCGCTGTCCGAGACCGGCTGAGCCGACTCGATCCCGCCTCACTCCGCAACGCCGTCCCGGTGACCCGGGCCGTCCTCGAGCGAGTTCACTCGGCCGCCTATCTCGACCGACTCGAAGCGGTGGCGAGGGCGGGCGGAGGCCGGCTCGATCCGGATACCGCCATGAGCGCGCGCAGCTTTCAAGCGGCCCAACTCGCCACCGGTGGCGTCATCGACGCGATGACCAGTGCCTTGGCGGGAACCCCGGCGTTCGCTGCGGTCCGTCCTCCCGGGCATCACGCGCTTGCCGAGACGCCGATGGGGTTCTGTCTGTTCGCGTCCGTCGTGGTGGCGGCCCGCGAGGCCCAGGCGCGCGGTGCGGGCCGGATCCTGATCCTCGACTGGGACGTCCATCACGGCAACGGGACCCAGGCCCTGGTCGAATCCGACTCGGCGATCCGTTTCGTCTCCCTGCACCAGTGGCCGCACTGGCCGTTCAGCGGTTCGGCCGAAGAGCGCGGGGTAGGTAACGTCTTCAACCTGCCGATGCGCCCGGGCCTCGCCCCGGAGGCGTACCTCGAGGCCTTCTGGGAGGCGATCACCACCGCTACCAAAGGGTGGACCCCAAGCCTGATCCTGGTCTCGGCCGGCTTCGACTCGATGCGCGGCGATCTGCTCGGCGGGTTCACGCTCGAGCCAGAGCACTATGCCGAATGGACCCTCCGGCTCCGCGAACACTTTCCGGCCGTGCCGCTCGCCATGGCCATGGAAGGGGGGTACGTCCCCAATCGGCTGGCCGACGGGGTGGTGGCGGTGGCCGAGGCGCTGGGGTGAACTGGCCGCGGTTGCCAAATCCCGCTGATTGTATACAATTCTCGTCCTGAACCTGCTTCCTCCAACCGAGAGCCCCCGTGTCGAATCGCCTCCGGATCCAAGCCGAGATTCTCAATCTGAAGACCAAGTATCCGTTCAAGATCGCCCGCGGGAATCAGGATACCTATCGGACCGTGCTCGTTCGGGTGATCGACAAGGATGGCTTGGAGGGCTTGGGCGAGGCCACTCCGCAGAAGTTTTACGGGGAGACCTGCGAGACGGTTCTGGCCGCGTTCGAAGTGTACGCCACCGCGATGCCCGAGAACGCCTTCGAGCTCGAGGACGCCGAGCGGGGGTTGGAGCGGATGATGGTGGGCAACAATTCCGCTCGCGCCGCGCTGTCGACCGCGCTCCACGATCTGGTCGGCAAGCGACTCGGCGTCCCGCTGTGGAAGCTCTGGGGGCTCGACGCGGCGAAGGCGCCGATCTCGACCTTCACCATCGGGATCGACACCGCCGAGATGATCAAGAAGAAGGTCATCGAGGCCGAGCAGTATCCGGTCCTCAAGATCAAGCTTGGGCTCGACAACGATCTCGAAATCCTCAAGGCGATTCGCGAGGTGACCGACCGCGAACTCCGGGTCGATGCCAACTGCGGGTGGACCCGGAAACATGCCATCAAGATGTTGCCGGTGTTGGAAGAGTTCGGGGTGACGGTGCTCGAGCAGCCGTTGGTGGCCACCGATCTCGAAGGTCTGGCGGCGGTGGCCCGAGCCTCCCGGATTCCCGTGATCGTCGACGAGAGCTGCCTGGTGGCGACCGACATTCCGGCGCTGGTCGGCCTGGTCGACGGGATCAACATCAAGCTGGCGAAGACCGGGAGCCTCCGCGAGGCCATGCGGATGATCGCGGTGGCCCGGGCGCACCACCTGATGGTGATGGTGGGCTGCATGATCGAGAGCTCGATCGCGATCACCGCGGCGGCGCACTTCACCCCGCTGGTCGACATCGCCGACTTGGACGGCGCCGCCTTGTTGGCGCACGATCCTTACGTCGGGGCCACGATCACCGGGGGCAGGATTCGGTTGCCCGACGGCCCCGGTCTTGGGATCCGGTCCAGGTAGCGCATTCCCTCGGCGCCCGGGGCGGTCGCCGGTCCTGGGCGCGCCCGTCACGGCGAGCTGCATCACCTTCATTGCCACGAGGTAATTCCGCCGCCGCGCCGGGGCGGAGCCGGGCCCGAAACTGTCCCCAGCCTGGGCCACGGTTCCGACTACATTCCCGCCATGGCGTCCGGTCGTTTCGCCCACGTGGCGCTGCCGCTTCCCGTCGACACCCCCTACAGCTACGCGATCCCGGACGAACTCGCCGACCGGATCCGGCCGGGGGCGCGAGTGGTCGTGCCGGTGCGGCGGCGGGAGTTGGTCGGCATCGTCGTCGGGGTCGACGACCAGGCCCCGACCGCGACGGCCAGGGCGGTGTTGGCGGCCCCCGACGCCGAGCCGGCTCTGCTGCCGCCGCTGCTGAAGACCGCCGAGTGGCTGGCCGGGTACTACGGCACGCCGTTAGGTATCGCCCTCAAGGCGATGCTGCCGAGCCCGCTTTGGGGCGAATCGCGCCTGATGGTGACCCTGGTCGCGGGCGGGCCGGTGACTGGCGGCACCGCCGGCGAGCTGGTCCGCTGGCTCGACCGGCGGGGCGGGCGCGCCGCCCTCGACCAGGCGAGCCGGGCGCTCAAGAAGCCGCTCTGGTCAGTGGCCGATCGCCTGGTGCGGGTCGGGGCCCTCGAGATGGAGGTGGAGCCCGCCGGCACCGACGCGGCTCGCTCGGTGACCAAGGGGCTCGAACTGGCCGGCCCACCCCTCGGGTTGCTGGAGCGGCAGGAGCGGTTCGCCAAGAAGCCGAAGCAACTGGCCCTCTATCAAGCGCTGGAACAGGCCCAGGGCCCGCTGGGGGCGGAAGTCGTTCGGACGTCGGTCGGGGTGAGCGCCAGCGTGGTGGCGGCCTTGGTCGAGGCGGGGTTGGCCCGGGTGGTCGAGATCGAACGGCGCCGCGACCCGTTCGAGCAGTTCGAGACCTCGCCGCCGCCGGCGACGTTATCCGCTCCGCAGATCGCCGCCGTCGAGGCGATTGGGGCGCTGGCGCCGGGCGGGGGCGGGCTGGTATTCGGGGTAACGGGGAGCGGGAAGACGCTGGTGTATCTCGAGGCGATTCGTCGATCGGTGGAAAGCGGCCAGGGGGCGATCATTCTGGTGCCGGAGATCGGGCTGACCCCGCAGACCGTGAGCCGGGTCCGCGGGATGTTCGGCGACCAGGTCGCCGTGCTCCACAGCGCGCTGTCCGAAGGCGAACGGGCCGACGCCTGGCGGGCCCTGCGCCGAGGCGAGAAGCGGGTCGCGGTGGGCCCCCGCTCGGCCGTCTTCGCGCCGGTCCCATCGTTAGGCTTCGTGGTGGTCGACGAGGAGCACGAGGCCACCTACAAGAACGGCGAGGCCCCCCGCTATCACGCCCGCGACGTCGCCCGGGTTCGCTGTCGCCTCGAGGGCGCCCGGTTGGTGCTGGGCAGCGCGACTCCCAGTCTCGAATCGGCGGTGCAAGTGCCCGACAAGCTGGCGATGATCCGGCTCCCGGACCGGATCGGGTCGCGACCGCTGCCGCCGGTCGAGCTGATCGACCTCCGGACCGCCCCCCGAGTGAAGGAGGCCGGCGCGGTGCCCTGGAGCGAGGCGCTCGACCAGGCTCTCCGCCAAACGCTCGCGCAGGGCAATCAGGCACTGTTGCTGCTCAATCGACGAGGGTACGCGGCGTTCCTTCAGTGCGGGGCCTGCGGGGCGGTCAAGACCTGTCCCCACTGCAGCATTTCGCTCACCCTCCACCAGCATCCGGCGGCCCTGCGGTGCCACTACTGTGGCTTCACGGCGGGGTTCGAGCCGGCCTGCGACCAGTGCGGGCAGCCAACCAGCCGGGCGCGGGGCATCGGCACCCAGCAGGTCGAGCAGGTCGTGGCCGAGCGGCTGGCCGGGGCGCGGATCGCCCGGATGGACCTCGACACGACGGCGACCAAGTGGTCGCATCATCGGATCCTGGACCGGGTCGCCAAGGGGACGATCGACGTGCTGGTCGGGACCCAGATGGTCGCCAAGGGGATCGATTTCCCCAACGTGACGCTGGTCGGCGTGATCGACGCCGACACCGGCCTCCACCTCCCCGACTTCCGCGCGGCCGAGCGGACCTTTCAGCTGATTACCCAGGTGGCGGGCCGCGCCGGGCGGGGACCGAAAGGCGGCCGGGTGCTGGTCCAAACCAATAGCCCGAACCACCCGGCCCTTCGCCATGCGGTGCGTCACGACGTAGAGGGCTTCTGGGCAGTGGAGCTGGCGGCCCGCGTCGACCCGCCCTATCCGCCGACGACGGCCCTCGTCAACGTGGTGATCTCGGGGGTCAAGGAAACGACCGTGATCCGGCGGGCGACTGAGGTGGGACGGTGGCTCGAGTCGTTGGTCGCTGATCGCCGGCTGCCGATCGAGCTCCTCGGTCCGGCGCCGTGCCCGATCGCGAAAGTGAAGGACCGCTATCGGTGGCATCTGATCGCCAAGGGCCAGCCGGGCGAGCTCGGTCGGATGGTGCGCTATGCGGCCGGGCGCCTGGAGACCTCGGCGGAGGTGCGGATCGCGATCGATCGGGATCCGGTGTCGTTGTTGTAGGGCGCAGGGCGCAGGGCGCAAGGCGCAAGACGCAAGACTCAAGACTCAAGACTCACGAGTCGGTGGGGCAGTGGACGGCGTAAGGTTCGGGGGGTCGACCGACCCTGGACCTAACGGTCCGCCGAGCGCCAGCCCAGCTCCACGCCGAGGTACGCCCATCGTCCGGGGGCCGGCTCGTAGACTCGGCCGCCGAATCCGTTGACGGTGGCCGCGGCGACGTAGCGGCGGTCCCAGAGATTGGCCACCGCCGCGAAGGGGCGAATCGCGGTCCGGCCGAGCCGAGTGGCGGTGTGGACTCGAATCGCCGACACCCCGGCCTCCCAACCGTCGACCGGCAAGGTGTTGCGGTCATCGGCGTAGAACCGGGAGACGATCTGTTGATCCCATTCCACCCGCCAGGCGCCGGCGCGGATCGTCGCCACCGCGCGGAGGACGTGGCGTGGGATGCCGGGCACCTGGTTGCCGTCCAGGGTGTCGGTGACCGCGCCGTTTCGGGACCGGTACTCGCGGAAGGTGGCGTCGGTGTGGGTGTAGCTCGCTTCGAGAAGGAGGGCGCGGGTCGGAGCCCACTGCGCGCCGAGCTCGAGGCCGCGGATCGCGAGGCGGGCCGCGTTCTCGAAGAAGGCCCGGCCGTCCCGTTCGCGGGCCTGGACCAAGGCGTCGGTGATCCGGGTGCGATACACGCTGGCCGTCACCGCGAGGGGGCCGGTGGTCCGAAACCCGAACTCGAGGGTGCCGGAGCGTTGAGGCCCGAGGTCGGTGTTGAACCCGATGGTGCCGTTGGCCTGGTTGACGAGCTCGGTGGTGGTTGGCGTCTCGAATGCGCTCGCCGCCGAGGCGTAGAGGGCGGCCCCGTCGGCCACCACCACGCTGGCCCCGAGGCTGCCGCTCGCGGCGCCCATCGCGCGGAGGCCGCTCTGGTTGACGCCATCGGAGAGAAACCGGTCGGTGACCCGGAATCGGACCCGGTCGTAACGGACGGTGGCCGTGATCGTCAGCGGCTCCAACGGTTCCCAGTGTAGGCTCGCGAACGGGCCGAACTCGGTCACCGTTTCCCGCTGATCGGCGGTGAGGGTGTCGACCAGGGCGCCAGCGCGGGATCGACGGTTGGTTCGATCGTCCCGCATGATCTGCGCGTCCGCGCCCACCACCAGCCGGCTCGATCCACCGCCCAATGGCAGGGTTCCGCTCAGGCGGGTGCCGCCGACCACCCGATCGATCTGGCTGTAGGTGCCGATGGTGGGACCGCCCGGGCCGGGCGGTGCGGTGGCCAAGGGGTTGTCGAGGTCGCGAGTCAGCCCGAAGACGGTGGCCTCGAAGCGCCGGCCGGAAGCGCTGACCGAGGTCGCCGTCAGGCCGAGCTGGTGTTGGGCGACCGACTTGTCGGCGCCCCGGAGGATATTCGCCGCCGCCGCCGAGTCCGTCTTTACCCTGAGCTCGGCCAACGTCAGGGCGCCGGGGTTCTCGGCTTCCGGACTCTTGGCGAAAAAATACCGTCCCTTGAGGACCCAGCTCGACCCCACGGTGCGGTTCACGGCCAGGCTCAGTTGGTTGTTCTCGGTGGAGCTGTGCTGGCGGAATCCATCGGATTGGAACCGGGTCAGGCCGACCCCACCGCTCCACGCCCCGTCCGCGCCCTGGACCTGCGCGCTGGTCCTCCAGGTGCCGAAGCTGCCGCCGGTGATCCGGACCCGGCCGGTCAGCGGGTGACTGGGCACGTCGGAGGAGAAGGCGATCACCCCGCCCGCGGCGTTGCCGTAGAGCGCCGACGACGCGCCGAGGAGTACCTCGGCGCGATCGACGAATCCGAGATCGAGGTTGGTCAACTGACTCTGGCCATCGGGGAGGGTTTGAGGAATCCCGTCGATGAGGACCTTGAGGCCGCGAACCCCGAAGTTGCCCCGGGCCCCGGCGCCCCGAATCACCAGCCGTTGGTCGAGGGAGGGGTTGAAACGATTGGCGGCGTAGACCCCGGGGATCCGTCCGATCGCCTCATCGAGGCCGTTTTCGAGTTGAGCCCCATGAAGGAGGCCGCTGTCGACGACGCTTACCGCCGCCGGGACGCGAAGTCGGGTTTCACTGCCCCGAGTGACTCGGACTTCGATGGGAGCGAGCTTGAGGGTGTCTCGACGGGTCGCGGCCGAGTCGGTCGGTGGTCGGCGTTGGGCGAGCGCAGGTTCACCGATCAGGAGGAGCGCACTCACCGCAGTCGTAGTAACACGAAGCATACCTAAAGGATAGCCTGCTTGACCGGCTTGGGGATGGGCCTACTTTTCCGCTGGCCCATGTCCGGTACCTCACCCGATTTCACCCAGCCGCCGTTTCGGGGCGCTCCGGCCGCCCGGTTCGAGCCGGCGCCCGCTGACGGCGTCTTGCCGGAGAATTTCTTCGCGACCTCCAACTTGCCGACCTACCTGAACGTGGACGGCCGGTGGACCATGCCGACCCGACCTCGGATGGACGGGGCCATCGTCCGGCGGGGGGAGGACCTGGAAACGGTGGAGCCCCGACGGGTGCGGAGCGGGGAACCGGTGGCGATGGGCTTGGCGGAAGACGGCTCGGAAGGGATCGTCGTCTCCACGGCCGGCTTCCTCGGGGGAGCGCTCTCGGCGAACGAGTTCCGCTTCATGTCGACCGAGGTGAGCCGCGAGCGCCCGGTCAATTACGAGGAGATCGCGGGCCGGGTCGAGGAAGAGCGTCGGCAGGGCGGCTACCTGGTTTGGGTGGTCGGACCGGCCCTGGTGCATTCCCGCGCCCGACAAGATTTCGAGTGGTTCATCGCCAACGGCTATGTCCAGGCCGTCTTGGTCGGCAACGCGGTGGCCGTGCACGACATCGAGGCGGCGATCTACGGCACGACGCTGGGCATGACGAGCACGGGGAAGGCCGCCGCGAGCGGGCACAGCCTGCACATGCGGGCCATCAACAAGGTACGGGCCGCGGGATCGATCGCGGCGGCGGTGGCTGGGGGGTTGGTGACCAACGGTATCATGCACGCATTGGTCACTCGCGGGATCCCCTATGTTTTGGCCGGATCGATTCGCGATGACGGCCCGTTGCCAGGGGTGCTGACCGACACCGCCGAGGCCCAGGACGCGATGCGAACGCATACCGTGCGGGCGACCGGGGCCATCTTCGTGGCCACGGCCCTCCATGCCATCGCGGTCGGCAACATGTTGCCGGCGTTCCACACTCATCGGGGGGGGCCGGACCCCTTGATGACCGTCTGTGTCGACCAAACCGAGTTCGTGGTCACCAAACTCAGGGATCGCGGCACCCACCAGGCCTACGGGGTCGTGACCAACGCGCAGGATTTCATGCACGTCTTTCGTCACTACGTGGAACGATGCCGCCAGGATTGACGCCCGCCGGACCAGGCATCGGCGACGGCTGGAGCCGACTCGTCGAGGTGATTCGCCAAGCCCTGCCGACCGCCGAGGTCGATCGGATCTGGGTATTTCGGACCATTCGCCACCAGGCCAAGGATTTTGGCACGGCGATCCTCTCTCGGATCGACGGCGACCGCCGCCGGATCTACACGGCGCGATTCGTCCTCACGGTGAAGGGGAAGACCCGAGGCCGGTTCGAATCGGCCATGCTCGAGGTCGGGAGCGGACCGATCGGCGCGATCGAGGAGCTCCTCGCCCTGGTGCCAAAGCGCTCCGACGAGGAGGAGCCCCCGATCGAGATTCCGGCCGAGTCGTGGTTCCCCAAGGAGGTCGAGGCGGTTGCAGACCCGGGATGAGGCGAGCCCGATGGTCGAGCGGTTCCGCCGGTACTTGCGGGACCGTCGGTTGCCCGTGACCCGGCAGCGGATCGCGGTCGCCGAGGTCCTGCTGGCCAGTGCCGACCACCCTTCGGTGGAAGCCCTTCGTCACCGGTTGGAGGCGAAGGGGCAACACGTCGGGACCGCCACGCTCTACCGGACGGTCGACGCTTTGGTGAAGAGCGGGCTCGTCCTCGAGCACGACTTCGGCGAGGGGTTCCGCCGGTACGAGCCGGTCACGGAAGCCGCCGAACACGCCCATCTGGTCTGCCGTCGTTGCGGCGGAGTGGTCGAGTTCAGCAACGACCGCCTCGAGCGAATGCTCCGGATGACGGCCGACGAACACCATTTCCACTACGAACGCCACAAAGTCGAGATCCACGGTATCTGCGCGAACTGCCGCGGCCGCGACCTTGGCACCACTACTCAGGAAAACCGATGAGCGACACCAACGTGGTTCTCGGCCCCTTGGTGGCGTTTCTCGGCGGGATCCTCAGCTTCCTGTCACCCTGCGTCTTGCCGCTGGTCCCCTCGTATCTCGGGTTCATCACCGGGTTCACCTTGGAGGAAATGGGCAATCGTCGCCGGCTCGCGATGATCCATGCCTTCCTGTTCGTGATCGGCTTCTCGATCGTCTTCGTCGTGCTGGGAGCAAGCGCCACCGCCGTCGGGTCGGCCTTTCGGGCCTACAAAGACGTCATTCAGCAGGCCGGCGGGGTCCTGATCATCTTGTTCGGGCTGTACTGTCTCGGGATCATCAAGCTGGGGTTCCTTACCCAGGAGAAGCGGATCCACCTCGAAGAGAAACCGCTCGGGTACCTGGGGTCGGTGCTGGTGGGAATGGCGTTCGGAGCGGGGTGGAGTCCCTGCATCGGGCCGATCCTGGGGGGGATCCTGAGCCTCGCGGCGACCGAGGCCGATCTGGGACGGGGAATGGCCCTGCTGGTTGCTTACTCCGCGGGCCTGGCGGTGCCGTTCCTGGTCGCTGCCTTCGCGGTCGAGAAGTTTCTCGACTGGTTCCAGCGGTTTCGCCGATACCTTGGCCTGGTGCAGAAGGCGAGCGGCGTGCTCTTGGTGATCGTCGGGCTGCTGATCGCCACCGGCCAGTTTACCAGGCTCGCGGCGTATTTGCAGAAGCTGACGCCGGAGTTTTTGTTGCGGATGATGTGAGGGGGGCGGGCGCAGGGCGCAGGGCGCAGGGCGCAAGACGCAGGGCGCAGGACGCAAGACGCAAGACGCAAGACTCAAGACTCAAGCAATTGCGCGGGATTCCGGTGTGGTCGCGGGGAAAGCGCCAGGGTTTGCTCGAACCTGCTTTGCCCGGGGTTCCCCGATCTTAGGCTTTCGTGCGCCTTGCGCCTTGCGCCCTGCGCCCTGCACCCTACATCCGCTCCAACTCCGCCTCCAGCAGTTGGGTCCGAACCAGATCCGCGAACCGTCCTCCTCGTCCCAGTAGCTCCTCGTACCGGCCCCGTTCCACTACCCGCCCCCGATCGAGCACGACGATTTCATCGGCCGTTCGCACCGCCGCGGCCCGATGGGAAATGACGATGCTGGTCTTGCCGACCAGGGCCCCGCGGAGGGCGTCGAGAATCCTTGCTTCGGTCTCACTGTCCACTGCCGAAAGGGCGTCGTCGAGGACGATGATCGGCGGGTCTTGGGCGAGGGCGCGAGCGATGGCGGCGCGCTGCCTCTGTCCGCCGGACAGGTTGATCCCGCGCTCGCCGAGTATCGTCTCGAAGCCCTTGGGCAGGTCGCCGATGGCGGCGGCCAAGGCCGAGACGTCGGCGACTCGGGCGAGCCGCCCATCGTCCGGGGCCCCGAGCAGCACGTTGTGCTTGAGCGTCTCGCTGAAGAGAAACGTCTCTTGGGGGACCAACCCGACTTGGCGACGCACCTCGGCCAAGGGAAGGTGGCGGAGATCGATCCCGTCGATCAACACCGCGCCTCGACTCGGATCGTAGCCCCGGACCAAGAGGTCCGCGAGCGCCGACTTTCCCGAGCCGGTGGCCCCGACGATCCCGAGCGATTGGCCCGCCGGTACCTCCAACGTCAGGTCCTGGAGGACATAACCTCGGTCAGGCCCTTCGGGATACCGGAACCAAACGCCATCGAATCGAACCGAACGGGCCGGACGACCCGGGGGCAAGACGGCCGGCACGGCCGGGTCGGGGAGAGAGTTTGGTTCCCGGAATACGGCGTTGATCCTGATCAGCGCGGCGGTGCCCCGAGCGACCAGGTTGACCACCCACCCCAGGAAGATGAGGGGCCAGACCAGCAGGGCGAGGTACACGAAGAAGCTGACGAACTCCCCCGTGGTGACTTGGCCGGCGATGACCAGACGGCCGCCGGCCCAGAGGACCATCATGCTGCTCAGGGCGCCGAGGAACGCGAGGAGCGGATCGAGGGCGGCCTGGGCCTTGGCGAGATGGAGGTTTTTGGCCGCGTAGTCCTCGTTCAGTCGTGCGAACGCATCGGTTTCGGGCGTCTCCTGATTGTATGCTCGGACGATCCGGGCGGCACTGATGTTCTGGCGGACGAAATCGGTCAGCCGTCCAAAATGCTCCTGAATCGCCAAGGTCCTGGTATGGATCCGCCGGCCGAGGATCCCCTCCAGGACGGGCAGCACGACCAGGGGCGCCAGGGCGAGCCCGGCGAGGGTCCGATCGACGGCGAGCATCGCCGGCACCATGATCGCGGCGCGGGTGACGGTGTCGAGGAGGTACATGACGGCCGGACCGGCGATCATTCGGACCGCGAGCAGGTCGTTGGTTGCTCGAGCCATCAGGTCGCCCGTGGGGGTCTTGTCGTAGTAGGCGGCAGGCAGCGAGAGCAGCTTATGGAAGAGGTCGTTCCGAAGGTCGTACTCGACTCGGCGGCTGACTCCGTTGAGCAGTTGACGCATTCCGTAGCGGAGGACGCCCCCTGCCACCGCCGCGGCCACCAACCAAAACGCCGCCCGCTGCACTTGGGGCATCGGGTTTGCGGTGGTCAGGGCGTCGATGCCCTGCTGGAGAAATCGCGGCGCGAGGGTCGTGAGCAGGTTGGACCCGACCACGCACCCGAACCCCACCAGGTAGACGCGGATGTATCTTTTCAGGTAGGGGATCAGGGACGACAGTTCGCGCATCCAGGAGGAACCTCATGAGACTTCGAACGACGATGGCGTTGGTCGGGCTGGCCGCGCTCGCGGCCTGCGGCAAGAATGATGGGACCGGCGGAGCCGGGCAAGACTCGGCTCAGCGCGACCTCTCGCTATCCCCGGTCGACTCGACCGCCATACTCAACGACGTGCCCGCGGAATCGACCGCCACGCCGGCTCCCGTGCCCGAGCCGACGCCGCCCGCCCCTCCCGCCGCGAAGCCACGACCGGTGGCCAGCAAGCCGTCTCCCCCGCCGCCGTCCACCCCGCCGGCGTCCGCGCCAGCACCGGCACCTGCCTCGGTCCCAGCCGCCGTACCAGCCCCCGTCCCGGCGGCACCGCCATCCCTGGCGGCGGGTGCCGCGGTGTCTCTGACCGCGACGGCAGAGTTCTCGACCAAGACCCACAAGGTCGGGCAGACGGTGACGGCGACCGTCCCGTCCGACATCAAGGACGACAACGGGAAAGTCGTCATCCCAGCCGGTTCAACGATGACCTTGTCGATCGTGCAATTCGCCCGGTCGGAGAACAAGGATGATTCCGGCAAGGTCGTCCTGGCCGCGACATCGGTATCGATCGACGGCAAGAGCTACGACATCTCCGGCACCTCGACCGACGTGGACCGCCAGCTGAAGGGACGAGGCGTTCAGGCGGGCGACGCGGCCAAGGTGGGGGCCGGCGCAGCGGCCGGGGCCGTGTTGGGTCGGGTCTTGGGGGGCAAGAAGAAGGGCGCAGTGGTCGGCGGGGTGGTCGGGGCCGCGGCGGGCACGGCGGTGGCCGTCAATTCCGCTGACCGCGATCTCATCATCCCCGCGGGAGCCAAGATCGTCATCGCGCTGAAGGCGCTGTTCACCCGCACCGGCTAGTCCGGAGGCACCGTCAGGGAGGGTTCCCAAGGGCCGGCTCGTCCGGCCCTTGTCGTTTACCAGGCCGCGCCGCCCCCGCCGCGTCGCGGATCGCTCGCGCCGAGCCACCCCCGGGGGGTGCGGATGATTGCCTCGACGTCGCCCATATAGGTTCGCGTGCCCACCGTGTGTCCCATCCCTTCGAGCAGTCGGACCAGGGCCGGGTCGAAGCCGCCTTCCTCGAGGAGGATCCGATCCGGCAACGACTGATGATGGAGCCTGGGCGCCGCGATCGCGCGGGGCAGGGACATTTCGTGATCGATGACGTTGCTGATCACGTGATACACCTGGGTGATGATGGTCGGTCCGCCCGGGGTTCCCACGACCAGCAGCAGGTCCCCGTCACGGTCGAGCACCAGACTCGGGGTCATCGCCGAGAGCATCCGTTTGCCGGGCGCGATCGCGTTGGCGCGGCCCTGGACCAGGCCGTAGTTGTTGGGCTTCCCCGGCGCGGTGGTGAAGTCGTCCATTTCGTCGTTGAGCAGGAACCCGCCGCCGGTCACCGTCACCGCGCTGCCGAAACTGTTGTTCAGCGTGGTGGTCGTGCTGACGGCGTTGCCGGCGTCGTCGACGACGGAGTAGTGGGTCGTCGAGGTCCCCTCGGCCAGCACCGGGGCGACCGAGCTCGTCGGGGTGGCCCGGTGCGGCGAGATCTCGCCACGCCGCCGGGCCGCGTACGCCTTGCTCGTCATCCGGGCGATCGGGTTCTTCACGAACGCCGGATCACCGAGCGAGCGATTTCGCTCGATGAACGCTCGACGCATGGCCTCCGCCTCGCGATGCATCAACTCGGCGGTAGCGAACGGCGGGAGCGGATCGAACCCCTCCATGATGTTGAGGATCAGGGCCAGGGTCACCCCGCCGGAAGACACCGGCGGCATCGAGTAGATCCGATGCCCGCGATAGGTGAAGCTGATTGGCTCGCGCCAGATCGCCCGGTAGTTGACGAGGTCGGTCCGGGTGATGATCCCGCCCCCTCGCCGCATTTCGGCGACGATCAGATCGGCGACCGGACCCCGATAGAAGCCATCGGCGCCGCGGTCCCGGATCGCTTCCAGCGTGGTGCCGAGCTCCGGCTGCCGCCAGACGGTTCCTGGGGCCGGGGCGCGTCCTCCGGGGAGAAACTGGGCCGCCGACGCGGGAAACCGGGACAATCGAGCCGAGTCGCTCATGATCGACTTGTGGCGGTACTCGTCGATCACGAAACCTTCTTTCGCCAGGGCCACGGCGGGTCCGACCAGTTCGGCCCAGGGCAGCTTGCCGAACCGTCGATGAGCCTCGACGAGGCCAGCCACCGCGCCCGGGACACCGACCGACAGGTGACCCGTCCAGCTCCGGTCGGTCGGGTTGCCGTCGGCGCCGATGTACATGTTGGCCCGGGCTCTGGCGGGAGCCTTCTCCCGATAGTCGAGCGCGAAGACCGAGCCGTCCGCCAGCCGAATCATCATGAACCCGCCCCCGCCGACGTTCCCCGCCTCGGGGTGGACCACCGCCAGGGCAAGCCCGGTCGCGACCGCCGCATCGACGGCGTTGCCTCCCCGCTGGATGATGTCGCGGCCGACCCGGCTGGCAATGGGATGGCCCGACACCACCACCGCCTTGGTCCCCTCGGAGACGATCGCGCTGTCCCGCAGGGACCATTGCGGGTGGACCTGCGCCGAGAGGGTGGTAGCGACGAGACCGAAGCCAACCAGGAAGGCGCGCGGCATGGTGACCTCGAGTTCGAGTTGCTTGAGCGGGCGCATCGGTCAAAATTAACAGATGCCCATCCCATCCGGTCCGGCCCCGCTCCGGCTGACCGAACGCCGCAATCCCCGGTCCGTCGACATCGACACGGCCGATCCCCTCGCGCTGGTCGACCTCATCAACGCGGAGGACGCCACGGTTCCTGGGATCGTGGCGAAGGCCCGCCAGGAGATCGCGGCCGCTGTCTCGCTGATCGAGCGGTCGTTTCGGGCGGGGGGCCGTCTCCTGTACGTGGGGGCGGGGACCAGCGGCCGTCTCGGCGTGCTCGACGCCTCGGAGTGCCCACCGACCTTCGGGACCCCGCCGGAGAAGGTGGTCGGGATCATCGCCGGCGGCTTTCCCGCCCTGGTCAAACCGGCCGAAGGGGCCGAGGATGACGTCAACGCGGGGATCGAGGCGATCGACGCCCGACAGGTCACCGCCGTCGACACGGTGGTGGGGATCGCCGCCAGCGGGCACACGCCCTTCGTCCGGGCCGCGCTCGGTCGGGCCGCAACCCTGGGGGCGAATACCGTGTTGGTGACGTGCGCCGAGCCACCGCAGGTGCTGCGCGACGGATGCGACGTCATCATTGTGTTGCTCACCGGGCCGGAGGTCGTTACCGGCTCGACCCGGATGAAGGCCGGCACCGCGACCAAACTGGTGCTGAACACCCTGACGACCGCGGCGATGATCCGGATCGGCAAGACCTACGGCAACCTGATGGTCGACCTTCAGGCGTGGAGCGCCAAGCTGGTCGACCGGGGCGAACGCATCGTGATGGAGGTGACCGGAGTGACCCGACCCCAAGCGCGCCAGGCCATCGACGCGGCGGGCGGCAGTGTCCGCACCGCCATCGTCATGGCGAAGGCCGGCCTATCTCTCGACGAGGCCCGCGCCGCCCTCGCGGCCCATGACAATCGGGTTCGGGCGGTTCTCGGCGACCCGCCTCCGGTGAGTGACCGATGACCGAACGCCCCACGATGGCCGTCGGTCTGATGTCGGGGACCTCGCTCGACGGTATGGATGCCGCCTTGGTCCGCCTGACCGGCCCAACTCGCGCCGAGCTGCGCGGGTTCGTCCACCTGCCGTACACCCGGGACTATCGGGCGCGGTTGGCGGCGGCGATGACCCAGGGGTCCACCCGCGAACTCGCTCTCCTCCATACCGCGATCGCCGACTGGGCTGTCGAGGCCACCGCCGAGCTGCTCGCCCAAACCCACACCAAGGCCACCGACCTCGATTTCATCGCCTTTCACGGCCAGACGATCTGGCACGAGCCACCCGCCGTGACTTGGCAGCTCGGCGAACCCGCTCGTCTGGCGGAGGCGTTCGGGGTACGGGTGATCAGTGGATTTCGGGGACGCGACGTGGCCGCGGGCGGCCAGGGCGCCCCCTTGGTGCCGATCGCTGATGTCCTGCTCTTCGGCGCCGACCATCCCCGAGTGCTGCTGAATCTCGGTGGCATCGCGAACGCGACCTGGGTGCCTCGTCGGGCCGTGCCGGAGGGCGCGTTCGCGTTCGACACCGGCCCGGGGATGGCCGTGATCGACGAGGTCGCCCGCCTGGTCGATGCCTCGCTGCCCTACGACGTCGATGGCCGCCTCGCGGCGCAGGGCCGGCCCGACGAAGCGGTCCTCGCCGAGCTGCTCGCCGATCCGTATTTCGCCGCCGAGCCACCCAAGAGCACCGGGCGGGAGAAGTTCGGACGGGACTATCCCGCGGCGCTCCATCACCGGGTCGGGGGAGCGAACGGGGTCGCGACCGCGGTCGCGCTCACGGCCCGGAGCGTCGCCGGCGCGATTCGCCGGTGGATGCCGAAGGCCACGGAGGTGGTGATCTCGGGTGGGGGCCGGCGCCATCCGGGATTGATGGCGGGCCTGGCGGCGCAACTCGGCCCCGAGGTGAAGCTGGCGATGTTCGAGGATCTGTTCTTCTCCGGCGACGCGAAGGAGGCGGTGGCGTTCGCGTTGTTGGGCTATCTCACCGTGCATGGCCAACCGGCCAACCTGCCCGCGGCCACCGGGGCCAGAGGCCCCCGCGTTCTCGGGATGATCACTCCGGCATGACCGTCGGCCGCCTGGTGGTGCCGGCGATTCGCTGGCGGGCGGAGACCGGGTTTTCCCACGAGGACGGCGCCATCGAGGCGGCCTTGAGCGCGGGGGTGGGCGGGTTCATCGTCTTCGGCGGCCCCGCCACCGACGTCGCCCGTCTGGTGGCCCGGATTCGTCGGGACGCGGGACGGCCGCTCATCTTCGGCGCCGATCTCGAGCGCGGCGCGGGGCAGCAGTTCCTCGGGCTTCGCGAGGTTCCGCCCCCGGCCGCGCTCTCGTCGTTAGGCGACCTCGGGGCGATCGAGGCCGCTGGCCTGACCACCGGGATCGACGCCCGCTCGGTGGGGATCGACTGGGTCTACGCGCCGGTCGCCGATCTCGATCTCGAGCCGGACAATCCCATCGTCCAGACCCGGGCCTTCGGGGCCGATCCGGGCCGGGTGGGCCGGGAGGTGGCGGCGTGGATCGCCGGGGCGCGGGCCGCGGGGGTCCTCTCGTGCGCCAAGCACTTTCCGGGGCACGGCCGGACCACCCGCGACTCCCACGACCATCTCGGCCAGGTCGGCGCCAGTCGGGCCGACCTCGAAGCCGCGGACCTGATCCCGTTCCAGGCCGCGATCGAGGCCGGGGTCGACTCGGTGATGACCTGCCACGTCTCCTTCCCGGCCCTCGATCCAAGCGGGCTCCCGGCGACGCTGTCTCGGCCGATGCTCGATCGCCTCCGTCAGGCGGGCTTCCGGGGCCTCATCGTCAGCGACGCCCTGATCATGGAGGCGATCAAGGCGGGGGGCGCCGATCCCGCGGTGGCCGCCATCGAGGCCGGGGTCGACGTGCTGCTCTATCCACCCGAACCGATCGCCACCATTCGGGCGCTCGAGGCCCAGGCGGGCCGCGTTCCTTCCTTTGCCCGCATCGTGGCCGGCGCGCTGGAGCGGCTCGAGGCGGCCATGGGTCGCCTCGGCGGCGTGGCGCGGTCGACCGGATCCGGGTTGGCGGTCGAGCCGCTCGCCGACCGGATCGTCTCGGTCGCGGCGCCCGACGTTAGGCTCCGCTCGCCGATCGATCTGATTGTGGCGGATGACGACCTCGACGGGGCGTTCCCCGCCTCGTCGAGCGACTACCTCCGGGCCGCCCTCGTCCAGCTCGGGGTGCCGTGCGGCCCCGGGGGGAGCCGGATCTTGGTCGCCTTCGCGGAACCGCGAGCCTCCAAAGGCCGGGGCGGCTTCGGACTGCGGACCCGGGCGATCGTCGCCGAGGCCGCCGACGCCGAGCTGGCGGTGCTCTTCACCCATCGTCGTCTGGCGGCGGAGCTTCCCGGTGGAATGCCGGTGCTGATCGGTTGGCACCGCCAGCGGCTGATGCAGGAGGCCGCGGCACGGTGGCTCGCGGAGCGGGTCGGGTGAGCTCGGTCGAGGTTGGCGATGCCGCTCAACGGCCTCCCGGTCGGTTGGCGGCGCTTCGTCAGGTCACCGGGGGGCAGCCAACCGAAGAATGACGGCGACGGGCACGACCCGCACTCCCCCACCGCCCCTCGTTGCCATCCCGATCACCGCGCCGGTACCAACGACCACCGGACTCCCCGGCCAGGCCCGGCCGCCGTAGGTCTCGAGACCAACCTCGCTCGGGGCGGCGGTGGTCAGGGTCGCCACGCTCGTCGACAGAGTCGCGCCGGTCTGCCGCCAGGCGCCTAACGAATCGGCGCCGAAGGGGAAGCCGATCTGGGCCACGGGGGTCCCCGCGGCCGGTGTCTCGCCGACGGTCACCGCCGCGGGCGGATCGCTGCGGATCACCGCGAGGATCGCCACCGAGGCGGTATCGTCGGTCCGAACCAGGCGCCCGAGCAGCGCCACCCGAGCCCCGTCGAAGATCACCGCGAACCGTCCCGCCGGCCGCCCGGCCGAATCGATCGCGACCAATCGGTCCGTCGCCAGCCACACGGTATCGCCGGCCCGGTGGACCACAAACGCCGTCGCGGTGGCGACCCGGCCCCGGTCGAACTCGCCGATCACCGCGGCGACCCGCCCGGTCGCGGCCGGCCGCAACGCCGCCGGGTCGAACCCGCTCGCCGCCAGCAGCGGTTGATGGCGAGCCGCCAACGCGTCCAAGCGGGTCGCGGCCGAGTCGAGACCCGGCCCGGTCATGTCGGTCGCGGCCACGGCCGCGCTGAGGGCCCCGGTCGCCGCCTTTGCCGCGGCGATGGCCGCGCTCAAGCCAGTGACCGGACTAGTGGCCAGGTCCAATCGCGCCCGGAATTCGTCGATCCGGCCTTGCAGCGTGGCCCGCTGGGTCGCCAACGCCGCCGCCGCGGCTTCCCGCGCTCGGTAGGCCGTGGCCGCGCCGATGCCCGCGCCTGCGATAACGATCGCCGCGACCAGCCACCGCCAGCCGGAGCGCTTCGGCGGCTTCAACTGCCCGACCCGTCCGGTGGGACGTGGCTTCGGCCGGTAGATCTCGCTCGTGGCTGCCCGCACCGCGGCGTGGTCGGTTCCGGCGTTTCGGGCGGCGTGGGGCGGGGTGGTGGCGGCGCCAAATTCGATCCTGGGGCCGCTTGGGCCCAGCTGAATGACGTCGCCGACCTCGAGCGGGCGGTCGCCACGGACCCGGGCGCCGTTGAGGAAGGTGCCGTTGGTGCTGCCAAGATCCCGAATCAGGAATCCGCCACCCTGCTTGAAGACCGCCGCGTGCCGGATCGAGACCTCGATATCCTGCTCGGGATCGAAGCGGACCTCGGCGGCCGGGTCGCGGCCGATCGTGGCGAAGTCGTTGCCGACCACCTTGACCTCGCCGTTCTTGGGGCCGTCGAGGTACCGGAACTGGGCGAACATTGAGGCGGGCTAACTGAGCAACAGGAACAGCACCAGCAGCACCAACAGGATGCCCACCCCGACCGCCGCGATGACGACCGGAGATCCGCTCCGGGTTGTCGGGAGTGGCGACGCGGGATCGGAGATGACGGCGGGGGTCGGGACCGGCGGAGTCGGCGCCGGCGGAATCGGCGCCGGCACCTCGCCACTCGTTTCCGCCTCGGGCAGCGGATAGGTGTGGTAGCCCAGCCCGTCGTCCGTCGACTCCGGCAGGGGGCCATCGAACTTGACCACCACCACCGTGATGTTGTCGGGGCCGCCGCGCTCGTTGGCGGTGGTGATCAGTCGCTCGCACGCATCGGCGACCGAGGCGGCCTGACTCACCACCGCGCCGATCTCGTCGCGCCGGAGCTGCCCCGAGAGACCGTCGGAGCAGATCACCAGAATGTCGCCGCGGGCGAGATCCTGATAGGTCACGTCGACCCGGATCCGGGGATCCGGGCCTAACGCTTGGAGAATGATGTTGCGGCGCTCGCTCTGGGCGGCCTGCTCCTCGGTCAGCTCGCCCGCGTCGATCAGCCGCTGCATCAGCGACTGGTCCTTGGTCAGCTGGGCGATCTCTCCGCCGCGCACCAAGTAGGCCCGGCTGTCGCCGACCTGCGCGAGGTGGAGCCGCCCTTCGAACATCCCGACCACCGTGGCCGTCGTGCCCATGCCGCGGGAATCGGGATGCTGCCCCGCATAGCCGTGGATCCGTTCGTTGGCGACTTCGACCGCTTCCTTCAACCGCGCGATGAACTCGTCACCGGTGTCACCGGTCCCACCGGTCCAGTTGGTGCGGAGATGCTGGTAGATGACATCCGCCGCCATGGCGCTGGCAATTTCGCCCGCCGCGGCGCCACCCATGCCGTCGGCCACGAGGAAGAGCGAACCCCGAGGTCCGACCTCGGCTCGGCCGCCCTCGATGAAATCGGTCGTCCCCCGTGTCAGATCGGCACAGAGGAAGGTGTCCTCGTTGTGATCGCGGGTTTGGCCCAAGTCGGTCCGGGCCGCGATCTCGAGCGCGATGGTAGTCGTCATGCCGGGGCGGAATCTAGGTCGCGGCGCGCCCAAGCGTCAACCACGGAACTGTGGTAACTCCTAGCCATTGTGTACCTTGCAGCGATGCTCTTGGTTCGCTACCACTTCCGTCCCGTGATCAGCCCCTCGGCTGACCCCCGTCGGTGACCACCCACGCAGGCGCCGGGGGGCGGTGGCCGCGGTTGAGCAGCCCGCAGAGTGTATCCCCAAGCCGGGTTTCTCGCTTGGGTCCTCTTTTCGAATCGAGTTCTCGCCCGGGCCGACGGCCGATGGCCGAAGGGCACCGGCTCGGGGTGAGTCCACGACCGGTCCGCGAACGTGTGGACCGGCCCGGTCTCCAGCGTCTCCCTGGCGTGATCCTTCACAGCGTGGTGACTTCTTTCCGGCTCCTGCCGGCGCTCCTGGCGTTGACTCAGCCCGTCGCTGGCGCGACCCAAACGGCGCCGTTGCGGGACCGCCGCCAGGCGGCGGAAGCATTCGCCGATTCGGTCGGCGCTATCACCGACCGCGACATCCTCCGGGGCCTCGAGCGGGATCTGATGCTTCGAGCCCGGCGGGAACGGACCAACCCGACGGTGCATTTCCGCCTCGGGGCCCTGGCACTCGCGCAGAACCAGCCGAACGACGCAGCCGCCGAATTCAAATCGGCCATTCGGCTCGACGGGCAGTGGGCCGCCGCGTGGTTCGGATTGGGCCAGGCCGAACTGCGGTTGGGGGAACTCGCCGACACCACTCAGCTCGGGCGCAGGGCCTTGTTGGCACGGGATGCCTGGGCTCGGGCCACCGAGGCGTTTGCCCGAGCCGTGACGCTCGACACCGCTTTGGCCGGCCGGCTCGAGCGGGCGGCCAGCGACCGGGCGACCCTGCCGTCGGCAGTCGTCTATCGGGACGGCCTCCGGCGGGTCGTCACTGGCCCCCCCGGTACCCGATCGGTCGCGGTGGCGATCGCGCTTGGCCGAACCGAGCGGGCCCTGGGCGATACCACCGAAGCGTTGGCCGCGTTCGACCTGGGAATCGCGTTGACCGGCGGGCCCGGCTTGGCGCAAGCGGAGGCGGCCCTGACGCGGCTGACTGGCCGGCGGCCTGGCGGGGTGGAGAACTATTTCGCCACCGCTGGCGCAACCGACTCGAGGGCGGTGGCGATGCTGCGGGATGACTTCGGCTGGATCGCGACCGCCGCCGAGCTCCGCCTGTTCGACGCGGCCGACCCCGCCGACCGGGCGCAACTACTCTGGCGGTTCTGGGCGAACCGCGACCGCGCCGAGCTTCGCCAGAACGGTGAACGGCTGGCCGAGCACTACCGCCGGCTGTCGGTGGCCGCTCGGCTCTATCCGAATCGCGACGATCTTCGGCATGCCATTTTCGTTCGTCACGGCGAACCCGACAACCGAGCGACCGCGCGAATCGCCGACCTTCGCCCCAACGAAACCTGGCGCTATCGGCGTCCCGAGGGCGACCTGGTGGTCCACTTCTATGCTGGCGCCGACTCCACCAACTACCGACTCACCGAAAGCCTCTTCGACCTGGCCCGGGAGGAACGGACCGGAGCGCCTGCCGGCGATGAACGGAGCGCCCCCGTCGATGTGACCGAGGCGTTGGTTCGCTCCCGCGCCCAGCTGTCGCCGTTCTACCAAGCGGCCGCGGCCGGCCGGCGAGACCAACTGGCCCAGTTTCGAATTCGCGAGCGGGAGTTGGGGCGGGCTCACCTCAACCTGGCTTTGACGACGGATCGTTTCCCGATCCGGTTCGATCGTGACCTGCCAGCCCGCGTCGCGGTGCTCGGCGTGGTCGATTCGTCGCCCTATCTGGCGATCGCCTTCTCGGTCCCGACCTTCGGTCTCGACTCCTTGGCCAAGGCAGGCCGGTATCCGTTCCGCCTTCGGGTCAGCGCCTGGAACCTGGTCAGCGAAGATGCCTATGCGCTCGACACGATCATCGGGGCCGATCCGGCCGGTTCGACCGGCGTCGTTTACGGAGCGGCACGACTCGCCGTGCCGCCGGGGTCGTATGCCGTTCGGGGTGTGCTCGACGCGGGCGCGGGCCGGGGGCTGTTCGCGGGTCGCGACCAGGTCGCCGTTGGCGCCAGCGAGCCCGGCTGGGGGATGACCGAACTGGCGGTGGGGGTGGCCGGACGGGGCGTCGTTCTGGCGCCGGGCCGTCCGCTCGAGCCGTCCGCGCTGTTTTCCCAGGCCGACACGATCACCGTGTCCGCCGACCTCGAAGCGGGGGAGGGAGCTCGGCGCGACGCTCGCGCCCGGCTCTTCGTCCGGCCGATCACTAGCGCCGGCGAGTCGAGGTGGCGCGGGTTTCCCGGCCGGTCCGATTGGCTGGCGCTCCCTCCAACGGGGCTGCTCTCGGTTCGAGCCCCGCTCCGGCAGCTTCGGCCGGGACCGCATGAGTTGGAGCTGTTGGTAACCGGGGTTGGCGGGGAGTTCCGGCGGCGATGGCGAATCGAGGTGACTGCGTTGGAAAAGTGACGAAGGTAGATTTGTGATGTGGGAAGTCTTTCAGGCCGATTCTAATTGAGTTTGCGATGTATTGTGTTGGATCGAAGAACCTCCTAGCTTGCTGCTCCCGTTAACGATCATGTATCGAAACAACGTGGCGGGCGCTCGGTTCGGGGCTCCCGGCCTCGAACGATCGTCTGACGGTTTCATCGTTGAACACACTACCAAACGAGAGTCGAGGAACGCGCCCATGGGTTCTGCCACGCCACGGGTACCGCTAGAACTGTCGCCCAATGCGCTCACGGTTCTGGAGAAGCGGTATCTAGTCCGGGATGATTCCGGGAAGCCGACCGAGCAACCCGAGGATCTCTTCTGGCGCGTGGCGAAGACCATCGCGAACGCGGATCGCGGATACGGCGCCTCCGACGGGGCGGTCGAGGCCTTGGCCGACGCGTTCTACGAGTTGATGGCGAAGCGGCTGTTCATGCCGAACTCGCCCACCCTGATGAACGCTGGGCGTCCCTTGGGACAGTTGTCGGCTTGCTTCGTGTTGCCGGTCGATGATGCCTTGTCGAACGGTAAGAGCGGCATCTACGACACCCTGACCGCGATGGCCTTGGTGCACCAATCCGGTGGCGGCACCGGCTTCAGCTTCTCGAAGCTCAGGCCGAAGAACGACATCGTCCGCTCGACGATGGGCGTGGCGTCGGGACCGGTGTCGTTCATGACCCTGTTCGACGCGTCCACCGACGTCGTCAAACAGGGCGGCACCCGGCGCGGGGCCAACATGGGGATCCTCCGGGTCGACCATCCGGACATCATGGATTTCGTGACCTGTAAGGACGACACCACCAAGGTCACCAACTTCAACATCTCGGTCGCGGTCACCGACGCGTTCATGGCGGCGGTCGAGCGCGACGAGGACTACGACCTGATCCATCCCGCCAGCGGCAAGGTGGTCGGCAAAGCCAACGCGCTCCAAGTCTGGGAGCGGGTCATCCACGGGGCCTGGAAGACCGGCGAGCCCGGGGTGTTCTTCATCGATCGGGCCAATTACTACAATCCGGTGCCGCACCTTGGCTCCTACGAGGCCACCAACCCCTGCGGTGAGCAACCGCTGCTCCCCTACGACGTCTGCAACCTGGGCTCGATCAACCTCGGGGCGTTCGTCACCGACGGCGATCTCGATTGGGCCCAGCTTCGGCGGGTGGTGCACCTCTGCACCCACTTCCTCGAGAACGTCATCGACGCCAATCACTATCCTTTGGCGGAGATCACCGCGCTGGCCCAGAAGATCCGCCGGATCGGTCTCGGGGTGATGGGGTTGGCCGACGTCTTCGTGCGGCTCGGGCTCGCGTACGACTCGCCCGAGGCGGTCGAGCTCGGTCGGAAAGTCCAGCGGTTCGTCGACAGCGAGGCCAAGGTCGAGTCGGAGCGGCTGGCCGGGATGCGGGGCGCGTTCCCAGAGTGGGAGCGCAGCATTTGGGGACCTGACGCCACCTGCGCCCGCGACCGCGACGGCAAGCGGGTCCGGCCGATGCGCCGGCTCCGCAACTGCAACGTGACGACCGTCGCACCGACCGGCACCATCTCGATCATCGCTGGGTGCAGCTCCGGCATCGAGCCGCTCTTCGCCGTCGCCTTCATGCGCAATCAGGCCGGCGTTCTCATGCCCGATGTCAATGAGGACTTCGTCGCCATCGCCCGGCGGGAGGGTTGGTACTCCGACGATCTGATGAAACGCGTCGCCGAGACGGGCCACGCTCGCCATTCGGAGGTGCCGGCCAAATGGCAAGACGTCTTCATCACCGCGAACGAGATTGCCCCGGAATGGCACGTCCGGATGCAGGCGGCCTTCCAGGAAGCCAACGACAGCGCGATCTCCAAGACGGTGAACTTCGCGAACGAGGCCACCGAGCAACAGGTCGAAGAGATCTACCGGCTCGCCTACCAGCTCGGCGCCAAGGGCGTCACGGTGTACCGCGACGGCAGTCGAGACATGCAGGTGCTCTCCGCCGGGTCCACCGCCAAGAAGGTGCAGGAAGACGCGACCAAGTCCGGCAAGGCGGAAGCCCGCGACGACCTGAGTGTGATGGTCACGGCCGAACAGCCCGCCGCGACCCTGGTGCTCAATCTGGCGGCCCAAGCCCCGGCCCGTGATTCCAGCGCCGATCTCCATGGCGAGCTGGCCGAGCTCCGGGCCGACAACGAGCGGCTGCGCAAGGCGGTGCACGAGCTCGAGTCGGAGAATCTCCAGCGCCGGCAGAAACGGTCCCGGCCCGAGCTGCTTCGGGGATCGGTCCGCCGCCTCGAAACCCCTTTGGGCACCTTGTATGTCACCCTGACCGAAGACGACAAAGGACAGCCCTTCGAGGTCTTCATGAGCCTCGGCAAGGCCGGCGGGGCCTTGATGGCCGATGTCGAGGCGCTCGGCCGACTCATCTCGCTCGCGCTTCGCTCCGGGATTCCGATCAAGGAGATCCACCGCCAGCTGCGCGGGATCAGCTCCGACCGGACCATGGGGCTCGGGCCGAACAAGGTCATGTCGGTCCCGGACGCGGTCGGCATCGCGCTCGAGAAGTGGATCCAGGAAAAGCAGGGGATTCAGCAGGAGCTCCTGCCCGGCGCGGTGCCCCCGAGCCAAGTGGCCGAGCCGGTAGTGCAGACCGTCATCTCCGGCAACGAGCAGATCGCGTTCGGTGGCATGCAGCAGACGCTGGCCGGCTCGTGCCCCGATTGCGGATCCCAGCTCGAGTACGCCGAGGGCTGCGTGAAGTGCCACGTGTGTGGGTTCAGCGAATGCGGGTGAGCCGCTAAGCGGTTCCCTCGCCACGCTGGCCTGAAACCCGCCCCGGACTCGACATCCAGGGGCGGGTTTCCTTTTCTCCCCCCGAATCGCCATCTTGGAATCACGGGATATCCAGCCCGCGGGAGGGTCGGCGGATGAGGCGATGGATAGGGGTCCTTGCGGTTCTGGTGGCCGCCCCGCTCGCGGCACAGGTTCTGGACCGTTCCGCCATCGGCGGTATGTCCGACAAGGTCATCGAGGCCGAGAAAGAGCTGACCGTCTGGCTCAACCTCATCAAGGACGGCAACGTCACGGCGTCGTGGGAGCGAACTGGCCCGCGTTTCAAACAGTTCTTCTTCCGGGAGACTTGGGAGCGGGCTTGGTCAGGCGGCGTCGGGAGCCTCCAGCCGATCGTCGCTCGCAAGTTGACGGCGGTTCGCTACGTCCCGATCGAACCCACCCGCTATCCTGAGGCCGTCGTATTCGACACCAGGGTCGAGTTCCAGGGCGGCACCTTCGGGGGCGAGACCATCATCGTCGCGTTCCAGACCGGCCGCTGGCAGGTGTGGGACTATGCGGTGTCTCCGTCCGCCCAGTACTTCGGTCCGTCCGGAGTTCACCCTGGTATGGGTGGCCGCCCTTCCGAACAGCCGAACCCGATCACCAACCGGGTGGCCCCTCCGCCAAAGATTCCCCCTGGCGGGGGCTGACGTCCTATCGAAGCCACCCTACGGGCACCTATTCGATGAGCCCTCGAAGGGACCCGGAAATGTGTTGGCCTCGTCAACTGCGTTGGGCCGTCGCCATCAGCTGCCTGGTGGCTGGATGCGGTGAGGGCACTAGTCCTGGGGGCCAAGGGCCGGCTCGGGCGTTCCGGATGGGGTTTTCGGGTTTTCCGCCCCGCCCCGACTTCGATGTGGCGGTACGGGCGATCGAAGCGTGGACCCAACGGGCCGACATCGCGATCGTCCACGAAGAGCTCCCATGGACCGAACTCCTCGCCGGCGTCGCGCCCGACTCGATTCTCCGTCCGAGCAAGGACGGTCTGATCGCCTACTATCGCGGCAAGGGCCTCGAGCTGGTCTTCATCGCCGACGCGAACGACGGCCTGGCACGCGAGCGCGAGGCCCCCGGTCTCCGGGCGGCGGGGAGGAGCATCACCGAGCCAGCCGTTCAACGGTTGTACCGGGACTGGATCCAAGCGTTCGTGCGCCGGTACCGGCCGGAGTACGTGGGGCTTGCGGCGGAGACCAACTTGATTCGGGTGGCGGCGCCGCGGTCGCTCTATGACGCCGTCGTCGCCGTCACCAACGCGTCGGCCCGCGACCTTCGATTGGAGCCGAATCCGCCCCGGTTGTTCGTCTCGGTCCAGGTCGAGGTCGCCTGGGGCAAGCTCATCAATCAGCCCTACCAGGGGATCGAGACCGACTTTCGCGACTTCCCCTTTCTCGACCTCGTCGGCTTGTCGTCCTACCCATACTTCGCGTGGACCGAACCGGCCGATCTTCCGGTCAACTACTACAGCCGGTTACTCGCAGGGCGCCCACTCGAGGTCATCATCGTCGAGGGCGGCTGGGCCAGCGCCTCCGCTGCGGGGTTCACGGCCGATCCCCTCGAGCAGGCCGACTACTTCCGTCGCCAGCGCGCCCTGCTCGAGCTAACCGATCCGGTGGCCTGGCTGCAGCTCGCGCCCACCGACATCGACGTGGCATCGTTCCCCGCCGATCTCCGGGAATCGATTCGGCCGTTCGCGTCCCTCGGGGTGTTCGACGCCAACCTTCGGCCCAAGCTGGCCTTGGCCGTTTGGGACAGCTTCTACCGCCTCCCCCGGTCCGTGCCCTAGCCAAGGGGGGCTTCGCACAACAGCCCCAAAAAACGGCGCCTCGCTCGATTCTCGGTCCCCCCTGGCCCCCGGATCCGAACGCTAAAGCCAAGCCAACCAAAGGGTTGACACCGCCGAGCGGGCCATATGGCCCCCTGGCGCGGTTCCTGCCGTCCCTCGGGTAGCTATGCGTCAGTCCCCGAACGAGTTGCGGCGACGGGAGCCGGGCCGATGACGGCCGGCGCCGTCGTACCGACCCGAGACTTTGTCTCGGGTCAGGTGGCGAGTTTCCTCGCTCACCTGGCCGTCGGCATCCACAAGCTGCGGGCCTATCCGGTCGGACACCCGATGCGACAGGTCGCGGTGGAAGCCGCGTTCCGAACGTTAGGCGGGTTCCTCGCGGCCGAACCAACCTTTCGGATCGGGGTCGGGCAGGGGCAGTTCGTCGTGGCCGACGCGGTCACCGATCCCGACCACTTCGTCATCCGCGACCTCGCGGCCCGCCTCCATCGGCGCCAGGTCGGGGCGGTGGTGTTCCACGCCGGCCTCACCGTCGCGGACTTCACCGCCGCACTCGAGGCGCTGGCGATCGAACCGGCCCGAAACGTCATCGCCACCGTCGATCCGTTTCCGGTCTCGCCGACGCCCACCGTCGAGTTCACGGCGATCGCGTTCGATGCGCTCGGTCTCTGCGACGGCGATGTCGGGCTTCAACTCGATCGGCTCTGGCAGGATCTCGCCCAACTGGTCGCAGGGGATGCTGGCGACGGGTCGGTCGGCGGCCTCGGCAACGGTTTGGACGTCGCCGGGGACGGCACCGGATCGGGCGCCGGCGTGGTCGGCGGCGCCGATCATGGGCCGTACGGTCGGCTGTTGGCCGATCGATTCGCCCAGCCCGAGGTACGCGCTGCCCTGTCCGCCGCCCTCGAACGCTATGGCCGGCTGGCCCAGAGCCTCGATGGTGAGGCCCGCGTCGATGCCGAGGCTCGCCTGGCCGATCTGCTCGCCACGATTCCCAAATCGGCTCTCACCAAGGTGCTCGAGGTGAGCCTCAACGATCCGGCCGGCCGGGCCCGACTGGTCCCGACCAGCGAGTGGCTCCCGACCTTGGCGCTCGTCGAGTTGGTCGAGGCGGCCGCGACCGACCAGGGCCAGAAATTCTCGGCGGTCTTCCTCCGCCTGCTGCGAAAACTGTCGGGGCATGGCGCTGGGTCGGCCGCGCGCCGGCCGGCCGGAGAGCGCGACCTGCGCCTGCTGGTCAAGGCGCTGGTCGAAGACTGGACCCTTGCCGACCCGAATTCCAAGGCCCACGCCCACATTCTCGACACCCTGGCCCGCCAGGACCTGGTCAGCCCCGCCGAGGGCGCGCCGACCGCCGAGGGGCTCCGGGTCCTCCACATCGCGCTCGAAACCGAAGCGGTCGGTGAGGCACTGGCCGAGGCGCTCGAACAAGTGCTCCTGACCGGAACGGTCGGCGACCTGGTCCGCTCGCTGATGGACACGCCGGAGCCGAATCGAGCCGCCGAAGAGCTGTGGCGGCAACTGGTGGCCCCGGTTCACCTCCGCCGGATCCTCAACGACGATCGTGTCGACATCGAGGTGGTCCGCCACCTCCTCACTCGAGTTGGCCTCGACGGCGTCGACCTGCTGCTGGCGCGATTGCTCTCGATCCCGAACCACGACGTCCAACGCGAGGTGGCGGAGCACGTGCTGTCACTGGGCGCCCAGGCGTCGCTGGCGCTGCTCCAGCGGCTCGAGCGATCCACCTCCGAGGATCGGCGCCAGTTGCTTCACATCCTCTCGCTCGTCAAAGACCTGCCGCCGGCGTTCAGCGCCCGGGCGTACCTCGATGCGCCCGAGCCGCTGGTTCGCCTCGAAGCGATCCGTCTGATGGTCCGCCGACCCGAGGATCGTGACGAGGCTCTCTACCACGCCCTGGCCGACGAGGATGAACGGGTGGCCCGGTTCGGGCTCCAGGCCGGCCTCGACCAGATGCCCCGCCACTGCCTCAGCCGGTTGATGCAACTGTTGAACAGTCCGCGTCGCAGCCCGGAGCTCAAGGCCCAGGCGATCCCGGTCCTGGCCCGGTTCGACACCCCCGCGATCCGAGAGTGGCTGGTCGGGGGGATGGTCGTTAGGCGGGGTTGGTTTCGGCGCCGCCGGCTGGCGCCGAAATCCCGGATCGTCCTCGCCAAGCTGACGGTGTTGGCGGGTCGGTGGGCCGAACACCCCGACGTCGCCCGGGTGCTCGAACTCGCCCGTCGTTCCGGTGACGGCGAACTCGCGGCGGCGGCGACGCCTGGAGGAGTCGGATGACACCCGAGGCCACCTTCCTGATCTCGATGGGGCAAGCCCTGGCGACGATGTCGCTCTACGCCGAAGGGCACCCGGCCCGCTCCAAGGCGCTCGACGCGTCCTTCGACCAGCTCCTTCGCTTGGTCGCCGGCAACCCGACCGTGGAGTACTCTTTCCTCGGCGGCGAGGCGGTGTCCGGCACCCGCGTCATGAGCGAGCTGGGGAGCTGGGACTGGGCCAATAAGCTCTCGGCCGCGCGGATCGAGCGGATCGAGATCGACGCCGACGTCACTCGGGAATCCTATTACGCCTTCCTCGACGAGTTGGCCCGTCAGATGGTGGGCCGCTGCTTCGACACCGCCGAGACCCGGCAGCTGGTTCGTCCCCCGATCCGATTCGGGCTCCTGGCGGTCAAGGACACCGGTTCCGGTGGGAAAACGGGCGCCGGCGGCCGCGGGGCGGGTCCCGGCGGTGAGGTAGGGGACGGCGAAGAGACCCAGTCTTCGTTGATTTCGGTGTCGTTGACCGAGGAGATCGCGGCGGTCCGGTGGATTCACGCCGAGGTCGAGCGGAGCCACGCGATTCCCATGGCCGAGGTCGAGGCGGTGGTCCACTCGCTCGCCGCCGCCATGCATCGCGATGAACAAATGTTGGTCCCGCTGCTGATGCTGAAGCAGTACGACCAGTACACCACGACTCATGCCTGCAACGTGTCGGTCCTCGCCATGGGCCTGAGTGAGCGGCTCGGGCTGTCGCCCGCCGAGGTGCGGGCGATCGGGGTGGCCGGGTTGCTCCATGACATCGGCAAGATCGCGATTCCCCACGAGTTGCTGGTCAAACCCGGCCGCTACACCGACGACGAGCGCAAGGTCATTCAACGGCATCCCGTCGAGGGGGCCCGAATGATCCTCGAGAAGGAGCGAGGACTGGGTTTGGCGGCGGTGGTCGCCTACGAGCATCACATCTTCTTGAACGGTGAGGGCTATCCCGCGCTCCGGTTCCCCCGGGCCTGTCACTACGCCAGTCGGATCGTGCACATCTGCGACATCTACGATGCCCTCTGCACCGACCGGCCCTATCGCCAGGCGTGGGAGCCGGAGCAGGCGCTCACCTATCTGTTGGAGCAGTCGGGCCGCGAACTCGATCCGGACCTGGTTCGGGCGTTCACCGCGATGGTCCAGGAGGCGTTCATCAAGCGGATGCCGATCCCAGTCGAGCCCGAGCCGCCGCCCGCCACGCCGGAGCCGGCCGCGGAGCCCGCCCCGACCGAGGCCCCGGCCACCTCCACGCCGTCGCCGGAGGCCACCGCCCCCGCGTCCGAGATCCAGTTGCCTCAGGCCAACCACTTGTGCAACCCGCCCGAACGGGCGAGCGTATTACCCTCCCCGGGCTAGTAGCCGTTCCGGCTCCGGGGCGGAATTCGTTCCCCGATCCCATGGAGCCGACCACCGTATGGCCGACGAACAGCTGACCCCGATCAACCCTGCCCGGGTCGTCCAGGAACTCAAGAGCCTGAGCGAAGGCCGGGCCTCCGGCAAGTTCAACGTGGATGAGTACGAGCACCGCTTCTCGCGGATGATCTCGGAGTTGCGCGACCGGCGAATCGGGGGAACCCGTGCCGAGATCATGGCGGCGTTGACGCCCCTCAAGGCCGACGGGACCATCAACGACAAGGACTGGATGCGCCTCGTCAAGCAGCTCGGACTCGGCTGAGTTCGTCGCCGGCCCGTTGGCCGGCGGATCCCCGGAGGGCGAGGCCGCTCGCCGACGCTATTATCCTTCCGCCATGGCGCTCGCCCCTCGTCGTCGTACCCCCACGGTAACCATTGGCCGGGTCCTGGTGGGGTCCGGCCACCCGGTGATGGTGCAGTCGATGACCAACACCGACACCGCGGATGTCGCGGCCACCGCGCGCCAAGTGGCGGCGTTGGCGATGGCCGGCAGCGAAGTCGTTCGGATCACCGTCAACACTGATGACGCCGCCCGCGCGGTGCCGCCGATCGCCGCGATGGCGGCCGATCTCGGCGCCGACGTTCCGCTCGTCGGCGACTTTCACTACAACGGGCACCAGCTCCTGACTCGCCATCCGGAATGCGCCCGGGCCCTCGCCAAGTACCGGATCAACCCGGGCAATGTCGGCGGCAAGCGCCACGACGAGCACTTCCGCGCCATCGTCGCCGTTGCCGTCGAGAACGACAAGCCGGTCCGGATCGGCGTCAACTGGGGCTCGCTCGACCAGCAACTCCTGACCGAACTGATGGATGCCAACGCGGCCAGCCCCCATCCTAGAACCGCCCGCGACGTCACCATGGAGGCGATGGTCGAGAGCGCGGTCCGTTCCGCCGAGCTGGCCGAGGCGGCCGGACTCGGCCACGACCGGATCATCCTGTCGGCCAAGGTGTCCGGGGTTCAGGACTTGGTCGACGTCTACCGGCGCCTGGCGCCCCGTTGCGACTACCCGCTCCATCTCGGCCTCACGGAAGCCGGCTTGGGCATGAAGGGCATCGTGGCCAGCGCCGCCGGTCTCTCGGTCCTGCTCCAGGAGGGGATCGGCGATACGATCCGAGTCAGCCTGACCCCCGCGCCGGGAGGTGATCGGGCCGAGGAGGTTCGAGTGGCCCAGCAGATCCTCCAGTCGGTGGGGCTTCGCAGTTTCGTTCCCCAGGTGACGGCCTGTCCCGGTTGCGGTCGGACCACCAGCACCTTCTTCCAGTCCATGGCGGAAGAGATCCAGACCTTTCTACGGGACAAGATGCCCGAGTGGCGGAAGACCAGGCCGGGGGTCGAGACCCTCCAGGTCGCCGTGATGGGTTGCGTGGTCAACGGTCCGGGCGAGTCGAAGCACGCCAACATCGGGATCTCGCTCCCGGGCACTTTCGAGGACCCGAAGGCCCCTGTGTTCGTCGACGGCCGGCTCCTCAAGACCCTCAAGGGCGACGGCCTGGTGGCGGAGTTCCTCGACATCCTCGAGGAGTACGTCGCGACTCGCTATCCCGGAGCCGCCGATCGCGCCGTCGGCCCCGCGGCCTGATGGTCGAAGGCGCCCTCCTCGACCGCCCGTGGGCCGCGCTTCCGGTGCTGTTTGGCGCCGGCCTGCTGACCAGCCTGACCCCGTGCATCTATCCGATGATCCCGATCACCGCCGGCGTGCTGGGCGGAGCGGGGGCCGTGGGCCGATCGCGCTCTCGCACGGCCCTGATGAGTCTCGTCTACGCGCTCGGACTGGCCACCGTCTACGCCGCGTTAGGTCTCCTCGCCGGGCTGACCGGCACCCTGTTCGGGACGATCAGCGCCAATCCGTGGGCCTATTTCGCGATGGGGAATCTCCTCCTCCTCGCCGGCCTGGCGATGCTCGACGCGATCCCGATCCTGGTCCCGGAGCGGCTGCTGACGTGGGCCAGCCGGTGGGGCGGGCAGTCGTTAGGCGCCGTGTTCCTGATGGGGGCGACCTCGGGCCTGGTGGCCGCGCCGTGCGGCGCGCCCGCCTTCGCGGCCGTGCTCACCTTCGTCGGCACCACCCAGAGTGCCGGCCTCGGCTTCCTCTATCTGTTCGTGTTCAGCCTCGGGATGACCGCGTTGCTGATCGCGATCGGGATCTTCTCCGGCGTGCTGGCGGCGCTGCCGCGCCCGGGGCGGTGGACTGTGTGGATCAAACGCGCGGCCGGCGTCATCATGCTCGGCATGGCCGAGTACTACTTCGTGAAAATGGGGACGGTATGGTTCTGAGCAAGGCGCGTCGGGTCGTTGGGGCGGTGGGGCTTGGCGCCCTGCTGCTCCTCGCGGCCCCGTCGGAGGCCGCCGGACAGTTCGATGCCGGCATCGCGGTCGGGACCAAGGCGCCGGTCGTTTCGATCCCGGACCTCGACGGCAAGCTGGTCGACTTGGGGGCCTTTTTCGGGAAGAAACCGGTGCTGCTCGAGTTCTGGGCCACTTGGTGCGCGGTCTGCAAGGCGCTCCTTCCCCAGATCAACAAGGTCCATCAGCAGTTCGGCGACCGGGTGGCCATCGTTGGCGTCAACATCACGGTGAACGAATCGAAGGAGCGGGTCCGCCGCTATCTGGCCCAGCATCGGCCGCCGTTCGTCGCGCTGTACGACGACCAAGGGGTCAGCGCCCGGGCCTTCGAGGTCCCCACCACCGGATTCATCGTCTTGGTGGATGCCAAGGGGGTCGTGCGCTATACCGGGTCGGGCGAGGATCAGGATCTGGTGGCCGAGGTCGCCAAGCTCGTGGGCAAATGATCGGCCGGTCGGTGGTGGGCGCGGTTCTGGCCGTTGGCGTTGCCCGGGCCGAGGCCCAGGTCCGGGCCGGGGTGGTGGGAGCCCCGGCGGTCGGGAAGGCCGCGCCGGCTTTGGTTCTTCCCTATTTCACCGGTGCCGGGGCCGGGCCCCACGATCAGCCGTTCCGCCTCGGGGCGGAGCTCGGGCGGTCGGTGGTGCTCGTCTTCGGCCCCGCGACCGATTCGACCCGCTGGCGGCTGGTGGGGGCCCTCGCGGACTCGAGCTGGACGAAGGCGGTCGTCGCCGGGGCCGTCCGGGGCACGCCCGCGGCGGTCGGCGCCTTGGCCGGGGTGGTGGGGTCTGAGCGGCTCAAGCTCCTGGCCGACTCCACCGGTCGAGGCCATCGGCGCTTCGGGGTGCGGGCTCACCAGTGGACCGTGTTCGTGGTGGATGATGCTGGCCGAGTGGCGTTTCGGGCCGCGACCGATCCAACCGCGCCCCCGACCGCGCTCGACATTGCCGGCGCCATCGATCGATCCCAGCCGCCACGTTGATTTTCGGGTTTTATTCGGATTTTGGTGATGAAATTCGGCCAGGCGATGTGCCTGGGCCGAGCTCGCCAGAGTGACCGAAAATCGGACGAATGACCGACTCCTGCAGGGTTTCCTGTAACCCGGGTCACATCTTCAACTTGCGGCATGGGGATTGCCGGTTGTCCGGCCGTTCTTTGGACAGCGGCGTGGTCCGGAGCGCAATAAAGGGTCAACGGGGGGGATAACTCGGCCATTCCGGGGTGTACTATGGGCCAAGATATTGGTTCGAATGGGGTTGCGTCCTTGACCGTGGGGGACCTGGTCACTATCTTGGCGCATCGTTCAGCGTCCCGGCATCCAAAAATTGCAGTAAACCGCGAGGGTTGGTCGAGAGTGTGGGGTGCATTCTCGGCGCAGTTGCCCCCGGTCGGGGTGGTGATCGGAAGGCAGCGATGGTCGGATCGGCATCTGCGAGTTCGGCGAAATGTGCGCCGGGTCACAGCGCTGGTTTCTGGCGATCGCTAGACTTCTTCGGAATTTGGCAGAAATACGTGGTGCGCAGGGCAGTGTTTTCCTGGTGGAGTGGTGGCTAATCACTTCAACGGCAGTCCAACGTTCATAGGGGGAGTTGCATGAACAAGTTTCATCGATCTTTACTGTTGACCGGTATCGTGGCCGCGGGCCTCGCCGGCTGCGGTGACGACGTCACGGTAGTTGATCCGCCGCCGCCGCCACCACCGCCGCCGCCAAGCGTGTCGGTCACCGTTGGTCCGGACGGCGTGTCCGTCAGCCCCGGCCAGACCATCCAGATGGCCGCCGCTGTCACCCAGGACGCGGGTTGCGCGGCTGCCGTGACGTGGTCGGTCTCGGACGCGGCTCGGGCCTCGGTCAGCACGAGCGGCCTAGTCAGCATCGCGGCTGCCGCCGCGAGCGGCCCGGTTGCGGTCCGCGCCACGGCCACCTGCGCCACGGGTGGTGCGAGCGCTAACGGCGTCGCGACCCTCAACGTCGTCGGCACCACGGCCACCGGCGTTACCGTCACCCCGGCGACTGCCACCCTGAATGCCGGCACGAGTCTCTCCGCGCCGCAGACGGTGCAGTTGGCCGCGGCCGTCACGGGCACGAACAACCCGGCCCAGACGGTGACGTGGACCTCGCTTGATCCCGTCATTGCCACCGTTTCCTCGTCCGGTCTGGTCACGGCGAATAACGCCGCGACTCCGGGCAACGTGGTGATGCGGGCATGCTCGACCGTCAACCCGAATGCTTGCGGGACCTCGGCGATTGTCGTGATCGTGCCGGATCCTGCGTCGGTCCAGATCCAAGCGGTGACCTTCAACAACGGCACCACCAACGTGCCGGTGAACCTGGTCAACGTGTTCGGTCAGATCGAGATTGCGTTGAATGTCGAGTCTGGCTCGCGCAACATCACCCGCGTCGACGCCCTGATTGGTGGCCAAGTCGTCGCCACTCAGACGTTCACGTCGGCCGCGCCGGCCGCGGCCCCGGACGCCCCTGAAACGGCTCCGACGCTCGTGGTTTTGAGCACCGCCACCACGCAGTTGCGGCAGAGCGGCGGAATCTTCGTTCCCGTGGTGTTCAACGGGAACTCGGCGATCACCGCCAACTTGTACGTCGCTGGTTCGAGCACCCCGATCGCCTCCAACGCGGTCCCGGTCGTGATGAACAACCCGGACGCGGTGGTCCGGACCTCGGCGGCGGCGCTGACCGCTACCAGCACGACCCCGTCGGCGGTGAACGGCGGTAACACCTACTTCAAGGGCACCCAGTCCATCGCCGGCTACAACTACATCGGCTTTGGCAAGGCGACCCCAGCAACCGTTACCCTGACCTCGACCACCTGCGGCGTCTCCGGCAACCTGATCGGGGCCGGCTCGGCGACGTCGGGTTTGGTCCTCGCCGGCACCTACGCCTGCGCTGCGGTTCAAGGCAGCAATACCGTTACGGAAACCCCGACGACCACTTATGCGGTTGGCGCGGTTGGCCCGGATGGCACCCCGCTCGTCGCTCCGGTCGGTGTAAGAACCGTCGGCTCCGCGTTCCAGCTCAATAGCGAGAGTCGGTGGAACATGATCGCGCCGGCCGTCGGCCCGTCGCCAGGTCCGTTGTTCGTTGACAACCTGGCCCCCACGGTCACCATTGGCAACGTCGCGTTCAACGACCTCTTCGACCAGCCCTGGGTCAACGGCTCGTACGCGTTCGCGCAGGATCTCGGCGCGACCGATATTGGTGGCTCGGGTGTGGCGGGCGGCTTCCCCGTGGCTCGAGAGTACATCGGGATCGCCTGCACCAGCACCAACCTCCCGACGCAGACTGGTGCCGACTTCGCCGAGACGGTGACCAGCAACGCCACCGACGGCAAGCGGATCTGCACCTACGCCGAAGACCAGCTCGGCAATGGCGCCTCCTCGGGCGCGTCGAACTACTTCGGCATCGACAAGGTGGCTCCGGCCGTCCGGATCGCGGGCTCGACGCTTGCGACCCCGGCGATTGGTCCGGCCACCGTGCCGGCCATCTCGAGCACCGCCAACACCACGATCTGGTCGATCGCAACGATGTTCGCTGCGACTGACGCGTGGGGCGTCGAGGGGCTCGACACCCGGTCTGGCTTCAATCAGAACGCGGTGCCTGGTTTCCCGGCTCAGGAGTCAATGCAGGTCCTGAACCCCGCGAACAACCCGGCGTCCACGTTCACGGCCCAGAGCACCTTCACCTGTGGCCTCACCAACCCGCTCTCCGTGGTGCTGTCGGACAACTACGTCCGCTCGGCGCACCTCCCCGGAGCGGCGGTGCTCGACTGCGGCTTGGGCACCCCGATGTACGTCTGGGTTGCGCTCAACGCCACGGACCGAGCCGGTAACGCCGGCACGGCGATCACCCGGAACTACGCGATCGATCAGTACGCGGCCCCGGTTTTGGCCAGCATCGGCGCGTCGACTCCGCTTTACACGGCGGGTCTGCCGGCGAACTTCTTCCTGTTCGGCTCGGACGACCTCGAGATCATCGAAGCCGATCTGGCCATCGGGTATCCGAACATCGCCACGGTCACGGGCACGTTGACCAGCATCACCAAGCCGCTCAGCGCGATTGCTGGCGCTCAGCGGTGGGACAACGCCTTGACCAACATCCTCACCGCGCAGACGGTCACCGATCCCTTCTTCTTCGGGCGCGTGGACTTCACCTGCACCGGTGCGGCAGCCCCGTACGCCAGCTGCGCCGTCGCCGACGGCAAAGCCACGACGGGCGCGGACTACAACAACGCTGGGCCGACCTTCGTTAACGATGAGCAGAACCCGACCGCCGTTTCCGCGGTTGCGTACGACGTGGCGAGCCAGGCCTCCGGCTTGGTAACCACGGCGCTGCTCACGGCCCAGACCACGGACGTGGCGCAGCAGTGGTCCGGCGCGGACCTGGTGACCTGGCGCGTGCTGACGCCCACGGGCACCACGGTGCAAGCCGAGCACAAGGCGAGCACTTCGATCGTGGTGCCGTACTTCGATGCGGTGTACGTCGTTCGCGGCAATATTCCTGCGGCGACTAGCCTCATCGTCTGCGGTGCGGCTCCGGCTCCGACCCTCACCGATAACGGTGTGAACCGGTTCTGGACCTACACCTTCACCAAGGCCTCCAGCGGTCCGTGCTTTACGGCCACCGGCTCGTGGGGCGCCATCGGCGCCAAGGCCGCCGCGGGTCTCGTCACCCAGTTGGTGCCGTGATCTGATCGGCTAGCACCAGGAAACGGAAGGCCCCGTCCGATGGTGGACGGGGCCTTTCGCTTTCCGGGTTGTTTGGCGCAGGCTAGGGCCGCGGGCCTACCTATCGCGGATGGGTCAGGTCGCCCTCGGCGACTCCCTGGCTCGCTCGGCCTCGAAGAACTGCCGGAAGTACTCGGTCATCTCAGGTGATCTGGCCTCCGGTCCGATGGCGCCTCGGCTCAGGTGGCTCAGCAGCGTCGCCAAGCCGTCAGGGTCGGCGGTGACGTAGCCCTTTGCTACCGCGTCGCGGAAGAGGCGCGCCTCGGTGTTGAGCTGGACGCCGTGGCCGACCGGATCGAGGTAATAGCCAACCTTCAACGCCAACTGGCGAGCGGCACCCTCCGCGGTACCGTCGATGCCGGGCCCGGTCGCGCCGGTGGCCAGGAGCGGAAGCCGCGGCCAGAACACGCCGAGCGGGGGCAGGGAGGCGGCCGGAGGCTTCCTCGGCAGCGTGGGCAGGGTCAGGGGGCCGTCAATCGGTACCCCCGCCTCCGGCGACTGGCCTGCGGTGACGCCACTGGCCGAGCCGGAGCCTTTCAGCCCAATGGGCCCCGCGACGAACAGCTGCCCAATGGCCGGTAACGGCTCTCCGTTCGCGCCTGTCCGGCGACCAGCCTCGCGCCCGATCGTCCCGGCGTCGACGGTCGGTTGGCCGTCGGCCGCGGGTAGGTGGCGCAGCCGGTCGCCGCCGGAGAGGTCGCCGACCAGCCGTTGCGCGGCCTCACCGAGGGTCTGCGTAAAGTCGGCCGACTCGGCTGGCACCCTATTCCGGAAGCCGGCACGAACTGCCGCTGGGTGGCCGCCGCCAGTGACCGTGGATATGTCTTCCATGTCATTTCCTTGCCTGGGTTTAGCGACTGTTGGCGTGGTTGATCCGCGGGTCATTTCTGGCAAGGTCGGGGCCGTCTTCAACTGCAGTACGAGCGGACGGTGAAAATGGGTGGCCAGAACGTCCGACGGCGGCCCGCAAGCGCGACTTGGCCCGCCGCCTCGAGACTGACGTAAGCGAGCAATTCGGCATCGGGTTCCGTGGGTGGATCAGCGAGTCGCGCGTGCGTGGGGCACCATCCCAGCCGCCCGCCCGAGAGTCTTGAGCCCTGAGCCCTGAGTCCTGAGTCCTGAGTCCTGAGTCCTGAGTCCTGAGTCCTGAGTCCTGAGTCCTGAGTCCTGCGCCCTAAACCACATCCCCCGGCAGGCTCTGCTCCAACGTCACACTCCCCTCCCGACTGAACCCCGGCCGCCCCATCGCCGCGAAAGTCAGCCGTTTCCCGAGCTCGACGCCCGGCTGGTCGAACGGATTGACCCCGTACCACACCCCGGCAAAGCCGGTCGCGAGCTGCATGAACATGATCAACTCGCCGATCACGGCCGCATCGATGCTGGGCAGTTCGATCGTGGCGCTCATCCGGCCCATCCGCGCCAGGGCGGCCGCGGTGGCGTCTTGCTCGGCGTTCAAAAGCTCGCCGAGGGTATGTCCGGGCAAGTAGGCGAGTTCCTCCGGAAGGCCGGCCCGATGAGGAATCCGGACATCCTCCATGGCCGCGACCCGGACGAAGGTGACGACCTTGTCGAAGGGGCCCTCCATGAACAGCTGGACTTGGCTGTGCTGATCGGTGGCGCCGACCGCCGACAGGGGCGTCGGCCCCGTGAAGATGGGCTGGCCCCGCCGGTCGGCTCGTTTCCCGAGGCTCTCGGCCCACAGCTGGACGAACCAGGCGGCGAAATCCCTGAGGCGGTCGCCGTACGGCATCATTACGTGAATTCGGGCCCCGAGCCAGGCGTCGGCGGCCCACAGGAGCGCCGAATAGAGCCCCGCCGGGTTCTTGAGCAGCTCCGGCCGCGTGGCCTCGTCCAGGGCCGTCCTGGCGCCTTGGATGAGACGCTCGATGTCGATGCCGATCAGCGCCGCGGGCAACAATCCCACCGGCGTCAGCACGCTGAATCGACCGCCGACCTCCGGGGGGACGTCGAGCGCCGCGATTCCCTCCCGGTTGGCAAGCTCCCGAAGCGGGCCCTTGGTCGGATCGGTGGTGAACGCCAGGTGCCGCACCGCCGCGTCTGGCCCGAGCGCCTGGTCGAGCCAGGCCCGGACCACCAGGTATTGGGCCAGGGTCTCGGCCGTCCCGCCCGACTTGCTGATGACATTGACGAAAACCCGACGCGGGTCGATCCGCTGGAGGGCCGCGGCGATCGAGCCGGGGTCGACGTTTTCCAGGATCGTGAGTCGAGGGAAGTAGTCGCGGCCCTCATCGGACAGCTCATTCCAGGCCGGCGGCTTCAGCGCGGTGAGGAGGGTCTTGCACCCAAGGGCCGATCCGCCGATGCCGAGGACGAGGACGTGATCGTAGGCCTGGCCGACGCCGTCGGCGAACTTGCGGATCCCCCGAACCACCTCTCCTTGGTCACCGAGGCCGTAGAAGCCATACTCGCCGGCGTTCCGCCGGGCGTCTACCTCGGCGATGACCGCCGGAAATCGCTGCACCAGGTCGGCGAGCCGCGATCGGGCAATCCCATGTTGTCCATCGAGCTTGTCGGTGAACATCCGGCCGTAGGACAGCCTCATTCGGCAACCTCCACAGTCAATCCGTCGTATCCCGGCTCGATGCCAGGAGGCAACTGGCCAGCCAACTCGGCGTGGCCGGTCTCGTGGGTCAAGTGGGTCAAGATAGTGCGCCGGGCGCCGATGTCACTCGCGGTTTCGATCGCTTCGGGAATGCTCAGATGGGTCGGATGGCTCCGCCACCAGAGGGCATTCAGGACCAGGACATCGAGTCCGCGAAGGCGATCTCGCATCGCGGGGGTGATGACCTTCACGTCGGTCAGGTAGGCCATCCGGCCGAGTCGGACGCCGATGACCGGGGTATTGCCGTGGTCGAATTCGAGCGGCAGCACGCTCAGGTCGCCGATGTCGAGGGGTGTCCCGGGAACGAGCGGTCGGAGGGCGAGGCGCGGCTTCGAGGTCCCGGGGATTGGAACGACGGCGTCATCGAAGATGTAGCGATAGGAGGTTCGAAGAAACTCGGCGGTTCGCGCGGTGGCGTGGACCGGGATTTCCTGGCGCTGCCGAAGTGAGAAGATCCGAAGGTCATCGATACCCCCGACGTGATCGGCATGTTCGTGGGTGAAGATGACCCCGTCGAGACGGGTGGTGCCGGCGGCCAGCAGGGCGAGCCGGAGTTCCGGCGGCGTGTCGATCAGGATGGTGGTGGTCGGCGATTCGATCAGGGCGGACGAGCGGCCACGCCGATCGCGGGGATCGGTGGACCGGCACACCGCGCAATCGCAGGCCAGTTGGGGGACCCCGAACGAGGTCCCGGTTCCGAGAAGTCGCAGGCGCGGCACCTCGTAAACTACCGCGGCAGGGCCGAGGCCCGCCACGGTGGTCGCGAGGCGCTAGATGGTCTCGATCCGGAGCAGATTGGTCGTCCCGGCGAGGTCGAACGGGACCCCGGCCGTGATGACGATCCGATCGCCCGGCCAGGCGAGGCCCTTCTTGACCACCAGGTCGCGGGTCAGCGCCATCATGGTCTCGTAGTCGGGCCGCCGGTCGACCAGGATCGGGACGACGCCCCAGATCAGCGCCAACTGCCGGAAGGTGTCGGTCTCGGGCGTCACGGCGAGGATCGGAACCAAGGGCCGATACGACGCCACGGTCCGGGCGGTGAACCCGCTGCTCGTTAGGCAGACGATGAGGGGGACCTTGAGGAGGTCGGCCGCGGCGCAGACCGCCACGGCGATGGCATCCTCGGTGCGGGTGGTGGCGTGGGGTTGGTCGAGGTGCGCCGCCGATACCTGCCAGGCGCGTGAATGGTCGCCGTCCTGACGGTGACTTTCGACCTCGCGGGCGATCTGATCCATGGCCAGGACCGCCTCGAGCGGATACGCCCCCACCGCCGTCTCGGCCGAGAGCATCACGGCATCGGTCCCGTCAAGGATCGCGTTGGCCACGTCGGAGGCCTCGGCGCGGGTCGGGCGGGGGGCCTTGATCATCGATTCGAGCATCTGGGTCGCGGTGATCACCGGCTTGCCGTGGCGATTGGCCTCGCGAATCAGCTTCTTCTGGACCAACGGCACCTGCTCGAACGGAAGCTCCACCCCCAGGTCGCCGCGCGCCACCATGATGGCGTCGGCGACGCCGAGAATCCCCTCGAGATGCTGCAAGGCGGTGTCCTTCTCGATCTTGGCGATGAGCTTGACCTGCTTGGGCACCAACCGGCGGAGTCCCTCGATGTCCTGGGGCCGGCGGACGAAACTCAGGCCGAGATAGTCGACGCCCAGCTCGACGACGCGGAGCGCCTCCTCCCGGTCCTTCTCGGTCAGCGCGGGTGCCGAGACCTCGACCCCGGGCAGGTTCATCCCTTTGTTGGACTTGAGGACGCCACCGTAGCGGACGGCGCCGTGGACCCGCTCGCCGACGACACTCGTCACGTCGACGGCGATGAGGCCATCGTCGAGGAGAATCCGGGTGCCGGGCCGAACGTCTTCGGCCAGCTCACGATAGGTGGTTGGGAGCTCGCCGGGCTCGACCTGATCTTCCGGGGCGAAAACCACCTGCTGGCCGGTAGCGAGCTGTCGCGGCTCGGCCAGCTCACCGACCCGAATGCGAGGGCCGTGGAGGTCGACGAGAATCGCCGAGGCCTTGTCCCGGTGCCGCTGCACCTCTTTGAGGTCCCGGATCCAACGGGACCGGATCTCAGGGGTGCCGTGGGACGCGTTGATCCGGACCACATCGACGCCAGCGTCGAGCATGGCCCGCATTTGTTCGGGTTGTTCCCAGGCCGGGCCAAGGGTGGCGACGACCTTGGTGCGGCGGTTTTCGCGTGGCAAACGAGCCTCGTTCGGCGGAGTTCTCGGACAACCCCCAATGGTAATGGAGGGCCCGCTCGGAATCGAACTATCGGCATCTCTCGGGTGAACCGGAGCGTCCAGGCAGGGCCTTCGGTGGCGACAACCCGCTAGGTCTCAATTGGGTGGCTTTTCCGCGGATGTTGACACTGTCGACGAGCCAGTCATGTTGAAGGTAATTGGTTCAATGGCAACGGGTTACCAATCGCGGTACCAGGAGATTTCCACACGCCGAACCGGCCAAAAAACCGCGAATTCTCGGGCGATTTAGAGGTGTACAGTTATGTGGAATCGCCTGGTTGTCCACAGATGCCCAGATTGGAAGGCCGGCACGAGGGGCCGTAACTCATTGCCGGGCAGGTGAGTACCTTGGGGCCCTAATGTCCACAAAAGCGTTGAATTCTGGGGCCGCGTTCCACAACTGGTGCACATAACGTCGTTATGTGGATAACGCCCCGGCTCGAGCCGGGTGGACGTTCCGCGGTGCCGGCTCGGAGGCCAACCTTTGACGGCCCCCCTGAAGCTCTCTAAATTGCAGTCCAGTCAACAACTTGCGTCAATGCCAGGAGTGCCTATCTGATGACAGCCGAATCCCGGCAGCGCGCCGCGTTGCCTTACGGTGGGGCGGTGATGGTTCGGGGGGAGCAGGTCGAGGTGGCCAACCCGTCCGTCTTGGCGTCGGTCGCCACCGACCAGGTGGTTCGGCAAGCCGTTTTTGGGTCGCCCGACGAACAAGAGGCGGCGCGCTGGCTGTTGTGGGAGGTTGGCCAAGCGGTCGGGGTGAGGGCCGCCTCGATCAACGAGTTGTACCTGGCGCGCGCCCGAGGCGACTGCCACGGCTTCACCGTTCCCGCGATCAACGTGCGGATGATCTCCTATGACACCGCGCGGGCGGTGTTCCGAGCCGCGATCGCCGGCGACGCGGGGGCGATCATCCTGGAGATTGCCCGGTCGGAGATCGCCTACACCGAACAGCGACCAGCGGAATACGTCGCGGTCCTGCTCGGCGCGGCTCTCCGGGAAGGGTACCGGTTGCCAGTCTTCATCCAGGGCGATCACTGTCAGGTCAACGCGAAGAAGTACGCGACCGACCCCGAGGGTGAGGTCGGCGAGGTCAAGAAGCTGATCGCCGAGGAGGTCGGGGCCGGGTTCTTCAATATCGACGTCGACACCTCGACCTTGGTCGATCTGTCGCAGCCGACCCTCGACGAGCAACAGCGGGCCAACTACGAGCGGGCCGCGGAGATCACCGCCTTCATTCGGCGGCTCGAGCCGAAAGGCGTCACCGTCTCGGTCGGCGCGGAGATCGGCGAGGTGGGGCACAAGAACAGCACCGTGGAGGAGCTCCACGCCTTCATGGAGGGCTTCAATCGATCGTTAGCCTCCCGAGGCAAGGGCCTGGCCGGGATCAGCAAGATCTCGGTCCAGACCGGGACGTCTCACGGCGGGGTGGTCATGCCCGATGGCTCGATTGCCGACGTGAAGTTGGACCTGGTCGCACTCGAGGCGCTTTCGACGGCGGCGCGGCCCTATGGCATGGGTGGGGCGGTGCAGCACGGGGCCAGCACTCTCCCGCCGGACGCCTTCGGGCATTTTCCCCGGATCGAAACGGTCGAGATCCACCTGGCGACGAATTTCCAGAACATCGTCTTCGATCACTCCGCGCTCCCGGCCGACCTGCGCCAGCGGGCCTATGCCTGGCTCGACCAGAACGCCCAGAGTGAGAAGAAGGCGACCGACACGCCGGAGCAGTTCTACTACAAGGCGCGGAAGCGGGCCATCGGGCCGTTCAAGAAGGAGATGTGGTCGCTGCCGGATTCGGTCCGGGCCGCCATCGCCGCGGACCTCGAGAAGACCTTCCGGTTCCTGTTCGACAAACTCAAGGTCAACGGCACGGCCGCCGCGGTCCGCCGGTTCGTCACCGCGCCGCGCCTGCGCCATGCCGACTTGGCCAAGCCCTCCGTCCGCGCCGTCGATGACGCCGAGGCGGGGGAGTAACGGAGGCACCATGGGTCGGGATGATCGGGAGATCGTGGTGGTGGAGCGCGACGGCGGCGGCGCGCTCAAGTGGCTGGTGGTGGGCGCGGCGTTGGGGGCCGGCCTGGCGCTGTTGTTCGCGCCCAAGACCGGGAAGGAGCTCCGGCGGGAGTTGGGTCGGGGCATCAAGGGTATTCGCGATCTCGCCGACGAGACGCTCGAGGAGTTGAGTCACGATCCCACGACCGAGCGGGAATTGCGGAACCAGGCGGATGAAGGTGGCGCGTCGGCCGGCGACGAGGCCGAGGACGAGGCGCCGCCGCGGCGTCCGGGGGCGCGACCGCGCATGGTGGCCGCCCGAGAGGAGCTCGACCGACGACTGGAGGCGGCCCGGGCTCGTCGCCGCCAGGCGGTGCCCGACGACGAGGAGGAACCGGTCGCCTGACGAGCCTAACCATCCGCGGCGCGCTGTCGGGCTCCGGCCGATTCGTCGGTCGAGTGCTGAGCGCCGCGGACCGATACCGGATCCCCTTTCTGGCCAGCGCGCTCACCTTCGACGCGCTGCTCGCCGCGGTGCCGCTCTTCCTGTTGATTCTGGCCGGCGTTTCCTCGCTGATCGACCGCGGGGGCGGCGAGCCGATGGCCACCAGCGCCCTCATCGAGCGGTTCTTCCCGCCCCACGACAACGCCCCCGGAATGGATCCGTTCGAGGCGGTCGAGGCCTTCCTGGTCAAGATGACGATCGCGGCCCGGCAGCTGTCGGTGTTCGCGGTGCCGGCCTTCGTATGGTTCTCGACCCGGGTCTTCGCCTCGGCCCGCACCGCGTTGAACGAGATCTACCGGGTGCATCTGACCGCCCCGCGCCAGCATTTCGTCCTCGGGTACTTGGCCGGCAAGCTCCGGGACCTGGTCATGGTGGTGGTCGCCCTGCTGCTGTTTCTGGCCAACACGATCCTCACCACCGGGCTGGCCTTGCTCCAGGCGCGGGGGGAACGGGTCGATCCGTCCCTGACGTTCTTCGTCACCTCGGCCGGTCGGGTCGCCGGCGAGTTGCTGGCGTTCCTGTTCCTGGTGAGCCTGTTCGCCGCGGTGTACTACGGAGCCTCCCGGCGTCGCCCGCCGTGGCGGCATACGATGATCGCGTCGCTCTTCGCGGCGGTCATGTTCGAAGCGGCGAAGCGACTCTTCGGCCTCTATCTCAAGAATGCCGTCTCGTTCCAACAGATGACGGTCGACGCCAACGTCGGCGCCGCGTTTCTCTTCGTCCTCTGGATGTACTACTCGTCCCTGGTCTTCCTGCTTGGCGCGGTGGTCGCGAGCGAACAGCGGGTGGTGTCGCTCGATGGTCAGTCGATGCCCTGAGCGACCAGGATTGACGCCCTCGTTTCCGCCCCCCGGGAGCCGTATGTCGCGCTTGCTCGCCTGTCTCGTGGTCCTTTCCGCGGCCCCCCTGGCCGCGCAACCTGCCTTCGAGTGGTACGGGCGGGGCCCCTATCGGGCAGCCGTTCCACGGCCCGATTCGTTGTTGGGGCACCCGATCGGGTCCCGCCACACGATGTTTCACCAGCAGCAGCAGGTGCTCGATCGGATGATCGCGGCCGCGCCGGACCGGGTCCGGACCGAGATCGCGGGCCGCACCGCTGAAGGCCGGGCGCTTCGGCTGATCATCATCTCGGCGCCCGAGAACATCGCCCGGCTCGACCAGATTCGTCGGGACCTGGCGGCCCTGGCCGATCCGCGCGCGACCACGCCCCAGGCCGCGGCGGCGATCGCCCAGCGGACCCCGGCGGTGGCGATGCTCTCCCACTCGATTCACGGGAACGAGCCGGCGGGGTTCGAGACCGCGATGATGACCGTCTATCAACTCCTCGCGAGTGGCGAGCCGGCCACCCTCGAGATTCTCAAGAACGTCGTCACCGTGATCAATCCGACGATGAACCCCGACGGTCACGAGCGGTTCGCCGCCTGGAACAATTCGGTCGCGGTGGCCTCGGACGACCCGGCGGCGCTGGAGCAGAGCGAGCCGTGGAGCATCATGGGCCGGGTCAATCATTACCGGTTCGACATGAACCGGGACGTGCTGGCGCAGTCGCAGCTCGAGACCAAGGCGATCGCCGCCGCGGTGGTGCGCTGGCATCCCCAGGTCTTCGTCGATCTCCACAGTACCACGGGGCAATACTTCTTCGCCCCGGCCGCCCTGCCGATCAACGCGAACCTCCCGGCCAAGAGCCGGGATTGGCTGGAACGGATCGGTCGGGGCAACGCGGCCGCGTTCGATCGATTCAGCTGGCAGTATTACGTCCGGGACGTCTTCGACCTCTTCTACGCCGGATACTGGGACAGCTGGCCCTCGCTCAACGGAGCGACCGGGATGACCTACGAGACCGACGGCGGACCCGAGCTGCGGCTCCGGAAGGGCGACGGCACGGTGATGACGTTCGCCGACGGAATCGCCCACCACCTGGTGGCTTCGCTCGCGACGTTAGGCACCCTGGCGGCGGGCCGGGAGGAGCGACTCCAGGACTACTACCAGTTCCGGGTCTCCGGGATGGCCGAGGTCGCCGCCCGGCCGTTCCGGCGGGTGGTGATCGGGCCGGGCAACGATCCGGATCGGGCGCTCAAGCTGGCCCGGTTGCTGGCCGGTCAGGACATCGAGGTGGTCCGAACCACCGCCCCGCTGACGGTCGTGGGCGCCCGGGACTACCTCGCCGGCGCCGCCGCGACCCGGACCCCGACCGCTCCTCGCCGAGGCGGAACGCCAACGGCGCCGGGGAAGACCTTTCCCGCAGGCACGCTGGTGATCGATCTCGACCAGCCGCAGGCCCGCCTGGCCACCGCCCTCCTCGAGCCGGCCAGCGCGGTCGACAGTGCCTTTGCCCGCCGGCAGTACGAGCGCTTCGAACGCAACCGCCGCCGCGGCGCCTCGGCGACCCGGGAGGGCTACGAGTTTTACGACGTGACCGCCTGGTCGCTGCCGCTGGCGTACGGCCTCGACGCGTACTGGACCGATGATACCAGTCCGGTCACCGGAGAGCGGGTCGGCGCGGATTTACCGGCGACTCGCGGGCGAACCACTGGGCGTGCCCAGTCCGCCTACCTGTGGGCTCCGGGTACCACCGCGGGTGCCCGGCTGGCGATGATCCTCCTTCGGGAGGGCTTCACGGTGGGCGCCGCGTCCGAGGAACTTCGAGCGGACGGGGTGACGTATCCGGCCGGCACGTTCGTCGCCCGGATCCAGCGCAACGGCGCCGGCCTCCACGACCGGATTGCGGCCGTGGCGGCCGAGACCGGTGCCTTGGTGACCGCCGTCCAGTCGGCGTTTCCCGACCTTGGCAAAGTGGGCGTGGGGAGCGAAGGGGTCGATCACCTCAAGGCGGCGAAGATTCTGCTCGGGGCGGGCGACGGCGTGTCCCACACCTCGTTCGGCAGCGCCTGGTTCTACCTCGAAAAGGAACTCGGTATTCCGGTCACCCCAATCGATCTGGCCGCCCTCGGCCGAGTCGACTTGAACGACTACAGCGTGCTGATTCTGCCCGACGGCTTCGGTGCCATGGGCGACCGACTCCAGGGCGCCTCCGAGGCTCTGAAACAGTGGGTCCGACGCGGCGGTGCGGTCATTGGGTTCGGCGGGGCGACGACGATGCTGGCCCGGAAGGAGATCGGCCTCACCACCGTGAGCGAGGTCGGGCGCGAGGAACCAGACGCCAAGAAGGACGCGGCCCCGGCGGACACGACGAAGCCCAGCAGTCTGCCGCTCGTCTCGGCCACCGCGCCGAAACCGGGGAAGCCCGAAGGGGTTCCCGGACTGATCGCCAAGGCCACTCTGGACCGGACGCACTGGCTGACCTTCGGGTACCAACGAGCCGAGCTGCCGGTGCTGATCAACGGCGATGTGTTCATGACCCCGTCGAAGGAGGGAGACAATCCGGTCGTCCTGCTCGGTGACGACATCATTCTGGCGGGGTTCACCTGGCCCAATAATACCGAGCGGCTGCTCAAGGGCTCGGCCTGGGCGGTGGTGGAAAATGTCGGGGCGGGGAAGGTGATTCTCTTCGCCGAGGACCCCCTGTTCCGCGCGTTTTGGCGGGGCACCGCCGGGCTCTTCAACAACGCGCTGCTCTTCGGGCCCGGTCGCTGACGAGCTCGGCGGCAAATCGTCGAGGTGGCTATATTGGTGACGCCCCAGGTCCGAAGGGTATTGGCGCGCGAACCGCGTCAGGACCTTGCCGGTAGCAGCGCTAAGCGATGTCCGGTACCGCTTCGGGGTGCCTGGGGCACTTCCCCTTCTCCTCTCGAGATGTCTGAGTGATCGCCCTCGCTCGCAAATACCGCCCTCGCCGTTTCGCCGACCTCCTGGTTCAGGACCACGTGGCGGCGGCCCTTCGGGGGGCGGTGGCGCGGGGACGGGTGGGGCACGGATATTTGCTCACCGGTCCCCGCGGGGTGGGCAAGACCACCGCGGCGCGGATTCTCGCGATGGCCCTCAACTGCGAGCGGCAGGATCCGGCCCATCCGTCCGGCGAGCCGTGCGGGGAATGCCCGACCTGCAATCGGATCTGGAGCGGATCGGCGAATCTCGACGTGGTCGAGATCGACGCGGCCAGCAACCGCTCGGTCGATGACGCCCGCGATCTCCGGGAACGGGCCATGTACGCCGCGTCGCAGGAAAACGGCTACAAGGTCTACATCGTCGACGAAGCCCACATGCTTACCCGCGAGGCGTGGAACGCCTTGCTCAAGATCCTCGAAGAGCCGCCGCCGAGAGTCGTGTTCGTGTTCGCGACCACCGAACCCCAGAAGATCGCCAACGTGGCCGCCCCGGTGCTTTCTCGGCTCCAGCGATTCGACTTTCACCGGATCGGGGCGGCGGCGATCCGCGATCGGGTCAAAGAGGTCCTGGCGGCCGAGCAGCTGACCGCCGAGGAGGATGCCATCGCGGTCATCGCCCGCTACGCCGATGGCGGGATGCGCGACGCGCTGTCGGTCCTCGACCAGTCGCTCAGTCTCGCCGAAGGCACCCTCACCGCCGAACGGGTTCGCCACGCGTTGGGCCTCATCAGCGACGACGTCTACGCCGAGGTGCTGACCGCGGTCGCCAACAAGACGCCGGGGCCGATCTTCCCTCTGGTCGACCGGCTCCTCGCATCGGGGGCCGACCTGGTCGAGTTCATCGGTGGGATGGCCGACCTGCTCCGGGCGTTGCTGATGTCGCTCACGGGGCTCGAGGCCGAGGGCCTGACCAGCTCGCAGCGGGAGGTGATCGCGGCGGCCAAGGAACGACTGGCGGCCGGCGACGTGCTTCGGATGCTGGGCCTCCTCACCGAGGCCGAGACCGCCATCCGCCGAAGCGGCAATGCCCGACTGATCGTCGAGACCCTGCTGTTGCGATGGACCTTGATGGATCGGACCATCGACTTGGAGCAGGTGCTCCGGGGGGCGGCGACCGGGCTGCCCGGGGCCAATCCGGCCTCGGCCCCGGCCTCGGCCCCGGACGCGGCACCCCGCCGGGAGTCGCCCGGGGCCCCGCGCCTGGCATCGCCCGCGCCGCCGATGGTTGATTCGGCTCCGTCGGTCACGGCCGGGCCGTTGGTGGTGGGACCGGTCACGGTCGACGGCCTCGCCGCCGTGTGGCCCGAGGTCGTCAACCGCGGCAAGGCCCAGAGCCAACTCCTCGGTGCCGTCCTGGCCGCGCTCACCCCGAAGGCGGTGGACGGGCGAACGGTGGTCCTGGAGATCGGTACGGATGCCGGCCCGATGCTTGAAGGGGCTCGTTCCAGGCAGGCGGCGATCCAGGAGTTGGTCGCCGGGGCGGTGGGGCAGCCGATCGAGATGCGGCTGGCTGAGCCGGGGGCGAAGGTTGCCCCGGTCGAGCGACCGAAGCGATTGTCAGAGAACGACTTACGTGGTCAACGTCTGCGAGAGATCCGGGCCAAGGATCCCTCGTTGGACGCGGCGGCCGACGCGTTAGATTTGGAGATCGTGGAGTAGACATCACATGGCAGATCTCCAGCAAATTCTCCAGTTGAGCCAGCAGATGCAGGGCCGGCTCCAGCAGTTACAATCCGACCTCGCCGACCGAATGGTCGAGGCGACGGCCGGCGGCGGGCTCGTCCGGGTCAAGGCGGATGGCCGCGGAATGATCCGCGACCTGACGATCGACCCGGCGGCCTTCGACGGGCGAGACGCGGAGTTGCTGGCCGACTTGGTCCTTTCCGCCGTCGCGGAGGTTCAGCGGCGAGCCGCCGAGACCGCCCAGGCCGAGATGCGAAAGGTCCAGGGGCTCCCCGGCCTCCCGGGGCTGTAGCGTTGGCGTCCATCGACGATCTGGTGGAGGAACTGGGCAAGCTTCCCGGGATCGGCCGAAAGACCGCCCAACGGCTCACCTTTCACCTGCTCCAGCAACCCAAGGAACGCCTAACGCGGCTGGCCGACCTGCTCGGGCAGGTGGCCGTCCGGGTGCAGAGCTGCCCGGAATGCGGCAACTACTGCGAGGGGGACCGGTGCGCGATCTGCGCCGACCAGCGCCGGGATCCGACGGTGGTCTGCGTCGTCGAGGAACCGTCGGCGGTGGGCCAGGTGGACCGGGCGACCGGCTTCCGGGGGCGGTATCTGGTGCTCGGTGGCCGGCTGTCGCCGCTCGAGGGGGTGGGACCCGACCAGCTCCGGATCGGCCTGTTGCGGCAGCGGCTGGCGGATGGGGTGGTTCGCGAGGTGATTCTCGCCACCAACCCTTCGCTCGAAGGCGAGGCTACTGCTACATTCATTCACCAGTTGCTGGTCGGCACGGGGGTCCGGGTCAGTCGGTTGGCCCGGGGGTTGCCGGTCGGTGGCGATCTCGAATACATCGATGGGGTGACGCTGAGCCACGCGATGGAGGCCCGGCGGGAGATCTCGTGAAGCCGTCCCGATCTCTGGCGTTCTCAGCGGCCTCCGTCCTGGGCTTCGCGCTCGGTTGGTGGCTGGCCGGGCGCCATTTGGAGCGCCACAAGGCGGACTTGTTCAGCGCCAATCGGTTTCGCCGACTGGCGGCGTTGTCATACCTGGCCGGACAGGAGCGAGTCGAAACGGTGCGATTGCTTCGCGACTACATCGCCTGGGAGCCATCGGCGGCCCTCCGGACCCGAGCCACCCGGGTGGTGGCCAGGTTGGAGACCCGCCTCTCGTGAGCCGGGCGACGAGTTGGTCGTTCCGCGAGGAGGACGCCCATCGGATCCAGGGGATGCTCCGGCAGCTCCTGACCGAGGCGAACGCGCGGACCGCCCTCTTGGTCGACCGCACCGGCCAGATGCTGGCGACCGCCGGCGAGCCGCCGACGTTCGATCCGGTCGCGTTCGCCTCGCTGACGGCCGCGGATTTCAGCGCCAACGACCAACTGGCGCGGATGCTGGGCGAACCCGAATTCGGGGCGCTCTTCCATCAGGGCGAAAAAGAGTCTCTCTACCTCGCCGACATTGCCCGGCGGGTCATTCTCGTCGTGCTGTTCGACAACCGGACGACCCTCGGGCTGGTCAAGCTCCGGGTCCGGACGGCCGTCGTCAGTCTCAGCGCGCTGTTCACCGAGCTGTTCGAGCGTCGCACCGCCGATCCGCCGAAAGTCGAAGCCGCGTTCCTCGGCGAGGCCGAGGACGAGATCGACAAACTGTTCGGGACGTAAGGGGCCGCCAATCGATGTCGCTCATCAACTACGCGTCACGCGAAATCAACTGCAAGCTGGTCTACTACGGGCCTGGTCTGGGCGGCAAGACCACCAATCTCGAGTATATCTACGAGAAGGTGTCGCCGTCGTCGAAGGGAAAGATGATCTCGCTCGCGACCGAGACCGAGCGGACCCTCTTCTTCGATTTCCTCCCGGTCGACCTTGGCACCATCCGGGGTTTCAAGACCCGCTTCCACCTGTACACCGTCCCGGGGCAGGTCTACTACAACGCGTCTCGCAAGCTGATCCTCAAGGGCGTCGACGGCGTCGTCTTCGTGGCCGACAGCCAGATCGAGCGGATGGAGGCCAATGTCGAGTCGATGCAGAACCTCTACGACAACCTCCTCCAGCACGGCTACGACCTGACCAAGATTCCGTTCGCGGTGCAGTACAACAAGCGGGACCTTCCCAACGCCGCCCCGATCGAGGAACTCCAGGAGAATCTCAATCCGGGGTGGCCGGTCGAGGATCCGGGGCGCCAGCGACCGCTGCCCAATCCGGACCGGCCCGGCGATTTCCTCGTCGAGCAGGCCGACGGGGCCTGGATCGAGCGGGCGCCTTACTTCGAGGCGATGGCGGTGCGGGGCGACGGGGTGTTCGATACGCTGCGGTCGATCAGCAAACTCGTGCTGAAGACGTTGGGTTAGGCCGGGCCCGCGATGTGGACGCTGCCTAACCTGCTGACCATCGGCCGCATCGCGATTACTCCCGTCATTGCCTACCTGCCGTTCATGCAAGGGTACTGGCCCAAGCTGCTCACCTTCGCGGTCTACATCCTGGCCGCAGTCAGCGACATCCTCGACGGACACCTGGCCCGAACCCGCCAGCAGGTCACCGATCTCGGCAAGCTGCTCGATCCGCTGGCCGACAAGCTCCTCCTCCTCGCCGCCGTCGTCCCGATCTACTTCATCGCCCAGACCCGCCGCGAGCTGTACGACATTCCGCTCTGGCGCAGCATCCCGATTTGGGTTTGCGTCGTGCTGCTCGGCCGAGAAGTGGCGATGACGGCGTTCCGGTGGTTCGCCAATCGGCGCGGGGTGGTCATCGCCGCCCAGGGGCATGGGAAGCTCAAGACCGTGACCCAGCACATCTTCGTCGGAGGAACGATTCTCTGGTTCGCCCTGGGTGACGCCTGGGCGCCGCTGGCCCTCCACCAGAGCGCCTTCTGGCAGGGCTGGAAATCCTTCCACGGACACTTCGTCTCGGTGAGCCTGGCCATCGCGACCGCCCTGACGGTCTATTCCTTCGCCGTCTATCTCTATCGCTATCGGCGCCTGTTCGACTGACCTCGCCACGGGCCCCCGGAACACTCCATGGACATCGATCTGGTCACCATCGGCACCGAGTTGCTGCTCGGCTTCACGGTCGATACCAACAGCGCGTTCGCCGGCCGCACCTTGGGAGAGGTCGGGGTCCGGATCGCCCGACGTACCTCGGTGCGCGACGAGCCGGACGAGATTCGGCGCGCGGTGGCGGATGCCCTGGCCCGGTCGCGCCTGGTGATCACCACCGGCGGCCTGGGCCCGACCCGCGACGACATGACCAAGAAAGTGGTCGCCGAGCTGTTCGACGCGCCGCTCGAGTTCCAGGAGCCGATCTGGGCCGACCTCAAGGCGAAATGGGCGCGGATCGGCCGGAACATTCCCGACAGCAACCGCTGTCAGGCCGAGGTCCCCCGCGGGGCGACCGTCCTGCCGAATCGCCGCGGGACCGCTCCAGGCTTGTGGCTCTCGGGCCCCCCCGGCGAAGTGGTCATGCTTCCAGGGGTGCCGTCGGAGATGCGCGGCCTCCTGGTCGAGGAAGTCGTTCCACGGCTGCTGAGCCGGGGCGGGGGACGGGTGATCAGCTCGCGGCTACTGCGGACCACCGCGATTCCCGAGTCGACCCTGGCCGACCGTCTGGCGGCGGTCGAGAGCGACCTGGCGCCGCTGACGCTGGCCTACCTGCCGGGCCTCGAGGGCGTCGATCTCCGGCTCACGGCGTGGGACCTCGACCCGAGTGAGGCCGCCCCACTGCTCGCCCGGGCCGCGGAGCGGATTCGCGGCGTCGTCGGCGCCAACTGCTATGGCGAGGGGGACGACGATCTCGCCGCGGTGCTGCTGGCGGCGCTCCAGTCGGCGGGCCGGACGGTCGCGGTAGCCGAATCCTGCACCGGGGGCATGATCGGGGAACGCCTAACGAACGTGCCCGGGAGCTCGGCGTCGTTCTTGGGCGGGGTGATCGCCTATCACGACGACGTGAAGATCAGCGGGCTGGCGGTCTCGCCCGACCTGATCCGCGCCCACGGCGCGGTCAGCGAGCCGGTGGTGCGGGCGATGGCCGCCGGCGTGGTGGAGCGAACCGGCGCCGACGTGGGCGTGGCCGTCACCGGGATCGCGGGTCCGGGTGGCGGCAGCGACGAGAAGCCGGTGGGCACGGTGTGGTTCGGCTACTCGGTCGGGGGTCGGGTCGAGTCCGAACGGCTCGGGCTCCCTGGCACCCGGGCCGACATTCGGGGCCGAGCGACCCAGTTCGCCTTGTTCGGCCTGCTCAAACGGCTCAAGGCGCCCGGTTGAGAGGACAGGTGGGCTCGCGCCTCTCAGGGCGGTGACCTTCGGCCGGGTGGCGCTGGCGGCGCAGTTCGACTGCGCCATCGGCTCCGACGGCGCGGTGTACTGCTGGGGCAACAACGCCCGCGGCCAGCTCGGCGACGGCAGCACCACCAGCCGCCTCACCCCGGTCCGGGTGCGCGGTCGTTAGGCGCTATTCGGACCGGAGCACGGTGGTCGGGCTCTGGCTCCCGGCCCGCCAGGCGGGCCGCAGCGACGCCAGGATCGCCACCAGGACCAGCCCCGACCCGACCAGCAACAGGCTGGTCGGGTCGCTGGCGTCGACCCCGTAGAGAAACCGTCCCACCAGCGGCGCCGCCGCGAGCCAGAGTCCGGCGCCGGCGGCGGTCCCGATCGCGCCGATCACCACGGCTTCCCTGATCACCGAGCCGACCAGGCCGCTCCGGCCCTCGCCTAACGCCGACCGGATCCCGAACTCCCGGCGCCGCTCGGCCACCCCGCCGGACATCACCCCGTAGACACCCACCGCCGAGAGCGCCAAGGCCAAGAGCGCGAACCCCCGAAAGAGCCCGAGGACCACCCGGCGGGCGCCCACCGAGCCGCCGATCACCGCCGTCATCGGTTGGGGGCTCTCGAGGGTGGGGTCCGGATCGATGGCGCGGACCGCCGCGACGATCGCCGCACCGAGCCGCGCGGGGTCTCGAGTTGCCCGTGCCACCAGAATCATCTGACCCTCCGACCAGTCCCACTGCTCGGTGGGAATGTAGAACTGGCGGGTCGCCTCCTGGTCGAGCCCGTGATGCCGGACATCGGCGACCACGCCGACCACCGTGCGACCGGGCCCATCCGTCCCGCCCACCCTGATCCGTTCGCCGATCGGATTCTGGCCGTTGAAGTCCAGGCGGGCCACCGCTTCGTTGACGATCGCGACCAACGCGGCCCCACTCCGGTCGGTGTCCAGAAAGCTCCGACCGGCCGTCAGGCGAATCCCCATGGTCTCGAAGTACCCAGGGGTCACCGCGTAGCGATCGGCGGACGGGGCGTCCTGCGGGTTGGCCCGAGGGCGCGACTCGAGGTGGAGCCCGTAGGAGTCGAAGTTGCCTCCCAGGGGCAATTGGCTCACCAGCGCCGCTTGCTCCACGCCAGGCACCGACCGAGCGGCGTCGCGAACCGCCGCGAAGTACCGCCAGGTGCTGCTGTCGGCGGCGAACCGAGGACCGGCCACCTGGACGTCGAGGGTAAACACCCGCTCCGCCTCGAAACCCGCGTCGACCGACAAGAGGTGGCGCATGCTTTTGCCGAGGAGCAGGGTCGCGGCCAGCAGGGCGGAGGCGAGACCGACCTGGACCACCACCAGCCCTCGCCGGACCCGGCGACCGCGGGTGATCCCGATCCCCTGGCGGAGCTGCTCCGATCCGGCGCCGATCGCCAGCGCCGGCGCCGCGCCGAAGCCGATTGCCGCGACGACGCCGGTGGCCCCCGCGAACCCGAGGACGCCCCAATCGAGATCGATCTGGCCGGCTCGGGGTAGCGAGGTGGCCACCAACGGCGCGAGCCACCGGATCCCGATCGCCGCGATCGCCGCCCCGATCGCGGCGCCGCCGAGCCCGAGCCAGCCGGATTCGAGCAGCACCTGGCGGACGACCCGCTCCCGGCCGGCGCCTAACGCCCGCCGCACGGCGAACTCCTGGCGCCGCTCGACGGCCTGGCCGAGCAGCAAGTTGGCGACGTTGACGCAGGCGAGCAGCAGTACGGCGACGACCGCGCTGAAGAGGATCAGGTACCCGCGGCGTGCCGGCCCGACGATGACCTCGCGGAGCGGCTGGACGAGGATTCCCAGCTGGTCGCTGCGATAGTCACCAGGGTGTTGGCCGGCGATCCCGGTCAACGCGGTCGACAGCTCGGCCGTGGCGCCCGCCACGGTCGCGCCGCTCGCCAGGCGGCCGACGACCCGGAGATGCCGGCAAGTGCGACAAGCCTGCTCCAGCGAGCCATCGTAGCGGAGCGGAGCCCAGATCTCGGCGGCCGGGTTGAGGAGGCTCTCGAACGTCTCACCCATGATGCCGATGATCTGAGTCGGATGGCCGCCGAGGTTCACGGCATGCCCGACGATCGCCGGGTCGGCGCCGAACCGATCGCGCCACAGGCGATGGCTCACGATCGCCACGGGCGCCGCCCCGGGCCGATCGTCGTCCGACTGAAAGTCACGGCCCAACGCCGGGGGGACGCCGAGGGCGGCGAAGAACTGGTGGGTCACCCGCTGGCCGGTGAGGCGTTTCGATTCGCCGCCGAGGAGGGCGGGTTGCCAATAGCTGATCGCCGCCATGGCCTCGAAGCTCCGGCTCTCCCGGCGGAGATCGTCGAAGGTCAGGTAGCCGAGGTTGCTCTTCGCGTCCCCGTCCTCCCGCTCCCAGATCAGGGCCACTCGGTCGGTGGATGGGTAGGGGAGGGCTTCGATGAGCGCCGGCTTGAGGGCGCTGAACACCGCCGTGGTCGCCCCAATCCCGAAACCGAGGGTGGCCAACGCGAGCACCGCGCCGAGGGGTCGTCGGATCACCGCCCGCAGGGAGTAGCGAAGGTCCCGGTTCAGTCCGGCGAGCCACGGACGGGGCGGAGTCAGCATCGTCCCTTCCCTCCGCAGCCAGGTCAGGTTCAGGATGGCCTGGCGACACTCTCGTGCCAGCCACCGGCGGGCCGGCCCCTCGCCGTCGGATCGGGCCCGGAGCCGATACCCCTCCACCAGGTCGCCCAAGACCGGTTCGCGAAGGGTCTTGGGGAGGAGGGCACGGAGGAGCCAGTACCATGGCTCAGCCGGGTCGGGGGATGGAGTCATCGTCCCTCCTCGATGAGGCCGGCGATGCCGTGTGCCATCCGACGGATGGCCTGGAGCGCGCCGGCCAGGGCTTCGTGTCCGGCGGGGCGGAGCCGATAGTGCCGCTTCCGTCGCCCGCCTCGCTCGGGCGTGGGGGCGCCGGTCCAGCCTTCGACCAGCCCGCGCTCCTCGAGCCGGGCAAGGGCCTTGTAGACCGCGCCCAGGGTCACTTCGCGACCGGCGGTGGCGCCAATCTCGCCGGCGATGGGAACGCCGTAGCCGTCGGGGCCCAACCGGAGCAGGGCGAGGAGGACCAATTGGTCGAGCTCGCTGAGGTTCTCACCCATATATTCTCCTATGGAGAATATATACGGTCCGGGACTCTCGTGGTTTCAGTTCCTTTACCGCCGCCCTCCGCCGTGCCAAATTGACGGTCGTGGTGAGGAAGTACCACTCGCCGCGTGGACCAGCCGGAAACCCGGCCTCAGGGCCAGCCGTAAGTGAAGACCAATCAGGGACCTACGTGAAATTCGAACATCCTTTTGAAGAGAACGCCCCCGCCGACGCGGCGCCGCTCGTCGACCCGGTCGGCGAGGGGCACGGGGTCAGTGGGCCCCCGGCCGAGCCGGCGGAGAGCGCGGTTCGCCGCCTCGAGGACCAGCTATCCGAGTCCAACGACCGGTACCTCCGTCTCGCCGCCGATTTCGACAACTTCCGGAAGCGGGTGGCCCGCGAGCGAATCGAGTTGGGCGACAAGGCCCAGGCAGCATTCGTCATCCGGCTCCTCGATGTCCTCGACGACCTCGACCGGCTGTCGGCGGCCGACGTCAACGGCCCGACAGCGGTCGTTCGGCAGGGGATCGACATGGTCGATCGGAAACTCCGCAAAGAGCTGGAGTCGAGCGGTCTGGAACGGGTGGATCCGGTGGGGCTGAAGTTCGACCCGGCCGTGGCCGAGGCGGTTTCAGTCCTTCCGGCGCCGTCGCCCGAGCAGGATCACACCGTGAGCGCCACCTTCCAGGTCGGGTATCGCTTCAAGGGGGCGTTGGTCCGGCCGGCCCGGGTCCAGGTGTTCAGCTCCGAGGGGCACGCCTAAGGTGGCCTCCAAGGACTTCTATCAGGTGCTGGGGGTCCCCGAGTCGGCGACGGCGCCGGAGATCAAGAAGGCGTATCGGCGGCTCGCCAAGCAGTACCATCCGGACGCCAACCCGAACAACCCGCAGGCGTCGGAGACTTTCAAACAGATCTCCGAGGCACACGGGGTGTTGTCGGACCCCGAGAAGCGGAAGAAGTACGACCAGATGCGGAAGCTCGGGGCGTTCGACTTCACCGGTCGCGGAGCCGGTCGGCCATCTCCCGGCGGGCCCCGCGGCGGGGGCGGTGGCGCGTCGGAAACCTTCGACTTTGGCGACTTCGGCTCGATGGGGCTGGGCGACATCTTCTCGTCGATCTTCGGCCGGGGCGGCAAGCGCGATGAGCCGCGCGGCGAAACAGTCGAGACCACCCTGTCGATTCCGTTTCGTACCGCGGCGCTGGGCGGCAAGGTACCGGTGACCCTCGCGATGACGGGGGCCTGCCCCGCCTGCGCGGGGAGCGGCGCCGCGCCAGGCGCGTCGGTGAGTCAATGCTCCGAGTGCAAGGGGCGAGGGACGATCTCGTTTGGTCAGGGCGGATTCGCCGTCAACCGCCCCTGCCCGATGTGTCGCGGCAAGGGGAAGATCCCGTCGGAGAAGTGCGGGACCTGTGGCGGCAACGGCGCCGTTCAGTCCGACAAGACGATCGTCATCACCGTACCGCCGGGCACCGATTCGGGGACGCGGATTCGGCTCAAGGGACAGGGCGAGGCGCCGACCCCCGGGGGCCAGGCCGGGGATCTGCTGGTCACCTTCGAGGTCGAGCCGGACCGTTTCTTCCGGCGGGATGGTCTCGATGTGAACTGCGAGGTCCCCATCAATCTCGCCCAGGCCGTGTTAGGCACCCGGATCAAGGTCCGGACCCTGGATGGCAAGAAGGTGGTGCTGACGATCCCGCCGGGGACGGCGGCGGGGAAGAAATTTCGCCTCAAGGGGATGGGAATCCCGAAAGGGGATGGACGGGGCGATCAGCTGGTGGAGATCTCGGTGACCATGCCGGGCCCGTTGTCGGACGAGGCGGAGGCCCTGTTCAAAGAGTTCGCCGACCGAGCTGGTCTGGCGAGCTGACGATCAGGCTCGGTAGCGCTCGATCAACGCGCGATGGGTCGCGACCTCGGGGTGATCGCTCGAGCGTCGTTGCCGCCAGGTTCCCTCGCGGTCCAACTCCCAAGCCTGCCGATCGTCCCGCCACATCAACTCCAACAACGACCGAATCGTCTCCCGGTGGCCGACGTCCTCCACCGGCGTGGCGGCCTCGATCCGGCGGTCCAGGTTCCGCGGCATCCAGTCGGCCGAGCTGATGAAGACTTCGGGGGCGCCGGCGTTCTCGAAGCTCCAGGCGCGGGAATGCTCGAGGAACCGTCCCACGATGCTGATGACCCGGATCCGCTCGCTGATCCCGGGAACGCCCGGGCGGAGGCAGCAGATGCCGCGGACGATCAAGTCGATCGTGACCCCGTCTCGCGAGGCCTGGTAGAGCGCCGCCATCAGATCGGGGTCGACGATCGCGTTCATCTTCGCGACGATCCGGGCGGGGCGTCCGGCCCGAGCGTGGGCGATCTCTCGTTCGATGAGCTCGAGGAGCCGGGCCCGCATCCCCGTCGGCGCAATGATCACCTTGCGATAGCCCGTCGGCGCGGCGAACCCGGTCAGGACGTTGAAGAGGTCGGAGAGGTCGGCTCCGAGCTCGGGATCGGCGCTGAAGAGTCCGAAGTCGGTGTAGGTGCGGGCCGTCTTCGGCTGGTAGTTGCCGGTGCCGAGGTGGACGTAGCGACGGATGATGTCGCCCTCGCGGCGGACCACCAGGATGACCTTGGCGTGGGTCTTGAGCCCGCTGACCCCGTAGCTGACATGGACCCCGACGTCCTCGAACCGTTGGGCCCACCGGATGTTGTTCTCCTCGTCGAACCGCGCCTGCAGCTCGATCAGCACGGCCACCTGCTTGCCCCGTTCCGCCGCGGCCGCCAGCATCCGGGCGATGTGTGAATCGCCGCCGGTTCGGTAAAGCGTCATCTTGATGGCGAGCACGTCGGGATCTTCGGTCGCCGACTGGAGGAACCGCTCGACCGACGTGGAGAAGCTCTCGTAAGGGTGGTGCACCAGCACGTCGCCCTCCCGGATCACCTCGAAGATGTTTCGGCCCCCGGCGAGGCGGGACGGGGTCACCGGGGTGTGGGGAGGATCCTTGAGATCGGGCACGTCGAGGCCCGCCAGGGAGAGCAGGTCGCCCGCGTCGAGGACGCCGGTCACCTCGTAGAGGTCGTCCACGCCGAGGCGCTGCTCGAGGACGTCCTGGTCGGCATTGAGCTCGGCGAGGAGCAGCTGGCGGAGCGATTCCGGCGTCGAAGGGTGGAGCTCGAGCCGAACCACCTCGGCGAAGCGCCGATTGCGAACCTCCTCCTGGATCAAAGAGAGGAGGTCTTCCGCCTCTTCGGGGTCGATTTCCAAGTCGGTGTTGCGGGTGATCCGAAACGGATAGGAACCGAGGATCTCGACCCCGGGGAACAGCGCCTCGAGGTGATTCGCGATCACCGCCTCGAGGGGCACGAAGCGGTGCGACCCGAGGAGCGGTACCCAGCGAGGGAGGATCTTCGGCACCTTGACCCGGGCAAATCGCTCCTCGCCCCCGGTGCCCCGAAGGATCACCGCCAGAGAGATGGACAGATTCGAGATGTAGGGAAACGGGTGGGCCGGATCGACCGCCAACGGGGTGAGAACCGGAAACACCTGCTCGGTGAAGTATCGCTCGACGTGGGCCCGGTCGGCCGCGGTGAGCCAGTGCCAATCGCTGACCAGCTCGACCCGATGGTCGGCCAGCGCGGGGAGCACCTCGCGCATCAGGCAGTGGTCGTGCTGGCGCTGCAGCTCGCGAACCAACGCCGAGATCGCGGCGAGTTGTTCTTCGGGCGTGAAGCCGTCGGAGGTGGGCTCCTGATAGCGCGCCGCCACCTGCTTGCGGAGGCCAGCCACCCGCACCTGGAAGAATTCGTCGAGGTTCGAGGAGAAGATCGCGAGAAACTTGAGGCGCTCCAGCAGCGGGGTGCGCGGGTCCTGCGCCTCGTGGAGCACCCGTCGATTGAACTCGAGCCAGGAGAGTTCCCGGTTCAGGTAGAGTGACGGGTGTCGGAGGTCGGTCGCCGTGGCTTCGGCGGGGTGTGCCATGGTTCCCAAGATAGGGCGGCGTTCTTGACGGGACGGTAACGAGCCGGTCACGACGAGAGCTCCTAGCGACCGGCCCCGACCGAACTCGGCACCAGGTACTGGTCGAGCCAATCGAGGACCACGCCCCACCACAACCGGCGGTTCCGGGGCTTGAGGACGAAGTGGCCCTCATCGGGGAAGTAGAGGAACTTGCTGGGAATCTGCTTCGCCTGGAGCGCCGCGAAGGCCTGGAGCCCCTCGGAGAGGTCCACCCGGTAGTCCTGCTGCCCGTGAACCACCAGCATCGGGGTCTTCCACTGAGCCACCCCGTTGGCCGGCGACCACTGCTCGAGCACCGCGCGGGCCTCGGCCGAGGTGATCGGGCCGCCGAACTCCCAATTGGTGAACCAGAGCTCTTCGGTAGTGCCCACCATGCTGAGGGTGTTGAAGATCCCGTCGTGGGCCACGAAGGCCTTGAACCGATCGGTCTTGCCCGCCATCCAGTAGACCATGTAGCCACCGTAGGAGGCCCCGGCCGCCCCGATTCGGGTGGCGTCCACGTAGGGAAGTCGGGCCAGCTCATCGACCCCCTTCATCAGGTCTTCGTAGGGCAGGCCGCCCCACTGCTTGGTGATGCTGTTGGTAAAGGCCTGGCCGTACCCGGTCGATCCGTGGAAGTTGGGCGCGGCAACGACGTACCCGCGGGACGCGAACAGCGCGTAGTTCCAGCGCAGGTGCCACTGGTCGAGCCAAGCCGACTGCGGTCCACCATGAATCAGGTAGGCCACCGGATACCGGCGGGCGGGGTCGAATCCCGGCGGCTTCATCAGCCAGCCATGGACCGAGTCGCCCTTGGCGCCGACGAAGCCGAACGGCTCGAGCGGTTTGAGGTCGAACCCGGCCATCACCGCCCGATTGAGGGAGGTCAGCTGGGTCATCGGCTTGCCGTCGAACCGTTGGAGAAACAACTCCGGCGGTTGGGTGGCCGTGTGGCGGAGAAAGACGATCCCGTCGCCGAGGGGCGTCGGGCGCGCGGCGGTGTTGAAACCACCGGCCACCAGCAGGACCCGTGGGCCGGTCGGGATCGGGATCCGGTAGAGATTGTGGTGGCCCCGCTCTTCGACCTCCACGATCACCGATCGGGAGTCCGGCATCCAGCTGACGGCGCCCACGCTCACGTCCCAATCGGCGGTGAGACTCTTCCGCTCGCCGCTGGCCCGATCATAGAGCACCACCTGCTGGCGATCGGCCTCGAAGCCGGCGGTCGCCATCGAGAGATAGGCGAGCCATCGAGCGTTGGGCGAGTAGATCGGGCTGTGGTCGTTGCCAGGCTGATCGGTCATCGGGACCAACCCGGCCCCATCCGGACCGACCAGATGAATCTCGTTGTTGGTGCTGGTGGCGACGACCGAATCGGGGTTGAAGACGACCGCCAGCTCGGTGCCTAACGGCGAGATGGCGAAATCCTCGCCACCGCCAAGGGCCAGGGTTGGGACGTCGCGGTCGATCGGGGTGATGTCGGTGGCCCGGCCGTCGGGGTCGACCCGGAACAGGTGCTGCCGGGTGCCGGCCCGCCACTCGTTCCAGTGGCGGTAGAACAACCCGGTCCACAGCTTGGCGCTGGTGGGGAAGTCCTTCTGTCGGGTCTCCAATTCGCTCGTCTCCGGCCACTTCACGTCCGAACTGACGAACAGGGCCGTCGTGTCGGGCGACCAGACGAACTGGTTGACCCCGGTCGCGATCGAGGTCATCTGCCGAGGCTCGCCGCCGTCGGTGCGGATCCGCCAGACCTGCGGGGATCCCGAGCGGGTCGACAGGAAGGCGAGGGTCCGGCCGTCCTTGGCCCAGCGGGGGGATTGGTCGGATCCGGGGCCGCCGGTGAGCTCTCGGGAGATACCATCGGTGAGCGAGTGCAGCCAGATCCGCGACACGGTGCGGTTGTCGGCGAGCGACGGGACCGACACCGTGAAAGCCACCATCGAACCATCGGGCGAGACCTGAGGGTCGCTGGCGATCTTGAGCCGAAGGAACTCGTCGACCGTGAAGGACCGTTTGTCCTGACCGTGCGCCGTCCCTGGTCCCGCCACCACCAAGCACCCGAGCCAGACCAGCCGATGCCACCTCATGCAATCACTCCCCCGCCGAGCACTTGACCGGCTTCCGAATAGAGGACCCCCGACTGACCCGGGGTAATCGCCCGGGCCGGCCGTTCCAGGTCCAGTGTCACCCCCGCCTCACCGACCCCGCGCACCCGGGCTGGGACGGGCTCGCTGCGATAGCGAATCTGGACCCAGCAACGGTCTCCCTCGCCCAGTGGCTCGGCGAGCCAATTCGGCTCCTCGAGTCGGACAAACCGCCCGTCGAGGTCCGCCGCGCCGCCGACGATCACCGCCCGATCCTCGGGACGGATCGCGACGACGTAGAGCGGCAGCGGCGAGCCTCCCGGGAGCCCGCGGCGCTGGCCCACCGTGTAACGGGCGAAGCCCCGGTGCTCGCCGATCACCTCGCCGGAGGTGGTCACCAACGGGCCCGGGGTCAACGCCGGGGCGTCGGCGGGAAGGTGCCGCTCCAGGACCCCGACGTAGTCATCGTCCGGGACGAAACAGATCTCGACCGACTCGGGCTTGTCCGCCGTGGTCAGGCCGAGGGACCTCGCGTAGCCACGAGTCTCCGCCTTGGTCATTCGGCCAACCGGCGTTCGCATCCGAGCCACCACCTCGCGGGCCACGCCCCAGAGGAAATAGCTCTGGTCCTTGGCGCGATCGACGCCTCGAAAGAGCTGGCCGCCCTCGGCGACCGCGTAGTGGCCGGTGGCGATCCCGTCGCAGCCTAACGCCTCGGCGTGCGCCAGGAGGTCGCGAAACTTGGTGAACGAATTGCATCGGACGCAGGGGATCGGCGTCCGACCCCGGCTGTACTCCTCGACGAAATTGTCGATGACCTGGTGACCGAAGCGGTCTTCCAGGTTGAGGACGTAGTGCGGGACTCCCAGCTTGGCGGCTACGTCGCGGGCGTCGTTGATCGAATCGAGCGAGCAGCAGGGCCGATCGGGCACCGCGTCGCCGTGGCAGAACAGCTTCATGGTGGCCCCGACCACGTCGTGGCCGTCGGCGACCAATTTGGCCGCCGCGACGGAGCTGTCGACCCCGCCGGACATGGCGACGAGGATTTTCTCAGGCACGTCCGAGCACCACTGCAAGTTGCCGCACCTTTTCGACGACTCCCGGGAAGATCGCGATGACCCGCGCAACGTCTTGCTCGGTCGTTTCGTGCCCCAAGCTGAAGCGGATCGAACCGAGGGCCAGGGCCCGATCGAGACCCATGGCTGTGAGTACATGAGACGGTTCAACCGACCCGGTGGAACACGCCGACCCGCCTGAAGCGGCCACGCCCGCCAGGTCGAGGTGCATCAGCATGGCCTCCGACTCGGTTCCCGGAATGGCCAGGTTGAGGACGTGGGGGGCCCGGGGTGCCTCCTCGCCGTTGACCGAGAGGTCAGGCACGGCGGCTCGTAACCCGGCGAGCAGGGCCTCCCGGAGGGCGCCCAACCGGGCCGCTTCGGACTCAGCCTCTTTCGCGGCCAGGGCGGCCGCTCGGCCCAAGGCCACCGCACCGGCGACGTTCTCGGTGCCGGGCCGGATTCCGAACTGCTGCCCGCCGCCGTGAATGATCGCCTCGACCCCCTTGCGATCGCGGACCACCAGGGCGCCGATGCCTTTGGGCGCGCCGATCTTGTGGCCGGAGAGGGTGAGGAGCGCGCAGGAGGTGGTCTTGAGGGAGATGGGGAGCTTGCCGAACGCCTGGACCGCGTCGGAGTGGAACAGGACGCTGGCGCTACAACACAACTCGGCGAGGCGGTCGATGGGTTGCTGCACGCCGGTTTCATTGTTGACCCACATCACCGAGGCGACGGCCGGGCGGCGTCCCAGCGCGTCTCCGAACGCCGCCTCGTCGACCAGGCCGCGCCGATCCACTGGCAGCAGCTCTTCTTCGCCACCGAGCTTCACCACCTGATGGCTGGCGGCCAGGATGGCCTTGTGCTCGACGGAGGTGGTGAGGACCCGCATCGGCCGACCGGCGTCCCGGGCGGCCAGGGCGGCCCCGATGATGGCGAGGTTGTCGGCCTCGGTTCCCCCGGAAGTGAAGATCACTTGATTCGGTTCGGCCCCCACGGCCTGGGCCACCTCGCGGCGGGCCTGCTCCAGGCCCGCCCGGGCCGCGCGTCCAAATCGATGAGCGCTGGAGGGGTTGCCGAACGCCGCGAGCCCGAGGTAGGGGAGCATCGCGTCGAGGACTTCCGGACGCACCGGCGTCGTAGCGGCGTGGTCGAGGTAGACAGGGGTCGTCATGGTGGGGAAGATAGCGGGAAATCGTTGCACCGGCGAGCTTTACGCGCTTTCGGGTCGGAAGATACCGTCGGCGGCGGACCGGGGCAAACTACAGGCTTTGGACTCCCAACTGAACCAAGTCGTCGACCTGCACCGTCTCGTGAGTGAAGTACGGTTCGGCGAAACGGGACCGGATCAGCGAGCCGTAATGGGCGTTCTGGGTTTCGACCAAGCTGTAGAGATCCTGCCCGGTCGGAAACAGTTCACCTGCCGAGACCGCGCCGTCGAACTGACTGGCATAGCAGCGGATCGCCGCCATCTTCCGGTCGAACTGGTCGGTGATATCGACCACGAAAGTCGGCTTGACCGGATCTTCCCGGTAGGCGAGCGAGTAGAGGATCTTGAACGGCCGATGCGGGGTGCCCGCCGCCGGGTACTTGGCCAGACCCGAGAGAAAGCAGGCGTCCCGGGCCAGCTCCGAGGTGACCCGATGGTCGGGGTGGCGGCCGATCGGAAAGGGGAGGATCACCACCTGGGGTTCGAAATGACGAATCGCCTCGACCACGATCCGGCGGGTCTCGTCGGTGTTTTGAATCCGGGCGTCGGGGAACGCGGCGTTGCGCCGCTCGGTCACCCCCATGATCTCGGCCGCTCGAGCGGACTCGGCTTCGCGAATGGCGGCACTCCCGCGGGTTCCCATCTCGCCGGCGGAAAGGTCGAGGATCCCGGTCCGGTAGCCCTGATCGGCGGATCGGATCAGGGCACCGGCACAGGTCAACTCGACGTCGTCACGGTGAGCGGCGATGGCCAGGACATGAACGGGCATTGGGCGCTTGGGCCGAAGACCCGATCAAGATAGCAGCCTACCAGAGTCGGGTCGCGAACTCCAGCGTCGCGGTGAGGGTCGACTGCTTGGCCCCAAACAACGTGCTGAAGTTGCCGGATTGAAACGGCGCCACCTCGGCGAGACTCCGGGTCCACCGCAGACCGACCCCGACGCCGCGGCGATAGAGGCCGCCGCCCAGAACGAACCCACCGTCGCCGTTGTTGAACTGAGGGCTCTGGGGCGTCTGGTCCCCGCATGTCCGCACCAGATGGATGTTGTTGGGGTCGTTGCTCGTGCGAACCGACTGCGAACAGCCGACTCGGAGGGCGAGGAACGGTCCCGCGAACAACCGAGGGGCGAAATCGCGGCCAAATCCGTCTGGTCGGTATTCGAGTAGCAGCGGCGCCTCGAGCCAGGTGAGCGAGGTGTTCTCCCGTTGGATGATGGCGGCGCAGGCGCCCGGTGGGGCGCAGGGGGGCAAGAGCTCGGTGGTGACGCCGGACTGCTTCCCGCTCACCAGGACCTCGGGGCGGAGCCGGAAGCCGTCACCCAACCGCACACTGACGAACCCGCCGAGCATCCCGCGGACGGACGGGTTGACGGGGCCAGCCCCGGTGAGGGTGGTTCGATTGGGGCCGCCGACCAACCCAGCCTCGACGGCGCGGTAGTCGAAGGCGCGACGGACGTAGTTGCCTAATCGGCGTTGCGCGGCCACCTCGGACCCTGAGGCGGCGACCGACGTGAGCACGAGGACCAACGGGGCGAGACGCATGATCGCTCCAGAGGATGCGCGGGGAGTAGCGGCCGGTTCCTACCGACTATGACGCGCTGCGGGCCGGAAAGGTTGCCGGCTACTCGTGGCGGAGGGCCTCGATCGGGTCCATCCGGGCCGCGCGATTGGCCGGGTAGAGGCCGAACCCGAGCCCGATCGCGACCGAGACGGCGACGGCGACCGCCGCGCTCCAGAGCGGCGGTTGGGCGTCGATCCGGAGGCCAGCCTTCATCAACTCGCCCATGCCCAAGCCCGCGACGATGCCGATCAGCCCGCCGACCAGGGTCAGGGTGGCGGCCTCGACCAGGAACTGCCAGAGGATCTCCTGGCGGGTGGCGCCGAGGGCCTTGCGGGTCCCGATCTCCCGAGTCCGGCTGGTGACCGACACCATCATGATCGCCATGACGCCGATCCCCCCGACCAGGAGCGAGACGCCCGACAGGGCCACCATCACCAGAAGGAAGGCCCCAGTGAGCCGATCGACCATCTCGAGCATCTGATCCTGGGTGATCATGTCGAAGGTGTCGGGCATGCCCGGCCGCAAGCCCCGGTGGCGCCGAAGGGCGATCGCGGCCTGGTCCTCGACGTCCCCCACGGATACGGCGCGGTCGCCTAACACAACGATGAACTGCTCCCGGGTTTCGTCGAACTGGAACGAGCCCCGTGCCATTCGAAACGGAACGAACGCGCCGGTCGAGGCCCCGGGCTGCCGGAAGGCGTTGTCGGGCGGATGCCAGATCCCGATGACCTGGAGGGCGCGATTGCCCATCCGGACGTAGCGGCCGATCGGGTCGAGCCGACCGAACAGGGTCTGAGACACATCGGAGGCGATGATCACGACCGGCGCCCCGGTCCGGACCTCGGAGGGGGCGAACAGCCGGCCTCGGAGCAGGGTGCCACCTTGGAGCTCGAGGAAGTTCTCGTCGGCGCCCCAGACCTCGGTCAGCTGGGTTCGGCTGGCCTCGTACTCGATCCGGCTGGTGAACCGGCACCACAAGGCGGCGTGTCGCACCAGGTCGGCTCGGGCGACCGCCTCGGCGTCGGCTTCGCTCAGCACCGGCCGGATCCGGACCTCGTACGGCGGGTTGCTCGGATCGAACGGGGTGGTGCCGAACCACCGCATCACGTAGAAGGTGTTGGGTACCGCGGCGTTGACCGCGTTGAACACCTGGGTGCGAATGCCCTGAACGATCGACGCCATCGTCATCACCGTCGCCACCCCGATCACCACCCCGAGGATGGTCAGGAACGACCGAAGCTTGTTGACCCGGAGGGAGTCGAGGGCGATCAGGACCCCTTCGTCGATGTTGCGGAGCATGGTTACTCGGCCCGCATCGCGGTGATTGGGTCGAGCCGCGCCGCCCGGGCGGCCGGGTAGACGCCGAAGACGACTCCCGTACCGGCGCCTAACAGCAGCGAGACCACGACCGACCAGCTGGTCACCTTGGCCGGCAACGGGCTGACCGCCGCGATGAGTTGGGCGAAAGCCGCGCCCGAGGCGACGCCGAGCAGCCCCCCGAGCGTCGCCAGCGCGATCGCCTCCACGAGGAACTGACGCTGGATGTCCCGGCGGCGAGCCCCCAGGGATTTGCGGATCCCGATCTCGTGGGTCCGCTCCTGCACCGCCATCAGCATGATGTTCATGATGACGATCCCGCCCACCAGGATCCCGACGGCCACTACGGCGGGCACCACCGCGAACAGCACGCTCGTCAGGCTGGTCCAGAAGGCGATCAGGGCATCGGCCTTGTCGATCGCGAAGTCGTTCTCCTCCCGGGGCCGGAGCTGGTGAGCGAGTCGCATCGCCTCCTCGGCGCGGGCCATCGCCCCGGGCAGTTCCGCCGCGTTTCGGACCTTGACCGACACGGTGGTCGTGAGCCGGCGGCCGAACAGTGACTCGAACACCGTCATCGGCAGCAGCACGAAGGTGTCGAGTGACTGGCCGAGCGTCTTGCCCTTCGGGGCGATTACGCCCTTGACCTTGATCGGCAGTCGGGCGATCCGGATGGTCTTTCCGACCGCCTGGGCCGGATCGTCGAACAGCTGAGCGGCCACCTCGTGGCCGATCACCGCGACGTAGCGTCGTTCCCGCACGTCGGGGTCGGCGAGCGGCTCGCCCGCGAAGAACGAGTAGTCGTAGACGACCTGGTACTCCGGGGTGACGCCGAAGGTGATGACCGACGGCAATGACCGGCTCCCGTAGCCGACTTCGACCGCCGGGGTGGGCCAGCCCGTCTGGAGGGCGACCGCCTGGGCGTCGGGGAGGGCGGCTCGGACCGCCTCGGCATCGGTCAGCGAGACCAGGGGACGGCGGTTGAGTCGAACGACGTCCTGATCGGTGAGCATCGTCATTCCGATCGGCATCCGGCGGACCTGGAACGAGTTGGTACCGACCATCGACTCGGTCAAATTGACCCGGACGTAGGCGTTCATTCCCTGGATGATGGCGACCACCGCGACCAGGAACGCCACCGAGACCACGATGCCGAGCACGGTGAAGAACGACCGGAGCTTGGCGGTCCGGATCGATTCCAACGCGAGACGAATGGCTTCGGTGTAATGCACGGGGTGGAAAGATGTGGACCGACCGAGTGGGCGACAAGGGCGGCGGCCGCCCGGGAGCGGCCGTTAGGCGAGTGGCGGCCGATCGGTGAGGGGGCGGGTTGGGTTCGGTCTACTCGTAGCGGAGCGCCTCGACCGGATCGAGCCGAGCGGCCTTCTGGGCGGGATAGAGGCCGAAGAAGATCCCGGTGACGGCGCTGGCCAGCACCGCCGCGACGATCGACCAGAGGGGCACCGCCGCGGGAATCGGGGTGAACTGGTTCACCGCCCAGGCGATCGTGCCCCCGAACGCCATTCCGATCACCCCGCCCAGGAGGGTCAAAGTCGCGGCCTCGACCAGGAACTGGAACATGATCTCTCGGCGGGTCGCGCCGAGGGCCTTGCGTACCCCGATCTCGCGGGTCCGCTCCGTCACCGAGATCATCATGATCGCGATGACGCCCACGCCACCCACCAGGAGCCCGACGCTCGACAGGGCGAGCATCACCAGGAAGAACCCGCCGGTGACCTTGTTGTACACCTCGAGCATCTTGTCCTGGGTGACGACCGAGAAGTTGTTCTCGTCGCGGGGCTTGAGACTGCGCTTGATGCGGAGCGCGGTGATGACCCGGTCTTGGGCGTCCGCCACCGAGACGGAATCGTCGGGCTTGACCATCAGGAAGAGGCCGCCGCGCCAATAGTCGGCCACCTTGGTGAAGACGGCGTGGGGCATGACGGCGATCGGATTGCTATCGGCGCCGCTGAAGAGACTCGCCGCTTCGGCGTACACGCCGACCACCGTGAACGGGACCCCGAAGAGCTTGACCAAACGCCCGAGCGGGTCGAGACCGGGGAAGAGCTGCTCCGCCAACCGATCGTTGACGATGGCGACGTAGGCGCCGGCGGCGCCCTCGATCTCGGTGAAGGACCGGCCAGCGATGATGCTGCCGCCCGCGGATTGGAGCAGATTGGCCGTCGCGCCGACGACGTAGACCGAACTCAAGCTGTTGGTGCCGGCACTGGCCGGGCCGCTCGCCTCTTCCCGCCAGGCCACTTGGGCAATGCCCGGGACCCGGCGGAGCAGCATCCCTTCGGCGACGGAGATGTGCGGGTTTCGGTCCCAGGGGCTCTCCGAGCCGTCGTCGATGTTGACCCCACCCTGGAAATGCCGCATCACCATGAACGTCTTGGGGCCGGCCTGCTCGAGCATGCCGCTGACCGCCCGGTTGATCCCGGTGATCATCGAGGCCATTGCGATGACGACCATCACCCCGATCGCGACGCCGAGAATGGTCAACGCCGCCCGGGCCTTGCTGACCCGAATCGATTCGATCGCGATCCCGACGCCCTCGGCGATCCGTGCCGGGTCGAGCAACGAGATTCGGGACAGGGAGCGCGGGGTGGTCATTCGGCTCGCAGGGCGACGATCGGATCGAGCTTGGAGGCCCGGCTGGCTGGATAGACCCCCGCCACCATCCCGACGAAGATCCCCAGGAAGACGGCCACCCCGATCGACCAGGGGGCGACCGCCGCCGGCAACGGCGTGGCAGCCTTGACGACGTAGGCGAGGACGATCCCGAGACCGATCCCGATCGCCGCGCCGACCGTCGAGATGGTCGCCGACTCGATGATGAACTGGGCGAGGATGTCCCGTCGCTTGGCGCCCAGCGCCTTGCGGATCCCGATCTCGCGGGTCCGCTCGCTCACCGCCATCAGCATGATGTTCATGATCACGATGCCGCCCACCACCAGGGAGATCGCCACCAGTCCGGGCAGCGCCGCGAACATGACCGCCGAGATCTTCTTCCAGCCGGACAGCGCGCCCTCGGCCGTCTGGATCGCGAAATTGTTCGCTTGGGCCGGGCGGAGCTGACGGCGGATTCGCATCAGCTCCTCGGTGCGGACGACGGCTTGGGACATCGTCGCGACATCGGGGCTCTGGACGTGGAACTCATCCATGAATCCGAGTCGACAGGCCAACCGCTGCATCGGGGAATCGAACGGGGCCACCAGGAACTTGTCGAGCGACATCCCGAACAGGGTGCCCTGTTTGGCGACTACGCCGACCACTCGGTAGGGCAGCCCCCCTACCGCGATCGATCGGCCGATCGGGTCGACGCCGGGAAACATCTTGTCGGCGACGTCGAAGCCGAGGGCCACCACCGGGAGGCCGGCCCGGGCCTCCTGCGCGCTGAAGGGCCGACCGGCGGCGAAGTCGTAGTTCTTGATCTCGAACATCGCGGCGTCGGCCACCACGATATTGATGTCGCGGGCCAGCTTGCCGTTGGCCACGACCTCGCTGCGGTCGTCGCAGGACCGGGAGAACAGCGCCTCGGTGTCGAGCTTGGCCTCGACGAACCCGGCGTCCCCGTAGTTGATCCGGGGCCGGCGCATCCACTCCCGCCAAGTCTCCTCGGTAATGTTGCCCATGTTGATGCTGGGCACCCGGCGCAGCTGGAAGGTGTTGAGACCGACCAACCGGTTGGCGAACTGATCTTCCATGTAGACGTTCATGCCCTGGACGATCGAAACGACCGCGATCAGGAACGTCACCCCGATCAGGACCCCGATCAGGCTGAAAAAGCTCTTGAGCTTCTGGCCCCAGAGCGTGGTCAGGGCCATCCGGATGGCTTCGACGAACGGCATGTTTAGGCGGCCCGGACCCGATCTTGACGGGCGTCGCTGGCGATCCGGCCGTCCTTGAGGGTCACCACCCGGTCGGCGTGGGCGGCGATGTCGGCCTCGTGGGTGACCACCAGGATCGTCTGCCCTTGGGCCTGGAGGAGGTCGAAGACCCGCATCACGTCGGCGCTGGTGGTGCTGTCGAGATTGCCAGTCGGCTCGTCGGCCAAGAGGATCGCCGGCTCGTTGACCAGAGCCCGGGCGATCGCGACTCGCTGCCGCTGACCGCCCGACAGCTCGTTCGGCTTGTGATCCATCCGGTTGCCGAGCCCGACCCGCTCGAGCGCCCGCTTGGCCCGGTCCCGCCGGTCGCGACCGCCGATTCCAGCGTATACCAGGGGCAGCTCTACGTTATGCAGCGCGGTGGCCCGCGGCAGCAGGTTGAAGGTCTGGAAGACGAACCCGATTTCCCGGTTGCGGATCCGGGCCAAGGCGTCGTCGGACATCCGGGAGACTTCCTGGCCCGCCAGCCAGTATTCCCCCGACGTCGGCGTGTCGAGACAGCCGAGCATGTTCATCATCGTCGACTTGCCCGACCCCGACGGCCCCATGATCGCGAGGTACTCGTTCCGGCGAATCTCGAGGGACACGCCGCGGAGCGCCTGGATCCGCTCGGTGCCCATCTGGTACTCGCGAACGAGGTCGATCACCTGGATGACGAGATCGCTCACGGCTTGGCGCCGCCCTTCAGGTCCTTCGCGGGCCGCACCCTGGTGGAATCCTTCATGTCACGGACCGCCTGGTAGGGGCCGGCCACGATCGAATCGCCCACCTTGAGCCCGTCGAGGACCTCGAAATACTCATCGCCGGCGATGCCGACTCGGACCGCCCGGAAGGTGGCCACGCCCCCGGAGACGACGAAGACGCCCTCCCGGTCCTTCTCCTTCCGGCTCGCCGCCGACTCGGCCGGCTTGAGTTCGTTCGGCAGGTCTTCGTGCTGGCGCACCGTCAGGGCGATGATCGGGATCGCCACGGCCTTGCCGCGGGTGTCGGTGATCACCCTCGAGGTCGCCGACAGGTCGGGTCGAATCCCGGGCGGCGGATTGTCGAGGGTGACCTCGACGTCGAAATCGACGGCTCGGTCGGTGCTGCTCCCGGAGGTGGTGCCCCCGGACACGGTCGCGGCGTTGGAGATCTTGGTGACCCGCCCCGCGAAGGTGGTGTCCTGGAAGGCGTCGATGGTGACCTCGACCGAATCGCCGAGATGGACCTTCACCACGTCGGTCTCGTCGACCTTGACCTTGGCGATGATCTTGCCGAGATCGGCGATCGTCATCAACCGGCCCGTCTCTCGCGAGAAGGTGCCCGGGACCGCGACTTCGCCCTCCTCGACCGGCAACCGGACCACCCGGCCGTTGATCGGGGACATGATCTGGGTCTTCGCCAGCTGGTCGCGCGCCTCCGACAGTGAGCCGCGGGCCTGCTCGACGTTGGCCATCGCCGCGTTGTACGAGGCCACCGCGACGTCGTACTGCTGCTGGGCCTGCTCGACTTGCTCCATGGACACGAGGGCGGCGTTGATCTTCCGCATTTCGGACCAACGGTCGAGCTGGCGTTTCAGCTGATCGCGGTTCGTCTGGGCCTGGACCATCTGCGCCTGACTGGACGCCAACAGGCCCTCGAGCCGTTTCACGGCGGATTGGTACTGGGCGGGGTCGATTCGGACCAGGAACTGACCCTTCTTGACCAGATCGCCTTCCTTGACGCCCAGCTGAACGATCCGGCCGGTGATGTCGGCGCTGATGTCGACCTGCGCGTCGGCTTCGATCTTGCCGCTCGCGGTCACCACCGCTACCAAGTCCCGCTGACCGACCGCGTCGAGCTTGACCTCGGTGGCTTTGCCGTCCCGCTTGAAGGCCGTCAGCACCACCGCGGTGCTCAGCCCGATGATGAGCAAAGCGGCGAGTCCAAGCTTGGTTCGTTTCGACATGGCGTTCGTTCCCCGCGTCAGCGGAGTGGACGGCCCACCGCGAGCTCGAGCGCGGCGATGGCCTTGTGGTATTCGTACACGGCGTTCACGTAGTCACCCTCGGCCCGCTGGACCGCGTTCTGGGCGTCGGACACCTCGAGCGCGCTGCCGCTACCGAGCCGGTACCGATCCTGCGCCAACTGGAGCTGATCGCGGGCGGCGTCGCGATTCTGGACTTGGACCGCGATCGCGCGATAGGCGGTCTGGGTCCCGAGGAACCGGGCCTGAACGTCGGTGCGGACTTGGAGGCTGCGGGCCCGGACGCTCTCCCGGAGGTCGTCGCGCTGAGCGCGGGCCTGTGACACCGAGAGGTCGCGCTGAAAGCCGTCGAAGATCGGCAGCGAGACCTGAACCCGGGCACTGAACGGCTGCGAGGTGAAGCTGAACGGAAAAGCGTTGTTCGCCTTGCGAATCGCCGCCTCGACGGCCGGGTCCAAGTTGTTGCCGGTCGCGTCGAGGCCGACGAACGCCTTGCAGTCGCCGACGGTACCGGCGCCCGGCACCCCACCGATGCCGCCGCCGGGAAGGCTCCTCACCAGGCTGTTCTGGAAGTTGCAGTTGGTCAGGGCACCCTGGGCCCGCGCCAGCGAGCTGTTGAGCAACAGCTGGGAGTTGGTGAACTCCTGGGTGAAGCCGTTCCAGCCGGCCGAGAAACTAAGGCTCGGCAAGTACCGGGACCGCTGCGATTTGAGACCGAAGTCCGCCGAGGTCTCGCGGGCCCGGGTGGCCCGAAGGGCCGGGTTCTGCTCCGCGGCCACGCCTAACAACTGCTCCAAGCGCCAGGTCGGCTCGGTGACCGGGAAGGAATCGGGAAGCCCGACCGTCTCGATCTCGTTGGGCGCGTTCAATCCGATCCGCCGGTACAACTCCAGCTTGGCCTCGTTCTCGGTCTGGTTGGCCCGAAGGAGCGTCACATCGGCCTGGCCCTTCTGGACCTGGGCCTGCTTGACGTCCAGAATGGTGGCCTGGCCGACCTGGTAACGGGCCTGCGCCAGCGCCAGGAAGTCGGCGTTCCGCGCCACTTGTTGGCGGGCGACGTCGGTCTGGGCCGCCCCCTGGAGCGCGGTCAAGTACTGAAAGACGATCTCGAAACGCAGCGAGACCAGGGCGTTGTTGAGGTCCTCGCCCACGGCGCGTTGGTTGGCCTTTTGCTGCCCCGGAGCCGAGACGGTTGCACCGGAGACCGTCCAGTCCAACTGGAGCCCGTACCCCGACGTCAACGACGGGGACGACTGATTGAAGAGCGAGCCGCCGAAGGTCGCGGCGCCCGAACCGGTGTAGCCGACGCTGCCGCCGACCGAGACGGACGGCACCAGCATGTTCCCGTAAGCGTTTCGGACGGCCCACCGCGCGGCGCCAGCGTCATTGAGGGTCTGCCGGTACGTGGGGCTCATCCGCTGCGCCTGTTCGAGTGCCTGGGCCAGGGTGAGCGTCGCGGTCGGCGCCGGGCGCGGCACCACGGGTGCCTGAGCGAAGGTGCTCGCCGGGGCCAGCGCGAAAGCAAACATGAGGGCCGCCAAAGCCTTCATCAACGGGCGTCCTTTCCGCGGACTGTTCAGGTGACGTCGGCTAGTACGGCGCGACGTTTCAAATGGTTTCATATTGGGACGAAAGAATGATAAGCTATTGATGTAGAGCATGTTAACAGTCCTGTTTTCCTGCCGGTGGCCGGCGTGGTGTGCGCTGGGGTCGCATGCCGGTGCACCAGAAGGATCGTGCCGTCCCCAAATTGAAAGGTAACTCATTGGCTGCGAATTGCTTAGCTTCCACGCGCCGGATCGAGCCTGGGGGCCCGATTGGTCGGTGGTGGGACCGGAAGTCCCGGAGGTGAACAAGGGGGGGCACGGTGGCGCGGTGTCGATTGGGCCATGGAACGATCGATGAGGGGTGAGCCTCGGTGATGGGATCGTGGTGGATCCTCGCGTTGGTTGTGGCTCAGCTCTTCGCGGCCGAGTGGTTTCGGGAGCCCAACGTTGGGTATGCGTGGCTGTCGGCGCTCGCGTCTCTTGTGCTCGCGATCATGGTGTATCGACGCGGCTGGCGAGGTCGGGCCCTCGCCGGCGTCGCGGTGGTGCTGGCCGGCCTGGTGCTGACCGCCCAGTGGCAGTTGCACCGCACCACCGAGCGGTGGCCGGAGGTGCGCGAAGAGCGCATCTCCGGCGCGGCCGATGCATGGGGCGGGGACCTCAGGGCCGGTCGCACCTTGGTCACCGACCTGGTGGCCAAGGTCGCGCTGACGGACTCCTTGAGTCGTTCGGCGGCGTTCGAGCGAGTCGGGCGGTTGGTGGCGAATCAGGGCGGCGAGGTCGGGGTGGTGGTGGTCGATGCCGATGGAACGCCCTACGTGTGGGGCGGGCGGCTCCGGCTGCGGCCCGAGGCTGGGGGCGACTCGATCCGGTTCCGCTCGTCGCCCTACTACGCGGTCCTGGAATCGCGCCGGACCCTCGCCTCGGGCCGGATCGCGGTCGCCTCCCTGCTCCTCGCGGCCGACTCGACGGTGCCCGATCGGGCCCGGAGCTTGGCCAGTCGTTTCGAGGAGCGGACCGGTGTCGGGCTCTCCATCCTGCCGCCCGGCCTCGCCCCCGACACGTCGGACGTGTTCGACTACATGGAGCCCACGGCCTCGGGGTTGCGGCTCCTCTTCAGCATTCAACTGGTTCCCCCGAGTCAGAGTGCCAGCATCGAGCGGCTCTACCGCGGGGGGGTGTCCCGCGTCGTGGTGGTATCGCTCGTCGCGCTGGCATTGGCCCTCTCGCTCGCCGATCGGGGGTGGCCTCGGTTTCTGGTCCTGGCGCTTCCCGCGGTGGTGGCGGCGCGGGCGCCGTTAGGCGACGCCCTCGATCTCCCGGCCCTGTTCTCGCCGGCGGCGTTCTTTCACCCGATGCTCGGGCCCCTCTCCCATTCGGCGGGTCCGCTGCTGCTGGCCAGCATGGTGCTGGTGGTCGCGGCGGTGGCCTGGCTCGGTCGACCGGCGTTCCGGCGGTGGTGGGGGGCGCCGATCGCGCTGGTGCTGTTGGTCGCGGCCCCGTATCTGGTCAGTCAGCTCGGTCGGGGAATCCAGGTCCGGCCGGGCGGCACCTCCGCGGGGTTGTGGCTCACCTGGCAATTGACCGTGTTTCTTCTCGCCGCGGCGCTCATTCTGATCGCGGCCGCGTTGCTCCCCGCGCTCGGGCGGCCGCGGCGGTGGACGGCGATCGCGGGGGCGGGCGTCTCGGTGGTCGCGGCGATGGTGGGCTTGGTGATCTGGAACGCCCGGTTCGGCTGGGCCGACTGGTATCCGCTGCTCTGGGCGGTCGGCCTCGGGCTGGTGATCTGGCCGGGGCGCCGGGCGCTGACGTTGGTGGGGGTGGGCATCGCGGTTGGGAGCGCGGCGGCGCTGATGGTGTGGGGCGCCGAGATCGAAGCGCATGTCGCCGCCGGGCGGGCCGATCTGGGGGCCCTGGGCGCTCGGGCTGAACCGGTGGCGGAGCCCCTCCTCGAGGCGTTCCTCGACCGGGCCGAGTCGGGCCCCGCGCCGCGGACGACGTCGGAGCTGTTCGCGTTGTGGCGCTCGTCTCCGCTCTCGCGCCACGGGTTTCCCTCGGCGCTCGGCATCTGGACGGCCGCTGGGGAGCTGAAAGTGGGTCTCCGCCTCGACGAGGTCGACCTGCCCGATTCGCTGGTGGGCCGAGCGGTGCGGGAGCTCCCGGATTCGACCCACCGGGCCATCCAGCCGCTCCGACGAACGCCGTCGATTCATCACTTGGCACTGGTTCGGCTCGATGCCGGCACGGTGCTCGCCGCCGGGATCGGCCCGCGGACGGGGCTGGTGCCACAAGCGCGGCTGGGCCGGGTCCTCCAGCCGCGGGCGACCGGCGCCCCCCTCTACCGGCTCACCCTGGCACCGACCGGATCGCTCGAGCAGCCGCATGAAGGGGTGACCCTGTGGCGCCGAGTGGGCTGGACGGCGCGGGGGTCCCGGACGGTCGCCATGGCGGACGGTGCGCGGGACGTCGCGGGTTCGGTGGAGCTCGGTCGCCCGGTTGGGCTGTTGGTGCGGGGGGCCCTGCTGGTGGTGTTCGATTGCCTGGTCCTGTTCGCGTTGGCGGCCCTCGCCGACTGGATGGCCACCGGCCGGCTCGCGAGACCGGCGTGGTGGCCCGACTCGCGGGCGTTCCGGACCCGGATCGCCGTCGCGTTAGGCGCGTTCTTCCTGGTTCCCGCCGCGTCGTTCGCGCTGCTCAACATCCTCGAGCTGTCTCGCGACGGGCAGGGGCGCCGGGACCTGATGATCGCCCAGACCCTCCGGGACGCGGCGCCGGGGACCACGTTGTCGTTCGCCGGCGGGACCGATCTGGATCGGGCCCTCGACGGTCTCGCGGAGCGGGTCGACGCCAACCTGGTGCTCTACAAGGACGGACTCCTGATCGCGTCCAACGGCGCCGGGGTGTTCGAGGACTTCAGCGTGGTCGACGCCTTGGTCGAACCCCGGGTCTTCCAGCGAATCCTCCTCGAGAACGAATCCGCGGCGGTCACCGCGGGGCCGTCGCCGAGCATTCCGACCCGGATCGGGGTCCGGGCGGTCCGGCTGCCGACCGGCGATCCCGCGCTCCTCGCGTCGCCCCAGCCGATCGGGGATGTCGAGATCGCCGCCCAGCAGTACGATCTGGCCTACGGCCTCGCGCTGGCGGTGGTGCTCGGGCTGGTGGCCGCGTTGGTGGGCGCTCAGTGGTCGGCCCGGGCGCTGTCCCGGCCGGTCGCCGACCTCCGCGAGGCGGCGCTGGCATTCGGCCGCGGGGAGGAGCTGCCGGGGCCCGCCACCGACCCTCCGCCGGAATTTCAACCCGTGTTCGCGGCGTTAGGCAAGATGGCCGATGATGTCCGCTCGGCGCAGGAGGCCCAGGAGCACGCGGCCCGGGTTCTTGCCTGGGGCGAGATGGCGAGCCAGGTGGCCCACGAGATCAAGAACCCTCTCACCCCGATGCGGCTGGGGATTCAGCACCTCCAACGGGTCCACCGCGACGGCAAGCCGCTCGGGCCAACCCTCGACGAGACCGCCCGGCGGATTCTCGGGGAGATCGACCGCCTCGATACCATCGCCCGGGCGTTCTCCCGGTTCGCCGCCCCGGCCGACGGCCGCCCGGCGCCCGAACCGACGCTGGTGGCCGCGGTGTGTCGCGAGGTGGTCGATCTCTACGGTCTGGCGCCCGACTCGGGGATTCGACTCGAGGTCGCCCATGAAGGCTCGGTGCTGGCGCATCGCGACGAGGTGAAGGAGACGGTGATCAACCTGCTGGAAAACGCCCGCAACGCCGCGGCCTCCCGAATCGTAGTCTCGATCGACGGCCCGGTGCTGCGGGTGATCGACAACGGTACCGGGATTCCGCCGGAGCGGCTCGGGCGGATCTTCGAGCCCCGATTCTCGACGACGACCAGCGGCTCGGGGCTCGGACTGGCGATCGTGAAGCGGTTGGTGGAGGGGTGGGGAGCCACCATCGAGGTGGCGAGCGAGGTCGACCACGGAACCACGGTGACGATTCGGTTCGCGCCGGCCCCTGGTTAGGCGGCGCTCGGGAGCCACCGCGCCAACACCGCCGCCAACTCGTCCTGCTGGACCGGCTTGGCGATGTAGTCGTTCATCCCGCTCGCCAGGCACCGGTCCCGATCGCTGGCGAGGGCCGCGGCCGTCATGGCCACGACGGGGAGCTGACCGTACTTGGCCGGATCGGCTCGAATGACGCCGGTCGCGGCGTACCCGTCCATCGTCGGCATCTGACAGTCCATCAGCACCAGGTCGAACGGCTCCCGATCCAAGGCGGCGAGGGCCTCGGCCCCGTCGTTGGCGACCACGACCTCCAGTCCCAGCCGGCCCAGCATCCAGACCGCGATCTTCTGGTTGGCCGGGTAGTCTTCGGCCAGAAGGACCCGGCCCCGCAGGCGGGTCGGGACCTCTTTCGGGGCCGGCGCGGTGTTCGTCGTCGAGGCGGGCCGCTCGAACGGCACCCGAATGGTGAACAAGCTGCCTTGTCCCGGCTCGCTCTCGGCGGTGAGGGAGCCGCCCATCAGCTCGGCCAACTGGCGGGAGATGGTCAATCCCAGTCCGGTTCCCCCGTACTTCCGGGTCGTCGAGGTGTCCGCTTGGGTGAACTTCTCGAAGATCTGAGCGAGCTTGTCGGCCGGGATCCCGATCCCCGAGTCGCGAATGGTGATCACCACCGGGCCGCGGTCCTCGTCCACCGCCGCGTGGACCATCACGAACCCTTGGTCGGTGAACTTGATCGCGTTGTCGATCAGGTTGGTGAGAATCTGGCGGAGCCGGCTGGGGTCGCCGGTCACGGTCACGGGCAACGTCGGGTCGATCTTGAGGCGGAGCCGGATCTGCTTCTGCTCCGCCTTCGCGGTCAGCAGCTTGACCACGTCGGTGAGGGTCTGGGGAAGATCGAACGGGATGGCCTCGATCCGGAGCTTGCCCGCCTCGAGCTTGGAGAAGTCGAGGATGTCGTTGATGATGGTGAGGAGGTCGCGGCCCGACCGGTCGATCGTTTCGGCGAGCGAGCGCTGCTCCGAGCCGAGGTCGGTGTCGAGCAGCATGGCCGTGGTGCCCAGCACGGCGTTCATCGGGGTCCGGATCTCATGGCTCATGTTGGCCAGGAACTCCGCCTTCACCTGGGCGGCCCGGAAGGCCGCGTCGCGAGCCTGGCGAAGCTCGCCGGTGCGCTGCTCGATGGAGGCCTCGAGGCCGCGGTTGATTTGGCGGAGTTCGGTACGGAGCTGCTCGGAGCGGATATTGGCGGCGCAGCTGGTCAGGATGATCGAGATCAATTTCTGGCAGCCGTCAGGAATGAACGGGGCTCGATCCGGAATCGTCGCCACGAACAACCCCACCGGTCCGCTCCGGGTCGCCAACGCGTGGAGGAGTGCGGTGCCGGGTATGGTCGCGCCGGGAACCAGGATGCCGTGGTTGTTCTGGAGGGCCCAGGCGAAGACACCGGAGCGGATGTGACTCTCGATCTCAGCGCGAAGCGTCGGGGCTTGGTCGGCGGGGTCGGCCCAGATCAGGGGAAAGTCGGCCGCGGCCGGATCGACCAGGAAAAACGCCGATCGGTCGATGGGGCAGATCCGGGCGACCGCCAGCCCGACTTGGGCGAGCAGATCCGACTGGGAGTTGGAGTCGGCCCCGGGAGCGACGATCCCGACCGAGCTGACGACGTCGAGCGCGTCAAGCAGCCAGCGGTTCATGCCGCGGGCGGCCTCGTGGGCCGGCGCGTCCTTGGTCGGTCGATCGAGTTCGAGCGACATACTCAGTGCTCCGACCCCATGATCGCGTTGACGGCGTGGACGAACTGCATCTCCACCTGCTTGAACAAGGCGGGCAGGATCGTCGCCGGAAGGTCGAGGCCGTCCCAGGCGCTAGTCTCGAACGGTGGCACGTTCGACTCACCGCTCGACCCCAGCGCGAGGCCGTTGGCGATCGCGTCGGCGACGTGCACGACCGCCGCCTCGGTGGGAAATCGGCTGGCGAGCCGAGGCGTGTGATGCCAGGCCGCGGCGTCGACGAGCATGCCGGGCAGGCGCCAGCGGTCGAGCAGGGCCGCACCGACCGCGCCGTGATGGAAGCCGAGGATTTCCTGCTCCAGCTCGAACAGGGGCCGCTTGGTTTCCCGGGCACGGCGCATCGCCTTGGCCGCGTCGGCCGACGCCTTGGTGAACAGGATCGGGCGACCAATGTCGTGAAGGAGTCCGGCCACGAAGAACCGCTCGACGTTGGCCTCGCGGCGATTGGCGGCCAGCTGGCGCGCGGCCAGGCCGCAGGCGATGCTGTGGCGCCAGAACGAATCCATGTCCACCAACTCCGGCGGCACGTTGGCGAAGAGGCGAATGAACGAGGTCCCGATCGCCAGGTCGCGGAGTTGGGTCATTCCGACGATGCTGATCGCCTGCGTCACGGTGTCGATCCGGGACGGAAACCCGTAGATCGGGCTGTTGACCAAACGGAGGAGGCGTGCCGTCAGTCCCGGGTCTTCCGAGATGACCTTGCCGACATCGGCGGCCGAGCTGAGTGGGTGATCGATGACTTGGACCAGGCGCTGGTAGAGCGTCTGCACCGTCCCGACCTCGATGGCGCCACGGATCAGATCCTCCGGTCGCCGAGGTATGGTCACCATTGCTTGGCCGCCTGGTTTCGGACCACGTGTCGGAACAGCGCCCCCATGACCGGGTGGTCGAGGTTGACGAGGACGAACCGAGGCGCCAGCAGGTCGGCCGCGGCCGCCAACCGCGCCGGGTCATCGGCGACGTCCAGCGCCACATCGGCGCCCGCCTCGGCCTCGATCTCGAACTCGAGGATGCCCCACATCTGGCAGTACCGGACGTGCTTCTCCGTGAGCGCCGTGCCGGCAGGCAGCAGCAATCGGCCGGCGCCGTCGACGACCTCGGTCGCCAGCACCATGTCCGGCCGGAGTTGTTCCAGGGTCACCCGTTTGCCCATATCGACCTCGCGTTGCTTGGGTATCGGAGGCCCGCGGTCCGACTTGAGCCCTGCCGTGGAGGAGCCGATGCTTTGGGAGATGGAGTACCGCTTCGATCGGGCCTTCTATCGGGTCGAGTACCCGCACTTTCTCCGTCCGACGCTTCGGCTGGGCGACGAGCCGTTCCAGGTCCTGGACCTCTCGGAAGCCGGGGTTCGCTTCTCGGCGCCGGTGCCGGGCCGGTTCGAGCCCGGGGCGGCGATCGTCGGGGTCATCGAGCTGTTGGCCGGCCAGACGGTGGCGGTGGAGGGCACGGTGGTCCGCCGCCAGGGTCATGAGGTGGCGGTGTCGCTGGTCCGGGGGATCCCGTTCGCCGTCATCCTCGATCAGCAGCGACTGCTCCAACAGCGGGTTTTCGGGTTTCGTTAGGGCCGGCCCGTATCGCCTTGTGACAGTTGCCGTTTGGGTGCAGAATCTTGCGGGGGCGGGAGGGTTCCAGGGCGGGTGGGGCCTGAATTGCCCAGCGATTCGCCCGACGGCTCGTCGGCGCGGCCGGATCGGCCCGCCTTATGCGCCTCGACCGGTTACGTCACTCGCAAGGCGCTTCACCGTGAATGTCGATCCGATTCCCCAGAACCTCGTCGCGGTTCACGATCTACTCGTGGAGACGATGACGATTGCCAATGAACCCGGCCAGCGGTTCGCCTGGGGCGCGGCGGTGTTTCCCCGGACCGGACGGTTCGATGCGCCGGTGTTCGGGGTCGTCACCTGTGGTGGGGAATCCACAACGTTGACCTACCGGCTGCTCCAATCCTTGATGGACTTACCGGTCTACGTGAGCGGGAGGGTGCCGGCGACAATCCGCGACGGGATGGCCTTCGGCCCCCGCCGGTCGGCCCCCCCGCCGGCCCTGATGGATCAACCAGTTTTACACATCATGCTGACGTGCTGCATTGGTTCGACCACCGACGACTTGGACCGGACCATGCCGCTCGAGTCGACGGTGTTCGCTGGCGATCTCAAGTCACCGATCGTTCTCCTGACCGAGGGGCGGCCGGACGGCTGGCCGCGGTAGCCGTCAGGGCTCGGCGGTAATCCGGACCGCCAGCAGCAGGGCCCACTGGGGTCCGAGGTAGCCGCGCTCACCGTCATCGTACCACTCGCCCAACGAATGGGCCCCGTCCCCGGTCCCGCCGCCGTCCAGCGCTAGGGCGGGGATGCCCAGGCTGATTGGGACGTTGGCGTCGGTGGAGGCGATACCCGGCTTGGGAGTCGGGATACCGAGCTTGGCGGCCGTCGTGAGCGCCGCGCGGACGATCCAGGCGGTATCCGGCTGGGTGCCGGCGGGTCGCTTGCCGAGCACCTCGACCTCCGCGGTGAGGGAGGCTTTCGAACCGCTCCACCGAGCCCGTTCCTTCGTTACGGCGTCCACCACGTTTCGCTGGAAGGCGCTGTCGACTCGGGCCAGCGCGACGGCCGACTCCGAGCGGAGGTCGACCAGCATCGAGGCCGATCCGGTGATCGAGTTCACCGAGGTACCGCCGTTGACGACGCCGACGTTGAAGATGGTCCGGGGAGTGTTGGGGACGTCGAGGTCGGCGATCGCCGCGATGGCGCGCCCCATCGCGTGCATCGGGTTCGGGATCCCGAAATCACCGTAGCTGTGTCCGCCGGGTCCGTTGAAGGTGACCCGATACCGATTGCTCCCGACTCCACCGCTGACCACGCCGAGCCCGATGCCGTCGACCGAAACGAACGCGTCGATCTTGCCGGCGGATTGGGCCTCGAAGAGATGGCGGGTCCCTCGGAGGTTGCCGAGCCCCTCCTCGCCGACGTTACCGACGAAGACGAGATCGCCGGCGGTGACGACGTTGGCGAGCTGGATGGCGCGGGCCACCGCGAGGAGGACCGCGAGCCCGCGGCAATCGTCGCCGATGCCTGGGCCGGCGAGCCGGGTGCCGGTGCGGCGAACCCGGACGTCGGTGCCTTCCGGAAAGACGGTATCGAGATGAGCGGCCATGACCAGGCGGCGCCCGCCGCCGGTGCCTCGTCGGGTGGCGATCACGTTGCCGACCGCGTCGATGGTCGGCTGGAAGCCTAACGCGGTGAACCGGCGGGCGTAATCGGCGGCTCGGGCGGATTCTTGGAACGGCGGCGCGGGAATCTCGCAGACCGCGATCTGTTGCTCCAAGGTCCAGGCGTTGTCGCGGGCCAGAATCTCGAGGGCCCGGGTCACGGCGGGATCGAGACCCGCGGGCGACGCTTGGGCGAGGCCGCCATCCGCCAGCAGGAGCGTGCCGGCGACCGCGAGATGAAGGACGCGGGTCATCGGGCCCGCCGGCGGGTGCCGCGGCGCGGGGCCCGTTTCGGGGCCGGTTTCGCCGCGGGACGGCGGCGCGCCGGCTTGGGGAGGACGGCGACGCACTGGATCTCGACGCCGGCGCCGTGGTGGAGGGGGTTGACCGGAACGATCGCGCGGGTCGGCTGGTGGGGACCGATGATCCGGGCGTAGGTCTGGTTGACCACCCCCCAATCCTCGATCCGGGAGAGGTAGATGGTCATCTGGACCGCGTGGGCGAGCGAGCTCCCGGCCGCCTCGAGGATCCGGCCGACGTTGCCTAACGCGAGCGTCGTCTGCTCCTCGATCGTCCCGATGATGGGCGTCCCGCTGGCGAGGTCGACCGGGACCTGGCCGGACACGAAGACGAAGCCGTTGGCGATGACGGCTTGGGAATAGTGACCCACCGGGCGGCGGGTGCCGGGGGTGTGGATCGGGGTGATCGGCGACATGGCGACCTTGGTGGAGGATGGACCTCAGCGGGCGGCGGCGGCCACCGGGAGCGTGAGGTGCTCGAGCACCTCGATCAGCCGGTCGACGTCGGCGGCGTCGTTGTAGACGTGGGGGGTGATCCGGAGCGACTGGCCGCCCCGGATGCTGACCGACACCCCCGCGGCGGCCAGCCGGGCCGCGAGATCGGTTGGGAGGCCGCCCCTGGCCCGGAGCCCGAGGTAGTGGGGGGCTCGCAGCGGGGCCGGCACGGCGGTCCACCCCAACGGCGCGGTGCGGGAGACGATCTCGTCGACCAGGGCGCCGGCGGTCTCGGCGATGTTGTCGACGCCCCACTCGAGAATCTGCTCGATCGCGGCCACCGCGCCGGGCAAGAGGGCGAAGTTGGCCGGTTCCCCGACGTCGAACCGGCGAGCGCCGGGTTGGAATTGGGCCGAGTAGTCGGTCAGGCCGGCGAAGTTCTCGGACCCGAGCCGGCCGAACCAATGGTGCTCCAGGGGTTCGCCCCCGTGCCATCGCGGGGCGACGTAGAGAAACCCGATGCTGTAGGGTCCCATCAGCCACTTGTAGCTGGCGGCCACCAGGAAGTCGGGATCGACGGCGCCGAGGTCGAGCCGAGCCGCGCCTAACGATTGGGTGAGGTCGAGGGCCAGGCTCGCCCCGACCTCGGTGAGCCGGCCCCGAATCCGGGCCAGATCGAGGCGGGCGCCGTCGAACCAGTGGTTGTGGGGCAGGGCGGCCACCGCGGTGCGTTGGTCGATCGCCGCCAGTACCGGCTCGGTCCAGTCGGCATCGGCGGGCCGCGGCACCGTGACCAGGGTCGCACCGCGGGCCCGGGCCGCTTCCCGCCAAGTCAGCACGGTCGAGGGAAACTCGTCCTGGAGGACCACGATCGACTGGCCCCGGGCCACTGGGAGGTTGCGGGCGGCGACCGCCATTCCGTAGCTGGCAGCCGGGACGATGGCGACGTCGTTCGCGGTGGCCGGCCCGCCGAGGAGCCGGGCGAACGCGATTCGGCTCCGATCGGCCAGGGTAAAGAAGTCGCGGGGATCCATCTCCCACGGGCGCTGTTTCCGGACCAGACCTTCTTGGCTCGCCGCCACCACTCGGTGCGACAACGGAGACATATACGCGCAGTTGAGGTAGGCGACGTTCCGTGGGATGTCGAACCGGGCTCGCTGCGACTCGAGAATTGGCATGGGCGGATTCTACCGCGGGCGACCCCTGCTGACCACTGGTTCCTTCAGTGGCACGGCGGGCGATGGCGTCCGCGGGTATCTTGTCGAGTGACCCCCGCCGCGGCCGATGCCCGGGCGGTCGCCCGCCGGGTAGATTATCCCGACCTGGTCACTTTCTCGATCGGGCCGACCGGGGCGGTCGACGCCCTCCAGCACGCCGGTCGCCGACTGGGCCGCCATCGATGATCTCACGGTTGCGACCGGCTGCCGGCGCGGCCAGTTTCTCATTGTTCGGCCGGGCGCCCGCCCGGAAGCAACCCGAAAGGAACTCCGATGACCCGCCATTGGCTGGCGATGTTGCTCATCGCGGCGACACCCGTCGCGGCGCAGCGCCCGATGACCGCCGACGATGTCCTCAAGCTGAAACAGGTCTCCGATCCGCAGATCTCCCCTGACGGGCGTTCGGTCGCCTACGTGGTGGCCTCGGTCGACTTGACCCAGAACGCCACCAACACCGACCTCTGGTTGGTGCCGGCGGCGGGCGGCGACCCGATCCGATTGACCAGTCATCCCAAGGCCGATGGCCAGCCCCGGTGGTCGCCCGACGGCAAGTGGATCGCCTTCGTCTCGGCCCGCGAGGACCGTCCCCAGATCTGGCTGATCCGCCCCAATGGCGGAGAGCCGGAGCGGTTGACCGAAGGGAAGACCGGCGTCCAGGCGTTGCAGTGGTCGCCGGACGGCAAGCGGATCGCCTTCGTCGCGCAGCGGGAGCTCACCGCCGACGAGGAGCGCAAGGAGAAGGAGAAGGACGACGCCCAGGTGGTCGACCAGGATTTTCGGATGACCCGACTGTGGCTCTTCGACCTCGCCACCAAGAAGGCGACCGAGTTGGTGAAGGGCGATTTCATGGTCAGTGATCCGCGCTGGTCGCCGGACGGTACCCGGATCGCCTACACCACGACGCCGACGCCCAAGGCCGACGACGGACCGCGCTCCGACATTCACGTGGTCACGGTAGCGACCGGGGCGACCCGCCGGCTCTCCGACAATCAAGGCCCCGACAACGGGCCCCGATGGTCCCCGGACGGCCGGTGGATCGCCTACTTGAGCCGGGGCGACTCGCTCCGGGCGATCGGGCAGCAACAGTTGATGATCATGTCGGCCGAAGGCGGTGCTCCTCGTTCGGTGGCCCGCGGGTTCCTCTACCAGGCAGGCCCGGCGACCTGGTCGGCCGATGGGCAGACGCTGTCGTTCACCGCGGGAGTCCGGACGACCACCCAGTACTTCTCGGTGCCGTCGGCCGGCGGCGAGCCCAAGCAGCTGTCGGCGGTTCGCGGCGTCATCAGCCCGTTATCGATGAGCGCCGACGGCCAGGTGGGCGCCACGACCCAATCCGACCCACAGCATCCGAACGACGTCTATGTGGTGCGGAGTCTGTCGCCGTGGCAAGCCGTGAAGGTGACCGACCACAATCCCGAGTTGCGGGAGATCGCGCTGGGTAGCAGTGAGGTGGTTCGGTGGAAGAGCAAGGACGGCATGGAGATCGAAGGGGTGGTGATCTATCCCGTCGGGTACGATCCCGCGGCCGCCAAGCGGTGGCCGACGATGGCGTTCATCCACGGCGGGCCGTCGGGTGTCTGGCTCGAGAGCTTCCCCGGTGGATGGGGCAACTACGGCCACGTCTACGCGGGCCAGGGCTGGGTCTCGTTCTATCCGAACATCCGCGGGTCGAGCAACTACGGCGAGCGGTTCCTCCGGGCCAACATTCGCGACTGGGGCGGTCGCGACTACCAGGACGTGCAGACCGGGCTCGATCACTTGGTCCGCCGTGGGGTGGCCGACTCGACCCGCCTCGGGCAGGCCGGGTGGAGCTACGGCGGCTACATGACGGCCTGGACGCTGACCCAGACGAATCGGTTCAAAGGCGTCATGGTCGGGGCCGGACTCACCAACATGTACTCGATGTACTCGACCAACGACCTCCAGACGGTGCTCGAGAACTACTTCGGCGCCGAGCCTTGGGATGACGAGGCCGCCTATCGGCGGGCGTCGGCGATGATGTTCATCAAGCAGGCCAAGACCCCGACGCTCATTCTCCATGGTCAGCAGGATCAGCGGGTCCCGATCGGGCAGGCCCAGGAGCTGTACATGGGGCTCAAGAAGAACGACGTCCCGGTCACCCTGGTCTTCTATCCGCGCGAAGGCCACGGGCTCGGCGAGCCGCGCCACCAGCTCGACAAGATGAAACGGGAGTACGCGTTCTTCGCGAAAACGGTGTTAGGCATCGAGGTCAAAGACAAACCGGAGCTGATTCCATGATGAAGGCCGCAGGGTGGCGGGGCCTCGCGTTGGCGGGGATGGTGGGCGGGTTCGGGGCCTCCGGGCTCGCGGCGCAGGGCGGCATCACCGCCGAGCAGGCGGCCGGGATGCGGCAATTGGGCTCGGTGTCGATTTCGCCCGACGGCAAGTGGGTCCTCTACACGGTCACCACGGCCGACATGAAGGCGAGCACGACCAACGCCGATCTCTGGCTGGTGGCGGCAGGCGGCGGGGAGTCGATCCGGCTCACCAACGGCAAGACCATGGACGATCAGGGGCAGTGGTCGCCCGACGGGAGGTGGATCGTGTTCGGCTCCACCCGCGACGGGCGGCCCCAACTCTACAAGATCTCGCCCTTCGGTGGCGAGGCCGTCAAGCTCACCGATTCCAAGGCAGGGGTCCGGTCGTTCGCCTGGTCGCCCGACGGAACCCGGATCGCCTTCGTCGCGCCCCGGGATCCGACCCCCGAGGAAGAGCGGAAGGAGAAAGAGAAGGACGACGCCATCGTCGTCGACCAGAACTTCGTGCCGGCCCGCCTCAACGTCTTCGACCTGGCGACGTCGAAGGCGACCGAGATCGTCAAAGGGGAGCAACAGATCTCCGGGATCGCCTGGTCGCCGAACGGGCGGGAGATCGCCTACGTCACGACGCCGACCCCGAGCGCGGATGATGGGCGGTTCTCCGACATCATGGTCGTCGAGGTGGCCTCCGGGACGACCCGGAAGCTGATCGAGAACGCCGGGCCGGACGGCAACCCGGTGTGGTCGCCCGACGGCGGGTCGATCGCGATCACCACCAAGGGCCCGAAGGCGGTGGCCATCACCCAGAGCAAGCTGGCCGTGGTGCCGGCCGCCGGCGGAACGCCCCGGGTACTCGGCGGCGCCTTCCTCTACGAGCCGGGCGAGGCGCGCTGGGCGCCGGACGGGAAGTCCCTGTTCTTCTGGGCCCAGGTCCGAACCCGCTCCGAGCTGTTCCAGGTGCCGGTCGCGGGAGGGGCCCCCCGCCAGATTTCCGACTTCAGGGGCTCGTTAGGGTTCTTCGGGGGCGGCGCCCCGTCGATCAGCGCCGACGGCCAAGTCATCGCCTTCCCCCGGTCGACCCTGGACACGCCCGACGAGGTCCATGTCGCTCGACTGGACGCGCCCTGGGCGGCCAAGGCGCTGACCGCGTTGCACCCCGAGTTGGCCGGCGTGCCGATGGGCAAGGGCGAGGTGATTCGCTGGAAGAGCAAGGATGGCATGGACGTCGAGGGGATCGTCGTCTATCCGGTCGGGTATCAGGCCGGGCAGCGCTACCCCACCGTCGCGATCATCCACGGGGGGCCGTCGGGCGTGTGGAACGAGGCCTTCCCGGCGAATTGGTACAACCCCGCCCAGGTCTACGCCGGGCAGGGGTGGGTCGCGTTGCTACCCAATCCGCGCGGTTCGAGCGGGTACGGCGAGAAGTTCCTCGCCGCCAACTATCGGGATTGGGGCAACGGCGACTACCAGGACATTCAGACCGGGCTCGACCACCTGGTTCGCCGGGGGATCGCCGATTCGACCAAGATGGCCCAAGGCGGCTGGAGCTACGGCGGCTACATGACGGCCTGGACCCTGACCCAGACCAACCGGTTCAAGGCGCTGATGGTCGGCGCCGGCCTGACCAACATGTACTCGATGTACTCGACCAATGATCTCCAGATGGTGCTCGAGGACTACTACGGCGGTGAACCGTGGGACGACGAAGCCGCCTACCGGCGCGCGTCGGCGATGGTGCACATCAAGCAGGCCAAGACACCGACCTTGATCCTCCACGGGCAGCAGGATACCCGAGTCCCGGTCGGGCAGGCGCAAGAGCTGTACATGGGCCTCAAGAAGAACGACGTCCCGGTCGAGCTGGTGTTCTATCCCAGGGAGCCCCACGTCTTGCTCGAACCACGTCACGTCGCCGACAAGATCCGGCGGGAATACGACTTCTTCGCTCGGTACGTGCTCGGGGTGACTCCGAAGCCCAAGCCGGAGCTGGTGCCATGAGGGGCTGGGGTGTTGCTGGCCTCGGCCTCGCGGTCGCCGCGACCGTCGGGTCGGCCCAAGGGCCGCTCGACGTCTTGGTCCGGGGGGGCTCGGTCTATGACGGCTCCGGGCGTCCCCCCATCGTGGCCGACGTGGGGGTTCGGGGCGATCGGATCGTCTTCGTGGGCGATGCGGCGTTGGCCGGCGTTCGCGCGGTCCGGACGATCGACGCAACCGGGTTGGTCGTCGCCCCCGGGTTCATCGATCCCCACACCCACACCGATGGCGACCTCCAGCGCCTGACGACCCGTGGCCTGGCGCCGTTCCTGATGCAGGGGGTCACCACGGTCGTGGTCGGCAACGACGGCGGCGGGCCGGTCGACGTCGGGGCCGCCCTTCGGCGCCTCGCCGGCGGGGCGGGGACCAACGTCGTCTACTTGGCGGGCCACGGCTCGATCCGGCGGGCCGTGATGGGGATGGCCAACCGGGCGCCGACCCCGGTCGAACTGGACAGCATGCGGTCGCTGGTGGCCGCCGCGATGCGGGACGGGGCCGTCGGGCTTTCGACCGGCCTGTACTACGCCCCGGGGAACTTCGCGGGGACGGAGGAAGTCGTCGAACTGGCCAAGGTTGCCGCGGCGGCCGGTGGCTACTACGACTCCCACATTCGGGACGAGTCGAGCTACACGATCGGCCTGCTCGGCGCGGTCGACGAAACGATCCGGATCGGGCGGGAGGCCGGCATCCCGGTCCATTTTGCCCACCTCAAGGCGCTCGGCGTCGACGTGTGGGGCCAGAGTGACGCGGTCATCGCCCGGATCCTCGCGGCGCGGGCCGCCGGCCAGCGGGTCACCGCGGATCAGTACCCCTACGACGCGTCCGGCTCGGCCGTCGGTGCTTCGCTGCTGCCTCGCTGGGCTGAAGGCGGCGGTCGCGACTCGCTCCGGAGGCGGTTCGACGATCCGGCCACCGCTCCTCGCCTCGAAAAGGACATGACCGAGAACCTCCGCCGGCGGGGTGGGCCCGAGGCGTTGCTGATCACGACGGGGCGATGGAAGGGGAAACGGTTGGCGGCGGTCGCGACGGAGCTCGGGCTCGAGCCGATCAAGGCGGCGATCGCCATTATCAAGGAAGGCGACGCGAGCGTGGCGTCATTCAACATGAACGAGAGCGACATCGAGCGGTTCATGCGGCAGGATTTCGTGGTGACCGGTTCGGACGGGTCGGAGGGCCACCCGCGCAAGTACGGCACCTTCCCCCGGAAGATCCGCCACTACGTTCTCGATCGCGGGGTCACCTCCCTGGCCCGGATGATCGAGGCGAGCAGCGCGCAAACGGCCGGGATCGTCGGGCTCGCCGAGCGGGGCCGGGTCGAGACCGGGTTCCATGCCGATCTGATCGTCTTCGACTCGACCACGATCGCGGCCCGGTCGACCTATGAGCAACCGGAGTTGCTCGCCACCGGGATGCGGTACGTGCTGGTCGGGGGCCGGGTGGCGGTTGACGCCGGTCGCCCGACCGGGGTGCTCGCCGGCCGGCCGCTGCGCCGGTCGATGGCGGCACGTTAGGCCAGCGGACCAACCGATAGCTCCAGAGGAGGTCGGTAGTGTCAGGGATCTACGAGACCGGGCTGGATCGATGCCCCGCGAACTATCTCCCCTTGTCGCCCCTCGGCTTCCTCGAGTGGAGCGCGCGGGTGTATCCGACACGGCCGGCGGTGATCCACGGTCGACGGCGATTCACCTGGGCCGACACGGCCCGGCGAGCTCGGTGTCTGGCCTCGGCCCTCCGGCGCCGGGCGGTCGGCCGGGGCGACACGGTCGCGGTGATGCTCACCAACACGCCGGAGATGTACGAGTGCCACTTCGGCGTCCCGATGGCGGGCGCGGTGCTCAACGCGCTCAACGTCCGGCTCGACGCCCCGACGATCGCCTTCATTCTCGACCACGGCGAAGCCAAGATCCTGATCACCGATCGGGAGTTCAGTGAGGTCGTCGTGGCGGCCCTGGCCGTGGCCACCGTCAAACCGCTGGTGATTGACGTCGACGACTCCGAGTATGACGGCCCCGGCGAGCGGCTGGGGACGCTGGACTACGAGGCGCTCCTCGGCGAGGGCGACCCGGCCGAGACCTTCGAGGGGCCGGTCGACGAGTGGGACGCCATCGCGCTGAACTACACCTCGGGCACGACCGGGAACCCCAAAGGGGTGGTCTATCACCACCGGGGCGCCTATCTCAACGGGCTCAACCAGGCCCTGCTGTGGGGGCTCTCGCGCCACGCGGTCTATCTGTGGACCCTGCCGATGTTCCACGCGAACGGCTGGTGCTTCCCCTGGTCGATCGCGGCGGTCGCCGGGACCAACATCTGTCTCCGGCGGGTCGAGGTCGGGGCGATCTTCCGGGCCATCGCCGAGCATAAGGTCACCAACTACTGCGGCGCGCCGATCGTTCACAATACCATGCTGGCCGCCCCGGACGACTTGTGGGCGATGGTCAGTCGGCCGCTCAAGGCGTTCGTGGCCGGGGCCGCGCCGCCCGTCGCCACGCTCGCCGCGCTCGCCCGGCGGGGCGTCGAGTTGACCCACGTCTATGGCCTGACCGAGGTGTACGGGCCGGCCACGTTCTGCGCCCAGCAGGACGAGTGGGACGGGCTCGATGTCGCCGAGCGGGCCGTGCACAACGGCAAGCAGGGGGTCCGGTACCTGGTGGAAGAGGGCCTCGAGGTGATGGATCCGGAGGCGATGATCCCGGTCCCGTGGGACGGGGCCACCATCGGCGAGATCATGTTTCGGGGCAACATCACCATGAAGGGCTACCTCAAGAACCAGGCGGCCACTGAGGAGGCGTTCGCGGGTGGCTGGTTTCACTCGGGCGATCTCGCGGTGGTTTTTCCCGATGGGTACATCAAGATCAAAGACCGGGGCAAGGACATCATCATCTCCGGGGGCGAGAACATCTCGTCGATCGAGGTGGAGGACGCTCTCCATTTTCACCCCGCGGTGTTCGCCGCGGCCGTGGTGGCCAAGCCCGATCCCAAATGGGGCGAGACGCCCTGCGCCTTCGTCGAACTGAAGCCGGGGACCAGCGCGACCGAGGCGGAGCTGATCGCGCATTGTCGCGACCGGCTCGCCCACTTCAAGGCGCCGAAGGAGGTCGTCTTCGGACCCCTCCCGAAGACCTCGACCGGCAAGATCCAGAAATTCGTCCTCCGCCAACGGGTCAAATCCGCCTCGGCCATCGAGTGAACCCATGAGCGAGCTCCCCATTCCCTTCGTGCTCCGGGCCCAGGACGGCCCCGTCCTGACGCTGACCCTCAACCGGGGGGACCGGTTCAATCCGCTCTCGACGGGGATGATCGCCGCGCTCCAGGCGGAGCTCGACCGGACCGCGGCGGACGTCTTGGTGCGCGTCGTGGTGCTCGCGGCTTCGGGGCGAGGATTTTCGGCGGGTCACGACCTCAAGGAGATGCGGGCCCACGCCGGCGAGGACGCCTGGCAGCAGGCGATGTTCGACGCCTGCGGCAAGATGATGGTGTCGCTCACCCGGCTGCCCCAGCCGGTGATCGCCCGGGTGCACGGGATCGCCACCGCGGCGGGCTGCCAGCTGGTCTCGATGTGCGATCTGGCGATTGCCGCCGACGAGGCGACCTTCGCGTTGCCGGGGGTCAACATCGGGGTGTTTTGCTCGACCCCGGCGGTCGGGGTCGGCCGCAACGTCGGGCGGAAGCACGCGATGGAGATGCTCTTGACTGGCCGGCCGGTGTCGGCGGCGACCGCGTTGGCGTGGGGCTTGGTGAACCGGGTGGTGCCCGCGGCCGAGCTCGATAGGGAGATTGCCACCTGGACCGCTCTCATCGCCGCGAAGAGCGCCGCGACGATCGCGCTGGGCAAACGGGTCTTCTATCAGCAGATCGAGCGGCCGCTGGAGCCGGCCTATGCCGACGCGGGCCAGGCGATGACCTGCAACATGGCGCTCTCCGATGCTGCCGAAGGAATTGACGCCTTCCTCGGAAAGCGCGCCGCGACCTGGCTCGACCGCTAGGGATTGTTGCTCGCGGGGACGGTATTTTGCGCCGCTAGGGCCACTCGGCCCGGGTCGCTTTCCGGCAAGTTTTTGCCACCTGATGCATTGTTGCGGGCATTGATCGAGCGCACCGTTCGTGTGAGAGCAGTATTAGCACTAATCGAACCGGGCGGCCCCGCGACATGTTCAAGTTGTTCACACCGAAAGCACGCCGCCCGCCGCGGTACCGGCAGTCGACTCAGGTCATGGCGGTCGACCACGGCGCCAAGACCGTGCTTCTCGATTCCCGATCGGAACAGTTCTTCGCGCTCGATCAGACCGCTGGTCGGATCTGGAGTCTGGTCGCCCAACCGCGCACGCTGACCGAGATCGTCGCCGACCTCGGCGCCGAGTTCGACGTGCCCGAGGCCGAGTTGACAGCCGACGTCGATGCGTTCCTGACGGAGATGTCCCGGGCCAGGCTGGTCGAGGCGGTATGACGATCGCGTCGCCGCTCACCTGCTTCGTCGTGCTGGCCGCGACCCGCGCGTCGCTCAAGGTCGCCGGGTTCCGGCGGACCATCCGGTGGGCCCAGCGTCTCGCCAAACCGGCGGACCCGATGGCCCCTCGCGACGGCGCCGAGCGCCAGGCCCGCTCGGTGGCGGTAGCGGCCGCGTTCTTCCCGGGTCGGGCGATCTGTCTCGAACAGTCGATCGCGCTGTTTCTAGTGTTGCGGTGGCGACGCATCCCCGCGGTTCTGCGGATCGGGGTCCAGCCCTATCCGTTCGCGGCCCACGCCTGGATCGAGCTCGATGGCCAGCCCGTTCTCGAAAACGAAGACGATCTGGTCAAGTTCACGCCGTTTCCCGGGTTCGCCTGATGAACCCATTCCTCGTCGTCATCGACCTCGACGGCGGCACCCTCGGCCTCGACGCGCTCCACTCCGGTCTGCCCGCCCTGTCGCAGAGCGATGGGCGGGTGGAGGTGTTGTGGAACGGGTCGTGGGCCGCGGGGTGGGTGCCGTCGACGCCGTTTGGCCGGCCGGCCTTCGCCCACCGCCATGGCATCTACGCCATCGGCAACGTCCGGCTGTCGGGCCGGACCAACAGGAACCCGGGGATCGATCCGGCGATCGACGACCTGGTCCACATCATCGAGGAGTATCGGCGGCTCGGTCCGCTGGCGACCCGCGAGCTGATCGGGGATTTCTCCTTCGTCTTGTACGACAGCGAGCAGCGCCAGGTGCTGGCCGCGCGGGATGCGTTAGGCGTCAAGACGGTCTTCTGGCAGATGACCGGGCGGCGCCTGCTGGTGTCCTCCCACCAGGACTGCCTGGACGGTTCCGGCTACGACCCGGAGTTCATCGGGCACTTTCTGGTGGGGCTCCCGTGGTCGACCGAACGGACCGTCTATTCCCGGATTCGCCGACTCGCGCCCGGTACCGTCCTCACCGCCGTCGACGATCGGATCGTGACCCGGCAGTACTGGAGCCCGAGCGAGTTCATCGGGGTCGACCGGCCGATCGATCCCGCCGAGGCGGCCCGGGAGTTTCGGCGGCTGTTCACCGAGGGGGTCGCGGCCCAGCTGGACGACGGCGTGCCGACTTGGTCGCAGCTGTCGGGCGGGCTCGATTCCTCGGGCGTGGTCGCGGTCGCGGCCGAGTTGGCGAAGCAGGGTCGGGCCCAGCCGCTCGGGGGCACCGTCTCGGTGGTCGATTCCCTCGGGGGTGGCGACGAAACCCGCTACTCGAACGCGGTGCTCGAGCGGTATCCCCGCCCGAACCGGCAGCTCCGGGACTTCGGCGCCTGGCAGGCGGACGAGGCCGGCCCGCCGGCCTTCGGTGAGCCGCGGATCTTCCTGCCGTTCTGGGCCCGGAGCCGGGCGATGAACCGGGCCGTGATCGACGGGGGCGGTCGGGTCATCCTGAGCGGGTTCGGGTCGGACAACTACCTGGCCGGCCCCCACGGCTACATCGCCGACCTGGTGAGGCAGGGTCGGTGGCTCACCGCCGCCCGCCGGATCACCGATGTCGCGGTCGGGAGTCGGCGTTCCTTCTACCGGGTCGGGTTCGACAACGCGGTGCTTCCGCTGCTGCCCCGATTCCTCCAGCGTCGCTGGCACCGCGAGGACGGCGACCTGTCGCCGTGGATCACCCCGCGATTCGCCAAGGAGCACGATCTGGCCGACGCGACCCTCGGGCTGACCGCGCCGTCGGCCGGGATCGGGGTCTTCGGGGACGCCCAGGCCATCGAGCTCAGCACGATCGACCTAGCGCTGGAACGGGGCATCTCCGAGGACGGGGTCGAGATGCGCTATCCGTTCCTTCACCGGCCGCTGGTCGAGTTTGCGCTTGCCCTGCCGCCGATGCTCAAGATCGGCGCCGAGCGGAAGAAGCTGGTGCTGCGCGAAGGGCTTCGAGACCTGCTGCCACCCTTGGTCCGCGACCGGCCCGGCAAGGGCGGAATCGATGGGCGGATCGCCTGGTCGCTGACCCACGAGCGCGTCTTGCTCGACCGATTGGTGAGCGAGTCGCGGCTCGCCGAGATGGGGTGTATCGATCGCGGGGTGCTGGCGCGGGAGCTGTCCGCGGCACAGGCCGGCAACATCTGGTCGGTGGGACCGCTGTTTACGACGCTTGCATTGGAGACCTGGCTCGCGGTGCGAGCCGGGCAGTCATTCGAGTTTGGCACTGCAAGACCCGCGGCGAACGCCGCGGCTAATCACTAACCCAAGGAGTTGGACATGACGTACACGAAGCCCACTGTCACCAAGATCGGCAACATCACTCAAAAGACCGAGGGTGGATGGAACTGGCAGGACATCGAGGTCCTTAGCAAGCGGGGCTGCGGCAGCGGGAACTAGTCCGCTCGATCCCGTGTCACTGGGCGGGCCGGCGTAAGCTGGCCCGTCTCTTTGCGTTCCATGGCCTAAAGATTCTATCTTGCCGTCCGATGCCCTAGATTTGGACGGCAGATCGGTCTCTGACCAGGGGTTTCGTGACTCCACGCGGGTTTGCGTTGCCACGTTGGTTCCTACCATGGATCCGCGGCGGAGGATGGTTCGCGGTCGCTTGTGCCGTGGCCGCTGTGAGCGTGGCGAGTCTTTCCCCGGTGCAAGCCGGGTTTGGGCCGGCTGGGCTGGTTGGTTGGATGCTGGTCGCGGCCTGCTGGGTCGCCGCCGTTTGGCGAGTCCGCGACAGTCCCCGCGTGCGCCAGGCGGCCGTGTTTCCGCTTTTGGCCGCCGTGCTAACGGGAATGACGTCCCTCGTGATGGCATCCGAGGGCCGGCCTCCCGTCTGGGCTAGCCTCGCCTCGATCGCCCAATGGCCCCTTCCGGTTCTCGGATTACTCCTCTGGCCCGCTCGTCGTCGCCCCCGACAGGATTGGCAATACCTCGTCATCGATGTGGCGATCCTATCAGTCGCGGTTGGCCTGCTTGTGTGGTACCACTGGCTCCGGGGGCAGGGGGCGACCGATGTTGAATCCCTCTTCTCCGTCGCGGCGCCAGTTGCCATGTTGGTGGGAGTCAACATCGCCGTAGTCCGCCGCCCGGCGGAAGAGCATGCTGCCGTGTTCATGCTGATTATGTGGCTGTCGATCGTCTTGTTCGCCAGCAACACGGGCCTCAGTATCGTCAATCCGCCCCCACAGATCGCCACGGGTGTGGTTGACCTGGTCGTTCCCCTCCTGCTCGTGTTGTCGATCGCGGCGGCCGAGGCGCTCCGCGCCGGATGGCGGTGGCCCTGGCCCGCGCGCGAAGGCTCGAGCCCGATCCCCTGGGTCGCCGTGCTCGCGATCACCTTCTTCGTGCTCAGCCTGGTCTTCTCCCAGGAGACGACCGCCGTCGGCCCGATCGTCCTCGGTGCCCTTGGCACCATGATTCTGCTGGTCATTCGCCAAGCCGTCACCATGCGCCAGAACGCCCGGCTCCAAGCCGAGCGCGCCGTGCTCGAGGCCGACGCCCGGATCGCCGCCCTCGTTCGCCATACCTCCGACGTCATCCTCATCGCCGGCGCGGATCTCCGGATTCGCTTCGCCTCCCCGTCCGCCGAGGCGATGTGGGCCGGGGGCCCGGACCAGCTGATCGGCAAGAGCGTCGTCGGGTTGGTCGAGAGCGGCCAGCGCGAAGGGGTCGAGCAGATGGTCGCCGAAAGGATGCTCCATCCTGGCCAAAGCGATGTGGCTCGGTGGCGGGTACCCGGCAGGACAGGCGATCTCCGCCGGGTCGAGGCGGTGGTCACCAGCCTGTTCCACCAGCCTTCGGTCAACGGCATGGTCTTCACGCTCCGTGACCAGACCGAGCGGGCCATGCTCGAGGAGCAGCTCAATCAGGCCCAAAAGATGGAGGCCATCGGCCAGTTGGCCGGCGGGGTGGCCCACGACTTCAACAATCTGCTGACCACCATCATGGGTCACAGCGAGGTTGGTCTCGAGGTCGTCGAGCCGGGCCATCCGGCTCGTGACGATTTTGAGCAGATTCTCAAGGCATCCCAGATGGCCGCCTCGCTGACCCGCCAGCTGCTTGCGTTCAGCCGGAAGCAGGTGGTCGAGCCGAAGGTGATCGAGGTCACCGTCACCCTTGCCGACGTCGTCCGGCTGCTCAAGCGGCTGATCAAGGCCGACGTCACCACCGTGCTCGAGGTCGCCCCCGACGTCGGCCACGTCAAGATGGACCCGTCGCAGCTCGAGCAGGTCGTCCTGAATCTGGCGGTCAACGCCCGCGACGCGATGCCGGACGGCGGCCGGTTGTCGATTCGGGCTCGGCGCCAGTTCGTCACCCGCACCGTCGCCGACGCGGTGATTGCGATCGAGCCCGGCGAGTACCTCGTGGTCGAGGTTTCCGACACCGGGGTGGGGATGGATCGGGCCACCCAGGCCCGCATCTTCGAGCCGTTCTTCACCACCAAGCCGGTCGGGCGGGGCACCGGGCTCGGCTTGGCGAGCGTCTACGGCATCGTCCGGCAGAACAACGGTGGCCTGATCCTCGAAAGTGAGCTCGGGCGAGGTACCACGTTCCACGTCTATCTGCCGAGGGTCGCGGCGGAGCCGGGAGCGCTCAGCACGACCGAGCGACGCCGGCTCAGCGGCGGTGGCGGCGCCACAATCCTGCTGGTGGAAGACGAGACCCCGCTCCGCGAAATCGCCGAGAAGGTGCTGGTACGCGAAGGCTACCGGGTCATGGTCGCCAAGGACGGCGACGAGGCGCTGATGCTGGCCGCCGGATCGCCTCACCAGATCGATCTGGTGCTGGCCGACGTGATCATGCCGGGGATGTCGGGGAGCCAGATGATCGCCGAGATGCGGAAACTCAAGCCGATTTCCCGGGTGCTCTACATGTCCGGGTATCCTGGCGAGGATCTGATCGGCCAGCTCAACAACGAAGACCGTCTGCTCCGGAAGCCGTTCACGCCGTTCGTCCTCCTGGAGAACATCCGGGCCGTCTTCGAAGGGCGCGACGCCCCCACCAACAGCTGAGCGTGGACCTCGAGGGTTACTTCACCCGGATCCGCTACCGCGGGGTGCCGCGTCCCGACCTCGAGACGCTCACCGCCATCCATCGGCACCACCTGCTGGCGATTCCCTACGAGAACCTCGACATCCACCGCGGCCGTCGCTTGGTGCTCGATCAGGCCGCCAACTACCGGAAGATCGTCGAGCAGGGTCGGGGGGGCTGGTGTTACGAGATGAACGGCCTGCTGGCCTGGGCGCTCGACGCGATCGGCTTTCGAGTCCGGCTCCTGTCGGGGACGGTCGGCCGCGCCGCGCGAGGCGACGGGGCCGAGGGCAATCACCTCGTCCTCCTCGTCGAACTCGACCGGGCTTACCTCGCCGACGTCGGCTTCGGTGATGGCTTTCTGGAGCCCATTCCGCTCGCGGTCGGGAGCTATCGGCAGGGTGACTTCGCGTTCCGGCTGGAGCGGCACGGCTCCCGCTGGGTCATGAAGAATCATCAATGGGGATCGGCCCCGGAGTTCGACTTCACCGAGGAGGCCCGCCAGCTGAGCGATTTCGAGGGCCGCTGCCTCGAGCTCCAGACCTCGCCCCAGTCGGGGTTCGTCCAGAAGACCGTCTGCCAGCGCCATCGGCCAGGGGGCATCGTGACCCTGCGTGGCGCGGTACGGCGATGGATTTCCGCTGGAGCGGTCTCCGAAGTAATGTTGAGGGACGCGGCAGAATTTCAACAAGTCCTCGAAGCCGACTTCGCCCTCCGGTTGCCGGACGCGGCTTCGCTGTGGGCTACCGTCGAGGAGCGGCATCGCCGATGGATCGCGGAACAGGGAGGGCCGGGTCCGTCCTGACCGGGCTGCTGGTCGCCAGTCTGGTGGCGGGCGGTGCCGAGGGGCAGATCATCAATCGCTTCGGGGTCCGGATTCCAGCGCGGGACGGGGTCCATCTCGTGGCCAACGTGTGGCTGCCTTCGGCCGAGGGGCGTCATCCCACGATCGTCTTGCGTACCCCCTACGACAAGACGGCCCAGTTTCGCCGATACGGGCTCCTCAAGTACCTCGAGGCGGGCTACGCGGTGGTCCTCCAGGACACTCGCGGCCGCGGGGACTCGGAGGGTCGGTTCGACTTCTACTTTCCCGAGGGACGCGACGGCTACGACACCATCGAGTGGGTCGCCCGCCAGCCGTGGTCCAACGGCCGGGTCGGCACCGACGGTGGGTCGTACCTCGGTACCGTGCAGTGGCTGGCCGCTCGCGAGCAACCGCCTCACCTCGCCTGCATCGCGCCGACCGCGTCGTCGGGGCGGATCTTCGACGAGATTCCCTACCTGGGTGGCGCGTTCCGGCTCGACTGGGCCCTTCCGTGGCTGCATGGCGTGGCCGGGAAGGTCTCTCAATCGGAACTCAACGACCTGATCAAATGGGATTCGCTCGCCGTCCAGCGACCCCTGGTCCGTCAGGACAGCCTGATGGGTCGACCGCTGCCGCTCTACCAGGCGATGCTCGCCCACTCGACCCTCGATGCTTACTGGCGACGGATTCAGTTCGGACCGGCCGATTTCGAGCGAATTCGGGTGCCCTCGCTCACCGTGACCGGGTGGTATGATGGCGATCAGGCCGGGGCCTTGTCGTACTGGGATGGCCTGGAGCAGCGCGGCGGCGCCGACTCCCACTTTCTCATCATCGGTCCGTGGGACCATGGTGGAACGTACCTTGGCGGCAAGCTCAAGCAGGGTGCTTTAGACTTCGACTCGTCGGCGATCATTAAAACGCAAGCGGAGCGGATCAAGTACTTCGACTGGTGCCTGAAACAGGCGACCCCGCGGTACGACGCCCCGCGGGTCCGGGTCTACCTGACCGGGAAGAACGTCTGGCTCACGGGCGATCGTTACCCACTCACCGGCACCGTGACGAAACCGCTGTACCTCACCAGCGGCGGGCGAGCCAATACGCTGAACGGGGACGGCTCGCTCCAATGGGAGGTGCCCGCCGCGGCGGCGACCGACTCGTTCAGCTACGATCCGAACCGTCCAGTACCAGCCCGGCCGGCCGCGGTCGATCATCGGGCGATCGAGGCGCGGCCGGACGTGCTGGTCTACACCACCGCCGTGGCGAATGAGCCGCTCGCGATCGTCGGCCGCCCCGTCGTCAAGTTGTGGGCCGCGAGCGACGGGCTGGACACGGACTTCACCGCGAAGCTGCTCGACGTGTTTCCGGACGGTCGTGCCGTGCTGCTGGGCCCGGTGCCCGTGGCCGTCCGTCGGGCGCGCTACCGGGCGGGATACGAGCGGACCGTGCTACTGACTCCGGGCCAGGCCGAGGAGTTCACCATCGAGTTCGCCGACATCGGCCACAGCATCGAGCCGGGGCACCGACTCCGCCTCGAGATCTCGAGCAGTGCCTTCCCGTTCATCGACGCGAACCTCAACACCGGGAAGAACTTCGCGACCGATCGGACGGCACGGACCGCAATGCAGACCATCTTCCACGGCCCCGAGCGATCGTCCCGGGTCCTCCTGCCGATCTTCCCGGCCGCGCGCTGATTCGACGTCCAGCATGATCGCCGCGTTTCTCATGGCTGTCGCCCTGGTCGGCGATACCGGACGGCGGGAACCTTCCCGACCGGTGATCGAGGCCCGCAAGATCACCGAGCGGATCCGGCTCGATGGGGTGCTCGATGAGGAAGGGTGGCAGGCGGCCCGGCCGGTCAGCGGGTTCGTCCAGAGCGAGCCACGGGAAGGCGAGGGAGCGACCGAGGCCACCGAGGTGCGGGTGCTCTACGACGAGCGGACCCTCTTCATCGGGGCCCACCTCAAGGACGGCGATCCGTCCAAGCTGATCGTCAACGACATCAAGAAGGACTTTCGCGAGGAGGATCAGGACGATTTCGAGGTGCTCCTCGACACCTTCGGCGATCGGACCAACGGCTACGTCTTCATCACCAACCCGGAGGGCGCCAAGGCCGATCGGCAGGTGGCGAACGAGGGCCGGGAGATCAATACCAGCTGGGACGCGGTCTGGTCGGTGGCCACCCGGATCACCGAGGACGGATGGGTGGCCGAGATGGCCATCCCGCTCCGGTCGCTGCGATTCGACCCGGGTCGGGATCGCTGGGGCATCAACTTCAGCCGCCGGATTCGGCGGAAGAACGAGGTGACGTTCTGGGCGCCCGTGCCCCGAGCGTACAACCTGGCCCGGGTGTCGCTGGCGGGAGAGCTAATCGGGCTCTCCCTCCAGGGAGGCGGTCGCAACATCCGGGTCAAGCCGTTCCTGGCGGGCCGGACCACGCGGGAGACGGGCGGCCTCCGCTTCGACGAGCAGGTCGACGGCGGGGCGGATCTGAAGATCGGGATTGCCGGGGGGCTGACGCTCGATGCCACGGTCAACCCGGACTTCGCGCAGGTCGAAGCCGACGAGCAGCAGGTGAATCTCACCCAGTTCGGCCAGTTCTTCCCCGAGAAACGGGAGTTCTTTCTGGAGAACTCCGGGATCTTCTACGTGGGTGACGCGGCCCGCAACAACCGGGTGGTGCTGACCCCGACGCCCGACGAGGATCTCTTGCTCTTCTTCAGTCGGCGGATCGGGCTCGACAAGAACGGACAGACCATTCAGATCCCCGCCGGGGTGCGACTGACCGGCCAGCTCGGCGGCTTCACCATCGGCGCCTTGTCGATGCAGACCGAAGCGGTGCGGGCCAATCGGGCGACCAACTACGCCGTGTTCCGGCTCCGCCGATCCATCGGGGCGGGGAACGACATCGGCTTGATCGCGATGAATCGGCAGGCCACCGACACCGCGGGCGACTACAACCGGGTCTACGGGATCGACGCCAACATCCGGTTCCTGCGGAAGGTCGATTGGAATAGCTATCTGGTGGGGACTTCGACGCCGGGGCGAGACGGCGGGCAATACGCCCTTCGCACCTCGCTCAACTACGACGGCAACTTCGTCCATGCCAAGGGTGGCGTCCTCCAGATCGGCGATGGCTTCCAGGACGACCTCGGGTTCAATCGCCGGACCGGGGTCCGCAAGTACTTCACTGACTTCGGGATTCGCCCCCGGCCCGCCTGGCTGCAGCGGCGCGGCGTCCGCGAGCTCCATCCCCACATCGTCTGGGATTTCTATCAGCCGGTGGCGGGGGGGCGGCTAGTCGCCAAGCGGCTCCACACCGGGCAGACGTTCTTCTTTCAGAGCGGGGCGTTCTTGGAGCTGTCCTGGAATCCCAATCTCCAGGCGATCACCACGCCGTTTCGGATCAGCCCGAGGATCGCCCCGATCCCGGCCGGACGCTACGAGTGGAGCGACTGGCAGCTCTTCGCCTCGACCAACCAGTCGAAGCCCTTGGCGCTGTCGGGGCGGGCCACGGTGGGGGGGCTGTGGAGCGGGCAACAGAAGACCGTCAACGCGACGGTGACCGTGAGGCCCAACCACCGCTTTCGAATGGCAACCACGCTGCAGCGGACCGCGGCCACTCTCGACGTCCCCGCCGCGCGGTTTACCGCGACGTTGATCTCGGTCCGGGCCAACTACAGCTTCACCACCCGAATGTTCCTCGACGCGTTGACCCAGTACGACCCCGAAAGCCGCCTCTTCAACGCCAACCTCCGCCTCAACCTGATCCACCATCCCCTCAGCGACCTGTACCTGGTGCTCAACGAACAGCGGCTCAGCGTCCCCGATCAGCCGGACGTGGCCCCGGGGCGGAGCGTGATCATCAAGTTCACCCAGATGCTCTCGTTCTGACCCGACATCGCCCGCCCGGTTCCGGCGGGTACCGCTATCGGGGACCGCCGCCGAGGTACCGGTCGAAGTGGGCCACCAGCTTGCCCAGCAGGTAGCGGGCATCGTGCTCCCGCTGAATCCATCCGTGGGTGGCCCCCGGCGCGAAGGCGAAATCGAAGTCCTTGCCCAGCCGCATCAGGTGCTCGGCCAGCACCACCGAGGTCTTGAACGGGACGACGTCGTCCTGCATGCCGTGGATGATCAGGAGATGGTCCCGTAGGTTGGCGGCGTACTGGCGGGCGTCGCCCCGGGTAAAGGCCTCGGGGTGGGTGGCTGGTCGTCGGGCGATGGCGACGTCGTCGCTACCGAAGAACCGAGGATCGGTGGCCGGAGCGCCGGCCACGCCCGCCTTGAAGAGCCCCGGTTTTTTGAACAGCATGAACACCGTGAGGGTGCCGCCGTAGCTGCTTCCCCAGATTCCCATCCGATCGGTGTCGGCGTAGGGCACGGTCCGAAGGTACCGCGCGGCGCTCTCCAGGTCGTCCAAGTCGCCCCCGCCCCAGTCCATCAGGAAGCGCTCCCGGAAGTCCCGTCCGTAGCCGGTGCTGCCCCGGACATCGACTTGGACGACGAGGTAGCCGCGCTGGGCCAGCAGTTGTTGCACCAGCCCGTACTGGCCGCCCCAGCGATTGCGAACCGTGTTCGAATAGACCGGGCCAAAGACGACCGGGTATCGCTTGGACGGGTCGAAGCCGGGCGGCTCGAGGATCTTCGCGTGGAGCGTGAACGCCTCACTCTGATGTGGAAAAGACACGTACCGTGGTTTGGCCAAACCCGCGGTCGCGAATTCCGGCGGAGGCGAGTTCGTGACTCGCCGCTCGGTTCCCTGGCGAGCGTCGACGAGGTACAGCTCGGTCGGGGTGAGGTCGTCGCTGTGGAGCACGGCGAGGGTCGTCCCGTCGGGAGACAGAAACGGCGTGTGGGTGCCCGGGCGCGTGGTAATCTGGATCGGTGTCCCGCCGGTCGCCCCGATCCGGTAGACCTGGCGCTCGGCCGGTCCGGCCGCCGTCGAGACGTACCAGATCGACCGGGAGCGAGGGTCGATGATCGGGGCCAACGCCCCCCGGTCGCCGGTGACGTCGAACCCCGGGCCGGTGAGCGGGGTGGGCGCCTGTTGGCCCGGGGCCAGCGAGTAGAGTCGGTACCAGTCGTCGAGGTCGGACACGAAGAGAATCTCTTGGCCATCCGCGCCCCAGGTGGCGGTGACCGCGTTATAGATCCGGGTCGGACGATGATCGTGCCACCGCACCTCGATCCGGCCGGTCGCGGGGTCCGCCACCAGGAGCCAGCGATCCTCGGCGGTATCGGACTCGCGGTCGATCAGCAACGCACCCGTCGGGGACCATTCGAAATCGAGGATCTGCCGCGACTCCGTTTCGGCCAGCTCGAGCGGTCGGAGAGTCCCACCGGCGACATCGAGCAGTCGGAGGGTCCGCCGTTCGTTGACGTCGCCCGGGGTGCCGCGCCGGAGCACCCGGAGGGACGATTCGTCACCGAGGTAGTAGGGGAACGGCATCAGCCGGACGGCGCGGCGGTCGACCACCTGCAAGGCGATGGAGCGCCCGTCTGGGGACCAGGCGTACGCTCGGCCCCCGCCCCACACGTAACGACCCACTTCGACGTCTGGGCGGAAGTAGGTGCCGAGCCTAACGTCGTTCGGCGGGGCCACGGCGAGGTGGGTCGCTTGGGTGGTGGCGCCGGTGGTCAACTGGTGGAGCCAGAGGTCGCCATCGGCCAGATAGCTCACGGTCAGGCCGTCGGGGGAGAGCGCCAGATCGCTCTTGTCGCCGCCGGTTCGAGTCAGCTGGGAGGCGGTGCCCCCGGCGGGGTCGACCCGCCAGAGGTCGCCGGCCCGAAGGACGACGAGGTGCCGGCTGTCCCGGCTCCAGACGAACTCTCCGGCGCCGCCCGAGGTGACCCGCCGAGGCACCCCGCCGGCTCGCTCGGCCACCCAGAGGTCGCGCCGCGGGCCCGCCGTGTCGTTCCACAGGAAGGCGATCCTGCGGCTGTCCGGCGACCACTGGGGCGCGACCGGGGAGGTGCCGGCCACGGGTTTCGCGCTCGAAACGATCCGATCCAGCGTGAGCGGCCCGCCCTGGGCGGCCGCTGCCGGGAGCTGAAGGACCAGGAGGGCGGCGGAGACGAGGAGCGTTCGCATCCATGAAGCTTGGCGGGGGTTTGACCCTCCCGTCAAACCGCGGTAGACTGCCGGGGACCACCGACCAACTCCACGACCCAAGGGCACTTCGCGTGACTAGAGCAGGCATCGTCAGGGCCGCCGGGTACGTCCCCAGATACCGGCTCAGCCGGGCGGCCATCGCGGCGGCCGGGGCCTGGTACGACCCGTCGCTCAAGGGGCTCGGCAAGTCCGAGCGATCGGTCTGCGATTGGGACGAGGACGTGATCACCATGGCGACGGAGGCCGCGCGCCACTGCCTCGGTCCAACCCCGACCGCGCCCGCCAGCCTGTTCCTGGCCTCGACCACCATGCCGTTCGCGGATCGGCAGAACAGCGCCGTGGTGGCCACCGCGCTCGACCTGCCGACCAGCACCCACACGGCCGACCTCGGTCATTCCCAGCGGGCCGGGACGTCGGCGCTCAAGCTGGCCCTGGAGATGGCGCCGGACGGATCTCGCCTGGTCGCCGCGGCCGACATGCGGCTGGCGCGCACCGCCAGCCCTAACGACGCGATCTTCGGGCATGGGGCCGCGGCGGTCCTGGTGGGCACCGACCAGGTGATCGCCCAGTACCTGGGCGGGGCGACGCTGACTCGCGACTTCGTCGACCACTTCCGCCGGTCGGGCGACCGGTTCGACTACTACTGGGAAGAGCGGTGGATCCGCGACGAGGGCTACCTCAAGATCGCGGTCGAGGCGATCGGGGCCGCCCTGGCCAAGACCGGCATCGCCGCGGCCGCGGTCGACCGTTTGGTGTTCGCGGCGCCGATTCGCGGGGTCCGCGAGGCGGTGGCGAAGGCCACCGGGATCGCTCCCGATCGGCTGACCGACGAGCTGGCCGGCGGGGTGGGCGACACCGGCACGGCCCATCCCCTGATGATGCTGGCCCACACGCTCGAGCAGTCCCGCCCCAATCAGGTCATCGTCGTGGTGGGCTTCGGCCAGGGTGCCGATGTGCTGGTCTTCCGGACCACCGAGCTGGTCGGTCGCCAGGCGTCGGCCGCGCCGCTCGCGAACCAGATCGCCGCCGGCATCATCGAGACGAACTACTTCAAGTTCCTCGCCTTTCAGGGCGGGCTCGATGTCCAGTGGGGGATGCGCGCCGAGGTCGATGCCAAGACCGCGATCAGCGCGGCCGCCCGCCACGAGGAGTTCGGGCACTTCTCGGCCGGCAAGTGCCCCAAATGCGGCACCCTTCAGTTTCCAACGGCGAGAATCTGCGTCAACCCGGGGTGCCGGCATCTCGGGGCTCAAGAGCCGTTCCGCCTGGCCGACCTGACCGCGAAGGTCGCGTCGTTCACCGAGGACTGGCTCGCCTTTACGCCACATCCACCGGGTGTCTACGGGATGCTCGAGTTCGATGCCGGCGTCAAGTTGATGGGGCAGTTCACCAGCGATGCCGCGGGACGGACCCAAGTCGGCTCCCTGATGCGGATGGTGTTCCGAATCAAGGCGATCGATCGGGCCCGGGGGTACACTCGCTATTTCTGGAAGGCTCAGCCGCTCGAAATCGCCTCGAGGAGGTCGGTATGACCGGGTTCCGCGACAAGGTTGCCATCATCGGGATGGGGTGCTCCAAGTTCGGCGAGCGGTTCGACGCCGATCCCGGCACCCTGATGATCGAGGCGTTCACCGAGGCGCTCGCCGACGCCAAGATCGAGTCCAACGCGATCGACGCGGCCTGGTACTCGGTGCTGTTCGACGGGATGAGTCTCGGCTCGTCCGGCACCGGGGCAAGCGAAGTGCTCCGGTTGGACAACGTCGCCACCACCCGGGTCGAGAACATGTGCGCGTCGGGCACCGAGGCGCTGCGCGGCGCGGCCTACGCGGTGGCCGCCGGGGCGAGCAAGATCGCGCTGGCGATCGGGGCGGAGAAGCTCAAGGACACGGGGTATGGAGGCCTGCCGGGCGGGAGCATGGGGGCGGTCAACGACCTCTACTGGCCCCATTTGAGCGCGCCCGGCTCGTTTGCCCAGCTGGCGACGGCGTACGCCGCCAAGCACGGGATCAACCGGGCCGATCTCAAGCAGGCGATGGCGACCGTGTCCTGGAAGAGCCACCAAAACGGGGCCGTCAACCCGAAGGCCCACCTCCGCAAGGCGGTGGACCTCGACACCATCCTCAACGCGCCCATCATCGCCGAGCCGCTCGGCCTGTTCGACTGCTGCGGAGTGAGCGATGGCGCGGCCTGCGCCATCGTGACCACGCCGGAAATCGCCCGCGGCCTCGGGCATCAGCACGAGTTGGTGACCATCAAGGCGCTCCAGCTGGCCAACAGCAACGGGTTCGAGGCGACCAGCCCGGGCTGGGACGGCAGCTACTTCGTCACCACCCGGAAGGCGGCCAGGCGGGCCTACGCCGAGGCCGGCGTCGACAATCCGCGAAAGGACCTCACGATGATCGAGGTGCACGACTGCTTCTCGATCACCGAGTTGGTCACCATGGAAGACCTGGGGATCTCCGACGAAGGCAAGGCACCGCGCGACATCCTCGACGGGTTCTTCAACAACGACGGCGGGGTGCCCTGCCAGATCGACGGCGGCCTGAAGTGCTTCGGCCACCCGATCGGCGCCTCGGGTCTTAGAATGGCCTACGAGATGTACTTGCAGCTCAAGGGCCGCGCCGGGGCTCGTCAGCTCAAAGATCCGGTCATGGGTCTGACCCACAACCTCGGCGGGTTTCCCCATCGGAACGTGAGTGCGATTTCGATTTTGGGGAGGTTGGGGGCTTAGGGCTCAGGACTCAAGACTCAAGACTCAAGACTCAAGACTCAAGACTCAAGACTCAAGACAGGGAGTGGCGTCTGTTCAAATGCTGCTCTAACGCCAACTTGCATCGCGAGTCCTGAGTCCTGAGTCCTGAGTCCTGAGTCCTGAGTCCTGAGTCCTGAGTCCTGAGTCCTGAGTCCTGAGTCCTGAGTCCTGAGTCCTGAGTCCTGAGTCCTGAGTCCTGCCCCCCCCCCGAGCCCCCGCGACCTACGCCGCCTCCCGAATCGCCCGGCTGAACAGATCGATCTCCTCGAGCGTCGTGAACACGTTCGGGGTCACCCGGATGCCCTCCCACTCCCCGGGGACGAAACGGGCTCGGACGTGGATCAGGTGTTTCTTCACCAGGTACTCTACCAGCGGTGCGGCGTTCATCGACGCGAGTGACATCCCGCCGAGGGCGCAGGCCTGGGCCCGGTCGAACGAGGTCAGGAGCCGGACGCCCTTGACCGGTTCGACCGCGCGCATCCATCGCTCCCGGAGGTAGTTGAAGCGGGCCGCTTTCCGGTCGAACCCGATGGCGGTGTGAAAGGTGAGGGCCTCCGACACCGCGTTCCGGAGCGCGATCGGGTAGGTGCCGATCTGCTCGAACTTCCGAATGTCGCCATCCTGCTCCGGGGGCGCCGCGTAGAGCGGCCAGATCTCCCGAATCCGATCCTTCTTCACGTAGAGGAAACCGTTGCCAACCGGCGCGGTCAGCCATTTGTGGAGACTGGTCGCGTAGACGTCGCAATCGAGATCGTCTCGGGTGAACGGGAACTGCGCGAAGGTGTGCCCTCCGTCGACGATCGAGGTGATCCCCCGGGTGCGGGCGAACTGACAGATCCGTTTGACCGGGAAGATCTGACCGGCGGTGTAGGTCATGTGGCAGATGTGGATCACCCGAGTGCGCGGGGTCACCGCCGCCACGATCCGCTGATAGAGGTCGTCGAGGCTCGGCGGGGGCACCGGGAACGACACCCGCCTAACGATGACCCCGTCGCGTCGCGCCCGCTGATCCCACCCCGTCAACATCCGCGGGTAGTCCTGGGTCGTGGTGACGATCTCGTCCCCCCGATCGAGCGGGAGGCCGAACTGGACGCTCAACAGCGATTCGGAGGTGTTCCGGGTGAGGGCCAGCTCTTCGGGGTCGCAGCCGAACGTGGCGGCGAGCCGGCGACGGACCAGTTCCACCTGCGGATACAGCAGGTCGTCGACGTAGAGGGACGGACTCATGTTGGTGATGGTCCAGTACCGGTCCATCGCCTCGGCGACGGCCCGCGGCGCCGGGCTGACGCTGCCGCTGTTGAGATTGACGTGATTGGGGTCGATGGTGAACGCCTGGCGCACCGCGAGCCAGAACGGCTCGTCTTGGGCCACCTCGTCGGGCGTGGCGCCCTCGACCGTGCGGAGGCCGCGTTCCAGGGTAGTCAACGCGGTGGGTCGCAGCGCGGTCGTGCCCCCGACCAGACTGCTCACCATGGTGCGACGGTCCATGTCCAAGTATCGCAGTGACTTCGGCAAAAGCAAGGGTTTTTCCCAACTTGTTCTCCCGACGACCGAGGCGAATATTGCGGGCCGAACGAAGGGACGGTGCCGAATGGAAATGGTCGAGAAACTCGCTCGGGGAGCATTCATGGTCTTGGCCGCCGCGCTGTTTGGATGGGTTTTCGCGCTGTTGGCGCTCGAGACCGCATGGCGCCGGTGGAGGGCGGCGCGGTGGGGGGTCACGTCGGTCGAGTCCGCCTATGTCGCACGCCCGAAGACGCGCCCGACCCGCGAGTACAGGACTCGGCGGGCTACCTCCGGTTGACTCGCAGGCCGGCTACTATTCGCCCCGAACCCGTTGCCGAGGTGGCTGGATGCGAGTTGAGGGGATAGTCGGCGGCATAGTACTGGCCCTCGCGGTCGTGCAGCCGCGCCACCTCGGAGCCCAGTCGTGCGGCCCGGAGGAACTGGGGCCCCGGGCCGAGTGCGGTCGGATCACGGTGTTCGAGGATAGGGCGCGCGAGTCGGGACGAAAGATCGAGGTCCATTACGTCGTGCTTCGGGCCGAACAACCAGTGGGGAAGGAGCCGGTGTTCATGTTCGCCGGCGGCCCTGGTGGAGCCAGTCGCGAGTTGGCCGACTTGGTCAACGGGCCGTATCAGGGGGTGCGGAAGCAGCGCGACGTCGTGCTGGTCGATCAGCGCGGCAGCGGGCTGTCGAATCCGCTCATCTGCCCGACGGCCGCCGCGGAGCATCCCCAAGTCGCCTTCGGGCACGTCTTCGATCCCGCGGTCATGCGCGGCTGCCGGTCCACCCTCGAAACCCACGCCGACCTGAATCTCTACACGACGGAAATCGCCGTCCTCGACATCGACGAGATTCGGGCGCGGCTCGGCTACGGCCGGGTGATCGTGTGGGGCGCCTCGTATGGCAGCCGCCTGGCCCAGGCCTACGCCCGCCGCTATCCCGCCAACACCATCGCCGTCGTCCTCGACGGGGTGGTTTCCTTCGACTTTCATGCCCCCGCGACCTACGCGCGAAGCCTGCAGACCGCGGTGGAACGGGTTTTCGCCGACTGCCGTGCCTGGCGGGCCTGCCGTGATTCGTTCCCCAGCGTCGAAGGCGACTTCGCCGCGCTCCTCGCCAAGGTTCAAGCCGGCCCCGTTTCGGCCAGGGTGGCCCGATCGGCCGGCGACTCCGGGGTCGAGGTGCGGCTCTCGGCGGGCGACTTCGGTTACGCCGTTCGCGGTATCATGTACAGTTCTCGCGGCGCCCGGGCGCTGCCCGGTCTGATCCACCGCGCCGCGCGGACCGGCGACCTGAGCGGGTTCGCGCAACGGTACTGGGAACGCGTCGTGAACTTCGGCACCTTCGCCGATGGGCTCCACTTCTCGATCTTCTGCGCCGAGGATGTCCCCTTCATCGCCGACGGGGAGATCGCCGGCCTCACCGCCGGCACGTTCCTCGGATCGTACCTGCTCGACGAGTATCGGGACGGGTGCCGCGACTGGGTTCGGGCGCCGGTGGGGCCGCGGATCCAGGAGCCCCTGTCCGGCGACGTGCCGGTGCTGCTGGTGTCGGGCTGGTTCGATCCGGTGACCCCCGCCAGTTACGCCGAGCGGGTAGCGGCAACGCTGCCAAGGTCGCGCCACATCCTGGTTCGAAACGAGGCGCATGGGAGCACGTTCGGTTGCGCCCGGCCCGCGGTCATCCATGCCTTGACGGAGGGCACACTCGAGGGTTTGCCCTCCGTATGCGACGGGGTGACGAACCTCTGGAGTCGTTGAGTGGGGACATGGAGCGGACCGGGATCGAACCGGTGACCCCCTGCTTGCAAAGCAGGTGCTCTCCCAACTGAGCTACCGCCCCGACATCTCGGGCGGAATTCTAACCCCGACCCGCGCCGCGGACGACCCCTGGGCCTATATTGTCGCGATGTCCGGCGTCGGGGGGGATCTGCCAGCGGGCGAGCGGCGACGGTTGAGCCTGATGACCGTCTTCCTGCCGCGGGAGAACCTCTTCTTCCTCGAGGAATGGCTCCGCTACCATTTCGCCATCGGCGTCGACCACTGCTACCTCTATGACAACTCCGGCAGCCGCTGGCTCGACTGCGGCAACAGCCTCGAGGTCACCGCCCGCAACAAACGCGGCGAGCCGATCTACCGGCTGCTCGCGGACCGAACCGACGAGGAGATTGCCGAGCGACTGACGGCGCTGCTGGCGCCTTTCGTCCGCGCGGGCCGGGTCACCCACGTTCGCTGGCAACCCCGGGACCAAACCGGCCAGATCACCTACGGCCAAGCGGAGGCGTTTCTCGACTACATCCGCCGCTTCGCCGCGGCGACCGACTGGGTGGCGTTCACCGACGTCGACGAGTTCATCGTTCCGGTGCGACATGGCCACCTGGTGCCGATCCTGCGGGAGGTAGAGGTGACTGGGGTGACCTATCTCGTCTTGCCGCAGAAGTGCTTTGCCTCTCGGTTCGACGATACCGGCCAGCCGGTGGGACGGGTTACCGCGATTACCCGTTGCGCGGAGCTGGTCACCGCGAAGCTCGGCCGCAAGGCGATGATCCGCGCCGATACCCTCCGGATTCCGTGGCGAAAGAGTAACTACTCGATCCACGCGCCCGACGTGGTCGAACGGAAGACCAAACGGCTCCTCGACCCCGAGCTGATTCGGTTCAACCACTACAAGTTCAATCGCTGGGAGCTCGACTGGGCCGCCAACCATCTGGGCCGAGCGATCGAGCTCGACCAGGCTGACTCCACCTTGGCGGGGTGGGCGGCTCGCCTGGCCGCCTTGGGGCCGGATTCTGGTGGACTTGGCGCCTCATTCCCGGGCCGATAACATTCGGGTTCTCCTTGGCGCGGGGTCTGCAGTGGCACGAGGGCGCGGGTCCGAACGAATCGGCGGGCTAGGGGCGGTGGCCCTCGCGGCCCTCGCCGCCGGGCCGCTCGGCGCCCAAGCGCGGGATTCCGCCCGCGCGGACAGTCTCCCGCTCGAACTCAAGGAAATCGTCGTCCGCGCCACCAAGCCGATCACCACCGTCGGCGGAGCGAGCGGGTTCGAGCTCCGGCTCGATTCGCTCCGATTGCCGCCCGCGGCGACCCTCGAGATGGTGCTTCGCGAGTTGCCGGCGCTCCACCTCCGGCGCAATTCCCGCGGTGAGGCGGAGTTGTCGGTTCGCGGCTCCGACTCGCGCCAAGTCGCGGTCCTCTTCGACGGCGTCCCCCTCAACCTGGCCTGGGACGGTCGCGCCGATGTCTCGGTGATCCCGAGCACCGGTTACCAGCAGGTCGAGTTCATCCGCGGGCTCTCATCGATGCTCTTCGGGCCTAACGTGCTCGGGGGAATCGTCGACATCAAGGCAGGGACCTCGCTCCGCCAGCCCGCTCGGACCGCCCTGCAGGTTGGCGCCGGGGTCGATCGGCTCGGCTCGTTCGCCAGCTCGGCGTCCGTGACCTTGCCGGTCGAGTCGGCCGCGGGGCGCTGGTTGGTCCGGGCCGGCGCGGGCCTGACCGACTCCCCCGGCCTGCCCGTGGCCCGCGGGGTGGTGCAACCGGTCGCCACCCACCGCGACCGGCGTCTCAATACCGACGCCAAGGGCATCGACGGCTTTGCCAGCGCTCGATTCCATTCCAACAGCGGCGCCTGGGCCTCGGTCTCGGGCGCGGCCTACCGGGCGGAGCGGGGGATCGCCGCCGAGCTGGGCAACACCAACGCCCGCTACTGGCGGTATCCGACCGTGCGTCGCTCGGTCGCCGCGATGTCGGGCGGCACCGGTGATCGGGAGGCGCTTTTCGGCGGGCGCGGCGACCTCGAGGCGAGTGTCGGCGTCGATCTGGGCCGCACCGACATCGACGCCTTCAGCGGCCCCGACTACCTGACCCGAACGTCCTTCGAGAACGGGCGCGATCGGACCGTGACCCTCCGACTCCTCGGCGATCAATCGCTCGGCGAGCGAGGCGAGCTGCGAGCCGCGTTCACCATGGCGGACGTCCGGCACGACGACTCGCTGCCCACCGAGGCCGTTCGCTACCGGCAGCGGCTCACGAGCTTGGGCGTCGAGACCGTCTGGCGGCTGATCGAGGGGGGCCAGGGCGTGAATTCCCTCCGGGTAAGCGGCGGGGGCGCGTATGATTTGGCGCGGACTCCCGAAACCGGTGGCCGCCCGTCGTTCGAGACCCTATCGGCATGGGGGGCCCGGCTCGGCTTCACGATGGAGGTCGGTGGCGGCGATGCGCTGATTCATGGCGGGGTCAGCCGCCGGGTCCGGTTCCCCGCGCTCCGAGAGCTCTACTCCGGGGCGCTCGATCGGTTCGCTCCCAATCCCGACCTGCGGCCGGAGAATCTGGTCGCCGTCGAGACCGGGATCACCGCCCGGATCGGCCGCGGCGAGGTGCAGGCCGTCGCCTTCCGGCACCAAGTCAACGACGCGGTGGCGCGAGTGTCGCTCCCGGCCCCCGATCGCCGGTTCAAGCGGGTCAATCTCAACCGGCTCCGTACCGCCGGTCTCGAGTTCCTGGCCTCGGCGCCGATTGGGGCGGTGGTGGTCTCGGCGGACCTAACGCTCCAGTCGATCAACCTCGCCGATACCGCGGGCGTCACCCGGGAAGCGGAACATCTGCCGACCGTCTACGGCACCCTTCGGGGTCACTTCCCGCTTCCGCTCAAACTCATCGGCGGCGCGGATCTTTCGGTGACGGGGCGGCAGTTCTGTCTCGATCCCGGGACCGGACAGGAAACGCGGCTGGCCGGGGGCGCGCTGGCCGGCGCCGAGCTGAGTCGCGTCTGGTCGGTCCGGCCGGCCGGGCTCCTGTCGAAGCTCGAGACCCGGCTCTCGGTGGACAACCTCGCCGATCGAGCCCTCTTCGATCAGTGCGGCTTGCCGCAGCCGGGTCGGCTGCTTCGGCTCCAGATCCGCCTCTTCTAGCGGGCGCCGGGTGTCCGGGTGCGAGGCGCGCCCGGAGCGCCTGACCGCTCAGCCGGATCGGAGTCGGCGGACCGCGGGGGCCAACACCAGGAAGCCGATCAAGCAGTACCCTCCGATCACGACGAACCCGGCCGGATACGATCCGGTCCGATCGACCACCATCCCGACGATTGGCTGGGCCACGAACCCCAGGCTGTACAACGCCTGGTAGAGCCCGTACACCCGACCGGACCGCTCGGTGGAGAACAGGAAGCTCGGCATCGCGAGGAGTCCGGGCATGCCGAGGGCGAAGGCGACGCCTAACACCGCGGCCGCGGCTCGAGGGGGGACCTGGGGAGCGAAGAACGCGGCCGAGGCGGCGACCGCCGCCCCGGTGGCCAGGGTGACGAACAGCACGCCGGTCGCGGGGCGGAGTTGCGAGGCGAGGAGCGGCTTGAGCACCAAGGCGACCACCGCGTACGACCCGACGATGGCCGCGGCCTCGGCGACGCCGAACCCCCGGCCGACCAGCGCGTCGGGACCGAACGTGAGAATCGCGTCGGTCCCGATGCTGAAGCCCGCATAGGCGGTGGCGAGGAGCCACGCCCCGGCGCCAAGGGCCAACGGGTTGAATGCCGGGGCGGGGCCACTCGAGGCGGAGGCGCGATCGGCCTCCCGCGGGAGGAGGAGCAGCACCGCCGCACCCACCGCGCTCAGCCCGGTCAGGAGTTGGAGGGCCCGCCGCCAACCGTCGGCGGCGCCGATCGACCCCAGCACGTTCATCGCCAGGAACACCCCGGCGGTGAATGCCATGGTGTAGATACCCATCACGAAGCCGAGCTCCCGCCGCCCGGCGAAGGCGGCGCCCAGCAGCTTGGGCGCCCCGATCATGTGGGCGTTCATCCCGACCGAAAACACCAATCGTCCCGCGGCGAGCACCCAGAAGGACGGCGCGATCGCCATCAGCAAGACCCCGACGACGATCAAGACCCAACAGCCGAGCAGCACCCGCCGAATCGAATAGCGATCGAAGGCCCAGCCGGCGGGAAGCGAGATCACCACCCCGGGGAGATACCACAGGCCGGACAGCAGGCCGCCCTGGGTTCGGCTGATGCCGAGATCCTGGATCCAGAGATTGAGCAGCGGGAAGTTGGCGGCGAACCCCATCATCCCGACCGTGGTCGTCAGGAGCACGAGGCCGAGGACCACCCAGCGATTGTTGGTCGGCAATGGATCTCCGGTAGGCGAGCGTTGGCCGGCGGGAAGCGTTAGGTCGCCGGCGTTCCGGCTGACTCGGAGTCAGTGGCGACCAGCGCCGTCGCCGCCAAGTCGCCGGTGACGTTCACCACCGTGGCGAAGATGTCCGGCAGCGCGTCCACCGCGATCAGAATCCCGATGCCCTCCGGCGGCAGGCCGATGGCCACGAACAGCGGCGCCAACATCAGGAAGGCGCCCCTCGGGACCCCCGGCGCGCCGAACGAAAGGAACACCGACGCCGCCATCACCAGCGCGAGCGCCCCGACCCCGAGTTCCACCTGATAGAACCACCCGACGAAGAGAGACCCGACCAACCAGGCCACCGGTGCCGCCAGCTTGAAGGTCGAGACCGCCAGCGGCAGCACGAAGCCGCTGACCCGCTTGGGAATCTTCAGGCCGGTCTCGGCCGCGTCGATCAGGGCCGGGAGTGAGGCGATCGACGAGCTCGAGCTGACCCCGATCAGCTGCACCGGCAGCGCCGCTCGGGCGAACCGAGCCATCGGAATCTTCGCGAAGATCGCCACCACCGGATAAAGCAGGGCGGTCGCGACCAGGCAGGCGAGGCCGTAGACCACGATGTAGAACCCGATGGCGCCAGCCGCGCGCAGCCCGGTCGTCGCCGCGAGCTGGTACATCAGGGCGAACACGCCGATCGGGGCTAGGGCAATCACCCAGCGCACGATCACCAGCATCGTGTCGGCCACGGCCCGGAAGAACGCCAGCAGCGTCTCCCGCCGATCCTCGGCGGCTCGGGCCATCGCCAGCGCGAAGAGGACGGTGAAGAGGATCACCGGTACCATCGAGCCCTCCGCCAGCGCGGCGAACGGATTGGTCGGCAAGAGGCTCGTCAGCCACCCCGCGAAGGTCGGGGCCTGGCCCCCCGCGGCGATCTGACTGGCCGCCTCCGCGGCGCCGGCCGGCAACGGCGGCCGGCCGGCGGGATCCACCGGCAGCAGGTCGAAGATCCGGGGGACGATCGCCGCGGCCAGCATCGCGAGGCCCGCGAGCAGCCCGACGAATACCAGGAGGGTGCGACCGCCGATTCGCCCGATGGCCCGGACCTGGGCCGCGGAGGCGACCGAGGTGATCACCAGCGAGATCACCAGCGGGAGCACCGTCATCCGGATCGCGTTGATCCACAGGGTGCCGAGCGGGGCGATCACCTCCGCGGCCCGAAGCAACGTCGCGTTGCTCGAACCCGACGCGAGGGTGCCCAGGCCCAGCCCGGCGACCAGCGCGATGACGACCCGGGTGTTACCGCTCATTGGACCTCACCTGTCTCGGTTACCAGGATTTGACCGGGGAACTCGAAGCAATGTATTCATTTCCCGACTCCGGGGAAGCATCCAAATGCATCGGCGAGACCGTCAACTCGGCATGGACCGCCCGATCAGTCGTCGAGACTTCCTCGACGGGGCGGCGATGGCGGTCGGGGCCGCCTCGCTCGGGCCCTGGGCGACCCGGGGCGGGTTGCCCGGGGTCCAGGTGCCGGCCCCGTACCCCCCGGCCTTGACCGGCCTCCGCGGGTCCCATCCGGGGTCGTTCGAGATCTTCCACGCGGTGCGCGACGGCCGGTTCTGGGGCGGCGCGCCTAACGTCGAGGCGTCGGGCGAGGAGTACGATCTGGTGGTCGTCGGGGCCGGGATCTCGGGGCTCGCCGCGGCCCACTACACCCGGAAGGCCAAGCCGGGCGCCACCGTGCTCCTCCTCGACAATCACGACGACTTCGGCGGGCACGCCAAGCGGAACGAGTTCAGCCACGGCGGTCGGGTGTACCTCGGGTATGGGGGGACCCAGTCGATCGACAGCCCGGGTGTCTACAGCGCCACGGCCCAAGCCCTGATCACCGAGCTTGGGATCGACGTTCCCCGCTACCGGGTTTATCTCGACACCAGACTCCACCGCACCCAGGGCCTCCACCCGGCGATGTTCTTCGACAAGGAGACCTTCGGCGTCGACAAGTTGGTCGTCGGAACCGGCGAAGGAGTGGACCAGGCGATCGTGGCGGGGGCGCCGCTGTCGGAAGCCGCTCGGCGCGACCTGACCCGCCTCGCCACCGAGAAATTCGACCCCTACCCGGGCGAATCCAGCGCCGCCAAGAAGGCCAAACTCGCCAAGGTGAGCTACGCCGATTTCATCACCAAGCTCTGGAAGCTCGATCCCGCGGTGGTGCGCGTCTTTCAGTCGACCACTCACGGACTCTACGGCGCCGGCATCGATGCGGTGCCCGCCCAAGATGCTTTCGGCCTCGGCATGCCCGGGTTCCAGGGCATGGGGCTCGAGCCAGGGAGCGGGCCCGGGCAGAATCACGACGCGATTCGGACCCCGGAGGCGGCCCGCTACTATTTCCACTTTCCCGACGGCGGCGCTTCGATCGCTCGGCTCCTGGTTCGTCGGTTGATTCCCGCCGCGATCCCGGGGCGGACGGCCGAGGACGTGGTCACCGCCCGGGCCGACTACACCAAGCTCGATGTCCCGGGGTCCCCGGTCCGGATCCGGCTCTCCAGCCCAGTGGTCAGGGTGCGCCACCAAGGCGACCCGGCGACCGCTCGCGGTGTCGAGGTCACCTACGCCTCGGGCGAATCACTCAAGACCGTCCGGGCCAAGACGGTGATCTTCGCCTGCTGGCACGCCCCGATCCCGTATCTCTGCCCCGACCTGCCGACCGAACAGAAAAAGGCGCTCTCGTTCGCGATCAAGGTGCCGCTCATCTACACCAACGTCCTGATCCGCAACTGGACCGCCTTCAAGCGGCTCGGCGTCAGTCGGATCGAGGTGCCCAACGGTTTCTATTCGGCCATCGCGCTCGATGCACCGGTCTCGATCGGCGGCTATCGCCACCCGAAGAACCCGGCCGAGCCGATCGTGCTGCACCTCTCCCGTTCGGTCTGCAAACCGGGCTATCCGATTCGAGACCAGCATCGGCTGGGCCGGATCGAGCTATTTTCGATGCCCTTCGAGGTCCTCGAGCGGCGGACCCGGGAGCAGCTTGGCCGGGTGCTGGGCCCAGGTGGTTTCGACCCCGCGGCCGACATCCTCGGCATCACGGTCAACCGCTGGCCCCACGGCTACGCCTACCAGTACAACTCGCTCTGGGACGACTTCTGGTTCCGGGGCGAGGACGGGCCCTGCGCAGTGGCCCGGCGCCCGTTCGGCCGGATTGCGATCGCCAACGCCGATGCCGGGGCCTACTCCTACACTGACGCCGCGATCGACCACGCCCATCGCGCGGTCGCCGAGCTCGCCCAGCTGAGTTGACCCCACGAGGGGCTGAAACTCCGGGGGTGCGGGGCTCGTCTGGCCATTACCTCTCGGTTACCGACAGGAGACGCCATGGCCACCGACAGCTGGGTCATCCGCGGCACCCTCGACATGTTGATCCTCAAGCTGCTCTCGGTCGAGCCCACCCATGGGTGGGGCCTCGCCGAGCGGATTCAGCGCCTCTCCGGCGACACGCTCCGGGCTCAGCAAGGCTCGCTCTATGCCTCTCTCCACCGGCTGACCCGGGAGGGGTGGATCCGGTCTTGGTGGGAAGACACCGAGAACGGCCGCCGGGCCCGTTTCTACGAGCTGACCAAGGCCGGGGCGCGCCAACTCGAGATCGAATCAGACCAGTGGCGAAGACTCGCGGCCGGGGTGGCGCGGATCATGGCGGTCACCGGATAACCTGAGGACGGAACGATGCGACGATGGCACGACTGGTGGTTCCGGCTCAGGGCAGCCCTGTTCCCGAGTCGGCAGGAACGGGAGCTCGACCAGGAGCTCGAGTTCCACCTGGCGATGCAGGCGGAGCAGCTCCGCCGGGAGGGGGTCTCGCCCGAGGAGGCCCGCCGCGAGGCGGTTCGTCGTTTCGGCGGGCTCGGCCGGGAGCGGGAGGTGGTGCGAGACGCCTGGGGGATCGGCTGGATCCGCGACTTGGCGGCCGACCTTCGCCACACGGTTCGTCAGGCCTGGCGGCGGCCCGGCTACACCGTCCTGGGCGTCGCGACGCTGGCGTTAGGCATCGGCGCCACGGTGGCGATCTTCAGCGTGGTGCGTGGCCTGCTGATCCGCCCCCTACCAGTGGCCCAGGAGGAACGGCTCCGGGTGTTCTGGAGCGACTACAACTGGCGCGGGGTCGAGTTCGACTTCGTCAGGGAACGGATCCAGGCGTTCGAGGGTCTCGCCGCGTTCTCCAACGAGTTGGTGACCCTCCGAGGTGACCAGGGCAGTACCCCGGTGTTGACCGTCGTCGGCTCGGCCGAGTTGTTCGACGTCCTCGGCCGAGCGCCGCTGATGGGGCGGACCTTTCGGGCTGGCGAGGATCGCCCCGGGGCCGATCCGGGCATCGTGATCAGCTATGGGCTCTGGCAACAGGAACTCGGGGCCGACTCGGCCATCATCGGCCGGCGGATCGTCTTCGGCGGAGTGCCCACCACCGTGATCGGCGTGATGCCAAGGGGGTTCTACTTCCCCTCGCCGGAGTACCGTGCCTGGAAGCCGCTCGACCTCGATCCGGCGTCGGGTCAATATCAAGGCAACGGGTGGTTGGTGCTGATCGGACGGACCAAGGCGGACGTCAGTGAGGCCCGGGTGGCCGACGACATCGCCGCGATCGCCCAGTCGCTCGGGGAGCGATTCACCTATCCTGCGGCCTGGGACAAGACCAAGAACGCCTCCAGCCGGCCGCTGCGGGTCTATCTCCTCGGCGACGTCAAGCCGATGCTGCTGCTGCTCCTCGGGGCGGTCGGAATGGTCCTCGTGATGGCTTGCGCCAACACCGCCGCGCTGGTGCTGGCCCGAACCACCGACCGGACCAACGAAATGACCCTCCGGGTGGCCCTCGGGGCGGGGCGGCACCGGCTCGCCCGCCAGGTGATCACCGAGTCGGTGGCGCTCTCGGTGGCGGCCGCCGGACTCGGCGCGGCCATCGCCGCGGCGGTGTTCCAGACCCTGGTCGCGAGCCTCCCGTTAGGCAGCTTCGGCGCCGTGGTCAGCCTCGACTGGCTCACCTTCGCGGCCGCGATCGGTCTCGCGGTTTTGGTCGGCCTCCTCGTCTCGATCCTGCCGGTGCGGACCCTGCTCGACGGGCGGCTCGCCGGGCTCGGCTCGGAGCGGTCGACCCCGGGTCTCCGACGAGGCCCCGGCCGGGCTCACGCGGTGTTGGTCGGCGTCGAGGTGGCGCTGGCGGTCATGCTGGCCGCCGGGGCGGCCCTCTTCGTCCGGTCGGTGGGGCGCCTGGCCGCGATCGATCCCGGGTTCGACTCGGCTGGCGTCATGACGGTCGATCTCGTCACCCCCTCGACCGATCTCGACCCCCCGTCCAGGCGCCAATTCTTCCGCGACGCGATCGCCGCGGCGGCCCGGGTGCCCGGCGTGACTCGAGCCGCGCTGATCTCTCGGCTCCCGATTCGCGACGGCGGCTGGCAGGGCACCGTGACCATCGACGGTCGCCCCGATCTCGCCGGCCCGAACGAGCCCAACAGCCTGTACCGACCGGTAACCCCAGGGTACTTCGCCACCATGGGCGTCCGGATCGTCCAGGGCCGCGGGTTCGATGATACCGACCGAACCGGCGGGATGCCCGTCGGTATCGTGAGCGAGTCGTTTGCTCGCCGGGCCTGGCCCGGCCTCGACCCGATCGGGCGGCGCCTCCGCGCCGGGATGACCGGCGACACCGCCTGGGTCACCGTGGTCGGCGTCGCCGAGGAGACCCGGATGGTGCGGCTAGTGGGGGACAACCCCCTCACGCTGTACGTGCCCTGGGAGCAGCTGCGCTTCGCGCCGGAGGGTGGGGTTCTGATCGTCAAGGGCGGTCGCGACTCGGAGGTCGCCATCGGGGCCGTCGAGCGGGTCATCCGGGCCCTCGACGCGCGGGTCGCGATGGCTCGGCCTGGGTCGCTCGACTCGGTCGTCGGGCAGTCCCTCGCCGAGCCGCTTCGGCTCCGGTTCTTCCTCTCCCTGTTCGCCGGGGTCGCCCTGATGCTCGGGGCCGTCGGGGTCTACGGCGTGGTGTCCTACGGGGTGGCTCGCCGTCGGGCCGAATTCGGGGTCCGACTCGCGTTGGGCGCGGCGCCGAGTCGGGTCATGAGCGAGGTGGTGGGGCGGGGGATGAAGCCGGTGGTCGCGGGCGTGGTGGTCGGGTTGGCCCTGGCGGTCGGGCTGTCCCGGTTGGTGGCCGGTTTCCTCTACGGCATCTCGGCGGTGGACCTGGCCAGTTACTTCGCGGCTGGGGGGGCCTTGCTCCTGGCCGGGTTGATCGCGGCCGTTTCGCCCGGGTGGCGGGCTGGGCGGGTCGATCCGGTAGAATCCCTCCGGTCGGACTGATTCGGGTCCGGCGCCCGAGTGTACCGGCTCCTCGACCGCCACTTCCGGACCCTGGGTCCGGTGTGGGACGAGCGCTTCGCCGCGACGGCGGGGCGGTGGCGCGCGGTGATCCCCGAAGTCGTCGACAAGTTCCTGGCCTGCGGGCTTCGTGGTGGCTGCGGTGACGTACCTTGCGGGGGTACTCAAGTCCATCGAACTGCGGTTCGAGCAGCGGTGCGGGAACGGAGCGCCCGCGCTGCACGGCGCCATCCGGTGGACTAGCTAGCCCGTCCGCGGAGTGACGTCGGCCTTGGCCCTGGGGCTGGCTGGCCGTGGCGGCCAAGGTCGCGAAGGCCCTTGCGACTATTGTCTCAGCAGGCCATGCGCGCCTCCCAGAGCGCCGGGTTCGATGATTGATCCATCTCGACTCGAAAGAAGAACGGGTCGACGGACGGGTTGACCTGCGAGCCGAGTTTTGGGAGCCAAAGGCTCCGGAGCCCGGCATTCTCGCACAGCCGCTGGTACTTCACCCCGAACGGAAACACAGCGGTTTGGGGGTCGTTCCAGGCCGAGAAGACCCCAAGGAACTCGTTGCCCGTGGCGAGAAGGTCGAGGTAGTCGCCCTGAAACGGCGGGCCGCCGGGCGGTGCTGCTTTGGGAACGCCGGTGTTTGCCAGCGGGATCTCCTTGAGGAGCTGGTTGGCGTCGCTCCACACGTCCAGCTGATGGGTCCAGCGGCCGTTTGCGAATCGCTGATAGAGGAACCCGAGTCTGCCCTGCCCGTCAACGGCGAGGCCCGGATTCGTCGCGTTGCCTTTCGCCAACCCCAGCGACGACCAGTGCATTCCGCCGTCGTCGGACCGAAGCAGGTGCAACGTCTGGAGAGATGACGAGTTGGACTTGACATCACCATAAGCGAGATAGACCCTCTGGCGGATCTCAGGGTGGACGGCGATCGCGAGCGCGCCGCGGCGGACCTCCCAGCCGAAGTCGGCGCTTCCCGCCGGGCCCCATGGCAAGCGAAGACACCGGCGGACCCGAACCCCTACGGCGCCATCGGGGTGATCGCAGCCGCCCGGGCCAGGTGGCTCAACGAGGTCGCTCAGTGACGCGAGGGTTGATGGTGTTCCCCGCACGAGGACCACGTTCCCGATCAGATCGGGACCATCTTCGCCGGTGATCTCGAGAAACGCCACGTAGGCCACGCCGGTTCGATGGATCGCGACCTGTTGCGCCCGCGGGCGCTCAGTGGCGGGACGATGCGCCACACACGCCTTGGCGAGGCTGGGTGGAAACGAAACCGCCTTGGCCCAAAGGAACATTCCCCAAGAGCACCCTGTCGAGAATCCCTGATCGCTCACCGCGACGGCGAACTCGGCAGACCACGGTCGAGCCCCCAGGCGGGGCTGATCGAATTCGCTCGTCGATCCGAAGCCGGGCGGGAGGAGGTTTCCCGCGAAGTAGGGGAGGAACATCGTCGTGGTGCCGCGAAGATGGAACTCGAGGGTCGAATTGACCGAGAGGTAGCTGAAAAGAAGCCAGTTGCCCGCCGCGCTAAAGCGCACCGACAGGTCACCCCAGCTACCATAGGCCTGGCCGGGAAGCTGACAGCGGAGCCCCCAAGTGTTACCGCCGTCGGAACTCACGAAATACGCCGAGTGTGTGTCTCTCAGGCACCAGCTGCCGCCGGGTAGATGCGCTGTCGCCGCAAACCGCAAGGGCGCCGTGGGATGTTGGGTCAGGCTGGGCTCAGAGTTGCCCTCCGTCTCCCCACTGAACTTGGCCGGTATCATGTTCACTACGGTGACCCGCTGACCCTCGGCGAAATCGATCGGGTACAGCTCGGACATTGCGGTAAGGACGAGTCCGATCGCGGCGAACCTCCGCGGGCACCTTTGGGCGTGGTGGGTCATTGCAGGAGCTGTATCACGATGGAGGTGTCGCCGATCGGTCGCACGTCGCTTCGGTGAATGAGCAGGTACGCCCGGCTGGTGTCGATGCCCGCAAAGTTCCAACCTGGATAGCGCCCCAGTCGGTGGAGCAGGTACAGGCGGCTGTCGCCCGAATCGGGTCGCGGGATGTGGGCGTAGATCGGATGGCGGGTTCCTGGAAACACCACCCGGACCACGCCGGTCGCCAGGGACGAGTCGCCCCGGAGTACTCGCGGCTGGTCGAGACGGGCCACCCGCCAGGCCGCGGACGTCTCTGAACGCGTTAGGCCGGTCGAACCGGCTGGCCCCCATGGCTCGAGCGCCGAGACCGTCCCGGCGATCACCACATCGGATTCGGGGAGATGACGCCGGGTGACCGAGTCCGCGAACGCCAGGAGCGCGGCCTGGTACCGCGGGACGAATGCCGTCGCGGCGCCGGGAGTGCTGGTTGGCTCTCGCCATCTCCGTCCGACGACCAACCCCGAGTCTGCGGCCCACCCGTAGGTCAGGAAGACATACCGCTTGCCGACCTCACTGGCCGGCGCCGAGTCGACGACTGTGATCAGGTCGCCTGCAGCGAGCGTCAGCTGTCGCTCCGTGCGAATCAGCGTGTCGATCCGGACGATGGCCGAGGGCACGTCGGCTGGAATGGCGTCGGTGGTCCGGCCAGGACGCGCCACGACTTCGCCAACGAACACCACTGGGCTTTCGCCGACCGCCTCGACGAACGCCGAGTCGCCAGGCTGCCCGAGCGACCGAGTGGCCGGCGAAGCACACCCGACCGACAGGCTGAAAAGCAACAGCGCGAGCGGGCAATTCAGGAAGAGCAGCTTCACTGTCGGCCTCGTGCGGCCCGCGGCGACCCGTTAGGCACTGGCCACCCCTCCGATTCGAACAGCGGCATCCGAGCCAACTCCGGCCTCGCCAGTTCGCGGAGCAGCAGTGCGGTGGCGAGGTCGCCTTTGTACAGCGAGGGATCGGGTCGGCGCCGAGGGATCAGGTTCTGCCCCCGCCGGGCCAGATCGACGGCCCGCCGGAGCCAGGCGTCGTCGCTCGAGTGCCGATACCAGGCCAAGAGAGCATAGCTCCGCCCGCAGAAACCGCAACAGAGGGAGGCGTTCTCAACGTCGTCGCCTTCCCAGGCGTCCCAGGCGCACCCCTCGGCCAAGGCGAGGAACTCGGATCGGCCGGTGGCCCGCCCGGCGGCAAGCCAGAGGTGCACGAACCCGGCGCTTCCGTTGCACCAACCCGGCATGTACCGCGGTGCCGCATCGGGCCGATCGCCTTCGGCCCGCCACGGGAAGCGCACCCCCCGGCCATGCGACTCCCCCAACCTGGCCAGTTCGTCGAGACGATCTTCGACGCGTTTCATTGCCTGGCCGCCTACGCCCTGCCAACGCAGGGCGGCATAGAGCGCACCGGCCCATCCGTGAGCCATCCCGAGGCTCCAGAGCGTGGCAGAGCTGCCAACCCTCCCGAGCCGGGCGAGTCCTCGTCCGATCCGGGCGCCGATCCGGTTCCCGAGGCGAGCGACCCGAGCCGCCACGTCCGGCCAACCGTGAACCTGCTCGAGGATGATCGCGCAGGCGAGCAGCAGCCCAGCCTGGCCCAGCGCCAAGTCGAAGGGATTGCGGCCTGACGCAGCCGACCGCTCGAGCGCTCCGACCGATCGGTGGACGGCGGCCTCATCGGCGCGGGCCCGGGCGACTAGTGCCCGAACGCAATGGAGGCCCGGTTTCGAGAACAGCAGCGAGATTGGTCCGGCCTCGTCGTTGGGCAGCTCTGGTCCACCGAACGCCCGGCCTCCATCGCGGCGGGCGGCCTGGACTGCCTCCTCGGCCCAGACGTCGGCGGCGGACAGGAGGCCTGCGTCGTTCGTCTGCTGCGAGGCTCGAAGCAGGGCATAGGCCACCCCGGCGGCACCATAGCCGACCGATGCCGTAGGCGGGCGCCCGATCCGCGGGCCGTGGGCTCCGTCGAGCCTGGCCAACCGAGCGATCAGGTCGCGGGACCCGTACTGCGGTCGGCGCGGGACAACCTCGCCCGCCGGATGCTGCGAACGCGCCATCGGAGGCCGGCAGGTCGCCAGCGCCCGTGCGAACATGGCCGTACTCGGGTAGCGAGCGGCCGGCTCCTTGGCCAGCGCTCGGCCCAGAACCGCTTCGAGCCGCGGCCACCGATCGCGGCCGACACCCTCAAACGTCCGGGGCCGCTCCTGGACGATCTGCTCCATGACCTCGGCTGACCGAAAGCCGAAGTCGAGGTACGGCATCCCGGTGACAAGCTCGAAGAGAAGGGCGGCCACCAGGTACTGCTCTCCGCGCACCGTCGCGGGCGGACCGTTTCGCCCCGTCCTCCCAGCGGCGGCATACTCCGGCTCGTAGAAATACCCGGCCGCACCCCGGGGAGGATTGGCGCGCCGATCGCGAAGATCGCGCCCGATCCCGAAGTCGAGGATCGAGATCGCTCTGCTGGCGGCAACCAGGAGGTTTCCATCGTGGACGTCGCCATGAACGACGCCGTTGCGGTGGAGCCAGGCGTACCCCGTCGCGACCGCCACACACAGGTCGAGCAGGGCATGGTCGCGCCGGGCCGGCGGGAGCGACCGGTGCTCGGCGGCGATGCCCGTGACGCTGGTGCCGGGGCGCCATTCCAGGACGAGGAACGGCCGCCCGTCGTGATGACCCTCCGCCCAAAGCTGAGGCACCACGGCCCCCCGAAGCCGACCGAGGATCCTGGCCTCGTTTTGGAGGGCCGCGGCAATGCTGGGCTCGTCCGTCACCGCGATCTTGAGCGCGGCGAAGCGGGCGCCGGGCCGGCGGACCTGGTAGACGTGCGAGTCGTCCATCTGGTGAAGGCAGGCGCCCACCTCCCAGCCTCCGACCACGGCGCCGGCCGCCAGGGTTCGATTGCCTAACGCCGCCACCGAATCCGCTGGCACGATGAACCCTTCGGCCAGGAGCCGATTGAGGCCCGGCAACAGCGCATCGAGGGTGGCCTCGGGCTTGGTGGCGAAGTGCTCGGAGGTGGCGTAGATCGCCTCAGCCAACGGGACCGGGACCGAAAGCTGGGCCACCGCGAATCCCAATTCTCGCTCGAGGATCTTGCTGTTCGACCGCGCCGTCGGGCGGGACAGCAGGTAGTCGCCCTCGCGGCACCCGAGGCGACGGCGCGTTTCCGGGTCGATCTCCGAGACCGGCCGAAGCTCGAGCGCCGGGGCCAGGACGAACCGCGTCGGGGGGGTCATCCGGTGCGGATTCCGCCCCCGTTTGGCGCGGCCAGCCAGTGAGAATCAGCCCGAACCCAGCGCTCGACGTCGACGCCATCGCGGCGAAGCCTGCCTAACGCCAGCTGCAGCGACGTCTGAGCCGTCTCAGACCCCTTCCGACCAGCCACCAGATAGCGTGCCAACCGTGCCGTCAGCCACGAGCGCCAGCTGTCATGGCTGCCGACCCGTTCTTTGGCGTCGATGGGAGGATCCACCGCCCACGAAACCATCGCCGAACGATCAACGGACGCGGTGAACGGCACCCCCTGGGCCGGCAGTCCTTGCAGGGCTTTCGCCAACGCCGCCGCTGCCCGGAGCTGGTCGCGATGATCGAAGAAATAGGCCACCCACTTGTCCGGCCGAAGCAGCTGTTCCAGCGTACCGCCGATCTTGAAGGCGGGACAGCCCGATTCGATCAAGATAGGGATCGCCGCGCGCCAGGCCGGACCGAGGCCAACCAGGGTGGGGCTCAGGTAGACCTTGAAACGGAGAATGTTCCCGGGAGCGGAGGCGGATTCCCAACTCCACCAGTGGGCGGGGCCGAGCGCGATCTCGCCCCAGCGCCGGGCGACGGCCTTGGCGGCCGGCCGCCCTGGCTCAAGCCCGAGGATTCCGGCGAGATAGTCGGGCGCCGCGAAACGCCGAGCCCACTCAGCGGAGACCGGCCAGGAATTGGCGGCGTAGAGTCGCTCAGCGAGCCGCGGCGCCGTGAGATGCCGTATCAGCGAGCCCCGACGAATGGCGGCGAGGGAAAGCCCCTGGATCGCCGTGTTGGCCGCCGTAGGCGGTTGGAACCTAACGACCCCTGCCGCGTGCCCTCGCGATCTTCCGAAGCTGCTGGAGGAGTTGTTTCCGCAAAACAACCGCGGAGACTGAGCCGCAGGTGTTATACGTATTCGACGGCTTGTGCCTGGAGAACGCCGTCGACGTGCACCTGGTACATCCGTGACACGTCTTGCCCTTGCCACAATGCTTTCTCGTCTTCGGCTGAGGCTTCGCTATGTTGCGGACGTCGATCATCAGTTCCGTGATCGTGTATGCCATGCTGACCTCCTCAGGCGCGAGTAAGACTTCAACCGGCCTCACTAACCTGGGGCCCGCCGGCCGGGCTGTCCAGGGGTCAGTCAGGGGTGGGTCGCTGCGGGAGTAGGGCCAGGAGGCCGCGCGCGCGGGTTATGAGACTGTCGCTCCACCCTGAGCCCGGCTCGAGTGCAGCGAGCAGCTTGGTGGCCTCCGCCCCGGCCCGTGCGCTGTCACCGACGGCCCAGGCCACAGCCGCCCTGGCATCTCGCCAGGCTGGCGCGAACCAGGGGTCGTCCGCGGGCGGCGGGTAGCGATCCAGCAGTACCGCGGCCTCTGCCGCTCGTCCCCTCGACAGCAGCAGCGTCGCGGCGAGTACTCGTTGCGGGTGGCAAAGGGCGCTGCAGACCGACTCGGGTAAGGCGGCCAGGTACTCGAGCGCGAGGCCGGTGTCGGCCCGGCCAAGGGCCTGGTACCCAGCCATCGCTTTGTCCAGGTACGCGGCCAAGGACGAGCCGGGTTCCGGTTGCTCTTCCTTCGGGAGCCAGTCAAGGGCAAATCGGCCGCCGAACCAGCCCAGGGCGTACAACGCGTTGGACCGGCCGCCTCGGCGAAGCTGGGTGAGAAGGATGGAATCGACGGTTGACCGGGGGACGGCGTCGATGGCGCCGAGGGAGACCGTAGTATAGAGGTCCGAGAGGGCCAACCCCTCGTCGACGAGCTGGGCCGCTGCTGCCATCCGGCCGCGACCTGCGTACAGCAGCGCCAGGAGTTGGAGGGTCTCGATCCGCCCCCCCGAGTCGGCTCGCGGGACTCGACCGAGGATTGCCTGGTAAAGCCGCTCCGCGACCCGGGCCTGGGCGGCGCTCCCAATCCGAAACATCTCGGCCGCCCCCAAAATCGAGTCCGTCGACAACGCCGCGAGCAGCTGGCTGACCGCCCGGCGATCCGACGCCGAGCTGCCGAGCAATAGTCTGACGAGCTGAAAACGCCGATCGCCCGGGTGCACCTCCAAGTACTGCTCGGTGAGGCGACGCGCTGAGTCGGACCCGTGAAGCCCGAGCGAGAGCGCGATGGCATGATAGTACGGCGGGCCAAAACCGGGCTCGCGCTCGATGGCTCGGACGAACGCGTCGAGCACTTGGTCGGCACCGATGCCAACGCGGTCGCCCAAGTGATACCACGCCTCGGCAAGCTCCATTCGGGCATCGGGGTCCGCGGGGTACTCGCGAACGACGGTCATCAGGGCGTCGAGCCGGCGCCGGAGTCGGCGAAGGTCCGCCAGGTCGTAGAAAGCGTTGCTGACCGGCGGCACCGCGGCCAGCGAATCAGCGACGATCAGCAAGCTATCGCGACGTCCCAGTCCGCGGTTGAGCCGCCCGGCTCGGAGAGCGTAGGCGAGCGATAGCGAATCAAACTCCGATCCTAGGGCTCGATGGACACCCCTCAGCCGGCGTGCCGCCACAGCAAAGCCGGAATCCGCCGCCAGGGCCGCCTCATAGTGACTCCGGGCATTGGCAAGGTCGTTGGCCCGATAGTACTGCTCGCCTCGGAGGAACTCCTTGAGGGCCGGGAGGCTCCGAGTCAAGTACCCTGCCTCACGGACCGACGCGACCCGTCGAGTGCGCGACAGGCCTTGCAGCGCGAGGATGGTCACGGAATCCACCAACGCGGTCAGCGCGTTCGACTGCCCTTCGAGTTCGACGTCGGTGAGGTTGCGATCCGTGGCGAGGTCCGACAGGGTCGCGCGGAGGCGCCAGCCGTCGGCCCCTGCCCTGGTGAGCTGGCCGTACAACACCAGGCTGGCCCCGGTCCGCTCAGCCAACGCGAGTGCGGACGGGCGATCCGCCCGCCCGATCCACCGGCGCGCCACCACACTTGGGGGAACTGGTTCGAGCAGTCCGGCCACATCGAAGTTCCGAGCGAACAGATCGACGAGCCCCATCCGCCACACCGAGTCGGCGGGATCGAAGATATCGAACGGCGCGATCGCGACCCGCCCCGCATCGAGGCGGTCATGATTACTGGGGGATCCAATCAGGTTTGCGGCCACCGCCACGGCGATCGCCGCCACGGTCGCGATCGCCCAGCGGCGGACGGGTTTAGGAACCGATGGGAGCAGGGGGCCGGGCCCGGCAACGACCTCGGCGAACGCCTGGACCGTGGGGAACCGATCGGCCGGAACAATGGCCATGGCCCGGCGAATCGCCGCATCGATGTGTGGCGCGACGGTCTCGCGATGACGACGAACGCTTGGGCGCTCGTCAACCCGGTGCTTGGCGAGCGTGGCCAAGATGGTTGTGCCGTAGAACGGAGGGCTCCCGGTCAGCATCTCGAAGAGGACGCAAGCCAGGGCGTACTGATCCGTTCGGGCATCGACCGGGTCGCCGCTTCCCTGCTCGGGACTCATGTAGGGGGCGGTCCCGACGATAACGCCACTCGAGGTAAGCGATTGGCCTCGCTCGTCGGTCAGGACCCGAGCCAACCCGAAATCGGCCAACGCAACGAGATCCGCTCCGAGTAGGATGTTGCCCGGCTTGACGTCACGATGAAGAACGCCCTGATCGTGCGCGAACTGAAGCCCGCGGGCGACCTCTACCGCAAGGTGGACCGCTTCCTCGACCGGCAACGCCCCTTGGCGGGTCAATCGTTCGCGGAGGGTCTCACCAACCACCAACGGCATGACGTAGAAGTGGAAGCTCCCGGCCAGGCCGCTGTCGATCAGGGGTACGATGTTGGGGTGTTGGAGCCGACCGGCGACGCCGATTTCCCGGGTGAACCTGCTCGCCCCAAGCGCGGCCGCGAACTGCGGGCGCAAGACCTTGACGGCAACCGCGAGGCCAGTGCTCCGGTCGACGGCTCGAAACACCAGCGAGGAGGCACCCGAACCGAGCGCCTCGACGTCCCTGAAGCGGGGTTCGAGCGCTTGGCGAATAGCCTCGATCGCCGGATCGGGGGCCTTCGTCTCGGTGGATTCGGGCATCCGCCCTCGGAGGGTGCGCGGGGCGCAGAGGCGGTCCGCGTGAACCGGTAATCTGGCGCCGGGAGTGCCGCCTTGTCGAGTTCCCCTGGTGCTGCCGAGGTGGCAGGGCTCGCCTTTTGTCGTCGTCTCGCCGACTACGTCCGGCGCAGCAAACGGGACCGGCGCTTTTTGGGCCGGGCCGCCTCGGGGCGGGCTGGCTGCTCCACGGCGTCGAGCCTGGCGTTCCGGACGCTGAATCCTGATGAGAACGTCACGACTTGCGTTTGGCGAGGCGCCAAGTCGGGTCATGGGCGAGGTGGTGGGGCGGGGGATGAAGCCAGCGCTCGCGGCCCCCTCGCCCGGGGTGGCGGGCTGGGCGGGTCGATCCGGTAGAATCCCTCCGGTCGGACTGATTCGTCTTCCGACGCCCGAACATTGCCAAAGGGCCCCCCGGGCGCCACTTTAACAATCCGGTCAGTCGGCCGGTTCATCCAATGTTTAGGGGGCGAGATGCGGAACCCGATCGGAATCGTCGCGGCCGGACTGCTGCTGGTGTCGACCGCTGGGTGTGCCAAAGGGTCGGCTGAAAGTGCGGTGGCCGCTGCGGAGAAGGCGGTCGCGTCCGTCCAAGCCGAAGCCGCCAAGGTGTCCCCCGTCGAGCTCAAAGCGGTGACCGACAGTATCGCCGCGATGAAGGGGCACATCGCCGCCGGCAATCACCGGGCCGCGTTGATGGGGGCCCGTTCCGCCACGGCGATGGCGCGCGACCTCGAATCCGGCATCGCGACCCGCAAGGAGCAGCTCACCAACAGCTTCAACGCCATCGCGGCCGACCTGCCCAAGCAACTCGGCGCCGTCACCGCGAAGATCGCCGAGCTGGGGGCCATGCGGCGCCTGCCCCCCACCGTCAACGAGACCAAGTTCACCGCCCTCAAGGCGGAAGCCGGGGGTTGGGAGGCGGCGTGGGCCACCGCGACCCAAGCCTTCGCCGGCGGCAATTTGGCCGACGCCTTGAGCCAGGCCAACGCCATCAAGACCAAAGTGGCAGACGCCATGGCCACCCTGGGTATCGGCTGACGCGAGGGGTCCGGGTGTGCAGACGGCTGCAGGCTGAAGCATATTCCTGCACAGTGGAACGCGTGGGTCGCAGCCGGACTGAATACGGTAAGTCTTTGATCGTCAATCGATTGGCGGGCGGGCCCCAAGCTTGCTTCTGGGAGCCTCGGGAAATGAGGCGATCCATGGCTGACGTGCTCAATGACGAACCCGCGCCAATGACCGGGCGGAGCCCCGCCCGGGGCCGGGCAGGGTTCACCCTTATCGAGTTGTTGACCGTGATGGTCGTGGCTGGCATCCTGGCGTCGTTTGGCATCGCTCGGACGAAGTACACAATCGACCAGGCCAAGACCGCCCGAGCCATCGGCGACCTGCGAGCACTCTCCAACGACATTCAAGGCTACTCCGCGTCCGCCCAATCGTTGCCGGCAACCCTCGGGGACATCGACCGGGCCGGCATGCTCGACCCGTGGGGCCGTCCCTATGTCTACGTGGTCTTCGCCTTCGGGGGCACCCCCAGACAAGACGCGTTCGGGATCGACCTCAATACCGACTTCGACGTCTACAGCAACGGTCCCGATGGCGCCTCGGCCCTCTCGCTCACGTCGGGGGCGAGCCTCGATGACGTGCTCCGGGCCAACGATGGCGGCTTCATCGGGCGCGGATCGAGGTACTAGACCCCATGAGCACCCAGGTGACGCCCGAGAAACCCGTCGTTGGCCAGCCGGTCGCGCCGGCGGCCAACGAGGACGCCTCGCCGTCCAGCTACGTTTCCGGCGTGGCCGATGGCAACCTCAACACGCCGATGCGGCTCCGCGACTATCTGGTGGGGGTCGGGGTGGTCTTCCGGCTGTCCCGCCGCGATCGGGTGGCGGAGCGGAAGGAATTGCTCGCCGAGGCGGCCGCGATCGAAGCCAAGAAGGTCAAGATCCCGGTCCGCCAGATCCTCAAGATTCTGGCTCCCATCGCCGTCGCGGCGGTGGCGTGGACGGCCTACGAGAAGTTCTCCGGCATTCCTCTTCCGGAACCGGTGGCGGGAACGTGGGCGACATCCGATGGCAAATACAAAGGGCGCAACTTCTGGATCAATCCGCGGTCCGTCGCGTTCCAGAACGGTCAGAGCGTCAATCAGTTTTCGATTCACTCGATCACCAAGGTCAAGGGCCGGCGGGTGGCCGACACCCTGTTCTTGTCGGTCGACTACCAGACGGATGGCAAGCCGGCGACGCTCTCCCTGGCGTACCGGGAAAGCCCCAGTCCGGAGCTTCGGCTGGTCAATCAGCCCAACGTCCGCTGGACCCGTCAGGGCGACGCGCCGGTCATCGCCGAGTAGCAGAGTAGCGGTCGTCAACGGCGGGTCCCCGCGCTAGATTGGCGTCCTCCCCGTCGAGGACGCCTTCCGATGCCGGTTCGAATACTCAACCAACAACAAGTCACCCAACTCCTCCCGATGGCCGACTGCGTCGACCTGATGGCGGAGACGCTCGCGACGCTGTCGCGTGGCGGGGCCATCATGCCGCTTCGCACCATGTTGCGATTGCCGGAGGGGCGGGGGATTTTCGGGTCGATGCCGTCCTATCTGAATCCGCCCGACGCGATCGGTCTCAAGGCGATCACGGTCATTCCGGGCAACGAAGGCACCAAGTACGACTCGCATCAGGGGGTCGTCCTCTTGTTCGAGGCCAAGCACGGGTCGCTCGAGGCGATTCTCGACGCGAGCTCGATCACCGCGATCCGGACCGCCGCGGTCAGCGGCGTGGCGACCCGGGTGCTGGCGATGCCCGACGCCGGCGACCTGGCGATCCTCGGCAGCGGCGTCCAAGCGCATACCCACCTCGATGCCGTAGCCGTGGCTCGCCCGCTTCGCCGAGTTCGAGTCTGGAGCCGAAGCCGCGCCAACGCCGACGCCTTCCGCGCCGAGGCCGCGAAGCGCTTCGCCGGCCCGATCGACGTCTGCGCCTCACCCGAGGCGGCCGTGGTAGGCGCCGACATCATCTGCACGGTCACCGGGGCCAAACAACCGATCCTCGAGCGCCGGTGGGTGGCCGATGGGGCCCATATCAACCTGGTGGGGGCGAGCCTCGCGGCGGCCCGCGAGGCCGACAGCGACACCGTCGCGGCCTCCCGGGTGTACTGCGACCGCCGGGAGTCGTTGCTGGCGGAAAGCGGCGACTTCCTCCTCCCCAAGGCGGAGGGTCGTTACGGCGACGAGCATCTGATCGGCGAGCTCGGCGACGTCATCGAGGGCAAGGTGCCAGGTCGGACCTCGCCTCGGGACCTCACCCTGTTCAAATCGCTGGGCCTTGCCATCGAAGATCTCGCCTCCGCCCACCTGGTGACCCGGCGGGCGGCGGCCCAAGGGATCGGAACGGTGCTCGAAATCGGCGGGCTCCGCCACTAGATCCGTCCCGGCGGTCGCGGCGTCCGGGATCGGCGCGATCGATCCCGGCCGACTCGCCCTGAAATCCGCAGTGAACCGATCCCCCGGTACCGGTGTCCAACCACTGTCGAGCCTGGAGTTGGGGATGGACCGAGGGGAGGAGCGAGCGCTGATCGCGCAGGTCCTCACGGGCGACCGCCGAGCCGCCCGGGCGCTCTATGACGCCCATGTCCACCGCACCTACCGCCTGGCCTTTCGCCTCACCAGAGACTCGACCGCCGCCGAAGAGGTGACCCAGGACACCTTCGTGAAGGTGTTCGAGCGGCTCGATGGCTTTCGGCAGGAGTCCCAGCTGTCGACCTGGATCTACCGGGTCACCGTTTCCCTGGCGCTCAATCGGTTGCGGAGCGAGCGACGGTTGGCCCAGCGCGAGGTGGCACTCGAGGACGCGGCCGAGCATGTGGTCCAAGGGAGTGAAGGGGAGCCGGACCTTCGGGAGCGCCTCGGAGCCGCCATCGCGGCGTTGCCGGAGCTGTATCGGGTACCGGTGCTGTTGTTCGACGTCGAGGGGATGTCCCATGCCGAGATGGCCGAGGTGCTCGGCGTGCCCGAGGGAACCTGTAAGTCACGATTGGCAAGAGCCCGGGCCCAGCTCCGGGAAGCCCTGACCGTGTTTGCGCCTGGGGCAGAGGAGAAAGCATGAAGGACCAAGACATTGAGGATCTGTTACCGTCGATGAGAGGCCAGGATCCGCCGCCGGCAGCGCCCACCGACCGGATGTGGGCGGCCATCGAGAACCGAGTCGTTTGGGGCCCCAGGGCGCGGCGGTTCCCCGTCTGGTTCGGCCGCCCGCTCGCGTTGGCAGCCACTCTGCTCCTCGGCGTCGGGATCGGCTACTCGGTGGGGCGCTCGGGACCCCACGAGGGGCCTGCCTCGCTCGGATCCGGCGTGGCCGTCGGCGAGCTCTCGGCCGGCGACGAGTACCTCGCCGATGCCGCGGCGCTACTCACCCCGCTGGCCGGCGACGACCCGGCGGTGTTGACGCCCGCCATGCAGGAACGGGCTCGACAACTGTTGTCGACCACCCGGATGGTGCTCGATACTCGGGTCACCGACCCCGCGCTCCGGTCGCTTCTCGAGGATCTCGAGCTGGTCCTGGCCCAGATGGTTCCCTTTTCCGCGCAACTCGATGACGGCGATGTCCGGCTCGTCAATCAGGCCCTGACCGAGCGTGCCGTGATGCCGCGGCTCTCCCGAGTCATCGCCATTTCTCGAGGAGATCAATGATGCGATCCATGGTGATGAGTCTGGCTGGCGCGCTCGCCGTGACCGTGGCGACATCCGCCCCGTCCCAGGTCCCGACCACGGAGCCGACGCCTCCGGTCGCGGCATGGGCTCCGCTCCTTCCTGGCAAACTGTCGGTGGGGGGTGTCGGCCATGGGGCCTGGGCCCTCGGCGGCTGGCAAGAGCCGCGAGACAGCCTCTACCAACAGGCGCGCGAGCTGCTCAACCGGGGCGAGTATCGCCGCTCGGCCGATCTGTTCCGCGACTTTCGCCAGAAGAACGCCGAATCCCGGTACGCGGCACCGGCGATGTACTGGCAGGCGTTTGCCCTCTACCGGGCCGGCAGCGATGCCGACCTTCGCGCGGCCGACGAGCTCCTCGTTTCCCTGCGACAGCAATCGACCAGGTTGGCCGACGAGTCGGAAGTCCGCTCGCTCGCGACTCGGGTCTCCGGGGCGCTGGCGGCCCGCGGGGATGCCTCGGCGGCTCGCCGGTTGCGAGAGAGTGCCGGGGTCGAATCCGGCTGCGATCGGGAAGACACCGACATCAAAGCCGAGGCGCTGTCCGCGCTGCTTCAAGCGGACCCGAACTCGAATCTCGACGTGCTGCGACGGGTGGTGGCCAAGAAGGACGAATGTTCGGTGGCGCTCCGTCGGCGGTCGGTCGGTCACCTCAATCGGATCGGAGGCGCCGGGGCCCGCGCCCTATTGGCGGACATCGCGGCCAACGACCCGAGCCCCGAGGTGCGCGGTGAGGCGATCGGCGGGTTGGCACAGCAGCCCGGCGGGGCGGGGGTTGCCCTGATCGGTCCGCTCCTCGACCAGGTCACCGACGATCAGGTGCTCCGGGCGTCGCTCTTGGCGCTTTCCCGCGTCGCCGACGGCGACGCCAACGTCAACGTCCTGATCCGGCGGGTCATCGAGCGCAACGACGTGTCCGAGAAGGTCCGGGCCGACGCGATTCGGAGTCTGGTTCGGCGGCAGAAGGTGACGGTCACCGTGGCGCCGCCCCGCCCCGGAGAATCACCGGCAGTCGCCGAAATGACCCGATCCGTCAAGGGTCAATCGAACTTCCGACTCGCGGACGCGGACGCGTCGTACCTCAAGGGTCTCTACGACCGAACCCCCTCTCCGGTGGTTCGCCGGGCGATCGTCGAGGCGATGACCACCGCCGCCGATGCCGCCCGCGACGGCTGGGTGCTTGGCTTGCTGCGGAACCCCAACACCGAATCTCGCGACCGCAGTGCCTTGCTCGCGTCCCTCCGCCGGTCGGACATCGCGATCGTCGAGGTGATCAAGCTCTACGATGCGATGAGCGAGCGGGAATCACGCTCGATGCTGGTGGGGATTCTCGGTTCCCGCGACGAGCCGGCGGCCACCGACAAGCTGGTGGAGATCGCCAAGCGCGGTACCGATCCGTCGATTCGGCGGGAGGCGATCGTGGCCTTGACCCGGAAGAACGACCCCCGAGCGACCAAGCTCCTCCTCGAACTCGTGGAGCAGTGAGATGCGCGCTTTCTTGCTGGCCTTCGTTCTTTCCGGGGTGACCCTCCAGGGGCCCGACGTTCGCAAGCTGATCGAAACCGGTCCGGATGGGATCTATCAGGTCCGCTACGCGGTCGCCGCCGACGTCTGCCTGACCGAAACGTCGCTCAGGATCGGCTCCTCGGCGGAGTCGGGCGACGGCGGCTGGGTGAGCTATTCGGATGGCTTTCAGAGTGGTGCCTGCGACGAACGGGTGGCCACGGTCACGGTGACCCGTGCGGCCGGCAAGGCCACCACGATACGGGTCTTTGGCTCGGGTCGCCCGAGCGGCACCGACCTCGGCCTGGTTTCGGCCGCCGGGGCGGCACGAGCCTGGCTGGCCATCGCGGCCGAGCAGGACGGGCGGGTCGGTCGGGAGGCGGTTCTGGCCGCGGTCCTCGCCGACAGTGTCGATCTCGGGACCCCCTTGCTCGGGTTGGCTCGCGGCGCGGGTCACTCCCGGGGTCTTCGCGAAGCGGCCGCCGGCTGGCTGGGTCGGGCGCTGGCCCGGTCGGGCGGGACGGGGAGCCTCGCCCAGTCGTTAGGCGACCTCGGCGGAGACCGGGAGGTGCCCGAGTCGGTCCGGACCCGCGCGGTCTCGGCGTTGGGGCGGGCCGGCGACGCTGCGGTACCCCGGTTGAAAGTGCTCGCCGCCCAAGCGGAGCCAGCGATCGCCCGGGCCGCGATCCAGTCGCTGGCCCGGCAGGCGGGTCCGACGGCCCGAACCGCCATCCGGGCGCTCGCGGGCGATCCCTCCACCCCGGCCGCTCCGCGGGCCGAGGCGATCCGGGCCCTCGGCAACCGCGATGCGGTGCCCGACGATCTGGCCCTTCTTCGCCGGCTCTGGCCCACCCTCGTTCCCGAGTCCGCGCGTCATGCCGCGCTCGACGCGCTGGGCGAGGCCGGGGGGCCGGAGAATGCCCAGTGGCTGGTCTCGGTGGTCAGCGATACCACCCGCGACACTGGCGACCGGGCCCGCGCGGTTCGCGCCGCAGAGCGGGCGGGGACCCGCTCGGCGGAACTGACCCGGCTCTATCAGCGAGAGAGCGGCCGGCCGGTTCGGCTCGCGTTGCTGGAGGCGCTCGGCCGGATCGCCGACCGGGTCGCCACCGAGACGATTCGCTCGGTGGCCGAGCGCGACACCGATCCCCAGCTCCGTCGCGCCGCGGTCCGGTGGCTGTCGCAGTCGGGCGGGGAAGAGAACCGCGACCTGTTGCGGAGTCTGGTCGAGCGGTAACCGCGATCCCTTGTCAGGTGAGGGGAGGAATGGTACCTTCCCCTCATCACGTGTGGGGGGAGGGGTCGTGGCCGACTCGTCGCTGGACCTGCTGCAGGGCACCGTCGATGTCCTCATTCTCAAAGCCACCAGCTGGGGGCCGCTCCACGGATTCGGGATCTCCCGATGGATCCGGGCCCGGACCGACGGAGCGTTAGGTCTCCAGGACGCGGCGCTCTATCAGGCGCTCCACCGGCTCGAGCGGCGGGGATGGCTGGCGAGCGACTGGGGTTCCTCGGACAACAACCGGCGGGCCAAGTTCTACACCCTCACCGCCGCGGGTCGCGAGGAACTCCGGGCGCGGACCAAGGATCTCCGCCGGTATCTGGCGGCGCTGTTCGACGTGCTCGACGCCAAGAGCGCGGCGGTCTGATGGCGGGCCGGTTTCGGTGGCCCTGGCGATCGCGGCCCCAGATCGCCGCGGAGGTCGATGAAGAGCTCGATTTCCATCTCGAGCTGCGGGCGGCCGAGCTGGTCCGCGAGGGCCTCTCGCCGCCGGCGGCGCGGGCGGCGGCGGAGCGGGAATTCGGCGACCTCGACGCGACCCGGCGCTACTGCCGATCGCGAGACCACGAGGCGGAGCGGGCCCGTCGCTGGCGCGATCGGCTGCTCGACCTGCGAGGCGACGCCGTGGTGGCCTGGCGAGGGTGGCAGCGAGCACCGGGCCCGATCCTGGTCGCCATCGGCACGCTGGCGGTGGCCATCGGCGCCGCGGCCGCGGTCTTTTCGGTGGTCGACGGGGTGCTCTTCAAGACTCTCCCCTATCGCGATGCCGAGCGGGTGGTCGCGGTGTACCAGGAAGAGACCCGGAAGGGGATCCTCGAACGCCCGTCCCCGGGCAACTTCCTCGATTGGCGCGAGCGGTTGACCCAGGTGGATCTGGCCGCCGCCCAGCCCTACGGGATGACGCTGGCGAACGACGGCCAACTCACCAACTTGTCGGCGTTTCTGGTGACCGACGGATATTTTCGTGCCCTCGGGGTCGACCTCGCGTTAGGCAGAGATTTTCGTTCCGACGAGTTCACCGCCGGACGGAACCGGGTGGCGATCGTCAGTCGCGCGGTATGGCTCGATCGGTTCGGGGGAGACCCCGGCGCGGTCGGTCGGTTCATCGATCTCGACGGCGATCGCCACGAGATCGTCGGGGTGTTGCCGCCGGACATCGACTATCCGGATCGGCGCGACCTCTACGTCCCGAAGGTCTTCGACCCGGAGGATCGCGAAGCCCGGGCCCAGACCTATTACCGGGTGGTCGGGCGGCTGGCCCGCGGCGCATCGCTCGCGACGGCCCGCTCGGAGTTCGAACAGGTCACCCGGGCACTCGCGCTCGAGTATCCGAGACCAAACGCCAACGTCGTCGGCCGGTTGGTGAGCGTGGCGGACGACATCGCTGGCAAGGTCCGCGGTGGACTGGTCTTGATGCTGGTGGCGGTCGGTCTGGTCATGCTGGTGGCCTGCGTCAACGTTGCCGGTGTCTTGATGACCCGGGCCGTCTACCGGCGCGGGGAGTTCGCGGTACGCTTGGCTCTCGGTGCCGGCCGGACCCAATTGGTGCGGCTGGCGGTCGTCGAGGGACTCGGCATAGCAGCGATCGCCTCCCTCCTCGGCTGGCTGGTGGCGCTCGGAGGCACGGCCCTCGCGGTTCGGATGGCCCCGGACGATCTGCCTCGGGTCGCCGCGATCGCGCTCGACGCTCGGGCCGCGGGGTTCCTGATCGGGCTCGGGTTCCTCACCGCCCTGGCGTGCGCGGTTCTCCCGGCCCGGGCGGCCACCACCACGGCCGATACCGAGGTGTTCCGGAGTCGAGTCGGTGGCCATCGCGCCGCCGGGAAGACCGGGCGGGCCCTGGCCGTCTTCGAGGTGGCGCTCGCGGTGGTCTTGCTGGTCGCCGCCGGGTTGTTGGGGAAAAGCTTCCTCAAGCTGACCGATCAGGCGCTCGGCTACCGCACTGACGATCGGGTGCTGGCGACGGTCCACGTCTGGGATCGGTATCAGACTCCGGAGCGGCTGGCCCGCTATGCCGACCAAGTGGTGGTCGAGTTGTCGGCCATCCCCGGTGTTAGGCAGGTTGCCACCGCCAACGCGGTGCCCCTCTCGGCGGTCGGTTCGGAGATGGACCCTCCATTTCTGATCGACGGCGAGGCCGCTCCGGCGCCGGGGCAGGAGCCGACCGGCCGGCTCTCGATCGTTTCGCCCGGATATTTCGCGGCGCTCGGGATTCCGCTCGTGGCGGGCCGCCTGCTCGATGCCGGTGATCGCCTCGATACCCGGGCCGTCGCGGTGGTGGGCCAGACCCTGGCTCGGCGGTACTGGCCCGGCGGTGATCCGATCGGTCGGGCGATTCTCCTCCGGCGACGGGATTCGTCATTGGCGCGGATCGAGGTGGTCGGCGTCGTCGGCGACACTCGGTTTACCGGCCACGATGATCGGCCAGTCCCCGAGTACTACTTACCGCTGGCCCAGCGCTATTTCGGTTCGGTCACCTTCGTCGTGCACGCCGACCCCGGGGCATCGGTGTCCGCCGGCTTGGTGCAGGCCGCCTTCGCCCGAGTCGATCCGGCGGTCGTCGTGAGTACGTTCGAGTCGTTCGATCAACTCCGCTCCGGCACCTTGGCCACCCGGCGTTTCATCCTCGGCGCGACCGCCGCCTTCGCCGGGATCGCGATGCTGTTGGCCGCCGTCGGGTTGTACGGGGTTCTGAGCTTCCTCGTCTCCCAGCGGCTGCCCGAGATCGGCATTCGCCTCGCCCTTGGCGCCGAACGGGCCGACGTGCTCCGGCTGATCGCGGGGCAGGGCGTCGCGCTCGCGGCCGCCGGGGCCGCGTTCGGGGTGCTCGGGGCGTTGGCCGCTCGTCGCTGGTTGGCGGCCCAGGTGTGGGGCATCGCGCCCAACGATCCGACGACCCTGGTCGCCATGGCGACCGTGGCCCTGGCGGTCGCGTTCGTGGCGAGCGCGATTCCGGCATGGCGAGCCGGGCGAGTCGACCCGGCCACCTCGTTGCGACGCGACTGATCGCCCCTCGGCGCTGGGGTCAGGAGGCCTCCGATCCGGCGGTCGGCCGGTCGGGCTCGAGGATGATCCGGCTGGCTTACCCGAGGGCCCGCTTCCGGATACAATTCGGCCGCTTTCTCCTCCGAGCCGACCGGGTGTGCCGATGCGGTTTGTGATCAATCCCTATCGGGAGGCGGGCCCGTTCCCGCTGCCGTCCCGCAAGCCGGTCCGCGACTTCCACCGCACCCTGCCTGGATACGCTCCGACCCCTCTGTTCCGGATGACCGGGCTGGCCCGGCGGCTGGGCATCGCGGACCTCTATCTCAAGTACGAAGGGACCCGTTTCGGGCTGTCGGCGTTCAAGGGCCTGGGCGGCTCGTGGGCCCTGCACCGGTTGCTCGCGACCCGGCCTGGTACCTTCACCACGGTCTCGACCGCGAGCGAGGGCAATCACGGTCGAGCAGTCGCCTGGGCGGCGCGTTTGATGGGAGTGCCCTGCGTCATCTTCCTCCCGGCCCACGCCGCGCCGGAGCGGATCGCCAACATCCGCAACGAGGGCGCCACCGTGGTTCTGGTCGACGGCAACTACGAGGATGCGGTGCGCCGCTGTGACCGGGAGAGCAAAGAGCGAGGTTGGCAGATCATCTCCGACGTCGGCTATGAGGGATATCTGGAGATTCCGCCGCTGGTGGTGGAAGGGTACGCGACCATCTTTCTGGAGATCGACGAGCAGCTCGCGGCCGGCGGATGGCCGCGGCCCGACCTGGTGCTGGTTCCCGGTGGCGTCGGCGGCATTCTTCAGGCCGGGGTCGATCATTTCCGGGCCCTCTCGGCACCCCCGACGATCGTCGGGGTCGAGCCCGAGGCGGGCGATTGCCTCGCCGCCTCGCTCGCGGCGCCGGGCGGCGTGCCAGCCGTGTCCGCGGGCGATCGGAATACCACGCTGGCCTGCCTCAACTGCGCCGAGGTCTCCTGGCCGTCGTGGCCGAACATTCGCCGCGGGGTGGACGCGATCCTGGCGATCGAGGACCAGTCAGCGATCGACGCGGTTCGCCGCTTGTACCGGCCACCGGCCGGCGATCCGTCGATCGAAGCGGGCAACTCCGGCGCGGCGGCGACCGGCGGATTGCTCGCCCTGACCACGGATCCCCGCTGCGCCCCGCTCAAGGAACATCTCGGGGTCGGGCCCACGACGGTCGCGCTGGTGTTGTGCACCGAGGCCGCGATCGACCAGACTGAATTTCACCGCGTGATCGGGAGGGCCGGATGAGCCGTTACGGGATGTTGGGGATGCTGGGGCTCGCTCTCGCGACCGGCGGGGTCGCCCAGCAACGAGTCGCCGCGCCGGCGGAGTCGCTGGACGTCGTCATCGCCGGGGCCCGGATCATCGACGGGACTGGTCGGGCCGGGTTCCTCGGGGAGGTCGGGGTGCGCGGGGGGTGGATCGTTCGGGTCGCGCCGCCCGGTGCCTTACGCCGCACGCCGGCGCGCCAGCGGGTCCTCGCGACGGGGCTGACCCTCGCGCCGGGGTTCGTCGACGTGCATTCCCACACCGTCGACGCGATCATCGGCGCCGAGCGCCGCTGGAACGAAGGGGTCGTGAGGCAGGGCGTCACCACGGTGCTCGGGGGTCCGGATGGCGGCTACGCCCCGGAGATGATGAAGCGGGTCATCGAGGCCGTCGGCGCCAACGGAGCGGGAACCAACGTCGCTCTCTACGTCGGCCACAACGGGGTCCGCCGCACCGCGATGGGCAACGCGCAGCGGCCCCCGACTCCCGATGAACTCGCCAAGATGAAGGCGATGGTCAAGGAGGGGATGGAGCTCGGCGCGGTCGGCTTGTCGAGCGGCCTGATGTACGAACCCGGCATGTTCAGCAACACCGATGAGCTGGTCGAGCTCGCCAAGGTGGTGGCCCCCTACCGCGGCATCTACGACTCGCACGTCCGCGACCCGGTCAAACGGTTCCTCTGGTCGGACCAGGAGTGTCTCGAGATCGGTGAACGAGCCGGCATCGCCCCGAAGATCGGTCATGAAAAGGCCGTGGGGCTCGAGAACGCGGGCAAGATCTGGGACGTGATCGCCATGGTCAACGCGGCGCGGCTCAAAGGCCTCGACGCGGTCACCGATCAATACCCTTACGACGGCGCCGCGACCGCGGACCTCGACGACATCATCGTCCTGCCCAAGGCCCTTCGGGGCCAGGCCGGGTTCGATCTCAAGGCGGCGCTTCGCGATCCAAGCACCAGGGCCCGGATCAAGGAGTCGAGCGAGAATGGCATCGACGGCGGGTTCTCCTGGCTCAAGGCCACCGGCTACACCAGCATGCGGGTCACCACCAGCCCGGAGCAGCCGGCGTTGGTGGGGAAGTATCTCTCCGAGCTGGCCGACCAACGGAAACTCGATCGCTTTGACCTCGTCGCCGAGTTGCTACTCGCCGCCGCTCAGCCGATCGGGATCACCCTTGGCGCGATCAAGGAAGCCGACGTCCGGGCCTTGATGGTCCAACCCTGGAACATGATCGCGAGCGACGGAGGCTACGTCGACGCCAAGACGTCGACGATGGGCCACCCCCGGTCGACCGGCACCTTCCCGCGGGTGCTCGGCCACTACGTCCGGGAGGTGAAGCTGTTCACGCTCGAGGAGGCCGTCCGCAAGATGACCTCGTTGCCGGCCGACTGGAGCGGCCTTCGCGATCGGGGTCGGATTCAGGAGGGCCAAGCCGCCGACCTGGTGATCTTCGACTCCCGGACCATCGCCGATCGCTCCACCTGGAGCGAGCCGAGCAAGATGGCCGTGGGCGTGCGCGACGTCCTCGTCAACGGCGAGTTCGTTCTCCGGGGCGGGGAACTGACCGGTAAGGCGACGGGCCGCTACCTCCGGGCTCGGCGCTAGGCGCGGTTGCCTCGTGTTGCCAAGGGCCTCGGAGCGAGTTTGATTGCCCGGGGTGCGGGTCGATGCTATCTCAGCGGAGCCGATCTATGCCAGTGATGCCCCCCATCAATCTCAAGAAGTGGGTCGACGAACACCGCGACCTCCTCAAGCCGCCGGTCGGTAACAAGATGATTTGGCAGGACGCCGAATTCCTGGTGATGGCGGTCGGCGGGCCGAACCAGCGGAAGGACTTTCACGTCGAGGACGGGGAAGAGTTCTTCTATCAGGTCGAGGGCGACATCGTGGTGCGGATCATCGAGGACGGCAAGGTCCGCGAGGTCCCGATTCGGGAAGGGGAGATGTTCCTCCTCCCGGCCGGGATTCCGCATTCGCCCCAACGGCCAGCCAACACCGTCGGGCTGGTGATCGAGCGCCAGCGCCAGGACGGCGAGCGGGACCACCTCCGCTGGTTCTGTGAGAAGTGCGGGGAAGTGCTCTACGATTCCAGCTTCGAGCTCGAGGACCTCGGCAAGCAGCTCCGGCCGATCATCGAAGACTTCTACGCCGACGAGAAGAAGCGCACCTGCGCGAAGTGCGGCACCGTGATGGCCGTGCCGGCGCGCCCCCCCCAGAAGTGAGTTCCTCCCCGGGCAGCGGGTGGGACGAGGCGCGGGCCCAACCGCCAGCGCCTCCGCTCACCCCCTCTCCGAACGACCTTCGCATCGATCTCCACACTCACATCCTCCCGGAATCCTGGCCGAACCTGCGGGATCGATACGGGTACGGCGGCTTCGTCGAGTTGGAGCACCTCGCCCCCAGTCGCGCCCGGATGGTGGTCGACGGCCGGTTCTTTCGGGAGATCGGCGATAACTGCTGGGATCCGGCCCGCCGGATCGACGAGTGCAACCGCGACGGGATTCACGTCCAGGTGCTGAGCACGGTGCCGGTGATGTTCAGCTACTGGGCCAAGCCGCCCGATGCCGACGACCTCTCCCGGCTGCTCAACGATCATCTCGCCTGGGTGGTCGCCACCAATCCGAAGCGATTCGTCGGGCTCGGCACCCTCCCGATGCAGGCGCCGGACCTGGCGGTCAAGGAGCTGGAGCGGTGCGTCGTCGATCTCAAGCTGGCGGGCGTCCAGATCGGGACCCACGTCAGCGAGTGGAACCTCGACGCGCCCGAGCTGTTTCCCATCTTCGCCCGGGCGGCCGAGCTCGGGGCGGCGATCTTCGTGCACCCCTGGGAGATGCTCGCGCCCGAGCGGATGCAGCGGTACTGGCTGCCCTGGCTGGTCGGGATGCCGACCGAGTCGGCCCTGGCGATCGCCTCGCTGCTGTTCGGTGGCGTGCTCGAGCGATTGCCGAGCTTGCGGATCTGCTTCGCGCACGGCGGCGGCAGCTTCCCGGGCATTCTCGGGCGCCTCGACCACGGCTTTCACGCCCGCCCCGACTTGGTCGCCGTCGACAATCCTCACCCACCATCGAAATATCTGGGTCGCTTCTATGTCGACTCGCTGACCCACGACCCGGACCTGCTCCGCTGGATCATTCGGATGTTCGGGGCCAATCGAGTCGCCTTGGGCAGCGACTACCCGTTCCCGTTGGGCGAAAGCCCGCCCGGCGCGATGATCGACGCGATGCCCGACCTCTCTCCAGACGAGCGGGCCTGGTTGTTCTACCGCACCGCGCTCGAATTCCTCAACCGTCCCCTGACCGCCTTTCTATGACCGATCTCGATCAGTGCCAACCCACCGAGGCCTGGGCTCGCGCCGCCGATGAGGCCGATCCGTTGGCGCCGTTCCGCTCGGAGTTCGAGTTTCCGACCGACCGCGATGGTGAGCCGCTCGTCTACCTCTGCGGCAACTCGCTGGGCCTGATGCCCAAACGGGTCCGCGCGCTGCTCACCGAAGAGCTCGACGATTGGGCCCGGCTTGGCGTGGAAGGCCACATGCAGGCGCGCCGGCCATGGTTCTCCTATCACGAGCAGTTTCGGGAGACCGGGGCTCGTTTGGTGGGGGCGCGACCGGGCGAGGTCGTGATGATGAACGCGCTCACGGTCAACCTGCACCTGATGCTGGTGACCTTCTATCGGCCCGAGGGCCGCCGCCGCAAGATCCTGATCGAGCAGGCCGCGTTCCCGTCGGACACCTACGCGGTGGCCAGCCATCTGGCCTCCCGGGGATACGACCCGTCCGACACGATGATCATCGTACCCCCGGATCGGGGTGGTCAGACCATCGCGACCGAGACGATTGAGCGGATCCTCACCGAGCAGGGCGCCGAGATCGCGGTGGTGATGTTGCCCGGCGTCCAGTACTACAGTGGGCAGAGCTTCGACCTTGCCCGGATCACCGCCGCGGCCCATCGTGCCGGCGCGATCGCCGGATTCGATCTGGCCCATGCGGCCGGCAACATCGAGATGCGGCTTCACGACTGGGACGTCGACTTCGCGGCCTGGTGCTCCTACAAGTACCTCAACGCCGGGTCGGGGGCGGTCGCGGGCTGCTATGTCCACGAGCGGCATGGCAAGAACCTGACGCTCCCCCGGTATGCCGGTTGGTGGGGCAACGACCCGGCCACCCGGTTCCGCCTCCATCTGAACGAGACGTTCGTACCCCGCGAGGGGGCCGATGGCTGGCAGCTCAGCAACCCGCCGTTGTTATCGATGACGCCGCTCCTCGCCTCGCTGGAGCAGTTCGACCGAGCGGGGATGCCGGCCTTGCGGCGGAAATCGCGGCGATTGACCGGGTACCTCGAGTATCTCATCGACACCACCTGCGGCGGGAAGATCGAGATCCTCACCCCTCGCGATCCGGAGGCCCGCGGGTGCCAGCTCTCGCTCCACGTGCGCGAGGGGGCCCGCGCCCTCTTCGATCGGCTTCGCGCCGCTCGGGTCCTCGGTGACTTCCGCCAACCGGACGTCATTCGGCTGTCGCCGACGCCGCTCTACAACAGCTTCCACGACGTCTGGCGGGCCGGGCAAGTGCTCCGAGGAGTGGTGGGGTGAGCGAGCAGCGACCGCGAATCATCGTCGTCGGGGCCGGGTTGGTCGGGTCGATGCTTGCGGCGCTGCTGGGCCGCGAGGGATTTCCCGTCACCGTGCTGGAGCGCCGCGGCGATCCCCGGCGCGGCGATATGGCCGCCGGGCGGAGCATCAACCTGGCGATCTCCGCGCGGGGCTTGAACGCTCTGGCCCAACTCGATCTGGCCGACGAGCTCCTGGCGCTCGGGGTGCCGCTGTACGGCCGGATGATTCACCCGGTGACGGGCCCGCTGGGGTATCAGCGCTACGGGGTCGGGACCCAGGCCATCAACTCGTTCTCGCGAGGAGAGCTCAACCTGGCTCTGGTGAAGGCCGCCGGCGCGACCCCGAACGTCGAGCTCGAGTTCGGCCGCCGATGCGTCGACGTCGACGTCGACGCCGGAACCGTGACCCACGCCGACGCGATCACCGGGGCGAACCAACGAACCACCCGGGGCATCATCATCGGCACCGACGGTGCCTACTCGGCCGTTCGAGCCGCGATGCAGCGGCGGGAGCACCAGGATTTCTCCCAGAGCTACCTCGCCCACGGCTACAAAGAGTTGTTCATCCCGGCGCGCCCCGACGGGACCGCGGCCCTCGAGCGCAACGCGATGCACATCTGGCCGCGGGGCCGCTTCATGATGATGGCGATGGCCAACCTCGACCCGACCTTCACCGTCACCCTCTATCTCCCGATGGTCGGCCCGAACAGCTTCGCCGAGCTGGACTCGCCCGAGGCGGTGCGGGCGTTCTTCCAGCGCGAATTCCCCGACGCCCTGGCGATCATGCCGACCTTGCTCGAGGACTTCGCCGCCAACCCGACTGGCTCGATGGTCACCGTCCGCACCTACCCGTGGGTGCTGGACCGTCGGGTGGCCTTGGCCGGCGACGCGGCCCACGCGATCGTTCCGTTTTACGGCCAAGGCGCCAACGCCGGGTTCGAGGACTGCCTCTGCCTGCTCGAGGAGATCCGCCGGTCCCCGAACGACCTCGCGGCGGCCTTCGCTCGGTACCAGGCGGCGCGCAAACCCAACGCCGAGGCGATTGCCGACCTGGCCCTGGCCAACTTCAACGAGATGCGCGACCACGTGGCGTCGAAGTGGTTCCTCGTCAAGAAGAAGTTCGAACAGTGGCTCCATCGCCTCTTCCCGGCGGCGTTCGTGCCCCTGTATTCGATGATCGCGTTCTCCCTGATCCCCTATGCCGAGGCGCGGGCCCGCGCGCAGGCCCAGGCGCGAGCGGTCCGGCTCATCGGCGCCGGGCTCGGCGTCGCGCTGCTGGCGGCGCTCGGTTGGCTCCTCCTCTAATCCCGACGACGATGCCCATCACCTACGCGACCTACCTGAAACTCGATCAACTGCTGGAACTGCAGAAGCCCGAGTCGGTCCCCGCGGAGCACGATGAGCTCCTCTTTATCATCATCCACCAGACCTACGAGCTCTGGTTCAAGCAGCTGCTCCATGAGCTCGACAAGATCGCCCGCGATTTCGCCGCCAACGACCTGTTCGGCGCGATCGCCACCTTCAAGCGGGCCCGGACCATCATGAAGACGCTGGTCGGCCAGCTCGACATTCTCGAGACGATGACCCCGCTGTCGTTCGCCTCGTTTCGGAACCGGCTCGATACGGCGTCCGGGTTTCAGTCCTACCAGTTCCGCGAGGTCGAGTTCTTCCTCGGCTACAAGCGCCCTGGCGTGACCCACCCGATTCCCGATGCTGAAGCGGGGAAGGCCCGGGCGATGGCGCGACTGGAGCAGCCGAGCTTGGTGGACGTGTTCTATCGGTTTCTCGCCGACCGGGGTGCCACCATCCCCGAGGCGGTGTTGACCAAGGACGTGCGCCAGCCGACCATGCCTAACGAGGCGGTTCAGGAAGAGCTGTTCCGGTTCTACCAGCGCAGTCCGGAGCTGGTGATCCTGTTCGAGCTGATGACCGATTTCGACGAAGGGGTCCAGGAGTGGCGCTACCGCCACGTCAAGTTGGTCGAGCGGACCATCGGCGCCAAGCAAGGGACCGGCGGTTCGGCCGGGGTGGACTTTCTCAAGACCTCGTTGTTCAAACCCCTGTTCCCCGACCTCTGGGCCGTCCGCCATCGGATGTAACGGCCCCTCGTTCCATCGCTCGCCACCTCGTTTGGCGCCGATGTCCCGTTAGGCTGGTGGCCCGCCTCCGCGGCTGCGGGTCCCTCCGGTAGGATGCAAGATTCTGCCGATCCGGGTGCCTTTTCCCCTTGGTCAAGAGCGGCTAAACCTCGACGGGGCAACGTCTTGGCATAGGGCATGGCATTTGCCGGTTGGGCTCGTGATGACTCCGACCGTCCTTCGATCTGCCGCCGTGGGCTTGCTGGCCATCGGGCTCTCCGCCGTCGGGTGCAACCCGCCGACCGAGCGGGACGACGCCGTCTTCCTGACGCTCGAGGTCGGCGGCAAGGCCTATCGCGACGGACAGGTGCTGATCCGGGGCAATCGGTTGACGCTCACCGCCCGAGCCTGGCGGCGGACCGGCGACCGGGACTCGGTGGAGGCGCCTAACGTCGCGGTGGAATGGCGGAGTTCCCGCCCGGCCGATGCCACCGTCGCCGCTTCGGCCCATCGGGCGGCCGAGGTGACCGGGATCCGCGCTTCCGACCAGCCGGTCGTGATCACCGCGGTCGCGATCGGGTTCGAGGCGGCGGCGCCGGCGGTCGCCCCGCTTCGGATCGCCGACATTCTCGAGGTCGACAGTATCCGGCCGCGCCAGGTCAAGTACGGCCAGCAACTCACCGTGTTCGGAGTCGGGGTCGACCAGATCGGACTCGCCACGCTCGCGGGCGGCCAGCTGCTGGGCGACACCACCACCTTTCAGGGCAACCGGGGAGGGGTCGGTCGGGCCAAGTTCTGGGTCCCACCGCCCGCCGGCTCCGACCGCCTCCTCGCGATCGGTCCCGGCGTGTTCGTCGCGAGTGATGACTCGGTCCACGTCCTGCCCCAGGACATCTACGAGCCCAACGACGCTTCGCCGTGGATCCTGCCGCTCGACCTGCTGCGCCCGATTCCGTCGAATCCGTTCCTCCGAGTGGCCAATCCGGCCCTCGCCTTCGAGGATCTCCGCAGCGATACCCTCGGGTATGACTGGTACCGCTTCACCACCGATTCGGCGACCGAGGCCTTCACCTTCGTCATCGATCCGCCGGGAAGCGGTGGTGGCTCGCGCACGATGATGGGGTCCCCGAACCAGCAGAGCGGTCCCCCGAACCGGTGGAATTGGCTGGTCAGCGCCGGTCAGCTGACCTGTCGGGGAGCCAGCATCTTTCCTCGCTCGGCGCCGCAGAACCAGCACATCTTCGCGTTCAAGCGGCTGGTGTCGAGCGGGATCGACCTGGTGTCCGAATACCAGGTCGAAGGGGCGGTCACGATGGTCGTCGTTCGCGGCTACCTGACCCAGCGCGCCGACGTGGGCCCCGATCGATTCGAGGAGAACGACATCTGCGACTTCGCCGATCTCAACTTCGCGAATCCGTCGCTCCGGATCGATCTCCAGTCGCCCTTCGCGGACACCTTGACGTTCGACAATCCCGGCGACGTCGACTGGTTCCGGGTCCGGGTCCCGGGCGCCGGCAATCAGCCGCTCTCGATTCGCGCCTTCTCGCCCGCGGCGATTCCCCAGAACTTCCAGGCCGACTTCACCGACCTCGGACTGTTCGTGCTGACGGCCGGACCGACGCCCCAGTTGGTGGCGGCCGCGCAGAAGCGCGACGACAGTCAGGAGGACCTGGCGATCGTGGTTCCGCCCGGCGACTACTATGTCGTCGCGATGGACCAGGGCGGCGCCCCGGCGCGATACGGGCTCTGCGTGGCCGTCGGCGCGACCTGTACGATCCCGGCGGTGGCGGCGATCCCGGCGTTCCCGGCCACGCGGTCGACGCTCGACCGCATCCTCGGCGGTCTCGAGCCCGGCCGCGCCGCGGGTCGGCCAGCGGCGCGGGGACGGGTCCGACGATGATTCACTGCCCCGCCTGTCGCGCCGAGCTTCCCGGCGAAAGCCAGTTCTGCTCGCTGTGCGGCGCCGTGGTCGCGACGGTGGCGGTAACCGACCCACCGGTGGCGCGAGCGCGACCGAGCGATCTCGAACGCCGTCTCACCGCGGCCGTGTCGGGGCGTTACCTCGTCAAGCGCCTCCTGGGTCAGGGCGGCATGGGCGCCGTGTTCCTGGCCGACGACCTCGAGCTCGACCGGCCGGTCGCGATCAAGGTGCTTCCCAATGCCGACCCGGCCGATCCGTCCTTCGTCGAACGGTTTCGTCGGGAGGCGCGGACCGCCGCGAAGCTCGATCACCCCAACATCATTCCGATCTATCGGGTCGAGAGCGCCGGCGATCTCCACTATTTCGTGATGCGCTACGTGCCCGGCAAGACCCTCGACGAGGTGCTCGCCGACCAGCCTCGGCTCGACCCCGATCAGGCCCGCGCGATTCTGGTGCAGGCGGCCCTCGCGCTCGGCCACGCCCACCAGGCGGGCATCGTTCACCGGGACGTCAAGCCCGCCAATATCATGCTCGACGCCGAGGGTCGGGTGATCCTCACCGACTTCGGGATCTCCAAGGCGGTCCAAGCGACGACCCACCTCACCAACACCGGGATGATCGTCGGGACCCCGACGTACATGGCGCCGGAGCAGGGGCGAGGGCAGACCGTCGACGGTCGGGCCGATCAGTATGCGTTAGGCGTCGTCGCCTTCCAGATCCTGACCGGCACCCTCCCGTTCGAGGCCGATGACGTCTTCACGCTGATGTTCCGGCACATGAGCGAGCCACCACCGTCCCTGGCCGAACGGCGCCCCGGATTGCCCGCGGACCTGTGCGCGGCGGTCGAGCGGGCGTTGGCGAAGGAGCCCGGCGATCGGTTCGCCTCGATGGAGGACTTCGCGGCCCACCTCGAGGGGGCGACCGCCGCCACGGTCGTGATCGGGACCGGGCAACCCCGGACCCGGGGCGGCCCCGGGCGCTCGAGGGCCAGGCGCCCGCGGCCCCCGGCGACTGGGCGGCGTTCCCGGGTCCTGGTCGGGCTCGGCGCGGCCGGTCTGACGATCGCCGTCGTGGCGCTGGCGCTGACGGCGCGGGGATCTCAGGCCGGCCTCGAGCCGGAACAGCCTGTCGTCGCGCCGAGCCAAACCGCTCCCGCGCCGCCACCGCCGCCGCCGTCCCAACCCGCGTTGGTGTCGACCGACAGCGGGGCCCCGCCGGCCACCGTTCCTCCCCCGGCGCCGCCGCCGACGGCGGAGCCGATCGCCAGCGTGAGCCGCCCGCAGAAACCAACCGGAACCCAACCCGCCGCCTCGCCACCCCCCGCGCCGATCGTGGCGAAAGTCGATCGGGCGATGGTCACGATCGGCGTCGATGGGTCCTACGCCACGGTCTATATCGACAACGAGCTGGTCGGCGAGACGCCGGTCGTGCGCGAGCTGACCTTCGGCGACCATGACATCCGGATCGAGCGGGAAGGATTCAAGACGATTCGCCAGCGAGTGACCGTCGCCGGGCCGATGACCCGGCGTTACACCCTCGAACCAGCCCCGACGCCATGACCCTATCGTTCCGTCGAGCTCGAGGCCGAATGGATCAGGCGTGGGTCGGATCGCTGCTGACCTTGGCCGTGGTTCTGGCCCCGCGGCTCGAGAGCCAAACCCACCCCGCGGTGCGCGAAGCTCAGGCGGCGTACGACAGCCTGTCGTTCGGTCGAGCGATCCGGGCCGGGCAGCGGGCGGTGAAGGAACGCTTGACGCCGGCCGATCAACTGCGGGCCTGGCAGCTGCTCGGGTTCGCCTACGCGTCGGTCGACAGCACCCGCCAGGCCCGCGAAGCGTTCAAGCAAGCGGTCTTTCTCGACCCCGACCTGGCGCTCGACGAGTCGCGGGTGAGCCCGAAGATCACCAGTCTCTACGCGCTGGCGCTCCGGGAAGTGCTCGTCGTCCGGACACCGACCGTCGACTCGACGGAGTTCGTCGTCGGCCGCGGCGCCGTCGGGATCCGGGTCTCGGTGACCCGGACCGCCCGGGTCGAGCTGCGGATCGCCGGTCCGAACGGGTCCGCGATCATCGATTCGGCCCGCGGTGAGGGATCGATGGGGTTCCGGTGGGATGGCCGGCTCGCCAACGGCGTGGTGCCGGCGGCCGGGATCTACACGGTCGTCGTCGAGGCGACCTCCGGTCGCGACAGCTACGCCCGATCGGTCAAACTGCGGGTGACTCCCGGCGCGGTCGACACCGCGACGCATCTTGCATCACTTCCGGGTTACGACCTCTTGCCCGAGACCGTGGTCCCCCCCCGCAGCTGGCGACCGTTCGGTCTCAGTCTGCTGACCTCGGCGGTCGCGGGCGGCGCCGCTTTGGCGCTCGAGAGCGGTCGGTTGGGTGGTGGGCCGCACCGCGAGTTGGCCGGCGTCAGCGTCGCGGCGATCGGGATCGGGTTCCTCTCGATTCTCCGGAAGCCCGCCGCCGTCCCGTCCGAGCCGAACCTTCGTTACAACCGGATCGTGCTCGACAACCTGGCCCGAGAGAACGGGCGAATCGCCATCGAGAACGAACGCCGCCGCCAGCAGGTGCGCTTGTCGGTCGTTCCCGTCGCTCCCGCGTTGACCGGAGGCGAGCCATGAGAGGCTGGCTGATCGGCTGGTTCGCCTCCCTTGCCGTCGCGAGCGCCGGCCAGGCGCAACAGGTTCGGCTGGCCGCCTTCGGCGCCGGGAGCGACTACCGGGAGCAATCGTCGGCCCTGGCGTTCGGCGGCCGGGGGGTTGGCGCTTCCTTCGAGCTTCGGCTCGGGCGGTTCGGCGTCGCCGCCACCGGGTCGAGACTCCAATACCGGCGGGTCGAGTCGGCCGCCCTCGACGTCGAGGATTTCGAGGCGGCGGATCTCGAGGTCAGCGTTCGGGTGCGGCTCGCCAGCCTGATCGGCCTCGAGGCCGGCTCGATTCGGCGCTGGGTCACGCCGGACCAGGCGGCCCAGTCGGTCGGCGCCACCCGGGTAGGCGTTCGGGCGGATTATGCCCTCGCTCCGGGTGCCGACGCGTCGTTACGGGGCGGCCTGGTGGTCGGGGCCAAGTTCTCCGGAGGCGGCTCCGCCAAGACCGGCGTCTCGCTGGGCTTCGGCTTGAGCTACGGGGCTCGGCGACGCGGGGTCCGCCTCGTCGTGGACTACGATTTCCTTCGAATAAATCGAGAGACGTTGGGCACCATCGGCATTCAACCGGTACCGCTCCAGAGCTCGACGGCCCGCCTCGGAGCGATGGTCGTCTTCTAGTGTCGCGATTCGTAAGTCATGTTAACGTCTCACGGCTTTCTTGATGATCTCGGCCGGTGTCTTGGTCCACACAAAGGGCGTGGGATCGACGTTCCAATGGTCGAGATAGCGCTCGATGTGGCG
>JBJXGT010000032.1:0-264525 GCA_046160105.1 Gemmatimonadales bacterium | reverse complement strand
CGCCACATCGAGCGCTATCTCGACCATTGGAACGTCGATCCCACGCCCTTTGTGTGGACCAAGACACCGGCCGAGATCATCAAGAAAGCCGTGAGACGTTAACATGACTTACGAATCGCGACACTAGCCCACCGCCTCCGGCCGTCGCCGCCCGAACCCCGTCGCCTGCTCGAACGCGAACGCCAGCTGCAACACCCCCCAATCGTCCCGATGCCGCCCCACGATCTGCAGCCCCACCGGCAATCCCTCCGCCGTGAACCCCGCGGGCACCGAGATGCACGGATGGCCCACCGCCGAGATCAGATAGCACGACTTCATCCAGTCGATGTAGGTCTCCATCGCCACGCCGGCGATCGCGGTCGGATACGGCACCGAGACGTCGAACGGCGCCACCTGCACGGTCGGCAACACCAAGAACTCGTATCGCTCCATGAACTGGCGGACCCGGTGGTACCCCGCGGTTCTCAGGACCTCGGCCGCGGCCACCTCGGGTCCGGTGAGCCGGCTCCCGGCCTCGACGTTCCACCGCACCGTGTCCTTGAGCTGCTCCGGCGACTTCCGCCACTCGGGTCCGAGCGCCATTTCGAAGTGCCAGGCCCGGAGCGTTCGAAACGCCTCGTCGAGACCGGCCATGCTGGGCTGGGCCTCTTCCACCGTGGCGCCGAGGGCTTCGAAAGTGGCCCGTTGCCGGTCGACCACCTGGCGGACCGCCGGCTCGAACGGCAGCCCGAACCCGTCGGTCCAGGCGATCCGGGTCCCTCGAAAGTCCCTGCCTAACGGATCGGCGAACCGCCGGCCGGGCTCCTCCAGCGCGATCGGCGAGCGCGGATCGGGCCCCGCCAGCGCGCTCAGCAGCAGGGCGGTGTCGGCCACCGTCCGCGCCATCGGCCCATCGACGCTCAGGGTGAACCAGCCCATCTCGGTTTGGGACGGCACTCGCCCCGGTGACGGCCGCATCCCGACCACGTTGCAGAAGCTCGCCGGGTTGCGGAGCGAGCCACCCATGTCGCTGCCGTCGGCGATCGGCAGCATTCCGCTCGCGAGCGCCGCCGCCGCCCCCCCGCTCGACCCGCCCACGGAGCGATCCAACGCGTACGGGTTCCGGGTTGCCCCGAACACAGGATTGAAGGTTTGCGAACCGGCGCCGAACTCCGGGGTGTTGGTCTTCCCGACGCAGATCGCGCCCGCGAGCCGGCACCGCTCGACCAGCAAGCTGTCGGCGGCGGGCACCAGGTCCCGGTAGAGCGGTGAGCCGTATGTGGTCCGGATCCCCGCGGTTTCCTGGAGGTCCTTGTGGGCGATCGGAAGGCCGTGCAGCGGACCCACCTCCTCCCCGCGAGCGAGCCGTTGGTCGGCCCGGTCTGCGGCGGCGAGGGCGCGTTCGGGCACCAGCGTGACGATGGCGTTGACGGCGGGGTTGACCCGATCGATCTGGGCGAGGTGCGCAATGATCACCTCCCGCGCCGAGACCCGCCGAGCCCGGATCAGTGCGGCGAGGTCGGTCGCGTTCAGCCAGCAGAGGTCGTCGGAGGTCGCGGTCATCGATCGAGATACTCCTGATAGCTGGTCTGCAGCAAGGCGCGACCCAGGGTCCGCTCGAAGGTCCCCACCGTCCCGCTGGCGACCGTCGCGCGCTGGGCTCGCTCATCGAAGACGAGCGCGCCGTCCCGAGTCACCAGGGCGAACCCCTCGTCGAAACCGTAGTAAGCCCACGGGCGCGCCACCTCCCTGAGCAGCGACCGCCCGTACCGGAACCGGCGCCACCCATCGTGGTCAACCGCGTCGAGCAGGGTCGGGGTGAGATCGAGGTGCGAGGCAACCTCGTCGACCACGATGCCGCGCGCCGTGAGCGCCCCGCCCAGCCAGAGCATCGGCACCCGATACTCGGCGTCGGGGGCATTCGCGAGGCTGTCGGCATCGAGCGGAAGGACCCGGCGGCCGTGATCGGCGATGATCACCATCACCGTGTTGCCCCACCACGGCCGGGCCGCGGCGCGGCGAGCCAGCGAGGTGACGATCCGGTCGGAGTAGCGGAGCGAGGCGAAGTACCGCGCCTGCCAATCGGCTCCGTCGGGGTGGCGGTACCCCGGGATCTCGAACGGTTCGTGACTCGAAAGGGTGAGCCAGGTGACCAGAAACGGCTCCCGCTGGCGATCGAGGTCGTCGAGCAGCCGCTCGGCCACCACACTGTCGTGCGCACCCCATTTCGAGTTCCACGTCTCCCTGGGGAAATCGCCTTTGCCGACGCGACGGTCGACCCCGGTGCTGATCAAATACGCCTTGAGCGAGGCGAACTCCAGGTCGCCCCCGTAGTAGAACCCGGTCGAGTACCCCCTCGACTCCAGCGACGCCGATAGCGACGGCAGCCGGGTCGTCTTGCTCGGAGTCGTCAGCATCGCGCCGCGGGGTATCGCCGGGAATCCGCTCAACGCCGCCGCGACGCCCATGTCAGTCCGATCGCCGCCCGCGTAGAAGCGCCGAAAGAGGACTCCGGTCGCCGCCAGCGAGTCGAAGCCGGGGGTGATGCCGGGAACCCCACCGAGGGAGCCGATCGCCCGAGCCGAGGCGCTCTCCCACAGCACGATCAGGAAGTTGGGTCGAGCGACGCCAAACGGCGGCGGCCGGCGGGGCCCCCGCTCGACGGCGGCCGCGGCGATCGCGCTGTCGGCCGCCGCCGCGGTCATCGTGAAAAAGGGATTGGACCGATCGTACGCCCGCCGGTACGCCGAGTCGAAGAACCCCCACAGCGCGTTCTCGGCGAGGAGGTTCGCGGCCGGGTCCTCGGCGTGATAGGCGCTGCTCACCGTCAGGGGCCAGGTGCCCACGCCGCCCCGGCCGACGACCACGAACACCCCGAGCACCAGGGCCAGCGGGCCAACCGCGAGCGGTGCTCCCCGCTCCAATGCCGTCAGGGGCCGCAGCAGCCTGCGGAGAGCCGCGAGCAGCCCGACCGCCGCCACCAGCGCGCCGGCGAGCAAGGCGATTCGCGGCGTTGCCCCCGCCGAGGCCCACGCCTCGGGCAGAGTCTCGAGGTACGGGACGATCGCGGCGTCCACCCGGCGGCCCCAGTGCCTCACGATCTCCAAGTCGATGGCCACCACCAGGCAGGCGAACGAAACCGCGAGCCCGAGCCAAGCCCAGACGATGCCGCGCGCCACGCGGATCAGCGGTCGGAACGACGACAACATCAGCGCGACCAGCGGTACCGCCGACAGGTACGCCGCTCCGGAGAGATCGAGTCGGGCGCCCGCCCAGAAGGCTCGGAGCACGCCGTCGACCCCGAGCCGGGAGCCGAGCTGGTGATAGATCAGGTATCCGGCCCGGGCCGTCACGAAAAACCCGACCCAGAACAGGAAGATCGTCGCGATGATCAGAAGCCGAGCCCGCATCCGCCGTGGAGACCTTCGTCGCGATCGAGTAAGATTGGAGGGTGACCCTGCCAAACGCCGTGGCCGCCGAGTTTCCGATCGCCATGGAGGCCACGTACTTGAATCACGCCGCGTCGGCGCCGCTGCCGGCGCGGTCGGCGGCCGTGCTGCGACAGTATGTCGACGACCGCCAACGCCTCTACCACCTCTACCAGACCGGCACCCAAGACTACGATACCACCGAACTGCGCAAAAAGCTTGGCCGCCTGCTCGGCGTCCCGGCGGCGCGGGTCGGCTTCGTGCCAACGACCACCGACGGGATCGGGATGGTCCTCAACGGGCTCTCCTGGCGGCCCGGCGACAACGTCGTGGTCCCGGCGAACGAGTTCCCCGGCGTCATGTATGCGTGCCTTCATCTCGCCAGTCGTGGCGTCGAGGTCCGCCAGGTGCCGGTGCCATCAGGGCACCTCGAGCTGACCGACCTGTTCGCCAAGTTCGACCGTCGCACCCGCGCGGCGGTGGTGAGCCACGTCCATTGGCATACCGGGCACCGGATCGACCTCGGCGCGCTGGCCGAAGCGTGCGTGCGGCGGGGTGTTCTTTCCATCGTCGACGCGATTCAGGGCGTCGGCGCCGCGGCGGTCGACCTCGCGGCCACTCCGGTCGATGTCCTCCTCGCCGGCAGCTACAAGTGGCTGATGGGCGCGCACGGACTCGCGGCGATCGCGGTGAGCGAGCGGGCCTTCGAGGCGATCGTCCCCGACCGCGCCGGGTGGGCCTCGATGGCCACCAGCGTTCACGCCCGGCCCGAGTTGGTGTGGGCCCCGGACGCCCGCCGCTACAGCGTGGGCGGCTCGGCCGATCCGGCGTTGATGGTGCTGGAGGCGTCGGTGGATCTGCTCCTCGGGGTGGGCGTCGCCGCGATCGAGACCCACATCGGGTCGCTGCTCGTCCCGATGGCGGCCGGGCTCGCCGGCGCGGGTCTCACCCTCAACACTCGGATGAGCGCCACGCCGTCCCCGACTTTCCTCAACGCGACGACGGGCGATCCCGACCGGGATCGGGCCCTGGTGGCGCGGCTGGTGGCGGAGCGCATCATCGTGGCGCGGCGAGGGCCGGGGATCCGGATCTCGCCACACCTCTACAACACCGCCGCCGACGTCGACCGGTTGTTGCGCGCCGTCACGGACTGACCGGCCGCGCCGCCGCTACAGCCGGAACACCCGTCGGGCATTCCCAGCGAGGAACAACTCGGTGCCTTCCGGGGTCAGTCCGAGCTGGTCCGCTCCTTGGAGGCACTGGGCGGCGGTCAGCATCGGGTAGTTGGTGCCGAACATCACCTTCTTGGCGCCGTGGCCTCGCAGGTATGCCACCAGGTCCGCTGGATATCGGCTGACCTTGTAGGCCGAGGTGTCGATGTGGACGTTGGGAAACTTGGTGGCGAGGGAAACCATCTCCCCGGTCCACGGCGCCCCGATATGGCCGGCGACGATCCGGAGGTCGGGAAACTCGAGTGCCACATTCTCGAGATACGGAATCGGCCGGCCCGGTTCCGACGACCGCAACGGCCCGGTGTGGCCGACCTGGAGACACATCGGCACGTCGAGCTCGATGCACTCGGCGTAGAGTGGATAGTAGCGTCGATCGTCCGGGGGGAGGCCCCAGAGCCACGGGATGATTCGGAGCCCCGCGAAGCCGAGCTCGCGGACCGCGCGACGCAGCTCCCGCACCCCCTCCATCGGCCGAGTGAGATCGACCGCCGCCAAACCCCGGAATCGAGTCGGATGGGCGCGCACGAACCCGGCCACCTCGTCGTTGTCGATCAGCGAGCCCTGGGGCCCCCACCACGCCGCGATCAGGCCGATGTCGACCTTGGCCTCATCCATCGCGGCGATGGTCGCGGCCAGCGGGATGTCCGGGATCGTCTCCTGCCGAGCCCATCGGCGGAGCGAGTCGAACATCGGCTGTTCCTGGAACCGCCGGGTCGGGTGCTGCATCCATACGTCGACGATACCCATGGCGCCTCTCAGGGCCGGCGCGCGGGCGCGACGACGCCCCCGACGCCAAGTCGGGTGATTTCCGCGTTGACCGGCGGCAAGTCGGTGGCGAGCACCCCGTCGAGCTGGCGGCGGACCTCCGTCCAGCGCGGGTCGAGATCCGCCTTTCGCTCCAGCCGCCCCGCCGTCGGCCGTCCCTCGGCGCTGCCCGACCCGTATCCGCCGTCGCCAACCAGGGTGTTGTAGAGAGTGTTGTAGTGCCCGACCAGGCGGGTCGGACTGGCCAGCTCGCCGGTGCCGCGCGAGGGAAGCAGCAGCCCCTCGACCCGTCCCAGGCGCGCCGCCAGGGAATCGGTCAGGCCGGGCAAGCTGCCTAACGCCAAGCCGCCGGCCCGGGCCCGTTCCACCGTAGCCTTCGCCTGATCGCGCACCGAGCGGATCGTCTCGATCGCGGCGGAGATGGCGTTGATGGTATCGCGCACGGCCGAGGCCACCCGGAACTGCTCGTCGTAGTCGGCTTGGCTGATCGACGGCGCCCGCGGATTCCCCGTGATCGTGAGCCCGCGGCTGTCCACGGCCACCCCGGCGGTGACCCGCACCTGATAAGCGCCCGGCGGCATCTTCACCCCGCCGCCGCCACCGAAGCCCGTTGCGACGCCCGAAGGCGCCCGGGGCCCGTCGGTGCGGAGATCCCACACCACCCGATGGAATCCCCGGCGCGCGGGTATCCGCTCGGTTCGCCATTCCGCGGCCGTCGCCGAATCGCTCGCGTACCGACGAACGATGCCGCCACCGGCGTCGAGGATCTCGAGGGTGAGTTTGGGCACGTCTCGGGTCAGGACGTAGTGGATCAGGGCACCGTGCGGGAGCGGATCCGGCTTGGTGAGATCGACCTCGCCCAGCGGCTCGCCGATCACGCCGCGAGCCGCCGGTCGCGGTGTGAAGACCCGAACCAGGTCGGTCGCGGCGTTGGCGGCGAGCTCGCGGAGCGGGCCGAGGTCGTCGAGGATCCAGAACGATCGGCCCTGGGTCGACACCGCGAGGTCGCCGCGGTGGACCTTGAGGTCGGTCACCGGCGTCGCGGGCAGATTGAGCTGAAGCGACTGCCACCGTGCTCCGTCGTCGAAGGAGACGAACAAGCCGAATTCCGTTCCGGCGTAGAGCAGGCCCCTCCGGACCTGATCCTCCCGCACCACCCGCACCGGGTGATTGGCCGGGATCCCGTTCTGGCCGTTGGTGAGGCGGGTCCAGCTCCGGCCGAAGTCATCAGTACGGAATACGTGGGGGGCGAAATCGTCCATCCGATATCGCTGCACCGCCAGGAATGCCCGCCCCGCCGCGTGGGGCGACACCTCGAGGCGATTGACCGTGCCGAGTGCCGGCATGTCCCTCGGGGTGATCTCGGTCCAGGTCTTCCCCTCGTCCCGGGTCAGGTGGACCCGGCCGTCGTCGGTGCCCACCCAGATGGTGTTCTTGTCGTGGGGCGACGGAACCACCGCGAAGATCGTGTTGAACACCTCGACCCCGGTGTGGTCGCCGGTGATCGGCCCGCCGGGCCAATTCTGGTAGATCGGATTGTTGGTGGTCAGGTCCGGCGAGATCCGTTCCCAGTTGTCGCCGCCGTCCCGGCTCCGATAGAGATATTGGCTGGCGTGAAAAATCGTGTTCGGCTCCTGGGGCGAGACCACGATCGGCGCCACCCACTGGAACCGGTTCCGCATCTCCTTGGGAGGCACGGCCATGTTCTCGGGGTACAGATTGACGCTGACTCGAGTGTCGTTGCGGACGTCGAACCGGTTGATGGCCCCGCCGTAGCAGCCCCCCCAGATCAGCTCCGGATGGTCGGGATGCACCGCGATCGCGCCGGTCTCGCATCCCGACGCGAACCGCCACTCCTCGTCAGGCCTGAGGGTGTTGTGCAGTCGTCGCTGGAGCACGCTGATGCTGGAGTTATCCTGCTGGGACCCGTAGAGCCGATACGGGGTCTGGTTGTCCACCATCACGTCGTACAACTCGGCCGTCGGCTGGTTGTACATCGAGGAGAACGTCTTGGCGCCGTTCAAGGTCACCACCACGCCGCCGTCGTCCGCGACGGCGTAGACGCCGGGATCGTTCGGGTTGATCCACAGGTCGTGCACGTCGCCGTGCGGGAGCGGGATCTGCTCGAACGTCTTGCCGCCATCGATCGACTTGAGGAACGGGGTGTTGAGGACGTAGACGGTGTTCTCGTCCTTCGGATCGGCCCGCACGTGGGTGTAGTACCACGGCCGCCCCTTGACCCGGGTGTCCGTATTCACCAGCGCCCAGGTAGTGCCGCGATCGTCGGAACGATAGAGACCGCCGCCTGGCTCCGCCTCGATCAAGACCCAGATCCGGTCGGGATTCGCCGGCGACACCGAGATGTCCACCTTGCCGACCACACCGGTCGGCAACCCGCCGGCGACCTTGGTCCAGGTGTCGCCGCCGTCGGTGGTCTTGTAGACCCCGCCCTCCGGGCCCCCGGAGATCATCGTCCACGGCTTCCGCTCGGCGCGCCACATCCCGGCGTAGATCTCTCGCGGATTGGCCGGGTGCATGGCCAGCGACACGGCGCCGGTGCTGTCGTTGAGATAGAGGCTCTTCTCCCAGGTCGTGCCGCCGTCCTTCGAGCGGAACACGCCCCGTTCCGGATTCTTGCCGAACGGGTGACCGAGCGCCGCCACGTAGACCAGGTTGGCGTTGGTCGGATGGACCACCAGGTCACCGATGGCGCCGGACTCCGGCAGTCCAATGAAGGACCACCGAGCTCCACCGTCGGTCGATCGCCACATCCCGCGCCCCACCGAGGCGTTGCCCCGGATGCACGCCGAGCCGGTCCCGACGTAGATGACGTTGGGGTCGCTGTCCGCGACGTCGATCGCGCCGACGTTGCCGACATCGAAGAACTTGTCGGTCAGCGGGGTCCAGTGGTTGCCGGCGTCGTCGGTCTTCCAGACCCCGCCGCCGGTCGTGCCCATGAAATAGGTATGGGGTTTCGAGGCGATCCCGGTCACCGCCGTGGAGCGGCCGCCCCGGAACGGGCCGACCATGCGGTAGCGCATCCCGGCGTAGAGCGCGGTGTCGACGGCGAGGTTCTTGGGGGCTGGTCGCTGAGCCGCGAGGGGCTGGACCGAGATCAGCAGGGTCGCGATCAATAGCGCGGTCATGGGAGGCTCCTGAAACGAGATACGAATGAACCCTCTGGCCTTCGGGCGACTCATGTCGTGCCGGCCGACGCACCCCCGATGCGCTGCTCGACCACCGACCGGACTCGAAGATCGAGCGGCATGGTGGCGAGGCGGTCGCGGAGTACCCCAGGGGTTACCAAGCGGAGCCCCAACGTTGCCCGGCAGAACTCGACGTCCTTCTCCCGACCCGCGACCGCCTTCGCGATCCACAGATCGTGGGGCTCCAAGCACCACGCCGTCAGACCCCCAATACCGCTCCGGCGGCGCGGATCGTGTGCTCGAACCGGTCCCGGGTCACGACCGCGCCTCCTCCTCAGCGAACGCGCGGTAGACTCGAGCTCGCTCGGCGGCGGTCAGCAACCCCGCGAACGGTGTGACGTGGCGAAGCTCTCGGGCCCAAGGACCGGGGTCCGTCATGACTTCCAGCAACGCCGGGATGGGGCGCTTGAGCAGCACCCGCCATTCGCGAATGCTCGGTGATCCAGGCGCCACCCGCTCCATCCGGCGGAGGTTCGCGCGCGCCCGCGCCAGCCCGGTCCCGGGATCCGCCTCGACCCGCTCGGCGATCGCCCGGTGGAGCGCGAGCGAACGACGCTCCTCCCTGGTCATCGGCGGATGGTAGGTGACCTCCGCCTCGAGCCCCACCGCCCGGGCCAGCCGCCGAATGGTGTCGATCGAGGGCGCTTTCCGATTGGCTTCGTAGGCGGCGACGGTGGGTTGCGAGGTGCCCGCCGCTTTCGCGAGCGCCGCCTGCGACACTCCCGCGCGGGCCCGGAGGCGGCGAATCGGGTTCATGGCTCAATATATCCGATGAGATATGTGCCAGCAAGGCGATCGCGAGGGGTCGCACGAAACAGACGTCCCCCGAGGCCAGCCTGCGTCGACCCCGGGGGACCTACCTCACTTCGTCCAGCACCTGCGACCTCCTTTCAGTGGTCCTGCCTCACGCGGCTTTCGATAGACCATCTCCCGGCCCGGTCGGAGTCCCGGTGCCCTCGGCCTTGTTCTTCGACGGGCCGACCACGTTCCGCGCGCTCTCCCAGGCCGCCAGCAGCTCGGGCTGATCGCGGAACCGGAACCGATTGAGGCCATCGAGCAGACCGATCAGCTCGACGAGCTCGCTCGCCACCGCCCCGAGGTCGGCATTGGCCCCGACGTGGTCCCGCCGGGCCTTCCGGGATGCCTCGGTCACCGCCTCGAGCCGTTCGAGCGTGACCGTGAGCTCGGCGAACATCGTCGCCGACATCCCGTGTTGCACCAGCAGCTCGGTGAACTCCTGGGCATCCGCGAGGATCGCGCGCGCGGTGGTCAAGAAGACCTTGCCGGCCACGCTCTTGCCCGCCCGACGGAACCGCTCGGCGAGCTCGGGCCGCTCTTTCGCGGCGACCTCACTGACCCGCACCAGGTGGCTCAACAGCTGCCCCTGCAGCTCGCGCCGAAGCTCCTTCTTCTCCTTCGTCGCCGCGCTCGAGGCGAGGCGACCGGCGCGTTCCTGCGCGACGAGCAGATTCGCTCCTCCCCGATCAGGCCGATGAGGTGTTCCGCGTCAAGGCGGCCGCCGGGGGTGGCTCCAGCGGCGCCGGTGACCACGACTGGCTGAACCTGCAGGCCTGGGGCTTTCTCGTCACCGCGGCCCTCATCATCCTCGCCACGACCACCGTCGTCTTGATGGCCATCGTCCCTGGTCAGATAATGGGAGCCCTCCTCCCGCTTCTCCCGGTGGGCGTCCCGGTCGTGATCGCGGCTTTTCTCCTTGCCCGCCATCGCCGCGGCGCCAAACAGTGGTTCGGCGCTCTCGGCCGCGGGCTCCGCCGCGTTCCCTTCGCCGCCGTCGGCTGGAACGAGGTGGCCCTCAGGCTCTTCCTCTTCGCCCTCGGTCTCGTTGCCGTCGGTGCGGCCATGAGCTACGCCGCCGGGCTCCCGACCACCGACAACGTTCTCACCCTTCGCCTCAACGACATCGGCAGCATGGTCTCGCCCGTGCTCTTCATCCTCCTGGCCGGCGGCGGCCTGAGCCTCTTCTGCCTCTGGGACCTGGCCCGCGTCCAGGGCCTCCTCGTCGCGACCCCCTTCGAGCGCGCCTTGGCCAGTCGGGCGGGGGCCGAGGGATCGAGCCTGACGGTGCTGGCCAAGGCCACCGGCGCCTTCCGGCACGCCGTCTTCCGGGTCGCCCCTCTGCTGACCCTCGTCATCCTCGTCCTCGGTGGTATCGCGCTCGCCTTCTGGCTCGGCGACATGACCTCCGTCGAGGCGGTCGCCGCGGTCCCGAACGACGGGGGCGATCAGGCCTTCGCCTTCCTCCATACCAGTTCCATCCTCGGATTGCTCCTGGTCATCGGCTGGGCCACCGTTCGCCTCTACGCCGTCTGGGTCGCCGCGGATCGGGTCCTCGAGGCCGCCCGCGTAGCCGGCCTGACCCCCTCCGTCAAAGCTGCGGCAGCAGCCCGGGTGCCCCACAACTGGGCCGGCTTCGCCACCGATACCGAATCCGCCCCCTCTTATGCTCCCCTCCCGGATCCGGCCGCACCCGCGCAGTCCCCGGCTCCGGACCGCAAGGAAACGATCGCCAAGGCCCTCGATGCCTGGAGCAAGCCGGCCGAGAACCTCACCCTGGGCTCCGAATGCTGCCTCTACCTCGAGTGGCTCGAGCAGCACGTTCGGAACTACGTCTACCTCCTCGGCGGCGCTCTGGCCGCCGGGCCGTTGCTGTTGAGCAGCTATCCGTTCTTCCCCGAGCACCGGGCCAAGATCGCCTTCACCGTCTTCTTCGTGGCGGCGCTGCTAGTCATGTTCCGCGTCATCGTCCGGGAAAACCGCGACCCACTGCTCAGCACCGTGAACGGCACGTCGCCGGGCAAGCTGTCCCTGAACTCGGACTTCGTGCGAATCTTCGTGATCTCGATCCTGCTGCCTCTGCTCTCCATCGTTCTGAGCGAGGTCCCCCAGCTCCAGGCCGCCATGTCCTGGGCCGACCCGCTGATCAAGGGATTAGTGCGCTAGATTGTCCGTCGTCACTATAACGGCCGCGTTTGGTATCCGTTCCCTTCGCCAGCCGTGCGACGTACCGCCCCCGCCGTTGTCACGGACGGTTCCAGGGGGCCATGAGACGCTGCTGTAGAGAGCGTGGCGTCGGCAAGGGCCAGTCGGTCCTATCAGGCCTCGCAGGCTGTCGCGACGCTGAAACACTGTTATCGATACCAGGTTGATCCAATCAGCCGCGATTGCTACTGTCTGTTGTGGGCAGGACGATTCTAGTGGACCGCTGAGGGACAACGGCCGATCGCGTCGCTTAGCACTCCAGGTGGCACGGTCTGCCGTCTTGTCCGACGCGGGGCCATGTTTCTTTGACCGGCGAATCTGCCCGAGCGTAGTGCCGTATTTCACGATGTGCGACACTGGTTGATGCGAGTGCGCGTTGTCCTCTCCGGAATGGCGGCTGCCGTGGTCGTCGCTTCTGCGGCCGGGCAGCCGCCACCAATCAGCCGGCTATCCACGGCCCTGAGCACTCGAATCGCCTCACCATTCGGTGCAGTTGCCGGAGTGGGGGAGCTGTCGGATGGTCGGGTGATGGTATCGGATCGCAACGAGACACGTTTGGTCCTTGCGGATTTCCGCACTGGGCAAGTCCGGGAGATAGGGCGTGTCGGCTCCGGACCTGGTGAGTATCGCCTGGTGTCGCGCCTTCTTCATATTGGGCGCGACTCCTTTCTGATGAGAGACGATGGCAACGGTGGGCGCTGGCTATTGCTCGCAGGGGGCCGCATCGCTGGAACCCTACCGGTTGGTTTGCTGCCAAGTCGTCGGCTCATTATTCCGATGGGACCAGCCTCGGCTGGGGCAGTACTCCTCGCCGTAATGCCTTTTGGCAGGCTCGTGTCGGCCTCCGACAGTCTAGTTCTCGTTGCAGCGAGCTGGAGAACTGGGCATGCGGATACGGTTGGGCGACTTGGATCCCCCTTCCCAAAATCGGCCCGGCTTTCCGGGGATGTCGTTACGGTCAAGGCAGGCACTCCGATTGCGGAGTGGCCGGCGGGACATGACGAGGCAACGGCCTTCCCGGACGGCTCGATTGTGGTCGCTCGATTGCCGTCCCAAACCGTTGAGTGGTGGACGCCTGAGGGGAGGCGCGTTGCCGCCTTCGCGCTGTCCGAGGCTAGAGCGACGGGGCGGGAACGATCAGCCCGAGGTGCGGGCGACCGTGCTGCGAGGCAGCCCGCTTTGATGACCCCCCGTGTGTTTGCGACCCCCGAAGGCTACGCCCTGGTCCGCCCCTCAGTCGAATCACAGGTGTACGTGCTTGTCGACAGAGTTCGAGGCGTTATCGGCTCGCTCTCTTTGAAGGAGGGGCAGCGCGTCGCAGCCATAGGAAGCTCGATGTTGTATGCGGTGGAGCGCGATGTTGACGATCTAGAGTGGCTTCATCGCTATCCCTGGCCGGTCGTATCATACCTTAAGAAGTAGAAGCGTGCGTTGACGCGAAATGGCCCGCCCTTGCGACGGTGGCGGCCCCGCGACCGGGACGTTTACTTCGGCTCCGAGTGGTGCCTCTTTCTGGAGTGGCTCGTGCGGTCCCCCAACTCCAGGCTGCATGTCCTGGGCCGACCCGTTGATCAAGGGATTGGTCCGCTATGATGCCCGGGCGCGCCAGATCTCGCTAGCGTATAGAGGCCCTCGGGAGCGGACTAGGAGCCCGTCCCGTAGTCAGGGTTCCGGCTCGTCAGGCGGTGGAGCCGCCACGATCCACACCGTGACCGAGTCCTTCGCAGTCCCCGAGGTGACCCGGATCAGGGCCGCGCCGGCCCGCCTCTCACTCCTTAGCCGCACCGCCAATTCCCCATTGTCGGCTGTGGTGTTGTACCCGGCGCCTTGGACCCGCCCCGCGTCATCCGTGAGCACCCCGTTGGTCGCGGTCATTGACACCTCGGCCCCGTAGCGGAGAAGCTCCCCCGACTCGGTCTCTATCGTCACCCGGAGCGTCGTTTCCTCACCCCCGACCAGGATCGAGTCGTCGCTCGCCGAAATCCGCAGCCGCGCCCCTTCAGGCGCGACCGGTCCGGGCCATGACCCGCACGCCACCAGCGCGGCGGCGAGCACCGAGACGGCCGAGCCCCACCCGAGGCGATCGCGCATGGCTTCCCCCTCTAGAACCATTTGATGGTCTGAATCGGCACGATGACCGCAATCCGGCTTCGCAGCGGCGATCCCTTCCCCACGGGGAGCAAGAACGAGGCGCGAATGGTCAGCACTTTGAAGAAATCGACGGTTCCCGAGCGCAGGTACACGTCCGCGATGAAGTTGTGGGGTCGGGGCCGCACCACCTCGCCATCGACCACGATCGGCGTTTGGTAGAGGCCGTGGGCGTAGCCGACCGACAAGTTAGAGCCATCGAGGATCGAGTTCTTCAGCTCCACCGCGCTGAACCTTAGGCTGGCATACGGAACCGTATTGAATACCTGAACCGCGAGCCCGACTCCGAACCCTCGCTCGGGAATGTTCGTCGCCGGGTCTTTGACGTGCCAGGGAACCCAGTCGACCGCCGCCGACGCCTCGGTCAGCCGTCGTTGGTTCGACGACACCGAGTCTGCGTTTGACCGGTTCGACAGTGCGATATCGGAGTTGAGCGAGGCGAACAGCTTCCAATTGAGGCGAAACCTGGTCCGGATCGCGAAGAACTCATCGGCCGGCTTGAGGCCAGCGAGGCTCCGAATCGCCCCGATCTCGATGAAGTTCCGACGATAGCTGTAGTCAGCGTTGTAGGTAGTCAGTTCGCTGCCGATGGCGACGTCGCCGGCCCGGAAGAGCAGATAGTACACTCCCTCGCGCCCGCTGATCCCGACGTCCTTCAGCTCGACGCGCCCATCGAGCCCCGTAGTGAAGCGGGATGGCCCGGCGATCGAAGGGGGATACGCTAGGTCCTCGAGCTGCCGCTCCTCCTGCTTCTTTGAATCTCGCATTTGGTGCTTGGGCAGCCAGCCGACCAGCATGGTGGACACGGATATGGTTATCCCGGCCAGTCCGTTCCCGGCCGCATCGCGCACCTCGATCGCGGGCGTAACCGTGAACGCGGTATCCGGCCGGAACGTTCGCGGCGGCTGCTGAAGGACCACGATGGTGCGAGGCCGGCCGGCGTCGAGGTGCACCGGATGCGGGGCGCTCACCGACCCCGCGGCGGACGCGATCAAGTCGAAGTCCCCCGGCCGGCCAAGGATCCTCAGCCGAATCTTGGCTACACCGTCAGTTCCAGTCGTCGACTCGGCGCTCTCCAACGTCGCCTCACCAGTCGCCGCGATCGAGACTCGGACGCCTGCGCTTGCTTCGCCGGCCTGGGTACGGACCCGGACGAGAACCTCGGTTGCCTCTCCAACGGCGGCCGTCCGTGGCCCACTGACGAACTCGACGCGGGCGGTGTCGGCGGAAGGGCCAGGCATCGTCAGGCCTCCCGACGAGCCCAAGACGACCATGGTGAGTGGGACGATCACAGAACCCTCGGCGGCTGACGACCCGGACCAATATCCACCGCGGATGCTCAAGACAGGCTCAAGACGAGAGCAGGGACGGGGCCTACCGCGGTGGGCGCGATCCGCGATCACCTTACCCTATGAGGGCTAACAGGTTGCGCCCGTCGGGCCCGCTCCCCATCGTTAGGACCGCGACCGTGGGCATGACGGCCGACGTGCCCGGGATCGAGGAACCGTAGGCAGGAGCCGCGAGTGAGATTGCTACTAGTCGAGGACGATGAGCTCCTTGCTGGTCTCCTGAGCCGAGAGCTCGGGCGGGAGGGTCTGCTCGTCAGCCCGGTCTCGTCGGTTGCCGGCGCGAGGCGGCAGATCGACTCCGGTCGATTCGAGCTGACGGTGATAGACTGGCACCTGCCGGACGGGTCGGGTCTCGACGTGGTCACCTGCTACCGCGCCAACGGGCAGGTTGGGGGGGCCATCTTGATCACCGCCGGTGCCACCGTCGACGACCGGGTGGCGGGCCTCGAGGCCGGCGCCGACGATATTCTGGCAAAGCCGTTCGAGATCCGGGAGTTGCGGGCGAGGGTGCGAACCCTGTTGCGGCGGTCCTCGCCGTGGGAGAGGGAGCGGTACACGGTCGGGAACCTGGTCATCGATGGTGAACGATGCTGCCTCACCGTCAACGGCAAATCGACCTCGCTTACCTCGAAGGAATGGGCGTTGGCGCGAGTTCTGGCTAGCCAGCCAAACCGGGCCGTGAGCCGGACCGAGTTGACCGGCATGGCCTGGGATGACAACCACAGCCCCGACCACACACTCGAGGTGCACCTCAGCAATCTCCGAGGGAAGCTTGCCGCGCTGGGGCCATCGGTCAGCATCGCCTCCCGCCGCGGTCTCGGCTATCAGTTCATCATCGATCCGACCAAGGGCGGGCCGGACCAAGGGGGAGCGGAACCGAATAGGATTGCAGCCCCAATCGGCCGGGCGAGACCTTGACGAAGACTCAGACACGTCCGCGCCATCTCCGCAAGGAGCCGCCGGCGTGCCGTGCCGTACTCGGGAATGGTCGTTGCCTCCGCGGCGAGTGTCTTGAGGCTACCTTGAGCATCCATCCGTAGATTCCCGCCGCGTCGAAAACTACCCCATGCCGTCTGTCGTGAGCGACGGTTAGGGTTGCGCAAGGTTCTCGCGAGCGCCGGTCGCGCGACCATTAGCTCACAGCTGTCCCACACGCGCGTAGCGGGCGAACGAGGGCTGAATGCACCAACGGAGTCCCCGATCGAGGCGTAGCGCCCGGGCGAAGCCCATGGGTGGCCAACCGCACGCGGCAAGGGGACGCCCTTCAGTGGGTAGCGGCGCCCTTGAAGCGGACGGGCAATCGAGCCAGAAAGCGCGCCGCGCCCGATTCAAGTCCGCCCGCAAACGAATCGCCGACCTGATACTCGGCAAGTCCACCTCCACCGACGTCGACATCGCGGGCGAGTTCGGGTTGAGTCGCGATGTGTTGGGTGAGTATGTAACCCTTGACTGGGCGCACTGCCAAGACATCACAGCATTCACCGAGGCTGTCCGCGCCTATTCAACGGACCAGAGCCGTCGGCGCCCGCTAAACCTCATGATGCAAGCGGAGCCCGGGTCAGGGAAGTCACACTTCATCAAATGCGTCGCCAGGGCTATGGCCAAGGAGGGAATCAAGGAAGTCACCTTCAACATGAGTTCGCTACAGGGTATCGACGATTTCATTCACCCCCTCGAGGCGGTCCGCAACCTGAAAGTGATCGACAGACTGCCGCTACTCTTCCTGGATGAGTTCGATTCAGACGACCGGCACTTTGCAACGTTGCTTCCCCTCCTGTGGGATGGTGAACTTAATGTGAGGAGCAGGCAGCTGCAGATCGGCAAGGCTGTGATCGTACTGGCCGGCAGCGGGGCGCGCATTGCGGCATTGATGCAGGCAGCCAGCGGAATGCATCCGGGGCCGGTCGCCGGTGATTCAAAGCTCACTGACCTGCTGTCGAGAATAAACGGCGGGGTCCTCACGATTCCGGGGCTTGACGAGCTGAACGGCGAACGCAACCGCCGAGTCGACAAGGTCTGCCTAACGCTATCGCTCCTCCAGCAACGGTTCGGATCCAGTCTGATCCGGGCGCCGTGGGGCTTTCTCACCTTCATAGCCAATACAGAGTTTCGTTACGGAGTCCGCAGTATCGCGCACCTGATTGATCTTCTGCCAGCGAGGGTCGCTGGCTCAAACAGCCTCACGAAGACGGACCTGACGCTTCCCTTTGAAAGCCTGTCGGCGTTGAAAGCCAGCAGCCTCGCCTATCACGTAGTAGTCGAGGACGGCCCAGCCTCGCTTGTCGAGGCATGGAAGCGGGCCATGACGGCGGAGGCGACCGTCAGTTTCGATCGGCCGAAACTGTCATGGCTGGCGAGGCTGAGAGAGGGCGACAGGGCGGCCAAGCGGAGGACGCCCGGCGCCCAGTACACCCATGGCGCTAGGAAGGACTGAGCCTTGCCGACCGCGGATCTGGCCGACCCCGACGAGCCCCCGCCAATGCAGCCCGAGGCAATCGGGCTGCTGCAAGAATTCGTCTCGGCAGACGACCCAACGGTTGGTGCGCAGCTTGCCGTGTCGCGGCTTGCCGCGCTGGCCAGGGCGTCCACAGCCTACGTATCCATGCTGACCAACTATGATGAGTTCACCTGCCCGCTGGTAGCAGCCGGGATGCTCCTCAATCATGTGCCTCGTCTCAACGTTCGGGAGCGAAGCTTGACTGCCCATGTCCTCGGAAGGCGACGAGCGTACTTCTGGCCCGGCGGGCGGCACGACCAGTGGTACCGCCCGCTCGCGCCGGGCGGCCCGTCTCTCGCGGCCGAGATTCTGGTACCCCTTCTCTACAACCGACAGGCAGTCGGACTGCTCTCCTTGGGCTATGCCAGTACTCGGACGATACCGGCCAACGCAGGGCCGCTCGCCCTTCAGATCTGCTCCCTCATCTCGAACATCATTCAAAGCCGCCGGTTCTTTGATGCCTCGCTGCGTCTCGGCGAACTCGTCATAGACTCGGACGATCCAGCTGGGATCACGGCGTCACTTGCTCGCGCGGCGATGGACCTCCTACAATGCCCGGCGGCCTCCGTATGGCTGATCAATCCCGCCAGCAACGACCTCGAGCCCGCAGCCTCCGAAGGGATCACCCCGGCCAGCCGCCAACTGACTTCGTTGAGTCAGGCCGAAGGCGGCCTGGGTTGGGACGTGATACGCTCCCTGAAAGCCAAGCTAGCCGCGCCGTCAGAGGCACCGGTCAAACTGCCGGCGCAGATGCATGGCGCCGAGATGGATATCCAGCGGCCGGGGTCCGCCTTTAGAAACAAGGGAATGGCGGCAAGGGAAGAGCTGCGTTCCGTCGTCGTGATGCCCCTGGTCGCCGGACAGGAAATCCTCGGTGTGATCAACGTATTCTCGCGGCGCCGCCGAAAGTTCTTCGAGAAGGAGACGGTCCTCCTTCGCAGTCTTGCGCTTCGCGGTGCGGCGGCGATCGCGAACTCACGCCTTCAGCACGAGGCGCATCGGCTGAATGAAGTGATCCTCGCTGGCGCGCAAGTGGCAAACCCCGGACTGATTGCGATCGGTTTCACGCACGATGCACGTAGCAGGATGCACGATATCAATGCGCTCCTATCCTCCGTTCTCCATCTCCTTCCCCAAAGGCAGCGTGAGGAAGAACCGGGCAAGGCGGTCATCGCGGCCTTGGTCGACAACCTCGCTTACCTCCGCACGTTGTTCCACAGCTTGACCGATGTCGCCAAGGCAACCGAGCTGAGGGCTGAGCCCATCGAGCTCGGTACCCTGTTGGCGACCGTGTCGTACCTCTTCAAGTTCCGAAAGGGCCGGCACGAATTTGTGGAGCCGTCGCGAGCGACCAAGGAGGTGAGGTTCGTCGGCTATCCCGATCAGATGCTCCAGGTCCTGATCAACCTTGTCAACAATGCGATCGCTGCAATCGAGCTAACGCGTCGGAAGGGAACGATAGAGTTTGTGGCCGAACGAACTGACTCCTTTGTGCATGTTGAAGTGCGCGACACGGGTCTTGGCATTCCTCCGGAGAATCTACCGCGAGTCTTTGACCCATCTTTCACCACGAAGGGGAGGGCTGGAAGTGGTTTCGGACTGGCGATCTGCCGCCGGATAGTGGAGGACTACCACCACGGGCAAATCTGGGCGACGGCGAGTCTCGAGCAAGGGACCGTGTTCCATATCAAGCTACCCCTTGGACCAGTCGCGGGAGGATGAACGTGGACGTCTCCATCGCATTGGCATATCATGGGTTGTGGCTTGATGACAGGGTGGTGGAAACCCGGTACTGGGTCCCGGTCTTGGAACGGGCCGGGCTGAAGGTCGATGTCATTGGTACCAGCCGCGCCGCGGAATTGTCCCTTGAGGCGAACCCGAGACGGTACGCGTTCGTTCTCCTGGATCTTGACCTCCCCGAAACCGATGGGTTCGAGGCGTTCCGGAGGATCAGAAGGATCGATGACGCGATCCCCATTATCGTTGTAAGCGGCCATATTGGCGAGCCCGAGTGGGACGCGCGCCTGGGGCTGCTCCCCGGAGTCATCTACTATAAGAAGCCAATGCCAAGCGAGTACGATCCAGCATTCCCGAGTCTCGTCGGCACGATCTCGTCAATGGCGGCCATGTACTTGGAAGGCGTGGGCAATGCGCGGCCACGAGCCGGTGTCGACCAGCCTAGTCCAACCGCCGACCCTGGCCGGCACTTGAAGGCGGTCGTGAGTCGGGCGGAAGGGCCTCGGACGGTGAAGGACTACTTGAGCCAAAGGAGCGCTGAGGATCTTAAGGCCATGCTGACTCCGGGCTCAACGCTCATTGACCGGTACTACGATACGGCAATTCGCTTGCTGAAGAAGGCACGGACCTTAGGGGATGGCAATGAACGTATCTGACGGATGGACGACCCAAGACCTCATGGATTCCGCGCTCGTCCTCAATCAGGTCGCCGCGACGCTGTCCGACCGCGCCATCTCCGATCGACTCGAGGAGTCGTTGTGTGGCCTCGCTGCGTACTTGGCGGATCTTCCACCACGGAGACGAGCAATTGAATTGAAGGATCTTGTCGAGGACGTTCTTGTCAAGCATGAGGACCTCGACGCTCAAGACCATCGCTACCTGACGAGGCACTTCGCCAACAGCTTCGCTCCCTTTGTAGAGGGAGGGTTATCGGATGAGATCGACCTGGCGGATTTCGTTGCAAGGGTAGACCGCTTGGTCATCGACAAGGTCCTAAGAAGCGCCAACGGCGGATCCCCGGCGGAACGCCGCTGTTTTGTGCTGTGCCCTCCGCTGATTCTGGCTGACCTCAGCTCCCTGACTCGGCCAAAGATGTTGGCGGTGTCGACCGAGGCCGAACTGGTGTCGATCTCCCTGGGTATCGGGTCGCTCTACTCACAGTTTGGCCGAGTCACTTAGGCGAAGCCCCGGTTACACGACGGTGAGCCTCAAGCCAGGCTCAAGGCGATTCCAGAGATGGTCCGTTCCTCTTGCGGTGAACGCCGGAACTTCTTACTGTGTCAACCCTATTTGGAGGTGACATATCTATGGCCACCCCGGCTGAGCGTGGTTCTCCCGCCTACCCGACACTCCATCGGACCCACCGCTCTGTAGCACGGCACCACGACAGCCGACGTCGCCGCTCCGCCCCCCCCAACGTCCGTTGTTCCCCCAACCCGCCTTTCTAGGAGGAGACTATGCCCGACCCCAAGCGCACTGTGGACCTCGAAGCACGGCTCGAACGCCTGGAGTCGTTGCTGACCCAACGGATCCCGCCGGTATTCGATCCGCCGCCTGATGACTGGGGTCGCTGGGGCGGATGGGGAGGCTGGCGGCCCATTCCGATGCCGTGGCCGCAACCCGGTGATCCAGTTCCGATCGACCTCTCTCGGCTGACCCGCTCTCAGCTCAAACTCTCGCTCGAGGCGATCAAGGCGCAGCGGGTCAGACTCGACGCCATGGAGACGATGATCAACCAACAGCTCAAGGAAGCACGATGAGCTAGGGAGGTACCAGTGACCGCGATCTCGCGCCTGACCGCTGGCCGGCCGCAGCGGGTGCTCCTCGTCGGATTCCAGGACCAGGACAACCTCGGCCTCCGCTACCTGATGTCCGCGGTCAACGCCGCTGGGCACCTCGCCGACATCGTCACCTACCAATCCGATCCGGAACCCCTTTTACAGCGGGTTCGCGCCGAGTCGCCGGACGTCATCGGGTTCTCGCTGATCTTCCAGTACATGGCGCCGGACTTCGGCCGCGTCATCGGGGCGCTACGACAGGCCGAAGTCGGCGCCCATGTCACGATGGGCGGTCACTACCCCAGCTTCGACTACGCCGAGGTGCTCGACAAGATCCCCGGGCTCGACACGATCGTTCGCTACGACGGCGAGTTGACCCTGGTCGAGCTGCTCCACCACTTGGCTGCGGATCTTCCCTGGAGGGGGATCGACGGCCTGGCCTTCCGCCTCGCCGACGGCAAGGCTCATTCGAACAAGCTCCGTGATCCGATCGACGACCTCGATGAACTGCCTTGGCCCGATCGCACCAGCATCTCCTATGAGCGTCACCCATTCCCAACGGCGTCGATCCTGGGCAGTCGTGGCTGCCCTTGGAATTGCTCGTTCTGCTCGATCCGCCCCTTCTACGAGAATCAGGGCGGCAAGTTGAGAAGGCTGCGAAGCCCCGAGCGGGTCGTTGATGAGATGATTCATCTTCTTGAGACCCGGTCGGTGTCGACCTTTCTCTTTCAGGATGATGACTTCCTGGCGACCGGGCGGCGGGCCCGAGAGTGGGCGGGTAGCATTGCCGACCTCATCCGGACCCGGGGATTTGGCGGCCGGATGGCCTTCAAGATCAGCTGTCGCTCGGACGAGGTCGAGGAAGAGACCATGCGCCGGATGATGGCGGGCGGCCTGACGCACGTGTACATGGGGGTTGAGTCGGGCGACGAGATCGGCCTGTCGAACATGAACAAGATGATCAGGCCCGAGACTCATCTGCGCGCGGCCCGCATCCTCAAGTCGCTGGGCCTGTCGTTCGACTTTGGCTTCATGCTGATGGATCCCTCGTCTACCTTCGACTCCATCCGCAACAACATCGCCTTCCTCGAACAGTTCGTCGGCGATGGCTGGTCGGTGGCACCCTTCTGCCGGATGCTGCCCTACGCGGGAACCCCGATCCGCCGGGAGCTCGAAGCGCACGGGCGGCTCGTCGGGACCCCGTTCGAGCCCGACTACCATTTCCTCGACCCGAAGCTCGACCTCTTCTACGACTGGATGCTGGCCGCCTTCCATCGACGCAATTTCACCAGCGAGGGACTTTGTCACCTCCTGCGGTACTCGCTGTTCGAAGCGCGGCTCCGGCTGCCGGGAGCCAACCCGGTCAGCGCCGCCGAGCGGGCCCACCTCCAGTTCATCGCGGCGATCTGCAACAGGGTGGCGTGCGGCACTCTGCGGGCCGCACTCGCCCACGTCGAGGCCACCCCCCTGGCCGAGTTGGAGACCGACCGTGAGTTCCTAGACGGACTGCTGACCTTGGAGCAACACGAGGAAGCGCGGCTCACCGCGGAATACCGGGAGTACCGGCGGCGGATCGACGCCCGACGGGTCGGTGTTGACGGCGGGTTCGACAAGTCGTGGACCCATTGGGCCGGAGATCGCGAGGCGGCCGGTATCGGCGCGGCCTAATGGGCTGGTTCCACCAAGGTGCCCCTGGAGGTAAATGTCGGGAGCGCGGCCGAGGCGACAGTACAAACCTCAACGCCTGGCCGCGTTCCGCGGCATTATTCGGCCTATTCAGAGTCGTGGGTGCTCCGGGTTCCCGAGTCCCGCCGCAGGTGGTGAGCGAAGAGATTGGCGTCGCCGTAACTATCCCTGTGAACCGCCGGCATCCTGGTCGCTCTGAACTGCGACCTGTGGATTGAGCGGTTTGCATTGCCTGGTGAATCCATACGAGTTGACGGATTCGAGGCGAGCGGCTACGTCGGAACGGTTGCTGGAGTGGGGCGGCCGGTCGGCTTCCTTCTCGGGGGCAAGTTTGTTGCCTTGCTACCGGACTCATCGAACGTATCCAAGCGCATCGGCGTATTTTCCGTTCACCGTCGCCCTGGTAACCCGCTCGATGCCCGCGTCGGTCCTGGTCCCCCGGTTCCACCAGGACTTTCAAACGAACGGGTAGTCGCGCGAGCGTATAGCAGGGCTGACAGTCGGGGCCCCCCGCCACACCCGCCGGCCTTTGGGCCCGGTCATTCGTCCTCCATTGACTCCATCATCCACAGGAAACCATCAGTCACCTATAGTCGAACGCCGATGGTCACCAACAACCGGTTCTTCTTAATCCCTGGCTCGGCCCGTTCGTATCCAAACTCGTATCGGAGTCGGAGAAGCACATCGTCCCGCGTCGGCAGAAACCAGTAGTCGAGCGACGCCGTGAGAAGACTCTTGAAACGGCCTCCAGCCGGATCGCTCCCGAAGTCGACCCACCCGGACCCTTCCGCATATAGGGCCGCGGTAGGCTGATCGGTGATGGCGTCGGCCTCACCGAAGGCCATCTCTTCAACCGTCCTGACCCAGTCCTCGTCCGACGCCGCCTCGGGGATCCCATCGAGCAACGTCTGCTGTAACGAGGTCCGCTGATTTGCCGGGATTGAGTCGATCCGTGCCCTGAGGGTGATCGCCGCCGCCCGCGTCGGCGCCAGCTCCAACAAGTCCCGCACCAGTTTCCCCGCTGTCCGTCCCACATCGGCGCTCTTCCGCCACCCCAACGCCTTCCCGACAAAGCCACGGAACGTCGCCAGCGCGACGTTGCCGTCGGCCGGCCCGCTATCGGTGGCCTCCCGCCGCTCGGCGTTGATGCCGAACACCAGCCAGTTGCTGACGCCGCTGTTCGCGAGCCCCGGAAGCCTAACCGGCGGGGTTTCCAACCCCACTGCACCCGTGATCTGCTTGAAGTCGGCGTCCGCCCCGATCCGGGCGACCCCGCGAAGCCCGAGTTGGCTCAATCCCGGGAGCGGCAGCTCGCTGGCTCCCAGCGCCTCGAGCAAGCCGCCGTTCGCCGAGGCGCGGTCGTTCTCGTACCGGAAGGCGATGGCGGGCACGTCGCCACCGGCTCGATCGAGCGCCGGCGCGAGGAGATCCAGGGCCCGGGCGTACTTGAAGGGAACCCCATGCTCGCGAAGGGAGCGTCCCTCCCAGACCACCCGGTAGAACCCCTTGTCAGGCCCGCCCGTCCCGAGCTGAATGGCATAACCCCCGTCGATCGAGATCGCGCGGGACGGGGTCGGGCTCTGATTGTCGGCCTGAGCCGCGACGCTGAACGCGGTGGCGACGAGCGCACTGAGCGCGCTGGCGGAGCGTCGAAGCATGCTCATGCCTCCTCCGCGATCGCTTGGAGGGTCTTCACCTGGGTCGAGCCGTCCCATTTGCCTGGATTGGCGACCCCGTCGCGCCCGAGCTGGTGGGTCACCTCCTGCCACAACGACTGGCGCTCGGCACTGTTCGGCTTGGACTCATCGATGTAGAACCGCCGGAGGGTCAGGCCGCCGACATAAGCGAACTCGACCGTCGACGCCCCGGTCGGGTCGGCGATGAAAGCCTTAACCCGGCTTGCGGCGGCGTCTCCTCCGAACGAGCCCGTCTCCTTGTTGAGAGCGACCAGAACATGCTTGCGGTTCACACGTCGGTCTTCACGGGTCAATTCGGTCACGGCTGGTCCCTCCGCTGGTTGGGGCACTCAGTATTTGCCATTCAGCACCTCAAATATGGGGCGATTCCCTCAAGCCAGGCTCAAGGCACACCCAGCGACCGAATGCGAGCATGGCGGCGCTCCAAATCACCCGCCTGGCACACCCACGGATAACCCCCATATTGGAGTCGCTCAGGCAGAAAGCATTGGGAAAACAACGCGGCGTGGCGCTCACAAACGCCTTCGTGTCACTAGTCTTGGTCTGAGAAAGGCGGACGCGATGGGCAAGTGCATCGTCGGATCAGCGTGGTCTGGGCTTTGGCTGGCGATCCACCTGAGCGCCCAGCCATCCGCACCACTGAGCCTTCGGCTGGGGGCCGAGCGGTTCTCCGTTGGGACCTTGGACGGCCCGGCAACAACCCAGTTCGGGCTGATCAAAGATGCAGTGATTGATCCGAAAGGGAGACTCTTCGTCCTCGACGCCAGGCTGAACAACCTTCGGGTGTACGACTCCGCCGGAAGGCTGCTTGCCAGCGCGGGGCGTCCCGGCGGCGGGCCTGGCGAAATGAGGGTACCAGTGGCCCTGGTGGGGCTAGGAGATGGCCGCGTCGCGCTGCTCGACGAGGGAATCCCGCGTGACCACCTTCGCGATGGTCGACTCAGGTCTGTCGGTGGCGTCGACCTTCCGGGTGGTCCCTCCGGCGAAGGACCTGTGTGTTGCCGGCGACAAGATCTTGGTTGCAGGCGCTGCGCAAGAGGAGGCAACGGTCGTTCGGCGCCTGACCATGACGGGCGGTGACCTGGGCCGATTCGGCAAACTGTTTGGCCCTCCGGATCCGCTCGTGGCTTCGATCGTTTCTCAGTCGCTGCTCATTGAGTGCGTTCCCCCTGCCGGGCTCGTGATCGTCGCCTCGGAGTGGCTACCCAACATCCGCGCCTATGACGTGGAATCTGGCCGTCTCGTGTGGGAGGCCGCAGTACCCGACTTCCTTCAAACGACGATCGTCGGGGAGGGGAGGCGGGTCACGTTCCGGTCGCCATCGACACGCGTCCTTCACAAGATCGGTTCGCTGCTCTATCTGAAAGACTCGCTCTTGGTGGCGCAGTTGAGGAGAACGTCGCGGCCTGCGGGGGCACGGACAACGAGCGAAGAGGTCGACACCAGAATCCTGACGATTGCCTCGGGTCGCCAGCTATTTGCGACGAGGGCCTTACCGCGACTGCTCGCACATCGAGGGGAACGAATCGCCTCGCTAGCTGCGACAGAATACCCGAAACTCGACGTGCACACCTATGTGGTCCACTAACGGTCTGGGCCAGGAGCCACCCTGATGTAGGAGATCTGGGTCAACCCAGCCCAGGAAGGACGTACCGCCCGCGACTCCGCTCACGGCGCCTCCTCCCAAGCGACATCGAACTCGGCCGCCGCCCGCCTCAACGCGCGATGCAGCGCTTCCCCCTGCTGGCCGGTGCCGACCCACCCGCGGAGGATGCCAACCTTCCAGTTCGGTCCGGCGGGCGCGGGATCGACCCGCTCGAACGGAAGCGGCGGCGCGACCAGGTCGTAGTACAAGAAGTCCGCTTCCAGGAACGCCTGCACCCGCTGCTGCAGCGCGTCGACCGAGACACGCCTGCGCTTCACGGCCGCCCATCGCTCCTTCCAGTACGCCGGCTCATACTTGATGCGGCAGGCCTCTAGCACCCGCCGGAGAACGGCCTCACTCGGAGGTCGCGGGGCGTTCGTGCGCTGGGACCTCGGCCGCAGCCGGCTTGGCACGCTTCCGATTGAACCGCCGCAACACGCCCAGGGCGGCGTTGGACCGGTCACCCTCGAGCACTTCCCGCTTGAGCACCTCGTTGCGGAGCAACTCGGCGATCTCCTCTTGGCTGACCTTCAGCCCCTTCGACAGGCGTCGTACCTCGCGACGCAGATGGGCAAGGACTCGATCGCTCAACAGCAACTGGGCCAGGACGAAGCGGCTGGTCGCTTCCTTGTGGGCCCAGTACTTCGCGATGTCCGAGGAACTCAGACTCTCCCGGCTGATCAGGTACAGGCACCCGAGAAGGGTCGGCCCTTTCGATATCGGATCGAGGAGATCGATGGAGAACACTTCGTCGGACTCGATCGGCTGCTCGAAGCGGATCCGATGCGCCTGCCAGACGATCCCGTTGGTGAGCAGGACCCACTCGGTGCCTTGCTTGGCGCCGTAGTGGATGCTTGGCGGAGGTGGTTGTCCCGCAGATCCGTCCCGATCGACTTCACCTCGATCAGGAAATGGAGGCGGCCATCCACCTTCACAGCGAGATCACAGAACGTCGACCGGATCGCGAACTCGGTCGTCAGTTCGGAGTACTTATCGTAGCCGAGGACGTCGGCCAGGAAATCCGAAACGATGACCACAGTGTCCGACTCGTTGACGTCGCGGGCACGGGCCGACTCGAGGATCTTCTGGTAGCGCTTCAAGGACGCGCGGGCGCGATCTATGAACCGCCTCGAGACCTTGATTGACATCCGTCGTAGCCTCCAGGTATAGTCTATCTCTTCGAGCCGCCATCGTCTCTTTCACCACATTGCTCGACCCCTGCCTCTGAAACCAGCCCACGCGCCATCGCCTCCACCATCAACGCGTACCGAAACATCTCCCGATCGTTCTGAATCACCAGCTGCTTCCAGATGTGCTGCTGGTGCAATGAGATCGCGTGCTTGCTCCCTCCCGGAGCTCCTGCATTGTGCCCAACCGGTCAGTACGGGTGGCAAGCGGACCGCCGCGGCAGCAAGACAGCGCGACCGTTTCAGCCCTCTACTAGTAGTGGGCCGCGTCCCTGACTTCGCAAGCAGGACGTTGCTGCCGGCCAGTTCAAGTTGGGCGCGGCCGCCGCCAGCCAGGGCCCTAGGCCTTCACCCTCCGCGGCGTGCTCCGCTTGCGCGGGACTCCCACTTTGGGGTTCGGCGGCGCCTCCTCCTCTTGGAACATCGGTAGTGTCCGTTCCATTATTTCGGGGAAGTGGCGCAACATCATGAATGCGTCCGGGTCGTCGCGATCCGCGAACTCAAGGATAAAGCGCGAGTGGCCTGCAAATCGTACGGTCTCACGCAGTCGGGTCCAAGCCGCCTTCACTGCGGAAGTGTCCTTTGAGCAGAGCGCTCGATAGACGTCCATCGCGACCTCGTGGAACCACGGCATGTCATCCTTGAAGACCGACGCAAACAGCAGCCAAGCGACCTCGGGTGGCTGCTTCTCGCTGCGCACGACGTGGAACAGCTCCTCAACGATCATTGGATGGAACAGGCGCCGGTGCCGGCGCCGCTTGCCAGGAACCCGCTCACCAATCTTGCCGGGCAGATCGCGGAACATCACCTTGACTTCCTCGAACAGCTTGGCGACGGTGGTCGAGTCCATCTCTTGGGCAGTCTGGTCCGTTTTCGTGACCCGCTTCTTGATCAGAGTTGCGATGCTCTCAAGGAACGCAGCGACTTGCCGCCCGACCGCCTCCTCCCGCGGACTGGCATCGGGGTTGCGGCGGATCAACTGTAGGACGAGTTTGGTCAGCGACTCGGCATCGTCTGCACAATTCTGGAACTGGGCGAAAGGCCCCACGCTTGCCTTCGGAAGCGGTATTCCGAGTGCGACGCCGAAGACGGTCGTGTTCAACTTGCCCTTGGCCACGCCAGCCTCGTACAGAATCCATGGCCGGTCGACACTGTTCGTGGTAAGCATCGCGACAACATCTGTGGCGTCGTTCAACTTCGCCATGACTGCTGGGAACCACTCGGCCCCGTACTCGATCCCGGCCTGGCCCTTTCGGTCGGACGACCGAAATGTCTTGACCACACCGCCGCTGGCGTCAGTCAGCAGATTGTCGAACGCCTCAGCCAGATCGGCGTCGCGGGTGTCATGACTAACAAACACCAGTGGGGTTGTTCTCGTGACAAGCTGGGCAGACTCAGCATCGGCTTGCTCGGTCGATGCAACCTGCTGCTTACGTTGTCTTCCCATGTTGTAGTCCTCGACGGGGTCACCATCGTCAAATGGTTCGGGGCCCGGTGCACCGGCTCGCCAATGTTGGACTGGCTCGGCACACCGACCAATCGCCGGACATCGCGGTTGGCCCTAGCTGTCGGGGCGGAAAGCGACGCGGCGACCGGGACCTCGGTCCATGAGTCGTGCGGCCAGTCACCGTCGGAGATCGAATATCACGCCAGATCCTCAAGCCAAGCTCAAGGGTGCCGCCAGTTGCCTCCCTGTGCTTGAGTCAAGCTCGACTATCGAGCGTTACATTGGGTCGACCGTGGATTGGCGGGCCTGATACCGATGCATTCTGCCACCAGCGGTGCTACAGCGGCCTGGTCAACCCTCAGCGCCATGTCCGTGGCCTCATGGTCTAACGGCTGCCGCGAGATCACGCAGCAGGTCGACGGCTGTCTCGAATCGCGTCCTCAACTCGCTATCGCGCCGCTGCAGTGCATGTAGACTGTTCGGCCTGTGACTGGAGTCGTTGCGGTGGGCGGTAATACCCAACACTCGACCCAGGAGCGCGGCGCTGAGTCTGGGAAGGCCCGCGGCTTTAAGGTCGACATCACTGAGCAATGCCTGCGTCAGCTTCGCCCAAGGCCCCGTTTTCGCGTTTGGCGCTTTGCCATTCCACGCGTTTCTTCGCACCGCCCGTTCGGCCGCCCTTCGAGTGAGGGCCTCGATTTCATCATACAGTGCCGAGCACCCCTTTGACGGGTTGCCACTCCGGAAGGTTGCGACCGCTGTGCTTAGTGGCTGCCGCAGCTTGGCTGGAAATGCTGCAACGTCGACGCGACGCAGCCCGGTCACCGAGAGCGGGACCGCCTCGGCGACCACGTTTGGTGGGTCCGACCCGTCAGTTACGATGACACCGACGCCATTGTTCCGCGCCTTCATGAGGTCTCGCTGAAATGTTCCCGCCGACGTCGCCGGGGGCGACGCTACGTAGAGCTTGACTGGCAGCCCTTCGTTCTGACAGTGGATCACGAACGCATCCAACGACCCGACGTACGCGCGCTCAGCGATGTCAATGCAGAGGAGGTGGTGGTCACTGGCACGAGCGTGAAGGGTCGTAACGAGAACATCCCTTGCGATCGGGGTTTCGACCAACACCCGTTTCGCCGGGATCCCCCACATCTTGCCGAACACTTCCTTCTTGACGTGTTCCGCGACCACATGGAGCTGGGCCGGCAGGACTCGATAGGTCATCGCGACGATCCCACCAGCCTCCGCAAGATGACGAGCAGTTCCCGAAGCCGTTCGCGAATCGGCGCATCAAGCGACCGGGCCGGAACGTCGCGCAGCCGCTCGATCAGCGTCTCCAGCCGATGTTGCAGGTCGCGCTCGTCATAGGCGCCCTGGACAGAGTCCCGGTAAGCGGCTTCGATTCCATAGCGATTCTCTGTAAACAAGCGCTCCAAGGCCCCCCGCGCGGAGCCAGCATCGGCGACCACCTTTTCGGCTCGGGCGATCTTCCCAACCTGCCGAAACTGAACGATATTGCTAATCGTGCCATCGGAATACTTGTCGATGAGGACGCGTCGGACAGCATCCTTGTCTTCGACCAACTCGGGCATGGCTCGACCCACCGTCTTCAGCGCACGCTCAAGCTCGATAAAGAAATCCTCTGTGAGTTTCTGTTTTGATTTTGGCTTTTTCAGCTCGTCGAGGATGGTATCTTTGTACTCATCGGGGAGTTCCATGAGGAGTTTGCACCGACGGATTACACCGCCCGACAGCCCAGTCTGGGCGGAAAGATCACGCTCCTTGGGTGGCGTCCCCCCTGCCGCTTTGGTCAGAAGTGCGATCACGCGCGGAAGCTTCATCGCGATCGTGAGCAGGTCCCACTGCTCGCGAAGGGCATGAATGTTGAACATCAGGAGAAGGTTCGTCAGCGGCGCCGGCTTCACCTGAACCAATGCCGGGATCGTCTCCTTGTTCAGCTTCAGGCAGCACCGCCATCGCCGCTCGCCATCAATCAACACATAGCGAGATTTCTCGCGATACACCGAGATGGGAACCTGAACCCCATACTTCTGGATCGACTCCAGCAACTGCTCGAGCTCGCCGGGTCGGAACAGCAACCGAGGGTTCTCCGCATTACGGTCGATGAGGGCGACCGAAATGTCCAGCAACTGGCCGGCGGATTGAGTCGCGGATTGACTCATGGACGGCTTGTGGTGAGGGGCGTATTTGAGATGAGAACTTCGGCAACCGTGCGTCTGTTGCCAGAGAAGCCCGCTACGTTCCGGCGTGTGACCACCTGTCGGACGTGCCATGACCGAGCAAAGGCTCTGACTTCGTGAACGTCAGCGTAGCTCAGCAGAAACGTGGCTCCGACGTCAGCCGTCCGCTCGAGGGCGGCGAGAAGATCTGCCAAGTCGGCGCGCGAGAAAGTGCCAGGCAGGTACTCCGAAAAGATCCGGCGTTCATCGGTAACATAGGGCGGATCGACATACACGAAGTCTCGATCGCGAACCTCACCGAGCGTCACGCGGAAGTCTTGGGCCTTGATGGTAGCGTGCGCTAGGTGCTGAGCAGCCTCGCGCACCCGTTGCTCGAAGGCGTGGAGGGGTTTAGTGGGAGGTCCGTAGGGGACGTTGAACTTCCCCGCCGCATTGGTCCGGTACAGGCCGTTGAAGCAGTATCGGTTCAAGTATATAAAGATGGCTGCCCGCTGGGCATCGGATAGGTCAGCTGTGTCTTGGGATCGAACCCGATAGAACGCGCGCGCCCCTCGCGGCAACCTGCGAAAGCTCTCGAGGACGAGCCCAGGGTCACGCGTGACCGCACGCAGAGTAGTGACAAGGTCGCGGTTCAGGTCGCAGAGCAGAGCCCGCTGCGGGGCGAGTCGAAAGAAAAGCGCCGCCGACCCGGCGAACGGCTCGACGTATCGGCGAGTCGTCGTCGGATAGTGTTGTGCGAGCTCAGGAATCAAGCTTCGTTTGCTCCCTGCCCAACGAATAAAGGAATCCATGCCAGGTAGCAATCCACCGACCTCCGGGCGTTCCGTTTGCATACTAGCGTGCGATCACATCCATCTATCCCTTCGACCCGCCATCGTCTCCTTCACCCCATTGCTCGACCCCTGCCTCTGAAACCAGCCCACGCTCCATCGCCTCCACCATCAGCGCGTACCGAAACATCTCCCGATCGTTCTGGATCCCCAGCTGCTTCCAGATATTCTGCCGGTGAAACGAGATCGTGTGCTTGCTCACCCCCAACCGTTCACCGATCTGCTCCGACGTGAGCCCCTGCCCGATCAGCCGCACGATCAGCCGCTGTCGCTCGGTCAACAACCCCAAGCCGAGCGGCTGGACCTCGTCGCCGCTCCCCGGCGCCTTGGGCACCGCTGGGGAGAGGAACTGCCTTCCCGCCAGTGCCTGCCGGATGGCGGTGTGGAAATGGGCGATCGGCGCGTCTTTCGGTACGAACCCCAACGCCCCAATCCGGAATGCGTTCGCCGCCAACGCCCGATCCGCGTGCATCGTCACCACCACGATCCGCGCCTCCGGGTCCACCCCGATCAGATCGCCGATCAACGCCATCCCACCCCGCTTCGGTAGCGACAGGTCGAGGAGTACCACGTCCGGTCGGTGGCTCCGGTAGGCTTCCACCACCGCCTCGCCGTCGGCGATCGTCGCGACGATCTCGTACTGAGCCGCTAGCAGCGCCCGGAGTCCCTCCTGCACCAGAGGATGATCCTCAACCAGCAGCAGTCGCGGCGCCTTCATGCTTCCTCAAAGAAGTCGGCAGCAGTGCCCGCACCGCGGTGCCCACGCCCGGCCTCGATTCGATCTTGAGCGACCCACCAACCAACGCGGCCCGCTCCGCCATGCTCACGAGCCCGAGGCCCTCGGACCGCCGCCCCACCTGGAACCCACGGCCGTCGTCGACGATCGTCAGTTCGATGCCCGCTGCCGTTCGCTGCACTCGAACTGTGACCGCCCGCGCCTCGGCGTGTTTCGCCACATTGTGCAGCGCTTCCTGGGCGATCCGATAGAGCGCCAGGTTGATCGGCTTCGGCAGTCCCTCGGCGTCATCACGGGAGACATGCAAGGACACCTCGAGCCCGCCCCCCTGACGGAACTCGTCGGCCAACTGCTCGAGGGCGGCCCCCAAGGCGAGGTGCTCCAACCCCGACGGGTGAAGCCGGTGGGCCAGTTGCCGAAGGGTGTCCGAGAGATCGCGCACTTCCTCCCGAATCCCCTTCAGCGTCACCGTCGGGGGGATGCCGCCGTTGCCGCCCGGCCCAGCCGCCACCCGATCGATGTCTTGGGCGATCAACGCCAACCGCTGGATCGCGTCGTCGTGGACCTCACGGGCGATCCGCGCTCGCTCCTCCTCGTGGGCATCCACCAACCGCCTCGCGAAGCGGCGGCGGAGGGTGTTGCGCTGGTGCTGGGACACGATCATCGCGGCGCCGAGCCCCGTCACCAGGACGAGGACCGCAAGGAGCCCGGCGACGAAGACCCACCAAAGGGTATAGCTGGCGTTGGGCACAGAATGCCGACCGTGAGCGCCCCGAAGGCCAAGGTGTCCACGGCCGCCTTCGTGTTGATGGCGGAGTGAAGCAAATCCACGTGCTGGCTCGAAAGATACCAGGCGACCGGACCCCAAGCGACGTCGCCAGCCGCGAACAGCATGATCCCACCCGCGAGCCAGAACCAATCCTGGCGATGGAGCGGCTCAACGGCTCCGACCCCCAACCGGACGGCCGTCCACACCGAAGCAAGCAGGACGACCAGCGAGTTGAGCGGACCCACGATCAGGCTGAACGACCGTGGATTCTCGAGGATCAGGGTGACCACCACCGTCACGCCCAGCAGAAGCGGGATCGTGAAGCGCAACGCCAGCCGTTCGACCCCCGCCCCGTGACACGCCGCCAGCGCCGCGATCGCGAGGGCGGCTTCACCGGGATAGGAGAGGTAGCCGAGCCAGTGGTTGTTGACCCCTCGCGCCGCCAGCGCCCACGCCAGGGCGTTGAGGGCGACATAGACGCCGCACCAAAGGGCCATCCACCGACGCGGGGGCGACCGCCACCGATCGCCGAAGGCGACCAGTACCGCCGGGATAAGGGGCGTCCATGCGGCGAGGTGCTGCAGCGCCGTCGGCTTCATCCGCGCGAGTTCGTTACGGATTCAAGGGGTTCGCGATCCCGCAGTACGGCGGGCATGGGAAGATGATATCCATGATCGCCCCTCCGGTCAGATCGTTCCCGTTCCCGTCCACGCCAACCATCACCAACTCTGCCTCCCCCGCCACGCCCCGACCGTAGTACAATCGGACCGCCACGCACCCGGTCTGGGCCAGCACCGCGTCCACGGCCGCCCGGTGAAACAGCGTGGCGCGGGACGCGGTAGGTTCAGCCTGGTCCCGGTATCGCTTCGTGGACTCGGCGGCCGCGGCGATCGTAACGGAATGGTCGCGAGGGGGGGGAAGGGGCATGGTCGGTCTCCTGGCTGGATTGGAGAAAACTCATCCATGTAAGCTCGCACCCCCCGCAACCTATCAGACCTAATAGGTGGCGACCACCAAACCCTCGACGTCAAGCGACCCAGTTCCATATGCCAACCTGGCAGGTTTGGGCGTTGTGCGGGCGATCGCCGTGGTCGTTCCATTCGTGTTCTAGTTCGCAAGGGGCACGCCAGTCAGGGTGACCGTGAGCCCAACCAGAGTCAGCGTTTGCGCCGCGTTGCGCAGCGTGACCTTACTGAAAAACGGCAGCGTCGATTGGGCATCATCGCACCCGAGCAGAACGTACGGTGGCGGCGCTCGAGGCCCTCACGGCCGCGCTCGAGGCCAAGGACGAGTTCTTCACCGGTCACTCCCTTCGCGTCGCGCACGTCGCCGAGGCCATCGCCGCGGAGTTGGGCAAACCGGAGCAGGACATCGAATCCGTCCGCCTGGCAGCTCGCCTCCACGACATCGGCATGATCGGAGTGCCGTCGCGGCTCCTCGGGAAGGCAGGGCCGCTCACGCCCGACGAGATGAATGTGGTCCGGGAACACGTCGCGGTGGCCTGCCACATCCTGGCCCCATTCGAGTCGCTCCAGGAGGTGGTGACGTTCATCCGGGGGCATCACGAGCGGTGGGACGGCGCGGGCTATCCCGATGGCCTGGCCGGCGAAGCGATCCCCTGGGGTGGCCGGGTGCTTGCCGCCGCGGAAACCTTCGACGCCCTGACCAGCCGGCGGCCGTTCCGCAGGGAGCTATCCCGCGGCGCGGCGCTGCACTTGGTGGCGGGTCTCGCAGGGTCGGCCCTGGACCCGGTGGTGGTCGAGGCGCTCAGGGCGGTGGTAACCAACGAGCTGGTGATCTCGTTTCTCGACGATCGGGCCGGGTTCGTTCAGGAGGACGAGACGACCCTGCAGCTTCTGATGGACGACGAGCGGCGCCTGATCGGGGGTGGGTGACCGAGCGCGGCCGCCGATCCGCCGGGAGTCACTCCGGCTCGAGAGCCGGGTGGCCGAGCCACGCCAGCGCGAGCCGGACGTCGGTGAACACCGCGTGCTGGACCGGCGCGTCGCCGACCAGCTCTTCAGTCATCCGGGCCATCCCGTAGGTCGCGATGTCCGTGGCGACGAGCGCCAACCGGCCGCGTAGCTGCGCTTGGTGCGCCACCATGAAGTCCGAGACCCGCCGGATGTAGGCCGTGGTCTGGAATGACTCACTCCGCTGCGGTCGAACAGGAAATTGTAGTCGACTTGGTATCGCGGGTCGGCAAAGGTCGCCATCATGATGGTCGCCCACTCCTCGAAGGTCGGGTCGGCGTGGTATACGATGCGAACCAATCGGGCGTCGGGATCAATCCGGACCCGCAGGGACGCCTCGGGCGATCTTGAGCCGGTGGAGGCCGTGTTTGCGAAACTGTTCACTGTCTCCCTCCCGACCACGGGCACGGAGCACCACCGGACCCGGTCGATATGTCAACCTAGCGGTTGGAACAGTTGGCGCAAGCCTCGAATTCCGTCTTCCACCCATCGGACCGGCTCGCTGCCGGCCCGGATCGCCGCAAGTAGCCGCCGCGGTCATTTAGCCTAACCTCTGGGCGGAAACGGGTCCTTCGCCGGCGGAATCGTGTCCTTCGCTCGGATCTTTCCGTCCTCACCCTTGACTGTCAGCTCGCCGCCACCCGTCGCCTTGAGCTGATCGCGGGCGGCTTTCGCGGCCTGCGCCTGGGTGTCGTGGAGGCTCGAGGCACGTTCGGCCCCGTCCTTCTTGTTCGCCCATGATCCCTCCCGGCGCTGCGAGACCGTGCGGTTGTTCCTTGCCATCTGCTCTCCTCCGCTTGGGTGGAATCAAAGTCCAGTAGCTGCACCGTGAATGGTGACGATCGTGATCACCTGGTTACTGGCCGGCTCACCGGGCATGTGCATGGTGCCTCCATGACGCGGCAGGCCGTCCCGGTCGTTCGCGAGGTTGCGAGTTTCCCGCCCCGGGAGATCCCATGAGTGCGTGGCTTCGGCGATCCCAGTCCGGCCGAGGGGTGGTCCGGTCCTTGTGACGTGTATCGTGGATGGCCTTCGAGAGAGTCGACTGCCTCCCAAAGCCCGGTCGAGGACGTAGGTGGCGTTGCCGTAGTGAGTACTCTCCAGATGGAGTGCCGCCGCGCTGCAAACCCGAAATCGGATAGCCCGTGAAGCCCGCTCGGCCCACCGCCCCGAAATCTGGCTCGTAGGTGGAATTGATGCTCCATCGATACTCAAACACTGGCCGCCTCCTCTCGCCGTACACCTCGAGAACCCCCTCAAACGTCGGGGCGAGCGGTGCCAAGGGATACTTCCCTTCAGGCAACACCTCCCAGTTCACACGGCGAACCGTCGTTGAGACGAATGGCTCGCAGATCCCCGGTGAGGGCCTCCCCCTCAGCCAAGAACATCGTGGCGCTGGCTCAAGCCAGCCTCAAGGCAACCCCGGAGATCTCTGCGCCGGTTGCGTTCGCGTTGAGCTTCGAGCCGTGCTAAGGTCGACCAGCCGGCGGCGCTGATCGTAACCGAATGGGTCACGAGGGGGGAACGGGCATGGTCGGTCTCCTAGCTGAATTGGAGGAAACTGATCCAGCAAGGTCGCATCGCCCGCAATCTATCAGACCCAATAGGTGTCGATCACCAGGGCCTCGATGCCAAGCGACCCGGTCCGCATGTCAACATGGCAGGCTTGGTGGGGTGCGAATGATCGCGGTGCCCGTCCCCATTCGTATTCTAATTCGCAATCGAAGGGGGCACGCCGGTCAGCGTGACCGTGAGGCCAAGCCGGGTCGGCGTCCGTGCCGCGTTGCGTAGCGTGACCTTGCTAAGAACGGAAGCGTTGCTTGGACGTCGTCGCACCCGAGCAGAACGTATGACAGTTCGTGGGTGCCTGGCCTTGGCGCCTGCTGTGGATCAGCCATCCGCATGCCGGCGGGCAGGCGCTCATTGAACGCGTGACGGAACGGTGTATCCAAGGCGAACATCTCACCAGCCACCAATCCCTGCGCGAACAGGTGGCTCATCGCGCTCGATGCCCCGCGCCGTTTCACATGGACCATCTGCCGCTCTGACGAATTCAGATCGCATGGTTCGACCGTGGATCGGTTCCCGCAGGCAATGAGCTTTCGATCCAGCAAGGTCAAACGATCCTTGCCCTTTCGGGCCGCTCGCTGGTTGTATTCTCCCTCGTTCTGTCCGTTGTACTTCGGCAACACGATCGTCGACTTGGGGATCTTTCCGACATCACTCGCGACCTGATCGCGATAGTCTCGCGAGACCTGGTACCAGCTCCCCTCGCTCAGTACGAAGAGGCCCTCGTCCAGTTCCAGCTCAGCCACCAGGCACTTGACGACTGGCCAGGATCGCGACGTCGAGCCGGTGTCGGCCTCGCCAAGGTGGATGCGCGTTTGGTGCAGGTCTTGGAGGGTCAAACGGTCGGGTCGGCCATACTCTTGCAGGACATTGGCAATGGAGAGATCCGCGAAGACACGATCATCCGGATGGGGACCGTAGCGGAAGCCAGCCGCGTTCGACCAGTCCATGATCTCCGGGACCGCGATGCCGATCCGGTCGTGAACGCCTCTCTTGATTGCATCGACGAGGCCACGGCCAAGTCGCTCTCGTTCGCCAGCGGCGCGGACCTCGGCGATGTTGTCGACCCACGGGAAGGTTCCGCGGTAGGTCGTCTGGTCGGCAAGTCCGGCATACCGGTCCAGCTGCTCGAGCAAAGATTTGAGCGGAACCTTGCCAACCACGGCGAGAACGTCAGCGCCGGAGAGCTGCACACCTAGTGAGGGGTCTGTGGGGCATCCGGTCACTGCGCGGAGGAGGTCACGGGCGACGTCGACACCGAAACTGTTGATGGCCGACAGACGGCTGACCTGCTCCCGGGTGTGGCGGCTCACCGCGTCGAGGCGCCGATGGTCGATCGACCGGATCATGGACGGCTCGATGGCGTTGAGCGTCGCGCGCAGGCCAAAACGCGGCTCGATGGCTTCCTCGTTCAAAAGGAACCGCCCGTACCCGAACGTCAGTGCGAAGGTCCTCGCCTTTCTCCGAGTCAAGAGCACGGCGGCCGAGGATGCCGAGGACAGTTTGATACCGCTAACGTCCACCTTGCCATCGAAGTAGGCGATCCAGGCCGGCTCCGCCACTTCCGTTGGCTTGACGTACAGCATCCCGATCAGCGAGCGTCCTAACCGAACGCCGCGGCCCTCCACCGTATCGATGTCTTTCAGGGTCTCAGCTGGCGCGGCAAACGACTCGACCACGCGATAGATCCGAAGGTTGACCAAGGTGCGGTCCTAGCCGGGGCTTCCCCGTATGTGGTGCGGCTCACCTCTATCATGCCTCAAGATCTGCAACCCTCGGTGACCTCCACAGGCTTCAAGGAATGGCTCAGCTTCCCTGCCGTCGCGCCCGTTGGACCTCGCCATCCGTTCATCGGGCCGGACGGGCCGCCGGACTACAGGTGGAACACGTCACCGCAATCAATACCTCGCAGCCAGGGTGGCGTAGCAATCCTTGGGCACCTGCGGTAGCACCGACGCAACCTCACCTCATTGACCCTGCACTGAGGAATCCGTGGCGAATGGCTTCGCTCACCAGCTGGGCTGAGGTTCGGGCCGATAGCTTCCTTTTCGCGGTGGCTATGTGCTCCGCGACGGTCGCCAGAGATATTCCGAGGCGTCGCGCGACCTCTTTCTCGATCAACCCGTCGCGGAGCAGGGAGACAACCGCTAGACGCCGGGCGGTTAGCCGAATCGATGGGTCTAGCGCTGAGATATGGTGCACGGATCGACGAGTCATCACTCTCCCCTCAGAGGACCGGCAGGCAGTGTCCAACTGCCGGACAATGGCTGAGAACGATCCTGGTCTGGTAGCGACGGCTGCCATCGTTTCGGCGCGTTCCAAGTGGCTGGCTCACGCGAAACTGCTGATCCCACCCGGGTGATCAAGGTATGAAGGGTCGCACCCGGCGCAAGCTGCGACGCCTCATAGGCCCGATCGGCCCCGCTCCGATGCTGGTGTGAATGACGGCCTCCTATAAACAGAAACAGCGGGTGCAATTGTACACTCGGGGTGGGGGCGAGTCTTAGGGCATCCGCGGGCCCGGCCCTTTCTTAGGCCTGGAGGTGGGGCTCCGGAGGGCGGTGCGAAATTCGTCGTAGTGGCGGAGGCGGTAGCCCTTGTCCCGGATGTGACGATATGGCAGTCGGGTCCACCCTGGCGTCGAGACAGGCGAGCCAGGCCGTGCCCGCCGCTTCCCTTGGCACTGGGCCCAAGATCCCGATGGGGTAGCCGCCTACGGTACCTCCTGAACCTCCACCCGCGTCGATATGTCTGTTGGGGCTTTGATCGCACAACCGCCCGATGGATCCGGAGGTTGTCCAAGGTCGACGGGTCCTGGCCCGGGCCTCCCCGACCGTGGTGAGGCTCATTTCTACCCGTCCCGGGTCCTAACCGGTCTATCTTGGCCCGTCGGAACCAGCGCCGGTGCGGGCGAACGGTGGGGAATCAACGCCCCCTCACGGCCCATTCGAATCCCTGCGTGTCAAAGTGGCCCGCTCCTCACCGCCACGGCGAAAGGGATTGAACTCTGGATAGCAGTAGATTTTGAACTCGTTGCGCGGTGCAAGAACCGCGCGCCCGTGTAGGCACGACTCGAGTTGGTCAGAAAGACAGTCGCGGAGGAACTCCCACCACCTGAAGAGCCCGTCGCCGCGGCTTCTACAGAACGCCCGCGACTCGTCCGGAAGGGCAGCGTCGCTCGCAAGGCCCTGCGCCGCTTCGACCTTCAACCTCAGAACGATCAATCGGTCGCACAATTCACCGATGGTCTCACTGTAGCGCGCCGCTCCGACCGTTGCATCCCGCGGGAGTACGGAGCGGTCGATCTCATCGATCAGGTCATGGCGTAACCGGTTGTCCGCATCGATCTGGCCCTTCAACGTTGCGACCTGCTGGTAACTTGCCGCCTTGCTGCGGGCTCGGTCCTCCATCTCCCAGATACGGCAATGAACGGCACCGAGTGCCGACAACCGGGTCTCTCCGACACCACAGAGAGCGAGTCGCTTCAACGCAACGGTGCCAAATGTCAGTTCGAGAACGTGCCGCTCAAAAGCTAGCATCCAGCCATTCCTCCGCGTTCGTGATCAAACATAGGCCGAACCTTGCCAGGCCGGTGGCCTACCGCGGTGGCAACCAACTCAGCGTTCCATTTCTCCACAGCTTGTCCAACGCGAGCACCAGGGACTGCTCTTCGTACCCGCTTTGGGAAGCCCAATTCATCAGATCAGCGCACGAGGGCTCGCCCGACGAAAGCGCAAGCACGGCCGCCTCGATATCGGGTGCATTACGCAAATCGCCGCTCGCGTTCTCTGGGCCACCTCCCAGGCGCAGCGGCCTAATCTTTGAGACAAAGCCGAGATGAGCCGGCTCCGACCAATGAGACGACGGTGCCCGGAGTTCCTCGAAGGCCCACGCTATGAGCGCACCTGCTAACGGACGGACGAAGCCGGCTGGCACCGCGTCGCCAACGACTGAGCGCACTGCCAGACGCGCTGAATGGATTGACAGCATGGTCCCGGCGCGCGCCTCTCCCGTATGAAGCATTCCTCCCGCAAGGCGTACGCCTTTGCGCCCATGGAACAGCAGATCCCAGAAATCCGGCCAGCCTTCGATCGCCTGATTGAGAGCAACATCCAAGGGTAGGCCGGGGGCATCCCGAAGGAGGTCGGCAACGCCGCGAGATCGGGCTGCAGCACTACGTTCCTCCGCTGTGAGCACGCCGGCATCGAAGAGCAGATCTAGGACACCAGCCGCCGGCCGGTTTCCAAGCTTGATGAGGATCAGGTCACACTCCACGGTGCCGTTCGCAGGCTCGGCCTCGTAACCGACCAACCCAGGTAGTGACCATATCCTGCTCACCCCGAAAACCACCGTCGAGTTCGTGTCCCTGACCAGCTTCCGGAACCCTTCGCCACGGTGAAACACCTTTGGGCCGCTCCGCGAGAGTAGCGTGATTGCCTGGCCCTGCATCATCAAGGAAAGCGCATGCTCGAAACCGGACATGCCGCCGCCCAGAATGACAACCCGTCGATTCGCGAGCTCTAGGCCATTGCGAGGATTGTGGACACATGGTACGCCCGCATTCAAGACCTCCGGCGGAACTGCCGCCCGCTCGTGCCAGGCAGTTACGAGTATGTGCCTAGCCCGTAGCAGGCGTTGACGACCGCCGTCCTGGACAACCGCACAGACGTGATCCGGCTCACAACGGATGGCGACGCACCTGCAGCCACAGAGCAGCCGGATCCGGCCAAGGTTTAACAGACGCGCATAGTAGTGTAGTAGCTCCTCCCGAGTCACCTCCCGCGGGTTGCTGCAATCCAAAGGGACATGCGCCACCTCGAACTCTCGCGCATGAGATGCAAGGACGAGGCCCTCCATGTAATGGTGCACCGCGTCTAATGGGGCGAGACCGGCCTCAACTCCGACTGCCGAGAGCCCGGCGAGGCTCGCGTGCAAGAGTGCGGCTATGCCCGTCGGCCCGCCGCCGAGGACCAAGAGATCGGCATCGAACGCGCTTACACCCATAGCGGCCTGCCCACTCTCCTTCCGATCAGCCTCTGGGGACGAGGGCGATCGGTCCCCGGTCATCCATTGTCAGGAGTCCTCACGGCCTCGCCGTCGGTGAGGCATGATAACAGCGACGACCACTCGATAACGCGCCTCTCCCAGCTAAACCGCGGCTCCGTGGCGTGCTCGAGGGCTGCTAGCGTCATTCGGCGAAGAAACTCACCGTCCTCGTAGAGAAAGGCAAGGTACCGCGCGGCCTCGTTCGCGTCCACTGACCACTCCTCGGTATAGGGCGCACCCGTTACGAATGGGCGGTAGCTTCGCACGTGCAAGGCTGCCGCTTGCCAAAGGTCAGCGTGCACGGAGTGCGATGGAACGATTTGCGCTGCTCCAGTGGCAGCGTGCTCAAGGCTCACGAGTCCCCAACCCTCACCGACAGAGGTATTCAGGCCAACATCGCAGGCGTTGTAGATCGCGTGCAGGTGCGATGCAGAGGCCGCTGGCACCGGCGTCCGATGGTAACCGCGAATAATACGATGCTCGATCAAGGACCCGCGAGCTAGCCGCGTAAGGTTCCATCCCCGTGACCCGTGCTCCGACATATGCAGCCACAACAGGACCGGGCGTGAGCGCCTCCTGGCAAACTCTGCGAATGCCGCAACCGTAAGGTCAATGCGTTTGCGCAAAGTGTTCCTATTCGCATTCAGCACGATGAACGCATCGGCGAATTCGGTCGTTCCGAAGAGCCGACGCCGCACAAGGCGGCGTTGGAGCAGATCGCCGTGAGGCGGGCATCGTGTCGGGTCCGGGAAGAAGAGCCGAGTGTCAATCCCAACGCCGATATGCGTGACCCACGGCGTGCCGGTTGTGCTCCGAGCAATGCGGCGGCCGAGTGCAATCCGAACAGCCTCACCCTGTGTGGGTGTGTACAAAACGACGGCGTGCAAAAGGTACAGGGCGTCGATCACTTGAGGATGAAGCACTGGCCCATCAACTGGTCCATAATACACGATCCGCACTTCATCGCGGACCTGTCGGAGTGCGGGGGCAAGTCTGGGGAGCCAGTGGATATCCTGATTGATCAAGAGCACCGACGGTCGGAGCCTCCGAACCAAGGCCACGATACTGTCACACTCAGCGGCAGGCGTCGATCGATCCGGAAAGTGGAGCGGCCATTCCGGCGCCCGGACCGACGGGTCGAAGAGAAGTGCAATTTCCTCAACTCGGAACGAGTCCCTCAAGTGCCTCAGGAGTGAGTCCAAGACCCTCGCATAGCCAGTGGCGACTTGTGTTTCGCCGAGCCCGAGCACGAACGGTGTTTGTGGATGCATACGGGATTGGACGTTACGGGGCGGCATTCGGCCCGGAAGGGGCTGTCACCAGCCTCGTTCGTCCCACCGATGCCGAGGCGCCAGCGTAGGAAGTATGCCGCAACAAGGGCGCCATGCTACGATACGAGTCCGGAAATTAGGCTCCGCCACTGAGCGGCCACGTTGGCCCAGCTGAACTGTGGTTGCTGCGAGTGCACCAACGCGGCTACGCTCCTTTCGTGGAGGAACGCGCGATCCCGATATAGCAGTTCCAGGTGCCGAGTAACGTCTTGGGCGTCGACCTCGTATTCTTCATAGTATGGGACGCATGTCACAAGACTGCGATACGCCCTAGCGAATGACGCACCCCCGCTCCACAGTTCAGCGCACGCGGTGTGATCGGGTACAATTTGCGCGGCGCCAGTCGCTGCGTGCTCCCAACTGACTAGTCCCCACCCTTCCCCGACCGACGTGTTGACTCCGACGTCGCACGCGTTGTACACGTCGGCGAGCTCACGGTCGGTAAGTTCCCCTTTTCGCGTTGACCGCGACTGAACAATTAGGTCGTCCCGAACGCCGGCGAACAAGCAGGGCATAGTCCATCCCCCAATGCGTCCGCCGACTTCGTGAACATGCAGAAAAGCATTCACCTTGTCTGCGGCAAAGTCTGCGAATGCCCTAACCGCGATGTCAAGGCGTTTGCGAATCAGGTTGCGATTCGCGAGCAGCACCACAAACGCGTCAGCCGGAAGGGCCCCAAGGAACGTGCGTGCCCGAACTTCTGTGCGGCGCAGGAGCCGCTCTGCGGCGCCACGCCGGCTAGAGTCAGGGTAGAACGTGTCTGTGTCCACCCCGTGACCGATGACGTGAACCCGTGGCCCGGCGGAGGCGCCTCGCCGAATCACCTCCCGTTCGAGAGCCTTCGTCAGCACCGACTCTTGGCGAGGGGTAAATGTCACAATGGCTTCCGCGGCAAGGAGCGAGCGAACGATCAAGGGGTCTACGACCGGGCCGTCCACCGGGCCGTGCACAAGGACGCAGACGCTGCGTGGCAACGCCGCAAACAGGGGCTCATAGAACTCCGCCTTCCTGAGATCGTCAGAAAGGAGGACAACATGCGGGGCCCGACGGACAACGACCTCCCAAAGCGCTTGTAACAGCTCATCGCGGCCAAGGGCTGGCAACGTTGTTGTCGCCCATGGTTCCAGAACCGCCCGTGGGCCCGAGCCTACCTTGACGTGCTCAATTGCAAACCACGGCGCCAACCGTTGGAGTAAGCGACCCAAAACCCTCGCATACCCTGTGGGCCCAGCCGTTGGGCCAAGCGCCAACAACCTAATTGGCTCCGCGGTTGTGGGCATTTTTCCTCCAGGCGGTGCTGCTTCCCTGATCGGCGCCCCGGAGCAGTTGGACTGCGCTGCCTGCCTCGACTGGACATCCGCGTTCCCGTTGGAGCGTGGCATGCAGGCGCAGGTCTCTAGGCCGCGCGCTCCGATCGCAGCGGCGAGTCAGCACCCGATACCTGCGGGCATACCTATTGCCGGCATTCTACTGCAACCAAGGCCGGTCTAGCAAGGTCGAATGCCACGCCCGGGCTTCTCACCAAGTGCTCGCACCCTCAAGAGATCGCCGCCGTTGCTTGCCCAACTTGAAGAGAGCGACTCGGTGTCTGTGGTCGCGATCGGTCGCCGAGGCTTGTCGCTCTACCCGGAACCTTGCCGCTCGCGTACCGATGGCATCACCGGTTCGCCGCCAAGTGGTTCTCGCCCGCTTCTGCGACAATAGTCGGCCAAGCCCCGATTCTCATGTAAGAGCTGAGGAAGCAGCTTGATTCGGCGGTTCGGCTGCCTCGTCGTCCCGCTCCAGCAGGCCGACGTCAGAGTATGCCAAACGTCCCTGTTCGCCGTTACCGCGGTCGAGACCGTCGTGATTAGCTGCGAAGGTTCCAGCACCTGCACAAAGCATGTTGGCGAACGTGACTCCGGCGAAGTAGGCCGCTCACGCGTGAGCGAAATTCGGAACCCCTGTTTTCCCGGGGTTGACGGGCGTCCGGCTGCTCGATAGCGTTTGATCCGTCGTGCCACTTGGCTTGTGCAGGCTGGCTTCCTACCCAAATGCAGGGAGGTCTGAGATGGACGAGAGCAGCGGTGGAACCGATGTTGTCCCAAGGCTGGTTCTAAACCGGCGCACGGTGTCCCAAATAGCCGACCCTAACTGGGCGAGCCGTGGATTGGGGAAGGACGGTGAGGCCATCGCAGGTCGCATGCCAGAGGGGTGGGTCACGGCGACCTCCACCTATCCCTGTTGCGACCCGTCATCCTACAGCGGCTGTGTTTGCAGCTGCTGAGGTCAACCGTTGTCAGCTCTGCGGCGTCACGCTAGCGGAGCCAGGCGGCGTCGACCTAGGGCCGGTGCCGCCTGGTCCGCATAGTGCAAGAATCGTTGCCGAGGATCGCCGTCACTGAGGTGGCTGATTGTCCTGCGGGGTTCACTATCCTTCAAAACGTGGTTAGTAGTTGGTAAAGCGTCCCTGATCGAGCGGCAGGAAGCCGTGCTCGTAAGCACGGCTGATGAGGTGTGCACGGCTGCGTGCCCTGAGGAGCAACTCCAGTCTCTCAATGTATTCCGCCACGGTATGTGCGCTCAGGTTGCGGGCTTGGGCAATCTCCTTAGTAACCATGCCATTTGCGAGGTCCAGAAGGATCTCCGCCTTGCGGCGGCTAATTCGCAGCGTAGGATCGCGCAGCGATGCAATAACATCGTCCCGAGCCAAGTCAGTGCCCCCAGCGCTCGCTTCGTACCCGATCGTCCACAGCGCGACGGCGCGTCGAGCCGCAGCGTGCTATTTAGGCCACCGGCCAGTCTCGCACCAGGGCCATTCGCTCCTGCCTGGATTCCGTTGCGGAGGCAACCCCCGAGAAGTACGAGAAAATAGGGGTTTCCCTTTGCGGCAATCGATGTTGTTTTCAGCGAGTAACCGCTGTTCGGACAGGTAGACAGACGGCCCCAACGCACCTGTTCTGATGGCGCCTCAGGGCCGCTGCGTCCGGGCTCCACCGCAAGGATCAAGCTGCAGAGGATCCGCTCACCCAGAAGCAGGCCTGACCGAGGCGATCGGAGAAAGCTGGGATGGCCAACGGACTCTGCCGCATCGATTGCAGCCCGCTTGTTGACTGCATCGATCTGGGAAGCCAGCATATTAGTGACTTCGTGCCTCTAACAGAGGCGTTTGCGGGTCGGACCTCTTCGCTACGTTTGGGGTACGGCCCGCAGAGTCGTCTGGTGCAGCTCTTCGAGACGGTGCCCCACGACCAGCTATATCGCCGCTATTGGTATCGGTCCGGCGTAAACGAAGCAATGCGCGAAGAGCTTCGTAGCATCGTCAGGTCCGCGGCGGCGTACGTCAATCTGGTACCTGGTGACGTAGTTCTCGATATCGGCAGCAACGATGGCACTCTTCTGGCCTGCTACCCAGAGGAGCTGCTGCGCGTTGGCGTTGACCCCTCCGATGTCGCCCGCCAGGCGCCATTCTACAAGGGGCCAAACGCGGTCTTGGTCAATGACTTTTACTCGGCACCCGCAGTCGCGGCGGCCGTGCCGGGACGCGCTAGAGTGGTCACCATCGTCGCGACGTTCTACGACGTCGAGCATCCTAAGGAGTTCCTCGATGACGTGCGCAAGATCATCCATGACGACGGACTGTTGGTGATCCAGCTTAGCTACACGCCGCTAATGCTGCAGGCGAACGAGTTCGGCGCCATCTGCCACGAGCATCTGTGCTACTATACTTTTGCGACACTTCAGTCTCTCCTGTGTCGCTCTGGCTTTGCGGTGATTGATGCCCAGCTTAACGGCACGAACGGCGGGAGCCTTCGCGTGTACGCGACGATCGCCGGCCGCGAGCGAAGCCTTAGGTGCCCTGCGCACTGGCTTTACGTTGGAGCCTGCCGTTCTGCCGCGCTCCTTCAGTTCGAAAGGCAGCGACACTTCGACCGCCCAGAGCCGTATCGGCGCTTTATGAGGCGCGTGCAGCGGCTCAAGACCGAGACTGTCCGCTGGCTCGAGCGCGCTCGAGACGGGGGGGCGACCGTGGTGGGGTACGGTGCTAGCACAAAGGGTAATGTGATGCTCCAGTACTACGGCGTCACCCGCGACCTCCTTCCCTGCATCGCTGACAGGAGCCCAGCGAAGTGGGGGCTGTATACTGCGGGCACCGGTATCCCGGTGATCCCTGAAGCTGAAATGCGGGCAATGCGGCCGGACTTTCTTTTCGTGCTCCCCTGGTTCTTCGCGAGCACCTTTGTGGATCGCGAGCGGGACCTCATCACGGCGGGCACACGCATTGTGTTGCCGCTACCTGAGCTAACGGTGCTGGATATCGGCGGACTCGGGTCTGCGGTGTGCGCGTCGACTCGGGAGGCCCCTCGTGCGACTGGGTCATCATGAACCTGAGGCGCTTCGCCACCAGTGACCGCGCGCTACTGGTGCGCGGCAGCCTGGACGTCGAGCTGAGTCCTGCTGACGATTCAGGTCGCGGGGTGTTATGACCAAGGTGCAGCGAACGCACGAACCGGCGGGCTTTTTCGTTCTTCGTGCCCCCTTGCTACCGGTACATGTCGCTGAACGCCTTGCTATCAATGACGATGTCAACGACGTTAGCCGTTCCGACGGAAGGGCTGACGAGCTCGCAGAACTGCTCCAGCGGCCGGCGGTCGGCGAGGCGCTGTATGTAGCTGGTCCCGAGTTCCTCAGTGGGCAGCATCTTGGCACCTCCAATGGCCGCAAACACGAGAAAGTGAATCGGGCCCTTCGCCGGTACCTACTCAGAATGGCCTATCGCGCCACTCCATTCGGTCTCTTTGCAGGATGCTCGGTCGGAACCTTTGGGGACGTGAATGCACTCTTGGTTGCGGGCCCGGACGCTCAGCGTCGGCACGTGCGCCTAGATTCGCAGGTTCTGTTCGACCTCAGCGCACTGCTATTAAGCGACCCAGACCTTATCATGGCGCTCCCGGCCCAGCGCAACACGACTCTGTACTCTGCGGGCGGTAGCTGGCGCTACCTCGAACGTCACAGCGACGGGAAGAGCGACTTCTCCTTTCGCCTAGTCGAGGTCGATCGGTCACCGCTGCTAGACCGCATCCTCGCTCTGGCCAAGCATGGTCTGCCTGCCGAGGAGTATGCAAAGGAGCTAATGCGACGCGGTGTGGAACAAGGCGCTGCACGCGCTTTCACGCTGTCGCTCGTGCGCGCACAATTGCTAGTGAGTTCGCTTGCGCAGTCGGTCGTCGGCGGGGACCCGTTAGAGCGCCTTTCAAAGACGCTCAACCGGTTCGCGCCGCAGTCAGTATGGGCCGGTAGGGTCGGTCGGCTGCTGACGGCCCTAAGCGGGCTCAATGCACCGTCGATGCCGGGCGGCGCAGGTGACTATGAGCGTGTTGTCACCGTGCTGTCCGACATCGGGGTTCCGACCGAGCGCGGTCATACGTTCCAGGTCGAGCTCGTCCGGGTTGGGACCGAGCCGCGGTTGACCCGAGACCTAGCTGATAGCGTTCTGGATGCCTCGCGGGCAATGGCGATTCTGTCTGTGCAGTCTGCAAGGGCGCAGCACCTAAGGCATCTCAAAGAGATCTTTGTTCGGCGCTTTGGCGATCGGGACGTGCCGCTACTGCACTTCCTGGATCCAGACCTCGGAGTTGGCCCGTCGCTCAAGGGCGTCGGGCGCGCGAAGTCTGAGCAGGCCGCTCACGCCATCAATCAGCTTCGCGGCGAACCGATTTCACTCGATCCGGCTCAATTGCTCCTGCTTCGGCAGTACGGTGAGGCGGCGGCAACCGGTCGCCACGAGATTAACCTGACTGCCGAGGATCTTGGCGCCATCGCCTCCTTCGCGGCCGCGAAACTACCGCCTTGCTTTGGTGCGTTGGTGTCGTTATACCGAACGGCCGGCGATGATGCCGGCCAGAACGTACGCGGCGCGGTCGTCCAGCTGCGGATGCTGGTGGGTGGATCTGGGTCGGCGCTAGTCGGCCGGTTCTTGCATGGTCACCCGGAGATGCTGAGGCAGGTCCAGGTGCTCCAGGCGAAGGAGGCCGCGCTGTCTCCCGAGTGCATTCTGGCTGAAGTCGACTTTGCATCCGGGCCGCGTTCACCGAATGTGACACGCCGCCCCCACTTGCGCGGGTTCGGAATCCCGGTGCTCGGTCCATACGACGACGCGGCGGCGGTCGTTGTCCAGCTAAGGGATCTGTGGTTGCGAGTCGATGGAGGGCGATTTGTGCTGTGGTCGAACACTCTGCGAAGAGAGGTGCGCCCCCGCCTTACGTGCATGCATGGTAACAATCCAGAGTTCGATCTTCCGCTGTACGTGTTTCTACGCGCCGTCGAATGTGAAGATGGTCTGGATATCGGCTCACCGGAGCAGGTGTGGGGCAAACTGTGGAAGCAGGCCTGGCTGCCAAGGCTCCGCAGTGGGAACGCGATTCTTGCGCGCGAATCATGGCTCGTGAATGCAGGCGAAGTGCAGCCGGCCAAGGCAGGCGCTCATGACCGGCTGGCGAGGGTCCTCGAGGCGAAGGGCATTCCGACCCGGGTGTTGCTCACCGACCGCGATTTCGAGATCCCGGTCAGCGCCGCCACGACTTGGGCCCGCGAGCTGATACTGACCCGCCTACGCGGCCGAGGTGTCGCCCGCTTTCAGGAAGATCTCGCGTTGCAGTACCCGCCCCTGGCCCGCGGCTGGGATGGGGAGTACGCAAATGAAGTTGCGATACCGTTTGTGTCTGCGGGGCCGCGACCGGAGCGGCCGCATGGCATGGCCTTCCGCCGTTTCCACTATCTGAGCGACCGTTACGGCCCGTTGTCGAGGTGGGTCTACGCAAAGATATACAGCCCGGCGGGGGCCGCCGACCGCCTTCTTGTTGATGTGGTGCGGCCGATGGCGCGGGAGTTGTGTGCGGACAAACGGGTGAACAATTGGTTCTATATCAGGTATGCTGATAATGCGGAGCACCTTCGGCTCCGGTTCAGTTGCGCTGATCAGGGTGACTGGTTCGCTATAGCGGGAGAAGTGGCGCGGATGTTAGACCAGTGTGGCAGCGGCGTCCACACTCGGCTAGAGTTTGGCACCTACGAAAGGGAGACACGACGCTATGGGGGGCCAGCCGCAATGCCCCTTGTTGAGCGACTGTTTCGCCTTGATTCGGAATTGACCATCGAGGCGCTAGCTGAGCTGCGGGAGGCAGAGTGCGACGACACCCGCTTTGTCTTCGGGCTGGTCACGATGCATGAGATGATGGCAGCGATGTCGCCATCCGCGGGCTGGGCGGAGGGGGTCATACATAGCGCTGTGGACGTGTACTCCCGCAGATTGGCGAAGGCAAAGGTCGCGATATGTGGCGATCTCAATCGTGAGCTGGGTCGGCGTATCGACAGGATCATGGACGGATGCGAGGCGGGCGATGACGCGGTCCGTGTGCTGACCAAGTGCGCAAGGTCGCGACTGGGAATTGCGGCTCTCCTAAAGGACGTGGTAGAGCAGCTCACTCGCGCGGCTACCGTGGAGCTCGGCCAATGGGCCAGGGACGTGCTGCACATGCACTGCAATCGCCTATTTAGCCGCGCGATTGTAGAGCAGGAGTATCTCGCGTACGAAATGCTTTCGCGTATCTCTCGGCGTCGCGCTGCGAGGAATCTGTAGATGCGGCCTGGAGCGGACGACCGTATCTAACGGCGACCCTGGGAGCGGTCGCCTGGTCTGGGGGCAGGATGAGAGGCATGCCGTTGGAGGGGAGCGAGATGCAAGGCTTGGCTAGGGGGATCGCAGGCCCGGATCCGGGTCCGTGTTTCGTTGCGGTACTCGGGGTTAGGCAAGGCGTTGGCCGCAGCGTTACTGGTTGGTGCCCGGTGCTACGGCGTTTCTTGGAGACTTTCAACGATGCTCTGCCAGACGGGGAGCGTCAGGGGCTGTTGCCTTTTGCCGACGACTGCCTCCGCGCTCTGGCCGCGCCCGGAGTCATGAATGGGCGCGCTGAGATTCTTTCTCGTTGGCTGCTAGGGCAGCACTGTATCCCGTGGCTCCGTGAGCTGCGGCGGGCGGACACCGGAGCGGAGCAGGAGGAGTGGGCGTTTCCGCGCAGCGAGAAAGGCTTCACCGACCTGGCGGCTGAAATGCAAATCGCTTACCGACGCACTCAGAAGACGCAGTCTCGGGGCGGCCATGCCCCGTCCGCAGAGGCCGGGGTGGCGGTCCGGACTCTGACTCAGACCTCCGGGGCAGTCGCCGGGGCCGCGGGGCTTGCGCCCCTGCTCGAGGAGCATCTTGAAGAGGAGTCATATACCGGTCGCGTTGTGAGGACTGGGTGGAGTGCGTGGGGTCTGGGTTGGTCCGCCGCGGAGGCCCTGGCGCAGCTTGCAGACGAGAATCACGGCCGCATCTATGAGCTACGCACTATGGCGGAGGCACTGCGGCCGCGCTGTTGGACGCTCTTCCGCGAACTCATCGCGATGTGAGCGACAGGAGGTCGGGATGGCTAAACAGTATGACGCCGCATACTACGAGTACTGGTCCCGCAGCCCAAGGACGCGGGTCGTGAGTGACGCCACTCTCGCCCGAGAGGTCGCTCTCGTCCTTGGCGTGGCCGAGATGGTGCTCGAGAGACCGGTCGTGTCTGTGTTGGACGTGGGCTGCGGGGAGGCCCGCTGGATGCCGGTATTGGCGCGCGCGCGACCGGGCATTCGATATCAAGGGTTGGACTCCAGCCGCTGGGCAGTAACGACATGGGGAGAGCAACGCAACATCCGATATGGGCGGTTCGGCAAGCTTGGAAAGGCTGGTGTGCAGGGGCTTTTTGACATCGTTCTGTGTGCGGGCATCCTGCCGTATCTCACGGATCAAACACTCGCCGAGGGGCTGAAAGAGCTGGAGGCGCTATGCGGGGGCGTTGCGTTTCTGGAGCTGTACGTCAAGGCGGACAGTCGGCAGGCACGATTCGGGGGCGATTTCGCCGGTTTGAAGTGGAGGAGTGCCGCAAAGTACCAAAGGATCTGCAAAGCTGCGGGGTGGGAGTTCCTTGGCATGCAGTGCTGGGCGCCGCGTCGGGTCGCGTCCACGCTGTGGACGTTCCAGTACTGCCCGCACGGAGCCTGAGCTACGGTCATATGATGCTACGGAACGAGGAAATCGCCAACACGCGCGACGATGAGAGTAGCCCAGGCGGCGCGGGCCACGCGAGGGACCCGCGTCCGCCGGAGTGGGCTGCTGTAGCGACGGGGGATCTGTGCCACCAGATGCTGCAAGCAGCGGATGAGATCGTGCGTCTAGTCTCACCGATCAACGAACCCCGCGCCGACATTCCGCCCCCTGTCGGGGACGTTACTGGGTATATGAGTGGCGGGCTGGGGGGACCACTTCTTCTCGCATGGTACCATCACGTTGCTCGCTCAGTCAGCCCGTCGGAGCGAGTTCGCCGCGCCATTCTTGAAGAGCTGGCGGATACCTACGAGCACAGCCAGTTGGCACCCGGCTTGTACACCGGCGTGGCGGGCCTGGGCTGGCTCTATTGGCATGTACTTCCCAATCGCGGTCCAGGAGACCAGGTAGACCCTCTTGCCGACCTGGATGCGGTGCTAGGACGGTGGGTCGCACAATGGCCGACCAATGACTGTGACGTCATTGCGGGCTTGTGTGGCATAGGAGTCTACGCGCTTCAGTGTCGCTCTCGGTGGCAGGACGCTCTTCTGTCGGCCGTTATCGAACGGCTTGAGGCGGCCGCAGCCTGGGACAGCAGGGGCGCGAAGTGGATTGGGCAGAATGGACTGGTAGATCTCGGTATGGCGCACGGCTGCGGCGGAGTCGTCGCGTTCCTGTCTCATGCAGTGCGCATTATGCCACGGAACGCAGCCTTGCTCAGACTCCTAGGTGGAGCCGTCGAGTATCTGCTTGCGATGTCGGAAGCCACGGGGAAAGGGCATGACATTGCATCGCTCGTTCGGCCAGACGGGCTAGATGTGGCCCCAGCCGTACGGACGTCGCCTGCATGGTGCTACGGAGGGTTGGGTGTATCGTGCGCGATCAACAACGCGGCAAGGGCCACGGGTCAGCAGGCGTGGCGGGAGAGAGCGCTAACAATGGCCCGCGCCCAGGCGGAACGACTTGTCGGCCTGCCGGAGTCGCCGCTAGACGCGGGCCTCTGCCACGGACTAGCGGGCGCGACCCATATGCTTAATTGCCTCTCGCAGGCAACGGCCGACGAGGCACTCCGTGATGCGGCCGTACAAGGCTATCAAGCGATGCTTGCCCGGCGGGTTCGTCACGGGGCCGACAGTATCGCCGGGTTCAGGTCTCAGTCTCAGTTCGGGGAATGGATCCCCGCGAGGGGCCTCCTAATCGGCGCGTCGGGTGTGGGCCTAGCCCTGCTGGCTGGTGCTACGACAGTACGGCCGCTCTGGAATGAGTTGTTCCTGATATAGACCAGAGCACCTGGGGCCGGTCTCGGTATGGGGCCTTGACCCTTACAACGCGAAAGCACCGTCGAAGCAGGGGCCTGTCACGCCATGCCCTCGCCAGCGGCGGTTGATGGAGTGAGCCGGCTCGTCAAAGTCGAGGAACAAGGAGTTCTCTGTGACGGTGCGGTCGCTTGGAGATACGTGACGTGGGGTCATTTCACTTGCGTAAGGCGTTCACTCGTGTGGAACGGCGCCGGCGGCGATGGTCGCGCGCTGGTTGCACGGTCAGGGCGAGGATCCACCAATTAATGCGAGCCGCGGTGTGGGCATGGGCCCCGTGCGCTGTAACGGTGGCGTGCGGCAGGCAGTCGCCGAACGAGCGACGCCATGAGGGCCTCAACCTGGTCGTCACTAACGTGGACACCATCTTGGCCGAGGATTCTGGCGTTCTGTCGCGCCCGGCGGACATTGCGTTCTCTGAAACCGGCCGCCTCTTCGTTCTCGACTACGGTGACAGCAGCATCTTGCTTCTCAACGACTCTGCCACAGGGGTAGAGCGAAGGATTGGACGTGCTGGGAGCGCGCCAGGCGAACTCAAGTGGCCCATCGGGTTAGTCGTGATAGGGGACACGATCGTCACAGCTAACACGGCGAATGGGCGTTTGGAGCGATACACAGTGGGCGGCCAGGTTCTACCCAGTAGACCGGTTCCGGTGGCCTTGACACAAGGCCGGGTAAGCCTCGCAGGGGATGGCGGATTCACGCTGCCGGTCAACGGCGAAGGCGGCGCCCTTGCGGTCCTATATAGTGCCGACGGGCGTCCAACGCGGAGGATAGGGTTTCCAATCGTTGAGGCTGGCGCCAGCTACCATGCTGGTGCGTTCCACGATGCTGCCCTCCGCGGAGAAGTGCCCGCATACTACCGAAACGCAGCCCTGGTGGCCCACGGGTTGGACTCGACGGTTTGGTTAGCGCTCACTACGGAGGGAAGGATCCAGCGGTTCGGCCCGCTGGCGCAGGCCCCGATAGCCGAGCTAACCGTGAACGACCCGACGTTCGCGGCCATTAAGGCAGCCTACACACGGAGGAACAGGGAAGACTCGACCGGGCGACGGTATCACCCGCTGCTCTTGTTCGCTGACCTCAAGGTGGAGGCAACGCGACTGTGGGTTCTACTAAACGAACCGGACGCGTACGGAGCCGTCGTCCTGAGGATCGATAGCGAGGGGCGGGTCAAACGGCGCCTGACGATCAACGGTGTATCACGGGCGTGGAGGCTGGCTGTCCGTACCAGCACGCGCGAGCTCTACCTCACCTCTGCTGACAACGCGTCCCTATTCCGCGTGCGCCTGAATGCCGATGAGTGGGAGGACTGACGAGCGCCGTTCCGAGACGCTGATCGTCGCTTTGATGCGACCTCGGCGCACTCTGCCGCCGCTATTCCTTTTTGGCCCGGAGGACCCCTGAAATGTCGACCGACGCGCTCCCGCGAATTGAGTCCGCGCTTTTTCGGCCCCTGGGCCGGACGGGCCTCCGCGTAAGCCCAATCGGGATCGGCGGCGGGGCGGGGATAGCAAGTGAGGCCGTGCTGGAGGCGTTCGACAAGGGGGTCAACTTCTTTTTCTTCTCAAGCGATCTCCACCACCATTTCTACTCAAATATGGCGCCCGCCCTCCGTTCTCTGTGCGGCAAGGGCGCTTCTTCACGCGAGCATGTCGTGCTTGCCTGTGTGACCTACGTGACGAATCCTAGTCTTGTTGAGGCGGCTCTTCTCGATCAAATCGGGGACCTCGGGCTTGAGTACATCGATGTCTTTATGTGGGGAATGGTACCTGAGTCGACAGAAGTGCTGGCGCCTCTCGTGCGCCGAGCAAGCACCCTTGGTGGACCGTCGAGCGACGTCATGCGCTTTGTGGAACGGCTCGTCGGCCCATCTGAGCGACTCAAGCGCTATGGTGCCATCCGGCACGTAGGGATGTCCTTCCACAGCGCGGCATGCGCGTATGAAGTGTCACAGACAGGAGCTGTTGACGTGCTGATGATCCCCCACAATGTCAGCCACCGAGGCGCACAACGCATCCTGCTACAGGGGTTGGCTAGGCGGCCTACCCGCCCCGGCGTTGTTGGCTTCAAATCGCTTGTTGGCACGTGTGGCCCGCTCACCGCACGGCCTCGTGGAGTCGCGCCCGACGTTGCAGTGCCGACCGTGGCTCAGCTGTATCGATACACCCTGTTTCAGGACAACATCGACGTCTGCCTAACTGGACCACGAACGCGGGCCGACATCCTGGTATCGCTGCGCGCACTCCAGGCGGGGCCGCTTGACCGTGATGAACGCGAGTACCTTGAACGGTACGGTGACGTGTGTGCAGGGCGTCAGCCACCTGCGACTCTGGCACCGCGATGAGGCCCGCCGTGACGCGCTGCGCCGCCGGGGTTCAAGTAGTGCGGGCAGAGGTGTTGGACCACCAGGCCGCGAGTCTTGGGAACCGGTGCCGACAAGTGGGTAGTGCGTCATGATCCCGGTGACGCAATCGCATTTTGCGCTCCGAATCCTCGGCCGCACGCGGGATGTGCGACGGTTCTTGGTTACCACCGTGCTCGCAACCCGCCGGCTGGCGTTCGCGCGCCCTGCCAGCCGCGGCAATCCCGCCTACCTTCAAAGGGCAATGGTGAAGACCGACGATGTTGTACGTGCTCTCCAGGGTGGGTCCTGGGAGAAGCTCGACTCGGCTGCGGAGCGAGGTATCCGATTGCTCCCGAGGTTGGCTGGCGTGGCCACGGACTCGTCGAGCCGCCGACAGGAGTTGCAGCGCAATCAGGAGCGGATTGTTCGGCATTGTTTCATGGAGGCTCTCTCGCAGCCATCGCTGCTAATGCCGGAATCCAGGCTCGGGCTGCACTCGTTTCATCCCGTAAGACGGATTCTGCTTGCCGTGGGCTTGAACATCGGCGTCGGCGATGAACTAATCCTCTTCGAACTGGCGCGTCGGTTGCGGGGGCGCTTTCCTGACGCAACAGTATCCGTTCAGACGTTCACGCCTCATCTTTGGGCGGCGTATCCAGGCGAGATCGAGTGTGTGCGGGTCCCCCGTAACCAGATGTATGCCTTTGCGGCGGCCAAGACCGTTTTAGCGCTTGAAGGCACGCTCGTAATCTTTGCTGAGTTTCATGCGGGCGCGATGTACAAAGCGCTGGAGGACGTGCAAGGGTTTCCGCGCTTCCTGTACCTTGACACGGGAAGCCGGTCTGCGCGAGTTGTGGACCAACGGCGGGGAGTGTTCAGGGAACTCACCGCGATGTCGGCTGGGACTGTGCCGCTCGCGTTGGCCGCGTTATGTGATGAGCTGGGAATGGGGCCGCGTACGCGGTGCCTGGCGCGGACCACCGAGGTTAGGGTTGCTGCAGCGGAGCGCCGGAGTGTGTTTGTGAATCCGTTCGCCGCGCGCGACTATGAAGTGTTGTCTCCGTCCTGGTGGGCGAGAAGTCTCGAGAGCGCCGCCAGCGGCATGCCCCTGGCAGTGCGCGTGTTCGGGGGAGTAAGCAACGAGACGCGGAAGTTCGCTCGCTCCGTCGTGCGCCGACTGCGCGGTAGCAATGTTCTTGCGCGGGTCTTTGGGAACAGTCGTACCCCGTCAATTGGGCAGACGCTAGCCCAGGCCATGCGAAGTGACGTTGTGTTCGGCGTGGATTCGTTCACGTCCCAACTCGGCGCGATCGGATGCAAGGCTAGGGTCACCGTTAGCCTCGGTCAGCAATGGCTTGCTTGGCGGCCGCCGGAGATGTGCTCGTTTCTGGTCAGCCACCTCGACGAGGCGCGGCTAGTGGGCGCGTTGGTGCGGAGGGTGCTGGCGGAGCCAAGGGCGTGCAAGGAGTCGCCAGCGGCGGCCGTCCTGGAGTTGACGCAGGCTGTGGTGGCTTCTTCGGGCGGCGAGCCGGAGATGACTCGGATCCTGCGATTGTGCCGTCAGCTTCACGCAGCGATCGCTTGTTGGAGGCGCCAGGATCGCACCCATCTGGAGGAGTTCGGGAGCGAGCCGCTCCCGTTTCGGGAGGCAGTGAGCATAGTGATAGGGCGCCGCTGCGGGGTCGGACGGGAAGCCCACGCAGCGGCGGTTGTTCGGGATGAGCTCAGAATGTGGCTGGACTCAAACCTTTGCCGCTATTCTGGGTTGGTAGCAAGGCCGTGTTCCTTATGTAGATGCGTAGTGCCCTGAAAACAAGGCTTGGACCCTCGAAGAACTGGTTGCGAGCCTCCCGAAGGTGCTGGACACTCATCGGACTGAGGCGACTGGTGTACGACACTCAGTGGGACCTGGTAGTGATTGGCTGTGGGCCGACCGGTATCGCCGCCCTCCACCACGGGGCTGCTGCAGGGCTGTCGGTCGTCGGTGTTGAGGCTGGGGCCACACCGTTCCATCGGGTACAGGGCTACTTGGAACGACTTGTACTGGCCTCGGAGGCCCGAGAACTCGAGATCGGGGGCTTCCCATTGGACTGCCGGGGGCCTCGGGCGGTCACCCGTGAAGACCTGATTCACTACTGCAGCCGCATCGTCAACCGAGGAAAGCTAAGAATCCTCACTGGATGCCGATGCGAGGCGCTCGTCCCACACTCCAGTGGAGTCACCGTCGTCGGCAGCCGAGAGGGGGAACCGATCAAACTGGAGGCCCGAAACGTAATTGTGACGAGCTGGTTCGAGCCCGCACCTCCGCCGCGAGAGTTGTGTGCGGCGCAGGTGCCTATCTATTCGGGATTCTGCAACGGCGATTTTCTGGCGAACCGACGCGTGCTCGTTGTTGGTGGGGGGCAGTCCGCATTTGAGCACGCGGTAACGCTGATGCTGCAGGGGCAGCAGGTGTGCCTGCTTTCGCGGAGTCCCGCACAGGCTGTCCACAGGGGCTCTGACTTTGAACGCCTCCTCCGGGCGACTCGCTCGAGAGTCAGATTCGGTGTCAGGAGGCTGGCGGCGCAGCCACATGCCGTCACGTTCGAATGCGACGGAGGCCACGAGTCGTTTGCCTGCGACGCGATAGTTGCGTGCGTCGGAGAGCGGCCGTCGCAGGGCACACTCGGGATGCTCGTCACAGCGGGCGTTTTGGACCCAGAGCTACGGCGCCGGATTGTGTGTGCAGACGGGCCGAGCCGCGTGTCTCGCCGAAAGCCATGGCTGTCGCGGACTGAAGCCACTAGGATTGCCGTCGCCGAGTGGCCAGACTTGTGGCCGTACTTGTTTGAGGGCCGCAAACGCGTCCAATTCGCCGGAGGCGTTCTGCACGTTGGCGGGGGCCGGACTGGCACGATGGTGTCCATTCTGTCGGCCCGCCTTGCGATAGGGGCGCTGACAGGTGGGGCGGTGCCGAGTCAGTTTGTCCCACCGCTACCGGATGCCTTGGATAGGTGGGCGCGCCAGGCGTGGCTGCAGCCATCCGGCCGCTGGGCGGATCGAGATGCGGTTGAGGGAGTTCTTGCTTTGCGACCCATTCGCATCGTGGCGGCGCACCGGCGATGGCCTGTGGGTGTTGAGTTCGCCAGAGATAGACTTGGGTCTGCTGCAGGCTTCGGGGATGGCGAGTCGGCCAACCACGTCGCGAGGCAGCAAATGCCGGCAGCGATCGAGAGTGTCCCCACCGAGCTGAGGCGTGCAGCGATGTTCGCCGTCGCCTTCGCCGATGGCGGCTTGTCTGTCGCCGCAATTCTGGCTCGCGCTACTGAGTGCGGCGAGGATCCGGGCCGCGTCTGCCGCGCGCTGGACTGGCTGTGGCAGAACAACGTGCTGACCTGGTACCCCCCCGCCGGTACTGTCCCAGGTCAATGGGGGCCGTAAGCGGAAACCCGAACCGGCACGAGGTTCGCACACGATGGCAATCACCACGATCGCCGCCCCAGCCGGCGGCCGATATAGCAGCACCCGACGGAAGGACTTGCACAATCGGGCGTGGCACCGCGGCGACGGTCCCCTGGCGGGTCGTCTGCAGGCAGTTGAGCCCCTGAGCTGCACCTGTGAAAGGTCTCCATCATGGGCCCATTGTCGGTGGCCAGGCGTCCCGCCAGGGCCGGCGCGTCCGCAGTCGGGCCAATTGCCGGTCCAGTTCCGGGAACTCGGTGGTGGCTGTGAGAGGAAGGCACCCGTGCGCCGGAGGGACCGGGTCGCTCGGCCTGAGAGGGTCGTGCGCAGGCCTCGCGGGAGTCAGGGTGGTAAGCCTGTTGTCATCGCGCGTCGTTGCACGATGGTTGGGTGCCGGATCAACGGGTGTGTACCTACAGCTTGCAAAGGCGATGCTATGACCGGATTGATACCTCGCATCAGTTGGCCGGTCGACCGCACTGAGTTCGAGGCGCGGTTCGTGCACGGGAGTCGGCCTGTCATTATCACTGGTTGGGTTGGCGTGTCGCCACCGTGTCAAAGGCTGACATTCGATGTCTTTCGCGACCGGTACGGCGATCGAGTTCTGCGGGTCAATAGGCAGCACGCCGTCGAATGGCGCCCTGACGACCTTGGGTACGACTCGCTGACCGTGGCCCAGCTCGTGGACGAGGTACTGTCTCCTGACACCGTGCGGAGCCATTTCGCGGTCCAAGTGCCCATTCTTGAAAAGGCTCCGTGGCTTCTGGATGATCTAGAACTCCCACCGGTCATCGAAACCAGGGACCTGGTGGGCTACAATTTCTGGATGCAGCCGGCCAAGGCAACGACGCACTTGCATTGGGACGGCCACCCGGGGCTCCTGGCGCTGCATCGAGGCGAGAAGCGAGTTGTCCTGTATTCTCCCGAGCAGCACCCGTTGCTGTATCCGACGGAGCCGAACGCGGCCACCGTGAATTGGAGCCGAGTGAATGTTCTCGCGCCAGATCTGTCGGACTTCCCGTTGTTTCGCGACGTGCGTCCCTTGGAAGGCGTCATTGCGGAGGGTGAGATGCTCTTCATCCCGCGCTTTTGGTGGCACTTCGTGTTGACGAGCGAGGCGTCGATAGGTGTAAACTGCTGGTGGGAGCAGCGAGTTCCCAGCACAGCGACGTATGAATTGTTTTACCGCGATCGAACCGTCTTGGCTCGAGCGAAGGGTGCATCAACTCACTGAGGAGGGCGATAGTGCTCATCGGACAGGCGACCAGTCGGGGCACGAACGGCTACGCTTTGCGCATGGGATCGGCTACTACGGAGAAGAGCTTTCGCGTGTGGCGGGGTCTGAGGCTCGCGACTGTGGGTATAGGAACCTATGCCGGTGGTCCCAGCGACGACGCGCTCTACGCTGAGGCGCTGGCGACGGCTCTGACTGAAGGTGTAAACGTTGTAGACACCGCTCGTAGTTATCGCGGTGGAGCAAGCGAGCGCGTGGTGGGTGAAGTCTTTGCACGACTTGTCGGTGCAAAGGTTGTTTGCCGCAACGAGGCGTTTGTCGTTAGTAAAGTGGGGTTCTTGCCGGATCTGCCGGTCGGAGGCGCGGGGGAGCGGCTCATAGCACTGCGGCGACAGTTCGTCAGCCGTGGACTGTTCGCGTGGGGGGATCTGGTCGACGGTTGCCATTGTATCGCACCGACGTATATCAGGTACGAAATGGAGCGAAGCCGACAGGCGTTGCAGCTGGCTACGATCGATGCCTACCTGATTCACAACCCTGAGAGACAGCTTAGTGCAGCATCACGGTCGGTAGTTACCGAGCGAATGCGCTGTGCGTTCGAGACACTAGAACAGGCCTGTGCGGATGGCGGAATTGGCTGCTATGGTGTGGCGACTTGGGACGGGCTCCGATACAGGGACCCCGACGACAGCAGGGCTCTGTCGCTAGAGGTCCTCGTCGGGTTAGCCCAACAGGTGGGTGGGAGCGCTCACCACTTCGGCATCGTGCAGGTCCCGTACAACGCGAGCTTGGTTGAGGCGTATACCCAGCGCGGCCAGCTGTTGTTGGGCGCTCAAACATCGGCCTTAAGGGCAGCTCAGGAGTTGGGCCTGTATGTGCTCGCCGCGGCATCGTTGAATCGGGGGCGGGCAGGCATCGAAGGCGGGAGCCCTGGTTTCCCTCCGGAGCTGCGTACGCCGGCGCAGCGCGCGCTACAGTTTGCGCGTGGAACACCCGGCGTTGGAACGGCGCTTGTGGGAATGCGGCAAATAGGTCACGTCGTGGAGAACATGCAAGTGCTCAAATGCGCGCCGCCGACAGCGAGTGCGATTGCGACCGTGTTTGCCAGCAATGGCTGGGATGATGCTGAGAGTCGATGATACTTCGATGGTAGAACTGGTGACCGATACACTGACCGAGGAAACGGGCGGCGACGGTGGCTATGGTGACGTACGACAGTACAGATACTCGCTTGGAGACGGTGTGGCATGGGGCGGGAATGACGTTGGCAACGCGCGGTCGACCCTCGTGCAAGTTGAGGGATTAGGAGGCCCGTGCCCGAGTTGTGGAACCGACTTCATTGAGTTCGACATCTTGCTGGAGCGCGGCGTGATTACTCGCGTTACAGCTATCGGACAGGTTCGCGCGCACCCGGTGCCGAATGGCTTCGAGGTCCTTGAGTGTGAGCCGCCTAAGCCGAACTCGGGTTAGCCTCGGCCTGTCCGGAGTTGACGCGGTAATCTCCGAGAGCGATGGACGCCCGGTCTCGTCCGGTCCGTCCGTTCCGGGTAGGGCAGGGACCGGGTCGTCTGTACTGGCCGGTCAACTCGGGGCAGGGCGCGGCGACCTTCTCGACCGCGGATCCGGACGCCGCCCCGAACGCCCTCGCGACGACCAACACCAACTGGCTCATAGTGTCGCCCTGGACCGTCATGACCGCGGATCTCGCCGCAAGCGATTCAGCATCACGTGTTCGACGCCCAAGTCATCCCGCTTCCAGAGCAGCACGAAGTCCGCACCAGCCTCCATTAGCCACGAGCCTGCGGGTAGCCTCACGGTCCCGAGCCACCGGCCGTCCGGCGCGATCACGTCGTTGAGTCGCTCGGTCTCCGCGGTGAGGTAGTACCGCTGGAGCCAAGCATTCCCGCCGTGATCCACCACCATCCGGACGTAGCCGGGAGCGTACTCTTCGATGGGAAGCGAACGGGCGTAGAACGCTTCCAAGACCCGTCGAAAAGTCGTATCCGACGTGGCCAACTCCTCCCGCCGGTAGCGGTCGTAGAGGTCGGCGGTCTTTCGGCGCGGTGCGGTCCACCGGTAGCTCGCCAACAGTCGGCCACTGGCGTCGAGACGATCGAGCTGGGTCGCGCCGCCCGCGTTGAGCAACACCTCGCGACCTTGCGGGGCGGCAAACGGCGCCGCGGAGAACGGCACTTCGAACCAGGTTCGGAACCGCCCGACCGACACCACCATGTGGACCGGCCCCGGCACCTCCGCCAACTTGGCCACCTGACGGCCGTCCGGTTGGTACCGATGGTATTGGACCCGCTGCTTCACTTGGCCGTCCGCTCCGGGCTCACCGGTCTGGCCAGCCCGCACCAACCAGCTGCCGTCGGCCAGCACGCCCTGGATCGACGGCCGCTCGCCGCCCGGCGGCGTCACCAGGGTCACGTTCTCCAGCACCGAACCCACGGAATCGAACACGATGACGCGACGGTTCCCCGCGTCTTCGGCCACGATACCCCCGTCGAACGAGCGCCAGATATGGACCGTCGATTGGCCGAATTCCCCGGGCCCTTGGCCCCGTCGACCCACCGAGCGAACGTGACGACCCCTCGCGTCGAAGAACCGGAGCTGGCCAGTGCTCGCATTGGCCACGACCAGGGTCCCGTCACCCAGCCGGATGGCCGTCTCGACGTAGTCGAAGAGGTACGGCTCCTCACCGTCCGCCGAGCCAATGTCGAGGAGGGGCAGGGAATCGATTCGCCATTCATCGCCAGGCCGCCACGCGGGGGCGGCTGACTCGACGATCCGGACGGACGCGCTGTCGCGGGTCGCGACCGTGGGCCCTGCTCGATCGGGTCCGGCGGAACAGGCGATGATGGTGGCACTTGCCACCGCGATGACTTTGACGCGGATCACGATCGGCGGTCCTCGGTCACTTTCCACTACCCTCGGCGTTGCCGATGCCTCAGCTGTTCCAACTCGGCCTGGAGCGGCCCCCAGTACCGGCGATCCGCCTCCTTACCAGCGAGCTGCTCCTTGGCCAACTCCAACGCCAACCCAGACCGATCCCCGACGACCGCGTTGTGCAACAGCGGACGACCAGCGGCAACGGCCCTCGCCTCCTCCGGAAATCCGGCGGCTAGAGTGATGAGATCGTCGGCCTCCCGCGCCTCACGAAGCCAGAATCGCAGTCGATCCGGCGTCGGCTCGTCGCGATGACGCACCATGTCGGCGCGAACCAGAGCGCCGATGATCGCCCAATCCTTGTCGCGCTGGGTCTTCTTGGTCTGAATGAGATCGTCAACCGCCACGACCGGAATGGTCTCGCCACCCACTTCGGCGACCACCGCGCGGTGCCATACGGCGTCGAGATCCGGGAGGCGGGGAGGTCGGGTCAGCAGGTCCAGGCGAAGCCCCGAAACATCCGACCGTCGGCATCGGAAATGAACCGCGTGCCCCCGATCAAGATACTCCGCGGCCAACGGCGGAACGGCGATGAGCTCAGCCTCCAGCTCCGCGAGTGCTCCCTGGAGCCGGACCAAGTCGGCCGGGTCTGTCGTGAGAAGAAGGTCGAGGTCTCGGCTGAACTCAGCCCCGCCGTGGAGAATCGAGGCCTGGCCGCCCAGCACCAGCGTCCGGATGCCGTGTTTCCGCAGGGTCGCGAGAGCCAGTTGGATCGGGGTCGGGATCAAGGCGACCTCCCAACGCGAGGTAATTCGCCCAGAGCGCCGCCGTCGCCGCCCACCGCTCGGCGGGCGACATCAGGAACCACTCCATGCGTTCCTCGCCAACGTCGGCGGCGATCCGGTCGATCAAGGAACTCGGAAGCACCACGGGTCTGCCGGTCACCCCGGGCAATCTCCTCCATCGCCGTCGCCGCGTCAATGCTCCACCGCCCCGCGTCCGGTCCGCCTTCCGCCAATCAGTCCAACCGCAACGCGGTCATCGGGTCGATTCGCGTCGCCCGCCGCACCGGAACAAGGCTCGCAATCGCGGCCGCGACCGTCAGCGTGACGACAACCATGGCGAAGGCGACGAGATCGGTGGGCCGGACCCCGAACAGCTGCCCGCTGATGAGGCGGCCAGCTCCCAATCCCATCAGTGAACCGACCACCATCCCGAGGGCGAGCAGTCGGTAGGTGTCCCCGACGACCATCCGGATGACCCGATGAATCCCCGCGCCGAGCGCCATCCGAAGACCGATCTCCCGACGCCGCTGACTCACCGTCTGGCCGAGCACCGCGTACAGCCCGATCGCCGCGAGCAGCAGGGTCACCGCCCCCAGGGCCCCGAGCACCTGCGCCCCGATCGACTGGACGAAGAAACTCGACGCCATGTTGTCGTGCATCGTCCTTGGATCGAGCGGCGGGAGATCGGCGTCGACCGAGGCGAAGGCGCGACGGATCGCGGCGATCATGGCCGTCGGGTCTCCCACGGTGCGCACGATCAGGGTCACCCCGGACCAGAACTGCCGCGATTGCGGATGCGGAAAATGGAGGAACGGCTCCGGTGCCTCGCTGATGAGGTGCGCCTTCGTGTCCTTGGCCACTCCGATGACCGTCACCTGCCTCCCGCCCGCCTCGATCTCCAGCCCGATCGGCTCACGTCCCCGGAGGTACCGGCGCACGAACGTCTCGTTGACGACGGCCACCGCTCGACCGCCCTCCCGGTCGCCGCCGTCGAAGTCACGGCCGGCAACCATCGGCGAACCGAGGGTCGAGAAATAGCGAGCACCGACCCACGCCTGGCCGGCAACCATCGACTCGCCGGCCGCCGGTTGGTACCCCGGAATCCGAATCCCGATTCCGCCGAGACCGCCGGCCAGATTCATCGGGACCGACGTCGTGTACGTGGCCTCGCTCACCCCCGAGAGGGTCCGTACCCGGTCGATCAGCGTCGTGAGCTCCGCTCGGCCCTGCCTCTCGTCGACATTCGCGAGCGTGAAGTCGGTCGACACCAACAGCAGCTGGCGGGGATCGCGGAAGCCGGGATCCATCGCGCGGGCGTGGCTCAGGCTCCGGACCAAGAGGCCCGCCGTGAACAGAACCATGACGGAGGTCGCCACCTGGCCGACGATCAGTCCGCTCCGAAGCCTCGAGCGCCGAACGGTCGCACCGAGGCCCTCCCTGAGTCCGGGCAGGATGTCAGCCCTAACCGTGCGCAAGGCCGGCAGCAGGCCGCACATCAGCGTCGCTCCCAGAACCAGTACGAACAGGAAGACGACCGATCGCCCACCGATCTGGCTCTCTAACTCGACCGGTACCCCCAGCGGGGGCATCAGCTGGCCGAGCACTCTCCGCCCGGCCAACGCCAGCGCCAAGCCACCGACGCCGCCGGCCACCGCGATCGCGCCGGTCTCGATGAGCAACTGGGTGACCAATCGGCCGCGACTGGCTCCCATCGCGAGTCGGACGCCGATCTCCCGGGTCCGAGTGGCTCCGCGAGCGATCAGAAGACTCGCGGCGTTGGTACAGGCGACCAGGAGCACGGCGGCGGCGACGCCAAGGAGGCCGAACAACAACGGATGCAGCAGCTTGCCCAACTCCTCCTGGGAGATGGGACGGACGGCCGCCGTTCCGCTGCGGCGAATCGGCGTCCCGGGGCTCCGCTCGGCCATGGTTGCGAGCTCAGCCGCGGCCTGCTCCGCGGTGGCCCCGACCCTCAACCGCCCCGCGGCGGTAAGCCAGAACCAGCCGGGAGTGGTCAACGAGGCATTCCCCGGGAAGAAGGTCGCGATGGTGGTGACCGGCACCCAGGCGTCCATCCTGGTTCCCATCATGGTCCCGCGGAACCCGGGCGGCGTGACCCCCACGATGGTCACCCCTTGGCCGTTGAGGGTTATCGCGCGTCCAACGATCAGGGAGTCGGCTCGGAATCGATGCCGCCAGAGTCCGTCCGAGATGACCGCCACGAGCGCGGCCTGCCGCTCGTCCTCGGGCAAGAGCGTCCGCCCGAGCGCGGCCCCGACTCCGAGCACCTCGAAGTAATCGGCCGACACGTGTTGGACCCACGCCCGCTCGGCGGCGCCTTCGAATCGCAGGCTCATTTGCCCCATGTTGAAGACGACGAGCCCTGAAAGCGTGTTGGTGGCTTGCCGCCAAGCGAGATACTGAGGATAGGAGACTCGGTTGTATTCCTGGCCGGAACTGTCGATCGCATGGATCGCCACCAGCCGATCGGCCTGTCGCACGCCGGGGAAGGGGCGGAGGAGGAACGAATCCACCCAGGTGAACGCCGTCGCCGTGCCGCCGAGGCCCACCGCGAGGGATGCGATGGTCACCACTGTGAACCCCGGCGTCCGGCGAAAACCACGGAGCGCGTACCGGAGATCTCGCCACCCCTGCTCGACCGCCGCGAAGGCCCACATCGCACGGGTCGTCTCCCGAACGCGGGTGACGTTGCCGAACTCCCGCCGCGCCTCCCGGGCCGCCGTGGCGGGATCTTCACCTCGGGCCATTCGCTCCTGGACGGCCATCCGGAGATGGGTTTGGATTTCCTCGTCGAGTTCCTCTTCCCGGCGTCGCCAAAACCAGCGAAGAGGTTTCATCGGTCGGTCGGCAGGGCGGGGTTCAAGACGCCGGCGATCGCATCGGACAACTTTTTCCAGTTCGATCGCTCGGCGGCCAGTTGACGCTTCCCGACCGGTGTCAGGCGGTAGACCTTGACTCGCTGCTTGTTGTCGGAGAGGCCCCATTCCGCGCTGATCCAGCGCCGACGCTCGAGGCGGTGCAGCGCGGGGTAGAGCGAGCCGGTGTCCACTTGCAGCGCGTTGCTCGAGTGGGCTCGGATCATCTGCATGATCCCGTAGCCGTGCTGCGGTTCCCAACTGAGGGTCTGGAGAATGAGGAGGTCGAGCGTCCCTTGGAGGAGTTCGATCCGATCCTGAAATCGGGGCGGGCGCGGCATCGTCCCTCGCGGTTGCTGGGTGTAGTCAATCTACATGCTAGGGTGTACCCTGTCTACAGCCACAGACCTCACCCTTCCCCCGGTGGCGAAAGGCGGCGATCCTTCGGGTATTCCTGAGTTGGTTGGAGTTCTTTGCCCGGACGCCCTCTGCGATATCCAAACCGCTGGTGTAGCGCCACGGCCCGGTTGGTGCTGCTGGTGCGCGGTTGCTCGGTCGGCGCCGTCAGTGCGCTGGCGCAGACGCCGGTTCGGACCTTGACCGAACCGAGCGCGAGGCTGTCGAGGCCATTCACCCGCATTACCGAATTGCACGAGTTTCGCGATGCCCGGGTGGCCGTGCTTGACGCCAACGAGCAGGAGATCGTCTTGGTCGATTTCCGCGGCGCTACGACCGGGGCTGTCGGTCGGATCGGCTCCGGACCACGGGAATACCGGTTTGTCAGGAGACTGCTGGACCTTGGCGGTGATAGCCTCGGGGTCGAGGACCAGGGCAATCAGCGGCTTCTGGTCATCACCAGCGCCGGCCGAGTCGGCGGCCTCCTTGGTCCGACCGGCGCACCGCTTCCGAAGTCAACACCCCTTCGAGGACCGCGACCAACGGCGGGCGATGGCCGGGGCTACCTCTACGCACTGAACTTCTCACCCTTCGCCCCCGGCGCGGCCGCCCGGTCGGATTCGGCCCCGATCGAACGCTGGAAGCTCGGCTCCTCGGTGCGGGACACCATTGCCTACCTGCCCCTCCATCCGAACGACCCCCGCCAAGCGCGGGCCTTTGGAACGCTCACCCAATGGGTCGTGGATCGAGCCGGTCGGCTGGCCATCGTGAGTCCCGATCCCTTTGTCGTGACGTTCGTCAACTCCTCGGGCCGACGGACCCACGGCCCGACGATCCGGTTCTCGCCGATTCCGGTGAGTGAGCTGCACCGGCGACAATGGAGGGAGGACCTGGCCCGCCCGCGGCCGGTGCTGATCCTGGTGCCAGGGGGTGCGGCGCCGAGGCCGGGCCTTCGAGCGGCCCCGGTCGACGCCCCGATCAGCTGGCCGAGTCGCCTCCCCGCATTCCTGGAGGAGGCGGCACGGTTTGGACCGGACGGGGTTCTCTGGGTTCAGCGTACCACGCCCGCCGATCGGCCGCCCATATTCGATCTGATCGATGGCCGCGGGATGGTGGTCGAGCGGGTCTCGATTCCGGCCCGGACCCGCCTCGTTGGGTTCGGCCGAGGTCACCTCTACCTGGCCCGGGTCGATCCCGACAACGTGGAGTTCCTCGAACGGTACAAACTGACGCCGCGGGGTAAGCCCTAAGACGCCCACCGATCCGGCCGGTCGGCGCGAGTTTTGACCGGTGCTCGAATGTTCCGTCTTGCACGAGGGCTCAATGACCTGGCGACGCTTTCGGAGTTGGCGGTGCCTCACGCGCCTGGCAGCCCTAGCGAGCATGCTTGGGCAATCCGCGTCGCAAGCACCTTGAAGTCGCCGTAACACTCCTGCACCGCTGCCCCGTGCCCGCCGATCGCCCCATCAGCGGGCTTCAGGAAGAACATCGGCTTTCGAGCCTCCTGGGCCAAGGGCATCAGACTACGATAGTGGCGTAACGTGGCCAAACAGAGCGGGTCGTCCGGTGCCGCCGGCGCCCCGGCGCCACTCTCCCCCAATACCGCCTCACGGTACTGGCCGGGGATCCGCTCCATCCACTTCTGGTACGCCCGGACTGGCCGGTCGAGCCGGACCGCATGCTGCATCGCCACATAGCCCGCCGGTCGCATCTTGCCCCCCGGGAGCGAAAGGCTCGGTACCGGGTTCCTCCCCTGGCGTTCCTTCCATTCCTCGCGCCAGCGGCGCAACGTGGGTCCGAGATTCCTGAGTCCCTGCAGCGAGTAGAGATCCGGCGCCAACGGAATCACCACGTGCTCCGCCGCGAGGAGCGCCGCGCGATTGAGGGCGCCGAGATTGGGGCCGACGTCGATGAGGACCAAGCCGGCCCCGCTCGACTCCGCCGCACGCTCGAGCACCCGCCAGAACGCCGACATGACCCGAAACGCCCTCTCCACTCGGTCGAGGCAGGCCGGCCACTGGCTGTTCAGCTCGGTCTCGGCCAACGACAGGCTGAGATCGCCCGCCAACAAGGCGATCCGAGTGTCGATGCGCTGGGGACGCGGGTCACGGACGTCCCCCGTGCCCGCGAGGAGCGGCTCGATCGCGCCGTAGACGGTCTCGGGATGCGATCCCTCGGGCCACAGCTCCTCGAGCCGCTCGTCGTCGAGGAACATGCTCGACAAATTCGCCTGCGGGTCGAGATCGGCCGCGACGACGTTGACGCCGAGTTCCCCGAACATCCATGCCAAGTGATAGACCAGCGATGTCTTGCCGACTCCGCCCTTGTTGTTGAAGAACGCGATCGTCTTCATCGGCGCCTCACCGTGACGCTGACATAGTTGGCCTCGATCACGAACTCAACCGGAGGATTGCCGTTGCGCTCGAGCTCGCGCCTGGCCGTCGCGATCCCCACCCCGAACCGCTGGACGAACCCCAGCACCCGAAGGGCCTCGGCGAGGTTGGGGTTCCGGTAGTCGGTCACCCCCGGACGGCCGAACGTCTCCGCCGTCACCGTCCCGAACGGCCCGCCCGGGCTCGAGATCTCGATCCGGTCGTCGTACCAGGTGATTCGCACCGGGTTGTTGGTCGCCTCGTAGGTTCGGTGCATGACGGCGTTCCGAACGAATTGCTGAAGCGCCACCTCCGGATAGTCCGCGGTCCGCCGCTCAGTCGGCCCGGAGGTCAGGTCAACCGCGGTCCGGTTATGGGCGCTCATCTTCTCGTCGATGCGGCGGATCACCTCGGACAGCGTTCCGCTGATCTCCGCCTCATCGACGATCGGATCGGCCAGTGTCGTCCCGGCGATCCGGAGAAACTGGACGTAGCCGCCCGGAATGAAGTCAGTGGTCCGGTTTCCCGCGATCAGAATGCCCAATACGGTCGGCGTCGGCTCATCGGCCGACAGGGTCATTTTCGACGCGGCCAATCGCTCCTCGAACGATCGGTCGTTGGCCGCGAGAATATCCGGAGCCACGGCCGCCGGCAGATACTCGCCCTCGAACGTCTGCCGATTCAGATCCGAGAGCCGAGCCGACGGTACCGGTTGGACATCGAAGGGACGGTTGCGGTGGCGGCGCCTCTCGTTCAGGATCCGTTCGTCCTGTGGGGTGGCCACCGCCCGACGCGGCCCGACCCGGACATGGATCCGACCCTTGAAACGCACCGGTGGCGAGTCGGCGGGGAGCACGGTCACCACCGCGACATCGACTCCAAACAGGGATCTGCGCTCCACTAATAGGGACGGCAGTGGCAGGATGTTGCCGTCGGTCTTGAGGTCGCTGAGTGGTTGGAGCAGTTGGTCCGTGATCGGAAGCCCGCACGGCATGCCGTCGTCCCGAACCCCCACGAATAGCACGCCCGGTTTCCGATGGTTCGGTAGGTCGTTGGCGAACCCGCAGACGGCTTCTCGCCCCTTGGTCGGAGCGTCGCCGGCCCACGACTCCTTGCGCTCCGCCAGGTCGGATTCGCCGGCCCGAAGAAGGGACTCGAGTTCGCCGTCGGTGTAGCCCGCCACTCGGTCGCCTTCCGTCGGTATGGCTGGTTCATTCGGACCCGTCAATCTAAGCGCCGCCCGACGCGTTCGGCCACCGCGGACCCAGCGATCCCCGCGGGAGCCGCCTCGCTTCCCGCGGATATCACCGCCGCCGGTGCCAGCGCGTCCCTCGCCGGGCTCCGCTTCGCTCGAGGATCCCCTCCTCGGCCAACTGCACCAGCACCCGATTCACCCGCGCGACCGAGAGATCCGGAAACAACCGGGCCAACTCCACCCCGGCGAACGGCCCAATGCTCGCCAGCCGCCCAGCTTCCCGCCGCACCTCGTCGTCCCGCCCCAGCGGCCGGCTCGGTCCGGGATACGCCGGCGCCGCCGGCTCGGCGAGCAGGGTGAGCTGCGGCTGCGCCGCGGCGCTCGCGTCCCGGTCGGCCGCCTCGAAGAACGCCGCGGTCCAGCCGTTGGCGAGCTTCCGGTTGCCGGCGAACACGATCGGCAACGTCGGGTGAAGCACCGCCAGCTCGGCGAGCACCCGGCCCACGTGGGCCGGCGGCCACCGCCCCGCCAACCGGACCGGGTCGACGAAGTCGCCATACTCCGCCTCGACCACCACCGAGGCCCGGCCTAACGTCGCCAGGTCGGCCATGGCGTGGTGGAGCGCCTGGATCGCGCCGATGTCGGCCAGCAGGTTGTCGAACGACTTCCGCTCCACCGCCGCGACGACCCGCCCGTCCCGGAGTAAGGCGTAGTCGCCAACGGCCAGCTTCCGACGAATCGTCGGCGAATGGGGGAACGACCATGGATACCGCTCGGCGGTGTCGATCAGTACCGTCCCCTCGGTCCCGGCCTTGCCCAACAGCTCCACCCGGGCCCTCGACCGGTGGGCGCGAATCCCCGACTCGGTGCGGAAGAACAGCTGCTCGACGCTCCCGGCGCCGTCGGGCCGTGGTTTGACGATCGAGAGAAACTCGGCCCGCTTCCGGGTCGGCCGGTCGAGCACCACCGCCAGCTTCCGCCCCAACCGGGTGGCGGAGATCACTCGAACTCGCTCCTGCTCCGTGGCGTCGCTCGGCGCGCCGCCCCGATCGCGGAGGCAGAAGACCTGTTGCCCCGGCCCGGGCCACGCCGACTGGGTCCGGACCGCGAGGAGGGTCTCATCCCCCCGAATCAGGGCGATCCGGAACGGGAACCGGCCGACCCCGGTGCGGGTCACCACCCAGAGGGTCTCGTCGCCACTCATACCTGAAGTTACCGCCGGAGCGCTCGCCCCTGCCAACGACCGGCTCGAATGGTTCCCGTCGATTGTCGCCCGGTCAATGCGCGAGGCGGAAGCCCCCTTCAACCCACCGTTGGGTTCGCAGCGATGGCCCCCAGCGTGCTCCGCTCGCTCGCCGCACCACCACCAAAATGGTCATCTTGACTAGTTCGATGGGTCACCATAACTTGGCTCTATGAAGCCAAAATCAACCCAATGGCAGCTGCACGAGGCCAAGGCCCGCTTCAGCGAGCTGTTTCGCCGGGTTCGCACCGAGGGCCCTCAGCGGGTCGTGAAAGGCGGTGGCGAAGCCGTGGTACTGGTCCGAGCGGAGGACTTTGATCGCGCCAGCGGCCGAGCCCGACAGCCGGAGTCGCTGGTCGAGTTCTTTCGCGCGGCGCCAGCCGGGGCCGGCACCTTGGACCTCACCAGGAAGCGAGACGCGACCCGGACCATCAAGTGGTAGCCCACCAACCCGGGTTTCTGCTCGACACCAACGTTGTTTCGGAGCTGGTCAAGTTGCGACCAAGCCGGAGGGTTGCCACCTGGATCGAATCCGTGCCAGAGTCCATCCTCTACTTGAGCGCAATTACCATCGGCGAGATTCGCAAGGGTATCGACCTGCTCGACGAGGGGGACCCCCGCCGGGCCGCGCTGCAAGTGTGGCTCGATCGGGACGTGCGGCTTCGATTCGGCGATCGGCTCCTCCAGTTTGACGACACCGTGGCGGAACGCTGGGGTCAGCTGGAAGCACTGGCCAAGCGCCGGCGATTGACCGTGCCGACGGTCGACGCTCAACTCGCCGCGACGGCACTCCACTACGGTTTGACCTTCGTGACCCGCAACGTCGCGGATGTCACCGGGATCGGCGTGCCGGTCTTCAATCCCTGGCGAGACTCGTAGTTCGCTTCTCACCGCGATCACGGGACGGAATGGCCCTGTCAGGTCTTAGTACAGGGGGGGCCCCTCCAAAACCCCGATGGGTGCGAAGAGTCACGGCGCCTTTGGAACGCTCACCTAATGGGCCTTGGATCGAGCCGGTCGGTTGGCCATCGTGAATCCCGATCCCGTTGTCGTGGGGTTCGTCGACTCCGCGGGACGAAGGACCCAAGGCCCGACGTTCCGCGACCGCCGGGACGAGATCGTTCTGTTCTGCCACGTCATGGTCCACCGAGCGGCCGACACGCCTGGGCCCACGCCGACGACGCTTCGACCGCTGCGATCGGAAGTACGAGGTCACCAACCGGCACTCGGGCGGTGTCAACCAACTGACACAGACGGATTTTTGCGACGTTTACCGGAACGGGACGACCCAGGGTCGCCAGCTCCGGCCCAATTCGTTCGGCGCGGCGCCCCCGTCACTCGCACCAAGACCCAAATCTTGCTGACCAAGACTGCCGTCGGCCGAATCATGGCCCATTTCTTTCGGACCAACAACAAAATCCACCGAACCAACACCCCAGTCGACCGGCGCAGTCTCCCAATCAACCGCACCACCTTCCCAATCCGGCGGACCAGTCTCCTGATCGACGGGACCAACTCCCAAATGTGCCGGACCAGTCTCCCGATCGGCTGCACTAGCTCCCAATTTGGCCGGACCAGTCTCCCATTCCGCCGGACCAAACTCCCCGTTCTGCCGGATAAGCCTCCCGAGAGCTGGTACCAACTCCCCGTTCGGCCGGATAAGCCTCCCGAGCGCTAGCACCAACTCTCCGTTCGGCCGGGTAAGTCTCCCGAGCGCCGGCACCAACGCCCCGTTACAAGGGACCAGTCTCTCGTTCGGCCGGACCACCTCCCCAATCCGCCGGACCAGTCTCCCTGGCGGCGGCACCAACATCGTATTCCGTCGGCGAAGTGTCAGCCGCAGCTAGTAGCGGTTCTCAGAGCAGGGTCCGCATCGACCAGAGCTCCGGAAAGAACCGATGCTCGGTGATCGTCCGGAGCCACCCGACCCCACTCGTGCCCCCGGTGCCCGGCCGCCAACCCATGGTCCGTTCGACGATCAAGAGGTGCTTCGCCCGAAACTCGCTGAAGCGCATCGCCACGTCGACGAGGCGTTCGCCGAGCCGAATGAGCTGGGGATCCTCCCCCGATCGGTAGATGCCGAGCCAGGCCTGCTCGACCTCAGGATGCGCCTCATACTGCTCGGCCCAATTGCGCTCAACCAAGGCGGCCGGGATCGGATGGCCGCGCCGGGCCAGCAGCCGATTGGTCTCGTCCCACAGGCTCGGGCGACTCTGTTCCGCCTCGATCAGCGCCCAGGCCCAGGGAATGTCGCGGTGGTGGTTGGCCAACGCGGCGACCCGGTTGCCCAAGGCGAACTCGAGCAGCCGGTAAGACACCGACTGGAACCCCGAGCCCTTGCCGAGGGCGTCGCGGAACCCCAAATAGGCGAGGGGCGTCATCGTCGCGTAGACGTTCCAGCAGGTGGTGAACAGCTCGATCAGCGTCGCCACCCGGCTTCCCATCGTGATGGCGTCGTCCACCCGGTCCATGGCCAGATGGTCGCGCATCGCGACCGCCTCGAGATGAGCGGCCTTGTAACCGAGCTCCATGGCCTGCGCGATCGTCATGAACGTCATCTCGTCGTGCTCGCCGGTCCGGACCCGCTGGAGCGAGAGGAGCTCTTCGACGGATTGGTACTCGGCGTAATCTTTGGCGGGCGGCAAGCTCATGGTGTTCCTTGGAGGTCATCCAGCGAGGGCGACCACGGCGCGGCCCAGGGTGCTCGCGGGGTCGCCGAGGTCGTAAGGCACGTCGAAATGATTGCGTCCCGGGATCGTAAGCCGGGTGACCGGACAGCCGTGCGTCGCCCAGGCGCTGGCAAATGCGTCGCCCTGGGCGTGAAAGGCGGCCGTCTCGATCGCGCCGTCCGCCACGATCAGCGGAACCGGTCGCACGGGGGCGCGTAGAATCGGGCTCAACCGCTCCGCCTGATCCGGGGTGATCCCGACCGCGTCGTTGATGTAGGTCCCGATCAACGGGGCGAGATCGTAGATGCCCGACAGCAGCACGGCTCCGGTCACCGTGGTGACCCGGGTCAGGACCATCGCGGCCAAGTGGGCGCCGGCGGACGAGCCCGAGATGATCAGCCGATCCGCCCGAGTTCCCCAGGCGGCCGACTGCTGGCTGCACCAGGTCACCGCCCGAACGCACTGATCGACGATCACGTCCAACGACGCCCGAGGCGCCAGGGTGTAGTCGATGACCGCGACCGCCGCCCCTCGTTCCAGCAACGGCGCCGCCATGAAGCTCGACTCGGCCCGACTCAGCTCCTGCCAGTAGCCGCCGTGAATGAACACGTGCAGCGTCAGCCCGTCCGGCGGCGAGGTTGCCGGCCGGTAGAGATCGAGCCACTCGTCCGGATGGGATCCGTAGGCGTACGCCACCGGGGGGAAGCGCCGCTTGCAGTCGAGGCTGGCCGTCCGATACCCGTTCAAGAGGTCGGTCAAGTCGCCGCCGATCACCGAGCTCGGCGAATACTCGCGTTCCCGCTCGGCGAGCGACCACGTCTGCCAGGGGGCGGTCATCCGAGCCGGGCGCGCGGTCGGCGTTCCAGGGAGTGATTCACACGTCGCAGATCGTCACACCCTGACGGAGTGACGTCATCGGATCCCGCGTCGGGATGAACTCCTGCCCGATGTAGCCGCGATAGCCGAGGTCGGCGATCGCCTGCATGATGGCGGGGTAGTGAAGCTCCTGGGTCTCGTCGATCTCATGGCGACCCGGGACCCCGCCCGTATGGAAATGGGCGATATGGGCGAAGTGGTCGCGAATGGTGCGGATGACGTCGCCCTCCATGATCTGCATGTGGTAGATGTCGTACAGCAATCGGAATCGCGGCGAGCCGACCCGCTTGACCAGCTCGACGCCCCAGAGCGTTCGATCGCACTGGTAGTCGAGGTGGTCCACCTTGCTGTTGAGCAGCTCCATGCACACCGTGACTCCGTGACGCTCCGCGATCGGAACGATCCGGGCCAGACCCTTGGCGCAGTTCTCGAGGCCCTCACCGTCGCCCATCCCGCCCCGATTGCCGGAGAAGACGATCATGTTGGGAAGGCCGGCGGCGGCCACCAGCGGAATCAGCCGCTCCGACTCCTTGACGAAGCGGTCGTGCTCGCTCGGCCGGTTGAGGCCGACCTCGATCTCGGTGGGACCGTTGGCCATCGCGCAGGTGAGCCCGTGCTTCTTCACCGTCGGCCACTGCGCCTCGCCGAGCAGCTCGACCGACGCCAACCCGATCTCACGGGCGTTTCGGCACAGCTCCTCGAGGGGCATCTTCGAGTAGCACCACTGACACACCGACTGCTTGAGCCGTCCCGGCAGGCGCGGTATCGGCACCCCGCCGAGCATGGCGATCGACCCGGTAAGGGTGCCCACCGCGGCTCGCCGGGTCATTCCGTCGGTGGTCACGCTCAGAACTCCAGCGTCTTCAAGTGGGCGATCGCCTTGCGGGCGAAGATCAAGGCGTCCTTCGGTTGATCGTGTTCCACGAAGTAGTGCTTGATCCCCGCCAGTTTGGCCTTCTGGAAGATTCGCTTGAAGTCGATCCGTCCAGTCCCGAGATCGACCATCGATTGGGTGGCGTCTTTGCTCATGTCCTTGATGTGCACCAACGGGAACCGCCCCGGCCATTTGGTGAAGTACGCCACCGGGTCGGCGCCACCTTTGGCTGCCCAGTAGAGGTCGAGCTCCAGCTTCACGAGGTTCCGATCGGTCTCGGCGAGGAAGACATCATAGGGAACCTGACCGTCGATCGGCGCGAACTCGTAGTCGTGGTTATGGTAGGCGACCTCGATCCCCACCGTCTTGGCCGCGGCGGCCGCTTTGTTGAGGTCGGCTGCCACCCGGCGGTAGCTGTCGAGCGAATGGCGGTCGGGCCGGTCGAGCGACGCCATCACCAGGTACTTGTGGCCCACCTCTTTGGCGGCGTCGAGCGTCTTCTGCCATTGGGCCCGGATGTCGCTCATGCCGACATGGGCCGAAGGCGCCGTGAGACCACGCCGATCGAGGATGCCCCGGACCACCGCGGGGGCGAGCTTGTGATAGCCGGCGAACTCGACCTCGCGGTACCCCGCGGCGGCCAGCGATGCCAGGGTGCCCTCGAAGTTGTTCGCCAGCAGGTCGCGAACGGTGTAGAGCTGGATGCCGATGGTGCCGAGTTTCTCCGCGGTCGGTGGCCACGCCGTCAGTCCCAATGCCGCCAGCGACTGCTCGGTGAAGTTGCGTCGAGTGATCACAGTTCGTTCCTCTTGATGAGGTCCACGGCGTGATGGCAGGCTCGGCATGGCGGCTAACGAGGACGGGGAATGCAGCCGTCGAACCGACCCGGGATGATCACGGTCTCGAGCACCTCCGCTTGGATCCGCTTCGAGGTGAAGTACCCATACACCGTCAGCGATTTGATCCGCCCAAACGCCTGCTCGGCCGACGCCGGCTCGGCCCGGCCCCCGTCCAGCTCGGTCAAGAGCGCGGCGCGATCGGACTCCGCGAGGCCGGCCAGGCCGCGACCGAACCGGGCCGTCGCCCGGGCGTCGATCGCGTCGAGCCCGCGCTTCAACTCGGCCGCTTCGTCCGCGGAGTACCAGTTGGCCGTCATGTGGGCAATGAACGCCGGCACCTCGACGTCGAGCGCCCCGGGCGTGTCGGTTCGGGGGAGGATCGCGTCGGCCAAGGCCGCGACCGTCGCCGCCTGGGTGGCCGAGAACGCGTCTGCCAGCGGATCGCGAGAGAGCCGTTCGGCGATCAGGAGCCGATCGCCTGGCGCGAGAGGAGCCAGCGCCGCCGATGCGGCGAAGCCCGAGACCCAGCTGAGCAGTTCCCGTCTGTCCATGGACCAGCCCCTCATCGGCGGACCGGATCCTCGCGGAGAATCCGGTCCAGGGAACCTACCAGCCGATCGGCGTCCTCGACAGTGAAGCAGAGCGGCGGCTTGATCTTGATCACGTTGTGGTCAGGGCCATCGGTGCTGACCAGGATCCCCATCTCCCGCATCCGATTGGCGACGTAGCTGGCCGCCGCGGCGTCCGGCGTTCGAGCCTCGCGATCCCCGACCAGCTCGATCCCCACGAATAGACCTACCCCGCGGGCGTCCCCGGCCACCGGATGACGTTCGACCAGGCCGCGGAGACCCTCCAACAGGTGGGATCCGACGAGGTCCGCCCGGGACTGGAGGTCTTCGTGGTCGATCGTCTCCAGCACCGCGAGCCCGATGGCGCAGGACACCGGGTTGCCGCCGAAGGTGCTGAAGAACTCCATCCCGTTGGCGAACGACGCCGCGACCTCCGGGGTCGTCACGACGATGCCTAACGGGTGGCCGTTCCCGGCCGGTTTCCCCATCACCACGATGTCCGGGTTCACGTCCTGGGTCTCGAAGCCCCAGAATCGGCGCCCCACCCGTCCGAATCCGACCTGCACCTCGTCGGCGATCGCCACGCCGCCCGCGGCCCGGATCCGCCGATAGGCGGCGGCAAGGTACCCGTCCGGCAATACCACCTGGCCGCCGCAGCTCAGGATCGACTCAGCGAGAAACGCGGCGGCGGGCTCGCCGCTCGCCGCCAGGTCGGCGATGGCCTCGTCGAGGTGGGCCGCATAACGCTCGCCGAGCGACGGGTCGGGACCTCGGTACCGGCCGCGATATCCGTCGGGCAAGGGCACCTTCCGAGCGAACGGCGCCAACCCGCCGCCGCCGGGACCTTCGCACTTGTACGGGCTCAAGCTCACCAGCGTCGCGGTGTTGCCATGGTACGCGGCGTCGACCACGATCGTGCCCCGCCGCCCCGTGTGGGTCCACGCCAGTCGGAGCGCCAGCTCGTTGGCCTCGCTGCCGCTGTTGACGAAGTAGCAGACCGAGAGCGGCTTGGGGAGAAGGTCGGTCAGCCGTTCCGCGTAGCGGACCACCGTCTCGTGCAGGTACCGGGTGTTGGTATTGAGCACCGCCATCTGCCGGCGGCCCGCCTCGACCACGTGAGGATGGGAATGCCCCACGTGGGGCACGTTGTTGACCGCGTCGAGGAACTGGCGACCCTCGGCGTCGTAGAGATGCTGCATCCATCCCCGGACGATGTGGAGCGGGCGACGGTAGGAGATGCTGAGGTTGCCGCCGACGAGGTGCCGCCGGCGGGCCAGGATCGCGTCGGCGCCAAGCTCTTCCCGCCGCCGCCCGGCGGGCACCCCGGCGAGCGCGTGCGGGGCCGGCGACAGACTCTTCCAAGTCTCCCGCTCCGACGGTCGGGCCACCCCGGGAAACTCGGCCGGGCGATCCAACAGATCCACCACGATCTGGAAATGCACGTGCGGGGACCACCCGCCGTTCACCGCCGGCGCGCCGAGCCGACCCACCGTGGCGCCGGCGCTCAGGGGAAGCCCGGGGTGCATGTCTCTGAGGGTCTCGAGGTCGAGATGGCCGTACAAGGTGTAGAACCGAAATGGCCCGGTCTCGTCCCGGACGGCGTGCTCGACGATCACCGTCGGACCATAGTCGCGCGGGCCTGCGTTGTTCCGCGCGCTGTGCACTTTCCCCGGCAGCGGGACCCGCACCGGAGTGCCGGTCTCGGCGAAGAGGTCGAGGCCGAGGTGAATGGTCCGCCACTCGGCCCCCTCCCACCCGTCTGTGCGGAACAGCTCGCTGGTATAGACCAGCCGCGCCTCGTCGTACTCGCCGATCGCGATCCGGGCGCCGTACTGCTTCCTGAGCGCGTCGATCCGCCCGCTCAGTCGGGGCTCGTCGTGGACCAACCGCAGGTCGTCGATGAACTGGCTCCCGACCGACAGGTCGACCCGCGGCGGCAGGATGGCGTCCGGCGTGGCGATGACGGGCATGAAGCCGTCCCGCTGGGACTCGATCCACCGCCGGACCCGCTCGCTCGCGGGGCAGGGCTCCTGTCCGGCGGCCTGTCGGAGCCGATACCAGGCGAATCGGGGATGGACTTCGGCGAGGCGAGCCAGGAGCCGCCATACCGGCCGCTCGCTGATCAGGAGGTACTCGTTGTCGGGCGCTTCGGCGCGCTGGATCGCCGCGTTGACCGCGCTGACGACCAACCGGGCCAGGATCAGCGGGTAGAGCATCTCCAGCTCGAGGTCCGTGAGCGACCGGGCCCGCCGGTAACCGTCCACCACCGCGGCGGCCGCCGCCAACGGATCGTCCACATCGAGCATCGCGTAGGCGCACCCGATGGCCAGATCCCCCACGGTCGCGGTCCAGACGAGATCGCCGAAGTCGATCAGCCCGGCGACCGGCCGCCGGTCACTCGGCAGGTCGGCCACCAGCACGTTGTAGTCGTTGGCGTCGTTGTAGATGACGCTGGTCGGCAGCTCGGACCACTGCGGCATCACCCTCTCTCGATAGGGCCGAAACAACCGCTGGGCCAGCTGACGGCGGTCCGGTACCTCGATTCGGGACCAGTGGTCTTCGATCCACCCCGCGGCCCCGAGATCCCACTTGAGGGCCCGATGCGCCGCGGGATGATCGAGCCCCTCCAGAGCGAGGTGCATCCGACCCAACAGCTCGCCCAGTGATTCCAGAGTCGCCGCCCGCTTGGGCTGCACCTCCGCGAGCGGGGTTCCAGTAACCCAAGTAAGCACCCGGACCAGATGCCGCTCCGGACCGGACGGGATCGAGACGATGGCCTCACCACTCGACGACCGGATCACCCGAGGGCCCGGAAGCCCGGCCGCCGCCAACCGATCGAGGACCTCGGTCTGGAGGTCGAGCAGATCGCGAGCCTCGCCCGCGTTCGACACCTTCACCACGAAGGTGCCGGCGTCGCCATCCAGTCGATAGTTGAGATCCCGCTCGCTCGGCAGCGCCTGATACCGCCCCCGCAGCCCGTACTGCCGGGTGACGAACTCGGCGAGCGCCTCGACCGCGACGCTCGGGGTCGCGTAGACCAGCGGCGCGGCGGACCGGGAAGGACTAGAGCTCATTGCGCTTCATCGCCTCGACCGCGTACCAGGCCGCTCTCGCCGTCAAGGCGAGGTAGGTGATCGACGGATTCTGATTGGCCGACGACGTCATGCAGGCCCCGTCGGTGATGAACAGATTGGGAATGTCGTGGGCCTGGTTCCAGCCGTTGAGCACCGACGTCTTGGGGTCGCGGCCCATCCGGGCGGTGCCCATCTCGTGGATCACCAACCCCGGGTCGACCGGATCGCGCCGCGGAGTGATCTGTTTCGCCCCGATCGCTTCCAGCATCTCCGCGGCCGAGGTGACCATCTCGGCCATCTGGCGCTGTTCGTTCGGACCATAGGTGCAGTGGATTCGGAGCGCGGGTATGCCCCAGGCGTCCTTCACGGCCGGGTCGAGCTCGACGAAGTTGTCTTCCCGCGGCAGACACTCCCCGAAGCCATCGAGCTCGAGGACCCAGGGACCCTGCTCGCCGATCAACGCCCGCTTGAATCCCGCCCCGAATCCACCACCCACTCGCTCCCAGCCCTGGCGGAGCGCTTCGCCCTGGTAGGCGTACCCGCGGACGAAATCCGGATGGCGCGAGCGCACGTTCTGCCAGCGCGGGATGTAGATCCCGTTGGGCCGAACCCCGCGGTACGTTCGGTCGTCGAACCCCTCGACCACACCCTTGGCGCCCTTGCCCATCGTGTGATCCATCAGGTACTTGCCCAACGCGCCGCTCGAGTTGGCCAGCCCGTTCGGGAATTCCGGCGAACCAGACAAGAGCAGCAATCGGGTCGTCTCCAGCGTCGACGCGCACAGAAAGACGATCCGCCCCTCGAACTCCAACGCCTGGCGGGTCACGGCGTCGATGACCCGCACGCCGGTGACTCGGCGTCGCTTCGCGTCATGACGAAGACCGGCCACCACGCTGTTGGGTCGCAGGGTGAGCCGACCGGTTGCCTTCGCGATCGGCAGGGTCACGTTGACCGCGCTGAAATACGACCGAGTGATGCACCCGCGATGGCAGGGTCCGCAGTAGTGACACGGCGCTCGCCCCCCGTGCGGCGCCGTCAACACCGCGCAGCGGCCGATGGTGAGCAGCCGTTCTCCCCCGAACGCGGCGGCCAACCGTTCCCGGGCGTGCGCCTCCACGCAGTTGAGATCCATCGGCGGCAGGAACTGGCCGTCGGGGAGGTGACCCAACCCCTCGGCCCGTCCGCTGATCCCGACGAACCGTTCGACCCGATCGTACCACGGCGCGATGTCGGCGTAACGGATCGGCCAATCGACTCCGATCCCTTCCTTGAGGTTGGCCTCGAAGTCGAGATCGCTCCACCGGTAGGTCTGCCGAGCCCACATGATCGATCGCCCGCCCACCTGACGGCCCCGGATCCACTTGAACGGCTTGTCGGTCGGGTGGGTGTACGGGTTGTCGCGATCGTTGACGAAGAACTTCGCGGCCCACTCGTCGCAGGCGTAGCAGTCCCGCTGAATGAACTGATCCCGGGCCAGGGTCCGCTCGTCGCGCCGGCCGCGGAACGGCTGGTCGGCGACCGACACGTGCTCGACGTAGTCCCGCTCGGGCACGATGTCGCGACCCGCCTCGAGCACCAGCACCGAGAGGCCCGCCTCGGTCAGTTCCTTCGCCGCCATCCCGCCGGTCATCCCGGCGCCCACCACGATGGCGTCGAACCGTCGGGCTTGCATCGGCTTACTTCGTGGCCACGGTCACGGTGGCCGGTTCCTGACGCCAGGGGCAGGTGGCCCGGAATCCGGCCGCCTCGAGTATCGCGAGCTCCTCGTCGAGCGAGAAATACCGATCTTCGCCGGCCCACTCGGCGAAATGCTGCCAGGCCCGCTCTTCGGGAATCCCCGACGCGACCAGATGGTCGGCCCAGGCGCGGTAGGTGGCCCGGTGCCCAGCCGGGTCGGCCGGCACGGTGACGTCGGCGTTGGCCAGCACGCCCCCCGGCCGAAGTGCCTGGTACACCGCGCGATAGAGCCGCCCCTTGGCCTCGAGCGTCGGGATGTGGTGGAGTGCCAACGAGGCCATCACCCCGTCGCACGTCGGCAAGGCCTCATCGAACGACCGATGGATGAAGCGGGCCCGATCACCGTAGCTGGCCAGCCGCTCCCGGGCCACCCCGAGCATGGCGTCGTCCACATCCCACAGCTCGACCACCGTACCCTCGGTGATCGCCAGGAGCCGCTCCGACAGCGCCCCTGTCCCCGCCCCAAGGTCGAGGACCAACGCCGGTCCCACCGCGGCGACCGCCGCCACGGCGGCTCCCGTCATGGCCTCGTAGCCGGGGATGAACTTCCGGATCGTGTCGTCGTACGACCCGCTTGCCACGCCCAGGTGGCGCTCGACGGAATGGCTCATATGGCCCGGAGAACGTACACTTCCATCAGCCAACGCGGCAGCCCTCGAAACCCTCAGAAAAAAGCCAGACGCATGAGCCCGGTCATCGCCCTCAAAACCGCCCTTCCTGGCCCCGCGAGCCAAGCCATCAACGCCCGCCGGGCCGCCGCCGTCCCCAAGGCCGTCTCCAACCAGAGTGGCATCGCGCTGCTCCAGGCCGACAACGCCCTCCTGACCGATGTCGACGGCAATCGGCTGATCGACTTCGCGGGCGGCATCGGCGTCATGAACGTCGGCCACCGGAACCCGGCCCTGGTGGACGCGGTCAAGCAGCAGCTCGACCACCTCACCCACGCCTGCTTCGCGGTCTCGAGCTACGAGTCGTATGTCGCCTTGGCCGAGCGACTCAACAAGCTGACGCCGGGCACGCACGAGAAGCGTACCCTCCTCGTCAATACCGGCGCGGAGGGGATCGAGAATGCCGTCAAGATCGCTCGCCACGCCACCGGTCGCCCGGCGGTCGTCGCCTTCGAGCACGCCTTCCACGGCCGCACCAATCTGACCATGGCGCTGACCGCCAAGCCGATGCCCTACAAGGCCGGATTCGGCCCCTTCGCGCCCGAGGTCTACCGGGTCCCGTTCTCCTACTGCTATCGCTGCCAGGCGACCGGCGGCGCCGGCTGCTGCCAGGCGGCGCCCGGCTACTGGGAGCGGATCTTCACCGGATTGGTCGAGCCCACCGAGGTGGCCGCGATCGTCATGGAGCTGCAGCAGGGCGAAGGCGGCTTCATCCCCGCCGATCCGGGCGCGTTGACGGCGCTGATGGCGTTCGCCAAGAAAAACGGGATCCTCTTCATCGCCGACGAGATTCAAACCGGCTTCGGTCGGACCGGGAAGATGTTCGCCTGCGATCATTACGATCTGGTTCCCGACCTGATCGTCACCGCCAAATCCCTGGCGGGCGGCCTCCCCCTGGCCGCGGTGACCGGTCGGGCCGAGATCATGGATCATGTCCACGTCGGCGGTCTGGGCGGGACCTACGGCGGCAATCCGCTCGCCTGCGCCGCCGCGATCGCCGTCATCGACCTGATGGAGCGCGACCGGATCCTCTCGTTAGGCGAGCGCGTCGCGGCCACCATCCGGGCCCGGTTCGACGCCCTGGCCGCCCGCTACCCGTTCGTCGGCGACGTCCGCGGTCTCGGCGCGATGATCGCCCTCGAGCTCGTCACCGACCGGGCGTCCAAGGCCCCCGACAAAGCCCGCACCTCTCGGATCCAGGCGGAGGCACTGAAGCGGGGTCTCATCATTCTGACCTGCGGAACCTACGGCAACGTGATCCGGGTCTTGGTGCCCCTCACCGTCGAGGAGCCCGTCTTGGCCGAGGGGCTGGACGTGCTCGACGCGGCATTCGCGGCGGCCGCGGTCGGGTGAGCCCGCCGGCCGTCGAGCTCGTCGGCGTCACCAAGCAGTTCGGGACCGCGACCGCCGTCGATGGCGTGTCGCTCCAGATCGCCCAGGGCGAGTTCTTCTCGCTCCTGGGCCCCTCCGGCTGCGGCAAGACCACCACCCTCCGGCTGATCGCCGGCTTCGAGGTCCCCGATCGCGGTGAGGTGCGCCTCGGTGGGGTCCGGGTCAACGAGCGGCGACCCTACGATCGCGGCGTCGGCATGGTGTTCCAGAACTATGCCCTTTTCCCCCATCTCAGCGTGGGACGAAACGTCGCCTTCGGGCTCGAGCGCCGGTCGACCCCGACCGTCGAGATCGCGACGCGGGTCGCCAAGGCGCTCGAGGTCGTCCGGCTCGACCCGGCGACCTTCCTCGATCGGATGCCCGCCCAGCTGTCGGGCGGTCAGCGGCAGCGCGTCGCCCTGGCCCGCGCGCTCGTCCTGGAGCCCCGGATCCTCCTGCTCGACGAGCCGCTCGGCGCGCTCGATCTCAAGCTCCGCAAAGAGATGCAGCTCGAGCTCAAGGCCCTCAATCGATCGCTCGGGATCACCTTCGTCTATGTGACTCACGATCAGGAGGAGGCCTTGACGATGTCCGACCGGATCGCGGTGATGGACCACGCCAAGGTGGCCCAGCTCGGGAGTCCCGCGGCCGTCTATGAGGATCCCCGCACCGAGTTCGTCGCGTCGTTCATCGGCGAATCCAACTTCTTCGACGGCCGGATCTCCCGGGTCGGCGCCGAGGCGATCGAGATCTCCGGTCGCTATCCCTTCCGGATCCCGTTCCAGCCAGGCCTCGACCCGGGGCGCGAACTCAAAATCGCCGTCCGCCCCGAGTGGCTGGACCTCTACTCCCCCGACCAGGTGCCTCCCGGCGAGAACGCCGTGGTGGGGTCGGTTGAAGAGGTGATCTACCTCGGCGAGACCATTCACGTGATCGTCGCCCTCGATCACGGCGGCCGCGCCAAGGTGGCGCTCCGCAACGAAGGGCAGCTGACCAAGCCGCTCGGATGGGTTCGAGGGAGCCGGGCGGCGGTCAGTTGGCTTCCCGAGGACGCCCAGGTGCTGGAGTGATCTCCCTCCGTCGCCGGCTCGCGGCCTGGATGGCGCGGCGACCCTCGGCCGCGGGCTACTCGCTGCTGGCCCCCGGACTCGTCTGGTTGACCGCGTTCTTCGTGATCCCGGTGGCCCTGATGCTCGGGTACAGCATCCGTGAGCGTGGTCTCTACGGCGGCGTGGCGCCGGGCATCACCTTCGAGCACTACCGTCGCTTCTTCGAACCACTCTATCTCGAAGTCCTCGGGCGGACGATCGGCTGGGCCGTCGCCTGTACCGTGGTGTGCCTCGCGCTTGGCTATCCGGTGGCCTATCTCATCGCCCGCGCCCGTCGATGGCGCCAGGTGCTCCTCTTTCTCGTCGTGCTGCCGTTCTGGACCAGCTTTCTGGTTCGGATGTTCGCGATGATCTTCCTCCTCCGCGACACCGGTTTCGTCAACGCGGTCCTGCTCGAGCTCGGGATGGTCCGCGAACCCCTCCAGTTGCTCTACACGCCCTTCGCGGTCCTCCTCGGTCTCGTCTACGGATTCCTGCCGTTGATGATTCTCCCGATCTACGCCTCGCTCGAAAAACTCGACGACTCGGTGCTCGAGGCGGCGGAGGTCCTCGGCGCCGGCGCCGGCGCCCGATTCACCAAGGTCATCCTCCCGCTCTCGATGCCCGGCGTGGTGGCGGGGTGCTTGCTGACCTTCATCCCGGCGCTCGGATCGTTCGTGCCCTCCGACCTGCTCGGCGGGGCCAAGCAAGTGATGATCGGGAACCTGATCCAGAACCAGTTCTCCGCCGCGCGCAACTGGCCGTTCGGATCGGCCGCGGCGTTCGTCGTCATGGCGTTGGTGTTGGTGGCGGTGTTGGGCTATCTCCGCCGCCGAGACGCCCGGGAGGTGCTCGGATGAGGCGCCGGGTGCCTCGGTGGGTCGTCGTTGTCGGGGCCGCCGTCTATCTGTTCCTTCACGCCCCCGTGGTCGCCTTGATCGTCTTTTCGTTCAACGACTCCAAGTTCGCGGCGACCTGGACCGGGTTCACCCTCGACTGGTATCGCCGCCTCCTCGAGCGCGACGACATTCTGGCGAGCCTCGGCCGCAGCCTGACCATCGGCCTCATCGCCACGGTGGCCTCTGCCGCGCTCGGGACCTTGCTGGCCCTGGCGATCCATCGCCACCAGTTTCGCGGCAAGCGACTGGTCGAAGGGCTCCTCTATCTGCCCCTGGTCACCCCGGAGATCATCATGGGGATCTCCCTGCTGACGATGTTCGTCGCCATCGGTTTCCCCCTCGGGATCGCCTCGGTGACCATCGCTCACATCACCTTCTGCATTTCGTTCGTGACCGTGGTGGTGGGCGCTCGGCTTCGGGGCATGGATCGCCACCTCGAGGAGGCCGCCATGATGCTCGGCGCCGACGAGTGGGTCGCCTTCTGGAAGGTGACCGTCCCGATGCTCGCCCCGGGGATCGTGGCTGGCTCGCTGCTGGCGTTCACGATGTCGTTCGACGACTACGTCATCACCTCGTTCGTGTCCGGCTCCGGCTCCGCGACCTTGCCGGTGGTCGTCTATGGGATGGTGCGCCGGAACATCGAGCCCTCGATCAACGCCATCAGCACTATCATCGTCGTGGTGACCTCGCTCCTCATCTACCTCGCCGATCGGGCCCGTCGCGAACAGGCGAGGTAACGACGCCTCGGGCTAGATTCCTCCGCTCACCGCTCGGAGTCACCATGGCCAACCTGTCTCGCCGCGATCTCGTCCGTCGGGCGGCCGCCCTCGGGCTCGGGTGGCCGGCGATGACCCACCTCGCCTCCGCCTGCCGGCCCCAACCCGCCGCTGATCCCCCCGGCAACGGCGACCTCGGACCGATCGAGAAGGCGCTCTCGCTCTACCTCTGGTCCGACTACCTCGCCGACGACACCGTGTCCAATTTCGAACGCGAGTTCGGGGTTCGGGTGACCGTCGATACCTATGAAAGCAATGAGGAGATGGCCGCCAAGCTGATGGCGGGAGCCACCGGCTACGACCTCGTGCTCCCGTCGAGCTATCTGTTCCCGTTGTTCCGGGCCAACGACCTCGCCTTTCCGATCGTCCGGCGCTATCTGCCCAATTGGTCCAACCTCGCCAGCCTGTTCGTCGATCCGGACTGGGATCCGGGCAATGCGATCTCGGTCCCCTGGGCCTGGGGAACGACCGGCATCGCCTACCGCAAGGATCTGATGGACGCGCCGCCCGACAGCTGGGGCATCTTTCTCGAGGAACGTTATCGCGGCAAGATGACGATGCTCGACGACTATCGCGACGTGATCGGCAGCTTCCTCAAATTTCGGGGACACTCGATCAACTCGGCGGTCCCGGCCGAGTTGGCCCAGGCCAAGGAGGATGCGTTGGCGGCCAAACGGAACCTCAAGGCCTACGTCTCGGCCGCGGTGAAGGGTCAACTGATCGCCGGCGACGTGGTCGTGGCGCAGCTCTGGAACGGAGACGCGGCGCAGGCGATCGCCGAGCAGCCCGCGATCGGGTTCGTGGTACCCAAGGAAGGGAGCATGATTTTCGCGGACGCGCTGGTGGTCTTGAAGAGCGCGCCCCATAAGCGAGCGGCCCACGAGTTCCTCAACTACGTGCTCCGCCCCGAGGTCGCCGCCGCCGTCTCCGACAAAACGGGGTACGGGACCGCCAATCAGGCGGCCGTGGCGCTCACCCGATCGAAGGTTCCGTACCCCACCGCCGAGGAGCTGTCTCGGCTCGAATACCAGGTCGACCTCGGTCCGGCAGCCGATCGGTGGGATCGGCTGTGGACCGAGATCAAGTCCGGCTAGGCCCGCCTAGTGGTGGACGTCGAAACTGGCGATGTGGAGGTCCAGGCCGTGGTTGATCCGCAGCCCGACCTGGCCGCCCCGGTTGGGGGCTTCCATCTCGTAGACCGCCTTCCCGTTGACCTTGAACACCACCTTGGGACCGTTGGCGTCGATCTCGATCTGGTTGGTCGACTTGCCCGCCGCGTCCTGCTTCTGGATCGCCTCATGGCCAGTCCAGTCGACAATGTTGACCGTCGCTGCGCCGTCGCGTTTCTTGACGAGGTATTTGCCGTCGCCCCGAATCAGGAAGTAGATATAGGACTGGTTCTCTGCTGTTAAGTTGTTTCCTGCCAAGAACATACCGTACGCCTCGGGATGGCTGGGCGCCTTGGTCTGGGTGAAGCTCCCGATTGCGTGAAAGTTGCCGGCGGCCTTGTCGGCCGCACGATACACGATCCCCGAAGCGCCCGGTGTCACATGGAACCCAGGGGCCATTGCGACGAACTTGATGCCCGAGGCCTCGCCTCGATCCGCTCTTCCGGCCCACCCCTCCGGAAGCTGGGCCGCCAGCGGGGCAGCCACCAGGCACAAACCTGCGATCAATCGACCGACCATTTGCTAACCCTCCAGAAGTGAAATGCCGCACTAACAGCTTGCCGCCACACGCCTTACAAGATAGACTTCTTCCCTACGATCGGCGAACCCCAACTGGATTCGAAGACAATGGAACTGGCCGGACGCGTGCTTGCGGGATTGGGTGCGGGAATGATTTTGGCCGCGCTGACGTTCGTGACCCTGCTGATTGGAGTGCTCGTCAACTCGATGGTCGTTCTGATGGCCGGGCCGATGGTCGACAAGATGATGAAGGAGAAGGCCTCCTAGCGCGGTAACCTCGGCAGCTCGCTCTCGTCGACCTCCGCTTCCGGATTCGATGCAGCTTTCATGGCGCCCTCGAAGTTGATTTTGAGGGCGCCGAGTTGTTCTCGGAGCCCGCGAATCCGGGTCTGCAGCCCGCCGGTGCGTCGCGCGATCATCGCCATCGAACCGAGGGTATCCGCCAAGGCGCCCTCGCCGACGGCGCCGGCGGCCCCCTTCATCTCTTCGAGCATCCGGGCCAGCCGCCGCTGCATGGCCTCGTCGACTCGGAGCGACGTCAGTTCCTCGATGAGGCGGTGGATCTGATCGAATTTCGGCGGAAACGCCTCCAGGACCGCGAGCGTGGCGAGTTGCCTGGAACTGAGTTTCTTGGTCGACAAGGGCGAGCCGGCTTTCGGGGGGAAGGCGCAATTTAGAGGGGTGGCCGGGCCCGCGCTGGCCTCGGGGGCCGCCTGGGGCGAATCTCTCGGGTGGCTGTCAACGTCAGGCTCGCGCCGAGCGTACTCCATGGTTGGCCACCCCGACGTTCTGTCCCGCTTGCTGAGTTACTCACATGTTCCTGTCCGACATCTCGATCCGCCGGCCAGTGCTGGCATCAATGCTGAGCCTCGCCCTGATCATTTTCGGGGTGATCGGGTACCGCGGGTTGACGGTTCGCGAGTACCCGGACGTCGATCCCCCGATCGTCTCGGTCAGCGTCTTTCTCCGCGGCGCGAACCCCCGGGTCATGGAGTCCGCGATCACCGACGTGCTCGAGGAGGAGCTTTCGAGCGCCCAGGGCATCCGGACCATGACCAGCGTCAGCCAGGAGCAGCAGAGCACCGTCACGCTCGAGTTCAACCTCGATCGCGACGTCGAGGTGGCAGCCCAGGACGTCCGCGACCTGGTGTCCCGGGTCCGTCGCCGGATGCCGGAGGAGATCGAGGAGCCGGTCGTTTCCAAGCAGGATGCCGACGCCCGCCCGTTCATCTTCCTGACCCTGACCGCCGACAACTACAACCTCCTCCAGCTCACCGAGATCGCCGACCAGCTGATCAAGACCCCGCTCCAGACGATCTCCGGGGTCGGTCGGGCCGACATTCGCGGCGAGCGCCGCTATTCGATGCGGATCTGGCTCAACGCCTCGGAACTCGCCTCTCGCGGTCTCACCACGGCCGATGTGACCAGCGCGATCCGCAGTCGCAACGTCGAGATTCCGGCCGGCCGGATCGAGTCGGCGCAGCGGGAGTTCACGGTCCGCTCCATGGGCGAGCTCAAGACCCCCGAAGAGTTCGCCAGCTTGGCCGTCGCCAACATGGGTGGACAGTTGGTGAAGCTCGGCGACGTGGCCCGAGTCGAGCTGGGCCCCGAGGACGACCGCAATCGATTCCGATTCAACGGCCGGGTTGGCGTCGGGGTCTCGCTGATCCGCCAATCGAAGGCCAACCTGGTCGAGGTATCCGAGGCCGTGAAGGCGATGGTGCCGACCCTCCAGGCCTCCCTCCCGCCCGGGATCACCCTCGGGATCGGCTTCGACAGCTCACTGTTCGTGACCCGATCGATCGCCGAGGCCAAGGAAACCCTCCTCCTGACGGGTGGGCTCGTCGTCCTGATCATCTTCGTCTTCCTTCGAAACCTGCGCGCCACCATCATCCCCGGTCTGGCGATCCCGACGTCCATCATCGCCACCTTCGCGGTGATGTACTTCCTCGACTACTCGATCAACAACCTGACCCTGCTGGCGCTGATCCTGGCCATCGGCATCGTCGTCGACGACGCCATCATCGTGCTGGAGAACGCCTATCGGCGCCAGGAGGAGCTCGGCGAGTCGCCGGAACAGGCGGCCGTCGAGGGAACCCGGGAGATCGCCTTCGCCGTCATCGCGACGACGATCGCCCTGATCGCCGTGTTCACCCCCTTGGCCTTTCTCCAGGGGTCGACCGGCCGACTGTTCAACGAGTTCGGGATCACGGTCGCGGCGGCGGTGACCTTTTCCGGGTTCGTGGCGTTGACGCTGACCCCGATGCTGTGCGCCAAGGTGCTCCGCGTCCCCAAAACTCACGGGCCCGTCTTCCAGGCGTTAGAGCGGGGTTTTCGGGGCTTGGCCAACGGGTATCAGACGTCCCTCGCCTGGGTCCTCCGGCATCGGGGCTCGTCGCTGGCCGTGATCGGGGTCATGCTCGTCGTGGCCTGGTTCACCTTCGCCGGGATGAAGCGGGAGTTCGTCCCGCCCGAGGATCGTGGGTTCATGATGGTCAACGTCATCGCCCCCGAAGGGGCGTCGATTCAGTACACCGATCAGAACCAGGAGCGCGTCGAGCAGATCCTCGGCAAGGTCCCCGAGATCCGCGGGTACAACAGCATCGTGGGCTTCGGCGGCTTTGGGGCGGGACGGGTCAACGCCGGGATGCTCTTCGTCTTCTTGAAGGACTGGTCCGAGCGAGAGCGGAGCCTTCAGGAGGTCCTCACCGAGCTCCAGCCGCAATTGATGTCGGTGCCGGGGGTGCTCGCGTTCGCCAGCAATCCGCCGGCGTTCGGTGGTTTCGGCCAGCCGGTTCAGTTCGTGGTCCGGCACCAGGATTTCGATTCCCTGGTCGCCGGGATGGACACCCTGGTCCGCAGGGCTCGGCAGATCCGCGGGCTGTCGAACGTCGACACCGATCTTCGGGTCAACAAACCGGAGCTCACCGTCTCCTACGATCGCGACCGAATGGAGGACTTGGGGGTGCCGGTGCGGGACGTGGCCACCACCATGCAGGCGCTGCTCGGGGGCCAACGGATCAGCACCTTCACGCTCAACAACGAACTCTACGACGTCATCCTCCAGCTCGATCCGGAAGCCCGCGCCACCCCAGCCGCGATGAGCGACCTGACCGTTCGGGGCCGAGGTGACCAACTCATCAAGCTGGATCAGGTGGTCCGGGTCGCCGAGAACGTGGGGCCTCGCCAGCTCAACCACTTCAACCGGGTCCGCGCGGCGACGCTCAACGCCGGTCTCCTCCCGGGGTTCGCGCTCGGAGAGGCGATCGACTCCCTGCAGGCCCTGGCGGCCGAGGTGCTTCCGCCCGGCAGCACCACCGCTCTCGCCGGCGAATCGCGGGAGTTCGCCGAAAGCGGCGGCGCGCTCTACTTCGCGTTCCTGCTCGCGCTGATCGTCGTCTTCATGGTGCTCGCCGCCCAGTTCGAATCGATCGTTCACCCGTTCACGGTGCTCCTCGCGGTGCCACCCGCCGTGACCGGCGCGATCTTCACGCTGTTCCTGGCTGGCTCGACCATCAACCTGTACAGTCAGATCGGGATGATCCTCCTGATCGGGCTGGTCACCAAGAACTCGATTCTCCTGGTGGAATACACCAATCAACTCCGGGAACGCGGCTCGGACACCCTGGCCGCCTTGCTCGAGGCGGGTCGAATCCGGATCCGCCCAATTCTGATGACCTCCGTCGCGACGATCGTCGGCGCGATCCCGATCGCCCTTGGCCTCGGGGCGGGCTCGGCGAGCCGGCGTCCACTCGGCTACGCGATCGTCGGCGGCGTCGCTCTCTCGACCGCCCTGACCCTGTACCTCGTCCCGGTGGTGTACTCGTTGCTCGCGCAGATGCTCGCCAAGCGCTCCGCCGCCGGATCCGTCGGTGAATCTGCGATCCGGAGCGAGGCGTGATGCTCATCGCCTGGCTGGTCGCGGCGGCCGCCCTGACCGACTCGATTCCCACGATTACGCTCCGCGAGGCGCTGACTCGGGCCACCCGGCTCGATCCCAACTATCTCCGAGCCGTCGGGTCGATCGGCAGCGCCGAGTGGGCCCGCCGGTCCGCCATCTCGGCCCTGGTGTTGCCCTCCGTCAATCTCAGCACGGATCTCGCGACCTACTCGACCGAGATCTTCAATATCGGTACCGGGCAACGTGCCAAGTCGATCATCACCGCCCGGGCGGATGCCCGGTATGAACTCTTCACCGGTGGCCGCAAAGTCTCCGACCTCCGACGGGTCAACGCCGAGCTCGAGACCGCCAAGGCCACTGAAGTGCAGGCGATGTTCCTCACCGCCCTCGGCACCGAAGCCGACTATTACGCGGTCTTGGGTGGTCGCGAGCTGGTCGATGTCGCCCGGGAGCGGCTTCGCCGCGCCGAGGAACAGCTCGTCGTGGCCCGGGCGCGCGTCGTCAGTGGCGCGGTGGTGCAGACCGATTCGCTCCAGATTCTCCTCGAGGTCAATCGGGCCCGGGTGGCCTTGCTCCGCGAAGAGGCCCGACTCGAAGTGGCCCGCCTCCAGCTCGGCCGGCGGGTCGGTGTCCGAGGCCCGGTCGATGCCGCCCGGCTCGACACCCTCCCGCCCCCGGAGCTGCCGGTAACGCTGCCGGAGGCGGTCAGCCTCGCGTTGGAGCAGGGCCCCGAGTATCGAATCGCCCGCGGCAACGAGGCCGCCGCGTCGGCCACGCTCCGGAGTCGAACCGCCGGGTATTCCCCTCAGGCGGCGCTCTCGGGCAACGTCAGCAAGTTCGGGGACTCGTTCTTCCCCAGCGGCATCGGGCGGTCCTCGCTGACGCTGTCGGTGCAGATTCCTCTGTGGGACAACTTTCAGCGAGAGCTGAACGTCAGCCGGGCGCGCGTCGGCCGGGATCTCGCTCGAGCGGTCCGCGAAGACCTCGAACGAGCCGCCGAGGCGGACGTCACCGAGGCCTATCGGGCCCACCGCAACGCGATCGAGACCGCCCGGTATGCCCAACAAGGCGTCGAGGTCGCGGCGGAAAATTTCCGGGTCCAGCAGGCCCGCTATCGGGCCGGGGCGAGTCCGATTCTCGACCTGCTCGAGGCCCAAAGCCGACTCACCGAGGCACAAGCGGAGTTGGTGCAAGCCCGCTACGCCATCCGGCTGACCCTGGCGGGGCTCGAAGTCCTCGTCGGTCGCCGGTTTCACGAGCCAGAGAACTGAGTATGTCCAGACGCTTGATAACCCTGTTGGCGATGACCGTCCTCGCCTGCGACAAAGCTCCGACCCCCGCGTCTGCGCCAGCCGCCGCCGGCCGTCCCGGAGCCGCCCCCGCCGGGCCCCGGGCGATGGGCCCGGTGCCCGTCGAGGTTCGTTCCGCCCACACCGACACGGTGATCGATGCGATTACCGCGACCGGGCAGATCGAAGCGATGCAGGCGATCGAGCTCCGCCCCGATGTCGACGGCCGCTTGGTCGAGATCTTCGTCAGGGAAGGCGCCCTGGTGGCCGCGGGTGCCCCCCTGTTCAAGGTGGATGATGCCGAACTCAAGGCCCAGGTCGACCGGGCCGAGGCCGAACGCGACCTTGGTGAACAGGCCCTGGCCCGGACCAAACAGCTCCTGGCCGAGAAGGCCGCGGCGACGGCCGATGTCGAGCGAGCCGAGGCCAGCGCCCGAAGCGCTCGGGCCCAACTCGACCTGTTGAAACTCCGACTCGAGCGGACCACCGTTCGCGCTCCGTGGGCCGGAGTGGCCGGCGCCCGCTTTGTCAGCGTCGGTGACTACGTGACCCAGAGCAGTCGGCTGATCACCCTCCAGACCATCAACCCCCAGCGGGCCGCCTTTCAGGTCCCCGAGCGCTACGCCGAGCAGCTCAAGGTCGGCCAGTCGGTCGTGTTCCGGGTCGCGGCGCTGGCCGGGAAGGACTTCGTCGGTCGGGTCGATTTCGTCGATCCCCGTGTCGAGCAGCCGGCTCGGACCATTACCGTCAAGGCAGTGGTCGCCAATCCCCGTCGGGAACTGCAGACCGGCATGTTCATCGAAGCGCGGCTCGAAACCGCTCGACGCGACCGGGCGGTGCTGGTGCCCGAGGAGGCGGTCCTGGCGCTGCCGGCCGGCAACTTCATCTGGGTCGTCCAGGGCGACACGCCGGAGCGGCGGCCTGTCAAACTGGGCACCCGCAAGCCCGGGTTCGTCGAGATACTCGAGGGGATAGCCGGGGGGGAATCCGTCGTCGTCGGGGGCGCCGAGCGGCTGACCCCCGGATCCAAGGTTCGAATCGGCAAGGGCAACTAGCGGCGATGAAACCGGCTCCGTTCGCCAGTGACGAGGAGGCGCTGGCGCTCCTCGCCGCGTTCGAAGCCGGAACCCTCACCAAACCGGAGTTCAACCACCGGGCCCATCTGCTGGTCGGGCTCTGGTACCTCGATCACCACTCCCTGGCCGAAGCTCGCCGGCTGGTCCCCGACGCGATCAAGGCCTTCAATGCGATCGTGGGGACGTCCCCGAGTCCCCGGGGTGGCTACCACGAGACGATCACTCAGTTCTACCTGACGGTGATCGAACGGTTCCGGGCCACCTGGCTGGGCGGCCCCTCTCTGGCCGAGCGAGCGAACGCCCTCTACGACCGGTACGGCGCCGGTGATCTGCTCCTCCGCCACTATCCCGAGGAGGAGCTTTGGTCGGCCGAGGCGCGGGCCCGGTGGATTCCTTCCAGAGTCGATCCCATAGAGTAATTCTGCTGTCAAATAGAATAAATACCACGCTATTTACAATATCTTACTAGTGGTTTACTTTAGTGGGATCACGACACCCCGCTATGGAGCCACCAATGACCACCACCCTGCGAGATTTTCTCGAGATCCCCTACGACGAGCTCGAGGCGATGAACCTCGAGGCGAAGGCGGAGCGGCTGAGCCGAACCGACCCCGCCAAGATCGCCGACAAGCGAATGAAGTACCTGGCCAGCGAAAAGCGGATCAAGGCGGTCACGGTCTGCTTCACCGACCTCGAGGGTCGGCTCCACATGCTGGACTACGACAAGAAGTTCCTCCTCAAGTCCGCCGACAATCTGACCTTCGACGGCTCCTCGATCCGCGGCTTCTCCGCCCAGGCCGAGTCGGACCTTCGGCTCGGCATCGACTGGCCGGCGTTCTATTGGTTGCCGTCGGACGTGTTCGGCCCCGGCAAAGTGCTGGTGTTCGGTGAGGTGCTCGAGAAGGACGGCACCCCGTACGTGGGCGACATGCGGGCCAAACTCAAGGCGTACTTGGCCAAGCTCTACGCCAAGGACGGCTACGTCTGCAACGCCGCCAACGAGATCGAGGGCTTTCTCTTCAAGGGTCGGGACGCGGAGCGGCACTATCACGAGACCGGCCAGTTCGAATTCATCTCGACCGGCGGCTACTACCACTCCCTGCCCACCGATGCGCTCCGCGTCTTCATCGACATGGCGGCCGAAGTGCAGCGGGCGATGGGGTTCGCCAATGAGAAGGACCACCCGGAAGTCGCCCCGTCGCAGTTCGAGATGAACTACAGCTACACCGAAGCCAGCGTGGCCGCCGACCAGGTTCAGCTCTACAAGCTGATCTGCCGTCAGGTGGCGGCGAAGCTCGACATGACCGCGAGCTTCCTGCCCAAGCCGGTGACGGGAGTCAACGGCTCCGGCATGCATACCAACCTCTCGATCAGCCAGAAGGGCCGAAACCTGTTCTACGATCCCAAGGGACAGGACAAGGTCTCCAAGCTCGGATGGAAGTTCATCGATCGGATTCTGACCAGCGGGCAGGACACCTGCTTGCTCTTCAATCCGTCGGTCAACGCCTATCGCCGGCTCGATCCGCACTTCGAGGCCCCGAACCAGATCAAGGCCTCGCCGGTCGACCGCGGGTCGATGGTCCGGATTCCCTTGGGCAACGAGAAGTCGGCTCGGGTCGAGGTGCGCTCCATCGCGCCGGACGCCAATCCGTACCTGGCCATCTTCACGATGTTCAAGACCGGTCTCGAGGGTCCCATCGAGGCGGCCAACGGAGACAAGAAGCGCGATCGGACCAAGTTCCTGCCCGACAACATCTACGACGCCCTTCGGATGTTCAAATCATCGAAGGTCGTCACCGACCTGTTGGGTGAGACGGTGCACAAGAAGTACGCCGATCTCAAGCTGATGCAGGCCGAGCGGTGTCCCAAGGCCCTCGGGAGCCGAATCAAGATTCCCGAGATTCAGTTCCACCATGAGGTCACCAACCAGTACCTCTGGAGCCAGTTCTAGCGGGGCGCCGGTTGCCCGCCGGAGTGGCACCCAACGGGGCGGCGCGAGCCGCCCCGTTTGCGGATACATTTGGGCGTCCCTTTCCCCAGCCGAATCATGACGCTCTTCGACCCGGTTCCACGGCGCCGATTGCTGGCGGTCCTCGCGGCCGCCAGCCCGATGCTGGTCGCCCAACGGCGGCGGGCGGTTCGGGCCACGACCCGGCTCGACCGGCCGGCCCTCGTGGCGCTGGCCGAGGTGGTGCTGCCGTCGGAGATCGGTGAGGAGGGTCGAGCCGCCGCCGTTGCCGCGTTCGACCGGTGGCTGCAGGGGTATCGGGCCGGCGCCGAACTGCTCCACGGCCACGGCCAAGCGGAGATCCGCCATACGCCGCCGTCACCGGCCCCTCGGTTCGAGGCCGATCTCGCCGCGCTCGACCAAGCCGCCCGGCGAACCCGGGGACGGCCGTTTGCCGGTTTGTCCATCGCCGAGCGCCGCCCGCTCGTCGAAACCGCGATCGGCGCCGCCCCTCCGGCGATCCCCGCGACCGCCGACGCGACCCACGTCGCGGTGGCGCTCCTCGCCCATTGGTCGGAATCGACCGCGGGGTACGACCTGGCCTACCGGGCCCGAATCAATCGATTTGCCTGCCGCCCGCTCGCCACCAACCCCGATCGGCCGAGCCCGTCATGAGACCGATGAGTCCCCGGATCGCTGAGGCGGACGTCGTGATCATCGGCTCGGGTGTTTCCGCCGCGATGGTGGCCGAGAAGTTGGCCGAGGAGCGCACCTGCTCGATCCTCGTCGTTGAGGCGGGTGACGAGTCCGATCCGCTGGCCACCCGCGCGGCGCTGCGACGGCGCTTCCTCGACTACGGCGAATCGCCGTGGCAGAAGGATCATCTCGACGGCTACGACGTCGCCGCGATGCAATCCCGGTCGATGCAGGTCGGCGGACTGGCGATGCATTGGGGCGGGGTCACGCCGCGGTTCAGTCCCGAGGACTTCCGGATCAAGTCGATCTTCGGAGTCCACGACGACTGGCCGATCTCTTACCAGGATCTTGATCCGTTCTATCAGGAGGCGGAGGAGCGGATCGGGGTAGCGGGCGAACAGGGCCCGGCGGATCTCGATCCGCGTTCGAGACCGTTTCCCCAACCGGCGCTGCCGCTGACCTACAATCTGACGGCGCTCAAGCGATGGGCCGCCGACGCGGGAATCGTGACCTGGAGTCAGCCCTCGGCGAAGAACTCGGTTCGCTATCGCGACCGCCCCGCCTGCTGCCGCAACGATACCTGCTTTCCGAGTTGCCCGATCGGGGCGAAGTATTCGCCCGATTTCACCTGGAATGCCCTGCGCCGCGCCGGTCGAGTCGAGTTGATGACGCGCACCGTGGTCCGTCGGCTGGAGTGTGACCCGGGCTCGGGCCGGGTCGTCAAAGCCGTCGCGACCCACCGGGACCGGCCCACCGAGGCGCTCGAGCTCCGGGCCGGCACGTTCGTCGTCGCCGCGGGCTATCTGTGGAGCTCGCACCTGCTGCTGGCGTCCCGATCGGGACGATTCCCCGCCGGACTCGCCAACCGATCCGGCCAGGTCGGGAAGTTCATCTGTGGGCACCGGAACCTGAACGCGTTCATCTCGCTGCCAGTCGCCCTCTATCCGGGCCTCAACGAGCAGCACAGTCTGGTGAGCAAACAGTTCATGCGCGCCGGGGACGCCCCGCGGTACATTCGCCACGATCTCCGGATCTGGGAGTCGAATGCCGGGCAGCAGCCCCGGCTTCGCGATGACCGCGGCGACATGCTTCTTGGCGATGCCTTCCTGGCCGACTGGCGGCGGCGGACGGCCACCGGGACGGCGCGGGTCCGCAGTTATTACGACGTCCTTCCGGACCGCGCCAGCGAAGTGACCCTCGACCCATCGCGGCGGACGCCCTGGGGGGATCCGCTCCCGCGGCTGGCCTGGCGGGACGCCCCGGCCTCGGTGGATCTGCGGGCGCCGACCGAGGCCAAGATCCGCGATCTGTTCGAACACCTGGCAAAGTCGGGCGGCGGCAAGGTGCTCTCGGTTCGGGTCGACGAGTTCCAGGATCACCCCGCCGGCGGGTGCCGGATGGGCACCGATCCGTCGACCAGCGTCACCGATGGTTGGGGACGGAGCCACGATCATGAGAATCTCTTCGTGGTGGGAGCACCCACCTGCGTCAGCGCGAGCTGCGCCAACGGCACGCTCACGTTCGCGGCTTTGTCGCTGCGGTCCGCGGCCGAAATCGGGCGCGCCTTCCCGGCCCGCGCCTCCTAGGAGTATCGTCCCATGATGATCGCGTTCTCGGCGGTGTGGGTCCTGGCGGCCGTCTCGATGCAACCGCCGGAGGGTCCGATCACGATCTTCGCCTCACGAGTGCTCGACGGCAAAGGCGGCCAGATCAAGAACGCGACCGTCGTCGTCGATCGCGGCCGGATTCTCCGAGTCGATCCGTTCAAGGTCGAGCGGCCCACCTACGACTTCACCGGCGGCACCGTGCTCCCGGGCCTGATCGACGCCCACGTCCACCTCACCGCGTACGTCAATCGGCAGGGTCGGATGCACACGCCGAACGACGGCGACACCCCGGCGCAGGCCGGCTACTCGGCGGCGGCCAACGGGTACCGAACCCTCCTCGCGGGGTTCACCACCGTGGCCAGCATCGGCGCCGCCGAGGATAAGGACCTCCGGGACTGGATCGCTCGCGGCGAGGTACCGGGTCCGCGGGTCCTGACGTCGCTCGAGCCCATCACCGACGCGACCCTCTCCGAAGAACAGCTCCGCCAGGCGGTCCGCGGACGAATCGCCGACGGGGCCAATCTGATCAAGCTGTTTGCCTCGAAGAGTATTCGCGAGGGTGGAACCCAGACGATGTCGGAGGCGCAGTTGCGCGCGGCGTGTGGCGAAGCCAAGGCCGGCGGGGTCCCCTCTGTCGTTCACGCCCACAGCGCGGAGAGCATCACCGCGGCGGTGTTGGCCGGTTGTCACCAGATCGAGCATGGGGTCTTCGCCACCAAAGAGGTGATCGACCTGATGACCTCCCGGGGGACCTTCTTCGGGCCGCAGTGCGCCCTGATCTTCCGCAACTACCTCGACCATCGGCAACGGTTCGAAGGGCTCGGCAACTTCACCGCCGAGGGGTTCTCGTCGATGGAGAAGGCGATTCCGCTCGCCATCGGGGTGACCCGGCTGGCGGCGGCGACACCCGGGCTCAAGCTCATCTACGGTACCGACGCGGTGGCCGGGGCGCATGGCCGGAACGCCGAGGACCTGACCTGCCGGGTCCGCCAGGCCGGACAGCGACCGATGGAGGCCATCGTGGCTGCCACGTCGCGAAACGCCGAGGCGCTCGGGATCGGGCGGGAAACCGGATCGATCGCCGCGGGGATGGCCGCCGATCTGATCGCGGTCGCCGGGAACCCGCTCGACAACATCGAGTCGCTCGGGCGGACCCTCTTCGTGATGCGCAATGGGCGGGTCTACCGCCACGATGGGGCGGCGAACCGCTGATGCCGATCGTCTCGGTCAGCGGGTGGCTGGTCGTCGCTGGGGCGGTGATCATCGGCGCGATGATCGGTTGGCTGTGGCGTGGCAGGCGGGCCGCGGCGCAGGTCGCCCACCTCCAGCTGGAGGCCGATGCCCGTTTCGTCGGCACCCTCGCCGAGGCCCAACTGGGGCGGCGGGAGGCGGTGGAGCTTCGTTCCCGCACCGACGAGCTCTCGGCCGAGCTGGCCTCTACCGCGCAGGCGATGGCCTCGCTGGAGAACCAGCTCGCCGCCCAGGCCGGGATAACCGTTCAGTTTCGGATCGACCGAGACGCCGCCCGGGCTGAGGCGGAGCGACTCCGGGAGGAGGCTCGCGCGAGCCTAGACCGCCTCGCCGCCCTGGAAACCGAATGGCGGGCCGAACGAGACCGACTGGTGGCCCGGATCGCCGAACGAGACACCCAACTCGCCAAGGCCACCGAGACGGCCCAAGCCGATCGGGCGATTCAGGCGACCGAGATCATCGACCTTCGGCGGCGGGTGGCGGCTGCGGCCGAGGCCCAACACCGAACGACCAGCGAGCGAGAAGCGGCGGAGCGCGAGCGTCAGCGGCTGGTCGCGGAGTTGTCGCGCCGAGAGGCGGAGGTGCGGGTCACGGTGGTCGCGCAACAGGCGGCCTTCGCGGAATTCCGTGCCGAGTTGGGAGCCCTCCAGGCGCAGGCCGAGCGGGCGCAGGTGCTCCGGGCCCAACTGGAGGATCGGGAGAACCTGCTCCGTTCGCTCGCGTCGGAGCGGGACACCGCCGCCAAAGCCGGCCGGGATCTCGAGCACCAGCTCGACGAGGCCCGGGCCGCCCTGGCGCGGGAGCGGACGGCGAACCAAACGAGTCGGACGACCGAGGTCGAGTTCGCCCGGCGAATCGAAGACCTCGAAACCCGATTGGCCGCGATGGCGCGCGAGCGCGACGCCCAAGCCGGTGTCGCGACTCGAGCCGAACGGGAGGTCGCGACGCTGCGGGAGGAGATCAAGGAGCGGGACGTCCGCTTCCGGGCCCTCCTCGACGATCGCCGAGCCGTCGTCGAGGCTGGGCTCGCGGAGATCGCTCGACTTCGACGCGAGACCAGTCGATGGCTCCGGCTGGACGCCCACGGTGGCGGCCTGTCGGGTGAGGACGACCTCAAGCGGATTTCCGGGATCGGTCCTGCCCTCGAGCAGATGCTCCACGCCAACGGGGTCACCTCCTTTCGGCAGATCGCCGAGTGGACCGACGACGATATCGAGCAGATCTCGACCAAACTCGGCGCGTTTCGCGACCGGATTCGGCGCGAGCAGTGGGTCGAGCAGGCGAAGCGTGAAATGGATCGACGGATCGGATCGGTCGGCTGGCCTTCGACCATCGGATGACCCTTGCCGGCAGCGCGCCTATATTGGTGGCTCTCGGGAGGTGGTATGGTTGGACGAAGCATGGTGGCAATGGCGATCGTCGTGGTCGGCGCGGGGTCGTGCTCGTCGGGAATGGTCCCCGGGGCGAGCCAGGTCTTCATCGCCCCGACCGCCGGTGAGCGTCATCTCAGCAACATTCGGCAGCTGACGTTCGGCGGCAACAACGCTGAATCGTATTTTTCGGCGGATGGCAAGCGGCTGGTGTTTCAACGGCAGGAGAAGGTCGACGAGGGCTGCGACCAGCAATACCTCATCAACATCGACGGGTCGGGCTTGCGGCGGATTTCCAACGGCTGGGGCCGGACCACCTGCGGATTCTTCTTCGCCAACGACCAACGCGTTCTCTACAGCTCCAGCTTCCAGCACGACCGCGCCTGTCCAGCGCCCCCGGATCAATCGATGGGGTACGTCTGGCCCCTCGGACACCTCGAGGTCTATTCGTCGAAGCTGGACGGCTCGGACCTCGAGCCGCTGACCAGCAACGGCGCCTACAACGCCGAGGCGACCGTCTCCCCCGATGGCCGCCGAATCATTTTCACGTCGACCAAGGACGGCGACATCGAGCTCTACACGATGAAGGTCGATGGGTCCGATGTCCGGCGGATCACCAATCGGATCGGGTACGACGGGGGCGCGTTCTTCTCGCCCGACGGGACCCGGATCGTCTGGCGGGCGGGGTACCCGACCTCCGCCCGGGATTCAGCGGACTACCAGCAACTCTTGGCGCGCCGGCTGGTGAGGCCGGCCCGCGTCGAGGTCTGGGTGGCGAATGCCGACGGGACCGAGCCGCGGCAGGTGACCCGGTTAGGCGGCGCCAACTTCGCCCCCTACTTTCATCGTGACGGGAAGCGGATCATCTTCTCTTCCAATCATGACAACCCCCGGAGCGGGAAGTTCGACCTGTACCTGATCAACGTGGATGGGACCGGCCTCGAGCGGGTCACCACCTACGAGGATTTCGACAGCTTCCCGATGTGGAGTCCGGACGGCAAGAAACTCGTTTGGGCCTCCAACCGTAACGGCAAGCACCCGCGAGAGACCAACCTGTTCATCGCGGATTGGGTCGACTAAGAGGATGGCATGAACAAACTGCTCCGTTGGCTGTGGGACTGGACCAAGTCGATCGCGGTGGCTTTGGTCGTCTGGTTCTTGCTGCGATCGTTCCTGGTCGAGGCGTTCAAGATCCCCTCGGGCAGCATGGAGAATACCCTGTTGGTCGGGGATTTCCTGTTCGTCAACAAGTTGCTGTACGGCGCGGAAGTGCCGTTCGTGAGGACCCGTCTCCCCGCGGTTCGCGAGCCCGAGCGCGGGGAGATCCTCGTGTTCGACTCGGTCGAACAGGAGGGCCTCAAGGTCGTCAAGCGGCTCATCGGCGTGCCCGGCGACACCCTGTCGATGGAGAACGGACTGCTGTTCCGCAACGGACAGAAGGTCGAGGAGCCCTGGGTCATCCGGACCGACCCGACGGCGAACGCGGACCCGGCCTCCCGGGCCCAGATGCGCCGGTGGCAGCTCCCGCACTACGTCGGGCGGGATTCCGAGAACTACTCCCCGGACCTGAACAACTGGGGGCCGATCGCGGTGCCCCGGGACTCGTTCTTCATGATGGGCGACAACCGCGACGGCTCCTACGACGGCCGGTATTGGGGCTACCTCCCGCGGCTCAACGTCCGGGGGCGTCCGCTGGTGGTCTACTTCAGCTACAACCCGGACACCTATCGCCCGTTGCCGTTCCTGACCAACGTCAGGTGGCGTCGCCTCTTCGCGTTGCCCCGCTAATCCAGGTCAGCCCGCGGATCGCGGGCGGGTGGTGTTGGTCTCGGCGGGCCAGGCGCCAAGGCCCCCAGGTGACCTGACGGTGTTGTTACGTAGTTGTAATCACAACTACCTTCTTGCCTAACGTCTTTCTTGACGGGACTGGGGCGGACTGATACGTTGCCCGGCTGCGACCCTAACGGTCGTCCTGGAGGAGCGCGGTGGCGACGGAATTGGGTGGGACGCAGGTGGCTTCACTGCTCGAGGCGCTCCCGGGGATTGCGTCGGTTCTGCGCAACCCGGTGGCGGACGCTTTCGTCGGGTTGATCCGGGCGGGAGCGCGGCTGGGCGACTTCAAACAGGCCGATGCGGAGGAGATCCTCCGGTACGCGGTCCGCCGGACCTTGATGACTCAGGACGAGACCGATCGGATCCTGGCCGAGGTCAAGGCGGCGGAGGAGCGTCGCCAGGAACGAATCCGGGAGCGGGAGGAGCGGGCCAAGAAGCCGCCGCCGCCCAAGGCGAAGGCCAAGCCGGTGGCCAAAAAGCCGGTCGCCAAGGCCCACAAACCTGCGGCGGCGAAGAAGAAGAAGCGCTAGCGGCTGGCGTCGAGGGCGTCGAGGACGCTGCCCTCGACCAGGCTGACCGACAACTGGACCCGACCCCGGTCGGGCCGCGCGGTGAGCCGCATCATTCGCCCCGCCCGAATCCACTCGAAACTCCGCTGCTCGCCCTGCTTCCGGTAGTTCGGCCGGCCGAGCTCGGTCGTTAGGCTCGATTTGAGTTGCTCGACGTCCTGTTCGCTCAGGCCGGTCTTGAGCAGGATGACCGCGCTGGTGCCGTCGATCATCGAGGCCAGCAGCTCCCACCGCCGCCCGTCCGGCGCGCCCGCCAGCACCGCGGTACACTCGGCGAAGCGCCGATCAACCGTCGAGGTCCGGCAACTCATTTTGCCGCCGAGTTTTGCGACTCGCTCTTGCAGGTCACTTTGGACCAGACCGGGCGCAAGTCCTAGCAGTCCGAGGGGCGGGGGCTGCGGCGTCGCGGCCGAAGCGATTGTCCCGGCGACGGCTAGCCAAATCGGAAGGAGCGGCATCGGAGGCCCGTTGTCGAGAGTTCGACTGCTCGAAAAATGAACGCTGGGCCCCTGCGGCGCGAGAAGCATGCCGAGGGAGCCCAGCGCGGTTGGGAATGCCGGGCCCGTCCCGGCACCTCGGCCGGGTCAGGCCTTCTTCACGTTCGCCGCCTGGAGGCCCTTGGGTCCGTCCACGATCTCGAACTCGACGCGATCGCCTTCGGCCAGCGAACGGAAGCCGTCCATCGCGATTGCCGTGTGGTGGACAAAGACATCCTTCCCGCCCTCTTGGGCGATGAAACCAAACCCCTTCGCATCGTTGAACCACTTGACGGTACCTGTTGCCATTGCGCTGACCTCGTACGATGGGAGCCGACGTGGGCTCGGGAAAACGCCTGGCCCGAAACTGCGGCCAGGCAAAGCCGTTCGCCGCCGATATAGTCAAGCGCGAGCGCGGGATTGTCAATATGCTCTTTACGGTAGACCCGAAAACCCGGTACTTTCGGGGGATCGGTCCCTTCCCGTCCTCCCCCCGTCCGAGGGTGTCTCGATGTCGTTATTGCTGGGGTTCGCCTTCCTGCTGCAACAGCCCGCGACCACGATCGCCCGCGTCACGATCGAACCGGCCAACGCCAAGATCCAGATCGGTGACACCCTCCGCCTTCGGGCCGCGGCGTTCGACGGCGCGGGGCAGCGGATCGACCGGGTCGTGGTCCTCTGGTTCCAATCCGGTGGCGCCTTCGAAGGCACGGTCGATTCCACCGGGCTGGTCACGGCGGGGGCGACCGGCACCATCGTGGCCACCGCCGTAGTGCGGTCGGCCGCGGGCGGTCGCCCGACGACGGTCACGGCCGAGGTGCAGGTGCTGCCGCTCCCGGCCGGCCGAGTCGTCGTCGAACCGGCCGTCTCCCGGATGGTGGTCGGCCAGAACCTAACGCTTCGTGCCGAGGTCTTCGCCACCAACGACGACCGGCGGGACGATCCGGTCCGATGGTCGACCGACAACCCGGCGGTGCTCGCGGTCTCGCCGGCGGGCCGGGTCGCGGCGCTTCGGCCCGGAACAGCCTCGGTGGTTGCCGCGACGGGTCGGGTCGAACGAGCCCTCCGGATCACCGTGGCGGCGAACGAGATCCGGGCCCTGGCGGTGGTCCCGGCCAAAGCCACCGGGCGGACCGGGGACGTCATTCGATTCGGGGTCCGGGCCACCGGCGTCGGCGGGCGAGCCGTTGGCGACGTCCAGCCCGAATGGTCGATTACGCCGGGCAACGCGATGATCGATCCGGACGGCGGTTTCGTCGCCGATCTGCCGGGGACCTATCAGGTGGTCGCCAACTTCGCCGGTCGGACCGCCGAGGCGATCATCGAGGTGGCCCCGCGGGATGCGGTGCGATCGATCAAGGTGCTGGGCCGCCTCCCGCTGGGGATGATGACGACGGAGTTCTGGCTTCATCCCGACGGGAAGCACGGCTACCTGGCGACGGCCGGACTCACCGGGGTCGGCGGTGATCGGCTCTATGCCGTCGACGTGAGCGACCCGGCCGCGCCGCGAATCACCGACTCGGTGATGGTCGATGCCCGGATCATCAACGACGTCATGGCGACCGAAGACGGTAAGTACGCCGTGATGACCCGCGAACAGGCGTCGAGTCGGAAGAACGGCATCGTGATTCTGAGTCTCGAAGACCCCGCCCATCCGAAGCCGGTCGCCGAGTTCACGGAAACCGTGTCCGGCGGGGTGCACAGCACCTACGTCTATCAGGGATACGTCTATCTGACCGACGACGCCACCGGGTCGATGCGGGTGATCGACATCCGGGACCCGCATCGACCGAAGCAGGTGGCCCGCTGGGAGACACCGCCGCCGGCGGCCGGGCGGCAGGTGCATGACATCGACGTCAAGGATGGGCTGGCCTACCTGAGCTACTGGAATGACGGACTGATCGTTCTCGACGTCGGCAATGGGGTCAAGGGCGGGAGCCCGGAGAATCCGGTGTTCGTCAGCCAGTTCAAGTACGACCTCAATGCGCTCTATCGCAACGTGGAGGCGGTGGGTGGACCCGGGTTCATTCGCGGCACCCACACCGCGTGGCGGCAGGGGCGGTACGTCTACCTGGCCGACGAGGTGTTTCCGGCCAAAGCCCAAGGTCAGGGCGTTCCCGGCTTCGGCCGGGCCTACGGCCGGATGCAGGTCATCGACATGACCGACCTCACCAAGCCGAAGAGCGTCGCCTGGTTCGAGTCCGGTGACGGCGGCAGTCACAACATCTGGGTGGCCGGCGATTCGCTCTTTCTGGGGGACTACCAGGGCGGTCTTCGGATCCTCGATGTGTCCGGTGAGCTGCGCGGCGATCTCGGCCGCCAGGGGCGACAGATCGGGCACGTCGCGACCGGCGACAAGGCCGGCCACATTCCCAACATCCCCGGGGCGTGGGGCGCCGTCTATCGCAACGGACACATCTATGTCCCCGACGTGAACAGCGGCTTGTGGATCCTCCAGATCGAGCCGAAGCGTCAACTTACGCCTTAGCCCTAACGCTGGTATCTTCGGACCCATGTCCTCAGCGCCCCAGAGCCTGGTGATTCGCACCTTTCTCGATCGCCCGGAGGGACTGGCCCACTTCCTCCTCCGGGCCGGTGAGGCCCCCCGTCTGATCGCGTTCGACGACGCCGCCGGCTGCCCGATCGAGACCGCGCTGGCCGCCCTCGAGTGGACCGGCGCGGTTGGGATTCTCAACGAGGACGACATGGTGCAGGCGGTCCGGCTGACCAGCGAGACGGCCGCCGCGGTGGTAGAGCGGAAGGTCGTCGGCGGCCGGCAGTTCGTCTACCTCGGCCCCCGGCTCGATGCGCCCCCAATGGACGTGTTCGAAGGGCGAGTGCTCTTCGACGAGCCAGGGGTCAAAGCGGTCGAGTTCTCTCAGCGGGCCCACGCCCTGGCTCACTTCCTCCGTGCCACCTCGGGCTCGGGCGCCCTGCTCGCGCTGTTTGGTAGGCGCGCGCCGGAAATCCGCTACATCCGCCGGTGGCTGCGCTCCATCGTCCAGGAGCTCGACTCGCAGCGTCTGTGGATCGGGGGCTGGTTCGCGGCGAGCAACGCGGGGGCCCTGTTCGGCTCGTCCGACCCTGCGGATGGGTTTCGTTACATCGAGGTCGGCCAGGAACCCTAGCCGGTTTTCCCCCCGCTGTTGATACACAGTTTCCACAGACGAGATCAAACGCGGGAACTCCTTGTCGGCAATCGGGTTGGTCGATCGTCTGTAGCCACACGCCCTCGTGACCCTCCGAAGAAAAGAAGGCGCTTGCGGCGGGCGCCGATAATTCCCACCTTAATGGGGCGACGACCACAGTGATCGCATCGTCGCGATGGTGGAGCCAGTCGCGTGCTTCACCCGCTCCGATCTGGCGCCTCGGGGTGCAGTGCGAAGGGTCGATCCGCGACTCGATCCGACTCGCAGCGCTTGGATGAGTGAACCAGGTGGGACGGCCATCCGGCCTGGGAATCGAGACCTCGGCTCTCGTGCGTCTACCCTGAGGGGCGGAAACAGCCCTGAGGTGGCGCGGAGATGAAGAACGGCGGCTTCGTGCCCCGCCCAGGGTCTGCTTGTCTGACGAACGGCCGCGACGGGTCCTCAAAAGCCCGTGCGGCCGTTCGTGTTTTCTCCCCCTCGCCGCTTCCCAAGCTCAAGCAGACGAAGAACTTGCGGGTCCGCTCGGCGGGCACCGACCGACCCCTGTCCTCCCGAGGCGTACAAGACGGAGGCCTCTCGAACGTCTCTAGAGGGTTGCCGGGAATGTTCCGGCCCTCGAACCGAGACACTTTGCAGCCAGCGGGGGAGATATGGTGCCAGCCATTGCGTCGATTGCCACGGGTCGTCAACTCAACGTGCTCATCGCCAGCGAGCGCGAGACCCTGACGAGAGTTCTTTCTGAAGCACTGCGCGCCCAGGGTTGCCGCCCGATCATCCAGGAAACCGCCAGCTCCGCGAGTGACGCCCTGATCAACGGGGGGGCCGACGTGGTGGTGATCGACAGTGACCTTCCCGGGGTTCAATGGGAGGCGGTCCGCAGCGCGATCGGCGGCGAGCGAGCGTCCCATCCGGAGCCGCTCGATGCCGTCGAGAAGCGGCACATCGCCGCCACGCTGCGGTTCACCCGTGGTAACCGCCGCAACGCCGCCCAGATTCTCGGCATCGCCCGATCGACCCTCTTGGCCAAGATCCGCAAGTACGGCCTCGACCACGAGTACTAGCCCTACCGGGCCAGGACCCGCCCGAGCCGCGAGACGACCACCGCTCGCTGGACTCCGCCACGACTGAGCGAGTGGGTGACGTTGGCCGCGCCGAGGGCGAGGCCGGAGGGACTAAAGACCGCCCGATGGCTCGGCGGGGCCAGCGCCACTCCGTCGTGCAGCGGCCCTGGGAGTCGAGCCAACTCGATCGAATCCGCAATGCCCATCGAGCGAATCACGATTGAATCACCACTGACCAGCAGCTCGGCGGGCCGGCCCCAGGCCCGGGCCGCCGATTGGGCCCGCCGATAGCTGTTGAGCACCAGCGATTGGGCTCGGTCGACCGCGAGCCGATCGCGGTGGCGGTGGGCTTGCTGCAACGCGCCCGCCAGCAGCAGGCCGGCCGTGGCCAGCGCCGTGACGATTTCCAGGAGACTCATCGGGCGTCCTCAGAATTGGGGGCGACAAGGGTAACGCCGCCCGGGTCGGATCCGACAACCAACTTGACGCACCGCCGGGTCCGATTACCGCGTTTCCGGCCCCGGTCCGTCAGGCCGCGCCGGAACGGGTATCTTTAGCGCGATCCGGGAGGGCCGCTTCCGGCGACTGGTCGTCCCCCGAGGGAGGGTGTCATGGGCATGTTGGTCGTTCTCGCGATTGCGATCGTGGCGGTGTTCTGGGTCATCGGCGCGTACAACGGGCTGATCGCCCTCAAGAACCGGGTCTTGAACGCCTGGAAACAGATCGACGTCCAGCTGAAGCGTCGGCACGATCTGATTCCGAACCTGATCGAGACCGTCAAGGGAGCGATGAGCTTCGAGCGCGAAACCCTCGAGGCCGTCATCTCGGCGAGGAACAAGGCGATCGGGGCCCAGGGTGTGTCGGCGACGGCCAAGGCCGAAGGCGAACTGACCCAGGCGCTCGGACGGTTGTTCGCGCTCACCGAGAGTTATCCTGACCTCAAGGCCACCGGGAACGTGGCCCAGTTGCAGGAAGAGCTGACCAGCACCGAGAACAAGATTGCCTTCGCCCGCCAGCTCTACAACGACGAGGCGACCCTCTACAACACCAAGCAGATGCAATTTCCCACCAATCTGGTGGCCGGGCTGGCCAAGGCGAGCCCCGCGGAGCTGTGGGCGATCGAGGACGCCGCCGAGCGGGCGGTGCCGAAGGTCGACTTCGGGTTCACCAAGCCGCCGGCGGCGTGACGGACTCGAATCTCTTCGAACAACAGGCCGCCAACCGACGACGCTCGACCTGGTTGACCGTCGGGTTCGTCGTCTTCACGGCCTGGGTCGGTTTCGGTGGCGATTTGGGGTTCTACCTGTTGACCAAGGACGCGCCACCCGAGGCCTACCGTCATGTGGTGCCGGCGATCGGGATGGTGTTCGCGGCGATCGCCGGCGGGGTGGCCTGGCATGCCTGGGCCAAGGGGCCGGATCAGGTTCTCAAGGCCGCCGCGGCTCGGGAGTTGGTCGAGCCGGCGACCCCCGAACAAGCCCGCCTGATGAACATCGTCGAAGAGATGGCGATCGCCTCGGGGCTGCCGAAACCCCGGGTGTGGATCATCCCCGACCGCGACCCGAACGCGTTTGCCACTGGCAAGAGTCCCGAGGGTGCCCATGTCGCGGTGACCGAGGGACTCCTGGCCGCGCTGGACCGCGACGAACTCCAGGGAGTCGTCGCCCACGAAATGGCCCACATCCGCAACTACGACATCAGGTTGATGACCCTGCTGGCCGGCATGATCGGCGCGATCGTGCTTCTCTCCGATCTGATGCGCAACTTCCTCCGGTTCGGGGGGCGGGTCGGCGGCGGTTCGCGGGGCGGCCACAAGAAGGGCAACAATCCGTTGGCGCTGCTGGTGCTGGGTCTGTGGCTGATCACCCTGATCGTCGCCCCGGTGGTGTCGCGACTGTTGGCGATGTCGGTGAGCCGCAAACGTGAGTTTCTGGCCGACGCGACGGGTGCCCAGCTCACCAGGAATCCGGAGGCCTTGGCGCGGGCACTGGAGAAGATCGACGGCGCGCCCGAGGCCACCCGATCGATCGCGAAAGGCGCCGCCCACATGTGCATCGTCGACCCCAGCGAGCGTCGGTTCGCCGGTCGCGCTGGATTCATGGGTCGGTTTGCGAGCCACCCACCGATCGCCGAACGAGCCAAGCGTCTGAAGGCCATGGCCTTTCTCCCGGCCGAGCGGTGATTCCGACTCGCCGCGCCCGCGCCAGGGCCGGCGGGGTCAGCGTTCCTCCAGCTCCTTGGAGAGGTCGAACACGCCGAGGGTCATCCGGGCGGGGGCGAAGCGGGTGCGCCGTTCCCGTTTGACGCACCGCTGCTCGGGTACGTCGTAGCGATAGCGGTGCCCGGTGGCCAGGTTCTCGTCGAGGTGGGTCGTAGGTCGGTACTCCTTGAGCCGCTCGCAGTAGGCCCCGTTGAAGTACCGGGTGGTGGTCCGTCCGATCAGGCGGTACTCACCCCGCTGAAAACGGAATCGATGGACCAGCCGCCAGCGCCAGGCGGAGCCGCCGTGGTGGGTGACCACGATGACATTGCGATCGAGGTCGAGGTTCTCGAGGGGATCGCCGAAGGCACCGCCATCGCTCCGGCCGAGGACTGCCCGATCGGTGGCCACCTCGAGTCGAAGCCCCGATGGCTCCCCCGCCAACACGAGGAGGAGGCGGGGCCGGGGGTCCGCGAGGATCGAGTCAGGCCGCTCGCGAGCGTCGCCCAGAACGAGCACCACGTCGCGATGCTCGTCGCCGTTGAGATGCCCGGTGACCTCCTTGAGGATTCGGTAGCCGGCGGGGATGAAGCCGGCGGTGGAGGTGCCCCGGGCGGGTAGCTCGGGGGCCTGAGCCGATGCGGTCGCCGCCACCAGCAGGCCACCGAGCAAGGCGAGCACGCGCATGGTGGCAAGGTGGGGCCCGGGCCCGGCTCGGTCAATGGGCATCTCGCGCCCGCCAGGTTGGAGTGGCATAATTTCCTCCACTCGATGGTACTCCCGATGCCCGCATGGCTGGTTACCCTCAGCGTGGTCCTGGTCGCCGCGGCGGTCGCCCTCTGGGCGGCTCGCCGGGTGCTCCGTCGATCGGCCCAGCGGACGGTGCTGGAGTTTCGGGCCCGGCTCGATCGCTACAAGCTGGTGGCGAGTGGGAGGGTCAAGGCTGAGTTATTGGCCGATCCGATCGTCGGCCGCGCCGTCGATGAGGCGGCCCGGGAGCACCGGCTGCCGCGGGCCCGAGTCGAGCGGCAAGTCGAGGAGTATATCGACGAGATCGTCCCTTTCTTCAACGTCCTTTCCTACTACAAGCTCGGCTTCAATCTGTCGAAGCTGCTGACTCGGCTGTTCTACCGCATCTCGGTCGAGTATCAGGACAGCGCGGCTCTCGGGCGGATCCCGAAGCGGGACGTGGTGCTCTATCAGATGAACCATCGGTCCAACATGGACTACGTGGTCGTCACTTACGTGCTGGCCCAGGTCGTCAGCATCAGCTACGCGGTCGGGGAGTGGGCTCGAACCTGGCCGCTCGAGTACGTCTTCAAGAGCTTCGGCAGCTACTTCATCCGGCGAAAATTCCGGGAGCCTCTCTACCACCTGGTCCTGGAGCGCTACGTTCAGCTGATCACCCGGCATCGGGTCACCCAGGGGATCTTTCCGGAGGGCGGACTCAGCCGGGACGGGCGTCTCGGCACCGCCAAGATCGGTCTCCTCGACTACATCGTGCGGACGTTGGAGGATCCGGCCTTCGAGGGCGACCTCTGGCTGGTGCCGGTGGCGATCAACTACGATCGGGTACTCGAGGACGGTACCCTCACCCGGGAGTTGATCGTCGGCGCGCCGCGGCCGACGCGGCTGGGGCAGCTGTGGGGCTGGATCTCCTTCGCCGGCTGGAACGCGCTCCAGTTGCTCGCCGGCCAGCGACATCGGTACGGGCGGGTGGCGGTGAACTTCGCCACCCCGATCTCGGTGCGCGGGTGGCTCGGCGAGCAAGCGCCGGGGTTGTTGGCGTTGCCGCGCGCCGAGCGGTTGCCTCATATCCAGCGGTTGGCGGATGAGGTGTTGGCGCGGATCGGGGCGGTGATCCCGGTGACGCCGGTGCCGTTTGCGGCCGCGGGGCTGCTGTCGTTTCCGGCCACGGTGATTCCCCGGGATCGGTTGTTGGAGCGGCTGGAGGAGCTTCGCGACCAACTTCGGGGGTTCAACGCGCGGCTGGTTCGCGGCGAGCTGCCGGTGGAGGAGGTGTGGGATCGGGCGTTGCGGACCTTTCGGGCCCGGCGCTGGGTGGTCGAGGAGGGGGCCACGGTCATCATCCTGCCCAACGCCCGACCCTTGCTGCAGTACTACGCGAACTCGATTGCCCATCTGCTCCCGGAGGCGGTCCGTTGGGATCTGACCCCGGCGGCGGGGGTGGATCCGACGATGCCGCGGTTGGCGGGGCGATCGGAAAACCGACAGACAAAATCTCCTTGACAAAATAAATTGTCGGTGACACCTTGGTCTTGCCCCTCACCGACCGAGGCCCAACTGTCCACCACCACTGTCGCCCCGATGGGAGTCGTCCGAGGCGCGCGCCAGGCCAGGGTGCTGCTCGGCCACAACCGACGACTGCTCCTCGACGCCCTCGCGGAGCCCGATTCGGCCGCCGGGCTGGCCAGGCGCTTGGGGCTCCCCCGGCAGCGGCTCAACTACCACCTCAAGCTGCTGGAGCGCGAAGGACTCATCGCGTTGGTCGAAACCCGCCGGAAAGGCAATTGCACCGAGCGGCTGATGCGCGCCACCGCACGGGCCTTCGTGATCAGCCCGGAAGCCCTCGGCGGAGCGGACCTGGCGACCCCGGCCTCCGGCGATCGCGCCAGCGTCGGCGCCCTGGTCGGGGCCGCCGCGGACGCCATCCGACGGGTCGCCGCGCTCGATGCCGGCGCTCGCTCGGTCGGCAAACGCCTGGCGACCCTGACCCTGGACACCGAGATCCGGTTTGCTGGCTCGGACGCGCGAGCCCGCTTCATGGAGGAACTGGTGGCCCAGACCGGTCGGCTGGTCGCGAAATATCACGACGAAACCGCCAGGGGTGGTCGCCGGTTCCGACTGCTCACCCTGGCCCATCCCGCCGAACGCCCACCGGAAACCGAGGGAGGCCGCAATGCCGAATGAGTCGCGCCACACCGAGGTCAGCCTCGAGATCGCCGCGAGCCCGGAGGAGGTGTGGGCCGCTTTGACCGAAGCCGACGAGTTGACCCGGTGGTTTCCGCTGGAGGCCTCGGTCCGCCCGGGCAGGGGCGGCGAGACCCGATGGTCGTGGGACGATGCCTGGACCTGGGTCTCGGAGATCGACCGGTGGGAACCGGGCGTGGCCCTCCGGCTGCTCAACCGGGAGCAGCGTCCCTTCGACACCGAAGGACGCGAACTCCCAGCGGGGCAGGCTGACGCGGTGACGCTGGCGATGGAGTTCACTCTCGCGGCACAGGCCGGCAAGACGATCCTCACCCTGGTGCACTCGGGCTTCGGTCGCGGCGCGGCCTGGGACGACGAGTTCGACGGGGTGGCGGTTGGCTGGCAGTTCGAGTTGAGAAGCCTGCGGCACTACCTCGAGCGGCACCGTGGTCGGCGACGCCGGGCGGGCTTGGCCCGGGTGACGGCGCCGGTGTCGCAGCCCGAGGCCTGGCACCGTTTGCTCGGACCGGGCGGGTTTTCGATCGTACCCTGGCCGGTGACCGAGGCGACCCAGTGTCGGGTCGAGGCGCCGTACGGTGAGTGCTATTCCGGCGCGGCAATGATCCGGATCGACGACCGAGAATTCGCTTGCGTGGCGAACGAGCTCGGATCGGGGGTGTTCCGAATCGGCACTCATCAGGCCAATGGGCAGTGCGGGGTCATCGTTTGGCACGCGAGCTACTCGGCGGATCAGGGGTTCATCGACGACCTGACCGGGCGCGCGCAGGCGACCATCGATCGGCTCTTTCGACCTTTCGGAGGGGAGAGGTGATGAATCTCATGCCGGTGGGCTTGGCGGCTTCGGTCGGTGTCGTGATCGCGGGTTCGGCGTCGGCCCAACGACCGGCGGCGGTGGAGGGCCTCGACCGACTCAAGGCATTGGCGGGTGAATGGGAGGCGCCGGGGCCCGATGGCGGCGCCGTGCGGGTGATCTACGAGGTCATCTCGGGTGGGACGGCAGTGCTGGAGCGGGTGATGGGTGACGAGCATGGAGGCGCGGGCATGGTCTCGGTCTATCACCTCAAGGGGGGCCGGTTGGCGATGTCCCACTTCTGCACCGGGGGCAGCCAGCCGCGGTTCGAGTCCGCCGGGCTCGCCGGGGACAGCCTCGACTTTGCTCTGGAGCCGGAGAGCCTCTCCGATCCGGGGCGGGGGCACATCCACCGGGTCGCCTTTCGGTTCGACGGGCCGGCCCGGGTGACCACTGATTGGGATTGGGTCGAAGGCGGGGTCGGAGGCCACCGATTGACCCGGCGGCAGACCCGGGTCGCCCGTTAGGCGCGATCGTCGACCGCGCCGACCAGCTCGTCGGGAAGGGTCGCGGGGTCGAAGGGCAGGGCCAGGACCCGGTCGGCGCCCGCTTCCTTGGGACCGGTCGGGTCGCCGGCCACCAGGGCGACGACCGCGTAGCCCCGCGACGGATCCGGCTCGAACCCGCCGAGCGCCCCTTCCGGCCGATCCGATCCCGGCACGGTGAGTACCACGAGGCTGACGCCGAGGCGATTGGAGCCGCTGGTCAGCTCGCGGGCCGAGCCGACTCGCTCCACGGTGAAGCCGCGGTGACGGAGCACCATCGCCGCCAGCCGCGCGGTGTCTTCGTCGGCGATCCACAACAGGGCTCGTCCGCGGTGCACCAGGGAGGGTCGCTCGGCGGAGCCCAGGTTGATCATCCGGAGGCCGACGAGGTAGTCCTCGCTGGTCGCTTGGCGGAGATCGCCGGCCCGTTTGACGATGTCGCGGACCCGGCCGAGGCTTTCCCGCACGGTTTCGAGCGCCGCGCGTTGGTCGGCGTCGACGCTCGGGTCGGTCAAGAGGAGCTCGACCTCGGCCGAGGCGCTCATCAGGGGGTTGTTGATCTCGTGATGGAGCGTCACGGTCATCTCGCCGATCGCCGCCACCCGCTCGGCGCGGACCAGCTCTTGTTCGACGGCGGTTTGGGCCTCTCGAAGGGCGCGATTCCGACGGACCCGCTCGACGATCTGGGGAAGCATCTCCCGAAGGTTATGGTCCTTGACGACGTAGTCGTCGGCGCCGGCGCGCAGGGCGGCCGCGGCGAGGGTCTCGTTGCCCTCGCCGGTGACCATCACGATCGAGGGGGGATCGGGCCGGCTCAGCAGGCGGGGGAGGGTGTCGATCCCGGTGCCATCGGGAAGCTGATAGTCGAGGAGCACCACGTCGGCGTCGGCGCCTAGTGAGATGGCGTCGGCGACCCGGCTCCCGACCGTGATCCGCTGATAGCCCGCGTGTTCGAGCAACTTTCTGATCAGGGCCACCATCGCCGCGTCATCATCGATGACGAGCACCCGAAGCGAAGCGGGATCAGGCACGCGCGTCGTCGAGGAAGATCAGTGCCTCTCGGCGGGCGACGACCGATTGGAGGGCGCGGTGCACCTTCGGGTCGATGACGGTGTCGACCAGGTCGCGGAGTCGTTCGATGGCGAGCTCCGGCACCATCTTCTCCTGATAGGGCCGCGACGTGGTGAGGGCGTCGTAGATCTCGACCGCGCCGATGATTCGGGCGCCGACCGGGATCTGATCGCCCTTGATGCCGTCGGGGTAGCCCTTGCCGTCCCATCGTTCGTGGTGACTCCGAACGATCTCGATGATATGCCGCAGGTGCGCCAGCGGGGCGAGGATCTGCGACCCGGTGATGGTGTGGTTCTTGACGTGCTCGAACTCTTCGTTGGTCAGCGGACCCTGCTTGTTGAGGATCTCCTCGCGAATCCCGATTTTGCCGATGTCGTGGAGCCGCCCCGCGGTGCGGACGACTTCGACGGCCTCTTCGTCGAGGCCCAACTCGGCCGCGACGGTGGCCGCGAGGTCGGCGACCCGGGCGGAGTGTCCGCGGAGATAGGGGTCCTTGGCCTCGAGGGCATTGACCAGCGCTTCCAGCGTCGCGACCGAGATCCGCTCGAGGTTGGCCCGCTCCATCCGGAGCTCGGCGGTGCGGATCGCGACCTCTTCCTTGAGCCAGTGGTTGATCTGCTGGCTTTCGATCATCGTATCGCGACGGCGGAGCGCCCGCTGGATCGCTCGGAGCAGGTCGGTGAGATCGACCGGTTTGGTCAGGTAGTCCATCGCGCCGCGCTGCATGCAGAGCGCCGCGCTGGCGGCGTCGTTGACGGCGGTCAGCATGAGGATGGCCGCGTGGGGCTCGTGTTCGAGAACCTTGGCCACGAGGTCGACGCCGTTGGCATCCGGCAGTCGCACGTCGAGCAGGACGCAGGCCACCTTTTGCCGCCGGAGCGCGTCGAGCGCCTCGGCGCCGGTGGCTGCAGTCGAGACTTCGTAGTGCTGCTGGGAGAGGAACCGCTTCAGGGCGTTGCGGATCGGTTCCTCGTCGTCGACGACGAGGACGGACACCGGGCCCTTCGGTGCGCTCGTGAAGTTGTACGGCGCGGCGGCTGGCTCCACGGCGAGTTGTCCTGAGGTGGCTTAAGTGTATGAATGTGTGAGGGTTGGCCGACCGAAGCAAGGGCCGACGTCGAGCTACTGCCCAGCGGCTTGGGCCCGAGACCGGAACTGATCGAGGAGCGGCTGGTGTTCGAGGTACTCGCGGCGCCGGGCCGTCATCTCGGCGTCGTAACCGGCCAGGAAGGCGCGATAGCTCCGGGCGAGAGTCGCGGTGTCCTTTTCCTGCTCGGCGGCCTCGCCCCGGATGACGTGGGCAAAGAGGTGGCTCGGCTCCGCCTTCGCGATGGTGTCGGCGAGGGCTTTGGCCTGGGCAAACTCGCCAACCAGCAGATGGATGATGGCCGCGTGAAACCGAGCGTCGGTGTCGACCTGGTCGAGTTGACCGTACGCGCCGAGGGCCATGGGGGCGAACATCAGGATGGTATCGGACGACTGGGACTCGGCGACCCGGAGGAACAGGCGATCGAATCGCTCGCGGGGCGACATATTGCTGATGTCGGGTGCCCGGGTAGACAGGGTCGGCCCCGCGTTGCCGGCGTTGCCCATGCTCGCGATCGGCGCCGCCGGCCGGCCGTCGCGGCCCAGCAGATAAACGACTACGGCGACGGCCCCGATGACGACCGCGGTCGCCGCCGACCAGGCGATCCGTTCCGACCTGGGAGCGATGCCCGCGGTGGCCGGCGTACCGCATCGGTGGCAGAATCGCGCGCCGGGGCTCAGGTTGGCGGTACAGCCGCGGCAGGCCTGGATGGTCGTTGCCGCGCCGCACTGGCTGCAGAACCGGCCGGCGATCGGCGTGCCGCAGCTGGCGCAGGGCACCGAAACGGTGGTGGGTTCGGCCATCGTGGGCGGGAAAACTAAGGGGTCGCCCCTCCCCGGTAAGCCCCTGGTTTCTGGTCGGGGTTCCCGCTACTCTCCTTGCGTCTCATTACCCGAACGACTCATGGCCCAGTCATCCCCGGCAGGGCAACCTTCGGCACCGGTCACACATCACCTTGGCGACCTGGCTCGGGGTGGGACGACCTGGCAGGTTCACCTGGAGATGGTAGTTGATACGCTTCCGGTAAAAGGCCGGGTTCATTTCGTCGCCGAGGCGGAGCAACGTTCGACCGGATGGATCTTCATCGAAGCCTCGGAGCAGGATCTGCTGCGGCGATTCCACGAGTTCAGCGCGCTCGAACTGTGGCGATTGCTGGAGAGCCTGAACTAGCCGGACTCGGCCCGCGTCCGGTTGTGCCGCGGCTCGTAGTGGGGATCGTGGTCGGCCTGGTGGCCTTCCCGAGTGGACCGCTCCATTCCCAGGCTCGTTCCGACACCATTCCCGATCATCCCCTGAAGATCCGATTCGTCGACGTTCGGGCCAATGACGTGTTTCCGGCCGAGGAGTCGAAGGGTTTCGTGGCCCGGGTCGCCAACGGCCTCCACATCACGACCCGTCCGGGCATCATCCGGCGGGAGCTCTTGCTCAGGCCGGGCGAGTTGTTCGACTCGGCCAAGGCGGCCGAGACGGAGCGTAACCTCCGGGCGCTCAGAATCTTCCGGCGGGCTCGGGTCGACACGATCCGGACCGACTCCGGGTTGGTGCTCCAGGTGGCGACCCGGGACGCCTTCACGACCCGGATCGAAGGCAGCATCGAGGGTTCCAACCGGAGCTCTGAGCGGTGGATCGGGATCACCGAGACCAATCTCTTCGGGACCGCGACCCGGGTCGGCCTTCGCTATCGGCAGACGGCCGACCGCGACGCCCTGACGACGAGCTTTCAGCGGGATCGGCTGTTCGACGGTCGGATCGGGCTCTCGGCGATCTACGATCAACGGACCGATGGCCGAATGCTGTACGGGGTGACCTGGTTGCGGTACCTGTCGTTCGCGTCCCGGGCAAGCTGGTACGTCTCGGGCGAGGAGCGGGACGAGCGCGTTCTTCGGTTCGCGATGGGGAACGACTCGATGCCAACCGACAGCCTGGCGCGGCGGTTCTGGATGGGCAAGGTAGGCGTCGGCTGGGCGGTTCGCGCTGGCTCGGCGGGGTATCTCCGGGTGGGCGTCGACGGTCAGCTCCGGCGGGACGACTACGCCGACCGGGCCCGACGCGACACCCTGGGGCATACCGTGACCGGGGCGGTCACCGGCTACCTCCAGTGGCGGCGGGCCCGATTCCGAGTCAGCAGCAACCTCCAGGGATTCGGGCGGGACGAGGACGTCGATCTGTCGACGGTGGTCCACGTCGGCCTCGGGCTGACGCCCAAGGCATTCGGCTATCCAGACCTCGGGATCGTGCCTAACGTTCAGGTTCGGACCGGGGTGGGGTGGCGGGGCGGGTTCGCGACCGTGGTCGGGGCCGCCTCGGGGCGAATCCGGGAATCCGGCGCGATCGACTCGGGTTCGGTTCACCTCGGCGCGTTGGTCGCGTTCCAGCCGAGCGGCCGGCAGCTGCTGGCGATCCACGGGTCGCACGGGTGGCAGAAAGACCCGATGCCCGGGGGGGAGTTCGATTTCGGGGTCAGTCTGGGGCCGCGGGGTTTCTCGTCCCACGCCTTCACCGGCGACCGGGCGTTTCTGCTGGCCACGGAGTACCGCTACACGGTGACTGACAGCTTTCTCGGGTCGGCGGGCCTCGCGCTGGCGTCGTTCGCGGATTATGGCGGCGCCTGGTACGCGGGGTCGGCGCGGCGCACCGGGTACGCCGTCGGGATCGGGGTTCGCTTCGGGTTGACGGTGACGACCGACCTCTCCCCGGCCCGGCTCGATCTCGCTTACATCAACGGCAGCGGCCTGACCCGAGGCGCCTGGCGCCTGGCGGTGGGCAAGGGGTTCGTCTTCAACAGCAGTCTCCGGCTGGACCGCTGACCGGTTCGCCCGTAGCTTCCAGCCCATGACCGAACCGAACTCACCCGACTCGCCGGTGGAGCCCGCCACGCCGTCACCGGTGGAGAAGCCCAGACGGAAGATCCGCTGGAAGATGATCCTCCTGGCGGTGGTGGTCGTGCCGGTGCTGTTGTTCTCGCTCTACACGGCGTTGGTGCTCAACTGGAGCTACTCGGACGGCGATCGCTCGGGCAATCTCTTCAAGTTTTCCCGCAAGGGCTGGCTCTGCAAGACGTGGGAAGGCGAACTCAACATCACCCCGACCGCGGCCGCGCCGACGATCTGGGCGTTCACGGTGCGGGACGCCGCGGTCGCCAAACAGATCAACGAGGTCCTCGGCTCCCGGGTGGTCTTGCACTACAGCGAGCACGTCGGGGTGCCCTCGTCGTGTTTCGGTGAGACCCGCTATTTCGTCGACGCGGTGCGGGTGGTTCCGTAAAACTCCTTCCGGTGGCTGCGGTGTCAAAATATCTGATCCTCCTCCTCGCGGCGGGCGCGACCGATCTGGCCGCCCAGCACGTCTTCCAGCCAGCGGGCCGCTTCGACCCCGCCGTGGCGACCCCGCCGTCGGTTCTCGGCTACCAGGTCGGGGAGCGATTCACCCCCCACCACCTGCTGATGCGGTACCTCGAGCGGGTCGCCGCGACCTCGAAGCGGGTTCGTCTCGACACGGTCGCGGTCACCTTCGAGGGGCGCGAGGTGATGCTCGCGATCGTGACCAGCGAGCGGAATCAGGCCCGGCTCGACGAGATTCGCCGAGACGCCGCGGCAGTCGCCGACGGCCAGGCGGACGCCGCGGCGCGATTGCCGGCGATCGTCTGGCTGGGGCACACGGTCCACGGCAACGAGGCGTCGGGTGTCGAGGCGGCGATCGCCCTGCTCTACCAGCTGGCCGCCGGGCTCGATGACACGACCACGATGGTGCTCGACAGCGCCGTCGTGTTGATCGATCCGGTGCAGAACCCCGATGGCCACGAGCGCCACGTGCAGGACGTGGCCCGGCGTCGGGGCGGGTTCGGCCCGCCGAGCCACCCCCAGGCGATGATCCAGTCGGGGGCGTGGCCGGGCGCCCGGACCAGCCACTACCACTTCGATCTCAATCGAGACTGGTTCCTCCGGTCCCACCCGGAGACGGGAGGGCGGGTGGCGACGTTCCTCCGATGGTGGCCGCACGTCGCGGTCGACCTCCACGAGCAGGGCCCCGAGGCGAGCTACTTCTTCGCGCCGCCGATGGAGCCGATCAACAAGAACGTCGACGGCACCATCCTGAAGTGGTGGGACATCTTCGCGGCGAGCAACGCGGCGGCCTTCGACGCCCGGAGCTGGCCCTACTTCCGGCGCGAGGGCTACGACGAGTTCTACCCGGGCTATGGCGTGTCGTGGCCGTCACTCACCGGGGCCGTCGGGATGACCTACGAACAGGCCTCGAGCGGCGGTGGAGCAATCCTGCGCCGCGATGGCACGACCCTGACGCTCCAGGAGGCCGCCCGTTACCACTACACGGCGGCGTGGGCCACCGTCGTCACCTCGGCGACCCGGGCCCGGGAGCGGGTCCGCGACTACCTCGGGTTTCGTCGATCGGCGGTGACCGAGGGAAGCCGATTGGCGACGAGGGCCATCCTGTTCGAGCGCGATTCGGAGGGCCGAGCCGATACCCTGGTGCAGCGGTTGGCGGGGAACGGCATCGTGGTCCACCGACTCGGCCAGGACCAGACGATCTCGGCGACGGGCTACGGCGAGGCGGCCGGCAAGCCGACCCGGTTTGCCGCCGGGAGCTACCTGGTCGATCTGGCCCAACCGCAGGGTCGGCTTGCCAAGGCGTTACTCGAGCCCGACGCCGAACTGGATTCGACCTTCGTTCGGCAGGAGCTGGAGAGCCGGCGGACCGGGCAGGCCAATCGCTTTTACGACCTGACCGCGTGGTCCTTGACCTACACCCACCGGGTCCGGGCTTGGACTGCCGCGGCGGTGCCCGGCGGACTCGAGCCGGTTCGGTGGATCACCTCCAGGACGTCGTCGATCGTGCCGGCCCGATCTTCCTACGCTTTCGAGCCGGGATCGGAAGCCAGCCTGTCGATGCTGGCTGCGCTGCTCGCCGACGGGGTCCGGGTCTGGTATGCCCCGAAGGCCTTCACGATCGGGTCCGCCAATTTCCCGAAGGGGGCGTTCCTGATCCGGGTCGGCCCGAACGGCCAGGCGGTGCACGAACAGGTCAGTCGAGCCGCGACCGCGAGTGGCGCTCGGGTCATTCCGCTCGCCACGTCAGCGGTCGACGCCGGTACCGATCTGGGCAGCAACAGCGTCTTCTATCTCAAGCCGCCGCGGGTGGCTCTCCTGGGCGGCGCGCCGGTGGGGGGGAATTCGTTCGGCTTCGCCTGGTTCGCCCTCGACCAGCGGATCCGCTATCCGACCACCGCGATCGACGTGGCGGCGGTGACGGCTGGCGCGTTGGAGCAGTTCGATGTGCTGGTGGTGCCGAGCGTGCCGGCTGGAGCCTTCGATCGGGCGTTAGGTGATGCCGGCCGCGACCGGCTGGCAAGCTGGGTCCGAGGGGGAGGGACGCTGGTGACGCTCGAGGGGGCCACCGGTTGGCTCGCCGGGGAGCGGCTCGGTCTGGCGCGGATTCGGGTGCGCCAGGATACCACCAGGGCGGACAGCGCCGGCGGCGCTCCGCTGCCCTCCGGTATCCCCGGCGCCATCGTCCGGGCGACGGTCGACACCCTGTCGCCGCTGTTGGCCGGGATCCGCGAGGCCGAGATTCCGGTCCTGGCCAATGGATCGCTCATCCTGACCGTTCCCCGGAACCTCGCGGCGGGTGAGGCCGTGGTCCGCCACGCGGCCGCCGGTCGACTCCGCCTGGCCGGCTACCTGTGGCCGGAGATCCCCTCCAGGCTCGCCGAGTCGCCCTACTTGTGGACCGAGGCGGTTGGGCGGGGTCGGGTCATCGGGTTCGTCGGGGACCCGAACTTCCGGGATCTCTGGCGAGGCCTGTTGCCGCTGTTCGGCAATGCCGTGCTGATCGGGCCATCGGTTCGGTAGAGCAGAGTCGGCGGTGCATTCTGGAACTACCTTCGGTTCGATCCTGGAAGAGGCAACTGTTGGCCGGGTCGGTCCGTAGGGACAGCCACGACCTCGGTCATGGTCCGCGGCGTCCCTTGCGGTAACCATGGGCATCATCCACTTTCCGACCCCTCGGCGCCGTCGCCAAGTGGTAAGGCAGAGGTCTGCAAAACCTCCATCCGGCGGTTCGAATCCGCCCGGCGCCTCTTCACCCCCATTTGCAGGGGGCGGTATGCGGTTGGTGCAGGTCGTTGCCTCGCTAGTGGCGGTGGGTTTCCTCCAGGTTCAGGAGCCTGATTGGGCCGCGGCCCAGTCGAAGACCGCCTCGATCACCGGTCGCGTGGTGTCGATGGTCGATGGCGTTCCCCTCCCCGGCGTTCGAATCTCGGTTGTCAATCTCCGGAAGACGGTCGCCACCGATTCGGTGGGACGGTTCGCGTTCGAAGCGCTCCGACCGGGGTCGTACCGGATCGAAGCCAGCGTGATCGGCTATGTGCCGTTGAGCGCGTTGGTCACCGTGAACGCGGGCGATACCAAGGATGTCGAGTTTCGAACCGATTCCGCCGGCCAGATCTTGCCCACGGTCTACGTCGAGGGCGAGCCGCTCCCCGAGTTGATGAAGGTGTTGTCGACGTTCGAGCGTCGGATGGCGATCGGTTCCGGTCGATTCATCACCAGGGAACAGATCCTGCAGCGCAACCCTCATCGGATCCTCGACATGATCCGATTCTTGCCGGGTGTGCGGACCGAATGCCGAGGGTCGAACTGCCGGGTGGTGCTGACCCGGGGCAACCAGAATTGTGGTCCCGCGATCTACGTCGACGATCAGGCCACCTCAATCACGGTGCTCGACAACACGCCGCCGAACGATATTCAGGGGATCGAGGTCTATAGCGGGCCGGCCGCGGTACCGCCGGAGTTGAACAACGAGACCGCTCGGTGTGGCGGGGTCATCGCGATCTGGACTCGACGGGGGAGGACCCCATGACAGCTTGGGCGGGGACGGTGGGATGTTTGCTGCTGGCGGTGGCACCGTTGGCGGCCCAGGCCAGGTCAGGCGCGATCAAGGGGGTGATCGTCTCGGTGTCGTCCGGCCAGCGGCTGCCACTGGTCGGTGCGAGGATCTTTCTGGTTGGGACCCCCCACATCAGGACGAGCGACGCCAACGGTCTCTTCCTGTTCCCCGACCTCGATCCTGGTCGCTATATCATTCAGGCGGCCGCGATCGGCTATAGCACGATGACCTCGCCGCTGATCCTCAAAGAGCAAGAAACCCTCGACGTCGAGTTCGAGGCGACCGCGGAGGCCGTCAACCTTCCGGAGTTGACGGTCGAGGAACGCGCCAACCATGGACCGGCGGACTGGATCCGGCGGAAATCGGAGGGCCGCGGCCGCTATATCAGCCGGGCGACCCTCGAGGAGCGCCGGACCGCGACCATCCCGGACGCGCTTCGAATGGTGGCGGGAGTGCGGATCGAGTGTCGGGGTAGCAACGTCTGCGTCGCCCGGATGGCCCGCGCGCCCCGGGGGTGTTCACCGGCGTACTTCATGGACGGCATCCCGGCCGATCCGGCCGTCGTCTGGTTGACGCCGGTGGGCGAGATCGAGGGGATCGAGGTGTACTCCGGGCCGGCGGAAACGCCTCCCGAGTTGGAGAGCGGTCAGGCCCGTTGCGGAGTCATTGCCCTGTGGAGCCGACCGCCGCCACCCCGACGTCCCAAGGAACCGAAGAAGCCGAAGGCCGACACCGCCCGGATCAAGATGGAGTCGCCGCCGCCGTCGCCGCCTCCGGGTCTTTGAGCTCGCCTTCCCATCGGGCCATCACGGCCGAGGCGAGGCAGTTGCCGAGCAGGTTGATCGAGGTCCGGGCCATGTCCATGAAGGCGTCCACGCCGAGGATGACGGCGATGCCCTCGAGCGGCAGTCCGAACTGGGTCAGGGTGCCGGAGAGGATCACCAGCGAGGCGCGAGGCACCGCCGCGACGCCCTTGCTGGTGAGCATCAGGGTCAACATCATCAGCAGTTGGGTGCCCAGGGTCAGCTCGACGCCGGCCATCTGGGCAACGAACACCGACGCCAGCGCGAGGTAGAGCGTCGACCCGTCGAGATTGAACGAGTAGCCGGTCGGCAGCACGAAGGACACGATCCGCCGCGGGACCCCGAACTTCTCCATGTTTTCGAGCGCCATCGGCAACGCCGCCTCCGACGAGGCGGTGGTGAATGCGATCAGCCAGGGCTCCTTGGTCCAATGCCAGAAGCGCCGGAGGTTGATCCGGGCAATCAACGCCACCGGGATCAGGGCCACCACCACGAACACCAGCAGCGCTCCGTAGAGGGTGACGACCAGTTTCCCGAGGCTCAGTAGCACGCCGAGGCCGTTCTTCCCGACAGTTACGCCCATTGCCGCCGCGATGCCGATCGGGGCAAACTTCATCACGATCCCGGTGAACTTGAACATCACCTGGGTGAGACTGTCGAGCCCCTCGAGCATGACTTCTTTGGGCCGCCCCTTGACCTGGGTCAGGCCGATCGCGAAGAGGACCGCGAAGAAGACGATCTGGAGGGTCTCGTTCTTCGCCATCGCGTCGATGATGCTCGCCGGCACGGTGTGCTCGAGCACCCCCGCCAACGTGGGCTGACCGCCGGCGAACTGCTTGACCTCCTCGGCGGAGGCGGCCAGCGCGACGCCATCGCCGGGGCGAACGAGGTTGACCGCCGCGAGCCCGACGAACAGGGCAACGGTGGTGATGACCTCGAAGTAGAGGATCGACCGAAAGGCGAGCCGCCCGACCTGTTTGAGGTCGTCGCCGTGCCCGGCGATCCCGACGACCAGGGTGGCGAAGATCAGCGGCGCGACGATCGACTTGATCATCCGGATGAAGATGTTGCTGAGCGGCCGGAGCCACTCGGCGACGTCGCGATCCAGCCAGACGTTGTGATCGAGGTACCCGACGATGACACCGATCCCGGTGCCAATGAGAATCCAATGCGTCAGGTTGAGGCGGCGCAGCGTGGCGATCATCGGCTCACCGGGTGAGCGCGCCGGCCTTCCCGTCGATGCCGGCGAGCAGTGATTCGAAGGAGGCCGCGAACTTGGCGACGCCGTCGGCTTCGAGAAAATCGGTGATCTCGTTCAGGTCGATCCCGGCGGCCGCGAGGTTGGCCAACTGGGCCCGGTGGGTCGCGACGGCCCGGTCGATTCGGACTTCGGGTCGTCCGTGGTCGCGGTAGGCGACGAAGGTGTCGGGTGGCAGGGTGTTGACGGTATCCGGGGCGATCAGCGCCTCGACGTAATACGTGTCCGGGTACTTGGGGTCCTTGGTGCTGGTGGAGGCCCAGAGGGGTCGCTGCGGTGTCGCGCCGCGAGCCGCGAGCGCGGCCCACCGGGGCGTGGCGAGCGACTCCCGAAACGCTTGGTAGGCCGCAGCGGCGTTGGCGATCGCGATGGCGCCGCGAAGCGACTTGGGGTCGCCCGTCTTGTCGAGGATCGGGTCGATCCGGCCGTCGACCCGGCTCACGAAAAAGCTCGCCACCGAAGCGATGCCGGCCACGGGTTGGTTTCGGGCCACCCGCATCTCGAGACCAGCCAGGTACGCCTCGACGACCGCGCGATATCGGGTCACCGAGAACAGCAGGGTCACGTTGACGTTGATTCCGGCGGCGATGGACGCGGTGATCGCGGAGAGGCCGGCCAGCGTTCCGGGGATCTTGATCATCGCGTTGGGTCGGTTGACCGCGTCCCAGAGTCGTTTGGCTTCGGCGGCCGTGCCCGGGCCGTCGTTGGCCAAGGTGGGTGACACCTCGAGCGAGACGTGGCCGTCGCGACCGCCAGTGGATCGGAAGACCGGGAGAAACGCGTCGCAGGCCGCCCGGACGTCGGTGACCGCGAGCCCCTCGAAGATGGCCTTGGCGTCGTGCCCCGACGCCGCGAGAGTCCGGATGTCGTCGTCGTAGTCCGTACTCGACGCGATCGCTTTCTCAAAGATCGTCGGGTTCGACGTCATCCCGAGCAGTCCGTCCTCGGCGATGAGCTTGGCCAGGGTCCCCGACCGGATCAGGTCTCGAGTGATGAAGTCGTACCAGGGGCTCTGGCCGAGCCGGCCGAGGGCGACGAGGGGATTGGTCATCTCAGTTGCTCCGCCGGTGGGCGCGGTGGACCGCCTCGACCACGTGGTCGAGGGTGATGCCGAACTCCGCGAACAGTCGGTCGCCGGGGGCCGAGGCGCCGAAATGATCGATGCCGATCGCCTCGCCGCGCTCGGTCACCCAGGGATGCCACCCGAACGTCGTGGCGGCTTCGACGGAGACCCGAGCCCGCAGCGCCGACGGTAGGACCGCCTCCCGATAGGCCGGCGGTTGGGCCCGGAACCGCTCCCACGAACTCAGCGACACCGCGCGGGTCGGCACGCCCTCGTCGGTGCACCGTTTGGCGGCGGCGATGGCCAGGGCGAGCTCCGAACCGTTGGCGATCACGATGGCTTCGGGGGCGGAGGCGGGTTCGAACACCGGGTAGCCACCCTGGAGCAGCCCCGCCGCCGAGTGAGACGTATGATCGACCGCGGGGAGCTTCTGGCGGGTCAACACCAGGGCGGTCGGGCCGTCGCGACGCTCGAGAGCGGCGCGCCAGGCCTGGGCGGTTTCCGCCGGGCTTCCGGGGCGGATCACCACCAGGTTCGGGATGCCTCGGAGCATCGCGAGGTGCTCGATCGGTTGGTGGGTCGGACCGTCTTCGCCGACCCCGATCGAATCGTGGGTGAAGACGTAGATGACCGGCAGGTGCATCAAGGCGGCGAGCCGGATCGACGGTTTCATGTAGTCGGCGAACACCAGGAAGGTGCTGCCGAAGGGCCGCACCCCACCGTGCGCGGCCATCCCGTTCATCGCGGCGGCCATCGCGTGTTCCCGAATGCCCCAGGCCACACTCTGTCCCGCGCCATCGGCGCTGAAGGTGCGGGCGCCCTTGATTCCGACACCGGTGCTGCCGGCCAGGTCGGCGGATCCGCCGATGAGCGAGGGATAGGCCTTGGCGAGGGCGTTGAGCACGGTTCCCGACGCCTGTCGGGTGGCGAGCGAGTCGGTGGGCTTGAAGGCCGGCAGGACGGCGTCCCAATCGACCGCGATGGTATCCTCGAGCCACCGGGTGAACTCGGCGGCGACGGCCGGGTAGTGCTGGTCGAGGTCGGCGAGCTTGGCGTCCCATTCGGTCAGCAGGTCGCGACCGCGATCGACGCATTGACCGAGAAGGCGCTTGGCGTCGGCCGGAACGTGGAACGGTTCTCGGGGCCACTCGAGCAGCGCCTTGGTCCGTTCGATCTCGTCCTTGCCGAGGGGCGCGCCGTGTGCCTCGGGGGTGTTGCGCTTGGTCGGGGCTGGATCGCCGATGACGGTTCGGAGAATGACCAGTGACGGGAGGTCGGTCTGGGCCGCGGCCCGGGTCAGCGCGGCGTCGATGGCCGCGAGGTCGTTGCCGTCGTCGACTCGCTCCACCCGCCAACCGTAGGCCTCGAACCGTCGGCTCACGTCTTCCGAGAACGACAGCGCGGTGGTCCCGTCGATGGTGATCTGGTTGTCGTCGTAGATCAGGGTGAGCTTGCCGAGCCGGAGGTGGCCGGCCAAGGAGGCGGCCTCGCTGGCGACGCCCTCCATCAGGTCGCCGTCGCTGACCAGCGCCCAGACCCGGTGGTCGACGATCGCGAGGTCGGGTTGGTTGAAGCGGCTGGCGAGGTATCGTTCGGCCATCGCCATCCCGACCGCATTGCCGACGCCCTGCCCGAGCGGGCCGGTGGTCGTTTCGACCCCGACGGTGTGGCCCCGCTCGGGGTGCCCCGGCGTGGCCGATCCCCATTGCCGGAAGTTGACGATCTCTTCGAGCGGGAGGTCGTATCCGGTGAGATGCAACATCGAGTACAACAGCATCGAGGCGTGACCGCAGGAGAGGACGAAGCGGTCGCGGTCCGGCCAATCGGGCCGGCTCGGTGCGTGACGGAGATGGCGGGTCCAGAGCACATAGGCGACCGGGGCCAGCGCCATCGGGGTACCGGGGTGGCCCGATTGCGCCTTCTCGACCGCGTCCATGGCGAGCGTTCGGACCGTGTTGATCGCGGTCCAGGCGGTGGAGTCGAAGCCGGGCTCGGAGGACATGGTTGACGGGGCTCGAATGGTGGCGGGGGCGGACACGGTCACCGGCGCGCTCCCTTCCAGCAGGGGGTGAGATCGACTGAGTTGAGGGAGCTTCGCGAAGGCAGAAGGATAACAGCGGGAGCGGGTCCGGGGGAGGCGTGCCCGGGGCCTCGAACCGGGTTAGATTCCCGCCATCTCAGAGTGGATGCTGTCTCCTTTCGTGCCCAGAACATCACGCCGCCGCCGGGGCGGTCCCGCGACCCAAGCTCGTAGCTCGGAAACGCTCCGCCGGACCGGGAGCAAATCGTACCAGGGTTTTCGCGACACCCTCATGGCCCAACACGGGCCGGTCTGCGCCTATTGCGGACTGACCTTCACCGCCGAAGAAATCACCCTCGACCACGTCCAACCTCGCAAGGGGAAGACGGCGTACGACCGGTCCGACAACCTGGTGTTGGCGTGCAAGAGTTGCAACGCCGCCAAAGCCGACATGCCGTTCCTGGGCTTCATTCTGGCCCGCCGTGCCCGCGGGGTGTTTCTGCTGCACTACGGCGACCATCTCTCCGACGGCATCAAGCAGACGGTGAAGGAGCTGGTCGAGAAGCCGATCTGACGGCCTGGCGGGGGCGGTGTTCCCGCCCCTGGCGTCAGGGCCACTAGGTGGTGGATCGATTCTGGAACCAACGGTAGATGTAGAGCAGGAGGACGGCACCGATCACCGAGCCGATGAACCCGACTCGCCCGCTGAACCCGATCAACCCCGACAGCCAGGAGCCGAACCACGAGCCACCGATGCCCAACAGCGTCGTGGCGATGAACCCGCCGCCTTCCTTGCCGGGCACGATGAACTTGGCCACCATCCCGATCACGAAACCGATGACGATCGTCCAGATCAAACCCATGTCGCCGCTCCTTGCCACTGCGTGAGGTCCTCGCCGGTTCCGATCGGCCGGCCCTCGCTCATACGAACGCCGGCCGGTTTGGTGTCAAACCGGCCGGCGCCGAGACAACCCGGGTCGGGCTCAGCCGACCGCTTCGGTCGCCAGTCGTTCCTGCTCGACCGCGTGAGCCCCCGAGTACCCCTCGGCGGGGCTGGCCCGGTCGGGCCGGCCGACGTAGCTCAGCGTCACGCCGTTAGGCAGGAGCGCCCGGAGGCGGGGCTCGACGAACGTCCAGGCACCCATGTTCCGGGGCTCCTCCTGGCACCAGATGACGTCGCGCCGATTGGGATAGGCCGCCAGCACCGCCTTGATCTCGTCCTCCGGGAACGAATAGAGCCGCTCCACCCGGATCAGGGCCGGGCGGACCCCGGTCTGTTGGGCTCTCGCCAGCAGATCGTAGTACACCTTGCCGCTCGAGAGCACGACCCGGGTCACCTCCGCCGAGCGGGCCCGAGCCGTCGGGTCGTCGAGCACCGGCTCGAATCGCCCGGTGGCGAGGTCCTCGAGGGTCGACATCGCGGCCGGTAACCGGAGGAGGCTCTTCGGCGCGAAGACGATGAGCGGGCGCTGCCGGTTCCGGCGGGCCTGGCGGCGGAGGAGGTGGAAGTACTGCGCCGCGGTCGTGCAGTTGGCGATCCGCATGTTGCCTTCGGCGGCCAGCTGGAGAAATCGCTCCAACCGCCCACTCGAGTGCTCCGGTCCCTGGCCCTCGTGGCCATGGGGAAGGAGTAACGTCAACCGCGAGGTAACGCCCCACTTCGACAGGCCCGCCGCGATGAACTGGTCGACGATGACTTGGGCGCCGTTGATGAAGTCACCGAACTGCGCCTCCCAAAGCACCAGGGCATCGGAGGCCGCCGCCGCATAGCCGTACTCGAAGCCGAGCGCCGCCAGCTCGGAGAGCGGGCTGTTGTGGACCTCGAACGACGCCAGTGACCCAGGGAGGTGCTGCATCGGGCAGTGGCGGGTACCCGTCGTGGCGTCGTGAAGGACCAGATGGCGATGGCTGAAGGTGCCCCGTTCGCAATCTTGGCCGGTCAGTCGGATCGGTACCCCGTCGGCCAAGAGGGACGCGAAGGCCAACGACTCCGCGTGGCCCCAATCGATGCCGCCCTCGGGGGCCATCGTGGTTCGCCGTCGCTCGAGCTGTCGGTGGAGCTTCGGGTGGACCACGAAGCCGGTCGGGTAGCTCAGAAGCGCTTCGTTGAGGGCGACCAGGGTGGTGGCGTCCACCGCGGTCGGGGGGTCCTCCAAACGAACCCGGGCTGGGGCCGACTCGGCCGCCCTCGGGTTGGTTTGCGAGGCCTTGAAACCGTGCTGGAGGTCGACGAGGTGCTGATAGGCCGCCTCGTAGCGCGCGGTAGCCTGGTCGGCGGAGAGAAGCCCCTCGGCGACCAACCGCTGGGCATACTGCTCCCGGACGGTGGCCAACGCTTTGATCCGTTCGTACATCAGCGGTTGGGTGTAGGCTGGCTCGTCAGCTTCGTTGTGGCCGTGCCGGCGGTAGCCGACCAGATCGATCAGGACATCCTCGCGGAACCGCTCCCGATACATCATCGCGAGCCGGATCGCGGCTAGACAGGCCTCGGGATCGTCGCCGTTGACGTGGATGATCGGAATGTCGAAGCCCTTGGCGAGGTCGCTGGCGTGGCGGGTCGAACGCGCCTCAGAGGGGTCGGTGGTGAAACCGACCTGGTTGTTCGAGATGATGTGAATCGTGCCGCCGGTTCGATAGCCGCGGAGGGTGCCCAGGTTGAGCGTCTCATGGACGACGCCCTGACCGGCGAAAGCGGCGTCGCCATGGATCACGATCGGCAACGCGGCGGTCGGGTCGTGATAGGCGTCGGCCGACTTGCGCTGGGTCTGCCGGGCCCGGGCGCGACCGTCGACCACCGACCCCACGAATTCCAGGTGGCTCGGGTTGTGGGCCAACGCCACGGCGATCGACCGCCCCGATTTAGTGACGAACGCGCCTTCAGCGCCGTGGTGGTATTTGACGTCGCCGGTGCCTTCGTCCTCGCCCTCTTTGCCGGCCTTCTTCCCCTCGAACTCGGCGAAGATGGTGGCGTAGGGTCGGTTGACGGTGTGGACGAGGACGTTGAGGCGACCGCGGTGGGCCATGCCGAGGACCACCTCGCGGGCCCCTTGGTCCGCCGCCATCTCGATGGCGACGTCGAGGATCGGAACCAGGAGGTCGAGCCCCTCGATCGAAAACCGTTTCTGCCCGAGGTACGCTTTGTGGAGGAACCGTTCAAACGCCTCGACCTGAATCAGCCGGTCGAGCAACTCGAGCCGATGGTCGCGGTCGAGCGCCCGGCGATGGGTTCCCGTTTCGATCTGTTGGCGGAGCCAGACCCGTTCCTCGTGACTCGCGATATGCTCGACCTCGTATGCCAGCGTGCCGCAATAAGTCGCGACCAGATTCGGCAAGGCGTCGGCGAGGGTCTCGCCGGGGACCGCCACCCGCAGCACCGCCGCCGGGATTCGCCGCATGACCTCCGGGGTGAGTCCCAGCGGCTCGGGATCGAGGGCCGGGTCGCCGATCGGCTTGCTGCCGAGCGGGTCGAGGTGAGCCGCCAGGTGACCATGGGTTCGCATGGCCTTCACCAAGGCCATGGCCGCCGCCACGTGGGTGAGCTCGGTGGGAACGGCCGCGGCGGCGGCCCCCGCGGCCGGCATCGGAATCGCCGCGCTGGGTCGCTCGGCCCGGCGGCTTGGCGCTTGGTCGGTCGGACCGAGGGTGATCCCCAGCGACCCGGCGACCTGCTGATAGAACTGATCCTCGCCTTGCAACAACCGCTCCATCGTCCGGAGGAACTCGCCGGATTCGGCCCCTTGAATGACCCGATGATCGTAGGTGCTGGTGATCATCATCACCTTGCTGACGCCGAGGCCACCCAACTGCTCGGCGCTCAACCCGTGATACTCGGGAGGATAGCCGATCGCGCCGACCGCGATGATGCTGCCCTGGCCAGCCATCAGCCGGGGTACCGAGGCAACGGTGCCGAGCCCACCTGGGTTCGTGAGCGTGATCGTGGCGCCGGCGAAGTCGTCGGGCATCAACTTGCCAAGACGGGCCTTTTCGACGAGGGCTTCGTAGGCGAGGTGGAAGCCGCCGAACGATTGGCCTTCGGCGCGCTTGATGACCGGGACCACCAACCCGCGCGAGCCGTCCTTGCGTTCGGCATCGACCGCGAGGCCGAGGTTGACGCCCGGCGGAGTGATCCGATGCGGGGTGCCGTCGGCCATGGCGAAGGTGTTGGTCATCACCGGGTGGGCTGCGGCCGCGCGGACCAAGGCATAGCCGATCAGATGGGTGAACGAGATCTTTTCGGTGCGCCCGGCCGCCTTGAGCGCGCCGTTGAGTTCGGCGCGGCGCGCTTCGAGCGCGCGGACCGAGATCTCCCGGAAGGTGGTGGCCGTTGGAACCGAGAGACTCTCGTTCATGTTCGCCACCAACCGAGCCGCGGGGCCTTTGAGGACCTGCCCGTTCGGTGCCGCCGCGGCCCCGTTGGTCGAGGTCCCGTTTCCGGTCGGGACCACGACCGCGGGACGCTCGCCGACCCGACCCCCCTCGAAGAGCCGGCGCCACTCTGGCCCGACCGCGGCGGGATCCTTCAGGAATTCCTCGTACATCGCCTGGGCGAAACCGGCATTGGCGGTTTCGAAGACGTTAGGATCGGAGAACGGCTCGGCCATCGGTTTCTTCCTGACAATTCAGCCTGAAGATAATGGCCGGCCCATGGGGATGGCGGCCACCAGGTGGCGACAGCGCTCGATCTCCTGCCGGCGGCGGTCCTCGTCCCAGCCGAGCTCGCGCGACATCAACCGGGCGACCCGGTCGATCGCGGCGACCCCGGCATCGGGCGTTTCGTGCACCAGCGAGAGCCGGCGGAACACGACATCGTCGAGCCGCCGGGCATATTCGCGGCGGACCGCGTAGACGACCTGCGCCCCGATCGCGCCGTGGAACGGATGGACCGGTTCTTTGAGATCGGGCCACTCCGCGACCAACCGATACAATTCCTGGGTCTCGCTGCCATACTGGCCGACCAAGTGGGCCACGGTCGGCTCGCTGAGCCCGCGGGCCACTCCTCGGGTAAACAGGTCCTCGGTCCGGACCGGTTCACCGCCGGGGAGTGGCTCGGTCGCGGTTCGGCTTCTCATCGGGTCGGTGCGCTTTTCGGGTCGGCCGTCGATCTTGCCCTTGACCAGGTCGACCACCTCGGTGGCCATTCGTCGGTAGGTGGTGAGTTTCCCACCGGCGATGGTGATGAGTCCGGTGGGTCCTTCCTGGACGAGGTGCTCCCGGGGCCGGTCGCTCGGTCTGGCGTCGCCCCCGACGTCGATCATCGGGCGAAGCCCGGCCCACGAAACCGAAACGTCTTCGATCGCGAGCCTGGCCGCCGGGAAGATCGCGTTGGCCGACCGGAGCAAGTAGAGCATGTCCGCTTCGGTGGCCGCGACGTGGTCGGGGGATTCGGACGAGTCGGTGTCGGTCGTTCCGATGTAGGATCGATCGCCCCAGGGCAGGATGAACATGATCCGCCCATCGATGGGGCTCTGGAAGGTGATGGCGTGGTGGTGGCCGATTCGCGACCGGGGGACCATCACATGGGCCCCTCGGGTTGGCCGAAGAATGGGCCGAGCCCGCTCCGACTCCAGGATCCGGAGCTGATCGGCCCAGGGGCCGGCGGCGTTGACCACGGCCCGGGCGTGGACCGTGGCCGAGGCCCCCGTCAGCTGGTCTTCGACCACGGCGCCCCGGATCTTTCCACCTTCGAGGTCCAACGCGGTGACGCAGGCGTAGTTAGCGACCATGGCGCCGTGGGCGGCGGCCCCCTGAATGGTGGCCAGCGTGAGCCGGGCGTCGTCGCACTGGGCATCCCAGTAGAGCGCCCCTCCGGTGAGGCCCTTTTCCTTGATCAGCGGCTCGTGTTCGAGAACGGCTCGCTTGCCGAGAGCCCGGTGCCGGCGCACATTACCGCCCAGGGCAAGAAGGTCGTACAGCGTCAGGCCGATTTCGAGTTTCCAGCGGGGCACCCGATCGCCCTGGAAACCCGGGAAGAGGAAGGCCAGGCGCCGGACCAGGTGCGGCGCGGTGCGAAGCAGGACGGCGCGTTCCCCGAGCGACTCGCGGACCAGGGCCCAGTGCCGGTGCTCCAGATAACGGAGCCCGCCGTGAATCAGCCGACTCGACCGCGAGCTGGTGCCACCGCCGAAGTCGTACCGGTCGACGAGGGCGACCTTGAGGCCGCGGAGGGCGGCTTCGCGGGCGATCCCGGCGCCGGTGGCGCCGCCGCCGACGACCAACAGATCGTGTTCCAGGCCCGAGAGATCCCAGACCGTCGCGCGAGCGGAAGGATTCATTTTCTGTCCATCGACACGCCAGCTCCCGTTCTCGGTTTCGAGCAGCGTCCGAGCTATTGGTTTACCAACCACGCCTCGATGATCCCGACCGGCGCCCGGGTCCTCGACCTCGCCTGCGGATCCGGCCGCCATGCCATCGCGGCGGCCGAGCGGGGCTCGACGGTGGTGGCCGTCGATCGCGATCCGGCGCGGCTCGCGGAGGCCCGGACCGAAGCCGCCCGGCGGCGGCTCGCCATCGAATGGATTCAGGCCGATCTCGAAGGAACCTGGCCGGATTTCGGTCAGTTCGACGCCGTTCTGCTCTTCAACTACCTCGATCGGGCCCGGATGCCCAAGGTGACAGCCGCGGTTCGCCCGGGCGGCCTGCTGATATTCGAGACCTTCCTCGAAGTCCAACGCCAACTCGGCTGGGGCCCACAGCAGGAAGCACATCTGCTCAAGTTCGGCGAAATCGCCGGACTGGTCGCGCCGCTCGCCGTGGTTTTCGGCCGGGAGGCGTTCGAGCCGGCCGACAACGCCCAATGGGCCGCGGTGGCCAGCGTCGTCGCCCAGCGAACAAAGTAATTCATGAGCGGACGACGGGCGGCCATCGTCGCCGGGGTGCGCACCCCCTTCGCCCGGGCGGGGACGGTCTTCAAGGACGTCTCGGCGGTGACGATGGCCCGGTTCGCCGCTCGCGAACTGCTCGCCCGGGCCACCGTCGACGGGTCGATTGTCGACGAGGTGATCTTCGGTCAAGTGGTGCCGAGCGTGCTGACGCCGAACGTGGCTCGGGAAGTCAGCCTGTTGCCCCAGTTTCCCCGCACCATTCCCGCCTACAGCTTGAACCGGGCCTGCGCCTCGGCCGCCCAGGCGATCACCGCCGGCGCCGATCAGATCGTCCTCGGCCACGCCGACGTGGTGATCGCCGGCGGGGTGGAGTCGCTGTCCGACGTGCCGATCCTCCATTCCCGGCGCTTCAGTCAGCTGCTGGTCGCCGCGAGCAAGGCGAAGTCGTTAGGTGAGCGCCTGGCGATCCTCGCGAAGGCCAGGCCGCGGGACCTCGTCCCGGTCAGTCCGGCGATCGCCGAGCCGTCGACCGGGGAGTCGATGGGACAATCCGCCGAGAAGATGGCGAAGGAGAATGGCATCTCCCGAGAGGCGCAGGACCGCTGCGCGCTGGTGAGTCATCAGCGGGCCGCCGCCGGGACTCAGGATGGCCGCTTGACCGCGGAGATCGCCCCGTGGTTCGGCGGGCGGGCCATGGACGAGGTGGTCACCAGCGACAACGGGATTCGGGCCGACGCCACCCTCGCGGCGCTTGGGGCCCTCAAACCGGTGTTCGATCGCCGCTATGGCTCGGTCACCGCCGGCAACGCGTCACCGCTGACTGACGGTGCCGCCGCCGTCCTCCTGATGGAAGAGACGCGCGCTCGCGCGCTGGGCCTCACGCCGCTGGTGGCGATTCGCAGTTACGCGGTGGCGGCGGTGGATCCGGGATGGCAACTGCTGATGGGACCGGTGTACGCGGTCCCCAAGGCCCTCGACCGGGCCGGCCTCCGGCTGGCCGACGTCGGCCTGGTCGAGATTCACGAGGCGTTCGCCGCCCAGGTCCTCTCGAACGTCGACGCCTGGGGATCGAAGGCCTGGGCGGAGCGGCTTGGCCGGTCGGAGCCGATCGGCGAGATCGACTGGGATCGCACCAACGTGATGGGTGGATCGATCGCGATCGGCCATCCGTTCGGGGCCACCGGCGCTCGGATCGCGACGACCCTCGCCAACGAGATGGTCCGCCGCGACGTCCAGTTCGGACTGATCTCGATCTGCGCCCAGGGTGGGATGGGGTTCGCGATGGTCCTGGAGCGGATCTGATGGCGCCGATCTCCACCACGACGATCCGGGACGGGATCGCGATCGTCACCTTCGACGTACCCGGGGAGCCGGTCAACACCTTCGGCCCCGCGGCCATCGGCGAACTCAAGGCAACGCTCGATCGGATCCGGGCCGATGGCCAAGTCAAGGCGGTGGTGCTCCGGTCGGGCAAGCCCGACAGCTTCGTCGCCGGAGCGGACATCAATCAGTTCCTGACCTTTCAGACCGCGGCCGATGGCGAGGCCGCGAGTCGCGCCGGGCACGCCTTCCTCGACGAGGTAGCGGCATTTCCGAAACCGATCGTGGTCGCGATCCACGGCGCCTGTCTCGGCCTCGGCCTCGAGCTGTCGCTCGCCTGCAGCTACCGGATCGCGACCGATCATCCCAAGACCCAGCTCGGCTTGCCGGAGATTCAACTCGGGATCCTGCCGGGCGCGGGCGGGTGCAGTCGGCTGCCGAGGCTGATCGGTGTCCGCGCCGCGTTCGACATCATTCTGGCGGGCAAGAGCGAGCGAGCCGCCAAGGCGCTCAAGCTCGGGATGGTCGACGAGCTGGTGCCCCAGAGCATTCTCGAGGCGACCGCGTGCGCGGCGGCCTCCCGGCTGGCTCGGGGCGATCGGCTCCAGCGAGCCCGGCCGGGGGGGGCGATGGGCTGGCTCCTCGACGGCAACCCGCTCGGGCGGCGAGTCGTCTATCGGACCGCGCGGGCCCAGGTGCTCAAGAAAACCGGCGGCCACTATCCGGCGCCGCTTCGGGCCATCGAGGTGGTTCGGACCAGCTTGGAAGACGGGATTCGGGCGGGCTTGGCCGCCGAGGCCAAAGCGTTCGGCGAGTTGGCGATGTCGCCGGTATCGCGCGCGCTGGTGGGGATCTTCTTCGCGACCACGGCCCTCAAGAAGGATGATGGCGTCGCCGCGGGCACCGCGAACCCGGTGGAGGTGCGCCACCTCGGGGTGCTCGGCTCCGGGTTCATGGGGGCCGGGATCGCCGGCACCGCGATCACCACCGCCAAGGTCGCGGTTCGCCTCAAGGACGCCGACCTGGCGCGGGTGGGTCGGGGACTCAAGGCGGCGATCGAGGTGGCCCAGGGCCAGCTGACCCGGCGCCGAATCAATCGCTTCGAGTTCGAGCGAATCGCCGCGCTGGTATCGGGTGCGGTGGACTACCGGGGCCTCGAATCGGCCGATCTGGTGATCGAGGCCGTCTTCGAAGATCTGGCGGTGAAGCAGCAGGTGCTCCGCGAGCTCGAGCCCGTCCTTCGGCCCGAGGCCATCTTCGCGAGCAACACGTCGACGATCCCCATCCACCGGATCGCCGAGTCGGCCGAACGGCCGGGGCAAGTGCTCGGGATGCACTTCTTCTCGCCGGTCGACCGGATGCCGCTGCTCGAAGTGATTCCCACCGATCGGACCAGCCCCGACGCGATCGCGACCGCGGTGCGGTTCGGCCGACGGCTCGGCAAGACGGTCATCGTGGTGGCCGATCGGCCGGGATTCTGGGTCAATCGGATTCTGGCGCCGTACCTGGCCGAGGCGGGCCATCTGCTGATGGAGGGCACCCCGATCGAGGTAATCGACCAGACCATGACCGCGTTCGGGTTCCCGGTCGGGCCGATCACCCTGCTGGACGAAGTCGGGATCGACGTGGCGGCCAAGGGCGGGGCGGTGATGCGGGAAGCGTACGGCGAACGGCTGGCCGCGACGCCCGCGATCGCGACGATGGTGGAAGCGAAACGACTTGGCCGGAAGGCGGGATCCGGATTCTACCTCTACCATGACGGCCGGAAGGCCGACCCCGACCCCGCGGTGTACCAGCTCCTCGGGGTCAAACCGCTGGCCGCGGTGGATCGGGAGGAGGCGGCCCGCCGGTTGAGCTATGCGCTGATCAACGAGGCGGCCCGGGCCCAGGGCGAAGGCGTGGTTCGGTCGCCTCGGGATGGCGACATCGGCGCCGTCTTCGGGATCGGCTTTCCGCCGTTCCGGGGAGGCCCGCTCCGCCTGATCGATTCGTTAGGCGCGGACCAAGTGGTGGCCACGCTCGAGGACCTGACTCGCCGGTACGGGCCGAGGTTCGCTCCGGCCGAGGCGCTGGTGCAGCGCGCGGGGCGCGGCGAGCGGTACTACTGACCGTCGGGGAGGATCTGGCGCCGGGCGTGGAGCGCGGCGGCCTGGGAGCGGCGCTGGATCCCGAGCTTCTCGAAGACGTTGTGCAGATAGTTCTTGACGGTCTTGGGCGAGAGGTCCAGCGCGACGGCGATCTCCTTGTTGGTCATTCCGTCCGCCACCAACGCCACGACCCGTTGCTCCTGGGGGGTCAGCGACGCCCGAGGGGAGACCTCCGGCGTCGAGACGTTTCGCATCACCCAATCGAGGACGCTCTGCCGGACCCCGACGTCGAGGAGCGATTCGCCGGCCGCCACCCGCTTGATCGAGGCGATCAACGACCGGGCGTCGATCTCCTTGAGCAGGTACCCGTGCCCGCCGATCAGAATCGCCGCTCGAACCAATTCTTCGTCCGAGAACGCCGACAGGAACAGCACCCGGGTCGCCGGCAACGACTCGAGAATCCGCCGGCCCGCTTCGATCCCACCTTCGGTCGGGAGCCGGACGTCGAGGAGCACCAGATCGGGGTCGACGCGGGCGGCCACCGCCACCGCCTCGTCGGAGGTGGCGGCCTGGCCGACGAGCTCGAGCTCGTCGTCCTGGGCGATGACGGCGGCCAGTCCGACCCGGACCACCTCGCTGTCGTCGGCCAGCATCATGCGAATCGGCATCATCCGCCTCCCGACGGGTTAGCCAGCTCGAGCCGCACCAGGGTCCCGGCGCCGGGGTGGGTCTGGATCGTCAGGGTCGCCCCCATCCGCCCGGCCCGTCTGGTCATGGTCAGCAATCCGAGGCCCGCCGGCTGGGTATCGTGGTGGAATCCCTGGCCGTCGTCCTCGACCTCGAGCCGGACGTTGGCGCCTTGGATGGTCAGCCGGACGGTGATGCGCTCGGCGCGCGCGTGCCGCATGGCGTTGCTGACCGCCTCGCGGGCGATGAAGACGATCTCGCCACGGTCGTCCTCGGAGACCCGACGCGCCGCGGCCGGCGCGAGCTCCACCACCAGAGTCGGTCCCCCCTCCACCTCGAGGCCGCGGAGCACGCCGGTGAGCGCGTCCTCCCACCGGGAAGTGGCCGCCATCGACGCCCGGCTCACGGTGATCGAGCGGCGAATATCGGCCATCGTCTCGTTGAGCTGAGCGATGGCTCGATTCAAATGGGGATTGGCCGCCCCGTCTCCTTTGCCCGCGACCCCGCGGGCGGCCTCGAGTCGCAGCCCGACGCCGTAGAGCGACTGCAGGATGCCATCGTGGAGGTCGGCCGCGAGCGCCTCGCGTTCTTCGAGGAGGCGGTGCAGCGCGTTGACGCTCATCCGGAGCTCGGCGCCGGACTGTTTCGCCTCGGTAGCGTCGAACCCGACGACCAATACCGAACTGACCTCACCCCCGGAGCGGAGCGGCACGAGGTGACACGAGATCCAGCGGGTTCCGCTGGCTTGCGGGTAGGCGAACTCGGCCGTCGCCGCGTCGGCGCCGCCGATGACCGCCGCCAGGGCCGTCCGGAACGACGGATCGGCACTGGGGGCGATTTCGGTGACGGCCCGCCCCACGATTTGTTCCGCGAGGACGGAGGCCGCCCGATTGATCGACAGCACCACCCCGGTGGGGGAGACGGTGCCGACATAGAACGGGACGTGGTCGAAAAGGGCTCGCCAGAAAGTGTCGTCCGAAGCTGTCGCGAGCGGTGGTCGGGTTACCGCCATGACCTAATTGACTGCCCGCGGCGGTGGGGGGCAAGAGCACCGACTGACTAAAACTCGCGGGACCCCGATCATCGCCGACAGTGTCTGGTAAGGCCCTTTCGCAGCATCGGCCCCCGCCGATGTCGCTTCTGGGCCGGGCGGCTCTCGCCAGAACTCGGCCATGGCCGGCCGGCGCGCGGGTCGGTGGAGGGTTGATTAGGGCGATGTCGAGGGCGGGCCTTCCCAGGGCCGGGAACCGCTGTCCCAAATCCGGACAAGCTCGAAGAACCTGGAGTTGCTCGATTTACTCAACTCATTCATTGACAGCGGTTTAGATGTCAATGGTCGGCGGCACGGAAGTTCCTTATGGGGTCTCTGGTAGCGCCAAGTCCGTCGTATGGGAGCCGAGCCGTGGATATCGTTCGCGACAAGCCGAAGAGCATCAAGAGGTTCGTTCTAATCGGCGCGGCCGTGCTCAGCGTGCTGGCCGTGTCAGTCGCCCTGGCCCGGCTGCCCACCGCCGATCCGACGGTCGAAGCCGGGACTATCTATTTCGATTCCGTGGTGAAGGGCGAGTTCGTTCGTGAGGTGCGGGGGCCGGGCACGCTGGTACCAGAGGAGATCCGGTGGATCACCGCGGTGACCGCCGGTCGGGTCGAGAAGATCCACCACTTGGCTGGCGTTTCGGTGGAGGCGGAGACGGTCCTGCTCCAGCTGACCAACCCTGACGTCCAGATCCAGACCCTCAATGCCGATCGTCAGTTGACCGACGCCGAGGCCGCGCTGGTACAGCTCAAGACCAACCTGGAGAACGCCCGGCTCAACCAGGCTTCGGTGGTGGCGCAGATTCGGCAAGAGTCGGCCGACGCCCGCCGGCGCGCCGAGGCGGGCGCCGAGCTGCTGAAGAAGAACTTGATCGTCCCGCTCGACCAGCAGCAGGCCCAGGATCGGTCGGAGTCCTTGATCGAGCGCCTCAAGATCGAGGAGCAGCGGTTGGTGATCCTGTCGAGCACCATCGCCGACCAGATCAAGGTGCAAGGGGAGCAGGTCGAACGACTCCGCTCGATCGCCCAGTTCCAGCACGGGCTCGCGGGTTCGATGACCGTCAAGGCAGGTACCCGGGGCATTCTCCAGGAGATCCCCCTCCAGGCCGGTCAGTACGCCCTGCCGGGCACCACGCTCGCCAAGGTGGTGCCGACCCCGATTCGTCTCAAAGCGGTGCTCCGGATCCCCGAGACGCAGGCCAAGGACCTCGCGATCGGTCAGAAGGCCGTGATCGACACTCGCAACGGTTTGGCCCCGGGGCGCGTCGTCCGGATCGACCCGGCCGCGATCAACGGTACGGTGACGATCGACGTCGCCATGGACGGGGCGCCGCCGGCGGGGTCCCGTCCCGACCTGTCGGTCGACGGGGTGATCGAGATCGAGCGGCTCAGCGACGTGCTCCATGTCGGCCGGCCGCCGATCGCCCAGCAGAACAGCCCCGGGACCGTGTTCCGGCTGATCGACAACGGGAATCGGGCCGAGCGGGTCCAGGTGCGCTTCGGCCGGACGTCGGTGAGCCGAGTCGAGATCACCGAGGGTCTCCAGGCCGGAGATATCATCATCATGTCGGACATGTCGCGGTGGGATGACGTCGACCGCGTTCGGATCAAGTAAGTCTCGTTCCAGAACCTCAAACCGCCCAACGGAGCACCGATGACCGCGCCTGGCGAAACCTTGATCAAGTTGGATGGCATCAAGAAGGTCTTCTACACCGACGAGCTCGAAACCCACGCCTTGGCGGACATCCATCTCGAAGTCGTCAAAGGCGAGTTCGTCTCGATCTCGGGGCCCTCGGGCTGCGGCAAGACGACCCTGCTCAGCATCCTCGGTTTGCTCGATACCCCGACCGGGGGCAAGTACACGCTGGCCGGGCATTCGGTCGAGAGCCTGACCCCGTCGGAGCGGGCCCGGGTTCGCAACCGGCAGATCGGCTTCATCTTCCAGGCGTTCAACCTGATCGGCGATCTGACGGTGTACGAGAACGTCGAGCTGCCGCTGACCTATCGCGGGATGCCGTCGTCGGAACGCAACGAGCGGGTGACCCAGGCGCTCGAGCGGGTCGGGATGGCCCATCGGATCAAACACTACCCCTCGCAACTCTCCGGCGGTCAACAACAGCGGGTCGCGGTGGCCCGGGCGGTCGCCGGCGACCCGGCCATCCTCCTCGCCGACGAACCGACCGGGAACTTGGACTCCCAGAACGGCGAGGCGGTGATGGAGCTGCTTCGCGAGCTGCACCAGGGCGGGGCGACGATCTGCATGGTCACCCACGACCCGCGATACGCCCGCTGGGCCGACCGTGAGGTGCGCCTCTTCGACGGCAAGGTCGTCGAAGAAGAAGCGATGCCGAAGCACTAGGCGTATGCGGCCGCTGCTGAACGACGTTCGATTCGCCGTCCGACAGATCCTCAAGTCGCCGGCGTTCTCGGTGGTGGTCGTGTTGACGTTGGGGCTCGGAATCGGCATCAACAGTGCCCTGTTCACGGTCGTCAATTCGATTCTGTTCCGTCCGCCGGGTTATCACGACCCGGCCACCTTGGTCGATGTCTACGAGACGTCGCCCAACTTTCGCTACTCGACGACCTCGTATCCCAACTACGTTGATCTCCGCGATCAGAACACCGTGTTCTCCGGGGTCGCGCTCTATCGGCTGCTGAGTTTTGGTCTCGCCCGCGGTGAGGTGACTCAGTCGGTCTGGGCCGAGGTGGTCAGCGGGAACTACTTCGAAGTGCTCGGGGTCCCGGCCCTGCTGGGCCGCACCTTCGATCCCGCCGCCGATGACGTTGCCGAGGCGGCGCCAACCGTGGTGTTGAGTCATCCGTTCTGGGTCAAGGAGTTCGGGGCCGATCCTCGAGTGATCGGGACCAGCGTCCGTTTGAACGGGGTGCCGTTCCAGGTCGTCGGCGTGGCGAGCCCGGCGTTCCGCGGGATGGTTCGCGGCCTGATCGCAAACCTCTGGGTCACCGCCGGCGGCTCTTCGCTGACGTTCCCCGCCAGCACCTTCCTCACCGACCGAGCCAATCACGGGAGCTTCATGCGGGCCCGGCTCAAACCCGGGGTCACCTTCGAGCGAGCGGTGGCCGAAGTCGACGCCATCGGGAAGCGACTGGCGGCGGTCCACCCGGTGTCCAACGCCGGTCGCGATTTCGTCGCGGTGGCCACCGGGGCGGTGACCGTGAACCCCGGGGTCGATGGGATGGTAGCCGGGGCTTCGCTCGGGGTGCTGGCGATCCCGGCCATGGTGCTGCTGATCGCCTGCGCCAATCTGGCGACCCTGTTCCTGACCCGGGCGGCGGGCCGGAAGCGGGAGATCGCCGTTCGAACGGCGTTAGGCGCGGCCCGAGGCCAGGTGATCCGCCAGCTGCTGGCCGAAAGCCTGCTCCTCTCGGTCGCGGGCGGAGCGCTCGGGTTGCTGATCTGCGTCTGGCTCTCCCAGCTGCTGGTCCGGTTCCAACCCCCGATCCCGCTCCCGATCAGTCTCGACATTCAGATCGACTGGCGAGTGATCGCCTTCACGGCCGGAACCGCGATCCTCACCGGGGTCCTGTTCGGGTTGGCCCCGGCGCTGCGCGCGTCGCGTCCCGACTTGGTTTCCGATCTGCGGGAAGGGACCCGCGGCAGCTCGGCCCGCTCCCGGCTCCGCTCCGGTCTGGTCGCGGTCCAACTCGCCGTTTCGGTCGTGCTCCTGGTTGGTTCGGCGCTGTTGATTCGAAGCCTGGCTGGGGCCGGGCGGGTCGAACTCGGCTTCAAGGCCGCGGGCGCGGCGACCCTCAGCTTCGATCCGACCCAGCAAGGCTACGACGGGGCCCGGACCCTCACCTTGGTCGAGCAACTGATCGCCAAGGTTGGCGCGCTGCCGTCGGTGGTCGCGGTCTCCGCCACCACTCGGCCGCCGCTCAACCTCAACATCTCCACCAACGAGATCGTGGCCGAGGGCGCCGAGCCGGTGAATGGCCGGTACCCGGAGATCCAGCGGTCCGCGATCGGGCCGGCCTACTTCGCGACGATTGGCGCCGCGATGGCCGCCGGGCGGGAGTTCACCGCTCAGGATCGTCCGGGCCAGCCGCCGGTGGTGATCGTCAACGAGGCTGCCGCGGCGGCGCTGTGGCCGGGGCAGAGCCCGATCGGGAAACGGGTGGCCACTCGAGGATCCCAGGGGCCGGGGACGTGGCGCGAGGTGGTCGGGGTGGTCCAGAACATCAAGGTGGTCACGATCGGTGAGCCGGCGACCCCCCAGATCTTCTTCCCGCTCTACACCTCGTTCGACGCCGGGGTGACCCTGATTGCCCGCACTCGTGGCGACCCGGCCGCCGCCGTTCCCGTGTTCCGCCAGGCCCTGCGCGAGCTCGACAGCGGCATGCCAGTGATGGGCGGCGGGCCGCTGCTCGACCTGGTCGCGACGGCGCTCTTCCCAATCCGCTTCACCGCGATCCTGCTGGTGGTGCTCGGGCTGGGCGGACTCGCGATCGCCTCGATCGGGCTTTACGGCATGATTGCCCAGTCCGTGGCCGCTCGGACCAGGGAACTCGGCATCCGCCTCGCCCTCGGCGCCGAGCCCGGGACGATTCAGCGGGCGGTGCTCGCGGACGGCCTTCGGCTGACCGCGGTCGGTCTCGCGATCGGGCTCGTCGTCGCGGCGCTGGCGAGCCGGGTGTTGTCCTCGTGGTTGTACGGAGTGACGAGCCACGACCTGGTCGCATTCTCGGTGGCACCGCTCGTCCTCATCGTGGTGGCGATCATCTCCTGTCTGGTGCCGGCGCGACGGGCCACCCGCGTCGACCCGGTCGAGGCGCTCCGCGCGGAATAGGGACCCCACGATGCGCTCCCTCTTGGCCGATTTGCGGTTCGCGGTCCGCACCCTGCTCAAGACTCCCGGCATCAGCTTGGTGGCGATCGTCTCGTTGGGGATCGGTATTGGTTCGGTGACGACGGTCTACACCTGGACCGATCGATTCATCCTCAATCCGCTCCCGATCGTCCCCGAGGCCGATCGACTGGCGCTCGTTCGAGCCACCAACCGGCATGGAACCGACCTCGCGATATCGTACCCGACGTTCCGGGATTGGCGAGAGCGCAACCAGACGTTCACCGGGCTCGCCGCCATGTCGCTGCAGCAGTTCGGGGTCCGGGAGCGCGACGGCGAGGCGCCGGACCGGGCCTGGGGTGCTTTGGTCTCGGGCAACTACTTCGACGTTCTGGGCACCCGCGCCCGGCTCGGCCGAACGATGCGGCTGGAGGACGAGGCTGGCGCTTTGCCGGTGGTCGTGCTGGGCCACGAATATTGGAGTCGCCGGTTCCGGGCCGATCCCGGGCTCGTCGGCCGGACCGTGGTGGTCAACGGCCAGAGCTTCGAGGTGGTCGGGGTGATGCCGCCCCGATTCGGGGGCGCCTACGTCGGGCTCAACCTCGACGTCTACCTGCCGGTGACCACGTATCGGGCGCTGTTTGGCGTCGATCGGCTCGGCGAACGAGGGTCGGGTTTCCTCGAAGGAATCGCTCGCCTCGCACCGGGAGTGTCCCTCGCCGGCGCTCGCGACGACATGGCCCGAGTCGGCCGGGACCTGGAGCAGATCTTCCCCGACGTCGGTAACCTCGCCATCGTCGAGCCGATCGATGCCCAAGGCGCGCCGGCGACGATGAAGCCGGTCTTCGCGGCGTTGCTGGTCGTCACTGGGCTGGTGCTCCTGATCGCGTGCGCCAACGTCGCCAACCTGCTCCTGATCCGGGCCCAATCCCGGGAGCGGGAGATCGGCGTGCGATTGGCGTTGGGCGCGGCCCGCCGGCGATTGGTTCGGCAACTGATGACCGAGAGCGCGCTTCTGGCGGTGGGTGGCGGAGCGATCGGCCTCTTGTGCGCGCAACTCGGGCGACAGGGCATCATGGCCCTGGTCCCGCCGGTTCCCTATCCGATCGCTTCCGACTTCCTGGTCAGCGGACGAGTCCTTCTCTTCGCGCTGGGCGTGACGGTGATCACGGTGTTCGTCTTCGGCCTCTGGCCCGCCATTCGGGCCTCCCGCACCGACCTGATCGCGGTGCTCCGTCATCTCGGTGGGGGCGGCGGGCCACGAGGGCGGGTCCGTTCGGTCCTGGTCGGGGGTCAGGTGGCCCTGGCGGTCGTGGCCCTCACCACCGCCGGCCTGTTCCTCCGGGCGATCGACCGGTCCCGGGCGCTCGATCCCGGGTTCCGGGCGCCGGACTCGCTCTTGCTTGTCGACACCGATTTCACCATCGCCGGGCTCGACGACCGGGACGGCCAGGAGACCATGACGCGGCTGCTCGAGGGTCTCCGGGCGATCCCAGGGGTCCGGGGGGCGGCGGTCGGCACCTTCGTGCCGTTAGGCTGGTCCTGCTGCAGCTCGGCCGATGTCGAGATCGAGGGCCGTGCGGCCGATCCCGACGAAGAGCGGAGTCAGATCTACACCCGGGTATCCGACGGCTACTTCGAGACGATGGGGATACCGCTGGTCTCCGGTCGATCATTCGCCCCGGCGGACGATCGCGCGGCGAGCCCGGTGGTGATCGTCAACGAGACGTTCGCCCGGCGCTTCTGGCCCGGCGGCACCGCGGTCGGACAGCGGATCCGCCAGTTCGGCACCTGGTCGACGGTGGTCGGGGTCGCCAAGGACGGGAAGTACCGCACCCTCACCGATCGACCGTTCCCGCTGATCTACCGGGCCTGGGCCCAGGATTTCGATCCCTCCTTCACCGTGCATGTTCGGGTCGACGGGGCACCGACGTCGGTGATCGCCAGCGCTCGCGCCGCCTTCGCGAAAGCCAACGCCGACCTCCCCTTTCTCGACCCGCGCTCGATGCGGGAGCAGATGCAGCAGTCGACGGTGGGCCAGGAGGTGGGGTCGCGCACCTTGGCGTTGTTCGGGGCGGTGGCGCTGCTCTTGGCCAGCATCGGCCTCTACGGGGTGATGGCATTCACCGTGAGCCAGCGAACTCGCGAGATCGGGGTCCGAGTCGCCCTTGGCGCGGTTACCAGGGACGTCACCGGCATGATCGTCCGGCAGGGCCTCACGATCGCCGCGATCGGGGCGGCGGTCGGAGTGGGTCTCGCGGTGGCCGCCGGTCAGCTGTTGGAAGGCCTCCTGCTCGGGCTCTCCCCAGTCGATCCGCTGACGTTCGGCGCGGTCGTGCTGTTGCTAGGTGGGATCGCGCTGGTCGCCTCTCTGGTGCCCGCTTCGCGGGCCGCCGCGGTCGATCCGCTGGTAGCCCTCAAATCCGACTAGGAGTCGCGGTGAACGAGCTGCGTTACGCCATTCGAGGCCTGCTCCGGGCCCCCGGCTTCACTGTGGTGGTGGACCTCTCGTTAGGCGTCGGTATCGGCGCCACCACCACGGCCTATTCGTGGGTTGACTCGTTCCTGATCAATCCCCTTCCCGGCGTGACGGCCTCCAATCGGCTGGCCTCGGTGCACACCCAAGGACCCGGCGGAGCCACCTGGAGCGTGTCGTACCCTCGCTTCCAGGACTGGCGGGCCGCCGGCCGCCCGTTCGATCAGTTGGCCGTCCGCGGGATGGGGCAGTTCAGCATCCGGACCGACGGGTACGGTCCCGAACGCGCCTTCGGCGAGCAGGTCTCGGGGAACTTCTTCGAGGTGCTCGGGGTCCGGACCATCGCGGGACGGCCGCTCACACTCGCCGACGAGGCAGCGGCGGCCCCGGTCGTGGTGATTTCGGAAACCACTTGGGAGCGCGCCTTCCGCCGCGACCCCCAGGCCATCGGCCGGCAGATACTCATCAACGGCAGCGGCTTCACCGTGGTCGGCGTGCTCCCCCGGGTGTTTCGCGGTTCGACGGCCGGCCTGTCGTTCGACATCTGGCTGCCGGTGACTACGGTCCCGATCCTCGACCCCGGCAACACGTCGCTGACCCAGGATGGTTGGCAGTGGCTCAATGGGTTGATCCGGCTTGGCGATGGTGTCACCCTGGCCCAGATCACGGCGGGTGCCGAGACCGTCAGCGGCCAGGTTTCCAAGGCCAAGGGCGACGAGACTCCAGTGATCGCCGGGATCGAGTCGTTCGCGGAATCCGGTGCCGGGCGGTTCGTCCGGCCCCTGTTCCTGACCCTCTTCGGCCTTGCCGCGGTGATCCTGCTGATCGCCTGCGCCAACATCGCCAACCTCCAGCTGGTCCGCGCCGTCCGGCGGTCGAAGGAGCTGTCGCTCCGGTTGTCCCTGGGTGCCGATCGGTGGCGGCTGATCCGGCAGCTGATGACCGAGAGTCTGGTGTTGGCGGTGATGGGTGGCCTCACCGGGCTGCTGGTGACCTCGTGGGCTCGCGGGCTCCTGGCGGCCCTCATGCCAGCATTACCGTATCCGATCAACCTCACCGGCAACTTCAATCTCCGGGTCGTGGCCCTGAGCGCGGTGGCGACGATCGGCACCGCCATGCTGGTGGGTCTGGTGCCGGCGATCCGCTCGTCCCGCCCCTCGCTGGTCACCTCCCTCAAGGACGCCACCCCAACCTCGGCTCGATCCTGGCTTCGAAGCTCGCTCGTCGTGGCGCAGGTATCCCTCTCCCTGGTCGCCCTGGTTGCCGCCGGCCTCTTCATTCGAAGCCTGAGTGCCGCCCGAACGGCCGATCCCGGGTTCCATGGCGCCGACCGGGTGCTGGTGGCGGGTACCAGCTTCCAGTTCGCCGGGATGAACGACTCCACCTCGGCCGCCTCCTTCGATCGGATGTTGGAGGCGCTCCGGGCGGTGCCGGGAGTGACCCTTGCCAGCCTCACGACGGACCTGCCGCTGAGCTTGGGCGGCCACAGTTCGAGCACCAACGAGCCCGAAGGGTACCAGCCGAGTCAGGACGAGAACATGTCGGTCGAGCGGGCCCTGGTCGGCCCCGACTACTTCGAGGCGATGGGCATCCGGCTGATCGCGGGTCGCGGTTTCACGGTCAACGACCGGACCACCAGCCCGCTCGTCACGGTGGTCAACCAGGCCTACGTGGACCGGTTCTGGCCCCGGCGCGATCCGATTGGCGCCACCCTTCGGACCAACGGTCGAACTTGGACCGTGATCGGCGTCGCGCCGAACGTGACGCTCGAGCGGATCGGCGAGCAGCCGATTCCCTACAATTACTTCCCCGTGAGCCAGCGGCTCGAGGCCGAGTTCAGTCTGGTGCTCAAGACCTCGGTCGAGCCGCGAAGCCTGATCGAACCGGTCCGCGCCGCCCTCCAATCGATCGATCCCAATCTGCCGGTCCTCGATCCGCGCTCGATGGCCGAGCACGCCGAAGCCGGGATGTTCATCCAATCGACCGGGGCCAGGCTGTTGGCCGGGCTCGGCCTCCTGGCCCTGGCCCTGGCGGCGTTGGGTCTCTACGGCGTCCTGAGCTTCTCGGTCAGCCAACGGACCCGGGAGATCGGCATCCGGGTGGCGTTAGGTGCCCTCACGGGTCAGGTAGTTCGCTTGGTGGTCGGGCAAGCCACCAGGCTGGTGGCGGTCGGGATCGCCGTCGGGACGGGTCTTGCCCTCGCGGTCGCCAACCTGCTCCGGCAACAGCTCTTTGGCGTCCAGCCTGCCGATCCCGTCACCTTCACGGCGGTGGCGCTGCTCTTGGTCGCCGTGGCCGTGGGCGCGGCGGCGATGCCCGCCCGGCGAGCCGCTCGGGTCGATCCGGTGGGCACCCTGAAGGCCGACTGACACCGGTGGCCACCGGCGCCTGGCGCCGGTCGCCGCGGCCCGGGTAATCTTTCTCCCGCGGCCCGTCATCCCTCTTTCCCCGATCACCGACACCTTTATGCTGCGGTTGGCGAACATCGAGAAGTTCTTCCAAACCGGACCGACCCGCACCTATGTGTTGCGGCAGGTCAACGTCGATCTTCGCCAAGGCGAGTTCGTCACCATCATGGGCCCCTCGGGCGCCGGCAAGTCGACCCTGCTCGGCATCCTCGGGATGCTCGACGCGAGCTGGACCGGTGAGTATTGGTTCCTCGACGAGCCGGTCCACGCCCTCAAGCCGAAGCACCGAGCCGAGATCAACAAGCAGTACGTCGGCTTCGTCTTTCAGCAGTATCACCTGATTGACAGCCTTACCGTCTACGAAAACATCGAAACCCCGCTCACCTATCGCGACTACGGGCGCAGCGAGCGTCAAGCGATGGTCGCCGACATTCTCGACCGGTTCCAGATCGTCGGGAAGAAGGACCTCTTCCCGAACCAGTTGTCGGGCGGCCAGCAACAGCTGGTGGGCGTCGCCCGGGCGGTGGTGGCCAAGCCGAAGCTGATCCTGGCCGACGAGCCGACCGGCAATCTCCATTCGGACCAGGCCCGGGAGATCATGGAACTCTTCACCCGGCTCAATCAGGAAGGGACCACCATCGTCCAGGTCACCCACTCGCGCGAGAACGCGATGTTCGGCAACCGGATCATCCAGCTGAAGGACGGTTGGGTGGTCGGCGAGGAACGGATCCGGTGACGCCGCTGGTCCTCGTCGCCGACGACCAACCCGACGTCCTCGAAGCCCTCCGCCTCCTCCTCAAGGCGGAAGGCTTTCGCACCGTCACCGCGAACGTGCCGGAAGGCGTCATCGCGATTCTCGATCGCCAGCAGGTCGACGCGGCGCTGATCGACCTCAACTACACCCGGGACACCACCAGCGGCCGGGAGGGCCTCGATCTCCTCTCTCGGATCCGGGCCATTGATCCGACCTTGCCCATCATCGTGATGACGGCCTGGGGCAGCGTCGACAAGGCCGTCGAGGCGATGCGCATCGGCGCCCGCGACTTCATCGAGAAGCCCTGGGACAATGCCCGGTTGCTGACCACCCTGCGCAACCACATTGAGCTGGCCGGGGCGCTCAGAAGCGCGCAACGGCTCGAGCAGGAGAACCGCCTCCTCCGCAAGGAGGGTCTCCCGGAGATGATCGCCGAGTCACCGGTGATGCGACCGATCCTCCAGGTGATGGAACGGATCGCCCCGAGCGACGCCAACGTGCTCGTCACCGGCGAGCACGGAACCGGGAAGGAAGTGGTGGCACGCTGGATCCACGCCGCCTCCAACCGGAAGGACAAGCCCTTGGTCATCGTCAACGCCGGTGGACTCCCCGAAGGCGTCTTCGAAAGCGAGCTGTTCGGCCACATCAGGGGCGCCTTCACCGACGCCAAGGCCGATCGGATCGGGCGGTTCGAGATGGCCGATGGCGGCACCCTTTTCCTCGACGAGATCGCCAACATCGGACTGAGCCAGCAGGCGCGACTGCTGCGGGTGCTCCAGACCGGAGAGATCGAACGGGTCGGTTCCTCGGTGACCAAACGGGTCAACGTCCGGGTCATCGCCGCGACCAACGCCAACCTGCGTGCCGAAGTACAAACCGGGCGGTTTCGGGAAGACCTCTTGTTCCGGCTCAACACGATCGAGATCCACCTACCGAGACTGCGCGATCGCCGGGAGGACATTCTCCCGCTCGCGGTCCACTTCCTCGAGCGTTACGCGAAGCGCTACCAGCGGGCCCAAGGGGGATTCTCCGACGACGCGATCCTGGCCCTTCGATCCTATCCGTGGCCCGGCAACGTTCGCGAGCTCGACCACTCGGTCGAACGCGCCGTGCTGCTGTCTCAGGGCGACCGGATCGAGGTGGGCGACCTGGCCCTGTTTCGGGGCGACCCGGCCGAGTCCCCCACCGGGCCGAAGAGCCTCGACGAGCTCGAGCGCGACGCGATCAAGGAGGCTCTCGCGCGCGCCGACGGCAACGTGAGCGCGGCCGCCAAAGCCCTCGGCGTCAGCCGATCCGCTCTCTACCGGCGGCTCCAGCGCTACGGAATCACCGCGTCATGAGCGGCTGACGAGTGCCGACCCGACTGGCGCACGACCGCAAGATCCTGGTCCTCGCGCTGTTGGCCGGTCTTCCCGCCCTCGTCCTCGCCGGGGTTCTCCTCTGGCAGAGCCCCGCCTCCGGTCTGTTCAAGGGCACCATCTTCGGCCTGGTGTTGGCCGCCTGGCTCGGTATCGCCCGCGCGGCACAACTCCGGGTCATTCGGCCGCTCCAGGTCATCGCCAACATCCTCGCCGGTCTCCGGGAAGGGCATTTCACCATCCGCGCCCGTGCCGAGGAGGGCAGCGACGTGCTCGGTTCGGTCCGGCGGGAGATGAACGCGCTGAGCGAGACCCTCAAGGAGCAGCGGTTGGGCGCCCTCGAGGCGGACGCCCTCCTCAAGCGTTTGATGGAGGAGATCGACGTCGCGGTGTTCGCCTTCGACGCCGACGGCGTGCTCCGGGTCGCCAACAAATCCGGGGAACGCCTCCTCGGGCTGCCCATCGAGCGCGTCCTCGGCCGAACCGCCACGTTTCTCGGCCTCGAGCAGTGTCTCGCCGGAGAGACGCCCCGGATCGTGACCCTGAGTTTTGCCGGTATCGGGAGCGGGCGCTGGGAACTTCGGCGGCGCGGATTCCGCCAAGGCGGCCTGCCCCTCGAGCTGCTGGTCTTGACCGACATCAGCCGGGTGCTGCGGTCCGAAGAGCGCCAGGTGTGGCAGCGGCTGGTCCGGGTCCTGAGCCACGAGATCAACAACTCCCTCGCGCCCATCAAAAGCGTGGCCGGGACCCTCACCAACCTGCTCGATCGCACTCCCCGGGCGCCCGACTACGAGGAGGACCTCCGCCGCGGCCTCGACGTGGTGGCCGCCCGGGCCGATTCCTTGAACCGCTTCATGAGTTCCTACGCCCGACTGGCCAAGCTCCCGCCACCCACCTTCGGCCCGGTCAACGTCGCGGCGTGGGCCCGCAGGGTGGCCGAGCTCGAGACCCGGTTGCCGGTGAAGGTGGAGCCTGGCCCGGAACTGACCATTCAGGCCGATGGCGATCAGCTCGACCAAGTGCTCATCAATCTGGTCAAGAACGCTGTCGAGGCGACTCTCGAGAAGGGCGCCGGCACGGTCACCCTGTCCTGGACCGAAAAGGAAGGCGCCGTGAACCTCCTGGTCCGGGATGAGGGCCCGGGCCTCTCGTCGACCACCAACCTGTTCGTTCCGTTCTACACTACCAAGCCCAACGGATCGGGGATCGGGCTCGTATTGTGTCGTCAGGTCGTCGAGGCGCACGGCGGCCATTTGACGTTGGTCAACCGCCTCGACGGGTCCGGATGCGAAGCCCGCCTCACCCTGCTTAAGGCCCGCGCTGGTGCCGACTGACCGGCGCGAACGGGCTCGGCTGCAGTTTGATAACATGTTGTCAAGTATTAGCTTGCGTGGCCGCTATCGGCTATCGAGGACCCGATCTTGATCTCTCCCGAGCTCACGCTGGGTGGGTACATGGCGAAGCACGAGCGCTCGGCCGCTTTCGGCGGGATCGACGGGCACGCCTATTCCTGTGCCCCCTACCTAGCCGATCAGCCCGACGAGCAGGGACGCTACGGAGCTGCCCTGCTGTTCATCCGGTGGGATCCAGCGGGTGGCCAGCCTGTCGGCCATGTGGAGACCGATTACCTCGCCTTCGGGGCGAGCCCTGACGAGGCGCAACGTCGCCTCGGCGCGTTGTCGCTCTTTGACGTGAAGGCCGCGCTCGACGACGCGATCCGCGCCCGACCCGAGGGCTGGTAGTGCCCCGTCGAGGTCTGGTGCTGGCTCGATCGGGCTCGACTTACCGCGTCGCCACCTCGACGGGGGAGGTCGCCGCCGTGCTCCGCGGCAAGGCGAAACGGGAGGATCGGGATCGGGTGGTCGTCGGCGACCGGGTCGTGCTCGATCGCCTCGACGGAACCGCCGCGATCGTGTCGGCCGAGCCTCGTCGCAACGTGCTGGAACGGCGAAGTCCCAGCGGGCGGGGCGCCCGGGCGGTCGCCGCCAACCTCGATCGGGTCCTCGTCCTCGCCTCGGTGGCAAGCCCCAAGCCCAATCTCGGGTTGATCGATCGCCTCCTGGTGATCGCCGAGGCCAACGAGATTCCCGCGGGCGTCGTGATCACCAAGATCGATCTCACCACCCATGCCGACCTGAGCCACCGGCTTCGCGCGGCGGGCTATCCGGTCTGGCCAGTCAGCATCCGGACGGGGGAGGGTATCGACGAACTCGCGGCCGAGATCACCGGCCAGGCGACCCTGTTGACCGGGCCGTCCGGGGTGGGCAAGTCGAGCCTCCTCAACCGAATTCAACCGGGACTCTCGCTGAAGACCGGGGAGATCTCCGCCAAAATCCAGCGCGGCAAGAACACCACGGTGACCGCAGTGATGGTTCCGCTCGACCGGGGCGGGTTCCTGGTCGATACTCCGGGATTCAGCGACGTGGGTCTGTGGGGCATCGAGCCCCGGGAGCTGGCTCGTTGTTTTCCCGAGATGCGCCGCCTGATCGACCACTGCAAGTTCGCCGATTGCCACCACCTGACCGAACCGGGCTGCGCGATTCGTCACGGGGTCGAGGTGGGTCACATCGAGACCGATCGCTACGACAGCTTCAAAGCCCTCCTCAAAGAGCTCACTTCCGCGCCACGGAAGTGGGAATAGCGCCTAACGGGGCCTGGTGGCGATGAAGATGGTCCGGGCCCAAGGATCCACCTCCCACCGGGCCGACAGTCCGACCGCCTCGAAGCTCGCCAACCATTCGTCCAGCGAGAACACACCCTGCTGTTGCACGTCGAGCTCGTGGCGAACGGTGCCGTCGACTTCCCGGAGGATCAACGAGTAAGCCACCCGATAGCTGTGATCGGTCGGGTCGGGATCCCAACACCACTCCAGGTAGCGAAGCCCCCGACCGTCGCTGGTGTCCTCACCCCCGGCTTCGGTCGATTCCGTGAACGTCTCCCGGATACAGTCCGGGAGGACGGCGACCGTCCCGCCCGGCTTGCAGTGGCGCGCCGCGGTGCCGAGCGCGGCGCGGAGCGAGCCGAGGTCCACCATGTAGGCGACCGCGTCGTGAATGACCACCGCGTCGAACTCGCGGCCGAGGTCGATGGTTCGCATGTCACCCTGCCGGTGCTCGATGCCGGGGTTGACCCGGGCGCTGACCGCCAGCATCTCCGCGGAGAGGTCGGTCAGGGTCAGCTCGAAACGAGTCTTGAGGTGGAACGCGAGGCTCCCTCCGCCGGAGCCTAATTCGAGCAGGGTCGGCTTCGGATCTCGAGGCGGGGGGAGCCGGTCGAGGAGATGGGCCGCTTCCTCAGGATAGTGGCTCGGCGGGGAGAGCAACGGCCACCATTCGGCGAGATCGGAGTAGAGTCGCATCAGCTGGGGGGCTTGAGGGTCCACCGGGTCGTGTCGCGTTGGTCGACCTTGGTCATCATCCGATCGAACGCCTCCTGGAGGTCGATCTTCTCCCGGTTGGCCATGCAGATCAGGACGAACAGGATGTCGGCCATCTCCATGGCGAGATCGCCCTCGGGCTCGGTCGCCTTCTTGGTCTTCTGGCCGAAGCGATGATTGACCTCCCGAGCCAGCTCGCCGACCTCCTCGGTCAGGCGGGCCATGTTGGTCAGCGGGTGGAAGTAGCCCTCTTCGAACCGGGAGATCCACGCGTCGACCCGGTGCTGGCATTGAGCGAGCGACATACGGCGCCTATTTCATTCGGTTGTATTTGCGGAGGACCGCCACCAGCTGGTCGCCGGGAAGGCCATATTCGCGGATCCCGTCGGCGCCCGTCATCGTCTCAGCGGCCAGCATCGCGTTGACGACCGCCTCCTCGGTGGCGTCGATGGTGACGGCGAAGATCGGATCGATCCGGTCGTTGGGCAGCATGACGAGGGCCGGCGTTCCGGTGGCGGCCCCCGCCTTCGGGTTGGCGGTGGAGAAGGCCAGGAACAGGTCGCCGGAGAAGTTGCTCGCCCAGCTTCCCAGTCGGCCGATGCCGATGCCGACCCGACGCGCCACCCGCTCGAGCTGGTGCGGAAGCAGCGGCGCGTCGGTGGCCACCACCACCACGATGGAGCCCCGGCCGCCGTGGGCGTTGCCCGCGCCCTCCTGGCGTGAACCGCCGCCGGAGGCCGGGCAGGGCGGGATGTTCCGGGTCCATTCGCGCGACAACGGCTGCGGAAGGGTGGTGCAGGTGCCCAGGTCGGTGATCTCCCGTCCCACCGGCACGCCGAGCACGGTGAAATCTCCCCCGAAGTTGCACTGCACCAACACTCCGACGACGTAGCCGCCCTGCTCGGGCCGAAGGACTCGGGATGCGGTGCCGATCCCGCCCTTGAATCCGTTGCACCCCATCCCGGTGCCGCCGCCGACGGCCCCCTCCTGCACCGGACCGGGCTTGGCGGCGTTGAGCGCCTCGATCGCGTGGTGAGCCTTGACGTGTTCGCCGTTGGCATCGTTCATGAAATCGAACGTTTCGGCGACGACGGGGTAGGTGAAGAGGAAATCGCGGCCGCTCTCCACCTGCCAGCGGATCGCGGCGTCCCGCACGGTGCCGACGCTGTGGGTACCGGTCAGCAACACCGGTCCTTCGAGGAACCCCGATTCCTTGATCCAGTTGACCCCGGTCATGTCGCCGTTGCCGTTCAGGTTGAACGTGGCGGCGAAGACCGGATCCCAATTCCCCCGGGGGCGAGGCAGGATCGCCGTGACGCCGGTGCGGATCGGCCCCTGACCGGGAATCAGCTTCCCGTCACCCTGAATGATGGTGGTGTGGCCGACCGCGACGCCGCTCACGTCGGTGATCGCGTTGTTCGGTCCGGTGGTGCCTCGGAAGGGGATGCCAAGGGCGCGACCCCGCGGCTTCTGGGCGTCGGCGCCGGCGGCGGTGAGGCTCAGGAGAAGGAGGACGAGAGGAGCGCGCATGGGTTCCTACCGCAGGGCCGCGAGCAAGGCGCGACAGAATTGGGGAAGGTCGGCGGGTGTCCGCGACGAGATCAGGTTGCCATCGACCACGACCGGGCTGTCTTCCCACACCATCCCGGCGTTGACGAGGTCGTCGCGAATCGCGCCGACGCTGGTGCCCCGCTTGCCGCGGACGATGCCAGCCGAGATGGGCACCCAGCCGGCGTGACAAATGAAAGCGACCGGTTTGCCGGCCAGGTAGATCTCCTTGGTGAGAGAGAGCACCTTGGCAGAGCGTCGGAGGATGTCCGGCGCGTAGCCGCCCGGGATCACCAGCCCGTCGAAATCGGAGGCCGCGAGGTCGTCGACATTGGCGTCGACCGTGATCGGATAGCCTCGCTTGCCTTGATAGGTCTTCTCGCCGAGGCCGGCCACCACGGTTTCCGCCCCTTCCTCTTCGAGCCGGATCTTGGGGTACCACAACTCCAGATCCTCGTACCAGTTGGCGGCGAAGAACAGGACCGTCTTCCCGGTGAGCGACATGGGAACCCTCCCGACTCGGAATGCGATATCTTAAGGTCGAGGTTACAAACTAACTCCTTCTCGCCGATTGGGACGTCCACCGCCATGCGTGCTCGCGATCAGATTCTGGCCAACTTGGAGACCATCTACCGCGAATCCTACGACCGGGCCAGAACGACCGACGACCCGAGCCGAATGGCCGAGCTCGATTGCGCCTACGTCCGGGATCAGTTGACGATGGAGGTGCTGCTCGATATTCGGGACCTCTTCACCGTGGCCCCGGCGGCGGCCAAGCCGGGCACCAGCGCCCTCGAGAAGCTCGAGGCGATTCGGCGGATGACCAAGCTGCGGTGAGACGCCGAGTCTCCCCGCTCGGCGCGCTGCTGGGGGCCCTGCTTGGCGTTGGGCTCGGCGTGGTGGTCAGTGGGCCGGCGGCCGCGTACGCCTTGGTGCTGACGCCGTTGGCCGCGGGGCTCGGCGCCGTGGGCGGCGCCATCGGCGCCACTCGGTCGAGCCGAGTGCTCGGGGCCGCCTTCGCCTTGGGGACGGCGATCGTGGTGACGGCCGTCTTGGCGTTGATTCGGTTTCGGTATGCCGGCGCGACCGGTCTCCCCGAGGCGGGCATCCTCGTTCAGAGCCGCGAGTTCCAGATGGTTGTCGGATTGCTGCCCGGCGTGGTGATGTTCGGGGCGAGCCTCGGCGGGGCCTTGCGATCGACGTTAGGCGGCGCTGGGGTCGCCCTGATGATGGGGCCGGTGTTGATCGGGCTGACCCTGCTTGCCACGGTACCCTGGCTGCGGCCACCGGTGCCCGCGATCGTGGTGCTCGCGATCGTGTCGCTGGCGGCCTGGCGGCGGCGGTGAGTCCTTCCGCCCTGCTGGTTCGTCCGGCCACTCGGGCCCGGTGGCCGGACCTCGAGCGGTTGTTTGGCGAGCGGGGCGCCTGCGGGGGATGCTGGTGCATGGCCTGGCGCCGACCCCGCTCGGCATGGGTCGCCGGGAAGGGGGCCCCCAATCGCGCCGCCCTCCGGCGCTTGACCGCTCGGCGCGTCCCGCCCGGTCTCCTCGGGTACCAGGGCAAGGAGCCGGTGGCGTGGTGCGCGGTGGCGCCTCGATTGGAGTATCCGGTGCTGGCTCGAAGCCGGGTGCTCCGGCCGGTGGACGACACGCCGGTCTGGTCAGTCAGCTGCCTGTTCGTCAGAAAGGACCATCGCCGTCGGGGCATCGCGGCGGCGATGCTCGAAGCGGCGGTCCGGTTCGCCGCCCGCCACGGCGGCCGCGTCGTGGAGGGCTATCCGGTCATTCCGTGGGCGACCAAGGCGCCGGACACGTTCCTGTGGACCGGAACCCTCGCGTCGTTCCAACGGGCGGGTTTCGAGGAGGTCGCTCGGTTCTCCCCGGCCCGACCGATTGTTCGAGCTCAATGCGGATCCTGATTCCGGCCCATCCGGGCGTCCTCGGTCCGTTCCCTCGTGCAGGTTCGTTCATCGATCTGGGGTGGCTCGTCGACGGGACGGGTCGCGGTTGGCGGTGCCAGCGGCTAAATTCTTGCAACGATTTCACCGTCCTTCGAACCTGCCACTGAACTGGTATCCCGACGCTATGGCAACCAGAACGTCCCCGCGTGCCCGGACGGCGGCCCGCCTCGAAAAGGCCGACCTGCTCGATCTCTACCGGATCATGCTGCTCTCGCGGCGCCTCGACGACAAGGAAGTCCAGCTCAAGCGGCAGAACAAGATCTTCTTCCAGATCTCGGGGGCGGGCCACGAGGGCGTCCTGGCGGCGGCCTCCAAGGTGTTCCGGGCCGGGTACGACTGGTCGTATCTGTACTACCGCGATCGGGCCTACTGCCTCGGTCTCGGGATGACCGCGACCGAGATGCTCCTCTCCTCCGTCGGGGCCGCCGACGATCCCAACTCGGGCGGGCGCCAGATGCCGTCCCACTGGGGACACCAGGCGCTCAACATCGTCAGCACCTCGAGCCCGACCGGAACCCAATTCCTCCAGGCGGTCGGCGCGGCCGAGGCGTGGCTCCGCTATGCGCAGAACGACAAGATCCCCGACGGCGACAAGCCGATTCACGGCGACGAGGTCGTTCTGGTGACGACCGGCGACGGGACCACCAGCGAGGGCGAGTTCTGGGAGTCCCTGAACACGGCCTGCAACCTGAAACTCCCGCTGGTGTACCTGGTCGAGGACAACAAATACGCCATCTCGGTCCCGATCGAGGTGAACACGGCCGGCGGCTCGATCTCCAAGCTGGTGACCGGGTTCCCCGGGCTGTTCGTCCAGGAGGTCGATGGCTGCGATCCGCTCGCCTCGTACGACGTGCTTCAGAAGGCCGTCGACTATGCCCGGCAGCGGAAGGGGCCGGCCTTGGTGCACGCCCACGTGATCCGCCCCTACAGCCACTCACTGTCCGACGACGAGGTGAATTACAAGCCGGCCTCGGAGCGGGAAGAGGAGGCGTCGCGCGATCCGGTTCTGACGTTCCCGAAGTACCTGGCGGCCCAGGGGATCGCGACCGACGCGGAGATCGATCGGATCAAGCAAGAGGTCGAGGACGAGGTCGACGTCGCGACCGCCACGGCGCTCGCCTCGCCGCAACCCGCCGCCAACACCGTGTACCAGTTCGTCTATAGCCCCGACGTCGATCCGACCTCGGAGCAGTTCGACACCGAAGACGATCCCAAGTTCTCGGGCGAGCCGACGACGATGGTCGACCTGCTCAATGCCTGCATGAAGGACGAGATGGTCCGCGACCCCCGGATCGTGGTCTTCGGCGAGGATGTCGCCGATGTGAGCCGGGAGCAGTATCTCGGGCAAGTGAAGGGCAAGGGCGGGGTGTTCAAGGTGACCCACGGGCTCCAGAAGGCATTCGGGAGCAATCGGGTCTACAACTCACCCCTGGCGGAGGCGAACATCATCGGCCGGGCCATCGGGCTGGCCACTCGGGGTCTCAAGCCGGTGGTCGAGATTCAGTTCTTCGACTACATCTGGCCCGCGTACATGCAGCTGCGCAACGAGCTGGCGACGCTGCGGTGGCGCTCCAACAATGCCTGGCCGGCGCCGGTCGTGGTCCGGGTCACCTACGGCGGCTACTTGAAGGGTGGCGGGCCGTACCATTCGCAGACGGGTGCTTCGATATTCACCGCGGTCCCGGGTCTCCGGGTCGTTTGTCCGGCCACCGCTCTCGACGCGAACGGCCTTCTCCGAACCGCGATTCGCTGCGAGGATCCGGTCCTCTTCCTCGAGCACAAGCATCTCTATCGACAGACCTACAACAAAGCGCCCAACCCCGGCCCCAACTTCCTCATCCCGCTCGGCAAGGCCAAGGTGGTCCGCGAGGGCACCGACCTCACCGTGGTGACCTACGGCGCCACGGTGCAACGTTCGCTGGTGGCGGCCAAGGCGCTGGAGGAAGAGCAGGGCAAGAGCGTCGAGGTGATCGATCTCCGGACCCTCTCGCCGGTCGACTGGGACACCGTCTTCACCTCGGTGAAGAAGACCAGCCGGGTCGTGGTGGTCTACGAGGATTCACTGTCCTGGGGCTACGGCGCCGAGATCGCCGCCCGGATCGCCGACGAGACCTTCAGCTGGCTCGATGCCCCGGTACGCCGAGTGGCGGCCACCGACACCTTCGTGGCGTACGCGCCCGAGATCGAGGACGTGACCATCCCGCAGGTCGAGGGCATCAAAGCGGCGATGGAGGATGTCCTGCGCTTCTAGGGGCTCATCGCGATGATGTTGGTCACGTTGCGCGATCGCAGCAGATCGTTGAGCGCGCCGAGACCGGCCCGGAGGAGCGCCTCGAGCGCCGTCCCGTGGCCCCGAAGCTGTTCCTCCAGGATCCGTTGGACTTCGAGCTGCTGGTCGGTCGGCTTGAAGTCCCCGCTTGCCAGCCCATTCCCCAGGTAGCCGAGCTTCGAAATCAGCTTCGAGCCGAAGCGGACGCCGTCCTGGCCCCCGCCGGTCAGCCGGAGATCGACCAGGTTCATCTCGAGGTCGATCAGCTGCTGACCTAACGTCGCGGCGCTCCGGATCACGGCCGAGTCGGTGACCGTCCGGGCCAGGCCTTCGAGCTGGACCCGAACCGCCTCGATCCGCTTGACCATCGCGGCCGCCGCGTTCAAGTCTTGGTGGAGGGCCCGGAGGACCACCATCTGCGCCTCGATGTCGGCCTCGGTCCCGCCGGAGTTCGGGTCCTTCCTGACCTCCACCGTCTGGGTCTGCTCGATACCATCCACCGACAGCGTTACCGTGTAGCGGCCGGGCGGTTGGAGGATCGACAGTCGGTTGGTGCCAGGGGCGATCCGTCCGTCGATCCCGGCGACGATGTGGGGCGCGTAGAGCGGGCTGGTCCGGAGCCGGACCTCGTCGCTCGGGACGCCCCGGAGGTCCCAGTGGACGCGATTGATCCCTGCCGCGTTGGTCCCCGTCAGGGTGCGGACCATCTCGCCCTGGGCATTCTTGATGGTGATCTCCGGAGTCTTCCCGGCCGGCGTCTTGAGCAGATAGTTGATCGCGGCGCCATACTCCGGGTCCTGGCCGGTGGTCGGGTCGTCGTAGGTGGTCGACGGCGCGGTGATCGGTCGGAACCGATAGGCTGCGCGCGGGGTGAACAGATGGACGTTCGCGGCCAACACGTCCGGGGTCAGCTGCCGCAACGGGGTAATGTCGTCGAGGATCCAGAAGCCCCGGCCATAGGTCGAGATCACCAGGTCGTTGAAATGCTCCTGGACCACGATCCCCGAGACCGGCGCGTGGGGGAGGTTGGTCTGGAGCGGCAACCACTGATCGCCGGCGTCGAACGACACATAGATGGCGTTCTCGGTCCCGAGATAGAGCAGGCCACGGCGGACCGGGTCTTCGGTGATCACTTTGGCGTAGCTCAGCATGCTCTTCGGAATGCCGTTGGTGATCGACCGCCACGTCTTGCCGTAGTCGGTCGTCTTGTAGGCGAAGGGGTCCCGGTTGTTGACCTGGTGGAAATCGACCGTGAGGTAGGCGGTGGCCGCGTCGAACCGTGAGGGCGCGATGCTTCGCACCGAGCCCCACGGCGGCAGCATCGGCAGGTTTTTCGTCACGTTGGTCCAGGTGGTGCCGCCGTCGCGGGTCAGCTGGACCAGGCCGTCGTTGGTGCCGACCCAGATGAGCCCCTTCTCCAGGGGCGACTCGGCGATTCCGAAGACCACCCCTGCGTACTCGACCCCGATGTTGTCCGGGGTCAGGCCCCCGGAGCTGCCCTGACGGCTTTTGTCGTTGAGGGTGAGATCGGGACTGATCACCTGCCAACTCTGACCGCCATTCTGGGTCCGATGGACGTGCTGGCTGCCGACGTACAGGGTGTTGTGATCGTGTGGCGAAATGTGGAGCGGCGAGTCCCACACGAACCGATAGCGCAGGTCGGCCGCGGGGCCGTTGGCCTGTTGGGGCCACACTTCCACGTTCCGGAACTGGCGCCGCTTCTCCTCGAAACGCACCACGATCCCGCCGACCATCCCGGACCCGGACGCCGTCGACCAGATGATGTTCGGGTCGGTCGGGTCGGGCGTGGCCCAGCCGCTTTCGCCCCCGCCGACCGAATGCCACATGCCTCGCGAGATTCCTCCCCCGCCGAAGAAACTGAACACCCGGCTGTTGCTCGGCCCCCGGTAGCTCGGCTCGTCCTGCTTGTTGCCGAGGACGTTGTAAGGGATCTCGTTGTCCACGGTCACGTGGTAGATCTGGGCGTTGCTGAGCCGCTGGCGGAACCAGGTCTTGCCGCGATTCTCCGAGATCGACAGCCCTTGGTCGTGGGCCGCGATCATCCGATTCGCGTTGCCGGGGTCGATCCAGATGTCGTGATGGTCTCCCCCGGGGGCCTCGGCGCGCTGCATCACGCTGATGGTGGTGCCGCCGTCGGTGCTCTTGGCAAACGAGGCGGTCAGGAAATAGGCTTCGTCCTCGTCCGCCGGCGACACGGCCATCCGCGAGTAGTAGTGGGCGCGGCCCATGGCGTTGCGGTCCCGACTGATGAGCCGCCACCGCCGGCCACCGTCCTCCGATCGCCACAGCTGGCCGCTCTCGGTGGGCTGCCCGTTCCACGGAATCCCGTCACCGGTTTCGATCATGGCGTAGACCCGAGCCGGATTGGAAGGCGCGATGGCCACCGCGACCTTGCCCACCGGCTTGGTCGGCAAGCCGTTGCCGACGAGGCGGCTCCAGGTCGCGCCGCCATCGCGGGAGACGAACAGCCCACTGCCCGGCCCGCCGCTGGTGCGCCCCCAGGTCCGAATCTCGAGTTGCCACATCCCGGCGAACAGAATCCGAGGGTTCGACGGATCCATCGCGAGGTCGGAGCATCCGGTATTCTCGTCGACGAAGAGCGCCTTGTTCCAGGTCACCCCGCCGTCGGTGGTCCGGAACACCCCGCGCTCGGGCTGCGGACCGTAGGCATGGCCGAGCGAGCAGACCAGCACGATGTCGGGATTGGTGGGATGGATGATGGTTCGTGGAATCCGGCCGGTTTGCTCGAGCCCCATCAGCTGCCACGTCACCCCGGCGTCGGTTGACTTGTAGACGCCCTGTCCGAGGGAGATGTGGCTTCGAATCTTCCCTTCGCCGGTCCCGGCCCAGACGACGTTGGGATCGGATGGCGCGATCGCCAGCGAGCCGATCGACTGGACCGGCTGGGCGTCGAAGATCGCCGACCAATTCACCCCGCCGTCCACGGTCTTGTAGATCCCGCCGGAGGCCGCACCGACGTAGTAGATCCGGGTGTTGCCGGGAATCCCAGCCGCCGAGCTGAACCGATTGCCCTCCGGCCCGATCGTGCGCCACCGCAACGAATCGAAGATCGCGGGGTTGATCCGGGGTTGGGCGAGAGTCTCGGTGGGAGCGAGTACGCCGGCCAGCATGACGGCGGCCCCGACGATGCGCGCGAGCGTTGACATGGTGACTCCGTGGTTCGAAACGGATGGCTGCGGTGGGATCAGGATTCGAACGGGTCGTCACCGCGTTCGCCATCGTCTCTCATGATCGCGGCCGGTTGGGCCAACCGCAAGTGCGCTTGTGACCGTCCCGGCGGTGGAGCTACTCTTGGTCCCATGTTCCCGTTTGCCGACCACGCCCTCGCCAAGCGCCTCGAGCGGACCGAAGCGGACGCGAACGCCCGTTTCGTCGAGGCTCGGGCTCGGTGGCACCCCGCCGTCGGCGCAGAGTGGATCGAGGTCGCCGGGGCGTACGCCATGTTCGATGGGGTCGATTCGCCGTGCACCCAGACCTTCGGACTCGCGATGTTCGCTCCGGCCTCGGGGGAGGACCTCGATCGGATCGAGGCCTTCTTCGCCCGACACCACTCGCCGGTCTATCACGAGACCAGCCCTCTCGCGGATCCGGCGCTTCCTCAGATCCTCTGCGACCGCGGGTACCGGCCAGTCGAGTACTCCAGTGTGCTCTATCGATCGATCGGACCCACCGATCCGTTTCCCGAACCCACCGACCCGACCACGACCACCCGGCTGACCGCTCCGGAGGAATCCGCCCTGTGGGCGACGGTCTCGCTGGAAGGGTGGAGCGAGTTCACGGAGTACGCCGCCGTGATGGCCGGACTCGCCGAGATCTCCGCTCGCCGCGTCGACGCGCTGGCGTTCGTCGCCGAGCGAGGCGGCCAGCCGATCGCGACTGGCGCCCTTAGCATCTGTGACGGAGTAGGACTCCTCGCTGGAGCGAGCACCATCCCCTCAGCCCGTCGGCACGGAGCTCAACTCGCGCTCCTCGCCGCGCGACTCCGCTACGCGTCGGCGCAGGGGTGCGACGTCGCCATGATGGTGGCCAGCCCGGGGAGCAGCTCGCAACGCAACGCGGAACGCCACGGGTTCCGCATCGCGTATACCCGGACCAAGTGGGGTCGGCCGGCCGCCGGAGCTACCGCCTGAGCGGCCTTGGTCGCTCGGCGCCCGAGCGGATCCGCTCGTCGAGCTGCCGGACCTCGTTCTCCTCGACGCCCCGGAGCGCCGCCAGGTGGCGGTCCAGTTCCGCGGACAGCTCCCGGAACACGGTGTAGTATCCATCCGGCGGCCGAGCGTCCCCTGTCTCGAGGAAGTCACGGAGCTTGGCCAGGCGGTTGTTCAGCTTGATCGGGAAGTTGAGCGGATCCTGCCCGCTTCGGTTCCTGACTTGATACAACTCCTCCTCGATGGCCGTGAGCTGCTGAGCGATCCGATCCGCCAGCGGTCCGAGCTCGGGACGCCCCGCCCGCTGCGCCTGGTCCCGCACCCGATGTCGCAGCACCCGGATCTTCACGACGGCCTCATTGGCCGCCGACTCTCGGTCCCGAATCGACCGCGCCAGGGCGAACTGCCGGTGCAAGTCGGCGTCGGTGGCCCCTTTGAGACGCGGATCCCGCCGGAGCACGAACGGCTTGGTCATGGTGACCCCGTTCGCGACCAACCGCACCGCGTAACGGCCCGGGGGCGCCTTCGGCCCCGCCAGCGGATTGGCGCTCCAGATGATCATGCAGTCGAAGACCGTGGGGCCGGGATAGGTCAGGTCCCAGGTGAACTGGTTCAAGCCAGCCCGGACCGGGGGACCGACGATCGGCTGGACCCTCCCGGCGACGCACCCTTTCAACGAATCACTCTGTGCGGCGGCCTTGATCTGGGCCTTCACCGCGCTGTCGGTCGTCGCCGCCGTGCCGATCCACTCCCGCACCACCCGCCCAGCCGAATCGAGGACCGCGAGTCGGACGGTATCGGCTGGCGTTCGGAGCGTGTAGTGAAAGACCGCCGGATAGACCCGGCGCACCGCGGGCTTCGGGGTATAGAGGTGAGCCGCCGCCGTGAGGATGGCGGGATCGTACTGGCGGAGCCACTCGATGTCGTCGAGCACCCACATCGAGCGCCCATGGGTGGCGATGACCAGATCGTGCTCGGCCACCACCAGGTCGGGGACCTGCACGTCGGGCAGGTTGAGCGACAACGAGACCCAGTGGTCGCCGTCGTCAGGGGAGAGATACACTCCGTGCTCGGTCCCGGCGTAGAGGAGGCCACGACGTTTCGGGTCCTCCCGAACGACATGAACGTAGGCGTCCTCGCGGATCCCGACGACGATCTTGGTCCAGGTCGCGCCGAAATCGTGAGTCCGGTAGAGGTAGGGCGCTCGATCGTCCAACTGATATCGCTTGGCCGCGAGGTAGGCCGTTCCGGGGCGGTGGGGGGACGCTTCGATCAGGCTGACCCGACTGAACTCGGGAAGCCCCGGCGGGGTGACCTTCCGCCAAGTGCGGCCCCCATCGCGGGTCAACTGGACCACGCCGTCGTCGGAGCCGGTCCAGATGGTGAGGGTGTCGAAGAACGACGGAGCTACCGTAAAGATCGTCCCGTAGATCTCGGGCCCGTTCATGTCGTGGGTGATCGGCCCACCGGAAAGACCTAACGTCGCCGGGTCGCCCCGGGTGAGATCGGGGCTGACCTTCGTCCAGGTCTGACCCTCGTTGGCGCTCTTGAAGAGGTGCTGAGACGAGGTGTAGAGGATCCGCGGGTTGCGCGGAGAGAATACGATCGGGTAAGTCCACTGCCACCGTTCCGGCAACGAGCTGGCCGGCTCTCCCGAGAAGAATCGGGGATAGGGCTGGATCTCCCGAAGCTCCCCGGTGCTCCGGTCGTATCGGGTCAGGTAGCCGCCCTGGCTGCCGGCGTAGAACACGTTGGGCTGTCGCGGATCGGGCGCGATGTACCCGCTTTCGCCCCCGCCGACCTCGTAGAAGTAGTCGCCCTGCGCCGCCGCGACGTCGAGGAAATCCCACCCTCGGTTCGGGAGACAGAAGGTGCTGTTGTCCTGCTGGGCTCCGCAGACATGGTAGGGAAAGTCCTTGGTGATCGCGACCCGATAGGCTTGCGCCGTGGGGAATGCCAGCGAGGTCCAACCTAGCGGGCTCTTGAGCACCGAGGTCCACGTCTTGCCCGCGTTGATCGAGACCGTGCCGCCCCCGTCGTTGGCGTTGATCATCCGTTCCGAGTTGTCCGGATCGATCCACAGGTCATGGTGATCGCCGTGCGGGGCCGGGATGATCGAGTCGAACGCCACCCCGCCGTCGTCGGAACGATACATGTCGGTGTTGAGCACGTAGACCCGGTCGCCGAGTTTCGGGTCGGCATAGATTCGCGAATAGTAGAACGCCCGCTGGCGGAGCTTGCGATCGCCATTGGTCCGCCGCCAAGTTGCCCCGCCATCGTCGCTCCGGTATACCCCGCCCGAGTCGTTCTCGACCATCGCCCAGACCCGGTTGGGGACCGCCCCGGACGGCGCCACCCCGACCTTACCGATCACCCCCGAGGGCATCCCCGGGTTTCGGGTCAGCTCGGTCCACGTGGTGCCGCCGTCGATCGACTTGAACAGGCCGCTCCCCGCGCCGCCGCTCGACATTTTCCAGGGCAGTCGGTACGCCTGCCAGAGCGATGCGTAGAGCACCTGAGGACTGAGTGGATCGATCGCCAGATCGACCGCGGCGGTGGAGTCGTTGCGGAAGAGGACCCGTTCCCAGGTCGTGCCGCCGTCCCGGGATCGGTACACTCCCCGCTCGGCGCTCGGCGCGTAGGGTTTGCCAAACGCGGCGACGTAGACGACGTCGGGGTTGGTGGGGTCGACCCGAATCCGCGAGATCGCCTGAACGCGCTCGAGGCCGGAGTGCTTCCACGTCTTGCCGCCATCGGTCGATTTGTAGACGCCGTCGCCCTGCATGATGTTGCCCCGGAACGCCGTCTCGCCCATTCCGATATACACCACGTCGGGCCGCGAGGCGGCGACCGCCACCGCCCCCACCGACGAGCTGCGGATCTGGCGATCCGTCACCGGGCCCCACGACGTGCCGCCGTCGGTCGTCTTCCAGAGCCCGCCCCCGACCGCCCCGAAGTAGTACTCGTTCGGCCGGCCGCGGACGCCGGTCGCGGCGATCGACCGGCCGCCACGATTGGGGCCGATGTTGCGCCAGCTCTTCCCCTGGAAGTGGGTCGAGTCGAAGCCGGCCGGTTGCGCCGTCGACGGATGGACGGCGACAACGCTCGCCATGAAGGCGGCGACGAGGAAGGTGGATCGCATGGTGATTCTCCGAGCAGAAGACGCCTGAGCGAACCGGCGCCCAGCGAGTGTCGACCAGAAAGTTAAACCCAGGCTGAGCCGAGGTTAGTCCCCAGTGGGGACCACGATCAGACGGGTTGCGCGAAACGGGCCTTACCCGATAATCTGGCATACCGATTGGAGCCGACCATGTCACCGAGAATCCTCATCGCGGTGGGCGCCGCGGCGCTGTTCGCCGGTGCCGCCTCGCCGCCGCCACCCGTCCCGCTCTCGGCCCCGGCCGATTACGACTTTCGTCGCGAGGACTCGCTGTCTCGCCTCATCGACTTCGCTCGGCCGGACACCGCCCGCCTCAACGATATCTTCGCCCGCCGGCGGCTCCGGGTCCTGGCCGCGATTCCCGCCGGCGCGATGCTGGTCTATTCGGTCGAAACGGTCCAGCCCCGGCGACTCGAGTTCTTGGTCCCCGCGAGTGACAATCACGACTTCACCTATCTGACCGGCCTCGCCGGGTTGAGCAGCGTCGAATCGGCCCTGTTGCTGGTACCCAAGAGCGAATCCGAACCCGACTGGCAGGTCCTTTACACCTCCGGAGATCCGGCCGCGATTCGCCGCTCGACTGGCATCGCCGAGGTGCGCCCCATGGCGAGCCTCGAACAGGATCTTTCGGTGGCGATGACCGATATCCGCGATTGGCGGATCACCCAGCAGCGCCGCTGGCCGTTGCCTCGAGCTCTCGCCAAGCGGTGGGGCAACTCGAAGAAGGCGTTCTACCTGAACTACGCCCGCTTCTTCCGCCTCGGCATGCCGGAACCCGAGCGGCTCGCCGCCTTCGACCGGTTTCGGCGCTTCTCCCCGGAGATCGATCTTCGCGATGCCTCGGATGTTCTCGATCCGGTCCGGATGTTCCACGATGCCCTGGCGCTCGCCAGCTTGCGCCGCGCCGTCTGGATCACCGGGGAGGGAGTCAAGGAGGGATTCCGGGCGGCCAAAGCGGGGATGACCGAGAGCCAGGTCATGGAGATCATCGACTTCGTCTATCGCTTTCACGGGGCGGACCTCGGATTCCCCACCGAGGTGCGGCGCTACCCGCCTAACGGCCCCACCCCGCGAGCGGAGATCCCCGAGGGCTTCATCCTCTACCAGTCCCGCTCGTCCGGGGAGGCCTTCCAGCCGGGCGACGTGGCCCACACCGACACCGGCGCCGAGTTCAACTACTACTCCGCCGACATCCAGCGCAACATCCCGGTGGACGGCCGGCTGACGCCCCGCCAACGGGAGATCTACGAGATCGCCCTCAAAGTCCAGAAGACGGTGATCGATTCGGTGCGTCCGGGCGTGACCTGGTGGCAGCTCCATCGCCTCGCGGAGCGGATCCTCAAGGAGAGCGGTGGCTACGAGAAGTACTACCAGTACGGGATCGGTCACTTCATCGGGATGGAAGTCCACGACGAGGGCGACTACGATCGACCGCTCCAAGCCGGCATGGCGCTGTCGATCGAACAAGGCGTCTTTCCCCCGAACGGTCCCCACGCCGCCTTCGAAGACGACCTCATCGTCACCGACACCGGCAATGAGTGGGTCAGCCGATCGATTCCGATCGAGATTGCCGATATCGAGGCGCTGGCGAGGGAACCGGCTGGGGTGGCGGCGTTCGTCGCCCGGGCCAAAACGACGCGGTAGGAGCCATGGGTCGGTTCTGGTTGGTGACCCATCGTTGGATCACCATGCCGGTGATGATCATCGTCGGCCTGACCGGGGCCGTCCTGGTCTGGTACTCGTCAGCAGGCCTGGCTCGTTGGCAGGTGGAACTGGGACTCGGTCGAGCCGGAGATTGGATCGTCAACATCGTGACGATCGCCGGCTCCTTCCTCGTCATTGGCGGGGTTCATCCTCTGGTGGCGCCGGAAGATCTACGCCGTCAAACGCTTCAAGGGGTGGTGGCGACTTCTCTTGGAGCTCCACCACGTGGTCGCTCCGAAAGTGGATGAACTGGTCCCACCGGGCCGGACCGGTCAAGGGACCGCTAGGGATCTTCTGGGTAGTCTGCTCCGCCGCTTCGCGGTGCAGGCGGTGACGGGCGTCGTGATGTGGTGGAAGCCGCCCAAGATTGTTGATTAAGAGGCGCGGCGACAGACCATCAGTTCGGTGCTCGGACTCTCGGTCCGATTGGCGACCAGGCGACGCTCGAGAGGGTACAACGCGGCTCCGAGCCAGCCGCCGAGTCGATCGCTGAAGACGGCGGGCGCCATCAGGGCCGTCCAGGCCAGTTGCGCCAACCGGGACCGGGTGTCCGCCGGGTAGTTCATCAGCACGAACATCGGCACCCGCCGGTCGATCGTGAATCCCGCTTCGGTCAGCGCCGCGGTGATCTCCGGGAGCGATCGACTGACTTGGTGAGTCACCCGGATCGTTGGCCGATGGACGAAGTTGTCGGACCAGAGGAACAGGCCCCCCGGTTTGAGGAGCGCCGCGATGTTCGCCAGCGCCCGGGCAAACTGCTGGTCGTCGACGATGTGGAACAGTACGTCGAACGCGCTGACGACGTCGAACCGGCCAGCCGCGGCCCCGAGCGCTCCCTCGAGCGGCTCCCCGATGTTGGCCTGGACGAACGTCGCACCGGGAAATCGGGTCCGCAGGTTGCCGACCGCAACCTCGGTCAAGTCGATTCCGGTCACCACGGCCCCCAGGCGAAGCCAGCGCTCGACGTAGAACCCGGTGCCCGCTCCAACGTCCGCGACCAGCGCGCCGGCCCCCACGCCCAGCTCCTGAACGACTCGGTCGAAGACTTCGCCGCGGACTCGGTACATCCACTCGTTGAAACGGCGTCCCAGCCGCAAATAGCCAACGCCTTCGAGGCTGTAGTGGTCCCGAAGGCGTTGCTCCCAGTACTGGTCTGTTTTGAACCCTGCCGTCAACTCGTCGCCTCTTTGATCTCGCTCGCGGCCGCGATCAGGTGGTCGACGTCGCGAGAGAGGGCCCGGGCGGCTTGAGTCGCCTGGGTCAGGGTGCCGATGACCCCACCCACACCGGAGGAGCGGACCCGGATCAGGTCGTAGCGGACGTTCTGGATCGCCAGGATGCTCGACTCGAACCGATCCGCGATGGCCTGGCGCCGCCCGGTCAGTTCGACCGCGGTCCGGAACTGCTGCTCCAGCATCCGAAACTGACGGTCGCGCTCCTCGCTCTGCGGCAAATCGGACAGCTCGGTCATCCGAGCCTTGATCCGGTCCGGCGCCTCGACGTCCATGCCCTGATCGAGATCGTGCAGGGTCTTGGCCAGATCGAGGGCCCGATTGTAGAGCGCGTCCGTCGTCTCGACGACCTCGGGGAGCAACTCCCGATCCGCCGGGGAGAGCTTCTCCATCAACGAGAGGATCGCCGCCCGATCGGTGTGGACCTGCTTCACCTTCTCGTAGTAGGCGCCGTATTCCACCTCGCGCGGTGCCGACAACGATCGCCGCGGCTTGGCCCCCTTGCCTCCGGGTGCCTGGATCGCGTCGTGGGCGGGCGGCCGATTGAGCACGTCGCGCCAGCTGTAGCCCGCCTGCCAGAGCGAGGCGTAGCTCTTGAGCAGGGGGATCCCCATGCCGCCCGCGACGAACAGAAACCACGGGCCATCCAGGCCGGTGGCGACGTTGAGCAAGAAACAGCCACCCGAGACCGCCGCCCATCGGGCAAACTGGTCGCGAACTTTCTGGACGATCCTTGGCTCCCCGGTATCCGGAACCGGATGTTCCTCGGGGTTGCCGCTTCGAACCCACTCTCCGCGGTCGTTGCGAACCCACTGCCCGCCCGCGAGGGACGCTGGCCGTGGCGAGCCAGCGGGGCGGGGCGCCAAGGGCTGTCGAGGTGCCGGTGGGCTGGGCAACCGGGACCGGCTGGTTCGGCCCCGCTCGGTGGTACTCGGCCGCGGCCGGGTGCCGGTCGAGCCGCCTCGCGTGCTCGGCCGCTCCGCCGCCCGAACCCCGGGCGTGGTCGGCCGATAGTTGCCGACCGTCCGGCTCTCCAGCGAACGCCGCAAGGCGTCCGCGGTAGGCCAGCGACTCTCGGGGTCCTTTTCGAGGCAGCGGGCCACCGCGAGGGAAAGGTCCTCTGGAACGTCGGGCCGGGTGGTGTGCAACACCGGCGCCGGCTCGGTGATCTGCTTCATCAGGATGCCCGCGACCGTCGGCGCGTTGAACGGCAGTTCGCCGGTCAACATCTGGTAGCTGACCACGCCCAGACTATAGATGTCCGAACGCCCGTCGATCTCCCGCTCGCCCGCCGCCTGCTCCGGGCTCATGAACTGGGGCGTGCCGATCGCCACCCCGATCCCGGTCAGGGTCGCGCTCGACGTCGCCGAGCCGGCCTTGGCGATGCCGAAGTCGGTCACCATCACCCGCCCGCGAGTGCCCTCGAGCAGGATGTTGTCCGGCTTGATGTCGCGATGGATGATCGACAGGCTGTGGGCGGCCGACAGGGCGTCGGCCGTTTCCTTCATGATCCGCCGCGCCTCCTCTGGCGGCAGCTTGCCCCGCCGCTTGATGCGCGACCCCAGCGACTCGCCCTCGACGTACCCCATGACGAAGTACACCAGACCGGTACCGGTACCGACGTCGTGAATCGGGACGATGTGAGGGTGCGACAGCCGGGCCGCCGTCTGCGCCTCCCGGGTGAATCGCTCCCGGATGTCCTTCTGGTAGGCGAGTTCAGGCGGCAGCACTTTGATCGCGACACGGCGCTGTAAGCGCTCGTCGCGGGCGCGGTAGACCACACCCATCCCGCCCCGCCCGATCTCGCCCTCGATCGTGTAAGCATCGCCCAGCGCCTCTTTCAGGCGCTGCGCCAATGGCCGCTCTCCGGAATCGTTCGGTTCGGTCATTCCTGCGTTGCGAGAAACTCGCGAAAATGTGAAACCGCAAGAGCTTACCAATCTCGCTCAGGCCGGCTCCGAGAGCAACAGGGGATGGGCCGAAAAGCCAACCCTCCACCCGTGGCACTCCGAAACGGCCATTCTGGCGCATACCGACCTGAATCATGGCGACAGGGCAGGGCTTGTGCCGTGACTCGCGGACCTATCCCGAGTTTGTCAGTCGTAAATAGTTACACCCCAAAGACCTATGCACGACGGCGCCGGCGTGGCACATCCGATGCCCCAGGGGGTGCAGGCGTGGTCCGTGTCGATCAGGAGTATTGCCGCGCCGCCCGATTTCACCGAGGTTGTGACTGAGATGACTGAACGCCTGACTTTGCCGGTCCTGCCGCTTCGCGAGCTGGTGCTCTTTCCGGGTATCACCACACCCATCGGGGCGGGGCGTCCGGGAACGGTCCGAGCCATCGAGGCTGCCCTCACTCACCCCGACAAGCTCATCTTCACCGTCTGCCAGCGGGACAACACCGAACAGGTGAGTTCCGACGGCCTCTATACCATCGGCACCATCGCCCGGATCGGTCAGCTGACGAGGGGCCTCTCCGGGATGCAGGTCCTCCTCTCCGGTGAACGGCGCGGGATCGCGCTGCATCTCGGCGAGAAGGACGGATATCTCGAGGCGATCGTCCGGGAAGCCGACGAGATGGCCCCCCTCAGCCCTGACGATCCCGCGTTCATCGCCCTCCATCGAGAGGTCCGCCAGCGGGCCGCCGAGTTGGGCCACAAGTCGGGATTGCCGGAGGAAGTGGTCCAGCAGGTCCTCAGCTCAGCGACCGACCCCGGCCGATTCGCCGACTTGGTGGCCGGCTATATCGATGTCGGCGCGGTCCAGCGCCAGGCGCTCCTCGAGACCCTCTCGGTCGAAGAGCGACTCCGTCGCGTCCTGGTGCACGTCCAGCGGCAGATCACGGTGCTCGACGCCCAGGAGGAGATCAAATCGCAGGTTCAAGAGGAGCTTGGCGAACGGCAGCGCGAGATGGTCCTTCGGGAACAGCTCAAGCAGATTCGCAAAGAGCTGGGCGAGGAAGACGAGGGTGACGAGCTCGACGAGCTTCGGACCAAACTGGCCGCGCTCGAGCTGCCGCCCGAAGCCCGGAAGGAAGTCGATCGCGAGCTGAGTCGCCTCGAGCGGATCGGTCGGGAGTCGATGGAGACCCAGGTCATTCGAACCTACCTGGAGACCATCGCCGAGCTACCGTGGAGCCACCGGAGCGAGGAACACCTCGACCTCAAGGCCGCCGCCGACATCCTCGAGGCCGATCACTATGCCCTCGGCGACGTCAAGGACCGAGTCCTCGAGTTCCTCGCGGTCCGCCAGCTCAAGCAGGCCGAGGAACGAGCGGCGAACGCGGTGACCGCCGCTCGGGAGGAGAAGCTCGAAGCCGCGCCCGAGACCGAGACCACCATGACCGGCGAGTTCGAGCCGGCCAAGCTGGCCCGTCCGGCGGTCGCGGCGGGGAACGCGGACGACAAGGCCAAAGGCCCGATCCTGCTGTTCATCGGCCCGCCCGGTGTCGGCAAGACCTCGGTCGCGAAATCGATCGCCCGCTCGATGGGTCGTAAGTACGTCCGCATCTCCCTGGGTGGCGCTCGCGACGAGGCGGACATCCGCGGGCACCGCCGTACCTACGTCGGCGCCATGCCCGGCCGGATCATCCAGGGCCTGAAGCAAGCCGGGACCAAGAACCCGGTCTTCCTACTCGACGAGATCGACAAGCTCGGGGTCTCCTTTCAGGGCGACCCGGCCTCGGCGCTCCTCGAGGTCCTCGATCCCGCCCAGAACGACAGCTTCGTCGATCACTACATCGGGGTGCCGTTCGACCTGAGCGAAGTCCTCTTCATCTGTACCGCGAACTTCGTCCAGAACATTCCGGGCCCTCTGCTCGATCGGATGGAGAGCGTCGAGTTCACTGGCTATACCGAGGGTGAGAAGCAGATCATCGCCCAGAAGTACCTGATTCCGCGCCAGTTCGACGAGAACGGATTGACCGGGCGCGCGGTCGCCATCGACGATGCCGCGCTGGCCGTGGTGATCTCCGAGTACACCCGCGAGTCCGGTGTTCGCCAACTCGAGCGGGAGATCGGCAAGCTGGCCCGCAAGGTGGCCCACAAGATCGCGTCCCAAGAAGCCACCGGACCGATCACCATCACCAACGACCTGGTGGACGACTATCTCGGCCGGGCCAAAGTGCACCCCGAGAAAGCCGCCCGGGAAGACGCGGTCGGCGTCGCGACGGGGATGTACTACACCCCGGCCGGTGGCGACATCATGTTCGTCGAGGCCTCGACGATGCGCGGCAAGGGCGAGTTGGTCCTGACCGGCCAGCTCGGCGAGGTGATGAAGGAATCGGCCCGGGCGGCCTGGACCTATGCTCGCTCCCACGCGGCGGCGCTCCGGATCGCCGATGACATGTTCGACCGCGACATCCACATCCATGTGCCGGCGGGGGCCATTCCCAAGGACGGCCCCTCGGCCGGAGTCACCATGGCGACCGCGTTGGTCTCGGCGCTATCGGGTCGCTCGGCGCGCCACGACATCGCGATGACCGGCGAGATCACCCTTCGGGGCCGGGTCCTTCCGATCGGTGGGCTCAAGGAGAAGATCCTCGGGGCCGCTCGCGCGGGGATCACCATGGTGGTCATCCCGAAGGACAACGAGGCGGATCTGTCCGACTTGCCGGAGGAAGTGCGCCAACGGGTGGAGATTCACCCGGTGACCGAGCTCGGGGAGGTGCTGGCTTTGACGCTCCGGGGGGCCTCGTTCAAGGAGGGGCGGCTGCTCTTCGGTGACGACAATCCGAGGGATGTCACCCCGCTGTCGGTGAGCTATCCCCACTAGCTAGCTCGCGACCACCACCCGATCCCGACCCCCGCTCTTCGCGGCCGCCAGCGCCTTGTCGGCCGCGCGGAGCATGTCGGCGGCGCCAGTTCCATGGTCGGGGTAGCAGGCCACCCCGACGCTGACCCGAATCGTGATCGATCCTTCCGGCAGCACCACCGGAGTGCCCCCAATGGCGCGATGGATCTTCTCGGCGACCCGAACGGCGTCGGCCGGGAGGCACCGGCGGACCAGGACTCCGAATTCTTCGCCACCCATCCGGGCCACCAAGTCGCTCGACCGAACCGTCCCCCCGACCAGCCGGGCCACATGAACCAGAGCCGAGTCGCCGCCGGCCGAGCCGTATTGCTCGTTGATGCGGCGGAAATGGTCGAGATCGACGATCAGGAACGCCAACGGCTCGCTGGTGCGCCGGGCGAGGCTCAAGGCCCGTTCCAGCTCCTCGGCCATCACCTCGTGGTTGAGCAGCCCCGTGAGGTCGTCGCGGTGGGCCAGGGTCCGCACCGCCCGTGATCGCTCGATTCGCGCCATCAGCAGTTGGGACAGATGACCCGGCGAACCGGTCTTGATGAAGGCGTCGTCGGCCCCCGCGCGGATCGCGCCAAGGCTGTCCTCATCACTGGCCGCGGCGAGGCTCACCACCACCGGCGTCAGCCGATGGGCGGGCTGCCGCCGAATCCACCGGATGAGCGCGCCGGCTGTCGTGTCGCCCAGCCTCCAGTCGACCACGATCAGGTCGGGCGCCTCGCTGCCAAGGAGGTCGCGCGCCGAGAAGCCGCCGCCGGCGTGGAGCACCCGCACCTGGACACCCTCGAGCGCGCTGATCAAGGCCCGGGTTCCCTCTTGGTCGTCGCGATCGACCACGAGCACCGAGCGCGGAGCGGTCGCGGCTCGACCCAAGGTTCGGACCGCCGCCAGCAGTTCGGTTTCCACCCGATCGGGGGACACCATCGAATCGACCGAGGCGAACGGCTTGCGGAGAGGATCGATCTGGTCGGCGGCCGCGACCAGGATGACCGACGTCGGCCGTAACGGCGACGGAGCTGCCCACCGCTGGACCGCCTCGGCGGCCTCCTCGCCCTCGCCGGCGAGGATGACGACGACGTCGGGGCGTTCGCTGACGGGGATGCTGGCCGGATCCGCACCGATCGGGAGGTGCTGGGCCGAATAATGTGCGTCGACCAGCGTGGTGTGGACCCGATCGGCGAGGTCGCCCGGTGATCCAATCACCATCGATTGCCAGCCGAAGGTGGCCGGTTTGGGCGCGCTCTGAGGCAGGCCGAGAGTGGCCCCCGCGGCATCGAACGCCTGGGCGATGGCGCCAACCAGCTCCTCGAGAATGGCCGCCTCGGTCGCTGCCGGGCTCGGGTGCTCCGCGAGCCACCGCTCGGCGGCGCGACTGCGGGTGCTGATCTCGGGGAAACCGTAGCTGCCGCCCGAACCGGCCAGGCGATGAAAGCGGACTTTGAGCGAAGTGGCCGCGTCGGTTTCGCCGCTCTTGAGCGCGGCCAAGTCCTTGCGGAGCTCGCCAAGGCGGGCCGCGGCCTCCAGGAGATATTCCCGCCGGAGTTCCTCGAAGAACTCCGCCGCCCCACCGCTGGGCGTCGTTGTCGTCAACTTACCCCCGAATCAGCCCGACCAGCCCGTCCGCCGCCGCGATCAGGACGGGATCGGTTCCCCAATGGCCCGTCACGGCGTCGCCGAGGTCCCGCCTGGCGGCCAGGATGGCCCCCCGGCCGTCGACCACAAACACTATCGGCTCGCCCGGCCACGGTGTTGAGCCGGCAACCCCGACCACCTGGACGAACTGGAGGTCGAGCGACCGAGTCGAGGCCAGCTCCAGGCTCACGCCGGCGCCCGCCGCTTTTCGCAGGGCCGGAACGAGGCCCGGGTAGGCGTCAGCCGGGGCAACCAAGGCCACTCGAGAGGTGGCGCGGGCAATCTCGTGGGAGATGAGCTGGATCGTGCCTCTCAGCGACGTCAGCTCGACGAGGGTCGGACTGGCCGGGACCGAAATCTCGGCCAATACGGCACTCAGCCGATCGAGCGCCCGGCCGTGGGTCTCGACGATCCGGGCGACCAGGGTTGTGGGTGGCTCGGGCCGATAGCGTTTCGGGCGGCCATCCTCGACCCGAGCCGCTCCCTTCTGCACCAACCCCTCCAACGCGCTGTAGGCGTTGGCGCGAGCGAGCCCGGCCGAGCGCGCGATCGCGTATCCGGTTCCCGGGCCCATTCGGATGAGCACCTCATACACGAGGCTCTCCGTTGGCGTGAAGCCAAAGCCCGTCAGGTCGAGGGAGCCGTCCATGGCGTCAGTGAATGTCGAGTTGCCACCCGAGCAACTTGGCGATCAGCGCCAGGCGGAACGTCACGTCCACCGCTCGGGACTCCGGCGCCTTGGTCTCCGGGTGAAGGGGGTACCAGTGATAAGTGATCTTGTGGCTCGCCTTCGGAGCCGCCTTGAGGCCCTTATGCTGCCACACGCCATGGGCATCGCACTCCCCGAGCAACCGATCGAGCACCTTGGTCGCCAGGGGAGCCGTATGGAGGGCCCCCAACCGAGCAAATAACTCGATGGTGTAGAGGGCCAGGGGGATGTCCTTGGCGTTTCCCTTCGAGTCGGCCTCGATCGGGTTGCCCAGGAGGAGGTAATCGGGTTTGATCACCTTCTTGCCGGCCATCACGGCGAACGCCTTCTTCGGAGCCGGCGCGGCGAGGTACTGACCGAGTCGCTCGGTGAAGCCGGCCCGCTCTCGCTGCAGGTTGGGCAGCGCCGCGATCATGGCGACCGAGTACCAGGTAGGCGGGTGCGCCTCGGGGTCGAGGATCGTTTTGGCCCCCGACCGAACGAACGGCTTCTCCGCCAACGAACTGCGGAGAAAGGACGACACGCTGCTGGCGATCTTGTGGCCGGCGCCGCGGATCCGGGGGTCTTCCATGTAGCCGGCTTCCGCCAACGCGGCGGTGGCCGCCTCCCGCATGTGCTCCCGCGCCCATTCGAGGACGGGGGCGCCCTCCTTGGCGAGCTTCGAGAACTCGAACTGAAGAAACGGGTCGTCATCCCGCGACAGCAGCCGGAACAGGACTCGTTCGGCCAACTTGAAGGCCCGGCTCGATTTCGGCAGCCCAAGCTGGACCAGTCGCCGATACTGCGGGATGGTGCCGGTGTCCTTGATCCCGTCCTTCGCCGAGGCGGCCAGGCCGAGCAGGTTGCCACCCCAAACCCCGTTGTCCTTCTGCTTCTTCATCAGGGCCTGGGTGGTCTTGACCTCGCTGACCGCGACGCCGAGTCGGTCGAGAACCTCGGGAGACACCGACCCGGGCTGCCCGAACTCCTGATGGCTGCGGAGTTTGACGGTTTCGTTCCCGTGCTCCATCAGCCAACTGAGCGGAACTCGATGGTAGTTAGGAAGGTCCAGTTTGCACTCCCGCGCTGAGGTCCGGAGCGAGGTATCCACCGAAAGCGGCGCGAAAATAGTAGTTGTTACTGGGGAATACTAGTGATACAGGCGGGCGCGCGCGCAAACTCGACGATGACGGAGGCCACGGTGTCAGGAATTTCCACCTGCGGTCTATGGAGAGCTGTCGGAAAACTGGTCAGTCGAACACAGCGGATATGGTGTCGGAGACTATCGGCGTTGGTAAAGGGGATGACTGGGTCGAGCTCGCCCCAAATGAGCTGAACGGGCTGGGTCAGCCGCCGGAACTCGGTGCGGAAGCCGGTGAAGTCAAAATCCTGGAGAACCCTGGCCGCGCTCCGCCGATAGGCGGGGTCGGTCATCAGACTGTAGTCGGCGGCGCTTGGGGGCTCCCCCAACCAGTCGGGGTCGTGCTCGGGGAGAAGAAAGGCCCGGCTCGCCAGGTACCACCCGATGGCTTGTGCCTTGGACGGGTTCATCGTGTCGGCGATACCCCCAAGTCCCACGCTCCACCCGGACGGGGCGATCAACACGGTGGCCACGATCCGCTCGGGCCGCTGGAGGCTCAGCGTGGCCGCGAGCTGCCCCCCCATCGAATGACCCACCACGACGATGGGCCCGTCGGTCCATCGGTCGATGAAATCGGCAAGCCGGGCGGTTTGGGCTTCGACCGTGTAGCTGGCATCGGGTTTATCGCTCCCGGCGAACCCGGGGAGGTCGAGGGCGACCACCCGATAGTGGCGGGCGAACTGGTCGAAAACGGCCCGCCAGGTGAAGAGTGACTCGCCGAACCCGTGGATCAGGAACAGGGTGGTGTCGCCCGCGCCGGCCCGGACGGTCCGAACCTTGGCGTCTCCCGCCTCCAGCCACTCGGCGCGGTGAATGGGTCGCGCGGCACGGGGCCGGCCCTGGAGGAAGGCGATCCCCAGTAGCCCTGGGAGAATCAGCCACCAGAGGGAGAGGGTTCGGGCCCGCGGCATTCCAACAGTGTAATCGCGCCGGCGGCGAAGCGGGTGACCTCGCTCGTCATCAGCCAGGTGGCGGGGGCCCACCACGCGAGCCCCTCGCCCTGGGGGTCGAGGCCGCCGATCGGGCAGACGCCCTCCGGCCGGGTCGGGAGCCGTGCCCCCGCCGATCGGCGAAAGAAGAAGAGGTTCTTGTAGGTTCGGACGGCCATCACCTCATCGTCGGGGGAGAGGGCGGCGTCGGTCACCAGATGGCCCAGCAGCAAGCTGGTGGCAATGGGCAGCTCGGTGAGGAACTCCGCGACCACGACCCCCTTACCCCAGGCGTCGGGACCGACCCAGTAGACCCGCGGGGGCCGGTTGCGCCCCTTGGTGACGATTCCAAGGCCGCCCGACCCCGTGACCACCAAGGCCTCGGCGTCCCGGGGCCCGTCGGGATAGCGAACCACCAGCGATTCAGGGCGCGGAACGGCCGTCGCCCGAAGCTGCCCGGGCGTCGGCTCCGGGAGGCGAAAGATCGTGACCGTGCGCCGGATCTCCCGGTTGTCGCCGATATCCCCGATGAAAACGCACCACCCGCGGCCACAGGGGCCGGCGGACACCGCCTCCCAGTCGGTGTTGGCGATGCCCGGAATCCGAACGAAGCCGGCCACCCGGCCGGTGGTATCGGCGAGGAACAGGGTGGCCGGGTTCTCCGAGTCGTTGATCGACCAGAACCGCCCGGGGTGGGCCCGGCTCCGGACCGCGCCGGAGCTCTCCGCGAGGGGCGGGGCCCGAAACGCCCCGGTCTGCCTAACGTTGACCGGGCGGAGCGGGCGCCAATGCTGGGCGAGGCCGGCCACGGCCGCGGTGGACACCACCCACCAGAGCAATCGCGGCACTCAGAGCCCGAACACCGTCAGCACGCCGCCCGGGTTGGTGATCGTGGCGAGATTGGGGAACAGGCCGTTGCCGCCGAGGCCGAGCCATCCCCCCATACCGGAGAGCACCGCCAGGTACTGCTTGCCGTCGGGGCCAACGAAGGTGATCGGGCTGCCGACGATGCCCGAGGGCGTTTTGAAGCGCCAGAGCTCGAGCCCGGAGCGTTGGTCGAGCGCTTTGAGCCACCCCTCTATCGTCCCGTAGAAGATCAGGCCCCCGGCGGTGGCGAGCACGCCACTGGTGACGGGAAGCGTCTCGGGGGTCTGCCAGGCCACCGTCGCGGTGGTCGCGTCCCAGGCCACTACCCGCCCCAACTGGGGGCCTGGCCCCCGGGTCAGCCGAATGGTGGCGCCTCCATAGGGGCGACCAGGGGTGAAGGTGGCCGGGGTCGCCTGAATGTCCATGCAGAGATTCATCACCGGCAGGTAGAACATCGCGGTGGTCGGCGAGAACGCCGCCGGCTGGAGCCCCTTGGCGCCGATCGCGCCCGGGCACACCCCCACGGTCTTGGTGGCCACGGTGGTTTGGTAGCGGCCCTCGCGAATCGGCCCTCCGGTCGGCACGTCGATTCGGCTCGCCCAGTTGGCGGGTCCGAACCGCTCGGCGTTCAAGAGCTTGCCCGAGAGTCGGTCGATGACGTACACGAACCCGTTCCGGTCGAAATGGACCAGCGTCTTGACCACCTCACTCCCGAGTTTGAGATCGGCGAGGATCGTCTCGTTGGAGGCGTCGTAGCCCCACTCGTCGTGGGGGGTGAGCTGGAGGATCCAGCGGACCCGCCCGGTCTCGGGTGCTCGGGCGAAGATCGCCGAGCTCCATTTGTTGTCCCCCGGCCGCATCGTCGGGTTGGAGCTGCCCGGATGATCGGTGCCGTAGTAGATCAGATTGGCGTCGGGGTCGTAGGCGATCGGGCCCGAGGCGGTTGCTCCGCCGCGCCGCCACTCGTCTCCCGGCCAGCTGCTGATCCCGAGGTCCCGGCCGCGATGGCTCGAGTAATTCTGGTTGGCATCGCCCTCGAGGAGGATCTCCACATCCGGGCCGGTATGGTATCCGCGCCAGACTTGTCGGCCGGTCGCGATGTCATAGGCTGCTAGGTAGCCGCGCACCCCGTACTCGGCTCCCGACGTGCCCACGATCGCCAGATCCTTCACGATCACCGGCGCCCCGGGCGTGGTGGCTCCGGTCCGGTAGTCGCCGTGGCGAGCCCGCCAGAGTTCCTTGCCGGTCGCCGCGTCGAGGGCCACCAGGTCGCCGGTGAGCAGCGCCGCGATGATCTTGCCGCTCGGATGGTACCCGAGCCCCCGGCTGCCCACATCGCAACACCCGGTCGGCATCGGGAGCCGGGCGACGGCCCCCGGGACGGCGTACCGCCACAGGGTCGGCGCACCCGGTTTGGCCAGGTCGAGGGCGTGGATCGCGTTCGGAAACGGCGTGTGGACGAACATCACGCTCCCGAGGACGAGGGGGTTGCCCTCGTGGGCCCGGAGGGCGCCGGTGCTGAAGGTCCAGACGGCCTTGAGGCCGGTGACGTTGGAGACGCTGATTTGGGCGAGCGGGCTGAATCGGGTAAGGGCGTGGTCCCGGCCCGGGTGGGGCCAGTCGGTGCCGGCCGCGCCTGGCCGGGCCGGCTGGGCCCAGAGCAGCCCGGGAAGAAGGAGCAACATCAGGTTGGTGCCGAGCCCGCCTGCCATGACATCCGACCGCGTCGAGATGTTGGAAGGGTAATCCAGCCGATCGATCTCGGTCAGTCGGGGCGACGCCCCGGGCACCCGACGGCGTCGACCGTCGCGCCGGCGGGGGTATTGGGACAGCGATCCACCCCGTCGAGCACTCCGTCCTGGTCGCGGTCGTTCGGGCAGCCCCGCCCATCGACCAGCGCCCCACGGGGCGTGTCACGACAGCGATCGCGCCGATTGGCCACCCCGTCGCCGTCGCTGTCGGGACCCGGCCCGGTGCCCGGCTCGCCCGGCCGGACCACCGTTAGGCCGAAGCTCCCGCCGAACGACCGGTAGTCGTAGACGGAGCGGGACCGGAACATCCCTTCCGCCCGAAAGTGGAGCGATCCCGCCAGGGGCACTCGAAATCCCGCCCCGCCTTCGATGGCTCCGTGGGGCGAGCATTCGCCGTTGAACACGCAATTCCTCGGGATCAGCTTGCCATAGCCGCCCCGGAGGTAGACGCTCCCGCCGCCGACCGGTTGGTTGAACTGGACGGCGCCCGCCACGTGCGTCAACTGAAATCGGTTGTCGACAATCGAATTCTGGGGGAACGTGAGGTCGACTTGGCCCTCGAGCTGGAACCCCGCCGGCAACCAGATGCCGAGCCGCGACCCGGCCCCGAACCCGCGAAGGGCGTCCATCGTGGTGGTCTTGTTATGCCAGACTCCCAGCGCCGAAAACTCGATCGCGCCGGGCGCCTGCCCCCGAGCGGTGGAGACGATGCTGGCCAGTGCCAGCCCCACGACAGCCAAGCGTCGATGGTGCATAACGTTATAGATAGGACACTTACCCGTGGATGACAAGCGAAGCCGTACCTTGGCCACCTTCGGCGGATCGACTAGCATTTGGTCGGTTGACGGCGAGACACCGACGTTCACGAGGAGGCCAGATGCAGGTTTCGATCCAGTACTGCGTGCAGTGAAACTATGCCCCCCGAGCCGCCCGGGTGGCGGCTGAGCTCAAGGAGGCGTTCCCCGGGGTCGATACCAAGATGATCCCGTCATCCGGAGGGGTCTTCGAGGTCACCGCGGACGGAAAGCTGGTGTTCTCGAAGAAGGCGCTCAGGCGACACGCCGAGCCGGGTGAGGTGGTTGGTCTGATTCAACGGGGCACCCGCTAGCCCGCGGCGCGCCCGGTTCAACGAGGAGTTCAATGCGGATTGCCATTTCGACCGGCGGCGGCGACGCGCCCGGACTCAACGCGGTCATTCGCGCCGTGGTCCTCTCGGCTCAGCAACGGGGCTGGGAGTGCTTTGGGATCCGCCGTGGTTACGACGGCCTCTTCGACCGCGGCGGTCGGTTCTCGTTCAGGGACGGGCAGCCGTACCAGGGCTCCGACCGCCGCCTGGGCGATCCCGAAGGCGGCCTGATGCGGCTGGGGCCCCGTGAAGTCCGTGGGATTACCCACTTGGGCGGCACCATTCTCGGCACCACCAACCGGGGCAACCCGTTTCGTTGGCCGACCCGCCAACCCGACGGCACCGTGGTCGAGATGGACCGGTCCGCCGAACTGGTCGACGCGTTTCAACGCCACGGCTTCGATGCCTTGATCGCGATCGGCGGCGACGGGAGCCTCACCATCGCCCACGACCTGTGGAAGCAGGGCATTCCGGTGGTCGGCGTTCCCAAGACGATCGACAACGACGTCGTCGGCACCGAAGCGACCTTCGGTTTCGACACCGCCGTCGCGACCGCGACCGACGCGCTCGACAAGGTCCACACCACGGCCGAGAGTCATGAGCGGGTCATGGTCGTGGAGTTGATGGGACGGTACGCCGGCTGGATCGCCTTGCACAGCGGCCTGTCGGGCAGCGCCGACGTCATTCTGATCCCGGAGATCCCTTTCGATATCGAGAAGGTCTGTCAGAAGATCCGGGAACGCGAAGCGCACGGGCGTCATTTCTCGATCGTCGTCGTGGCCGAGGGGGCGCGGTCGATCGGGGGAGAGGTTGCGCTCCTCGAGTCAGCTCGCACCGGCGTGGTCGAGCGACTGGGCGGGATCGCGGCTCAGGTCGCGGAGGCGATTCACCAGCGAACTGGCAAGGAAACCCGGAGCGTGGTCCTCGGCCACCTGCAACGGGGCGGGTCGCCGACCACGTTCGATCGGCTCCTCGCGCTCCGGTTCGGCTCGGCCGCCGTTCGGGCCGTCGGCGATGGTGATTTCGGCAAAGTCGTGGTCTTCACCCCGCCCACGGTCGGTCGGATCCCGATCGCCGACATCATGGGTCGGCAGAAGTTGGTCCCCCTCGACAGCGGCATCATCCTGACGGCGAGAAACCTCGGCGTTTCGTTCGGCGACTAGCCGTTCGCCGGGTCCGCTCCACGATCCGAGCGGCGCCGGGATCTGGCGCTCGACGCCGCCGACCGGCGATCTTGTCGGCGTGCCGACCCGTCTCCTCGCTCTGGCCCGGTTCTACGCGATCGGTGCCGCGGGCGTGGCCCTACGCAACGCCATCGGCGCCGCGATGGGGCTCGTTCTCTCGCTGGTGCTCGTTCCTGACGCGGAGATCGCCATTCTCGGGGTGGCCGGTGACCTCGTCGGTGTGGGAGGCCGGTGGCCAGCCCGGTGGCTGCTCGTCGGGTTGGCCCTCTCGCTGACTTGGCGCTCCGGCCCGCTGCTTCGGTTGGGGCTCGGGGGGTGGCTCCGCAGCGCCGCCGTCAGTGGCGCCGATCATCGGCGGGCGATGGGCATGGCCCTGGTGGTACCTCAACTGAGTCTGATCGCCGCGGTGCTCGGGGCGATTGGCCTGATCCGGGTGGCCTCGAACGTCGCAGTGGACGGGCTCGCGGTCACCAGCGCACTGGCGATCATCCCGCTGGCGGCGGCGGCGGGCGTCCCAGTCGAGCGGCGGGCGGCCGGTTGGCTGATTGGCACGGCGGGCGCCGGGTTCGCTGCGACAGGGACCATTCCGGGTTTGGCGGGGGCGGTGGTCGCGCTCTTCCTCTGGGACCGTGCGGCCGGACCGGTCATCCCCGATCGCCCCCGCCCGACGACCGGGGCCGCCAGCCGTTGGCTAGCCGTGGCGATCACCTGGCGGGCCCTCGGACCGCGGTCCCTCATTGCGGTGGTGCCGGCACTCCTGATGCTCGGCGGGGCGTGGCTCTATCGGATCAACAACGGTCTCGACGCCGACCAGGCGCTCTGGTCGGCACGGCTCGCCGCGACGTTAGGCCCTCTGGTGACGTTCGGCCGGCTCGGCGACCGGTTGGTCGAGGTGCGACGGCCCTGGCCGTGGAGCCGGTCGCTCCCCTGGTCCGCGGCGAGTCGTACGGCCCTCGACGGCGCCGCCTTCGCCGCCTACTCGCTACCCACGCTGTTGCTGGCCGGGTTGCTCGATTGGCGGGCGGTGGCGGTGGGCCTGATGGTGCTCCCCGCCGGGTGCTTCCTCGCGGTCGGGGCCCATCGGCGGGCGGCTGGCCGCCACCTCCGGGCAACGGGCGAACTCGTCGTCACCGGTGGCGCGGTGGCCGCGGGCGTAGCCTGGTCGCCGTGGGCCGCGGGGGCCATGCTCCTCGCCGCGCCGTTCCTCTGGTGGTACGCGGCCCGCGCCGATCGGCGCCTGGTGGCTACCGGGTGGCAGGACCTTCATCATGGGGCGATCGGCGACTCGCTGGCGGGCGACGCCCGGTGACCTCACCATCCAGCGGGATTCGGCTCACCGAAGTTCGTTTCGGGTACGATCGCTCGCGAGACCGTTCCCGCGCGGGGGCGGGCGCCGCGATCGAGGTGCCCGCCCTCGCGATCGAGCCCGGCCTCACCTTGGTCCTCGGTCCCAACGGGGCCGGGAAGAGCACTCTGCTGAAACTGATCGCCGGCGTCGAATGCCCCGAGCACGGATCGGTCGCCATCGAGGGTTACGATCTCTGGCACGACGAGGTCGCGGCCCGGCGGCGACTCGCCTATCTGCCCGAGCAGCCTGACCTCACCCCGTACGCGTCGATCCGGGAAGTGCTCCGCCTGGTCTGCGCGCTTCGGCAGGTTCCGATCGCCGAGGGCGAGGCGAACCTCGCCAAGGTGGGGCTCACCGAAGTGGCCCACCGGTCGGTGCGGGAACTGTCGATGGGGCAGCGACGCCGGGCGCTGCTGGCCGCGGGGCTCACCGGGGATCCCTCCACTCTGGTGCTCGACGAGCCGCTCGAGACCTTGGACCGTCCGACCCGGGAGCTGATGGTGGAGTGGGTGCGGGTCAAGGTGACCGCGAACGCGACGGTCCTCGTCGCGACTCACGAGATCGAGCCGTTTCTCGCGCTGGCGACTCGGGCTCTGGTGGTGCGGGGCGGCGCGGTCACCGCCGTGTCCCTTCCCCGGGAGCCCGAATCGCGACGCATTGCGTGCGACCGGTGGGCCCGCGGCGAGCCTGCCTAACGAACGATCGGCTCGGCCGGGCCGGCCAGGGACGAGCCGGGGCCGGGCCGCCACGCCAGGTGTCGCTCGATCAGTCCGGCCACCTCGAAGTCGAGCGCGGTGATCCCGCCGGCGCTATGGGTGGACAGCGAGACGGTCACCGAAGGCCAGGTGACCAGCACGTCGGCGTGGTGGTCGGCCGCCTCGCAGATGAAGCCGATCGCGTTGGCGACCAGGAGCGAGCCCCGCCAGCCACCGGTCTGATAGGTTCGCTGAATCACCCCCGCACGGTGCTGCCACCCGGCCAGCCCGGCGAGTCGACTGGTGATGGCGCCCGCGTCGAGCGCGGTCGGTCCTTCAGTCATGGCGCGGCCCTCCCTCGATGTTCACTTGATGGCGGCCACTTTGGCCGGGGCTCTCCTCGACGTCCACCAGGACCGAGGTCGCGGTGTGGCAGCCTTCGACCCGGAGCCCGTCGACCATCGCGGTGGCGAGGAACGCCGCCAGCAGCTCGGCCGTGGTATCGGTGACCGGCACCATCGCCACGTGGGCCGTGGGAAACTCGAATCGGCGGGCGCCCCGATAGATGATGACGGTGGCGTCTCCCTCGACCAGCGCGACGACTTTCGGATTGGCCGCCGGCACCAGGACCCGGTGGTCGAGGCGATCGATGACCGGCCGAAGGATCCGTTTCAAGACCGCGAAGTCGACCACGAAACCGGTATCCGGGTCGACCGGGCCGTGGACCACCACCGAGACCACGTAGTTGTGGCCGTGCAGCGACTCGCACTTGTGACCCGCGATGGTCAGGAAGTGGGCCGCCGAGAACGTCAGATAGTCCTTCGAGACCGAGACGCTACTACCCATGCGCACTCCGCAGCTCCGGCCGCCACTCCTTCACCGCGAGGGCGGCGCGTCGAAAGGGTTTGAGGGCGGCCAGGAAGATCAGCGCCGCGATACCGAGCCCGACCACCGTTACCCAGAGAATCGACTGACCGATCATCATGTCGTCCTGGAAGACCCGGTCGGTCAGCGTCGCCACCGCGAGCGGTCCCAGCGCCTGCCCGATCAGGTTGATGACGAACAGATAGATCGCCGAGGTCTGGGCCCGCATCGGTGGCGGCGAGATCTCCTGGATCGCCGCGGCCGCGGCCCCGAAGCCGAACGACGCGAAGAAGGTCGACGGAATGATCGCCCAATCGACGATCGCCGTCGGCGCGAAGAGGAACAGGAGACCCGCCAGCAACTCGCCGGCGACCCCGATCAACCCGATCCGCAGCTTCGCGTCGACATAGCCGCGTCGGGCGATCCGATCACCGAGCCATCCGCCGACCACCACCCCGGCCACGCCGAACGTCGCGGTCCACAGACCGTAGACCAACCCGACGTGCTGCACGGTGAATCCGTGGACCCGCTGAAACCAGGTCGGAACCCAATACGCCCAGGCGTAGTTGACGAGAGCGATGAACGCGAAGCCGAGGTTGTGACCGAGAAACGCGCCCGCGTGGCGCCGAACGTAGCCGATCACGTCCCCGAGCGAGGTCGGCGTGTCGACCTGGTGGTGCAGCTCGCTCATCGCGCCGCGTTCCGGCTCGATGAGGGTCCGCACCCACAGGGCCAGCAACAGTCCGGGCAGCCCGATCGCGAAGAAGACCATCTGCCAAGGCCGCACCTCGCCGATGATCGGGAAGATCCAGAGCTGATCGCCGGAGACCTGGCCGGTGATCCAGCCGCCCAGCATCATCGCCAGACCACTCCCGAGATAGATCCCCAGCGAATAGACCCCGATCGCGGTGCCGAGGCGATCCTTGGGAAAGAGATCCGCGATCAGCGAGTAGGCCGGTGGCGATAGCGCGGCCTCGCCGACTCCGACGCCGACCCGGGCGAGAAACAGCTGCCAGTAGTTTCGCGCGGCGCCACAGAGCGCCGTCATGATGCTCCAGACGGCAATCCCCACCGCGATGATGTTGCGGCGATTGGCCCGGTCCGCGTAGCGTCCGATCGGCAGACCCAGGAAGCTGTAGAACAGCGCGAACGACAGCCCCATCAGCAGGCTCATCTGGGTGTCGCTGATCCCGAGGTCGCGCCGGATCGGCCCCACCATCAGCGCTAGAATCTGTCGGTCGATGAACGAACAGACGTAGGCGAGCATCAGCACGGCCACGACGTACCACCCGTAGGCCTGGGTCGGCTTGCGAGCCGCGCGGGGGTCAGTCACCGCTCACCAATCGCCGTCCGACCAGGGGGGCCTTGTCCCACGGTGGATAGCGCGGCGCGATCTCGCGTTCGACGAAGGCGCGAAAGGAGTTACCAAAGGCGTCGTGCTCCACGGCGATGCACCTCGGCGTTGGACGATTGTGGCCGTAAGGTATGCCGAACAGGGCCGTTGGCCAAACCCGGACCGGTGTCGTGACAGTGTCCTCGATTGGGGACACCGGTGACCTCTTTTGAGGACACTTCTGGGCGGTCCGAAAATCACTATCCCATTGTCCAGTAACTGTTTAGCCAATGGCACACTCCTCGCTATGGTGTCCGGCGGGGACGCAGAAACGCAGGCTCGCGGGAGGAAACTGTGAACGCTCGGCGGCAGGTGATCGAGTTGGGGCTCGTGGTGATGGCGATCAGTGGTTTCACGGGCTCGGCGCAGGCGCAGCGGGTAGCGGCGGACATTCACATCGGCGCGGGTCCTGTTCTCGGAACGATCCGGATTGGCGATCGGCCTTACTACCGAGACGACCGGTACTATGGCCGGCCCCGCCGACGCGAGGTCGTGGTCCCCTATCCCAATCGGGTTTACGTGGAGCGGCGGCACGGTTGGAATCCCCGCAAGCATCGCAACGCTCGGTTCGTGGTCGTGTACTACGATCGGCACTGTGGCATCTACTTCGACCGGTATCATCGAGGTCTCGAAGAGATCCGGGTGCTCCACGACAACGACCGCTTCTACTGGTACGATGACTACCGTGATGGTCGAGATGACCGATACCTGTACGAACGCCGTGGCCGTCCGGGTCGAGACCGCGATGACCGGGATCGCTACGAGCGCGACCGCTACGATCGGTGGGATGACCGCCGAGACCGTGACTACCGAGATGATCGGCGAGAAGACCGCGGCGAATGGGAGCACGACCACTAGCCCGAGCCGCCCGAGAAAATGAGCCAGCCAACCTTCCTTCTTCAGCCCCCTTGCTGAGATTCCGGCTGGCTCACCTAAACCCAGGGCTCCCAGCCCGGGTTGCAGACAACCCCGCGACGGCGGGGTTGTTTGTTTTTGGGCCCGCCGGTGAGAAATTTGCTGCTCGTTGGGTCGGTCGAGTGGTAGGCGCTCCCGAGGAGGGTTCATGTTCCTGATGGTTCTGGCTGCCACGTGTACGGTCCTCCCGGTGGCGCGGGTCGCGGCGCCGAACGACTCGCTCGGCGAGCTTCACCGCGGCGGGCGAACCTGGGCGGAGTTCTTCGAGGCGGCCAAGGCGCGGAAGGACACCTGGCGCGACAACTTCGAGCGGGGGGCGCCGGACTCCGCGCTGGTGCGCCGGGCCCAAGCGGTCCCGGGGTCGTGGAAGCTCCTCGCCGTCGCCGAGGACTGGTGCGGTGACTCGGCCAATACCGTGCCTTACCTGGCCCGGCTGGCGGAACTGGTCCCCGGCCTCGAGCTCCGCATCGTCGACTCGAAGAAGGGCCGGTGGGTGATGGAGCAACACCGCACCGACGATGGTCGGGCCGCCACCCCGACCATTGTCCTGCTCGACGCCAATGACGCGCTGGCGGGAACCTTTGTCGAGCGGCCGGCGCCTTTGCGGGCCTGGGTCGCGGAGCACAAGCCGAAACTGAGCGACGACGACTTCCAGTCTCAGAAGATGAAATGGTATCGAGAGGATCGCGGGTACCATACGGTGCTCGAGATCGTCGAGCTGCTGGAGGCGGCGGCCCAGCGTCCCTAGGCTAGCGGCGCCGATCCAGACGAAGGAGCAGGCCGCTGACTACCGCCCCATCGGGGCTCGAGGCGATCTCGACGTCGATGGGTCGAACCTCGAGGCCGAATCGAGTGGCGTATTCGAGGTCGACCCAGAGGCTGTAGCGCCCTGGCTTGATCCCCATCAGATAGAAATCCCCATCGCTGAAACTGGTCAGCTTGCGACTGGCGCCTGAGGCTTGGTCGATCAGGTGAAGGGGTACTCCGGCGGCGCCCCGCTCGCCAAGGGAATCGACCCGGACGACCCGACCCTCCATCAGTCCGCCCGGCGTGATCGGGATGTCGACCACCCGGTAGCGGTTGGGGCTCGCTTCGACCGTGGTGGCGCCGTAGGTCGGGAGCCAGAGCGGCGACTCGAGGGTCGTCGAGTCGATGCCCACCACCGCTTCCTCGAAGGGAGTCACGTTCCAGAGTCGGTACTCGCCGCGTCGGTCGGACTGCCGCGTCTCCATGCCGACCATCACCCGGACGTTGGGGAGAAGGTCTTCCCCCTGGTCGAACTCCTGGTTGCCGTTGCGATCCAGGAAGACCCGCCCGGTCACCCCCGCTCGCTCGAGCGACGGTCCGGCCGACAAGTTGACCCGACCGGCCGACCGATCGTAGAGCACCGACCCTTGGACGAACTGGTTGGCGGTGGTGCCGGCTCGCGAGGTTGCCCCGGTGGTCACCGAGCGGATTGCCCGGAGGTTGGCCGCCAGCGACAGGGACGCGATCGGCCCCTGGAATCGGCTCCAGCCCCCGCCGAGTTCGAGCCGCACGTTGCGGGCGACGTCACGGCTGGTGTAGAGGGCGATATTCTCCAGGGCGAGGCTGGCCCGGGTCTCGATCTGCGCCCGACTGGTCAATCGCCCGAATACCGGGCCGAGGCTGGGTACCGGCAGGAGATAGGCATTGACCCCGATCGTCGTTAGGCCGGCGCCGGAACCGGCCGCTCGGGTCCGCTGCCACCGAACCGCTGGCAGCAGCTGGACCTGCCCGGCCTGGTAGGAAGCGCCGATCCGACCACTGGTCTGGGTGGCGGCGGCGCTCCGGATCACGTCGATGCTGCCGTCGAGGAATAACCCGGCGACGGTCGGCGATGGGTAGTAGACCCCGGCCAAGGTGAACTGGCTCGATCGGCCCAGCGGGGTGAGGATCGGGGCCGTGATGCCCTGGTCGAACCGGGTGTACTCCGCGCTCACGATCAGGTTCGTCGACGGCTCGTAACGGATCGTGCCCCGAAGAATCGCGTTGGCGACGGCGTCGAACTGGACGGCCACCGCGTTGTCGATGGCGCCGGAGATCGCGACATAGGGGTGGGCCAGATCGCCGAGCGAATCGGCCCGACCGAAGTGATCGATGCCCGCGACGACCGTCCAGCGGTCGGAGAGTCCGTACCGGAGGTCGGCGTTGGCAGTCGTTCGACACTGATCGGTGCGACATTGGCCGAACGACGCGGTGTACTCGAACCGCCGGGTCGGAAGTCGATTGGGGTCGACCCGGTAGGTCCGGTTGAGTCGGCGGACCTCCCCGAACGGGCCGTACCCGATCAGCTCGATCGGGTTCTCACCGTAGGCGATCGGCGCGTCGACGCTGAACCGGCCCAACGCGTTGACGGAATCGAAGGCGATGAGCCGGCCTCCGCGATACGCCTCGACCAGCCATCCCGGCCCGAGTTCACCACTGAAGGCGGCCTCGCCGAACTCGTTGGCGCGAAGGTAGGGGCTGTTGCCGAAACTCACCCCGCGAACCGATCGAGGTCGAGGGCCGCTCGACAGGCCGTCGCCAAGCCGCAGCTGCCGGAGCCAGGGGTTGCTTCTCCACACCGTTGCCCAGGCCAGGTCGGTTCGGACGCCGTTGCCTTCGCCACCGAGCTGGTTTTGAACCCCGGCGGTAAACGAGCCGCCGAGCAGGTCGAGCCCGACCGCGGTCGAGTATGACGCCTCCCGCAGCCCACCGGTACTTGGCGCGTAAACGCTGTAGTCCAGCACCAGGCCGTCGACCATTCGCCGTTCGGCGCCGAGCCGGCGATCGATCACGCCTCCCGGTCCGCCGCGGCCCTGCTCCCGCCGCCGCTGCCAATCGCGCGCGATTCGTCGGGCGATGGGGAGGTCGCTCGGCTCGACGATGGTGGCGGTCAGGTCGGCCCAGTTGAGGCTCCAGGCCAGGCCCAGGCCGGCGCCGAGTGGCCCGGTGTCGAGATAGATCTTGCCTTCGAACGAGAGCGCTTCGCCCGGTAGGATGCTGATGAGGGTCCCGTCGACGCTGAGCCGACGGGTTCGAAGGTCGACGCGGTAGACGACTCCTCGCGGCTCGAGGCGAGCCTCGAGGGTGGAGTCGGTGGCCGACACGATCCGGATCTCGGCGAGCTCGAGGAACTGATCGACGGGGACCAGGGCGCGCTCGCCGAGGCGGAAGGCGGCGAGGGTCACCGACGTTAGGCGCCCCAGAGCGACCTCCAGGATGACCGGCTCCGCCGTGTCCCGCGCAACCGCTTGCAGCGGTGCCGGCGGACTACTCCCGAGCGCGAGGCTCAAGACCAGGCCGATCATGGGATGACGACGTCGACCGTGGCGCTGACCGGGGCGGCCTTGAGCAGCTGATCAGGGGCGAGGTCGGCGCGCTCGGCGGCGACGGTGACGGTGAGTCGGTAGCGCCCGGCTGGAACGGCGGCGACCGGAAGAGTGAACCGCGGGTCGATCGAGTGGTAGAGCGCGATCGGGGTAGCGAAGCTCGCCACCGTCACGCCGGTCGCGTCGACCAGCGCCCCACGGGCGGTGCCGAGGAACGCGGCGTTGCCGTCGCGATCCAGCTTGGTCCGGACCACCAACGAGTCGCCCATCCGAGCGACTCGCGGTAGCCCGATGCGAGCGGCCGTCCGAACCGCGCCCCGCCGGTATTGCAACGGGAGGATGGTCCGCACCTCGAGGTTGAGCCCGACTTGAATCCCATCCGCGGTCGAATCGGTCATCGCGACCGGAGCCTGGCCGCCTTTGGCGGTGATCATGATCCGAGCCCAGTACTCACCGTCTGGCAAGCCGGCGGGAGTGCGGGCCAGCAAGCGGACCGTCTGGCGCTCGAGCGGGCCGATGACCAGTCTTCGAGGATAGGCCTCGATCCACCCGGCGGCCGACTCCGACGGAGTGTCCCCCGGGGTCGCGAGGTCGAATTCGCCGACGGAGTCGGTGACTGGATAGCCGAAGAACAGCGAAATGGAGACTTCGGCAGGCTCCGAGCCGGGATTGTAGAGCGTGATCGCCGCCCCGCGGGTCGCCTGGTCCATGATCACCGCGTGGGGGGCGACGAGCACCCCTTGGGCGTGAAGGGACGGAGCGACGATCAGCCAGGCGGCGGCAACGGCGAGGTGCTTCATCAGAACACCGTGACCGTCATAATGACGGTATTCGCGTAGGAGCCGACCGCCTGGTTGACCGCCGGGGTGACCCGCCCACCGAGCCAGACGTTGGCATCAACACTGGTGGTCATGGTAAAGACCCTGGCGCCGTTCGGGTTGAAGGTGACGGGCAGGCTCGCGGGTGCGGTGCCCTGCGCGATCGCGTCGTTGTTGCGGAAGGCAATCGGCATCGTGGCCCCAGCCGGCCCGTTGAGTTGGGTCGGCAAGGTGAACTGAATCCGGATCCGGGTACCTAGCGCCGGGGTGCGGAAGTAGAACTGCCCACTGCGGACCGGGTCGGAGGGAGCCACCGAGGTGGCGATTCCCTGGATGACCGCCCCGAAGTTCAGGTCGCGGACGCCGGAGACGATCACCTGGGCCGACGCGGTTCGGCCGGAGAGCGTCACCGCGAGGCTCGCGAGCAGGGTAGCAGCGGGCACCTTCATGGCGGTCGGTAGCGCGAAGGCTCACGGTTGCCAGATGCGACATGGAGCCGTGAGCCTGGAGCGTTTCCCGCGGGTGTGGGTCGACCTTAGAAGTAGGTCAACGTCAGTGTCACCGTGCCGGTGTAGTTGCCGACCGCTTGCGCGGCCGCCGGAGACACGGTGGCGCCGACGAAGACCCACAACCGCCCGGTGCCGGCGACGTTGCCGAAACTGGTCGCGGTCGTGCCGGCCATGTTCGCGATCGCGGCGCACCCGGAGCTGTTGACCGCCGCCGCCGGATTGAGACAGCCAGTCCACGTGCCGATCGGCATCGCGTTGGTGGCGCCGTCGGAAAGGGTGGCGGGCAGGGTGAAGTTGACGTTGACGTTGGCGCTGGGCGTTCCGGTCGCGTCGAACCGGCCGGCGGCCGCGGCCGTGCTAGCCACGGTCGCGGGGGTGCCTTGGAGGACGATGCCGAAGTTGAGGTCTTGGCCGGCGGCGATCACGATCGGCTGTCGAACCGTCGCTCTAGCGCTAATATTCCCGCTCGTCTGAGCGGCGGCGATCGTGACGAGGCTCAAGCTCGCCGCGACGAGTGCCGATACTCCCTGGATCATACGCATGGTGCCCTACTCCCTTGGTCGCGTGTTCGGGTTGGCTTTTCATGGTTCGGGGAGTGGCCGCTCCCCGGGCTCGCCAAGGGGTAGGGCAACGTGTATGCCAGGCGTTTCTAAGTGTATTGAACGGTGACGAGGGACTTCAACTGAACCGCGTAGTACTTTGGGCAATGGTGGTTTGACAGGTCTTGCATATGTATCGTTTCTCGACACCAACCACATGGTCCCCAGCGACCGGTTTTCGCGGAAGGGGGGCCATTTGGCCCCATTTGCGACGGTGCCGGGTAGCAGCGGCCGCGGGGGCCGGCCTCCTCCTCTATCCCTCTGAGGGTTCCGGCCAAGCGGTCCGGTCGATCACGGCCCGCGCCGTGGTGACTGAGCCGGCCCCCGGAGCGGCGACGGTCGGGCGAGCCCTCCGGGCCTCGGTTGCCGGGCGAGCAACCCGACTGGACCAAGGGCTCGTCAGTGTTCGGGTGGCCCGGCCGCGGGGCACCGGCCGGGGGGCCTTCGTGACCGTCCACTTTCTTCGCAACTAGTAGTCCCCACAGCGGTTCCGGCCCGCCAGACAGCCCTCTGGGCCCGATGCTTGCACCGGGCTTATGTTCATGACCCGACATGTTTCTTCCAGCCTAGGCCAATGAGTACTCAAGTCAGCCATCTCGATGCCCTCGAGGCCGAGTCGATCTTCATCATGCGCGAAGTGGCCGCTGAGTTCGAGCGGCCGGTGCTCCTCTATTCCGGCGGGAAAGACTCGATCGTGATGTTCCACCTGGCGGAGAAGGCCTTTTGGCCTGCCAAGGTGCCGTTCCCGATCATGCACGTCGACACCGGGCACAACTTCGCCGAGGTCATCGAGTATCGGGACCGGCGGGTGGCCGAGACCGGGGTTCGTTTGGTCGTGGCCTCGGTGCAGACATCGATCGACACCGGCCGGGTGGTCGAGGAAACCGGACCCAAAGCCAGCCGGAACCGGCTCCAGACCATCACCTTGCTCGACGGGATCGAGCAGCATCGGTTCGACGCGGTGTTCGGCGGCGGCCGCCGGGACGAAGAGAAGGCCCGCGCCAAGGAGCGGGTTTACAGTTTCCGGGATGAGTTCGGACAGTGGGACCCCAAGAATCAGCGTCCCGAGCTTTGGCAGCTGTACAACGGCCGTCATAAGAAGGGCGAGCACATTCGGGTGTTTCCGCTCTCGAATTGGACCGAGATGGACGTCTGGATGTACATCGCGCGGGAGCGGATCGAGGTGCCGTCGATCTACTACGCCCACGAGCGCGAGGTATTCAAGCGCGACGGGATGTGGCTCGCGGTGACGCCGTTCGTGACCGTGATGCCCGGAGAGAAAGTCGAGCGGCGGGTGGTTCGGTTTCGGACCGTGGGGGATGCCAGCTGTACCGGGGCGGTCGAGTCGCCGGCGGCCTCGGTGGAGGCGATCATCGAGGAGGTCGCCGCCTCTCGGCTGACCGAGCGGGGCGCCACCCGGGCCGACGATCGGATCAGCGAGGCGGGGATGGAAGATCGGAAGAAGGAGGGATACTTCTAGTGGAACTCCTTCGGTTTGCGACGGCCGGTTCGGTCGATGACGGCAAGAGCACCCTGATCGGGCGGCTGTTGCTCGACGCCAAGCAGATCTTCGAAGACCAGCTCGAGGCGGTCGAACGGACCAGCCGCGATCGGGGCTTCGATTACGTCAATCTCGCGCTGCTCACCGACGGGCTTCGGGCCGAGCGGGAGCAAGGGATCACGATCGACGTCGCCTATCGGTATTTCACGACGCCGAAGCGCAAGTTCATCATCGCGGACACGCCCGGCCACGTCCAGTACACGCGCAACATGGTGACCGGGGCGTCGACCGCCGATCTGGCCCTGATCTTGATCGATGCTCGGAAGGGGATGCTCGAGCAGTCGCGCCGCCACGCCGTCATCGCCTCGCTGCTCAAGGTCGGCCACCTGGTCGTCTGCGTCAATAAGATGGATCTGGTCGACTACGATCCCGAGGTCTACGAGCGAATCAAGGCCGAGTTCACCGCGTTCGCGGCGAAGCTCGAGTTTGCCGATCTGACCTTCATTCCGATCTCGGCCTTGAACGGCGACAACGTGACCAACCGGTCCGCCAAGATGGAGTGGTATAGCGGTCCGACCCTGCTCTGGCATCTCGAGAACGTCTACGTCGGCAGCGACCGCAATCTGATCGACGCGCGGTTCCCGGTTCAGTACGTGATTCGGCCGATGTCGAACGACCATCACGACTATCGAGGTTACGCGGGGACCGTGGCAGGCGGGATCTTCCGTCCCGGCGATGAGGTACAGGTCCTTCCATCGGGATTTCGGACCAAGGTGGCGGGAATCGACTTCGCCGGGCGGGCGTTGAGCGAGGCCTATCCACCCCAGTCGGTGACGATCCGGCTCGCGGACGAGATCGACATCTCCCGTGGCGACATGATCTGCCGGCCGAACAACACGCCGACCGCCTCGCAGGACGTCGAGGCGATGATCTGCTGGTTCTCGGCTGAGCGGCCGCTGACGGCACGCTCGACCTACGCCATCAAGCACACCAGTCGGGTCGCCCGCTGCCAGGTCAAGGACATTCGCTATCGGCTCGACGTGAACAGTCTCTCTCGCGACGACCAGGCCACTGCCCTGGCCGTGAACGAAATCGGCCGGGTGGTGCTCCGGACCACGGTGCCGCTCCTGTACGACGAATATCGGCGCAATCGGACCACCGGGAGCTTCATCCTGATCGACGAAGCCACCAACGCCACCCTCGGCGCTGGGATGATCATCGCCGGGGGGTGACGCCTCGGCCTATTTGAACGTCCCTCCATCGACGTCTCTGATGAACCCGAGCAGGCCCGCGAAGTAGGTGGCCTGGTCGTCGTACCACGCGAGATGGCCGCCGTTGGGACACTCTAGGTAGCGACCCTTCGGCAGTTGGCTCGCCATCCACTTCATGTGCTCCGGATCCATGGTGTCGTGCTTCCCCCCGATCGTCAGCGTCGGGACGGTGATGCTCGGCAGATCCTTGGTCCGATCCCAGTTCATTAGCTTGCCGCTAGCGCCCAGCTCGCTGGGTCCCTGCATCGGGATGTAGACGTCGGGATTGAGGTGCTTGAAGGCGCGGTTGACCGGCTCGGGCCACTGCTCGACCGGCATCCGAATGACGTGTTTGGCGTAGTGGTTGGGCAGCAGCAGCTCCATGTAGCGGGGGTTGCTGTAGTCCTTCTTGGCCTCGATGGCCTTCACCTCCGCCAGGACCGCTGGGTCCATCCCGGGCATCAGGACCTTCTCGGCATACTCGTTGTAAGCCGGGATGCTGGCCATCATGTTGGAGATGACGAGGGCTTTCAGGTTCTGCTGGTACTTGAGAGCATACTCGATGGCGAGCATCCCGCCCCACGAATTCCCCAGCAGATAGAAATTGTCCTTGGTGAGCCCGAGGGCCGAGCGAACCTGCTCGACCTCTTCGACGAATCGGGGGAGATCCCAGAGGTCAGGATCCTTGGGCTGATCGCTGTAATAGGAGCCGAGCTGGTCGTAGTAGTAGTACTCGATTCCCGCTCCCGGGAAGAAGCTGTCGAACGCCTCGAAGTATTCGTGGGTCAGGCCGGGCCCGCCGTGCAGCAGGAGCACCTTGATCTTCGGATTGTTGCCGACCCGTTTTGTCCAGACCTTGAAGTTTCCCTTGGGGGTGGTGATCGGAATCATCTTCACGCCGCCGGAGAGGACGTCATCCCGGCCGGTGTTGTCGTGATAGGCCGACGGTTGGTTGGTCGATGCCGGCGGGGTGGCGGCCGTGCAGCTGGCGACCGCTATGGCGGTCGCCAGCAAAGTGACGCGGTGCATGGGAGACTCGCTCGAAAGGGAACGAGTTCAATCTATCGCCGTCGTTCGAACTCGCGCCAGCGTTCCGCCATCGCGCGCTCGTGTTTGCGATAGCGCTCCTCTTCCCGCTTTCGGAACTCCCGCTCCCGCTTGGCCATGTCGCGCTCGAACTCGTCGCGGCGTTTCTCGGCGTCCCGACGCCATTCGTTCTCGCGCTTCTCGAGTTCCCGCGCTCGTTCCTGACACCGTTGATAGAAATTCCACTCCCGATCATCGCAGCGGCCGTAGTTGCAGCTGCCACAGGCGACCTGGGAGTAGGCGGACCGAAAGCTGCCCTGTTCGTTCGAGGGCCCGTAGCGGAATCGGAACCAGGGGCCGAAATCGAACGACGCTTCGGCGTTCCCCGGCCGAACCTCGATGCCGGGCCGTGGGCGTCGTGTTTCCGGTCCCCGAGGCTGAGCGGAGATGGCCGAGGTGGCGAGTAGAGCCAAGCCGAGGGACAAGAGCGAAGCGCGCATGGGGCCGTTCCGACGTTGTGGACGCCGCCCCTGAACGCAGCGACCATGCCGGGACGGGCGAGGTCGGATAACTCCATGCCGGACAAACGACTAGTGCGACATGGTCGAGCGGAGGCGCGGTGGAAAAGTGTCCTCGAACGAGGACACTTTTCCGACCCGGCCGGTCTTCGAACGGGGCACTGTGACGTGGAATCGGGCAGTCGTTTGGCGGCACCCGCCACTTCGGGGTACCATTCGGTAGACCCAGCGGAGTTTTCCATCATGTGGCGACAGGCTACCGCGCTCGCGGCGTTATTGATCGTTCCGTTCGCGCCGGCCGGGGCCCAGTCGGCTCCCGAGGCCAAGCTCAGGGAAATGGGGATCACCTTGCCGGCCGTCGGCGCGCCGTTGGCCAACTATGTGCCGGCCGTCCGGACCGGCAATCTGGTGTTCCTCGCGGGTCACGGGCCGGCCCAGCCGTGGGGTCCGACGGCGACGGGCGTGTTGGGGCGGGATCTGACGGTCGAGCAGGGGTACGAGGCCGCGCGGAACGTGGCGATCAACCTGCTCGCGTCGCTCAAGGCCGAGATCGGGGATCTCGGGAAAGTGCGCCGGATCGTCAAGGTGCTCGGGATGGTGAACGCGGTGCCCGGGTTCACCCAACAGCCCGAGGTGATCAACGGGTCTTCCGACCTGTTGGTCCAGGTCTTCGGGCCGGCGGTGGGCAAGCACGCGCGGTCGGCGGTGGGTATGGGATCGCTGCCACGGAACATCTCCGTCGAGATCGAGATGGTCGTCGAGGTCGACCCGTGACCGAGGCCGAGAAGATCGTCGATCAGCTCGAGCGGTCGTTCCGCGGCGATCCCTGGTACGGGGCCTCGGTCCTCGCGACACTGGAAGGCCTCGGCGCGGCAGCGGCGGCGGCCTTTCCCATCCGCGGCGCCCACTCCATCTGGGAACTGGTTCTGCACATGACGGGATGGAAGCGCGAGGTGTTGTCCCGCCTTCGTGGACATGCCGCGGGTGCTCCGCCCGATGGGGATTGGCCGGCGCAACCCGCCAAGCCGGCGGAGTCCGCCTGGCACGACGATGTCGCGGCCATGGTCAAGGCGCACGAGGCGCTGGTGGCGGAGGTGAAGAAGTCGACCCCCGCCCATCTCCACCAGCCGGTGGTCGACGAGCGGAACCCCGCCGCGGGGACCGGGCTCGCCCAGTGGCAGACGCTGCACGGGATCGCCCAGCACGATGTCTACCACCTGGGGCAGATCAGTCTGCTGAGGAAAGCGCTCGGGGCCTAGTCCGTTGCATCCTCGCCGCGATCACCATCTCCCGGTCGACCCCGCGGCCTACCGGGCCGCGATCCATCCTCACGGCCGCGTCATCATCATCGCGCCGACCCGGGCCGCCTGCGAAACGATCGAGCTCGCGCTTGGCACCGACGTCGAGACGGTGTTGTTGCGGGAACACGGTCGCGAGCTGATCGCCTGGGCGGAGTCGGGCGAGGGCTTCGGGATCGTGGCGGGAACCGGCACCGGAAAGACGCTGTCCTGTCGAGTAATCGCCCAGGCAATCGTCCGGTCGACGCTGCGGTACGGCGTGGTCAACCGGGAGCGGGAGGCAACGCCCGAGACACCCTCATGGAACGTGGTCATCGTCACCACCGGGATCGCGCGACGGTGGTTCCAGGACGATCTGATCACCGCCCGGGACACCCTGATCGTCGACGAGATCCACCAGACCTCCGCCGAGCTGGAGCTCTGTCTCGCGCTCGGCAAGCGAGCGGGATGCCGCTACATCTGGCTCTCGGCCACGGTCGATCCGGCCTTCTACTCCACCTACCTCAAGAGCACTCACGTCCTCGAGTCGAGCGCGTTCGATCCCGCCCTCCGGGCACGGGTCGAGGTCGTTCCGAAGGACGTCGGCGAGTTTCTCGATGACCGCTACATCCGCCGACTGATCACGGACCGCCGCGGTGTCGCGGTATTCGTTCCCACCCGGGCGGAGGTGGAGCGGCTGGCCACCGATCTCGGGGTCCGCTGGAACAAGCTCAACGCGGCGTTCTATCATGGCGGTGAGCCGATTCGGGCGATTCGGCCGTTTCTCGAAGGGCAGGTCGAGAAGCCGTTCCTGTTGGCGATGACGGCGGCTGGTCAGTCCGCGCTCAACATTCCCGGCCTCGACACCGTGATCATCTATGACGCCCGCTACGGCAACGTGGTCGATCGGGGGCGGAACGTTCTCCACCGTCTCTATCTTGGCGCCAACGAGATCCTCCAGATGGCCGGCCGGGTGCACGGTCGAGTCGCGCGGGGAGAGGTGACGATCCTCTCCGACCGTCCCCTTCGGTTCGACGATCTCCGCCCGACTCCCCCGGAATTCCAGCTGGCCGGCGACGCCGAGCGAGTGGCGCTGACCTCCGCGGCACTGGGGGTCGACGCCACCGATCTTGACCTCCCCGTCCCGCTCGACCGGATCGCCTATCGTCAGGCGGTGGCCCGGCTGACGGAACGGGGGCTGGTTCGGGAGGGGCGGTTGACGCCGTTCGGCCGCGAGGTCGAGGCGATGCCGGTGGACCGGGCTTGGGGCGAGCTCCTGGTCCAGGCCGATCCGGAGCTGATCCCGGCATTGGCGGTGGCGTCGAACGTGGATTCGCTCCATCGGATGACGCGGGAGGAACGTGATCTCCGCGGGGTGGCGATTCAGGGCAGCGATCACCTGACGGTTTACAATCTCTATGCCGAGGCGGTCAATCGGTTTGGCTCGGTGGGCGAGGTTCATGGACTGCCGCGTCACCTGTTCGGGGAGGGGCTGACGGCCTGGGCCGAGGAACGGGGAGTGCTGGTCAAGGCGATCGAAGACGCCGCGATGGGTGTGGCGTCGGTGATGCGGTCGCTCGATCTGGCCCTGCCGCGAGGGTTGCCGTACGTCAGCAAGGAGCTTCGGGCCAAGTTCCTCGACCTGGTCGCCCGGGTGATGCCGTTCGACCTCATCATCGACGAGCATACGGCCGACGGCCACGAAGCCCGGGTCGGGAAGACCTCGTTGGCCGGTGGCTGGGGGGCGGTGGCCGGCGTCCTTCGCTTCTTTGCCGATCGCTATGGCACTCCCCGCGCGTCGATCGACGGGACGACGATCCCGTTCGAGTTGGTTCGTCAGCACGCCAAACGGCGCCCGCCGACGGTCGCCATCGTGGGACCGCGGAAGCATCAGGCCTTGGTGGCGCGCCATCAGCTCGAGTACTTCGGCTTCGAGCTCGACTCCATCGACCAGTCGATCTCCGGAGTCATTCCGGAAGAGCTTCGGGAGCAGGCTCGGATGGCGTTGGTGGACGGCGTGCTCGACGGCACCGCCGCCCATCGCGACCACGGTCGGGTCCGCCGCGCGGCCCACCAGATCGATGAATGGTATCGACGATCCGGGGGCCGCCTCGAGCGGGCCTCGCCGTCCGCCGTCCGGGCGAGCCTCAGCGCGGCCATCGGGCCGGTGACGAGTTGGCAGGCGTTTCTCGCGGCGGCCATAGACCTCCGGGTCGAGGATCACGTCGGCGAGGCCGATCGGCGAGCGCTCGATCGGTTGCCCACCTCGATCGCGCTGCTCGGTGACGCGACGGCGATCGAGTACGACATCGAGCGCGGGGTCGGCATCGCGCGATTGCGGCTTCGGGAAGGGCAGGCGCGCCGGCTGACCGCCGACTTGCTCCCACCCTTCGATCGCCCGATCCGGTTTCGGGTCGTTCGAGGAGCGGAACCGCCGGTGGACGCCGAGAGCCTCGACGCATTGCGGGCATTGTTGCGATCGGGGAGCAAGGCCCATCCTCACCGTCATCGCAAGTCCGGGCAACGTCGCATTCCCAGACCGGGCGGTCGGCGCCGGTGAACGTGGCGTGCTCCCACCGACGGACGTAATCTTTCGGGGGTCTTCCTCTTCCATGGCCGGAGTGCGTATGGGTCGGCGCGGTCTCCTCTGGACGTTGTTCTTGGCGGGGTGTGGTCGGGCGCTCTCCGACAACAGTCACTCGGCGGCGGTCGAGCGGATCGGCATTAGCTTGCGGCCGCTGGTCGTCGTGGCCAACAGTCCGCCGGTCACCTACCGGCTCACCGATCGGATGACCCACTACCACACGCCGGGGATCTCGATCGCCGTCGTCGACAGCGGCCGGCTGATCTGGGCTCGGGGTTTCGGAGTCAAGGAGAGCGGCACGGCCGACTCGGTGACCGACACGACCATGTTCCAGGCCGCCTCGATCAGCAAGCCGGTGTCGGCCACCGCGATGCTCCGTTTGGTCGAAGAGGGGAAACTCAACCTCGATCAGGACGTGAATACCTACCTGACCAGTTGGAAGGTCCCCGACGGCCCGTTCACATCCCAACACAAGGTGACCCTGCGCCGGCTTGCCTCCCACGCCGCCGGCCTCACCGTGCATGGATTCCCGGGCTACAAGCCCACCGATTCGATCCCGTCGGTGCCTCAGATCCTCGATGGGGCGAAACCGGCGAACACCGCCCCGGTCCGGGTCGACACGGTGCCAGGGTCTCGATGGCTGTTCGCGATCGCGGCGGAGTACGGCTGGCCGGACTATGGCCCCCGCCATATCACGCCGCTCGCGGTGGACTCGAGCGCGATGGACCGGGTGGTGGGGACCTACTCGGTCCGGCAGGAAGGGTTTGGCGAGGTGAGTCTCGTGGTGGTCCGTGAGGGGACCAAGCTGTTCGGCGAGGCCAAGCCATTCGTCGAGCGGAGCGAGTTGGTGTTTCTCGAGGCCAACAAGGTGATCGGGGTGGCCAACGGGATGGAGATGACCCTGGAGCCCGCCCCGGACGGGCGGATCGGGGCGGTCGAGCTGGGCGGGACTCGGTTGACCCGAAAGGAGAAGTGACGATGCGTGCCACGATAGTCGCGTTGGTCCTGGTGGTGCCGACGGTGCTCGCCGCGCAGGTGCCGGGGCCCTCGTTTCGGGACGTGATCAACCTGGAGTCGGTCGGGGCGGCCGCCATCTCACCGGATGGCGAAGCCGTGGTGCATTCGATCCGCACGGCCGACTGGAAGGACAACCGGTTCGACACCGAGCTCTGGCTCTGGCGGCAGGGGGCCGGTTCGATTCAGCTGACCCGGACCGAGAAGAGCGGCAGCACGACGCCTCGCTGGTCGCCGGACGGGCGATGGATCGGATTTCTCGCCGACCGCGGTGACCGGACCCAGCTCTACGTCATCGGTGCCCGGGGCGGTGAGGCGGTCAAGCTGACCTCGCTCAAAGACGGCGTCGCCGATTTCCGCTGGTCGCCGGCGGGCGGCACGGTGGCCTTGCTCGCCCTCGAGCCCGAGACCGACCGCGCGGCCAAGCTCAAGGCACAGTACGGGGAATGGGCGGTGGAAGATCAGGATTATCGGCAAACCCACCTGTGGCTGCTGGCGGTGGACCCGGTCCGCTGGGTCGGTGACTCGACCCAACTGCCCAAACCGACCCGCCTGACCGAAGGCGAGGCCTTCACGGTGTCGGGCTTCGCGTGGTCGCCGGATGGCGCCCGCATCGCCTACGAGCACCGGCGCGACCCGCTGATCACCAGCGGCTCGACTGCGGATATCTCGGTCGTGACGGTGGCAAACCGGTCCGTCATGCCCTTGGTACAATGGGTCGGATTCGACGGCGGGCCGGTCTGGTCGCCGGATGGTCAGTGGCTGCTGTTTTCCACCAACGCCGGTGACACCGTCTCGAACTTCTACAAGAACAATCAGTTGATGAAGATCGCCGCCAGCGGCGGAACCCCGATCCGCCTCGCCGCGGATTTCGACGAGCAGATCGGCAACGTGTCGTGGAGCGCTCAGGGAATCTGGTTCGTGGGGTTCGCCAAGACGGCCCGGAACATCTACCGGGTCGATGCCGAGTCCGGGGCGGTCGCCCCGGGTCCGGAGGGGCTCGGGTTCGTCCAGGGCATCGATCTCGCCGCCGACGGGCGAACCGCGGTCGTGGTGGCTCAGGAGAACTCGGCCAGTCTCTCCGAGCTTTGGCACCTCGACGTGGCCAGCGGGGCCCGCGAGCGGGTGACCAACCTGACCCAACAGATCGCGACCTGGGGTCTGGGTACCAGTGAGGTGGTCAGTTGGCCCAGTCGTGACGGCACGACGATCGAAGGCGTGCTCCACAAGCCGCGCGACTACGACCCGAACAAGCGCTACCCGCTCCTCGTCGTGATCCACGGTGGTCCGACCGGAATCGACACTCCGCAGCCGGTGCCGTTCTACGTCTATCCGATCCCCCAGTGGGTCGCCAAAGGCGCCGTGGTGCTTCGGCCGAACTATCGCGGCTCCGCCGGCTACGGCGAGGCGTTTCGGTCGCTCAACGTGCGCAATCTGGGCGTCGGTGACATGTGGGACGTGATGTCGGGAGTCGACTACCTGATCAAGCAGGGCATCGCGGACTCGTCGCGAATGGGGGCCATGGGTTGGAGCCAGGGCGGGTACATCTCGGCCTTTCTGACGACCAACACCACCCGGTTCAAGGCGATCTCGGTTGGGGCCGGGATTTCGAACTGGGTCACCTACTACGTCAGCACCGACATTCACCCGTTCACCCGTCAGTACCTCAAGGCGACGCCGTGGGACGACCCAGCGATCTACCTCAAGACTTCGCCGATGACCACCATCCGAAAGGCCCGAACACCGACGCTGGTGCAGCACGGCCAGTTCGACCAACGAGTGCCGACCCAGAACGCCTACGAGCTGTTCCAGGGGATCCAGGACCAGGGCGTCCCGGCCGAGTTGATCATCTACAAGGGATTCGGTCACGGGATCAACAAGCCGAAGGAACAGCTGGCGGCGGTGTGGCACAACTGGAAGTGGTTCGGGAAGTGGCTCTGGGGTGAGGAGATCTCCATTCCGGTCGAAGATTCGACGCCGGTGAAAGCAGGCGGCAGTCAGTAGCCTCGGATGATTCCCTCGCGCTCCGACATCGAGGCCGCCCGAGACCGACTCCGCGGTGTCGCGGTCCGGACCCCGTTGGTTCGCTGGCACGCGGGGCCCGGCGAGGTGTGGCTCAAGCTGGAGACCCTGCAGCCGATCGGCTCGTTCAAGATCCGGGGCGCGGGCAACGCCATCGGCGCGGCGGGCCCGGCGGCGGTCCGGAATGGGGTGGTCACCGCCAGCGCGGGCAACATGGCCCAAGGGGTGGCCTGGTGCGCCCGAACGTTAGGAGTGCCCTGTACGGTCGTGGTGCCGGACCACGCGCCCGCGACCAAGCTCGCGGCCATCGAGCGGCTCGGTGGGCGGATCATCAAGGTGCCGTTCGATCGCTGGTGGCGGGTCCTCCTCGAGCGCCGGTTCGAGGGCGTGGACGGGCTGTTCGTGCACCCGGTCTCCGATTCGGCGGTCATGGCGGGCAACGGTACGACGGGGCTGGAAATTCTCGAGGACCTTCCCGACGTCGAGACGATTCTGGTGCCCTTCGGCGGTGGCGGCCTCTCGTGCGGCATCGCGGCCGCGGTCGCCTCGGCCGGATCGCGAGTCCGGGTGATCGCGGTCGAGCCGGAAAGCGCCGCGCCGCTCAACGCATCGCTCCGGGCTGGGACACCGACGGCGATCGAGTATCGACCGACCTTCATTGATGGCGCGGGCGGAAAGTCGGTCCTTCCGGAGATGTGGCCGCTGGCCCGAACGCTGTTGGCAGGTGCCACCACGGTGTCGGTCGAGGAGACGGCGGAGGCGGTGCGCCTGTTGGCCGAGCGCGTCAGGGTCATCGCGGAGGGCGCGGGGGCGCTCGCGCTGGCCGCCGCGCGGAGTGGGCGGTTTGCCGGCGGCAAGGTGGTGGCCGTCGTCTCGGGCGGCAACATCGATCCGGGTCGGCTGATTCAGATTCTCGAAGGCGGGGTGCCAGCATGACATTGCCGGACGTGTGGCTTCGGGGCCCGGTTCCCGACATCGATCCCCTCCTCCAGCCGGTGGCGCACTCCCTTCTCCAGGCCATGGAGGACGTCGAGCGAGCGACCGCCGACCTGCCGGATGAGTCGCTCTGGCGCAAACCCGGCAAAGCGGCCTCGATCGGGTTTCACCTCAAACACCTGGCCGGGAGCACCGATCGGATCCTCACCTACGCCCGGGGCGAGTCCCTCTCCGATGAGCAAAGGGCCCGGCTGACCGCCGAGCCGCACGACGATCCCGCCGTGACCGTCCGGCTTCTGGTCGAGCGGATCCGCAAGGTGATCGACGCCGGACTGGAGCAACTCAAGGCCACCCCGGCGGCGACCCTGACCGAACCGCGGGCGATCGGCCGTTCCCAACTTCCTTCCACGGTGCTCGGGTGCCTGGTGCACGCCGGCGAACATGCCTATCGTCACGCGGGCCAGGTGATCACCACGGCCCGTCTGCTCTAGCTACTTCACCAATCGGGCGTAGGTCGCTTCGTCGAAGCCAACCAACAGCGTCTTTCCCGTTCGCACGGTCGGCGCCCGCAGGTTGCCGCTCGGCCCAATCAGGAGCGCGGCGATCTCGGCCCGGGTGGCGTTGCCCGTGGTCAGGTCGAGGTGGATGACGTTCTTGCCTTTGGTGGCGTAGAGGTCGTCGATTCCCTCGAGCACCTTGAACGCGTCCTTGCCGGGAACGGTCTGCTTTTTGGCATCGACGGACCTGGCGACGGTCGTCCTGGTCTTCGCAAGGTACCCTTGCGTGTGCTTGCAGGTGATTCAGCCAGGCCGGAGGTAGGCCCAATCGAGGGTCGGCATCAAATTCTCCTAGGGGTTGCCTTGGGTGGCCCGCTCCCGGTCGACCAGCAACCGGCGAAGGATCTTTCCCGACGGCGACTTCGGGATTGCGTCGATGAACTCAACCCGGCGGACCTTGTCCATCGGCGAGACCTTGCTCGCCACGTAGTCCATCACCTGCTCGGCGGTCAGGGCGCCCCGCGCGACGACGAACGCCTTGGGCACCTCGCCCGCCTCGGCGTCGGGGCTCGGGATGACGGCGGCGTCGGCGATCAGCGGATGGGTCAGGAGCACCGCCTCGAGATCGGCGGGCGCGACCTGATGGGCCTTGTACTTGATGAGCTCCTTGAGGCGATCGACCACGGCGTAGAAGCCTTCGGCATCGACGACCGCGATGTCACCGCTCTTGAGCCAGCCGTCGGGGGTGATCGTTCGGGCCGTCGCGTCGGCATCGTCCAGGTAGCCGCTGGTGACGTTGGGCCCTCGCATCCACAGTTCGCCGCGTTCACCGGGGCCGACGTCGAGGCCGGTGACCGGGTCGACGACCCGGGCCTGCATGTTGACGACCAGCTGGCCGACCGTGCCGGATCGCACCGTGGCGGGATCGAGCTGCTGCAGATGGGAGGCGCCGCACACCTCGGTCATCCCGTACCCCTGGACCACCAGCGCGCCGAGCCGCGTGGCCACCGCCCGTTCGACGTCCGCCCCGAGCGGTGCCGCGCCGGTCATCAGGTAGCGGAGGCTGGTCAGGTCGTACCTGTCGATCAGGGGATGCTTCGCGAGCGCCACCATGATCGGCGGGACCACCGGTGCCAGCTGGATCCGATATCGCGCGATCGTATCGAGGAAGGCCTCGAGCTCGAAGCGTGGCATCACCACCAGCGGGCGGTTGCGCCACAGCGAGGCGAGCATGATCAGGACCAAGCCGTAGATGTGGAAGAACGGGAGCACGGCGATGATTCGCTGGCCGTCGGCTTGAGGCATCCCGATCGCGAACTGGTGCATGTTGGCGATCAAGTTCAGATGGGTCAACTTGACCGCCTTGGGCCGGCCGCTGGTCCCGCTCGAGAACGGGAGCGCCACCACCCGCGTCGGGTCGACCACTGGGAGCGTGGCGAGCGGCTCGGACCCGCGCAGCGAAGCGAACGGGATCGTTCCCGCCGGGGCCTCGCCGATCACGACGACATTGTTGACGCCGGCCACGGCCGCCCCGGGAAGGACCCGGTCGAGCAGAGCCGGAATGGTCACCACGACCGAGGTGCCGGTCCGTTGGAGCTGGCCGGTGAACTCCTCGGTCGTGCCCAACGGGTTGGGGAGCGCGGCGCACCCGCCGAGGACCGAGGCGCCGAGGAACGCGACGGGATAGTCCAGGCAATTGGGCGCGATGATGGCCAGGGTGTCGCCGGCCTGGAAGCCAAGGCCGCGGAGCCCGGTGGCGAACCGCAGGGTCCGGTCGAGCAGTTGGCCCTTGGTGACGGTCTCGCCATTGGCCGCCGCGGTCATCGCAACGGCATCGGGAGCGGCGCGGAACGCGGCGAAGAGGTGGTCGTGGATCGTCACCCTCGGTAGCTCGATCCGCGGATAGGGGCTTTCCAGGATCACGGCGTCCTCCTTGGCGCGGGCGTCGGCTGGCCGCCGGGCTTCCAGACGGGCCCAGGGCCATCGGTGAGCACCCGAACGGCCCGGGCCGTCGCATCGATGACGGCGCTCAGATGGATCGGGTCGACTCGGCCGACTTCGTCGGTCGGGCGATGATAGTCGGCGTGCATGTTGTAGCTCGACACCGTATGGGCCACGATGCCCTTGAGGGCGAACTGATAGTTGTCGCTGCGCTGAAAGAAGTTCTGGGTGGGTCGCCGATCGGGACTGATCGGGATCCGATTGGCGACCAGCAGGTCGCCCATGGTGCTCCGTTCGAACCCGGTCAGCCAGGCGCGACCAGGGCCGCCCGCCAGCGAATCGGGCCGGCCGATCATCTCGACCTCGAGATTGGCCACCATACCGGCCAATGGCAGCGTCGGATGGTCCGCGTACCAGCGGGCCCCGAGCAGGCCGACTTCTTCGCCGGTCCAGGCCGCGAGGACGACGGTGCGCCGGGGCGGCGGCCCCGCCAGCAACTGCCGAGCGATGCCGAGCACCGCGACGACGCCCGAGGCATCGTCGTCGGCGCCGTTGAAGATCGAATCGGCGGTTTCGTTGGAGCGAATCCCGACGTGGTCGTAGTGGGCCCCGACCAGCACGTGTTCCCCGGCGAGCGCGGGGTCCGACCCCCGGATGACGCCGACCACGTTGAAGCCGGGGAGGCGGCGCGCCGGGGGCAGGGAGTCCCGAGCCGCGATGCTGGCCATCAGGCCGGGCGTCGAGATCTCCCGGCCGTTGACCACTCGGGTCGCCTTGGCGAGCGGGACGCGTTGATAGAACCCGCTATCGCCGCCGGCCTCCAATCCGAGCCGCGCCATCTCGCTGGCGATCAACGCCGCCGCGCGAGAGGCACCCGGCTCACCGGTGCGGCGCCCTTCCATCGAGTCGTGCGCCAACGCGGTCAGCAGCGTCATGGCCTCCCCCGGAGTTGCCGCCGCCGGGCCTAACGGTACCGAGGGCAGATTGCCTCCGCAGCCGGCCGCGAGCAGCGCCAGCCACCACCAACGGGGGTCAGGTTTCGACAAAGTCGAGGTCCTTCCCGTAAGTCTCTTCCAAGCCGGACAAGGCGAAAAAGGCGATGGTCAGCGCGATGGCTCCGACGGCCATTGCGCTCTCGGCGACCCCCAGACTGGGCTTAAGGTACTGAAACAGGAAGGTCAGCGGGACCACCGCGCCCCGGATGAAGTTCGGCGCGGTCGAGGCCACCGTCCCCCGCAGGTTGGTGCCGAACTGTTCGGAGGCGACGGTGACGAATACGGCCCAGTACCCCGACATGGCGCCCACCAGCCCGCAGGCAAGATAGAACGCCGAGAGCGAGACGCGACCCATGATGAAGTAGTTCGCGGATCCGAGGGCGCAGAGGACCAGGAAGATGCCGATGGCCCGCTTTCGGCTCCGGAGCACCTGGCTCAGATAACCGCTGGCCAGGTCTCCGATCGTCGCCCCGAGGTAGGCGAACATCACCGCCCGGCCCGGGCTCGGCGCGGTCTCCAAGCCGATGGCTCGCCCGATCTCCGGCGAGAAGGTGATCAGGATGCCCATCACGAACCAGGTCGGCAGGCCGACCAACACCACCGCGAGGTACCGCAGGGCTCGAGTGCGGTTCGAGAAGAGGAGGAAGAAGTTGCCCTTGTTGCTCGCTCGCGTCTTGGTGGTCTCGAAGAGGACCGACTCGCGGACGCCGATCCGGAGCGCGAGGAGGCAGAGCCCCATGGCGCCACCGACGAAGTAAGCGGTCCGCCACTCGAAGAGGTCGGCGACCAGCCCGGCGACCACCGCGCCGAGCAACCCGAGGCTGGCGACGATCGTCGTCCCCCAGCCCCGCTTCTCCCGGGACATGATCTCCGAGACGAGGGTGATGCCGGCTCCCAGCTCACCCGCCAGCCCGATCCCGGCGATGAATCGAAGCCAGGCGTACTGGTCGACCGTCTGGACCAGCCCGTTGGCGATGTTGGCCAACGAATAGAGCAGGATCGACCCGAAGAGCACCGAACGGCGGCCCCAGTTGTCGGCGAGGATCCCCCAGACGAGGCCGCCGATCAACAAGCCGGTCATCTGCATGCTGATCAGCCGAACCCCGACACTGGTGACATCCGGCCCCCCGCCGACCGCCCCGGCCGCGGCGACCCCGAGATCCATCAGGCTCCGGACCCGGAGGATGCTGAAGAGGAGCAGGTCGTAGATGTCGACGAAATAGCCGAGCGCGGCCACGAGGACGGCGAGGCGAATGCTTCGCTGGTCAATGCTCACGATGTGATCGCGATCAAGAGGTGGAAACGGTTACTCGTCCGGTGGTCCACCGGCGGCGGCGATCTGCCCTGGCTTGATCTTCCCCGCGTCGAACTTCTCGGCCGCCTTGGTCATCTGGGCGATGATGTCGTCCGGGTCCGCCTTGGCGCCTCGCTTGAACCGGAGCGGATTGATCCGGGCGATCACGAACGCCTTGAGGTAGGGGCTCTCGAGGCCGCGCTCCTTCAGCTGCTTGACCACGGCGGCAACCACCCCGTCGAGCGCGAGCAGGCTGGCCGCCCGGTCGCGACGGACCGTGAGGGACTTGGAGAGCTTCGCGCTGGAAAACTGCTCGGTCCGCTTGAGGATCGGATGGTAGGCGCCACCCGAGAACCGGCCGTTCTCGAGATAACAGAGGCCCAACGTCAGGAGCGAGGGCTCCTCGAACTCGGTCTCGTAGTCCTTCTCGGGACGATCGTCGAGCTGCCCGAGCGCCTCGGCGAGACGGATGACCTCGAGGGCCCGCTCGCGGACGTTGTGGGCCTTCTCGGTGTTGAGCACGAGAATCCGATGGGCGACCTCCCGCTCCGGGATGACGATCCCGACGATCGCCTGCGCCCCGAGCTGCTTCATCGCGGCCAGCCGATGGTTGCCGTTCGGGGTCCAATAGAGTCCCTCGTCGGTCCGGACCGCCACGATCGGATCGACGAAACGGCCGAGCCGGTCGATGGCGTCGGTCAGCCGGGCGACGTGGGTTTCGGACAGATCGCGCTGGTACGGGGTCGGGGCCACCTTCTCGATCGGGAGGCCGGCCAGGACCTGCCACTGGCCCCCCAGGGGATCCCGATAGGTGCCAATGACCACGCCGCCGTCGGCCCCGATCTCCCGCACCAGATGGGCGACGTTGGCCGGCGTCTGCCCCTCGGTCAGGCCGGGGGCGGCGAGGCCACGCGCCGGGGGGGGCGCCTTGGCGCGTTTTTTCTTGGAAGGAGCCTTTGGCATCGGCTCCAACAATACCGCTGAAACCCGGCCATCGACAGGGATTTGCCGAGCGGCCTGCCCGGCTGGCCTTTCCGATCCCGGTGAGAACCCCGGCCGGCGCGCCTAACGTCAGATCCAGGTCGGCCGGGAGATCGGCGGGATGGACGCGGGTCCGCCGTCAGGTCCGTCCGTCAGGCGGTTCAGACGACCGCCGGCTGACTCCGAACGGCGGATGAATCTCGCAACCCGTGGGCCACCGCCCGGAGCAGATCCTCCCGTGAGAACGGCTTGGCCAGGAAGGGATGACCCAACCCGGAGAGATCGTTCCGCGTCGCCTCGTCGGGGTTGTACCCGGAGATGAACAGCATTGGCAGCGCCGGGTGGGTGGTGGCCAGTACCCGGCCGAAGGCTGGACCACTCATCCGGGGCATCACGATGTCGCTGACGACCAAATCGATCGGGTCCGCACCTTCGAGGAGATACGCCAGGGCCGGCGATGGCCCTTCGCGCGCCACCACCTGATACCCTCCGTCCTCGAGAATGGCCGTGGTGATCGCCCGGACCATGTCGTCATCCTCGACCACCAGGATTCGTCGAACGCCGGTCACCGCCGGCAGGCTCCCTTTGGGATCGCTCGCGAGCCGATCAGCGCGTTGACCCAGGCGGGGCAGCATCACCCGGAAGGTGGTACCCCGGCCAATGGTGCTGTCGCAGCGAATCGTTCCGCCGGCCTGACGCACGATACCGTAGCAGGTGGCCAGGCCAAGTCCAGTGCCTTTGCCCACGTCCTTGGTGGTGAAGAACGGCTCGAAGATGTGGGCCTTGACGTCGTCGGGAATGCCGGCCCCGGTGTCGGTCACCTCCAGGCAGACCTCCACGCCGTTGTCCGAGGTCCGGAGGGTGAGCGTGCCGCCGCCGGTCATCGCGTCGCGGGCGTTCACCGCCAGGTTGGTGATGACCTGCTCGAGCTGGCCCGGATCGATCATGACGGTGCCGATGGCGGGGTCGAGATCGGACGTGATGGTCACGTCTTCGCCAATCAGCGGTTTGAGCATCCGTTCGATGCCCCGGACCACGTCGTTCACGTTCACCACCCTCGGGGCCGCGTTTTGCTGGCGGGCAAAGCCGAGGAGTTGGCGGGTCAGGGTGGCCCCGCGCCGGGCCGCGTTGAGGATTTCCCCGACGTCATCCCGGCGCTCATCCGACTCGGTCAGGGTGGCATTCAGCAGCTCCCCATAGCCGATCACCGCCGTCAGCAGGTTGTTGAAATCGTGGGCCACGCCCCCCGCGAGGCGGCCGACGGCCTCGAGTTTTTGCGACTGAACCAACTGGGCCTCGAGTTGGCGCTGCACGCTCAGATCCTGGATCACGGTCAGCATGTGAGAGACGCCATCGACGTCAACGACCCGGGCCGCCATGAGAATGTCGATCTGCTTGCCACCCGGAAGCGTGAACCTGCTGGCGTAGTCGGCCACGAAGCCCTGCTCTTGAATCATCCGGCGGACCTGGTCGCGTTCGGCGGGGTTGCTCCAGAGGCCGAGGTCGGCCGTCGTCTTCCCCACTAGCTGGTCGCGCGGCAACCCCGTCAGCCGGCTGGCGGCGTCGTTGGCTTCGATCACTTCACCGGTATCGGTCCTGGTCAACGCCACCGTCACCGGCAACATCTGAAACAGGCGATTGAACCGCTCGCTTGCGCGCGCTTTCACCTCGCCGACGGTTCGCTGTCGCCGGACGTCGGTGGCGACGGCCGCCAGGATGGCGATCAACAGAAGGCTCAAGACCGCCGCCAAGCCGAGGCGCATCAGGCGGAGCGGAGCCTGGAGCGGGGCCACCACCGCGGCGCGCTCGATCAGCGCGACCACGGTCCAGTCCGGCGCGGCCAATCGAGAGGCCAACATGATCCGGGTGCCCACCGAGCCGCCGGTGACCGATCCTGGCGCAGCCGCTCGGGTCCGGCCGACCAAGGCCGCGAGCGAATCGCGAAGAGGACTGGGAAAGGTCGCAATGCCGATCGAATCGGTTTGGGCTCGGCCGAACTCACCCCCAGATCCGTAGGCGATCAACCCACCCTCGGCGACGATCAAGTACGCCCGGCCCGGCCCGGGGGGAAACCGGGTGAAATCGATGAAGGCCCCGGCGATCGAATAGTCGTGCCCGACGACGCCCACGAGGGCTCCCCGTCGCATCACCGGCGCAACCAGGGTCGCGAACCACCGGGGAGGTGGCAGTACCGAGGCCTGGGCAGAGAGCCACCGAGGACGCCCCTCCGGATTGGCCTCAGGCGTGACGGGATCGATCCAACTCGAAACATCATACCCCTCGGGGGCGGGGCGATCGGCATAGTCAGGGCTGCTCGGGGAATACATGATCTCGGCGCCCCGTGGCGTCATGAACCAGGTGTTCTCCATCGTGTCGGCGGCTGTTGCGGCGCCAACCTGACTGACGAGCGTTTGGCCCCGGAGAAGAAGCCCTTTCCAGAACCGATCGAGGGGGTGGTGGCTCGGAACCCAGAGCACGGCGTCCCGGGATGGTTCGAGTCGTCGCGCCATCCGGACGGTCCCGTCGGGCGCCCGACGGGTGGCCTGATCGAACGCGGCCGCATCTCGCGGGTCGTCCCGATCGACTTCACCTTCGAGGAGCTCGGCCAATCGGCTCAGCCGAGCCTCACCGAGGCTGACCGAAGCGGCGCCGGCCGCCACCTCGCGGACCAACGACGCTCGGAGGTCGGCCACTCGGGACTCGATCAGCCGGTCGGAAAGAACCCGTTCGAGCCAGAGGCCGCCCGGGAGCAGGACGGCCAGGGCAAGCCCGACGAGCAAGGCGATCCGAACCGGAAGGGCGCGGAGTCTGTCCGAGGGTCTGTTCATGTTTCGATCATCGGCCCTTGGGCGAGTCGACCAGAGTCGTGGGTGACTGAAAACCTACCACGCTCGATGACCAGACGGCAGCACGGGCTTGGGTGGAGGGCGGGAGCCGCCACCACAATCGTGGCGCCGCGGGCGTCTCGCGATCAGGAGCGGAAGCGCCAACCGGAACACCGGTCCGCGGCGACCGACGCGAGTGCTGGGCATTGGTCCTTAGGATCGGTCCCCCGGGCGGCTTCTTGAGCCGCCAGGCCCATGTCCACCCCGGAGGGGCCGAATCTTCGCGCCGAGATCGCCAGCCGATTTGACAAGGCGGTTCGGGTGGGCCACTATCTCGATATCCTGACCGGTGAAGGAGGCCCTCATGAAGACCTACGGCACGGATTCGCTTCGGAACGTGGTGTTCGTCGGCCACGGTTCCTCCGGAAAGACCACGCTCGTCGACGCCCTCGCATTCGTTGCCGGTTCCAGCCGCCGCCACGGCTCCATTAAAGAGGGGACCACCCTCACCGACACCTCCCCGGACGAAATCGAACGGAAACACACCATCAGCCTCGCGATCGCGTACGCGGAGTGGATGGGCACCAAGGTCAACATGCTCGACACCCCGGGCCTCCTCGACTTCTATGGCGAGGTGGCCTCGGCGATGTCGGTGGCGGACGCGGCGGTGGTCGTCCTGAGCGGGACCAGCGGGGTGGAGGTGGGGACCGAGAAAGTCTGGGAGGCCTGCGACCATCACCACTTGCCGAGGATCCTCTTCGTCTCCCAGATGGACAAGGAGTTCGCCAACTTCGAGAAAGTGTTCGACGACGTCAAGGAACACTTGACCCCCAAAGTGCTGCCGGTGGAGATCCCGGTGGGCAACGGGGCCAAGTTCCGCGGCATCATCAACCTGTTCACCGGCACCTGTCAGATGTTTCGGGCCGGCTCGAAGAGCGGAGAATACGACGAAGGGCCGATTCCGCCGGAATATCAGGAGGTCTTCGACCGCTACACCGATCAGTTCACCGAGGCGGTGGCGGCGACTGACGACTCCCTGATCGAGAAATTCCTCGGCGGCGAGAAGCTCTCCCGGGAGGAGGTGGTGCCGGCGATGAAGAAGGCGATCGCCGCCGGCGACATCGTGCCGCTGTTCTGCGGGAGCGGGGAGCATCTCTACGGGGTGCGGACGCTCCTGACCGAGATGGTCGAGCTGTTCCCCTCACCGGCAGAGGCGCCCAAACCGGCCGACGGTCCGCTGATCGGTCGGGTCTTCAAGATCATCTCCGAGCCCCACGTCGGCGACGTCAGTCTGTTCCGCCTCTACGCGGGTCACGTCAAGAACGGCGACGAGCTGTGGAATCACGAGCACAGCGTCGCCGAGAAGCTCGGCCACCTGTCGATTCAGCAGGGCAAGGAGCGGCTCGAGGTGCCGGAGATCTTCGCCGGCGACATCGCCTCGGTGGCCAAGCTCAAGGACACCCACACCAACGACACCTTCTGCCGGAAAGACCACCCCGTCCACCTCGAGCCGATCGAGTTTCCCGAGGCCGAGGCGACCATGGCGGTGATCGTCAAGCAGCGGGGCGAAGAAGACAAACTCGCGGCCGGGCTCCACAAGCTCCACGAAGAAGACCCGACCTTCCACTTCGAGTACAACTCCGAGCTGGGCCAGACCCTGATTCACGGCCTCGGCGAACGCCACTTCGAGATCCTGCTGGGACGGCTCCAACGGAAGTACGGCGTCCACGCCGAGCTCGGTCGGCCGAAGGTGGCATATCGCGAGACGCTCAAGGGCCTGGCCGAAGGGCAGGGGAAGCACAAGAAGCAGTCGGGCGGCCGGGGTCAGTACGGCGACTGTTGGATCCGGCTCGCGCCGCTGGCGCGGGGGTCGGGCTACGAGTTCGTCGACGACATCGTGGGCGGGGTCATCCCCAACAAGTTCATCCCCGCGGTCGATCGCGGAATCCAGGAAGCGGCGGCCCGCGGCTCACTCGCCGGCTATCCGCTGGTCGATTTCCGGGCGGAGTGCTTCGACGGGAGCTACCACGACGTCGACTCCAACGAAATGTCGTTCAAGATGGCCGGGATCATGGCTTTCCGGAACGTGGCCCCGAAGGCGCGCCCGGTGCTGCTCGAGCCGATCATGATGGTCGAGATCTTCACCCCGAGCGAGATGCTGGGCGACGTGCTCGGCGACCTGTCGCCTCGGCGAGCCCAGATCCTCTCGACGGACACCTCGGGCCGGCTGACCAAGGTGAATGCCCTGATTCCGCAGTCCGAGCTGTTCAAGTACTCGACCGCGCTGCACTCGATGACCCACGGGCGGGGCCACCATAGGGAGAAGTTCCACGGCTACGCCGAGGCCCCCGGCGAGGTGGCGGCGAAGGTGGCCGCCGAGAACAAGGATCGGACCAAGCACGACGACTGAGCCCGCGATGCGACGGCCGCTGACGATCGGCGTGGTGGGTGGCTCGGGATCGGGGAAGACTACCGTGGCCCGAGCCATCTACGACGCCTTGGGGCTCGACGCCGCGTTCATCGACCAGGACGCCTACTACCAGGACCTCGCCCACCTGACGCTCGACGAACGCAAGCGGGTCAATTTCGATCACCCGGACGCATTCGACACGGACCTGCTGATCGCCCACGTCGGCTCGCTCCGCGCGGGCCAGGCGATCGACAAACCCACTTACGACTTCGCGGCCCATACCCGGGCCGCGGCCACGATCCGGATCGAGTCGAAGGAGATCGTGATCGTCGACGGGATCATGCTGTTCGCCGACGCCCGGCTCCGGGCCCTGTTCGACATCAAGATCTTCGTCGACGTGGCCGACGACATCCGGTTCATTCGCCGGCTCGAGCGCGACGTGGCCGAGCGGGGCCGCTCGATGGACGGGGTGATCAAGCAGTATCTCGAGACCGTCCGCCCGATGCACCTCGAGTTCGTGGAACCCTCGAAACGTTACGCCGACGTCATCCTCCCCCAAGGTGGCCACAACCAGGTCGGGGTCGACATGATCCTGGCCCGGGTGTTCATGGAGCTGAGCGCCCGGCGCGGCTAGCCGACTGGACGTGGCCGTCAGAATTGGATACAATCGACGTAACCAAGGAGACCTCATGCGTATTCGTTCGTGGTTGACGGCGGCGCTGTTGGCCTGGCCCGTCGCGTTGCCGGCCCAGGCCCCGAAGCTCGGACCGATGGACATCTTCCAGCTGGAGTACGCCTCGAGCCCCCAGATCTCGCCCGACGGACAGTGGGTGGTGTACGTCCGGGAGTTCTTCGACGTCATGTCCGATCGACGCTACTCGAACCTCTGGCTGATCAAGTCGGACGGGACCGACAACCGGCCGATCACCACCGGGAAGTACAACGATGGCTCGCCGCGGTGGTCGCCGGATGGGAAGCGGCTGGCGTACGTCTCGACCCGCGAGGGCTCGCCGCAGATCTACGTTCGCTGGATGGACAACGGGCAGACCTCGGCGATCACTCGGCTGCAGGAGCCGCCGGGGGGGATCGCCTGGTCGCCGGACGGGCAGCAGATCGCCTTCCTCAAGCTGGTGCCCGAAGCGGCGCTGGTGGTCGGCCAGCTGCCGCCGGCGCCGGCCGGCGCGGAGTGGGCGCCGCCCGCCAAGTACACCGACAAGCTGGTGTTCCGGTTCGACGGCGTCGGCGACATTCCGCCGGGTTACAGCCACCTGTTCGTGGTGCCCTCGGAGGGTGGCACGGCGCGCCAGCTCACCAGCGGCAACTACCATCACGGCGGCCTCGGATTCGGGGGCGACGCGCCGGCCTGGGCGCCCGATGGCAAGTCGATCGTCCTGGCGGCCCGACAGCGGCCGGACGCCGAGCGGCTGATGCTGGAGTCAGACCTGTTCGAGGTCACCGTGGCCGACGGCCAGAAGAAGCAGCTCACCGATCGCCTGGGGCCCGATGCCTCGCCTCGGGTGTCGCCCGATGGTAAGCTGATCGCGTTCACCGGGTATGAGGAGCGAAAACAGGGCTACCAGAACATCCTCCTCTACCTGATGAATCGCGATGGCAGCGGGAAGCGGGTGCTCTCTTCGAAGGTCGACAATAGCATCGGCGAGCATGAATGGGCGGCGGATGGTCGGGGCCTCTACGTCAGCTACGACGAGCAGGGGGTAACCCGGGTCGCGCTGATGGCGCTCGATGGCACGGTCCGGGTGCTGGGGCGCGACCTCGGCACCGGCGGCAGCGGCTACGGCGGTGGATCGTTCTCGGTGGCCAAGGACGGCAGCATCGCGATGACGGTGAGCACGCCCCACGTACCCGGCGACGTCGCGGTGATCCGGCCGACCGCTCCGCAACGGACGATAACCTCCCTCAACGCGGACTTGGTCGGCGCTCGGGAGCTCGGTCAGGTCGAGGAGATCTGGTGGAACTCCTCCAAGGACCAGCGCCGGATTCAGGGTTGGATCATCAAGCCCCCGGGCTTCAATCCGGCCAAGAAGTATCCGCTGATCCTCGAGATCCACGGTGGCCCGTTCGCCAACTACGGACCGCGGTTCGACGTCGAGAAGCAGCTGATGGCCGCCGGCGGCTACGTGGTGCTCTATACCAATCCGCGAGGCAGCACCAGCTATGGCGAGGAGTTCGGCAACCTGATCCATCACGCCTATCCGGGCGATGACTTCCACGACCTCAACTCCGGGGTCGACGCCGTGATCGCCAAGGGATACGTCGACGACAAGAACCTCTTCGTGACCGGCGGGAGCGGCGGCGGGGTGCTCACCGCGTGGATGATCGGCAACACGACCCGATTCAAAGCGGCGCTGGCGTTCTATCCGGTGATCAACTGGTACTCCTTCGTGCTCACGGCCGACATGGCGCCGATGGGGGTCTCGAACTGGTTCCCCGGCTTCCCGTGGGACAACGTCGAGCACTACGAGAAGCGCAATCTGCTCTCGGTGGTCAAGAACGTGACCACGCCGACCCTGATCATGACCGGTGAAGAGGACTATCGGACCCCGATGTCCGAGTCGGAGCAGTACTACAAGGCGCTCAAGATGCGCGGGGTCGAGAGCGTCCTGGTTCGGGTCCCCGGTGAGGCGCACGGTATCTGGGGCCGGCCGAGCCACGCGATGGCGAAGATGACGACGCTGCACGGCTGGTTCGAGAAACACCGATCGCAGACGCCGTGAGGGCATCGAGGCATCGCGACCGATCCGCCGTGGTGGCGGGTCGGGTCGCGATGGTGATCGGCTGGTTGGTCGCCTGCGCCGCGGCCGGAGCGACCGCGCAGGGCCCGACCAAGCGGCACACGCTGGACCGGCTCTACTCACTCCCGTGGATCATCGGCAAGGAGCCCAGGGGTTTCTCCTGGTCGCCCGACAGCAAGAGCCTCGCGTTTCTCTGGAGCGACGAAGGCATCAACTTCGCGGACGTCTGGGTGGTGGCCGCGGAAACCGGCGTACCGGAGCGCGTAACCAACATGCCTCGGCTTGCCGTGGCGGCCACCGACACCGGGTTTCGGGCCCTTCAGGCGGCGGTGGCGGTCGAGACCGACCCGGGTGTGGCGTCCGTTCAGTGGTTTCCCGATGGTCGCCGTCTGCTGGTCTCGTTTCGCGGCGATCTCTTCCAGACTGTCACAGGGCAGCCGCCGGTCAGGCTCACCGAAACTCGCGGAGCGGAGACTCGGCCCGCCTTCTCGCCGGACGGGCGCCAGCTGGCCTATCTCCTCGACGGCGAGCTCTGGGTCGGCGCGGTCGGGGACGGCGCGCTCACCTCGCCGGCTCGTCTGGTCGGCGCCCGGACCGGGATCGGGGTCGAGAGTTTCCGCTGGTCGCCCACCAGCGATCGGTTGGCGTTCGTCGAGGTCGACCGGAGCGCTATCAAGCCCCGCATCGTGCCCGACTATCTCACCGAGGAGACCTCCACCGGGCCGTTAGGCCGCCCCTATCCCGGGGAAGAGCCCGAGAGCCGCCGACTCGGCCTGGTGGCGCGAGCGGGCGGCGCCCCCCGATGGATCGACCTCGGGCCCGATGCCACGGAGTTGCTCTTCAGTTACGGCTGGTCGCCGAACGGCTTGGCGCTCCTGGTCGACAAGAGCGATCTCTTCGTCAAGGATCGACGGCTCCTGGTGGCCGACCCGGGGACCGGTGCCACCAAGGTGCTCTGGCGAGAGACCGATCCGAACAACGTCAGCGCCGAGTGGTGGGCGGAATGGGCGCCGGACGGGAAGGGCGTGTATTACACCTCCGACCGCGACGAGGACTATCACGTCTACTACGCCCCGCTCGACGGTGGCGCGCCGTCCCGGGTCACCAGCGGCGCCTGGGCCGTGTTCCGGACGGAGGTGTCGGCCGGCGGGTCGCAGCTCGTGCTGGTCACCAACGAGGGCCGAGCGGAAGAGCGCCATCTGGCGACGGTGCCGTTGCGCGGCGGCAAGCCGACGCGGCGATCGGTCCGCCCCGGAACCCACACGCCGACCGTCTCTCCCGACGGCCGCTACGCCGCGGTGCTCTTCTCCAGCGACTCGGTCCCGCCCGACCTGTTCATCACGCGGCTGATCGGGCCGATCGACGAACGTCGGGTCACCACCTCGCCCCGACCGGATTTCCGCGACTACCGCTGGGTCACGCCCCGGTACGTCACCTTCCAGCAGCATCAGGACGGTGTCGCCCTCCACGGCCGGCTCTTCCTTCCACCTGACTTCGACTCGACCAAGCGGTACCCCGCCATCCTCGGCTCAGTGTACAGCAACACGGTCCGCAACCAGTGGGGCGGTCGCAATGCCCATCCCACCTGGGGCCTCGACCAGTACCTGGCCCAGGAGGGGTACCTGATCCTGGCGGTGGACATCAGCGGCAGCTCGGGGCGGGGCAAGACGTTCCGGCAGCGGATCAAGCTGGACTATGGCGGCATCGACGTGGAAGACCTCTACAGCGGCGCGCTCTATCTCAAGAGCCTGGGCTTCGTCGACGGGGAGCGGATCGGGATCTGGGGGAGCAGCTACGGCGGCCTGTTGACTACCATGTCGCTCTTCACCAAACCGGGCGTGTACAAGGCGGGCATCGCGGGCGCGCCGGCCACCAACGTCTGGCACGCCCTCACCGGCGAGATGCGGGTGATGATGCGACCGCAGGATCAGTGGGAGCGGTATGCCGCGGCCTCGTCACACACCAAGGCGCGCGGGCTTCGGGATCATCTGATGATCATCCACGGGATGCGCGACCGAGTGGTCCTGTTCAAGGACTCCATCACCCTGGTCGAGCTGCTGATGGAGTACGGCAAGGACGTCGACTTGGTGGCACTGCCCAATTCCGGGCATGGGTGGGACAACGAGGGTCTCTATCAGACCCGGTTCGCGTTTCAGAAGATGGTGGACTTCTTTGACAAACACCTACGATCGTCCGGCGGACCCGCGGCGCGATAGCCCGATGGCCGCCACCTGAGTTCCTTGGGACGAACACCGGGAGGGCCAGGGTCTCCCTGGCCCTCCCTCGTTTCCGAGTCAAAGCACCACGGTCAATCCGATGCCGAGGATCGCGCCCGCGGCGTCCCGCGCCGCCGAATCGAGGGGAATGCGAATCATCACGCTCGGCCGGACCGCGCCGCGCCGGAGGTCGACGGCGCCGGTAATCGCGTGGAATGTCCGATCGCTGAAACTCAGTCCCGACTCCGTCGCCAGAAGCCGCCCGGTAAGGCCGACCGTGGCCCGGACCGACGGGCTTTCGTAACCGCCCCGCACCCCGTAGTCGCCGAACAACTCGGGGTCGCCGCTCTCCCCCTTGGTTGGGATCAAGAGCGACGAACCGAACTTGGCCCCGATCAAGAACCCTCCCACCGTTACCGAGCGCACTTCGGCGTCGGTGCGGACGGTCATCACATTCGGGAGATAGGCCTCGAGGCGATCGGGATCGGCGAGGACCCCAACCCCAAGGGCCCCCAGTCCGGCTGCCGTCGACGGCTCCGACGCCAACGGGAGCCGGACGCCAATGCGGCCCGACCAGGGACGGTCGCTCTGGTGGAACTGTACGCCGAGGTACGGATTGCCGAAGCGGATCGACGACTGGGAGGGGAGGGTCCCGGCGTCGAACCCGGCCCTCGCCAACGGCACCTCTGCCTCGAGGCGAACGGACGTTCCGATCCGCCCGCTTCCCGAGAGGGCGACGGTGCCGTTCAGGAACTGATTGCCGTCCCCTTTGAAGAACGGCTTGAGGAGATCGGTCCTGAGGAGCGCCCCAGCGCCCCGCTCGGCCCAGTATTGCTGCGCCGGGAGCGCCGTGCTCCCGAGCAACGACACGATCGCGATGATCGCGCCGCGGGTAGACGTCGAATTGGCCGGCATGCTGCCTCCGTGAGTGTGAGGGAACCAACGCCCTCAAACTCGGCGAGGCCAGTCAAGCCGGCGTCAAGAGTCGCGCAGTGCCGTGGAGCGGGACGGGTGAGGTAGGGGGCGTAGATCATGGCGGCGGAGCCTTCGGCGTCGAAGCGAGATTCACGGCGTTGGGGCGGGACCTCCTCGGCGGGCCAACCACGCTCGAGCGATCTCGGCACGATTGGTGTAGCTGGGATCACCGCCGCTCCACCACTCGACCACCTCACGATAGTGGGCGGCGGCGCTATCCGGCCGACCGGCCGCCGCGAACGCCTGAGCCAACAGCTCGTGCAGCTCCGTCCGAGTTATATAGAGCTGGGGACCCTCGATCCCGCCTCGGAGGGCGGATTGGAGGGGATAGATCGCTTCTTCCGGACGCCCGAGGGCCATCGCGGTCCTGGCGATCTCGTAGTTGATCCGGGTGAAGCCCAACGGCCACGAGCTGATTGCCGCGCGATGAGCGGTGAGAGCGGCTTCGAGGTCCCCTCGTCCCGCCAGCAGCAATCCTCTGGCATAGTGATGAAGCAGGCGGTCGCGCGGCCACGCGGTCTTCGATCCCCAACGGGCGATCGAATCCACCAGTTGCTCGACCCGAACCAAGTCGCCGGAGGCACTGAAGGCGGTCGCGGCCAGGGCCATTCGCCAGACTCGGTCGCTGGCGCGGGCCGACTCGAAGCGAGGGCTGCCAGCTTGGTAAACCTCGTGAGCCGACCTCAAGAACGCTGATCCGGCGATGCCGCCGCGGCCCATCTCGAGATCGATGATCGCCGGGGGCAACGTGTTGAGGTTCATCGGGTCCACGGAAATCCGCCGGGGCGCGCCGGGAATCCGACCCTCACGCACCAAGGCCAACGCGTCCCGATAGCGGCCGAGCGTTCGGAGGGCGATCACGCAGTACCACTGAACCTGTCGCCGGTTGGCGCTGACCACGTCGAGCCCGGTGAGGCAGGCGTCGAGCACCCCGGCGCTTTCTCCGACCGTCACCCCTCGTACGATCCGTCGAATCGCGACATCCGAGGGAGTCTTCGACAGCTCGTTGGCTCGGGCGAGGGCGCGGTCGCCTTCAGCCACGCGGCCCATCGAGTAGAGGAGCCACGGCAACGTGCCCAAAGCGCCCTCGTCCTCGGGTCGGAGCGCAATCCATCGCCGGACAGTCCGCTCGGCGGCCGGGATCGAATCGGACAACGAATGAACGGCCGCGAGGGCCACGAACTCCTCACAGAGACGGCAACGGGACTTCGAACCCGCGGCAGAGTCGATGGCGATCGCCCGCTCCAGCAGAGCGACGACCATAGTGTCGGGGGGCAGCGCGCTGGCCACCCGGATCAGAGCTTCAGGATCGTTAGGGTACCGGGCCAGCAGAGACTCGGCCGGCGCGACCGCGAGCGGATCGCGGTACTGGGTGAGGATATGGGTCCGAATCAACAGCCGGTCCCGGTCGAGGGCGCGGTCCGATCGATCCAAAGCGATCGCAGCGATCGTGGCGACCCGATCGGGGGCAGTCGTCCCAGTCAGCGCCGCGCTGTACCAGGCGTAATACGCCGCCATCGCAAAGGTCGAGTCCTCGGCCAAGGACGCGTTGAAGAGCCGGTGCGCGGCCTGGGGATCCAGCAGGTAGAACGCCCGGAGCCCCTCTTCGTAGAGCCGGTACGCGATCGGCGAGCGGGTCGACACGTCGGCGAGCGACGTTGGGGGCGCCGGGAGACGGAGATCCGCGGCGAGCGCCCGAGTCGCGCTGTCGATCAGCGCGTAACGCTCGCCCGCGGTCACGGTGTAACCCCGGCGAACAACCCCGGTGGCCAAGTCCATTCTGCGGAGATCGAACCGATAGACGCCCGGCCCTTGTTGGGTGACCTCTCCTTCCAGCACCTCGCGGGCCCCGGCCTGGCGAGCGGCTTCGAGCCGCGCTTGTCCGTTGGGGTCGGCGTCAGGAGGCATCAGCTCGAGGAGCCGCGAGGTGCCGACCACCTCGAGATCGGTGAGCCGCCCGAGGCTGGTCGTGAGCATTTCGCTCAGGACGCCAGCCAGCGGCGCGGAATCGGCCGCGGCGAGGTCGCGGAGTCGGCCGACCGCGAGGACCGAGGGGCCTCCGACCCGGCTCCCATCGTTGACCAGGACGGCCGCCGTCGCGACGACGCCCGCGAGAGCCACTCCTAACACGGCAAGCCCGAGCCGGTGTTTCCGAGCCGGGGCAACCGGGCTCGGACCCACGGCCCGCTCAGGGGTCGTCGCGTGGGGGTCGCGGCTTCTCTCGGTCGGCTCAGGGGTCGTCGCGTGCGGGTCGCGCCTTCTCTCGGTCCGCTCAGGGTTCGTCGCGAGGGGGTCGCGGCTTCTCTCGGTATCCGTCGGCCCGACGTCCTGGCGCAACGTGCCATCGCGGATTCGGGCGACGGCTTGGAGGAAGCTCGGATCGGGCGTTGTCTCGAGCTCGCGTTCCAGGAGCTCGGCGTGGCTCTTGGCGCGCGCCAACGCTTGGCTCCGGTCCCCGCGCGCTGTCAGGGCCTCGACTAACCCCTGGGCCAGTCGGCTGTTGAGCGGGTCGATCTTGGTCGCCCGTTCCCAAAGCGCCACCGCCTCGCCGGACCGTCGTGCCGCCCCGGCCTCGCGAGCGGCCTCCTCGATCGCGATCAGTCCGTCCCGCGCCAGGACGGCGCCCTCTTCCGCGACCCATCGCTCGAAGTCGCCCGGCTCGGTCAGGACGAACCCGTCGAGGAATGGGCCGCCGTAGAATGCGACCGCCGCGGTCCAGCGCTTCGCCGCGATCGCCTGGCGAAAATCCTCCAGGTCAGTACTGATCTCCGCCGAGTTGAGCCGGAGATCGGCGCCGGCGATGATAACATCGCCACCCAAGTCGCGACGGAGGGTGTAGACCGTCTGGGATAGGGCGTGACGGGCGCGTTCTTCGTCGGCGTCGGGCCACAGGATGGCCGCGACCCGCTCCCGGGAGACTCCCCGCGGTCCCGCCCAGGCGATGATCGCCAACAAGGCGAGCCGGCGCCCTCTCGGTCCACCTTCGTTCAAGCTGTTTGTCGGCGTGATCGACAAACCGCCCAACGTAGTCAAACGCAACACGATACACCCACAGGGGTCTCCATGGCCGATTCTACCGAGGCGGAGACAACGAATCAAGCGGGTGCCGCGGGGCCGTCCAGGCGTCTCGCCGCTGACGTCTCCGCTCGCGTTCGGCGGCAACATGGAGAGCAAGTGGATGCGTGAAGGGACGACGTTGATGCTCCCCGGGCGCGGGCGTGACGTGGCGCGCCGACCGGTCGCAGCCGCCCTGCGTCAGTCGGCCCATAACCGCAATCCGATGACGCCTTCGCTCACCAGGAAGATCGCGGTGCCGATACACGCGATGGACACCATCCGCGACCAGTTCCGCAGGACCGGGCCCACCGGCGTCGGCACCGGGCGGACCAACCGAAACGCCAGATAGGCACTGAGCAGGGCAAACGCGAGCGGTCCCAGGAAGAAGGCCAATGTCGAGACCGAGACCCGGATCAGGTCATCGATATCCTTGAGGTTCGTGAACGCCAGGAAGAGCCCGCCAAACAGGCTGATCGAGGTGAGAAAGGGAGGCCACACCTGAGCGCCGGGAACCTGCTTCATCCGGCCCAACAGCCTGGCAGCCAGCCAGACGAGGCCAAACGGAATTGAGCTGAGCATGAGCAGCAACGCGAGGCCCGCGGCAACGGGCTGAATCCACGCGGTCAGCGCGGAGATCTTTCGCATCTGGCCTTCGAAACCACTCTGCAGATAGGTGGTTCCTCGATCGTCGCTCACCAGAAACAACGTCGCGACGGGCTCATCCTCGGTGCGGAACGCGCCCTCGCTGACGGGAATCAACTCCGTCTTCTCGCCGCCCAGCAGGGACTTGCGGTACAACCGACCGTCTTCCTCCCACACCCGCCACAGCCACGCGAACCGGTAGAGGAAATTCAGGAATTGGCTCCGAGGAGTCGCCAGCTGGTAGTAGCCCGCCACCCGCGGGATCTGGGCGGGGTCCAGTCGGATCGCTGGGGGTTTGGTGGCAACCCGGCCGGCCGCCAAGAAGTCCACGATGCGCTTGGAGATGGCCGGCAGCTTGCCATTGATCAGGTTGGTCGAAACGAAGTATCCCACCCCGAGCTCGGCCGAGTAGGCGTAGGTCGAGATGAACCCGGTGGTCGTGCTGCCGCCGTGGCCGTGAAAGACGTGCCCGGCAATGATGGAGGCTTCGTTCCCCAGCCCATAGCCGAAGTCGTGACCGGCACGCGCGGCAAGCGTCGTCATCGGCCGTTCCATCCTCGCGATGGTCTCGGGACGGAACAGCTGGAGATCGTTGAGTCGGCCCCGGTTGATCATCATCCGGAGGTACCGACTCATCTCCCGCGCCGAGGTATTCAGGGCGCCAGACGGCCTAAACAGGATGTGGTCGTAACGAGTCTCGGTCTTCCCGTCGGTCGCGTATCCCTTGGCCAGTAAATCGGGATTGGCGGGAAACCCGAAGGTGCTGTGAACCATTCCCAGGGGCTCGAGAACGTGCGCTTCCACGTACGTCTCGAACTTCTGTCCGGACAACGACTCCAGCACGAGCCCAGCAATCGTCGGCCCGGCATTGGCGTACGACATCTGGGTGCCGGGCGGCCAGCGACTGATTCTGGAGTGGGGGTGGAAGGCCAGTCCCTGTTCCAGCGAGATGTCGGGGTCGTCGTCCTGGGCGATCTCGACGAAGTGAATGTCATCGAATCCGGTGGTGTGCTCCAGCAACTGGGCCACGGTGACGGGATGGGTGCCCTCCCAGCGGTTGGTGAACTCGACCGTCGGCACCAAGCCGCGAATCGGCGTGTCGAGGGTCAGCCGGCCCTGCTCCACCAGGGTTAGGACCGCCAGAGCCGTGAACGACTTGGAGATCGAGCCGACCCGAAAAAGGGTGCTGTCGGTGACGGGCTGGGCGCGGGCCGCGTCGGCGTTGCCCAATCCGCCGGCCCAGAGAACCGAGTCGGCCGTGACCAACGCGATCGAAGCGCCCGGAACGCGCGCCTCGTCCAGGATCGCCTGGACATCCTTCTTCAGCCGCTCGAGATCCGCCGATGAGTACGGGCGGGATTGGCCGAGGCCTGACGACGGCACGAGCACGAGTGTCGTCAGGGCGATCGCGAGGCTCCGGATCGTGGCCATATCGGTGTCCTTGGCGGCGGCTCGTGACTTACTTGAAGCGGCGGATCTTCCCACCGATCATCACCATCTCGGGTTTGCCGAGTCCGGCGAACGAGACCAGAGGGTTGGTCGCGAGGATCTGGAGGTCGGCCAGCTTCCCGGCCTCGAGGGTGCCGATCTGGTACTGGTCCCCGATGATCGCTCCGCCGTTTTTCGTGGCCGCGACGATCGCTTCCATCGGCGTCATCCCCATTTCGACGAAATAGCGCATCTCTTCGAAGTAGAGGTCCGGATAGAGCTTCATCATGTCGAAGACGGCGTCCGAGCCGACTCCGAGCATGATCCCACGCTGGTGCGCTTTTCGGAACAGCGTTTCATGCATTTCCCGCTTCCATCCCCGGCGTTCGATCATCTCGCGGGAGATCTTGTTCTCCCGGTAGAGGTGCCGGTAGATCGCAATCGTGGGAATGATGGCGACGCCCTTGGCGGCAATCAGATCGAGGGCGTCGTCGTCCATCTGATTGAGGTGCTCGATCGACTGGACCCCCGCGGCGACCGCGAGCTTGGTCATCGAGGTGGGCCAGGTGTCCGACACGCCCCCACCATGGCTGGTGATCCGCATCCCCCGGGTCTTGGCTTCGTCGACCGCCGCCTCCCCTTCTTCCCGGGTGTAGAACGGCGACAGTTTGATGTGCCTGAAGCCCTGGTCGTGCATCATCCGAACCGCGCGACGGAATTCGACCGGCCCATCGGCGTAGATCGAGGCGCGCTCTCCCGCCGCGTGGCCGCCGGTCGAGGTGATCAACTTGCCGACACCGAAGACGCGGATCGCGCTCTCGAGTCCGACACCCAGGGCGGCGGCCGCCGCCTTGATCGGCCCAACGGACGCCGCCACGTCGCGGACGCTGGTGATCCCGAGTCGCTGGAACATCTCCATGTAGTAGAACGCCCGGAGGGTGGCCTCGGCGTCGGTCTGGAGCGGAAAGTCGGGGTAGTTGTCGGAGTAGGTGAGGTGCATGTGGAGGTCGACGAAACCGGGCAGCAGGTACTTGCCGGTCACGTCGATCACCGTGGTCCCGGCGGGTACCGCGACCGCGCTCCGCGGCCCGACGGCGCTGATCCGGGAGCCCTCGATCAAGATGGCCGCGTTGGGGACCGGGGCGGCGCCGGTTCCGTCGATGAGCGTGGCCCCGACGAGCGCCACTCGGGCGGGCGGCTGTTGAGCGGCCAACCCGAACGGCAGCATCATCGTGATGGTGGCAATCAATGCGGTCCGACCCATTGTTCTCAGCTCCCCGAGCGACCTACGTTGAAAGCGGCGCATCGACATCTCCGAAACGTGGCGTTACCGCTTACGAAGCTCCGCGTAGGAACCGAGCGACCACATCTCGCGGGCGGTCGTCGTGATGGCGTTGACCTGACCGACGAGCGTTCCGCTACCGAGCACGAAGTCGATCCGGAGATCGTGAGCCCACCGCCGGGCGTCGTCGGTCGGTATGGTCCCCGCGAAACGCCCGCCCAGTCGTCCCTCCTCCAATTCCAGCTCGTTGACGACGGCGCGAGGTTGGTCCCCCAGCCAGACGTGGATGTCGCCATCCGGCTGGGCCACCAGCCGCAGCGGCAGGGTCTGTTGCCACGTCTGCAACGTCCCCGTCCATTCACCGAGGAGGCCAGTGGGCATGACGAAGGCCGGCGGCGCCGGCCTGGGGCGCCCTTGCCGGGCCCGGAGCGAGTCGCCGAATCGAGGGGACAGGGTGGCCATGATCTCCTTGACGATGTACTCGGGATTCACCGGCGACCGGGCGTTCGTGAGGAGGGCGATCGCAACCCCCTCGTTCGGGTAGAGAACCAGGCCGGTCGAGACCCCGGGCATCCCACCGCCGTGCCCGAGTCGCGGCGACCCCATGTCGTCCGCGGTCAGGCGGAAACCGAGCCCGTAGCTCGCCGGCGCCACCGGACGATGCATCTCGTCGATCGACGCCGGCGACAGGATGGCCCGCTGTTCGGGCAGCCGCTGCTTCAGATGGAACATCCCGAACCGCACCAGGTCGTGCGCGCTCGAGTACACCGCCGACGCCCCTGGGTGGTCGAAGGTGTAGAATGGAATCGGCCGTTGCTCCAGGTCGTACCGCTCGGCCACGAACTCGGCCAACCCGGGACCGATATCGACCGAGGTCCGGGTCAGACCTAACGGCAGGAAGACCTCGTTGCGCATGAAGTCGGCGTAGCTCTGGCCGGAGACCCGACTGATGATGTGGTCGAGGATGCCGAAGCCGAGGTTCGAGTACATGTTCTGGGTGCCCGGCGGAAAGACCGTGATGCCGTATCGGGCGATGGTCTCATCCATCGTCGGCGGGCCGTACGAGTGGTCGGCGTAGAAGAATTGCCAATGCAGGGGGAGGCCGGCGGTGTGACTCAAGACCCGGCGCACCGTGGCCCCCGCGGCATCGCCGGCCAGGCCTCGGATCTTGCCGACCCCGAGGTATTGGTTGGCGGGTTGGTCGAGCGCCACTCGACCCCGCTCGACCAACACCATCAGCCCAGTGGCGGTGATCGGCTTCGAGATCGAGGCCAGCGAGTACATCGTGTGGGGTGTCGCCGGGACCATCTTCTCCCGATTGGCCCACCCGAATCCCTCCTCCCAGAGGATCTTTCCGTCCTTGGCCACCGCCACGCTGAGCGAGGCGGTGTTGGTCGAGTCGAGGTAGCGCCGGATCATGGCCCGGTGGGGCGCAAACTGATCGGCGACCTGGCGGGTTCCGACGGCTAGAACGGGCTCCGGTCGCCGTTGCGCCGTCACCGGGCCGGCGGTTGTCACGGCCAGGGTCGTCGCGAGCAGCACCGGTCTGGCAATCCATCCCATGGTGGTTCCTCCCCAGCGTTCAGTGAACAGCGCCCCTCGGCTCCCCCTACGGATTACGGGCACGATTCACCACCGGAATCTCGAGGTAGCTCGGGTAACGCGAGTCATGGTGCAGGGTGACATGCGCCGTCTTGGCGTCCTTTCCCGACTCTGCGGCAACCACCCCGCCACCGTTGTAGTTCTTCTCGAAGTAGATGGAGTTCGGCGACCACAACACCAGCCGCAACCGGCTTCCCTTGGCGATCTGTCTCGAGAAGAACCAGAATTCGTTGAACTCATACCGGGTGGCCTCGCCAGGCGCGACCAGCTTCTCGTTCCGAGGCGACTCCCGGTACCGTGCCCGCAGGGCGTCATCGGTCAGCTGAATGCTCGTTCCGTCGGGCATGATTTCATGGACGGTCACCATGAAGTCCGTGTCGGGAACATCCATCGAGATCCAGGTAACGAGCTTCAAGTATCCGGTGAGTTCCGTGGCCTCAGGGAAGGCCTCACTGTGGTAGATGAGGCCGTGGCCGAACCGTGACGCCGAAGTCGCGTAGCGCTGGCTCTTGGCGTTGGTCCCCATGATGTTGTAAGAGTCATACTCCCGCCCTTGCTCCATTTCGAAGTCCCCCGGGCGGGTGTCGAGCGGATCGTAGACGTACTTGTCCGCGGCCGACAGACTGGGCAGTTTCGTTCCCAGGATGCCGGAGGAATAGATGTCGTTGGCGCCGGTGCTTGGGGAGTCGAGATACAGCTTGACCGGCGTCGTCGGGATGGCTTCGAGGCTATCGGCGTATTTCCACTGCTCCTCACCCATCACGTAATAGGCCACCCGCTTCTGCAGGAACTCCGGTCTGGCGCCGTCCTTCATGGTCCAGTCGTACCACTGTTTGTGCAGCTCGTTGTTGTCGATCAAGCTGGCGGGGCCGAAGATCAAGCCCGCGTTCTCTCGCTTGGATCGTTGTGACCCCGAATGATCCCACGGGCCGATGACGAGGTAGTGCTTCAGGCGGGCCTTCTGAGCGGCGTACCGCAGATGCCGCCGGTAATGGAGCATGGCTCCCGTCTGGTCGGCGTCATAGTGGCCCGTGATCGTCAGGATGGGCTTGTCGATGCGGGCGTAGTCCTCGGTGGTAGGATTCGTCGCGTCCCAATAGCCGTCAACGGCCGGGTGCTTGACCATGGTTTGGAATTCGGTCCATGGGTTCCCGACGACGGAGTCGAGCGTCCTGAACGGAAGATGCCCTCGGTACATCTCGTACCATTTGCCGCGAAGGAAGTCGTCGTCGAACGAAGGCCCCTCGCTGACGCCGCTGACCGTATTGAGCCAGTGCATCGTGTACAAGAGGAAGATGTTGCGGTTCTTGGGTACCCCTTCCGTGCCCGGATAGGTCGAGACCGCGGGAGCGATCGTCTCTAGATGGGGCGGGAACTCCTTGAGGGTGCTCCACTGGTCCCAGCCGGTATAGGACCCACCGATCATGGCCACCTTCCCGTTCGCCCACGGCTGTCGGGCCAGCCATTCGACGACATCATGTCCGTCAGGCCCATCGTCGACGAATGGTCGGTGTTTTCCCTCGGAGTTACCTCGCCCCCGGACGTCAACGGCGGCGACGACGTAGCCTCTCCTCGCGAACCAGAGGGCGCGAGCTGAAAACCGGCTGGCGATATACGGAGTGAAGTGGAGAATGACCGGTAGAGGCGTTCGCTGATCCTTCGGCGTGAAGATCGTCGCGCCCAGGTTGACGCCGTCCCGCATCGGGATCTTGACGCCCATCTGGACTGAAACGGGCTGGACGTCACCTGCCTGGGCCTGGGACCGTCCAGGCATCGTAGGGATGCTGATCAAGGCGGCCAGCAACAAGGCGACCATTCGTACCGGTGATCGTCCTCCGGTCATGTTTGCTCCTTCGTGGTCAAGGAATTCCCCTCGGCTCCGGCCCGTGAATCGCCCCGAACCCAGTCTCCCAGAGCTTGCGATTGAGGGCCGAGACGTGCTGGTTGAGCAGGACGTCGGACCGCGTCTTGAGCACCGCCCATTCCCGATCGAGCTCCGCCCGGCGATCGCGCGACGGCTGGCCGACCCTCGGCAGATCGCTCTCGGTCTGGCCGATGAGGAAGAGGTAGTTGGCGGTGAACTTCTGGGGAAAGTTCTCCGTGTCGTCGTAGGCCCTGGTCCTCCGCGAGATCATGTCGGCATCCCAGGCCTTGAGCTTCGCGACCAGGGAATCCCCGTCCCGCTTCAGTTCGGCGAACCGGGCCCCGGCGGGAAGACTCGCCAGCACCGCGGTCAGCCGCCCGTGGATCCGGTGCAGGTTGTTGATCGTCTCGTGCATGAGGGTCAGCTCACGCTCCATGCCGGACATGAAGTCATGATACTCCGCGTAGGTCGCGGCGTCCGTGGCATAGAGCGGGTTAGCCAGCACGGTACCCTCGGCCGCCACGCTTCGCTCGCCCAGCTTGAGCGAGAGCTGGTACCGCCCCGGAGAGACCTTGTGCCCCCGGTAGCTCCCATCGACCCACACGCCGGGCACTCCGGGCATCGTGGCGTGTCGCAAGTCCCAGACGAACCGGTTGAGCCCTTGGGACGCCGGGAGCACCGGCGCGGCGGGAGGGCCGCCGTCCCACGTCGAGGCGGTGGAGTCTTTCTTCGACGTGTAGCGGCGCACCAGGACTCCGGCGGCGTCTCGTACCTCCAGCGTTAGGCTGTCCTTCGGCTCCAGCTTCGGGAGCCGATAGTAGAGCACCGTGCCGGTCGCGGGGTTCACGCCACGCCCCTCGGCCGTCCCGTCGAAACTTGGGTCCGATCCGTTCAACTCGCTGCCGCCGTTGACCAGGTATGCGTCTGCCGGTTTGAAGAGCGTCAGGTCGGCCACGTCGGGCCGGTACTGCCGAATGAGCGCCAGATCGTCGAGCACCCAGATCGCCCGGCCCGAGGTTGCCGCGATCAGATCGCCGCGATGCACCCTCAAGTCGGTAATCGGAGTGACCGGGAGGTTGAGCTGGAACGGAACCCAGTCCCGCCCTCCATTCCAGGAGAGAAAGAGGCCCAGCTCAGTCCCGGCGTAAAGCAGATCCTTGCGGACGTCGTCCTCGCGGACCACCCTGGTGAAGGCGTTGGCGGGAATACCCCGGTCGACCCGAGTCCAGCTCACGCCGTAGTCGGTGGTCTTGTACAAACCCGGGGCGTGATCGTTGAACTTGTACCGGGTCGTGGCGAGGTACGCCGTCCCCTTGTCGAACGGCGAGATCTCGATCGCGTTGATCAGTGACTCGGCGAGGCCTTTCGGGGTCACGTTCCTCCAGGTCGCTCCGCCGTCGCGGGTCAGGTGCACGAGGCCGTCGTCGCTCCCGGTCCAGATCACCCCGCGCTCGTGGGGCGATTCTACCACGTACGCCAGGGTGCCGTAGTTCTCGGCGCCCACTCCTTCGTTGGTGTAGGGGACGCCGGCCGTGCCCTGCTTCTCCTTCTCGTTCCGGGTGAGGTCGGGCGAGACCTCCTTCCAGGTCTTCCCCAGGTCCGTGGTCTTGAGCAGCACCTGGGCCCCGTGATAGAACGTATTCGGCTCGTGGCGGCTCCAGATGATCGGTGCGTTCCAGTTGTACCGGTACGTCATGTCCTTCGCATCCCGGCCCAGATACTGGATCGGCGCCGCCATGATGCTGGTGCCGGCCTGGGCTCGGGTGTCGAGGACCTCGATCGTCCCCTGGTAGACCCCACCCATCACGTAACGCGGGTTATCAGGATCGAAGGCAAGGAAGGCGCTTTCCCCGCCGGCCGAGGCGGCCCAGCTGCTGGACGTGATCGCGCCGCTCGCGAGCTCTTGGCTGGCGATGACGATCGAGCTGTTGTCCTGTTGCGCTGCGTAGATCCGGTAGGGGAACTGGTTGTCCACGTTGAGCCGGTAGAACTGGCCGGTCGCCTGGTTGCTCTGGGTGCTCCAGCTCTTGCCGCGATCGAACGTCACCGCGGCTCCGCCGTCGTCCAGCAGGAGGAAGTTGTCGGAGTTGGCCGGGTTGATCCACATGTCGTGGTAGTCGCCGTGGACCCCGTCGACGTTCTCCCAGGTCTTTCCCCCGTCGTTGGAGCGGAGCGCCGGCGCGCTCAAGACATAGATCCGGTTTTCATCATTCGGATCCACGAACAGCTCGATGTAGTACCAGGCCCGCTGCAACAGGCGGGGCTCGCTGGTTACCTGGCTCCAGCTCGCGCCGCGGTCGGTGGAGACGTAGAGCCCGCGGGCATCGGTATAGGAATCGCTTTCGATCAGGGCGTAGACCTTGTCCGGGTTTGACCGGCTGACCGCGATGGCCATCTTGCCCATCTTGTCGGGCAAGCCCTTGGTCATCTTCTCCCAGGTCTCTCCAGCGTCGGTTGACTTGTAGAGCCCGCTTCCGGGGCCGCCGCTCTTGATCTGCCAGGGGAGCCGGCCGTGTTCCCACATGGCGGCGTAGAGGATCCGCGGGTTGGTCGCATCCATCGACAGCTCGGAGGCGCCGGTCTTTTCATCGACGAACAGGACCCGCTTCCAGGTGCCGCCCCCGTCGGTGGACTTGTAGATGCCGCGCTCCGGCGAAGGACCATAGAGGGCTCCCTGGGCGGCGACCAGCACGACATCGGGGTTCTTCGGATGGACCACGATCCGCGAGATGTGGCGGGTCTCATCGAGTCCGACCTTCTTCCAGGTCCGGCCCGCATCGGTAGAGCGATAGACGCCGTCGCCCGAGCTGGTCATGACCCCCCGGGGCGCGTGCTCGCCCATGCCAACATAGACCACGTTGGGGTCGGATTCGGCGACCGCGATCGCGCCAACCGTTCCGGTCTTGAAGTAGCGGTCGGAGATGTTCCGCCAGCCGATGCCCATGTTCTCGGTCTTCCAGACGCCGCCGCCCGTCGTGCCCATGTAGTAGGTCTTCGGATCCCCGACGACACCGGTACCGGCGACCGAGCGCCCGCCGCGGAAGGGCCCGATGGAGCGCCACTTCACCGGCTTGAAGACGCTGTCCAGGCTCGGACCGGCAGGCGGCGTCTGTTGGGCGGAGAGCGTTGACGCGGTGATGGAGGCCAGCGTAATCCACGTCAGGAAAGTTCGGGGCATCACGTGTCTCATTTCGGTTGGGAAGGCCCACCTATCGCCCCGGCGACTCAGGCACGCCGCGAACTGACCATCGCTAGCACCGGGATTAGGTGAAGGTAGCGCTCGTTCTGGCCCGAAGGGAGGGCCCGCGAATGCCACCTCTACGTGGTCCGACCGCCTCCTCCCAGCCAAAGCGCCTCGCTCATCCCGCCTCCCCGCCGGCCCAGAGGTCCCCGACCGTGTAACCATTGGGGAACGGATCCTCAGGATCGACGAAATACTGGGCGATCCCGGTGATCCACGCGGTGCCGCAGAGACTCGGCACCACCGCCGGATGCGGCCCCACCCGGGTGGTTTCGAGCAAACGACCGGTGAAGAGCGTGCCGAGGATCCCTTCATGGACGAAGTCTTGGTCGAGCCCGAGCTGACCCTTGGCATGGAGGACCGCCATCTTCGCACAGGTCCCGGTCCCGCACGGCGATCGATCGATGGCGCCGGTCCAGGTGGACGGCCGGTCCCAGTCAAATTGCCCGGTGGATACCGTGACGGCATTCTTGCGATGCGCGGCTGGGTGAGACGGCGGGCCCGAGAGCTGGCCAATGGTCGGGCCGGTGATGTCCGGATTGTCGGGGTGCACCACGGGGAACTGCTCCCGGGTGGCGGCCTTGATCATCTCGGTGATCCGGGTGATGTCGCGGCCCTCGTCGGGAGTGAGGCGCAACCCGAACGCCGCGGCGTCCGCGATCGCGTAGAACATCCCGCCATAGCCGACATCGACGGTGACGGTGCCCAGGGTCGGCACCTCGACCTTGACGTCGAGGTGGACGGCGAACGCGGGGAGGTTGCGGAACGTGACCGCGGTGACTTTCCCGTTTCGGCAATCCGCCCGCACCCGAACGAGCCCCGCCGGCGTGTCCAGGGTCAGCTCGGTCACCGGCTCGGTCATCGGCAGCATGCCGGTCTCGAGCAGGACCGTGGTGGTGCAGATGGTGTTGGTCCCGGACATCGGCGGGTACTCGACCTGCTCCATGATGATGAACCCGGCGTCGGCGCTGGGGTCCGTCGGCGCGAGGATCAGATTGCAGTTGGCGGCGGGGTAGCCGCGAGGCTCCCGGAGCATTCGCTTCCGGATGTGGTCGCGATGGGTCGCGAAGTACTGCATCTTCTCGAACATCGTCCGTCCCGGCACATCGAGCACCCCTCCGACGATGACTCGACCGGGCTCTCCCGCCGCGTGGGCATCGACGGCGGTGATCATTTCGGTTACGCGCATCGGGTTACTCGGCTCACGCTGGTGTGGCGGGTTGGCACGACGTCAGGACTCGTTCCCGGCGGGCCGCGGCAAGCAGCGTCGCGGCCGCGTAGAGCACCACGGCGACGACCAGCCACCGAATCGCGTAGAGCGGCAGCGATTTCACGATGAAGGCGGCGATCAGGACGGCGGGAATCCCGCCCAGGGTGAGCCCGATCGCCGCGCCGAGGCTGAAGCTCCCCTTGGCGATGAACCGGGCGCTCGCCACCGGCATCAGGAATGCGCAGGAGCCCATCATGATCGGGAAGGCCGCGACCGGGTTCATCCCCAAGAGGCTGACCAGGATCATGCACGGGGCGTAGAGCCCGATCCCGAGGGTGCAGAGCGCTCCCAGCACGAAGTTGCAGCCCACCGCGAAGAGGAGCCATCCGCCTTGGAGCCCGAGCGCCTCGCCGCCGCCAGGGAGCAATTTGAGTTGCGCCATGAGCATCAGCACCGCCGCGACGATCAAAGCGCCACCCATCCCGACTTGAATCGTCCGGCGCGGCATTCCGGCGACGAATCCCGCCCCGAGCCAGGCTCCGGCCACCGAGCTCACGATCATCGGGACCAGCGTCGTGGTCTCGACCGGCACGATCCGAGTGTAGATCAGCGCCTGGAGGATGACCGGAATGGTGTGACCAACGTTCAAGGTCCCCGGAATCCGCTCGTCCGGGATCATCTTCCAGAGCCGGAAGATCATCGTGGTCGTCGCGTACGAGCCGATCCCCAGGGTGTCGAAGAAGTTGGTGCCGAAGCCGGTCGCGGTCTGGCCGGTGGTCGGCCAGGTCGGGTCGCCGGCGCGCCCGCCCGCGCGGTGGGTCCGCCATGCCGCCCGGGCGAAGTAGCCGAGGTACCAGCCGCCGAGGATCACCAGGGCGAGGAGCAGCCAGGACTTGGCATCAGTGAACGGCGTCATGCAAGGCCTTTGGTCATGGGTAGCGGCGGATCCGTCCGCCGATCATCACCAGCTCCGGCTTGCCCAGCCCGGTGAACGACGCGAGCGGGTCCGTTGCCAGGATCTGCAGATCGGCCAGCTTGCCCGGCTCGAGGGTGCCGATCCCGTATTGATCGCCGATGATGGTCCCACCGTTCTTGGTGGCCGCGACGATCGCTTCCATCGGCGTCATCCCCAGCTCGACGAAATAGCGCATCTCCTCGAAGTAGAGATCCGGATAGAGCTTCATCATCCCGCCGACGGCGTCCGAGCCGACCCCGAGCACGATCCCGCGCTGATGGGCCTTGCGGAACAAGGCCTCGTGCATCTCCCGTTTCCAGCCCCGAACCTCGATCATCTCCCGGTTGATCAGATTCTCCCGGTAGAGATGCCGATAGATCGCGATGGTGGGAATGATGGCGACGCCCTTCTCGGCGATCAGATCGAGCGCGTCGTCCTCCATCTGATTGAGGTGCTCGATCGATTGCACCCCGCCCATCACCGCGACCTTGGTCATCGACGTCGGCCAGGTATCCGAGCGGCCACCTCCGTGGCTGGTGATCCGCATCCCGCGAATCCGGGCTTCGTCCACCGCGGCCTGGACCTCCTCCAACGTGTAGGGCGGGGAGAGCTTGATGTGCCGGAAGCCGTGGGAGTGGTTGGTTCGGACGGCCCGGCGAAACCCCACCGGCCCATCCACCTCGACCGCGGCCCGGAGTCCCCCCCCGTGGCCGCCGGTCGAGGTAATCAATTGACCGACCCCGAACACTCGGACTGCGCTCTCCAGTCCCGCCCGCAGGGCGGCGGCCGCCGCCTTGATCGGCTCGACCGGCGCCGCGACGTCGCGGACGCTGGTGATGCCGAGCCGGTGGAACATCTCCATGTAGTAGACCGCCCGCAGCGTCCCCTCCGCGTCGGTCTGGAGCGCGTCGAGAGCCTGGTTGGCCGGATAAGTGAGGTGCATGTGGAGATCGACGAAGCCCGGAAGCAGGTATTTACCGGTGACATCGATCACCGTGGTTCCGGCGGGCACGCTGACCGCGCGTCGGGGCCCGACCGCGCTGATCCGGGAGCCTTCGATCAGGATGGCGGCGTTGGGGACCGGGGCGGCGCCCGTTCCGTCGATCAAGGTGGCGCCGACCAGGGCGACCCGCGCCGGCGAGGGCTGGGCCGCCGACCACCCCAACGGCAAGAACATCACAGCCGTCGTTACCAGCAGCCTGCGACTCATGGGTTCGCTCTCCCGTTCCGGATCTACGCTGGCACCACCAGCCGGGTGGTGCGCCGAAAGCTACCAATGACGGCGGCGCCGGGTCGCGGCAATGGCCAGCAGAAGCGCGGTGGTGATCAGGAGGCCGGGACGAACGGACCTCGGCGAGTCCTCCGCAAAGCGCCGAACCGACGGCGCTCGTGAGCATGCACGCTGTATACAGTCTCGCCTTCGCCGACCGGTCTGTCAAGCCAAACGCGGCGGGCCTCCCCAACGCGAGGCTGTTCGGTACTCCCCGTCATGGAAAGCGGCGAATTCGGCCGCCAATCATCACCAACTCGGGGTTGCCCAAGTTGTCGAAGGACTCCAGAGGGTTGCCCGGGAGGACCTGGAGATCGGCGAGCTTGCCGGGCTCGAGCGTGCCAATGCCGTAGCGATCGCCGATGACGATCCCTCCGTTCCTGGTGGCCGCGACGATGGCCTCCAGCGGCGTCATCCCCAGCTTGACGAAATAGCGCATTTCTTCGAAGTAGAGACCCGGGTACAGCTTCATCATGTCGCCGACGGCGTCGCTGCCAACGCCTAACGTGATCCCTCGCTGGTGAGCCTTGCGGAACAAGGTCTCGTGGATCTCTTGGGTCCACCCTCGTGCCTCGATCAGCTCACGGGGGATCTTGTTCTCCAAATACTGGTGGCCATAGATCGCCAGTGTGGGGATGATGGCGACGCCTTTCGCGGCGATCAGGTCGAGCGCATCGTCGCCCATCTCATTGACGTGCTCGATCGACTGGACGCCCGCCGCGACGGCGAGCCTGGTCATCGACGGGGGCCTGGTGTCCGAGAGCCCGCCCCCGTGGCTGGTGATCCGCATCCCCAGCGTTCTTGCTTCATCGACCGCGGCCTCCACCTCTTCTCGGGTGTAGGTCGGCGAGAGCTTGATGTGACGGAAGCCATTGGCGTGCATCGTTCGGACCGCTTTGCGGAATTCAACCGGCCCGTCCGCCTCCATCCCTGCGTGGCTTCCGGCTCCGTGGCCTCCGGTCGAGGTGATCAGCTGGCCGACGCCGAAGACTCGGATCGCGCTTCCAAGTCCCTCCCCGAACGCGGCGGCCACGGCCTTCATCGGCTCGATCGGCGCGGCCACATCGCGGATGCTGGTAATGCCGAGCCGCTGAAACATCTCCATGAAGCGGATGGCCCGAAGGGTTGCCTCGCTGTCGGTCTGGAGCCGGTCCCGGTTGACCGGAATGGTGAGATGCATGTGGAGGTCGATGAACCCCGGCAGCAGATACTTGCCGGCCACCTCGATCACCGTCGTCCCGCTCGGCACCACAACCGCTCGTCTGGGTCCGACGGCGCTGATCCGGGCGCCTTCGATCAGGATGGTCGCGTTGGGGATCGGGGCGGCGCCGGTGCCGTCGATCAGGGTGGCGCCGACCAGCGCGACCCGGGTAGGCGGCTGGGCAGGTACCGACCCAACCGGCAGGATGATCACTGCGGCGGCTAGCAGAACGTTCCGACCCATGGTGGTCTTCGCCGGTGGCGAGTTCATTGGGGTGCCTTGGCCAGCGGGGGCGGCAACGGTTGGTGGCGCGGGTACACGACCTGACCGCCCTGGACCTGAACCCGCCCGTCACGGATCACGATGTTCACCTTGGCGAGGTCATCGAGCCGTTCGTCGGGATTGCCGTCTAGCACCAGGACGTCGGCGAGCTTGCCCACCTCGAGGGTGCCGAGCTTGTCGCCCATGTCGAGCATCTCCGCGTTGACCCGGGTCGCGATCCCGAGCACCTCCGGGAGAGTGTAACCGATTTGGAGGAAGCTGCGCATCTCCCAGAGGTACGGCCATGGGAGGTAACGGAACCGGTCGACCACCAGGTCCGTGCCGATCCCGATCGTGACGCCGGCGTCCTTCATCTTCTTGACCAACGCCAGGTTCGCCGAATCCGAAAAGGTGAACCGCCGGCTGAACGATCCGAAGTATCCGCCGCTCTGGAGGACGTTGAGGTGGTACGGGATCAAGGTCGGATCGGACTGAACCTTCTTTTCGGCCATCAACCGGATCGTCTCGTCGGTCCGAGGAAGGGGATGCTCGATCATGTCGACACCGGCCCGGACTGCCCGCTCGATGTAGTAGGTCTCGGCGTCGGCAGTGATCTTGAGTCCCAGGTCGTGGGCCTCGGCCACGGCCGCCTGGATTTCCTCGTCGGAAAAATGGCTGGTCACTTTGATGAAATCGGCGCCCCGGGCCGCCATCTCTCGGACGGCATCCCGCCAATCCTCCGGCCCGGAGGCCTCGCGAGGGGACGACAGGTATCGACCGCCCGCGATGTCCGGCTGGCTCCCGTGGCCTCCCTTCCCGGTAATGATCCCACCCGCGGCGAAGATCCGCGGGCCGACCAGTCCGCCCGTGTTGACCCATTCCTTGAGGAGAAATGGGGTCTCGCCGTCGGACCCGGTGTCGCGCATCGAGGTGATGCCGCTCTCGATGTAATAGCGGAGCCGCTCGACCCCTCGCAGCGCGCCGTCGGCCCGGCTCCGGGCTCGGGCGTCCGAGTTGTCGCCGTAGCGGTAGTCGACGTGGGTATGAAGATCGATCAGCCCCGGCATGACGGTCTTGCCGGCGACGTCGATGACCCGGGCATCCTTGGGCCAGTCGGTACTCGCCGGTGGCAGGATCGCCGAGATCTGGTTACGGGTGATGACGACGGTGGCGGGCCGAGCCGCGGCGCCGGTCCCGTCCCAGAGGCGGCCGCCCCTGAGCACGATCGTCCCGGTGGGGGCCGTCAGCCCCGCGGGGACCGGAATCCGGCGCGGATCGTCGGTGACCGCGGTGCTGGGCGCGATCCACCGCCGCCGTTCGGTGCGGGGAACCTGCGCCTCGAGCAATGGCAGCAGCGACACCAGGAGGGTCGAGGCAAGAACGAAGCAGCGCATGGGGTGGTAGTTCCTTCCGTGCGTTCACGGTGGAGAGTCATGTCGATGGTCAGGGCGGCGTCGGATCGGGACTGGCGATCCGGTATCCTGGGGGCGGCTCGAGCCCGAGCAAGTGTTTGACGAAGAAATCCCAGCGCCGACGGACGAAATAGGGGTCGTCGTTGAAGTCGTGCAGGCGATTGGGCAGGATCAGGAGATCGAAGTCCTTGTTGGCCTTGATCAGGGCGTCGGCGAGCTGGTAGGTCTGGGCCACCGGGACATTGTCGTCGATGTCGCCATGGACGAGGAACAGCTTGCCCTTCAGTCGCCCGGCGTGGGTCGGGTTCGCCTGTTCTCGGTAATGCGGCCCTACCTCGACGCCCATGTACCGCTCGACCCACTCGGACTTGTCCAGTCGGTGATCGTGATTTCCCGCCTCGGACACCGCGACCTGGTAGAAGTCGGGATAGCCGAGGATGGCCCGCGCCGAGGCATAGCCGCCCGCGGAGACTCCGAAGATGGCCACCCGAGTGGTGTCGAGGTACCGATGGCGGGCCGCCAGCTGGCGCACCGCACTCATGTGGTCTTCAAGGCCCGCGTCCCCGAGGTTGCGGTAGGCGACGTCGTGCCAGGCCCGTGACCGAAATGGGGTGCCCATTCCATCGACGATCATCACGACGAAACCCAACTCGGCCAGAGCCTGGCGTTGCCAGGTCGAGTAGGGTCCCTGGTCGGGAGTCAGGGTCTTGGGCGTGATCAAGGTCTGCGGCCCAGCATAGATGTGATCGAGGATGGGATAGCGCTTGGTGGAATCGAAATTGGTGGGGAAGACGAGGACGCCGTAAGCGTCGGTGACCCCGTCACGCGCCTTGACCCGGAATGGTTGGGGCGGCCGCCATCCGGCGGCGAGGAGAAGGGACCAGTCTGCCCGCTGCAACTCGAGCAGGATCGAACCGTCGGTGGTGGAGCGCAGCACCGTTCGCTGAGGAGTGTCGATGGTGCCGTAGGTGTCGACCGCGAATCGGCCCGAGGGCGAGAGGGTGATCTGGTGATCGGCCGGCTCCGCGGTCAACAACTGCAGGCCGGTTCCGTCGAGCCGGATTCGGTAGAGGTGGCGATAATAGGGATCGCGATCCGGCTCCCGGCCCCCCGCGGTGAACAAGACAGTTCCGGCACTCCAGTCGATCGCGAGGACCTCCCGGACCACCCAGGGGCCCCGAGTGATCTGGTTTTGCAGCGTCCCGGTGCGGTGCTCGTAGCGATAGAGATGTCGCCAGCCGTCTCGCTCGGAGGCCCACAGGACGGCCTCAGGCCCCTCCGACCATTGGGCCCGCTGGTAGAAACGCTCCACGAAGGTGGTGGCGGTCTCCCGAATCACCATCCGTGCCCGCCCCGTTTCCGCCTCGACCGCCCAGAGTTGGACGTCCTGATAGCCGCGGTTCCAATGGGTCTTGTAGAGGCGGCGTCCATCGGCGGACCAGTAGTGGTCTTCCCGCACCGTTGGGTAGAGCCCGTAGTAGAGCACCGGGACCGGGGGCACCTCCGGGATGATCCGACGACGAGTCTCGACGTCGAAGATCTCGAGACTGGCCATCGCCGTCAGGGTGTCGCCGGGGAGCGGATAGGAGTAGGAATGCGACCTGGGTCGTAGGTCATGCTCGGGACGGGCCGCTTCGGACATGACCAGCCGCTTGGCATTCCGCTCGTCGACCCGATACGTCATGAAGCGGCGAGAATCCGGCGCCCAGACGACGAAGACGGGGACCCTTCCCTCGGCGGTGCCGTCGAGGACCGTCCATCGCGGGGACACGACGCCGGTCCCGTACCCGCGATCGCTGCTGCCGTCCGAGGTCAGCTGAGTCGGCTCGCCCCCCGCTGTTGGTCGGATGGAGATGTTGTGCTTCGAGACGAAGACGATCCAGCGGCCGTCGGGCGACCGAGCTTCCCGGTCAGAGCGAGCTGGTGGAACGTCGGCACGCTGGCAACCGTAGTCGCCCAGTCCGCACGACCAGGCCACATTGGCGATCCGCACCTGAAGGGTCCGTCCGGGCTCAAACGCCTCGAGGCTGTCGAACGGCAACCCGTCGGCCGTGGCGGGCACCCCGCGAGCCGTCAGTGCCTGGGCTAAGCGCTGGTGATCGAACGCGGGTCCTTGGTACCGGCGCGGCGGGTCCACCAGGACGAAGCGTTTGCCACTGGCGCGGACCTCTCGATACCAGAACTGGTCGCCGCCGGGGATCCAGTTGGCCTGCAGGGTGGCCCCGGACATCAGCCTGCTGGCGTTCCAGGGCAGGAATCGCTCGGCCCGGCGGTAGGCCTCCAAGGTGCCCTGGGCTCCCGCCGGGCTGGGTCGGTGCAGCACCGAGACGGCCGCGAGCGCCACCGTCATCAGGGTCATCGGTGAAGGTTGCATGGTCACTCGCGGGTCCGGGTCAGGAAAAGGGGGCTCGGCGGTCTTTGGTCGCCCTACTTGTATACTATGTGCATGCGGATACTATTGTCCATGGTGGTGATGGCCCTAACCGGCCGAGCCACGCGATGAGCATTGACGAACAGTGAGGAAACAACATTAGGGACGCGCGGTCTCACGATTTGCGAAGGATGATCGCCATGAAGATCGTCAGAGTCGTTTCGGGCCTCGGTTTGCTCGGTGTGGTCGGTGTCGTCGCTGCCTGCGCCCGTCGCGGCGGCGATTCCACGGCGTCGATCCTGGCGGAAGCCGCGGAGCGGTTGCGGGCGATTTACGACCGGCAGGAGTTCGACGCCAGGCCGTTTCGGGCGGCATGGCTCCAGGACGGCTCGGGATACACGGTTCTGGAAACTCCCGCCGGGGGCGACGCCCAGGAACTGGTCCGTTACGACACCACCGGCGGCGATCGCACCGTGCTCGTCTCGCGGTCTCAACTGATGCCTCCGGGCGCGGCAAAGCCGCTGGCGATCGAAGACTACGCGGTGTCGCCGGAGGGGAGTCTGATATTGCTGGAGACGAACGGTCGTGAGGACGCCGACAGCCGGAGACGAGTCGCGGACTATTGGGTGCTGGACCGGAAGTCGGGGGCCGTGCGCGAGCTCGAGGTGGGTGTCCAGCCCGGGCGAGCGAGGGGCGCCTTCTCTCCCGACGGGCGGCGCGTCTTGGTCGTCCGCCAGCACAACCTCTACGTGCGCGATCTGGGGAGTGGCCGGTTGACTCCCTTGACCACGGACGGGGTCGTGGGGTCGGTCGGGAACGGCGTCGGCGAAACGCACCCGGCTTACCCGCAAGGAGGGGCAAGCTGGAGTCCGGACGGACGGCAGATCGCCTACGTGCAAGTGGATTCTCGCGCCGTCGGATTGAGGCCGATGCTCGATCCCGCCGAGCCGACTTACCCCAAGGTCTTCTACAGTCGGTTCATGAGGGTGGGCACCCCCCTTCCGCGACTCCGAGCGGGCGTCGTCAGTGCCGAGGGAGGGGCGACGCGCTGGATCTCGATTCCTGGCGAGCCCAGCACCTACTACCTCAACAGGCTGAGTTGGGCGGGGAACTCGGACGAGGTGCTCCTAGAGAAGCAGTCTCGATACCGGGACCGCCGCGAGTTCATGATCGCCCAGGTTCGCGCTGGCACCATCGCCCCCGTCTACGCCGAGACCGATTCCGCCTGGATAAACCCCTGGGCGGGGGGCGGACTGGGATGGGTTCGCAACGGCCGCGGATTCGTGCTGCCGAGCGAGAAAGACGGCTGGCGTCACGCCTATCTCGTTTCGCGCGACGGCGCTGATCCGCTCCTCCTGACTCCCGGTTCATCCGACCTCATCGCGGAGGTGAAAGTCGACGAGGCAGGCGGCTGGTACTACTACCTCGCCTCGCCCGACGACGCGACCCAGCGTTATCTCTACCGGGTCCGGCTCGACGGCACCGGGACGGCCGAGAGGGTCACGCCCGGTGATCAACCGGGAAGTCACAACTACGACTTCTCCCCCGACGCCCGATGGGCGTTCCACACCTATTCGACGTTCGACAAGCCCCCGGTGATCGAGCTCGTCCGCTTGCCGGAGCACCGGGTCGTCCGGGTCGTCGAAGACAACCAGGCGCTACGTGCCAAGATGGCGCCGTTGGTCGCCCGACCGACCGAGTTCTTCAAGCTGGAGATCGGCGGCGGCGTCACGATGGATGCGTGGATGATCAAGCCTCGTGACTTCGATCCGGCCAAGAAGTACCCCGTGTTCGTCTACGTGTACGGCGAGCCGGCCGGAGTAACGGTGGTGGACGACTGGTCCGGCGGGGGGCACAGCCTATTCCATCGGACGATCGCCGATGCCGGGTATCTGGTGGTCTCGATCGAGAACCGCGGTACCCCCGCGCCGAAGGGGGCCGTCTGGCGGCGGGCCAATGCCGGCCGCCTCGGTCCTCTCACGACGGAAGAGCAGGCGGCCGGGCTGGTGGAGATGGGCCGGACCCGGCCCTATGTGGATCTGTCGCGCGTCGGTATCTGGGGATGGAGCGCCGGCGGCACCAACACCTTGAACGCGCTGTTCCGCAAACCGGATCAATTTCACCTCGGGATCGCGGTGGTTCCCAAGCCGTTGCCGGAACTCTACATCTCGTGGTTCCAAGAAGCGTTCATGAGGACGCCAGAGGAGAATCCCGAAGGATATCGCGAATCCGCGCCGATCAACTATGCCGAAGGATTGAAGGGACGCCTGTTGCTGGTGCACGGCACCGGCGAGACCAACACCCACCTCCAAATCGTCGAGCGTTTGGTCGATCGCCTGATCGAGCTGGGCAAGTCGTTCGACTACATGACCTACCCCAATCGGGACCATAACCTCCAGCAAGGCAAGGGCACGCCCGCGCACCTGCGGATTCTCATGGCCCGGTACCTGATCGAGAACCTGCCCCCGGGTCCTCGAAACTAGGACTGCGGAGAGATGGCCTCCAAAGCATCGGCCGGGAACGGGGATCGCGCCGCCCCGAGGAAGCCCCCGCGTGGACGGGGAGCCACGCACGTCTACGAGGCACTGCGAAAGGACATCCGCAGTCTGGCCCTCGAGCCCGGCGCCCTGCTCGATGAGATCGAGATCGGGAGGCGGTTCCATCTTTCCCGTTCGCCGGTTCGGGAAGCGCTGATTCGCCTCTCGGCGGAGGGCATGGTACGAACCCTGTCCCATCGCACGGCCGTGGTGGCCCCTTTCGACCTCGGGACGTTGCCCGCCTACCTGGAATCGGTGGAGCTGATCTACCGGCTCACCGCCAAATTGGCGGCGACTCGCCGAACCCCCCAGGCGCTCGAGCGGATCGTGGAGGCCAGCCGCCGTTATGAGGAGCTCTGGAAGCGGGGCCTCTTCCTCGAGGCGGCCGAGGCCAATCGCGACTTCCATGTCGCCATCGCCGAGGCGACGGGCAATCCGCTTTTCGTTACCTGGACTCGAACGCTGCTCGATCAGGGCCAGCGGGCGGTGCTCATCGCCTTCGGGCACAAGAGGGAGGGTCGGCTGCCGAACGCTCACGTCGCCATCGTGAAGGCCATTCGGCAAGGCGATGACCAGGCGGCTGAGCTCGCCGCCCGGCTGGACGCGCGGCTGACACTCGACGAACTTCGAGCCTGGCTCGCGGATGCCTCGGCGGATCAGGTGGCGCTTCCCTAACGATCCAACGCTCGCCTCCAGCCAGGCCGCGAAGTCCCCGACCGCCGTCACCACCACTACCGAGGAGTGGTTCAATGCGAGTTCCCGTTCTCAAGCATTTCGTCGCTCCGTCGATCGCCGCGGCGTTCTTCTGCTGTACCGGGTTATCGCTGTGGGCCCAGGACCGGGCGGCGGACCGGCGCCGATACCTGGACCCGAACACGCCCGTCTCCGACGACCCGCAGCGGATTCCGGTGCGGCCGGGACCGACTGGTCCGGAGGGCACCATCGTGCTTACCGGGGGTCGGGTCTTCGATGGGACGGGCACGGCGGCTCGTCCGGCCACGATCGTCATCGAGCGGAATCGGATCGCGGCGATCCAGCCCCCCGCGGCCGGGGCGCGACCGGCAGGGGCTCGGATCATCGACGTGACCGGGATGACGATCCTCCCGGGGTTGATCGACCTCCATGCCCATCTCACCTACGGGTTTGGCACGGCGGAAGAGCCATCGCACCTGGCCGCCGATCATGTCGAAGCGACGCTCCGGGGAGTCGAGCGGCTTCGGTACTTCATCGAAAGCGGGATCACCAGTGTGCGGGATGTGGGGTCACACGGCTCCGTCCCCTTCCGCCTGAAGCATTGGGTCAGGCAGCGCCGGCTTCCGGGTCCGCGGGTATTCCCGGCCGGGCAGCTTCTGACCGGCACCGGCGGACACGGCGCCGAGGGGCTTCGACCCGGGTCGAGCTTGTGGACCTACGTCAGGGAGGTGTCCGGTCCGATCGACTGGCGCGACGCCGTGCGGGAGAATTTCAAGGCCGGTGCCGACGTGATCAAGATTGCCAGCCACTTTAGCCGGGAAGAGGTGAAGGCCGCCGTCGAGGAAGCGCACGCGCTCGGGCTCCGGGTCACCTGCGACTGCGAGACGTTCTACATCGACTGGGCGATCGATGCGGGGGTCGACATCATCGAACATCCCCTGCCGCGGACCGACGACGCCATTCGCAGGATGGCCGAGCGCGGGATGTTCGCGGTGCCGACGGTCACGGCCTACGATTTCGTCTTCGACGAGAGAGGAGGGTACTTCGGCTCCACGTCGAGGCGGTTCGGTTTCTCGCCAGCCCGCAACGTCGAGATGATCCGACGCCTCAAACGGGCAGGCGTCAAGACCGGGGTTGGGGTCGATGTCGTGGGCACCAACTACCGCTTACAGCTTCCGGCTTACATTCGAGAGTTGAAGCACTTCGTGGAAGCGGGCTACACGGTGGCCGAAGCCCTGATGGCGGGCACCAAGACCAGCGCCGAGATCCTCGACATGGACGATAAGCTCGGGACCCTCGAGGTCGGGAAGCTCGCCGATGTCCTGGTCGTCCGAGGGCAGCCGGATCAGAATCTCGACGACCTGACCCAGGTGAATCTGGTAATTCGGGATGGCGAGGTGGTCGTCGAGAACGGTCGGGTCGTCATTCCTCGGCACCCTCCGCTTCCGATCCCGCCGCCGGTCGGGATGCCCCGATAGCCGAGCCGAAAGGGGGAGGGGGCGCCACGCCACCCTCCCCCGCGCAACGCACCGTTTCAGCGAAGGACGAGGAGACCGCGCCATGTTGATTTCTGCCATCGACGTCTTCGGCTACGACGTGACCTATGTCCACGGTAGCTACGTGATGTCGCGCGGCCGCGTCATCACCAGCCTCCAGAGCACCGTGGTCCGGGTGACCAGCGACTCCGGTCTGGTCGGGTGGGGTGAAGTCTGTCCGCTCGGCGCCACCTATCTCCCATCCTTCGGCGCGGGCGCCGTGGCTGCCCTTCGAGAGATCGTTCCCCATCTGATCGGCGTGGATCCCCGCAACCTGGCCGAAGTCTACGAAACGATGGACTTGGCCCTCATGGGGCATGGCTACGCCAAGAGCGCCGTCGACATGGCCTGCTGGGACCTGGTGGGACGTGCGGCCGGCCTTCCGGTAAGCACCCTCCTCGGCGGCCGGAGGCAGGACCGGTTTCCGCTCTACATCGCGGTGCCGCTCGATGAGCCCGCCCGGATGCGGGACTACGTGCTGGCCCGGAAGGCGGAGGGCATTCGCCGGTTTCAGCTCAAGGTCGGGGGCGCCCCCGCCGCTGACGCCAAGCGGGTTATCAGCGTCGTCGAAGCCACCGGCGACGGCGACACCGTGATCGCCGACGCGAACTGCGGCTGGCGGATGCAGGACGCCGTCGTCGCCGCGCGCCTTCTCGAGGGGCTCCCGCGCACGTACCTCGAGCAGCCCTGCCCCACCCTCGAGGAATGCCTCTACGTACGGGAGCGGACCACCCTCCCGATGGTGCTCGATGAGCTCATCACCGACCTTCCCTCCCTCCTTCGCGCCTTCCACGCCGGCGCGATGGACGCGATCAACTTGAAGATCAGTAAGGTCGGCGGCCTCACCAAAGCCCGACTCATCCGCGACGTGGCTCAGACGCTCGGCCTCCGCCTGACCATCGAGGATACCTGGGGGGGCGACGTGACCACCGCCGCCATCAGCCACCTCGCGGCGAGCACGGCGCCGGAGGCCCTCTTCACGGTGTCGTTCATGAACGACTGGGTCAATGAGCACATCGCCGGTTTCCAGCCCCGCTCCGAGGCCGGCGTCGGCATCGCGCCGACCGGTCCGGGGCTCGGCGTCGACGTCGAGGAGAGGCTCCTCGGGCGTCCCCTCGTCTCGGCGCCCTGAGCTCAGGGCGGGGCTGAGACTCACCTATGCTCTGTCAAAGGGAGAAAAAGCAATGAAGAAAGTGCTAGCATCTGCGGTGTTGACGCCCCGCAAGGCCTTCAGCGCCATGGTCCTCTGGTGCCTGCTCGTCGCGGCCGCGTCGCCGCTGCCCGCGCAGCAGTCACCGGCAACCCGGAAACCGAAGGTCTACATCTCCGTCGACATGGAAGGGATCGCGGCACTTGCCATCCCACGCAGCCAGATGGCGCCAGCCGGCCTGGACTACGATTACGGACGACGGCTGATGACGGCCGAGGCGAATGCGGCCATCGCGGGTGCCTTCGACGGCGGCGCGTCGGCCGTCACGGTGAGCGATTCTCACGGCTCCGAGATTAACCTGCTTGCCGACCAGCTCGATGGGCGCGCGGAGCTGATCACCGGAAAGCCTCGGCCCTACGTGATGATGGAGGGGATCGACTCGACCTTTGACGCGGTGGTCTTCGTCGGCTATCACCCGAGAGCTTCATCGCTCGGCCACAACGATCACACGTTCAGCCTCCAGATCAAGCGCATTTCGCTCAACGGGACGGAAGTGGGCGAGGACGGCCTGAGCGCCGCGCTCGCCGCGCATTTCGGGGTTCCGGTGGTGTTCTTGTCCGGCGACGCAGCCGTCGCCGCGCAGGCGACGGCCGCCTATCCCGGCATCGTCAGCGTCGCGGTGAAGGAGGCCATCGGCCGATTCGCGGTCAAGACGATCAACCCCGCGGAGGCGGTCGCTCGGATCCGCGCGGGTGTGAAGGAAGCCGTGTCCCGCGCGAAATCGATCCGTCCGGTGCGCCGGGAGGAACCGATCGCGATCGAGTTCGAGGTCAGCCACACCGGGCAATCGGAAGCGGCCTTGCTCATTCCGGGCATGATACGGGTCGCGCCCCGGGTCGTTCGCTTCGTCGCCACCGACATGCCCACCGCGTACCGGCTTGCGGCTCTTGTCTCGATGCTGGTCGACCCGATCCAGCCGTAATCTCCCACGTCCCGGGCGTCAGCAGGACCTCGAACGAGCGGGGCCGGATTTCCACGTGGCCATCGCCGAGGCGACCGCGAACCCGCGCTTCACGACCTGGACCCGGGCGACCCTCGAGCAGGGCCAGCGTCTCCTGCTCGTCGCGGTCGGTCACATGAAGAAGGGCCGGCCTCTGGGGGGCACGCTCGAGGTCGGGAAGCTCGCCGATTTGCTGCTGGTGCGGGGACAGCCCGATTCCGCCGCCGGTCGGATCACCCCGATAGCGCCGATCGCGAGACGCTCCTCGGCCCTCCCCTCGTCTCGGCGCCCTGAGCCCAGGGTGCTGGGGCCGGGATGGCCCGATAGCCCAGCCGAAAAGGGGGGGGCCACGCCCCACTCCCGCCTTGACAGCCCCAGGCGGAGGCTGCATTCTTTGAGGAGTCCGTTGCATACACGCAGTATGTGGAATTCCGGCCCAGCCAGTCACTGACCATCCCGAGGCGCAAGTGCGCATTGCTCTTCCCCCCCTTGAAGGAGTGGGTGCGCCAGCGGCGGTTGCCCGGCCCCCGGGTCTGTCCCTCAATCCCTCTGCGTTGCGGTCCCTCCGTCCGCGATCTTCGTTCGACCGCCATCCCGAGGTTCCCGTGCTCCGCCACGTCCTAACTGCCGCCGCCATGCTTGTCCTCTTCAACAGACCCCTCCACGGCCAAAGCCCCATCAAGCCGGTCCTCCACGGCAAACATTGGGTGGCGATTACCGGCAAGCCGCTGGGTGCCACGGCGGGGGCCATGATGTTTCAGAAGGGTGGCAACGCGGTCGACGCGGCGATGGCCATGCTCGGCGCGGTGTGCACCATGTGGGACGCGCTGGCCTGGGGTGGCGAGACCCAGGCGTTGATCTATCATCCGGGGCTCAAGAAGGTCATCGGCATCAACGCGTTGGGCGTTGCGCCGTCGGGAGCTACGGTCGAGTACTACCGTTCCAAGGGGTACAACTACCCACCGGAGTTCGGACCGCTGGCCGCCGTCACACCCGGCACGCCAGGTGGGCTGCTCACGATCCTGGCGGAGTACGGCACGATGAGCTTGAAGGACGTGCTTGCCCCGGCGATCGAGATGGCCGACGGGTATCCGATCGAGGACCAGGCGGCCAACAGTATCGAGGCGAACAAGGAGCGGCTCAAGGCGTGGCCGTACTCGAAGACGGTGTTCTTACCTCACCTGGGCGAGGCTCGTGAGGCGCCGGAGGGTGGCGAGGTGTTCGTCCAGGCGGATCTCGCGGCCATGTTGCGGAAACTGGTCGAGGCCGAGCAGGCGGCGCTCAAGAAAGGGAAGACCCGGAAGGAGGCGATCTATGCGGCCTACGATCGTTTCTATCGGGGCGACATCGCCGTCGAGCTGGTGCGGGGCGGGGCGGTGCAGGGTGGCCTGATCACGGAGGCCGATCTGGCCAATTGGAAGGTCAAGATCGAGGAGCCGGTGTCGACGACGTACAAGGGTATCGAAGTCTTCAAGTTGCGGGAGTGGCAGCAGGGGCCGGCCTTGCTCCAGGCGCTCAACATCCTGGAGAACGTCGATCTCAGGTCGATGGGCTTCAACTCGACGCGTTACGTGCACGCCGTGTATCAGGCGATGAACCTGGCCTTTGCCGATCGGGATTTCTACTACGGCGACCCCGCCTTTCCGCCGGAGGAGCCGATCAAGGGCCTCTTGTCGAAGGAGTACGCCAAGCAGCGGTTTGGGCAGGTCAACTGGGAGCGGAACGACCCCAACGTCAGGCCGGGCGATCCCTATCCGTTCCAAGGCGGCACCAACCCGTTCTTGGAGCTGCTCCGTCAGTGGCCGCCCAAGCCGAAGCCGCCGCAGGCGGCTACGGGCGACGGCGGGGGCCGGCGCGGGGCGTCGTTTGACGAGAGCTTCCGAGCGGGGACCACCTCGATTCAAGCGGCCGACAAGGAGGGCTGGGTGGTGTCGATCACGCCGAGCGGTGGGTGGATTCCGGCGGTGATCGCGGGTCGGACCGGGGTGGGGTTGAGCCAGCGGGCTCAGAGCTTCGTGCTCGACCCGGCGGAGAATCCCTTCAACGTCATCGAGCCAGGCAAACGGCCTCGGGTGACCCTCACGCCGACGTTGGCGCTCAAGAACGGCCGGCCGTACCTGTCGTTTGCGGTCCAGGGGGGCGACACCCAGGACCAGAACCTCCTCCAGTTCTTCCTCAACATGGTGGAGTTCGGGATGAACGTGCAGCAGGCCTCCGAGGCGCCGAATATCACTAGCTATCAGATGCGGAGTTCGTTTGGCGCTCATGAGGCGATGCCGGGCCGGCTAACGTTGCATGAATCGATGCCGGCGTGGACCCGGGACGAGCTGCGCCGAATGGGGTATCGGCTGGACTTTGCCCGGAGCACGTCGGGGCCGATCAACGCCATCTTCTTCGATTGGAAGCATGGCACGTTCTGGGGCGGTTCGAGCACCGATGGCGAGGACTACGGCATTGCCTGGTAGGGGCGGACTTCTAATCGGATGGCCTAAGTGGGCCGTGCGGAGCAGTGGGCGGCCGCGGCACGAAATGCTCGCAACCTCTCCCGGTTCTGGTGGAGACCGACTGTGACCCTAATACCCATTCCTTGCCGGGGCGAGACATACAGTTTTTCACGCCCGGACCGACGTGAGCCGCCGAAAACTGGCCGACCCCGAGGAGCATCATGCCGGATTTCGTCTCGTCCACGGCCTTGTGATGTTGAAACGCCGTTAACTGTATTATTGCCATATACAACGAGACCCTTGTCGTCACCCCCGCTTCAACCCGTCACAGTCGTCGCTGTCTCGCCCCTTCGCGTTCTTCGCTGGAACGCCCACCATCAGATTCAACTCAGGAGGTCGACGATGCACCTCGTCACGTCCCTCGACCGCCGAATCAGCGCCGCGGTGGCGCTCTGTCTGGCGGCTCTTCTCGCCTCGCTGCCCAGGCCAGCTTTGGCACAAGAGAGTACCGTGGCCGGCACGGTCATTTCCAGCCGGACGCAAGAACCGGTCGCCAGCGCCAGAGTGGAGGTGGCCGGGTCGCCGATGGCGACCACCACCGATGCCCGCGGCCGGTTCCGCCTCACCTCGCTCACCGGAGCCCAGGTTACTCTCGATATCCGGGTGATCGGCTTCCGGCGGGCGACGGTCCCCGCCCGGGTCGGCGACCTGACGGTACGAGTGCTGCTGGAGGAGCAAGCGGTTACCCTCGACGAGATGGTGGTAACCGGGACCGCGGGCGCCGCCGAGAAACGGACGTTGGGCAACGCCGTCGGCCAGATCCAGGCCGGCTTCATCACCCAACGAGCCCCGATTGCCAACGTCCAGAACCTCCTCAATTCTCGGGTCGCCGGAGTGGTGGTGCTCCCGGGCTCGGGTAACCTGGGGACCGGTGGCGTCACCAGAATCCGGGGCGTGGCGAGTCTCTCGTTGTCAAACGAGCCACTGATCTACATCGACGGGGTCCGCGCCAGCAACGACCCGGCGGCGGGGCCGAACATTCGCCAGGGCCGCCAGGTCTCTCGGATCAACGACATCAATCCCGAGGACATCGAAAGCATCGAGATCATCAAGGGCCCGGCGGCGGCGACGCTCTACGGGACGGAGGCGTCGAGCGGGGTGATCCAGATCATCACCAAGCGCGGCGTCACCGGCCGCCCGTCGGTCGAGCTTACTATGAAGCAGGGGGGCACCTGGCTCGCCAACCCCCTCTCCAAGGTGCCAACGGTGTACAGCCGGAACGCGGCTGGGACCCTCGAGAGTGTCAACCTGCTGCAAAACGAGCTGGACGCCGGGCGGCGAGTTTTCCAGACCGGGCACAACCAAGCCTACGCCGCGAGCGTCCGCGGAGGGACCGATCAGGTCCGCTACTTCGTGTCGGGCGACTACGGCCGGGGCGAAGGGGTGGTCGACTACAACACGCTCCGCAACGCCAGCACCCGAGTCAATGTCAACTTGACGCCCAGTGACAAGCTTGATATCGCCACCAGCATCGGCTTCGTCACCAGCAGAACCCGATTCGCCCAGGCCGCAACCGGCTGGGGCGTTTGGGATCAGCTGGTCTGGGGATCACCCTCCCGACTCCCGACTCGAACCCGAGGTTTCCTCCGGGCCACCCCGGAGGTGGCCGCGGAGATCGAGTCGGTGGCCAAGATCGGTCGTTTCATGGGTGGGATCCAAGCCAACTGGCGCCCGCTCAGGTGGCTGTCCCACCGGTTCAACGCCGGCACCGACATCAACGACGAAACCAACTCGATCCTTTTTCCTCGGAACCCGCAGGGGTCCAGTTACTTCTTCGGCGCCCTGAGCCTCGGGCAGAAGACCATCGAGCGGCGGCGAGTCCAGTACTACACCGTCGACTATTCGGCGAGCGCCGACCTCAACCTGACGTCGAGCATCCGATCGACGACCACCGGCGGTCTCCAGTACTACACCAAGCGCTTCGAGATCGTCTCGGCGACGGGGCAACAGTTCCCGGATCCAAGCGTTAAGACGGTCGGGGGCGCGGCGGTTACGACTGGCTCGGAGGACATCATCGAGAACAAAACCTTCGGGCTCTTCCTGCAACAGCAGTTTGGGTACAAGAACCGGTTCTTCCTTACGGGGGCGGTGCGGGGCGACGACAACAGCGCCTTCGGCCGAAATTACGACTTCGTGGTCTACCCGAAGGTCAGCGGCAGCTGGGTCCTGAGTGAGGAACCCTTCTGGGGAATCAAGCCGGTCTCGACCCTGAAACTGCGAGCCGCCTATGGCCGGGCCGGCCAGCAGCCCGACGTCTTCGCCGCCATCCGACTCTACCAGCCCTCCACCGGACCGGGCGATGTGTCGGTGCTCACGCCCCTAGCGGTCGGCAATGCCGATCTGAAGCCGGAGCAGAGTCAGGAAATCGAGCTCGGGCTCGACGCTGGGCTCTGGCGGGACCGGGTTGGGATCGGCTTCACCTATTTCCGGCAGCGGCGGACCGACGCCATCGTGCCGCAGCAAGCTCCCCCGTCCGCCGGGTTCCCCGGCTTCCGGTTCGTGAACCTGGGGGAGGTCACCAACCGTGGTGTCGAGTTCGAACTCAACGCCCAGGTCCTGACCGGACGCCAACTCGGCTGGGATCTCGGATTCAAGGTCTCGACCGCCTCAAGCAATATCGTGAGCCTGGGCGGGCTACCCCCGATCTTCGTAGGGTTTGCCCAATACCACCGCGAGGGACACCCGATCGCGGCCTACTTCGAGCGGCGGATCATCAGCGCCGAGCTCGATGGCGCTGGCCGGGCGATCAACATTCTCTGCGACCCGGGTCCCGCCGGAGGCGGCGGCGTTCCCTGCGCCACCGCGCCGCGGCTCTTCTACGGAATCCCCACTCCCAAGTGGGAGGGCGCCGTCTCGTCGACCTTTAGCGTCGGCGGCAATCTCCAGCTCTACGCCCTGGTCGATTTCCGGGGCGGCTACCTGATCCAGAACACCGACATCGAGGCGATGCATACTGCCTTCCGCAACTCGAAGGCGATCAACGAACGCACCGACCCGATCCTGGTGGCGCACGATCAGCTTGGCAACACTTTCCCGACCGGCTTCTTCAATGCCGGATTTGCCAAGCTGCGAGAGGTTTCCGCGACCTATACCCTGCCAGCCGGTCTCGCCCGCTCGTTCGGCGCCTCCCGGGCGTCCATCAATGTGGCGGCGCGGAATGTTGGTTATCTGTGGCGGGCCCAGCGGACGATCTACGGTCAGGCCGTTCCCGATCCGGAAGTCCGGACCCCGGGAGCCGAGCTGTCCGGGCAGGTCTCGAGCGTGCTGCCACCCTTCACGCAGCTGATCACCACTGTCCGCCTCACTTTCTAGGCCGGAGGAACCCATGACTGGATCCACGAGCTTCTTCTACCGAACGGCCAGTGGGCTGGCCCTGGTAGTCGCCGCGACCGGCCCCCTCACCGGCTGCGGCAGCCTCCTCGACGTCGAGCTGCCGACGCGGGTCCGCGCCGAGGCCCTCGATAATCCCCAGCTCGCGGCGACCCTGATCGCCGGAGCCATCGGGGACTTTGAATGCTCCCTCACCAACTACATCACCGCGACCGGACTCTTGGGCGACGAGCTGATCGAGTCGACCGGGTTTGCGGCCTATTTCATCTGGGATCAGCGCCGGATCTTCTCCAATACGGGCAGTCTGGGGACCGGAAACTGCAACGACGCATATGGGGTCTTCACCCCGCTCCACACCGCCCGGTATCAGGCTGAAGACGCCTTCCGTCGTATCACCGGCTTCCCAGACGCCGATGTGCCTAACAAGCCGGTGTTGCTCGCCACCGCGGCGGCCTATGCCGGCTATGCGTACACGCTGCTCGGTGAAGGGTTCTGCGAAATGACCGTCGACGCCGGCCCGCTGATGCCACCCGCCGACGTGCTTCGGAAGGCGGAGGCCCAGTTCACCACGGCGATCGACCTGGCCACGACCGCCAACAACGCCGACATCCTCAACATGGCGCGGGTTGGGCGAGCCCGCGTTCGGCTCGATCTCGGCAAGAAGGCCGAGGCCGCGACCGACGCGCGAGCCGTGCCCGCCGGGTACGTCAAGAACGCCAGCCGCTCGACGGCCAACGAGCGGCGCTGGAATCGGACCTATGCCGATGGACAGCGGAACTTCTTCGTCTCGGTGGACCCGCGTTACCGAAACCTCACGGTCGACGGGGTTCCCGACGCCCGGGTGAGCACAGTCGACGCGGGGCGGAACGGGAACGACGGGATCACCCGGGCTTGGTTCCAACGGAAGTACCTGAGCGAGGCCGCCCCGGTGCCGATCGCGACTTGGCGCGAGGCCCAGTTGATCATTGCCGAGGCCGAGGGCGGCCAAGCCGCGGTCGATGCCATCAATCGGCTCCGAACGCTCGCCACTCTGCCCCTGTTCAGCAGCACCGATCCGGCGGCGATTCAGACCCAGGTTCGGGAGGAGCGGCGCCGCGAGCTGTTCTTGGAAGGTCAACGGTTCAACGACATGCTCCGGTTCAACCTGCCGTTCGACACCGGGGTCAACTCCAAGGGGGTCACCTACGGCGATACCAAGTGCTTGCCGTTGCCCGACGCCGAGCGGCTCAACAACCCTAACACCAACAAGTGAAAACCCCTCCTCGCTCCGTTCCCTGGCTTTGGGGGCCGCGGCCGTCGTGGTCGCGGCCTCAGCAATGGCGTCGGCGCCGTCGGTGGTCTGGGCGCAGTCGCCGGCCGACTTCCCAATCACCGTCGGGAGGTCGGGGCCTCATTCGATTTCAATCAGGGAGATCACCTTGATGAACGATCAGCGGCTGTCCATGTTGACGGGCGGGTCACGGGCCCGCCCGAAGGCGAGCCTCGACGCGCCCGCGCCGGCCGCCAGGTTCGCGATGAGGCTCCGGTCGACTCTTCTCGCCGGTGCGGTCACGGCGGTGGCCTGCTCGCCCGCGAACTCCCAGGAGGGGCTTTCCGTCGCCCAGCGCCGGGCGATCGACAGCGCGGCGAACGGCAATCTCGCCGCCTACGGCGGCCCGAGCGTGGCGATTGCCGTCGTGCGCGATGGCAAGATCGTCTACCAGCAGGCCTACGGAAATCGCCGCCTGACGCCGGCGATGCCCGCGACGACGACGACCCGCTACAACATCGGCTCGATCAGCAAGCAGTTCACCGCGGCCGCGCTGCTCCTTCTCGCGGAAGACGGGAAGCTCTCGCTCGACGACAAGGTGGCGAAATGGCTGCCCGAGCTGACCCGGTCGAAGGATGTCGCCCTGCACCAGCTGCTCTCGATGACGGCTGGCTACCAGGATTTTTGGCCCCAGGACTACGTCTTCTCGGACCTGCTCCAGCCGACGCCGCCCGAGAAGATCGCGGATCGCTGGGCCCGGATCCCGTTGGATTTCGAGCCGGGCACGAAATGGGAATACAGCAACACCAACTACACGATCGCCGGGTTGATCGTCGAGAAAGCCAGCGGCAAGGGGCTGTTCGAGTTCCTCCGGGAGCGGGTGTTCACCCCGCTCCGGATGACCTCGGTCGCCGACGCCGACACCGGTGCCCTCGGTCCGACCGACGCCGGTGGCTACACCCGCTACGGGCTCGGACCGTGGCGCCCCGCGCCGAAGGAGGCCAAGGGATGGCTCTTCGGCTGCGGCCAGCTCGCGATGACGGCCCATGATCTCGCCCGGTGGGACATCGCCCTGATCAACCGGGCGCTGCTCCGCCCGGCGTCCTACGCGTTGATGGAAACGGAGGCGCGCCTCGTCAACGGCCTTGGGGCGGGCTACGGGCTCGGGGTGAACGTGAGCTTCGCGAACGGCCGGCGCCGGATCTCGCACAGTGGCGGAGCCTCGGGTTACTTCACCTACCACGAGGTGTATCCGGACGATCGAACCGCGATCGTCGTCCTTTCCAACGACGAATCCCGGGCGACCAGACTCATCGCCGACCAGATCGCGGCCACCCTCTTCGTCGTCACCGACACGGCACAGGGCACGGCTCTGAGCCAGGCTCGGCGAATCTTCGGGGACCTGCAGAATGGGAGAATCGATCGCAGGCTGTTCACCCCGAACGCCAAT
>JBJXGT010000031.1:0-104917 GCA_046160105.1 Gemmatimonadales bacterium | reverse complement strand
CCCAACAGCCCCGTCGACAGCTGACTCCGGACCTGGCGCCGAGTGCGATTGGCGGCCTTTGACCGCGCATTGCCCTCGACTTGCTGGACGATCAGAGCGTTGGCCCGTTCCACGCTCTCATCGAGTTGACTGAACACCGGGCTGAGCCCGGGGTCCGTGACGGGGTAGGCCCGGTTGAACACCTGCACCTTACCCGCCGCCACCATCGTACTACTCATCTCGGCCTTCATAACCTGCTCCTTCCTGTGAGAGACAACCCTTGCGACCCAAGTGTCGCGCGACCAGCCGCCGATGTAGCCGGTCGACCTCGCCACACTCAACGAGCGTGCCAGAAAATCGGCCACGACCCGGTGATCATTGTCTGGACAGGAACGGAAACGGGGGATTTCTTGAGGGAAATCAGCGGTTGCCGAGCCCAGCGCCCGCGAGATCGATCGTGCTTGGACCGCGGCCGGCGATCGAGCGGCAATCGCTCGGGACGCCGAGGGTGAGCCCGGCGCCACGGTGGCGGTCGACCAGGCGAAAAACAAACCGAAGCGCGGGCCTCGATGCGCGACGTTAGGCAGCGGCTTCTCGACGGAGAAACGTCCGTCGCCTCCCCCGCGGCGGCTCGCCCGGCGTGCCCCCGACGCGCTCGCCGACCCGCCCCGCCGACGATCGAGCGCCCGGAGCCAGCAGGCCCTCGCCGGTCGACACCGGAGTCGCAGCAACTTCGCCGGAGCGGGACCGCCAACCGGTCCTCGCACCGCCCGTCCCACCCGGCCCCGGCGGGACGCTCCTCGCCGACCCGCCGAACCGCCGTGTCGTCAAGAAAATCGACGGTCGCCGCGACCCGGTGGTCAAACGCCGTCCTAACCAAAAGTGTCCTCGATCGAGGACACTTTTCCTGATCGAGGACACTTCGGCAACCACCGCCCCCGACGCCGGATCCACCCGGCCGAGCCACACTGCCGCCCGCCCAAGCCCACACCGATCTCGCCGCGTGTCGCATCCAGCGCCGGTCCGCGCGATGCACGACCCGGCCACCGCATTGTCTCGATCGACGTCGCCTTGCCGCCGCCCGCCCCAGCTCTGCCCTCGGCCCCCTCCGCAGTTCGCCCCTTGGAAACTGTGGGCGAAGTCGATCGGCGGTAACGGAATCGTCCCGATCGCCGGCAGGTGTTGAGATCGAACACCGTGATCGATCCGCCGATCGGCATGAACGCCCGACCGGTGGCAGGATCGACCGCCAGCCACGACCCTCCCGTCGGTAACGTCCCCAATCGGGTCAACCGACCGGCATCGACCACGTTCCCGTCGGTCCCGTACACTCGACCGGCCATCCCGAGGATGTCGGCGTAGAAGCCACTAATCAGGCCGCCCGTCTCCGAAGCATGATCGGCGCCGCTCTCGTCGATGGCCTGGCGGCTGCACGAGCCAGTCCAGCCGCCTCGCATTTGCGACGGCGCCCCTGGGCCTTGACTTCGACTTGATGTCCCAGGCCCAGTGTTGCTCATGGCGGAGGTCGAACCCGCCGGCCAGGGGCGTCGAGCTGCACCAACCGGTGTCGGCAGCACGAGTTGATCAGGCCGGTGCCTTGTCCCCAGGGAGACAGCTCGATGATGTCAGGGGCACGTTGCGATGGCTCGCTGGCCGAGCAGGACCTCGTGCTCAAATCGATGTCGTTTCGATGCTTACGCCCCTAGCCGCGGCCTCAGGTCCAACCCGGACCGGGCGAGACTGAGAGCGCATTGCCAATGCAAGGCGGGCTACAATGTCTAACGATGGGCCCGATGCCGTAGGGCCGAGGGCGCCCTTTCTGGGCCTGATTCATCAGCCACCGCTTGGGGTCTTCCGCGAGCTAGTAACAGCTTGGTGCGACGCCGGCGGTACTTCTTACCCGCTCCCGGGCGAGTCGGGACCTGCCTGGGTGGACCTGGTTGTCCGCGCGGCGGCACACCTCTCCGAGGTTGGCGCAGGAGCGCTGGTCGTCCTATTGCCGCCCGCTGCTGGATCAATCGACGCAATTCGGCGCCTAATGATCACCGGCTGTGACGACGTCTTGGTCGAGGACGACCACGACCTCCCTCGCCGTCTCGCTCGAACCGTCACCCGGCTGCGTCAGCGTGAGCAAATCGCGGCTGACCTCGAGGCCGGCGGTTTGCTTGGCCACTCCGCCGCGATTCGCCGGGTCCGTAGCGTTCTTGCCCAAGCCGCGTTGGACCGTGATCTGAACGTCCTACTGCTTGGGGAAACCGGCGTCGGCAAGTACGTCGCCGCGCGCGCCTTACACAATGCCGATCCGAACCACCGGGAGCATCCGTTTCACGCCTTTGATTGTGGATCCGTGACGGAAGGGCTCTTCGGTAGCGAGTTGTTTGGGCATGTCCGGGGGGCCTTCACCGGCGCGGTCGGCACCAGGCAGGGCGCCATTGCTACAGCCGGGGCCGGAACGCTACTACTGGATGAGATTGGCGAATTACGGCCTGAACTGCAGGCGAGCTTCCTGAGCGCGCTCCAAGAGCGTCGATTCCGCGCGGTCGGCGCAGATCACGACCAGCCGATTCGCTCTCGCATCATCTCCGCCACCAACCGCGACCTGCCTACGCTGGTGGCCTCGGGCCAGTTTCGGGCCGACCTCTTCTATCGCCTGGACGGACTCAGGGTATACCTCCCGGCTCTCCGCGAACGCGCCGATGATATCCCTGTGCTGTTCAGATCTCTAGTTCAGCGTTACGCAGTGGACGCCTCGGCGGCCGAGGTTGATCCGGGTGTGTTCGATGTTTTGGCCACACTCCCGCTGCCCGGTAACGTCCGTCAGCTTGAGGCGATCGCGCGGCTCGCCGTTCGCCGGGCGACGGGCGACACTATCCGGACGCCACACCTCCCGTTGCCGACGTCAGTGGCCGAATCCACGACCTCCAGTTCCGTGGAAGGGGCAATCTCCAACCTCGTTCGGGATGGCAAGAGTCTGGAACAGATCATCGGTACTGCCTCCGCCGCCGCCGTCAAGGCGGCGATCGACCTGGCAGCCCTGGGCACTTCGGCGCCCCGCACTGAGTTGGTTCGTCGTGCCGCCCGGCAGCTCAAGGTCTCCGAGCGCACGGTTTACAACCGCCTGCGTGATCGCTTGGAAAGCCCGCCCCCTCGTCCAACTGACCGGACTGCACCATTGCACCTTGGTGCACCGTTTGCATCGCCATGCATCGCCAACCTGCCGTAGTCGTTGCCGCAGGAGCCTATTTCATAGACTTACGTTCATCGATTGGCGGCATGCTGGTTGCCATCTCGTCGTCACCACCACTACGACCGGAGACTGACGATGGCCCGCGATGACATCAACCTCGACGAATTGCTGCTTGAGGCTCCTCTCGGCTACGAGACCGCACCCGACATTGCGCCAGAGACCGAGTACGACGATCTCGAGGCTGGCGACCTGGAAGCTGACGACCTAGAAGCTGACGACCTGGAGGCTGACGACTCGTTCGGCACCGGCGAGTCTTCGTCTGGCGATGTTGCTGACGGGATTGGCCACCGGGAGACTGAGGCCCTCGCCTTTGAGCTCATGGGGCTCGGGTCGGGTGCGGAGATGGATGAGTTCTTGGGGAGGATTTTCAGAGGAGTCGGCAAACGGCTCCGGCGAGTCGCCAAGAAGGCTCTTCCGCACGCCGTGAGCTTCCTGAAGGGGCCGGGGGCCATGCTCTTGGCCAAGGCGCTGCCGCTCGTCGGCACTGCGGCAGGCAGCCTCGTTCCCGGCCTCGGCAATGTGGTTGGGGCGGCTGCGGGCAGGATGGTGGGGCAGTGCCTGCAGGGGGACGACAATGGTGGCGACACCGGCGCGCAGCTGGATTCGATGATGGGCGAGATGGGGTACAACGATCTCGAGGAAGCCAAGATGGACGTGGCCACGCGAGTGGTGAGGACCATCGCCGACGCGGCTGGTCAGGCCGCCACTGACCCCAACGCCACCACCAACCCAGCCGTCGTCGCGCGGACCGCGCTTTCGGGCGCTATGGACCGACACCTGCCCGGCGCGATCCGCCAGGCCCTGGCCCGGACTGGGCCCCAGCGCGGAGCGAAGACTGGCCGGTGGATCCGCAAGGGCAACCGCATCATCCTGCTGGGTGTGTGAGGGGTCCATGCGGGCCGGGACTGATTGGATTGTGGAGCGGCTCGAGGAGCTCCAGGCGCGGTTGGGCGGCGTCCGGGCGCTGTCGGAATCGGTCCCGGTGATTCCCGCCGGGAGCCCCGCGCCGAGGGCACTTGCCGCGCTTGAGGCTGGAGTCGGGGGCGCCGTCCGATGTCTCAGGCGCGAGGTGGCCCGCACCACCCACGAACTCCGGCGCAAACCCCTTGCCGCCTGGCACGGCCTTTATCGGGCGAACCAGCGGCTTGCCATGCTCCAGCTGAACGCCGATAGCCTCTTCCGGACGCTCGACCTGTTTGCCGACGGCATCGCGAGCCGTGCCGACGCGAGTATGGGGCTGCTCCTCGCTGGCGCTGATCGCGTGGTCGCCGCTGCCTTGGCGCGACCGGTGCCAGGCTACACCCCGCCCCTTGCCGTGACCTACCTCGACAGCGCCGGGCGCGGCGGCGCCATCGCGCGGGCGCGCACCGAGCTTCCCGGCGGTGTCGTCCTTCCCATTGCCCTGATTCGCGTGAGCCCGGAGACTCTGCCCACTCGCCTCACGAGCTTGCTCCATGAGGCTGGTCATCAACTCAACTCTGATCTCAGCCTCCTGAGCGAGGGCGCAGCAGTCATTCGTGGCGCGGCCGGGTCGGTGGTCCGGGATGCCGCGTCGGTCGATCACTGGGCGTCGTTCACGAGCGAGTTGCTCGCCGACCTCTGGGGATCATTTCTCGGCGGCGAGCCGGCCGTCGACGGACTGCAACGGGTGTTGAGTCTGCCGGGGGCGCTGCTCTTTCTCATCAAGCCGGGCGATCCCCACCCACCGGGAATGGTACGAGTCGCGTTCGCGATTGAGTGCTCTCGCCGAATCCATCCCGATACCGTGCTTAGCCGCCTGGAAAAGCGGTTTCACGAGGTTTACCTCCCAACGCCGGTACCTCGCAACTCGCGCGAGAGCCTGGCCGATCTCATTGATGCGGTCCCCGCCGTCGTAAATGCGATCCTGGAGCACCGTTTCGAAGGGCTTGGGGGACGGACCATGCGCGACGTTTGTGATCCCCGTATCCTGGCGCCGCGCGAGGTTCGCCGCGGCCTGGCGACGCTGCTGCGGGACCCGGCTCGGCTAGCCGCCGAGCCGCCCCTGTTGGGGCTGGCCCGCCTTGGCTACGCCAGACTGCTCGACCTCGTGACTCCGCTGGCCCACGATGACCTCGCCCGGCGGTGGCTGCAAGCGGTAGCGCGCCAACGCTTCGCTGCCGCCTCCACGCCGACCTTCCGACAAGAACGGAGTGCGCAATGACTGAATTGAACAGCAATAGAGAGTGGCTGGAGACCTTCGTGCGGACCTTCTCGAAGCTAGGGAACGACATCTGGCGCAGAATCGAGCTTGCCCGTGGTGGCATTCGCGGAGGGGACAGTCCAATCCGACCATTTTACGAGCTCGGTAAGGAGTGTGGGTGCATCATGGCGCAGTACTCCGAAGTCAACGCCGTGCGCGCAGCCTCCTCCTCCGGCAACGCCGCCCCACCCCTGGTTTTCGGCGGCCTCCAGGACTTTCTGATCCAGGGATTGAATGCCGTGAATGCCGTGAATGCCGTGAGTGCCGAAGAGGGTAAGCCGGTCGCGATCGCCGCACTCGAGAGATTGGCACGATCCTATGACGAACCCGACGTCAACGAGTTTGTGGCCCTGTCCCGCACAGCCGTCAACAAGGAAGCGATCGCACTGCTCATTCACCAGAAGATCGACCATCTGCGGACCTTCACTCGTGTCGCCGAATTCGCCCGCAGCACGCTCAAGGAGGTCACCCCGCGCCGCCCCGAACCGGCCGACCAAGCGTGGGCCAGCCTTCGGGAGGCGATTCGGCGCCCCGACGGTACCTGGTGTTCGCTGATCTACTGCTATTGGCTTGAGGAAGGGGGGCTCCCCTGGACCCTGGAACGGCTAGCTGACAGGGTCGAGAACGGGTTGGCCCGGCACACTCAGCCCCTCACCTCGGTACGGGTGCGTGAGGACTCGGGTGTTAAGGACATCCTCTCGAATTTCATCGCCCTCTGGCAGCAGGGCCAGTTGAGCGCAATCGATGAACGCCGCCGCCAATACCAGGCCCTCTATGGCTTTCCGGTGCACGCTGCGGCACGCTGGGGCCGCCTCGACGCCGTAGATCCCCGCGCTGGGTTCCCGGCTGCGTTTCACCGGTTTCTACACGAGGCAATGCGTTTCTACCGCGAGCGGCGAGACCTCCAGGTCGAGCCAGATCCATCGGCAGCAAAGGAAGCGTTTGGGTCCCTCGCTGAGATCCTGTTCGAAGGCAACGAGAATCTTCGAATCAGGGTCCCGCCCGAGATCCGGGCCCAATTCGAGTATACCAAGCAGGCCATCGGTGGATTCGACCCGGGGGCCGTCCTGGCCAAGGAGTGGCGCGAGTTCCTTCCGGGCCGTCCCGGTGTCCGCGACTCCGTCGAGCCCTGGCAGCACGCCGCCGATACCGTGGCCAGCCTGTATGGCTGGAAGCGGCCCGGCATTCGCGAGTACACCAGCCTTGCTGAGGATGGTGAGCTGATCTTGGTCATGAGCCGCCAGCTGGCACGACTCCGGCCAATCTCCGACGACATCTGGTTCGCGTTCCTGGTTCTGATGCAAGAGCCGATCGGACGCTATGTGAACACGTTCAAGACGGTTTCCGGGATCGACCTGGAAGCCCGGTTGGTGACGGTTCCGCCGGCCGAGCTGCTGAGCCGGCGTTACCAGGCGCCGGAACTGCCGCCGCTTCGACGCAACTGGGCTGCCGAGCTTCCGGTCGGCACTTGATACTACGCTCTACGCGAGGACCCCATGACGAACATGCTCCGCCCGACGCGATGGCAGCCCGAGGCCCCTCGGCCGCGGCTGCCTGGCACCCCGGCCTGGACCGAGTTCATCCCGAGCCCCTACCACAGCAGTCGCGGAAACGCCGCGATCCAAGCCGTGATCTTCCATTTCACCGCCGGCCCTTCGCTCGATGGGACCGTCCGCTATTTCACCCAAAACAGCCGATCCGTGTCGGCCCACTACGTAGTCGGAAAGGAGGGGCGGACTGTGCAGATGGTGCCACTCAACCGGTCGGCACGCCACGCTGGCACGGGAGCGCTAGATGGTAACCCAGGCGTCAACGCCCGCTCGATCGGTATCGAGATCGTCAACTGGGGTGTGCTGACGCAGAAAGCAGGCGGCTTCCTTACCCACTCCGGCACCGCCTACCGAGGAGCGGCGCCGGTTTCGCGGCCCGATGCCGACGGGCGGATCCGATGGTGGGAGCCGTTCACCGAAGAGCAGTATCAAGCGCTCGGCCGCTTGACGCGCGACTTGCTGGTCATGTTTCCCGGAATCAGATGGCTCACCGGGCATGAGGACGTGGCCCTGCCAGTCGGCCGCAAGAACGATCCCGGACCAGCCTTCGACTGGAGCCGGATTCGAGCCTCAATTCCCGGGTTTACCGGGCACCTCGGGCCCATTCGCCGCGATCCCCGCGCTCCGTCGACGGCCCGCGCTCCGGCACCGTCCACTGAGGGATCCGCCGTGGTCGCGAATCGTCGGTACGCGAAGCAACTTGGCTGGGGCAGCCAGTACGACGCGATTGTGCGCGCGCTCGGCTTCACCAACATGACGCCCGGCGAGGACCTGTTCGTCCAAGCTGTCGCGCGATGGCAAACGGGCCGCGGACTCGGCTCCGACGGAATCCTTGGGCCACGTACCTGGGCCGCTCTCCGTCCACTGCTGGCTAACACCGGTCCACGCCTAGCTCCGGCCGTTGGAGGAGCGCCGACGCCGTCAGCACCGAGGTACGGGTTGCTCCGGGTGCTTGCTCCCGGACGAGACCCGATCAACTACCGTTTCACCAGGGAGGACGCAACGTGGTTGGCCCGGATGCTCATCGGAGAGGCCTCGGGAGGCGACACTCCGGAGAATCACGGGGTGACCTGGGCGATGTTCAACCGCTATGCGCTGCTCATTGCGCCTTCGGCGCGGTATCGCAAGGTATACCCCACTTTCCACCAATTCATCCGGGCGTATTCGACCCCGCTCCAGCCGTGTCTACGGAGCGCTCGGGCCGCGGCCCGCCACTATGCCCGTCCCGGAGCGGGCTACGTTGCCTGCGTGGGTCGGGGCAACTATCCGGGTACCAACATCCCAATCGGCCAGCTCCAGCGGCACCTCGACCTGCAACGCCGTCCGTGGGAAACTCTGCCTGCCGAGACGCGGAGCGCGGTGGAGCGAGCGATGAACGGACAGCTTTCCAATCCAATCGGTGCCGCAACGGAGTTCGCCAATACAGCCGTCTACTACCGCCAAAAGCACAGCCTACGTTCGAGTAGCGGCCGTCCCACCCCGGATGAATGGCGTTCGTACACCCGGGCATTCGCTGGGCGTAAGAAATGGGAATGGATCGGTCCGGTTGCCGGCCTGTCCGAACAGAGCCAAATGCGGCACAATGCCTTCTTTCGGCAGGTTCGGTTGAATGATGTTGGGGAGGGCGCGGTCACCGTGATCCCGTAGTGGGGGTGGGGCGGCGCTCGCCAAGCCCGGCGACCTGTCAGGAGCGCCCCCGCAGGCCCCCACGCGAGCCTGAAAGGCCGTCTTCGCCTCGGTGCTGATCGCCTCGAACTCCGCCAGCAAACTTGGTGACATCGTGAACCAACCCCGCGCTCACCCCAGACCTCGCCACAGCGGGCGGCCGGGCTCGACTGGCCCACGGTCGAGCGCTTGGCTGAGCCGGCTCGAGGCGCGGCTCTACGGCGCCCCCGGCCTCGAGCGGCGCCCGGTGCCCGATCCCGCCTATCTCCACACCGGGCGGAAGAAGCCCGGCGTCACGCTCCAACTTCTCCATCAGGAGTATCTCGCCCAGCACCCCACCGGGTATCAGTACACCCAGTTTTGCGACTACTACCGGCGGTGGTGCCAGGCCCGGCGACTGTCGACGCGGCAAGTCCACCGGGCGGGCGAGAAGCTCTTCGTCGATTACTCGGGCCAGAAGCCGACGATGGTGGACCCGGTCGCGTGTCGAAGCGCGCCATGGCCCCTTTTTGGGCGTCGACCCATGTCCGCGGCTTGCCCAAGCACCCCACTCCGCTCGGCCGAGCTCTCGCGGCACATCTCGGTGACCATGGCGCCCTCCAACACCGCCGCCTTCAGGCGGCCGCCGGAACATCACCACCCGAGCCGCTGGGCGGCGCCTCCGACGTCGACTTCACGGCCGGACCAATCAAATTCCGCGCCGTCTCCCACCGCGCCAACGCCTCGGGCTCACTCGCGAACCGGTGCCGATTCAACCGATCGATCCGGCCGATCAACCCCATGATCTCCGCCCGCACCACGTCCAGCGCCCGGCTGGCCCCCACGCGAGCCTGAAACGCCGCCTTCGCCTCGATGCTGATCGCCTCGTACTCCGCCAGCAACTTGCCGGCATCGTCGACCAACCCCGCGGTCACCCCGTACTTCGCCAGCGCGTCCAGGTGCTCCCGCGCGGCCCGAATCATCCCGCCGGCGGCGTTGATGAACGCCGGGTCCGACGAACGAACCCGCGGAGCCCGAACCCCCCGCAACCCCGGCACCTCCTCGCTGGCCACCACGAACACCCGGCCGAACAACCCCAACAGCCCCGCCGACAGCTGACTCCGGACCGGGCGCCGGGCGCGATTGGCGGCCCGCGACCGCTCCTTGCCCTCGACTTGCTGGACGATCAGCGCGTTAGCCCGTTCCACGCTCGACCTGCTTCTCGATCGAGGACGCGGGTACGGGCCTACGGTGACCTCAAGCCGGACTGTCGGATCGCCGGCCCCAGTTTGGCTCCTCAACCCGCCGGCCGCTATCATTCGGACTGGAGGAACGATGACTCTTCCAATCCAGCTACCCGACGACGCCGAGCGTCAGCTCAGTGAGGCCGCGCAGCGCCTCAACGTTCCTGTCGACCAGCTTGCCGCCGCCGCCGTTCGGGATTTCGTCACCCAGCCGGCCGCCGATTTCGAGGACGCGGCCCGGCGGGTGCTGGCCAAGAACGGCGAACTGTACCGGCGTCTGGCTTAGGTGCGGCGCCTCACCCTCGATGAGCTCGTTGTCCTTCACGATCGCCTGATCCGCGCCTGGGGTCGTGCACCGGGGCACCGGGATCTCGGGGCGCTCGAATTGGCCGCCGCGCAGCCCGGGATGACGTTTGCGGGCGAAGATCTGTACCCGGACCTGCCAGCCAAGCCTCCCTTGGCGGCCCTCGCTTGCCTGTTTGCCGAGCGCCGCTAATCTTTCACCGTCATGCAACCCTTGTCTGAGGCCCAAATCAGGGCGATGACGGTGGAGGAGCGCCTCCAGCTCATTGAGACCGTCTGGGACTCCCTCGAGCCGACCGACGTACCGTTGACGGACGAGCAACGGGCCGAGTTGGATCGGCGGCTCGACGATCCGGCCCCGGGCCCGCTCATTCCCTGGGAACAGGTGCGGGCTGAGCTCGAAAACGGGTGAGCCTGCCTGTCGGGTTTCGGGCTGCCGCGAGGATTGACGTTCGCCGTGCTGCAGCCTGGTATTCCGAACGAAGCAATCAGGCGGCGACAGGGTTTCGCGAGGAGCTCGCCGCGGCTATCGCGCTGATCGAGACCGCCCCGGAGGCTTTTCCGATTCGCTACCGCGGGGTTCGGCGAGTGAGCCTCCGCCGCTACCCTTACGGGGTGTACTACCGAGTCTTGCCGGGAGCCATCGAAGTCATCGCGGTCCTGCACGGAAAGCAGCACCCGCGACGCTGGCGTCGTCGAAGCTGACACGCCGGTACTCGGCTCCGCCCAGCGACCGCGAAGTCCCCTGACGATCGCTCCTTGAGTGTCCTCCTGGCCCACGTCTGTGCGTCGCGACCGACGGCGAAGCACGTCGATCGGATGTCGAAGCGCGCCATGGCCCGATTCCGGGCGGTCGACCCATGTCCGCGGCTGCCCAAGCCCCCCACCCGCTCGGCCCAGCTCTCGCGGCTCATCTCGGTGACCATGGCGCCCTTCAACACCCCCGCCCTCAGGCCGCCGCCGGAACATCACCACCCGAGCCGCTGGGCGGCGCCTCCGACGTCGACTTCCCGGCCGGACCAATCAGATTCCGCGCCGTCTCCCACCGCGCCAACGCCTCGGGCTCACTCGCGAACCGGTGCCGATTCAGACGATCGATCCGGCCGATCAAACCCATGATCTCCGCCCTCACCACGTCCAGCGCCCGGCTGGCCCCCACTCGGGCCTGAAACGCCGCCTTCGCCTCGATGCTGATCGCCTCGTACTCGGCCAGCAACGTGCCGGCATCGTCGACCAACCCCGCGGTTACCCCGTACTTCGCCAGCGCGTCCAGATGCTCCCGCGCGGCCCGAATCATCCCGCCGGCGGCGTTGATGAACGCCGGGTCCGACGAACGAACCCGCGGGGCCCGAACCCCCCGCAACTCCGGCACCTCCTCGCTGGCCACCTCGAACACCCGGCCGAACAACCCCAACAGCCCCGCCGACAGCTGACTCCGGACCTGGCGCCGAGTGCGATTGGCCGTCGGCCGCCATCGTTTGGACACCGGTCGCTTGCGTAGATGGTGTAATCAGGGTAATGATGGTGTAGTGTCAACCAAGGATGGATCCGGGTGGCCCTCAATATCAAGAATGCCGAGGTAGAGCAGCTGGCCGGTGAGGTGGCTCGGCTCACGGGCCAGTCCAAGACTGAGGCGATTCGACAGGCGTTGTTGGCGCATCGAGCCGGGCTGGCGCGGGCCAACCCGAAAGCGAACCGAGCCCGCCGGCTCCGGCTGTTCCTCGAGCGGCGAGTATGGCCTCAGGTTCCGCCGGCGGTTTCGCGGCGGCCCCTGACCAAAGCCCAGCGGGAGAAACTCCTGGGCTATGGGCCTGACGGGGTATGATCCTCGACTCCTCCGCGATCGTCGCGATCTTGCTTCGGGAGCCGGGATACGAACGGCTGCTCGACGCGATAGGGGCCGCCGACACGGTGTCGATTGGAGCGCCTACGGTGGTGGAAAGCGGGATGGTGGTCAGCTCACGCCTCGGAGAGAGCGCCCGCGACCTCACCGCGACGATGCTCCGGGAGGGAGGCATCGGGGTCGTTTCTTTCCTCGAGGATCACGGGATTGTGGCGCTCGACGCATTCCTCCGGTATGGCAAGGGACGTCACCAGGCGAATCTCAACTTCGGTGATTGCATCGCCTACGCGGTGGCGACCCTGGCTGACGAGCCGCTGCTGTTTGTTTGCGAAGACTTCCGTCTCACCGACATCCGGCCGGCGCTGTGAGGGGTCCGGAGCGAGAGGCTAGCGGGGCCGAACTCGATTCGTTGCTCGACGAGGCCGCGACCCGAATCCACCGGCCCGCGCCGAAGCCTTGAGCTTGGCTAACGATCAACCTTGCGCCAACCGACGCCCCTTGCCGCTCCTGCCCGAGCGTGATTACACTGTAATCACCGTCAGGAGGCCCCCATGAAGACCAAGGCCCGACTCGTCCGAATCGGTAACTCACGCGGCGTCCGCCTTCCCAAACCGTTGATCGAGCAGGCTGGCCTTTCCGATGAGGTCGAGCTCGACGCCCGCGACGGCAGCATCATCATTCGCGCCACCCATGGTCCACGGGCAGGCTGGGCGGCAGCGGCCGCATCGCTTGCGGCCGCTGGCGACGGTCTCCTGGATGCGCCAACGCCCACCCGGTTCGACGAGGAGGAGTGGAAGTGGTAGCGCCGCCGGTCGTCCGGGGAGACGTGTTCCTCGTGGCCCTGGACCCGACCCAAGGCCGCGAGATTCGCAAGACCCGGCCGTGCGTCGTCGTGTCCCCGGACGAGCTCAATCAACATCTGGCCACGTTCATCGTCGCGCCGCTGACCACGGGGTCGCATCCCTACCCGTTCCGCATCCCGTGCCGAGTTGCCGGGAAATCCGGGCACGTGGTGCTCGATCAGCTCCGGACCGTTGATCGGAGCCGGGTCGGCCGTCGCTTGGCGCGGCTCGCTCCGGCGACGTTGGCGACCGTGCTGACGGTCCTACAGGAAATGTTTGCGCCCTAGGCGGGTCGCCTGGCCTCAGTCGAAACCGCGGAACAGGGGCGCGACGTCGATCGTGAGGTCGCCCGCCAGGCCTTTCGGCGACCAGACCAGCCGATCGGCTACCCGGCGATCGGGCGCCGCCCCCGGCCCCGAGACGAGAATCACCTTCTCCTCGACATCGACCCGCCACACCTCATCCACGCCGAGATCGAGATACGCCGGTCGTTTGAAATCGCGGTCGTAGATCTCGGTCGACCGGCTCTTCGTCTCGACCGCGAGAAACCGATGACGGACCGCTTTCTATTTGGTGCCGGCCACCGGGGCACGAAACACCAGAATGTCCGGTTCGAGCCGCGTCCTCGGGCGGAACACGACGCTGCCCGGGCTGGCCACCCAGACGTCCGGCCAGGGAAGGAGGAAGCCGGTCAGGATGACGGCCAGGCGCTGGGTGACGACCTGATGGGGCAGGCCCGGTGCGGGCGTCACCAGCAGCATCCCTTCGAGCAATTCGTACCGATTGCCGTCCGGGGGGAACCGGTCGAGGTCGTCGACGGTGTAGCTGGGGACGGAAATCGGCATGGCCATAAGGTCGGCTCGGCGAGTGGGGTTTGGCAACTCGGCATTCCACAAGGTGCCGAGGATACCGCCGGGAGCGACAACCAGATTCGGGTCGATCGCCGCGTACGGATTGTCCGGCCCTAAGCGGGACGAACCGCGAGTAGTATCCAGTGCCCGCAACGCCGAGGTGACGGGTGGCCTAGCTCCCGCCACCTTGGCGATCGGTGTTTAGGGCTTGACCTCCACGGCCCGGCAAACCAGGGCGATTCCCGTGGCGGCTTCTTTGATGTTGTTGGAGAAGGCCGGCGTGTCGGATTTGTGATAAATCTTGAGCTGTGTGGCGACCCGGCCGGTGGGGCAGTACCGCTCGGTGCTCCACCCGTCCCCGTACTGGTCGCAGGCGGCCGAAAAGTCCCAGTCGTACTCCGTCATAGACGTCAGCGTGCCGTTCGGTTGATGTACCCGGGCGTAGAACACCTTGACGCCCTTGATCCGCTGGTTGTTCCGGCACACGCTGATGCCGTTGATGAAGTGCTCGCTCGGCGCTTCGCCCGCCTCCCGTTGCGACTGCGACGTCTGGTTGCACGACGAGCCGCCCAGATCAACCTGGTAGGACTGGACCGAGTTGAGATTGATGTGCCGAGACTTGACCTCGAACCAGCACGGGATGTCCGAATCTTCCGCCCAGGTCACCTTCGTCAATCCCTGATAGGGGCCGGTTGGCCCCAAGGTGACCACATCCGTGCCGTTGCCGCCGGCCACGCCCGTCGTGGTCGTCGAGGTGCCGAGGATCAGGAGCGCGGCCGGTGCCGAAAAACCAGCCAGGGCGATGATCGCCGCCAGGGTAGAACTGCCATGTCGCGCAAACACGGTGTTACCTCCAGTCGCGTTGAGGGTGCCGGTCGGGACTCTCCCACGGAGTCCCACCTCACCAGGCGACGTCTCGGCGAAAACGTGGACATTCGGGCGGGTCCGGGCCTATTCCTTCGAGAGTTGGGCGTCAACAGTGTCCGCTATGTAACCCCTCCAATACCGGATGGCCCGACACCGACATACGACGAGCGGCTGGAGAAGCGAAGTGGTCGCCTGAGACGACCCAGTGCCTGTCGCAAACCGGTGGGTCGCCCGGTCGATCGCGCGGGGGACGGCCCCTACCGGCGCCGCCCCGGCGTCGTCCGCTCCACGAACACCACCGCGTCGAATGCCGCCGCCGGAACCAGCCGGATTTCCACGGTCTGGAATCGCATCCGCTGCTCCCGTCGAAACCACTCGGGCGCGTCAGCCAGATTCACCAGGAAGAGCGGCGCGCCTAACGACGCCAGCAGGCCGTCGAACGTGGTCGGATCGGCGCCGCTGGTGTCGGCCGCCCGGCGGCCGAACGCGGTGCCGAGCGCGACGTACCCGCCACCCAACTCCGCCGCGAGCACCTGGCCCATCGAGAGCACCGGCTTGCTGTTCATCGCCGGGACGTGGATCCCCACGCGCTGCACGTGGGCGTTGTGGGCCCAGACCAGCACCTTCCCTCGGCCCCCCTCCCGGTCGAGCACCCAGCGGACGTTCTCGGCGAGCGCGCTGTCCCGTGGGTTGGCATCACCGTACGTCGGGATCCGGATGAACCGCTCGGTCTGATCTAGCACCGCCACGAGCCGGACCGCGATCTCGTAGTCGTCGGCGGGTGCGGCCCGGAGGTAGCGGGCCCGATGGCGGCGGAGATGGGCTCCGAGGTCCCGGATCGCCCCCGGCAGCTCGGCCCGATCCACCTCGGTCAGCTGGGTGTACTTCTCGTGCGCCGCCCGCGGCCAGTTGATCCCGAACCGATCCGCGATCCCGTCCAGCCGTGCCCGGAAGGTCCGCTCGGCGTCCGGATCGACCCGGCGAAGGTAGGGCCACAACACGTCCAGGACCGGCCGAATCGCGCCGCCACCGTTCGCCAGGTCGACGCCGTAGAATCGGACCCGTCGGGCCGGCGGAACCTTCTCGTTGTGCGCTCGGAGCCATCGCAGCGCCTCCTGCAGCTCCGCGTACCCGCCGGTCCCGTTGAACGGCAACCCGCCGGCAAAATCGGGCTCGCCCCCCTCGCCGGCCACCCACCGAGTGAGCCGGAGCGCCTCGGCCATGCCCGCCTCGAACGTGAGCGCGGTGACGCCGTGACGCTCGACCAGGTAGCGCAGGAGGCGCGCGCGAAGGGTCAGGAACTCGTGGACGTAGTGCTCGCTCTCGCCGCTCCCGATCACCCGCGCCCCGGCCACGAGCCGGCCGATCGGAGCGAGGTCGTCGAGCGGGTCCGCGGGATCGAGCGTCGTGAGCGGATGCGCTGCCGTGCGAACCCAGGCCCGCGCGGACGCCACGCTGTCCTGGGCCCGGAGCACACCGGCGGAGGCGACGGAAAGGACGAACGCGGCGCACCGGATCAGCATTGGATTCACCATTTCGACTCCATACGCCCGCTCGCCCGCCCGGGTTTCTCGCTGGAACATCCCTGCGGAGGCCGCCGGATCACCCGCGCGGCCTCGGGTCGCCTAACGAGGCAAGTCGAGTTGCTCCCGAGGGCGACTCGGCGTCACCAGCCGAAGCCGCACCGCGGCCGCGAGAAAACCGACCACCGGGGCGTAGAGCACCGCCGGCACCACCACGCTGCCGAGATGGATGCTGGGAATCGCGAAGCCGAGCACGCCGCCCACGACGGTGCCGATGGCACAATGAAGGATGGCCTTGCCAAGGGGGACGTACCGGAGCAGGAGCCAGGAGAAGGCCGGCGCCGCCACCGCGCCGACCGCCGCGCCAAACGCCGCCGCGACCGCGAGCGGCAGGCCATCACGCAGGGGACTCTCCCCGCTCAACACCCCGAGAATTCCGAGCGCCGCCACACCACACGCCGCCCCGACGACGATCCCCGCGACCACCAGGCCGAGGGTGACCTTGACGATCTGGAGGGTATTGGCCATCCGACAAATCTAAGCAGAGGCGTGGCCCGGGGGCCCTGAGCCAGTCGCTGCTCCTGCGCGCTACTGTCGTCAGCAATCGGAGCGGGTCGTGCTCCTCCGAGTCTGGATCGGCATGATCATGGCGGTCGCCGGGTGCGGCGGAGGCGAAGTTGGGCCCAACCTGCGGGCGGCGCCAGAGCCGTAGGGCGCCGCCGACGTCCTGGGTACCGAGTCCGCAATTGATGCTGGCCCCGGGGACGACGCTCGATCTCCGGTTCACGGCGACCTTTGAAAAACGGTGCTCGGGCTCCGGCCGGGCACTGGGTGGGCTGGTCGTAAGCAGGAGTCGGCGGCGAGGAGGGGCTGACCCGGTTCCCGGACTAGGGGACCGGGTCCGTCGACGGCACCACCTACGGGGTGAAGGGCGGCAAGCCGACCAGCGATAGGCTCAGGTAGAATTTCGCTTTGCCGAACGACGTTACGGTTGCCAGTGCATCCGCGTTCGGGAGCAACGAGGACAGTGTGATCGGCTCGGCGAGCACATCGTGCCTCGCCCACAGCAGGCCTGCCCCCACTTTCACCACGTTGAAACTGACGGCGGTGCCGATCCCGAAGGCCCTGACGTTGTCGGACGGTACGACCAATAGCTCCGCGGGCCACCAGACCAGTCGGTCCTTGCCCATGGTATTCGATGGACCGAGCGCAAAACCCAGGGTCAGCCCGTAGTTGACGCGCAGGTCCTGCTCGCCCTTCGCGACGACCTTCACCATTCCGCCGTCGGCCGCGACGGTTCCGAACGAGGGGTACCGGGCGCCGGCCGCTCTGAGCAAGCTCAGGCCCACGCCCAGTCGGAAGCCCCGGGCCGCGGTGGCCGTGAAGCCCGTCTCGAACGCGCCTTTTTCCAGGCCGAGATTCGCCGTTTCGGCCGCCTCGATCGGGGCGACCTTGATCGTCACCTTGCGGCCGCTGTCCGCCGTGACCACGAAGTTTCCGCACTGGAGCCTGTCGGTCGCCGAGGTGATTCGTTGATGCCAGGCAACCGTGGACAGGGCCAGCGCACGAATGTTGTCCGTCTCGGCGATGACCGCCGCTGCGGCCTCGAGCAGTTTTTCGTTTGACGCGAGAAGGAGCCGGTCGCGCCGTTGGTTCCTGGTTGGAGGGATGGGAGGGTCTGGGTAGGCCTTCTCTCGCAGAGCGCCCATTCCGGCCCGGACCTTTCGCGCGGCGGTATCGATGCCCGTCAGGAGGTCGAGAACAACGCGAGGGCACTCGCCGTCCTCACACCCGAGGTTGCCCCTTGCAGCTTGGTACTGTTGCACCGCCGAGGTTATTCCCTTTGCATCGTTCTTGGCGTCCCCCAGCCTACCAATCGCTGTCAACTGCCGAAGTCGAGCCGCCACCATCCCGTGGCTGCCATGCAGCCGCGTGTCAAAGGCTGAGAGGTAGTCCTCGAGCAGGGTGGTCGGTCCAGGGATTTCGCTCGTGTCAGGAGCATAGGAGATCTTCGTTTGCAATCCCGCGCCGGCCGCGATCGACAAGTAGTTCTTGAGCCCCGCGAGCCAGGTCATCAGGGCCGCCCTGTCGGGGTCCGGCACGGCCTCGGTGGTCTCCGTGCAGGCATACAGAGCGGAGTTCCTGCCGACCACCGTGACCGGAAGAGGCACTCCCTTCTTCACGCGAATGGCGGTCCCCAGGGTGAACGGTTCGTTGCGGCCCCCCTGGCGGAGCGTTGCGCGGTTCGAGTCAGCCGTGATGATGACGGAGTCCTGGGCGTGAACCGGGCCCGGCGTTCCCGTCATCAGGCCGAGCAGGGCTGCCAGCTGCAAAGGAATGATCGGTGACCGAAGGATGGAACGCATCACAGAGAAGGCCTCCTGTCCGAGACTCGGGGATCCGCGTGTCGCGGTGTGACACCCTTGTGGTAGAGCCATAGACGGCCAGCAAAGCCGGGATTCGCAACCGGGGCCTGGTTCGATCCCGACGGCGTGATTTGCGTCACCCGAGGTACGAAGATACACTCCTGCCGGTCAGTTGTTTCTCGAGAGTCTCCCGACTGTCGATAAGCTGATCGCCGGCATTGTCGTCCCCGTCCCAGCGGTCACTCGGTTCGTGTTTACATTCTCTGCAGCCAGACGTGAAGCGGCTCGATGAACCTCACCACCCACGGCCGAAAGGGTCGACGATGAATTGGCGGAGCCTGCGGCAAGTCACATCGGCGGTCCTGCTGGTCTGTGCCCTCAATCCCGAGCGGCCTGCGGCGGCACAAACCCCGACCGTCACCCAGATCGCGGCCGCGCAGCACATCCTCGTCGTCTGGTCCGACGGCTCGGTGACGGCCGCCGGCGCCAATCGTTCGGGTCAGCTGGGTCGCCCCAAGGTCGCTGGAGGATTCCTTCCGGCGGCTCGCGTGGACCTGCCGGGCAAGGCCGTCCAGGTGGCGGCGGGCGAGGACGATGCGTCCTACGCCCTGCTCGAGAACGGCACGGTATGGGCCTGGGGACTCGGGGTCGCCAACAACCTCGGCGTGCGACTCAGCGGCGCGAGGGACCGGCACACCCCGGGGCAAGTGCCCGGCCTCGCCGGTGTGACAAGGATCGCCGCCTTCGGCGCCGCGGCGATGGCAATCATGCGCGACGGCAGCGTCCGCGGCTGGGGCGAAATGCCGGACCAGTTGACCGGCGGCACCAGGGTCTTTCCGGGCGTCGCCACCCCGATCGTGGTCGCCGGTCTCGCCAACGTTACCGACATCGCGGGCGGTCCATCCGGTGGTTATGCGCTGACCCGCGAAGGCACGGTCTACGCCTGGGGCGGCAATCTGAAAGGTGAGCTCGGTACCGGGACCGCCACCGACGAGTTTCGGGGGCCCGGGCTCGTGCCCGGTCTGAGCGAGGTCGTCTCGATCGCGACGACGTTCCGCGCCGCCGCCGCCGTGACCCGGGACGGCCGGGTCTGGACCTGGGGCAGCAACGAGCAGGGGGGCCTCGGTCACGGCACCCAGGCCGACGTCCGCGAGCCCGGCCAATCGACGCCCGCCCCAATGGCCGGCATCACCGACGCCGTCGAGGTCAAAGCCGCCTCCTTCGGCAGGCACTTCATCGTCCGGCGGCGCAACGGCACCCTCGTCGGCTGGGGCAACAGCGACTGGGGACAGCTCGGTGCCGGGGTGTCGGGACGCTTTCAGCTGAAGCCGACCCCGATCAAGCTCGCCGACATCGACGTCTATTGGCTCGGCGGGAACTTCAGCTTCGCGCGGACCAAGGACGGGGCCGTGTGGTTCTGGGGCGAACAGACAGCGGCGCGAGGTCTGCTCGACACCCGCGGCAATCAGCGGGTCCCGGCAAAGGTTCCTCCCGAAAAGCTCCTGCCGTGATGGTGGAGCCGAGGGAAGCCCATCCTCGATCGCTTCGAGCAGCCCGATCTGGTCGGGTCACCAAGTTGACCAAACGGGCCTGATGTGATGACCAAATCGGTCTGGGGACTGCTTGCCGGGTTAGCTACGCTGCTGGTGGCGCTGGTGGCGGCCCCGAGCCAGCAATCCGGCCTGTGGCAGTTCCTCGGTCGGTTCCACCCGACCTTGGTGCACCTCCCGATCGGGATCCTGGTCGTTGCGCTCGTCCTGGAGCTGGCTGGTCGCTTCTTCCGGGCGAAGTCCGTGCTCGGGGCCGTCCCGTTGCTGCTGCTGCTCGGTGCGTGGAGTGCGATCATCGCGGCGCTCGCCGGCACCCTCCTTTCTAACTGGGGTGGCTACTTACCTACCACCCTCATGTGGCATCGAATCGTGGCGCTGGTCGTGGTGGTCCTGGCGGTGGTCGCCTACGCCCTTCGCCGGCAGCCAACGCCGCCTAACGGGACGGCGTGGTACCCGACCACCGCCGCCCTCCTCGGAGTCGGCTTGGGTGTTGGCGGCCATCTCGGTGGCACCCTGACCCACGGCGAAGGCTACCTCACCGACAACCTCGCCCCCTCACTTCGCTCGTTGCTCGGACTGCCAGCCCAAACCCACCTGGGCGCACTTCCAACCGGCAATCTCGACTCCGCCTCGGCCTACCAGGCCTTGATCCAGCCAATGCTGACCCAGCGCTGCGGAAACTGTCATAGCCCGGCTCGGAAGACCGGCGGGCTCTCCGTCGCGAACCTGACTGATCTGCTTGCCGGAGGTCGCAATGGCAAGGTGATCGTCCCGGGTCGGTCGGCCGAGAGCGAGGTGATTCGACGCATCTGGCTCCCCCCGGGACACCAGGATCGGATGCCGCCCGACCGGACGATTCCCATCGCGGAGGCGGAGCTGATCAAGTGGTGGATCGATCAAGGCGCCCCCGACGAACTCAAGCTCGCCGAGATGGAACGGCCCACGGCGGTGCGGAGAATCCTCGGCAGCTATGGTCTCGACGACCTGGCGACCGGCGTGTTCACCGTCAAGATCCCCCCCGCTGACGCCGCCGCCATTGCCTCGGCCCAGCGGTCCGGCCTTCGGATCGCTCCCATCGCCGGCAACTCGGCCTTTCTCTCGGTGGCAACGTCGGGCCCCTTCAGCGCGGCCTCGTTTGACGCCCTCAAGCCGCTGGCTACGCAGGTGGCCTGGCTCGATCTCGCCGGGACCGCGGCCGATGACTCGACGGTCGGTCGCCTCACGAGCCTTACCCACCTCGCTCGCCTCAGCCTCCAAAACACCCGGGTCACCGACCGAGGGCTCGAAGGGATCAAGGACCTCGGCTATCTCGAGTATCTCAATCTGTACGGGACCCAGGTGACGGATGACGGGCTGCCCGCCCTCCACCAACTGAAACGGCTCCGGTCGCTGTTTCTCTGGGGCACCAAGGTGACGGCGGGGGGCGCGGACAGCCTTCGACGAGTCCTGCCCCGTCTCGACGTTAACTTAGGACTTGACGCGGCGAGCGATTCGACGACGGGACGATGATCACGAGTCGGGAGGTCGATCGATGAAGAGAGTGGCGGTCATTGCAGCCGGTCTGGTGGTGGCTGGTCTGGCTGTCCGCGGTGGAGTGCGACTGGCCCAATCGCGGGGAGAGGTCGATTTCAATCGCGACGTCCGACCCATCCTCAACAGCCAGTGCGCCCCCTGCCACGGCGGAGTCCGCCAGCAGAGTGACCTGAGTCTCCTCTTCCGCGAGGACGCCCTCAAGCCTGCCAAGTCGGGGAAGGTGGCGATCGTGCCGGGCGATCCGGACGGGAGCGAGATGGTGAGGCGGATCACCCATCCCGACCAGCACGACCGGATGCCCAAGGGGCGGGGCCCGCTTTCCGCGACCGAAATCGCCGCCATCAAGAGGTGGATCAAGCAGGGGGCGCCGTGGGAACCCCATTGGGCCTACCTCAAGCCGGTGGCCGCTCCGTTGCCTCCGGTGTCCGACCCGAGCTGGCCCAAGAACGGGCTCGATCATTTCGTCCTGGCCCGGCTCGACCGGGAGCGGCTCAGCCCATCGCCGGAAGCCGACTGCCCGACCCTGGCGCGACGAATGAGCCTCGACCTGATCGGCCTGCCACCGCGCCTCGATTCGGTCGACTCCCTCTGTGCCGCGCCCACGCCTGGTCGCTACGAGGCCTTCGCCGACTGGCTCTTGGCCTCGGCTAGCTTCGGGGAACGGTGGGCGGCCATGTGGCTCGACCTGGCGCGCTACGCCGACACCCAAGGATACGAAAAGGACTACAGCCGGAGCGTCTGGCGTTTCCGCGATTGGGTGATCGAGGCCTTCAACCGCGACCTGCCGTTCGACCAATTCACCGCCGAGCAGTTGGCTGGCGACCTTCTGCCTAACGCGACTGCCAATCAGCTGATCGCCACCGCGTTTCATCGCAATACCATGAACAACGACGAGGGCGGCACCGATGACGAGGAGCACCGGGTCGCCTCGGTGATCGATCGGGTCAACACCACCTGGGTCGTCTGGCAGGGCACCTCGATGGCGTGCGCCCAGTGCCACGGCCACCCGTACGACCCGTTCCGTCACCAGGATTACTATCGGTCGTTCGCCTACTTCAACAACACGGCCGATTGGGATCAGACCGACGAACAACCGGTCCTTCCCCAGTTCCGCCCCGACCAAGAGGCCCGAGGCCAGGCGCTTTTCGCGGCCATCCAGCGACTTGCAGCCGAGGCCGAGAGTCTCGTCGCCACGCCGGAACTGGTGACGGCCCGCCGGAACTGGGAGGGTCAGGTGCTGGTGCCGGCGGTCGCCGGCAAGTTCAAGGACACCTGGCAGAACGAGGTACTCCGAATCGTCAGGATTCCCGAGGGTTCGCGCGATGGCGAACAGCGGGCCAAGCTCGCGTTCGTCTTCGCCGAGGGATCGGACGACCCTCGCCTGGCGGCGATCCGGAAGCGGCGGAGCGAGGCATGGAAGGCACTCAGGAGTCTCGACCCGACCCTCACCCCCGTTATGCAGGAGCTTCCGCCGGGACATCGCCGCAAGACCTATCGTCTCGACCGAGGAAACTTCCTGACCCGGGCGGAGGAAGTCGAACCTGGTGTGCCAGCTTCGGTCGGGCCAAGTCTCGATGGGCTCGAGCCCAACCGGCTCGGCCTGGCCAAGTGGTTGACCCACCCTGACAACCCCCTGACCGCCCGAGTGACGGTGAACCGATTCTGGGAACAGCTCTTCGGGATCGGACTGGTCGAGACCTCGGAAGACTTCGGGACTCAAGGCGCCCCGCCCTCGGACCAGGCCCTGCTCGATTGGTTGGCGGTCCGATTCCAAGCCGGGCATCGCTGGCGAATCAAGCCGTTCTTGAAGGAGATCGTGCTCTCCGCCACCTATCGCCAGTCTTCCAACACCCGCCCCGAGCTGATCGAGCGGGATCCCCATAATCGACTGCTCGCACGGGGCCCTCGGTTTCGCCTGACGGCGGAGCAGATTCGCGATCAGGCACTCTTCGTGGGCGGCCTGTTGAGCGATCGGAGGTTGGGCCCGAGTGTGATGCCACCCCAGCCGGCCGGTTTGTGGGCCCAGCCATACAATGGCGAACAGTGGACCGCGGCCACCGACGAGAATCGCTATCGGCGGGCGCTCTATACTTTTTGGAAGCGAACGGCGCCTTACCCGTCGGCCCTGACGTTCGACAGCCCGACTCGAGAGTTTTGCGTGGCTCGGCGGCTCCGCACCAATACGCCGCTTCAGGCATTGGTGACGCTCAATGACCCGGCCTTCGTCGAAGCGGCCAACGGCTTGGCGGCCCGCATGGCCCAGGCGACCGAGCTGGAACGGTCACTTGAGTTGGGGTTCCAACTGGCGCTGCTGCGGAGGCCCGACAGTCGCACGGTCGCCAGCCTGACGACCTTGTACCGCCAGGCCGTCGAGTACTACCGGACCGATCGGGACGCGGGAGCCAAGCTCGTCGGCCGGGCGGGAGGCACGGCCGAGGCCGCGGCGCTCTCCGTGGTGGCGAACGCGATCCTCAACCTCGATGAATTCCTGACCAAGGAATAGCAGATGACGACTTCGGCCGAGGAACGGGCGACGCGGCTCCAATCCATCACCCGGCGGCACTTTCTCGAGGCGGGAACGACCGGCATCGGCGCGGCGGCTCTTGCCAGCCTGCTCGGCTGCGACAGCCAGCCAGCGGTGGAGGCAAGTGGGACCGCGAGAAACCTGCTCGACCCGCTGGCCACCCTTCCACCGCATTACCCGCCCAAGGCAAAGCGGGTCATCTATCTCCACATGGCTGGGGCCCCATCGCAGCTCGAGCTGTTCGACTACAAACCAGTCCTGGCTCGACTCGACGGCCAGCTCTGCCCCGAGTCGCTGATGGCGGGCAAGCGGTTTGCCTTCATTCGTGGGATTCCCAAAATGCTCGGGCCGCAGGTTGCCTTTCAGCAGCATGGTCGGTCGCGCGCCTGGGTCTCCGACCACCTTCCGCACTTCGCCAAGGTGGTCGACGAGGTGGCGTTCTTGAAGGCGATGCACACCGATCAATTCAATCATGCCCCCGCGCAGCTGATGGTCCACACCGGGAGTCCCCGAATCGGCCGGCCCAGCATGGGCTCATGGGTGACCTATGGGCTGGGCACCGAGAATCAGAACTTGCCGGCCTTCGTGGTGTTGCTCTCGGGTGGGGTCGCCCCGGACGCCGGGGCCAGCGTCTACGGCAGCGGGTTCTTGCCGACCGTCTACCAAGGGGTTCAGTGCCGCTCCAGCGGCGATCCGGTCCTCTACTTGTCCGACCCGCAGGGCATGCCGCGCGAGTTGCGGCGGAAGTCGCTGGACGCCATCAACGAAATCAACCAGCGGGAGCACGGCGAGCGCCAAGATCCCGAGATTCTCACCCGGATGGCGCAGTACGAGATGGCGTTCCGGATGCAGATGTCGGTACCGGAGGCGATGGACATCGGGCAGGAGTCGGCCGAGACGCACGCGATGTATGGCACCACCCCCGGGGCGACCTCGTTCGCCAACAACTGCCTCTTGGCTCGGCGGTTGGCGGAGCGCGGTGTTCGATTCGTTCAACTCTTCCACTGGGGCTGGGATTCCCACGGTGCTTCCGCCAGCGAGGCGCTCAATCGCGGCTTCCTCGACCGATGTCGCGAGACCGACCAAGCCATCGCCGCGTTGATCGTCGACCTCAAACGGCGGGGATTGCTCGACGAGACCCTGGTGGTCTGGGGCGGCGAGTTTGGACGGACGCCGATGTTGGAGAATCGTTCCGGGGCCGATAACCCGTTCGTTGGGCGGGATCACAACAACAGCGCCTTCACCATGTGGCTGGCGGGTGGCGGAGTCAGGGCCGGGGTGACGCACGGAGAGACCGACGAGATCGGCTACGAGGGTGTCAGTGGTAAGGTGGACGTCAACGACCTCCACGCCACCATTCTGAGGTTGATGGGCCTCGACCACGAACGGCTGACGTACCTCTTTCAAGGGAGGAAGTTTCGCCTAACGGACGTGGCTGGGAACGTCGTCCGGGAAATCCTCGCCTGAGCCTGGCGATAGGGCCTCGACCGTGGTTCGGGGAAGTCCTACCGAATGATCTCCACGCGCCCGCCCTCGAGCCACACTTCTACTGGCTTGCCGTCGAGCAACGCGGGCTCAAATCGGAACCGGGACACGTCGCTCATCACCTCTCGATCCAACTCCGGCACGCCGGAACTCGACCGCAACTCCGTCTCGACCACGGCGCCGTCGACCGAGATCCGCAGTCGGTACTTGGGCGAGCGGACCCGGTCGGGCGGGGGTGCTGTCGTGGTGATGGAAATGCGGCTCACGGTAGTGCTCGGCGGGGCGGTCGGCGGACAAAGGACTGACTTCTCGATCGCGAACGCGAATTGTGGCCCGGCGGTGACCCGAAGCCGGACCGCCGGACCCACCACGTCGGGATTGGCGCGAAGGGCGGCCGCGACCAGGGCCGTGATGCTGTCGGATATTCGAGAACCTCGATCCTCGATGGGCCGGGCTGAGAGCGCGCCCCCGGCCCCGCCGGCGACGCTGAAGAGGAACACGCCTTCGGCATCAGCCGGAAGGGACGCCGCGAGCGCCGCCGAGTCGACGACGTTGTCCACGGAGGGCAACTTCTTCGGCATCGACGACGGGCCGCAGCGGCGGTTCCCGGGTCGGCTCTCTTGCCCCCCCAATGTCCCCGCTGCGATGGAAATCATCGTTCCGGCGACCAAAGCGAAGGCAGCGTGCATGAGATCTCCCTCTAGGGAGGCGGACGGCCGAAGCGGAACGTGAAGATAATATCGCGAGATCAGGCGGAGGGCGACTCGCCGTCCGCTCGTTCTTGAAGGATAGGTGCTTGCCCTGACTCGTCATCACGACCGGATCGGCTTGCTTGGGGAAGACCAGTCGTCGACCCCAGGTGGCGTTTCGCCGAATCGCCGCGACCGCTCGCCTGGCCCTCCCTGGCCGACCAGGTAGATTCTCCGACCTGATCGGAGGGAATCATGGCGGTCACCGCCCTCATCGCGGATGACGAGCCGCTCGCTCGCAAGAAGCTTCGCGATCTGGCCGCGGACATCGAGTGGCTCCAGTTGATCGGCGAAACCCAAGACGGCCCTTCGACCGTCGAGGCGATCGACCGCCTCGAGCCTGACCTCGTGTTCCTCGACCTCCAGATGCCCGGCTACGACGGCCTCGAGGTCCTCCGCCGAACGACCCACCGGCCCGGGGTCGTTTTCACGACCGCGTTCGATCGCTACGCCGTGGCGGCCTTCGAGCTCCAGGCGATCGACTACCTGCTCAAGCCGTTCGACGCCGAGCGATTCGCCCGAGCCACTGCGCGGGCCCGGGAATCGCTCCAGCAGCGGGACGACCCGATCATCCGCGACCGACCGCTCGGCGCCATGACCATGACGATCGATCGGCTGTTCATCCGCCATGGCGGCCGGATCGTCGTGGTCCCGCTCACTCAGATCGAGTCGCTCGAAGCTCGTCGCGATTATGTCGCCGTCCACGCACCCCCGAACCGCTATCTGGTGCATCTCACCCTGAACCACCTCGAGAGCGCCCTGACCTCGAAGGCGTTCGTCCGGGTCCACCGGTCCTATCTCGTCAACTTCAATCAGGTCACCGAGCTGGTGCCCCGCGGTAACGGGCAGCTCGAGGTCGTCCTTCGGAGCGGGGCCCGGATCCTGGCGAGCCGCAGTCGATCGAAGGGCCTCTGGGAGCTGGCGGTCTGACCCGGCCGCCGAGGCGGTATCTGGCCTGGGTGATCGGCGGGTGGATCCTCCAGGGCGTCGTCGCGGCGCAGGCGCAGGGATGGTACCTGATGTCGGCCGGCGAGCGGGTCCCGTGGCGGGACTTGAGCCTTCTCGCGGCCCGCAACTCGTCGGTCTGGATTCTCCTCTCGATTCTGGCGATCGAGATTGCCCGAGGCCTCGACCCCGATCGCTTCGGCAAGGTCACGATCGGGCTCGCTCACCTGGTCGGAGCGGCGATCGCCTGCTCGGTCGACGTGGCCTGGGACATTTGGCTCGGGCGACTCTTCGAGTTCCAGCCGTGGAGCGGCAAATACCTCGCTTTGGTCTTTCGCCAGGCCAACGGCAACCTGTTCAGCTACGGCGCGGTGGTCGCGATCTACTACGCGGTCGAGCACGGCAACCGAAGCCGGGAGCGATTGGTCAAGGCCTCCCGCCTCGAGAGCCAGCTGACCCGGGCCCGCCTCGACCTGCTCCGGATGCAGCTCCAACCCCATTTCCTCTTCAACACCCTGCACGGGATCTCGGCCGTGCTCTACGATCGCCCCAAGGACGCCGATCGGATGCTGACCCGACTCGGCGAGCTGCTCCGCGCCGCGGCCAACGACCTCGGCCGCTCGACCGTGTCCCTGGAGGAAGAGCTCGCCGTGCTGGAGTCCTATCTCGAGATCGAGCGGACTCGGTTCCAGGACCGCCTCACCGTCTCCATCGATGTCCCCGCCGACTGTCTCGACGCGGCCGTTCCCAACCTGATCCTCCAACCGCTGGTCGAGAACGCGATCAAGCACGGGGTGGCGGTTCATCGCGGCACCAACCGGATCGAGATCACGGCCCGTCGTGTCGGCGGAGCGCTCTCGGTCGTGGTCGCCAATTCGGGGGGCGACCACCCGGTCGACCCCGCCAGGTTTCGCGATGGCGTCGGGTTGACCAACACCCGGCAACGCCTCGAAGAGATGTATCGCGGCCGGCACGCTCTTGAGCTGCGCCCCCGTCACCCGGGCGGCCTCGAGGTCGCCGTTCGGATTCCCTATCAGCCGATCGGGGAAGCCGAGGATCCCCGTTCCGACGAGGCGACCGCGCTTCCGCGCTGACGCCGCCGGCGGCCCCGGGAGGCCAATCAGCCGATCACGGCGACCGACGGTCGAAATGCCGCTTGAGGCAGGAGAGCAGGGTAGACACTATCGACGGGTACCCTCACCTAACGGAGCTCGTCATGCGGTACCCGCCGTCTCTGCTGTTGGCCACCCTGTTCGCCGCCGCCTGTGATCCCGGCACGAGTATCACCGACGCCCCCCGCCCCTCGTTTTCGTCCAACCGGCCCATCTTCACCGGATCCGGCCACACCGACCTGCCGGTCTCGGGCGACATGCGCAACTTCACCTTTCATGCGGTCACTCACCCGAACGGAACCGTCTCGGGAAGTTATCGACTGGCCCGACACGACATCGACGCCTGGTTTCGCGTCGACGTCACCTGCATGTCGGTTCAGGGGAACACCGCGTGGGTGGGGGGCATCATCGCCGAGACCAACGTTCCTAACTTGATCCGGGTGGGCACCGTGTCCTATTTCTTCGCCACCGACAACGGCGAAGGCGCCGGCAGCCCCCCCGATCGGCTCAGCCGCGCCCGCACCAACGACGCGCCGGGTCAGGATCAGGCCTTCTGCGCCCTCCAGCCGACCGCCATCTTCGATCCGAATCCGCTGACCGTGGTCCAAGGAAACGTGCAGCTGCGCTAGCCAGCCGTCGACCGGTTCCCGCTCGGCCAGGTGGCCGGGCGGGGCCGCTCGTCGCGGTCGCGCTCACAGGTCGACGCCCTTGAGCCGGAGCGAGTTGGCGATCACCGACACCGAGCTGAGGCTCATCGCGGCGCTCGCGATCATCGGCGATAGCAGCCAGCCGAGCACCGGATAGAGGACGCCCGCCGCCAGCGGAACGCCCAGCGCGTTGTAGATGAACGAGAAGAACAGGTTCTGCCGGATGTTCTTCATCGCCGCGCGGGAGAGGCGCCGAGCCCGGACCAAGCCGCGGAGGTCGCCCTTGACCAGCGTCACGCCGGCGCTCTCGATCGCGACGTCCGTGCCGGTGCCCATCGCGATCCCGACGTCGGCGAGCGCCAGCGCCGGGGCGTCGTTCACCCCGTCGCCCGCCATCGCCACCAGCCGTCCATCCCGCCGCAGGCGCTCGACCACGGCGCTCTTCTGCTCGGGCAGCACATCGGCCTCGACCCGATCGATCCCGAGCCGCCGTGCCACCGCCAGCGCCGTGGTCCGATTGTCGCCAGTCACCATCACCACCTCGACGCCGTCAGCGCGGAGGGCGTCGAGCGCGTCTCGCGTCGACTCCTTGATCGGGTCCGCCACCGCGAGCAAACCGGCCGCCTGACCGTCGATCGCCACCAGCATTACGGTCTCGCCCTGCTCGCGCCGCGCCGCCGCCAATTGGGCCAGGGCGCCCTGGTCCACCCGCTCCCGCTCGAGCAACAGGGCGTTGCCCACCGCGACTCGATTGCCCTCGACCGTGCCGACCACGCCCTGCCCGGTGACGGACTGGAATGCGCTCGCGGTGGGCACGACGATGCCGCGCGCCCGCGCTCCCTCGATCACGGCCGCCGCCAACGGATGCTCGCTGGCGACCTCGAGCGCCGCGGCCAACGCGACGACCCGATTCACCTCGAAGCCGGGCGCCGCCTCGACGCCGACCAGCCGGGGTTTGCCCTCGGTCAGCGTGCCGGTCTTGTCCACCAGGATCACGTCGACCTTGGCGAGGCGCTCGAGCGCCGCGGCGTCCTTGAACAGCACGCCTGCCATGGCACCGCGGCCCGTCGCGACCATCACCGAGATCGGGGTGGCCAGGCCCAGCGCGCAGGGGCAGGCGATGATCACCACCGCGATGGCGTTGAGCAACCCGTAGGTGAAGCTCCCCCCGATCGCCCACCAGGCCGCGAACGCGCCCACCGCGATCACGATGACGGCCGGCACGAACCACCCGGAGATCCGATCGGCCAGCCGCTGGATCGGGGCCTTGGTGCGCTGCGCCTCGCCCACCATCCGGACGATCTGCGCCAGCACCGAGTCGGCGCCGACCCGCTCCGCCCGCACCACCAGCGTCCCGGTGCCGTTCACCGTACCGCCCGTCACCGCGTTGCCGGCGGTCTTCTCGACCGGGATCGGCTCGCCGCTGATCATCGACTCGTCGACCGCGGAGGCGCCCTGGTCGACCACGCCGTCGACCGGGATCCGCTCGCCGGGCCGGACCCGGACCCGGTCGCCGCCGACGATCGCTTCGAGCGGCACGTCGATCTCGACACCGGTGGCCTCGATCCGGCGGGCCGTCTTGGGCGCGAGGCCGAGCAGTGCCTTGATGGCGCTGCTGGTCCGGCTCCGGGCCCGGAGCTCGAGCACCTGGCCAAGCAGCACCAGCGTCGTGATGACGGCCGCCGCCTCGAAGTAGACGTGAGGCACGCCGCCGTGGCCCTTGTACTCGGCCGGGATCAGGTCCGGGAACGCCACTGCCGCGCCCAGCACCACCGTGCTGAAGCCCCAGGCCACTCCGATCCCCAGGGCGATCAGCGTGAACATGTTGAGGTTCCGGGTCCGGACCGACTGCCAGCCCCGGTGAAAGAACGGACGGCCACCCCAGAGGACCACCGGCGTCGCGAGCAGCCCGCTCGCGAGCGCCACGGCCCACGGCGCCAACCGGTGCTGGAGCGGTTGGCCTGGCAGCATGTCGGCCATCGCCACCAGCACGAGCGGCGCCGACAGCGCGGCCGAGATCCAGAACCGGCGGGTCATGTCCACCAGCTCGGTGTTGGCTCCCTCCTCCAGCGTCGCGACCCGCGGCTCCAGGGCCATGCCGCAGATCGGGCAGTCGCCGGGTTGGTCGCGCACCACCTCGGGATGCATGGGGCACACCCATTCCGAGTGGACGCCGGCTGGGGTCGACGTCGCCGTGGGCAGATGGTGGAGGCGGTTCATGGTCCGGTCTCCCGTTGGGGTGGCAGCTTAGCGTACTTCGACCAGGAACATCCGGCACTTCGGGCACCGCCCCGGTTGGTCGCTCCGGACTTCGGGATGCATCGGGCAGGCCCACTCGGCGGACGTCGGCTCGGTGGAGGTCTTGGCCGAGGGTGTGGCGGCGCGATCGTGGTCGGACATGAGTTAGCTCCTTTTTGGTTGCGGTGCTCCGGGTGGGCCAACCGGCCCGGTCTCCGTTCACCCAGACAGACGCAGGCCGACGCGGGGCATTACACCCCCGCCGGCCGGGTCAGACCGGATCGGGTTCTCGGTACGCTACGGTTCCAGACCTTCGAGGAATACGGCGCTGGATCGCACCGCCGACAGTCGCAGTGCCTTCAGCTCGCGATAGTCGTCCGACCCGTACCACCGATGGGCGTCGGCGAGGGTCGGGAACTCGATCATGACCGGGAATCTGGGACGCCACGCGCCTTCCATCAGGTCCACCGTCCCACCGAGGACGACGTATCTCCCACCGTACTTCTGGACGACCGGCGCGACGCGGCGCTTATACTCGTCGAGCGCGGCGGGGTCGCGGACTTCGAGGTTGTCAAACAAACAGTAGGCGGCCATGACTCAACCTCCCGAGGGTGACGTTTTGCGCGACGGGAGACCCGTGTCGCGCGCGGAACTCTTCACCGACGAGCCGTCCCTGGAGCCCGGTCAGGCGCGACGGGCACGGCGATGGGCCGGAGGGGAGCGGCGTCCGCGCCGCGCAGCTTCAGCGACCCGCCGATGAACGCCATTTCCCAGACCTGGTCCCGCGACAGCTCCTCGAGGTACACGAGCTCCAGAATCGGCACGCCCTGCTCCGCGAGCAGGTAGGTGTGCACCGGGATGTAGTCGTCGTCGCGTTCGGAGGGGAACGCCTCGAGACTGAGATTGTCGGCGCCGATGATCATCGCCCCTTGCTCCACCAGGAATCGCGCCGCGTCGAGCCCGATGCCCGGCGGGTTCTTCATGAACGCGGCGGCATCCCCGAACAGCGCCATCCGCCCGGTCCGGATCAGTACCACATCGCCCTCCCGCAAGCCAACGCCCTGGCGCTCGAGGGCCGCCTTCAAATCGGCCCGCCCGATCCGGTAGCCGGCGGGAAGCATGGACACACCGTGGGCGGCCGCCACGTCGATCAGCACGCCTCGGGCGATGATCGGCGGAATGGTGGAGGCACTGGCCACCTTCCAGCCGCGATCGCCGAGGTGCTCGTCGGCCCGGAACCCGTTGTAAATACGCCCGTCCAGCCCGAAGTGGCTGAGTGCGTCGATGTGGGTGCCCATGTGGGTATACATGGACACGGCGGCGCCCGTGTAGCTCACGTGCTCGTTCATCTCGCGGCCGACGCCGAGCGGGTCATCGACCGCCGTGCCGCGGGGCGTATGCGTCATCCACATTCGGTAGTGCGGGTCCCCCGCCGCCTGCCAGCTCGGCATCCCGATGAAGTACTCCACGCCCAAGTCGTACGATGCGGTTCCGACGACTCTCGCCAGCAGGCGTGATCGCGACTCGGGCGTCATGAGGTTCAATCGCCCGAGCTGGTCCGCGGGTCCCCATGGGCTCACACCCACCGTCGGCGGTCCGATCCACGACTCCTCGGCGTGGGCCATGATGGAGGCCGAGACACCCAGCCCTGTCCCGATGGACAGCACCGCCAACCCGCCTTTCCAGCCATTCCGGTTCATGACTCGCTCCTTTGTGTGTGTACAACACGTAAATGAGAAGAAACCAATGTCTACGCCGCTCCGGCGGCTTCACCGCCCACCCGCCGGCAGAACTCGGACAGCCGCCGGGCCTCCGTCTCCCGCAGGCGGGCGGCCAGTCGCTCGTGCAAGGCCTGGATCTCGGGGTCGACCCGTTCCAGCAGGCGCAGCCCGGCCGCGGTGGCCCGGGCCATGGACAGCCGCTGGTCGGCATCGGGCCGGTAGCGTTCCACCAGGCCCTGTTGCTCCAACCGGCCCAGCAGACGGGTGACGTCGGGGGCCCGGTTGATGAGCCGTTCCCCGATCGCGTACCGCGGATGTCCTTCCGGGTGCGCTCCCCGAAGGATCCGGAGGACGTTGTACTGGTCGTGCGTCAGGCCGTGCCGTTCGCAGATCTCGGCCAGCCCCTGTTCCACCCGCCCGGCCGCCTTCAGGAGCTCGACGAGGGCGGCCTGGCGGGGTGTGACACTGGGACGAACGGGAGTTCTCGTCACTGGACATCCTCCGTGTGTGTGGACAACATACGTGTTGTAAACACGCCTGTCAAGAGGTAGCCCTGAATGCCGAGCAACCGATCGACGCTGATCGTTCTGCTTAACGACAGCGCCCAGGGCGCCGGCAGCTCTCGTCAGATCGGCCGATCGGCCGGCGGCCGCGAGCACGAGGGCGGTGCCCACGTTAGGGTGTCCGGCCGGGGTGAAGATCCGGACCCTCCGGCCGAAGCTGTCGGTGAGAGACACTCATGGCCGCCGACATCGGATCGAGCACACCGTAACTCCCCATCCGCATGGGTCCGCCGCCCAGGAAGATCCGGAAGCCGGTCGACAGGCTCCAGAACGAGTTCCGGCCGAACAACACGCCCGGCTGGACATCTCCCCGGGCCGCGCCGACCCGGTGGTACTGCAGCTCGGCGAACGGCCGGACGCTGACCGGCAACGCCGTGATCTCGCGACCGTAGCCGAGGGAGGCGATGACCCACCGGGTGGCGCCGATCGAGTGGGCATCGTGGTCGTAGCGGAAGAAGTCGGGCGTGCCGGGAGCACCCAGCCGAGCGTACTCGGGGCGGGTGGACACCTCGATCCGTCCGTACGGCTGGTGACGGCGCTCCTTCCCCAGGTCGAGCCGCACCTCGGCGAGGAACGCGTAGTCGCCGTCGCCGCTCGCGGGCCGGCTGACCGACCCCTCGGCCAGCGCGTAGAGGTCGCCGAACTGGTAGCGCCGGCTGTGGCGGACCGCCACGTTGTGGAGCCGGGTCACTTCCTTCCGCTGGTGATGGGCCTCGGCCACCCGGGCGTACGACGCCGAGATCTCCCACGGGGCGAACGGCCCGTCGGCGCCGAACCGCTTGCTCAGCCGTACGGCCCAGGAATCGCCGAAGCTCGAGATGTTGCTGAAGTCGTAGGGCCCGTCGGGCTCGTCGCCCCCGAACACCGCCGCTTCGAAGCCCCAACCGTTCCGGGTCAGATACTGCCCGTTGACGGTCCAGCGCTCCAGGATCTGCGACAGGTGGTGGTTGCTCGGATACTTGAGCACGGGACGCGACATCGGGTCGTCGGTGCCGTACGGCACGAAGCCCTTGCCGAAGGAGATCGACCCGGAGCCGCCTAACGGGCCCCGCCAGAGATTCACGCTGAACATCGCCTCGTGCACCAGCGTGTGCGGATGGCGGGAGTCGAGGAACCCCTCGCCCCAGCCGCCGAAGGTGAGCTCACCGTCGGGAATGGTGATCCCCTCCAGATCGAGCGTGGTCCGGAACACGACCCGCGATCCTGGGCTCGAGACGTTGATCATGGCGACGGGTTGGGTGGCGTAGAAGCCCCGCGCCCTGGACCCGGCGTCACCGCGCCGGAGGGTGCCCGTGGTGGCGACGGGGAAGACCTGCGCCATTCCCATGAGATGGTAGCCTCTTCCCAGCGACCGCATCCACATCGAGTGCGGTGCCGGCCGCGCGGTGTCGGCCACGGCCATGGTGGCGCCCGGGTCGTGATGGTGATGGTCGTGCTGGCCCAGTGCGGCGGCGGGCATCGCCATGAGCAGGGGCGCGGCCGGCCAGATCCGGTTCGACATCGAGTCCTCCGTGGGGTCGGGGTGGGCGAGCCATTCGGCTCGGTCAGCCCGACAGACGCTGGAGGCGGCGGAGCATTACAGCGGCCCGGGCCGGACCGGGGATTGCGCAACGCGGCCGGCCCCGAAACACTTCGGAGATGATCCCTCCCGAGCCCGCCAACGCGGGCGACCCCCCCGAGTTGCCCGAGACACCCGAAGTGGTGCAGCGGCTGGTCGCGAACCATCGCGAGTTCCTCGCCTTCATCGAGCGCCGGGTGGGCGACCGGGCCGTGGCCGAGGACATCCTCCAAGACGCGTTCGTCCGGGGCCTCGACCGGGTGGAGGGGCTTCGGAGCGGCGAGTCGGCGATCGGGTGGTTCTATCGGGTGCTCCGCAACGCCGTCACCGATCACTATCGGCGCCGGGCGGCGGTTGGCCGGAAGCTGGAGTCGTTCGCCGCGGAGCTCGAGGAAGGCGCCGAGCCCGACGGGGAACTGCGGGATGCGATCTGCGGGTGCGTGAGCGAGCTGGCCCGCACCCTCAAGCCGGAGTACGCGAGCGCGCTTCAGCGGATCGAAGTCGACGGGGTGCCCGTGAAAGAGTACGCCGCGGAGGTCGGCATCACCGGCGGCAACGCCGGCGTGAGGATCTTCCGGGCTCGCGAGGCGCTGCGGCGGCGGGTCGCCCGGTCGTGCGGCACCTGCGCGGAGCATGGGTGCCTCGACTGCACCTGCGGAGGCGGGTCCAGCCGTCCCGCGGCGGCTGAGACCAACTGACCGGATCCGGATCTTGGCTTTGTCCTTCACGCCGAACGGGTCGACGTCGATCGTCGGGACCTGGACCGATGCATCGACATCACGGTCGGTCAGGCCGAGCGCGCTGACCTCAGCCGCCTCGGCCAGGAGTGCACCGAGGACGTCGCCGCCGGCGCCTCGCTCGCTGAGTTCAGGATCGGGGCGCCCCGGCGGGCGCTTGGGACGGGCTGGTGAATCGCTTTCGGACCGGGCCGCGCCCGGGTCCAGGCACGACTACGACAGGGCCCGGTCGAGCACCCGTTCGATCGCGGCCGGCGCCGACGCGACCCATTCGCGAAACCAGCCGGTGTCCGGCCGGTCCCGAATCCGCGCCAGCCGATCGAGATCGAACCGCCGATCGCTGATTCCCAACCCGGCCTGAACCGCGTCCCGGGCATTCCATTGCTGCTCGGCGTGATGCTCCACCGGCACCAGGTAGACCGGCTTTCCCAGCCATGCCGCCTCACTGATCGACTCGAAGCCGGCGGTGCTTACCACCGCGCGGCACCCGGCCATCAGCCGCAGAAACTTCTCGCCGTCGAGGCTGTGAAAGGTGAGGCCCCCGCCGACGTCCTCGACCTCCGGCGCCCCGGGACGGTCGTAGAAACAATGGAGCGTCGTCCCGGGATTGGCCCGATGCCAGGCCCGAATCTCCTCGTGATATCCATGATTGACGAGATAGACCAGGAAGTACCCGCCCTCCGTCGGTTCGAGATCGAATAGCTCGCGGCGGAGGATCGGCGGACCGATCAGGGTCCGGTGGCGCGGCAGGTCGGCGGCCGGATAAAAAGACAGGGCCAGCTTCCACGAACGGCAGCCGACCATGGTCGCGAAGAGCTGCAGCCCCAGCTGGTCGGCTCGCTCGCCGAGGGGGGCCCGGTGGGCCGAATGCCCGATCATGTGCTGGTGCGCCACCGACACCACCGGGACCCGCGCCGGCCGGGTCAACTGGAGTAACCCGGTGAGCGGCTCGAAGAAATTGATGATGAGATCGGGGCGGGTCTCCTCGATCAATGCTCGCAGGCCACCGATGCTGGCGGCCCACCGGCGGTATCCGACCACCGTGCGCCACGCGGTTGCCGCCATGTCGACGGCGCGGCCGTCACGGAGCGCGAAGCCGGGGCTGTCGAGCCGGGCGACCGGGACCGGCAGCGCTCGGGTCACGTAGTCGGGCAGCGCGCGGTGGCTCGATCGCCCCGCTACGACCCCGACGACCTCATGGCCCGACCGGGATAAGATCTGGTGGACGGCCAGAGCCTGGGTCATGTGCCCGCGTCCCTCGCTCTGGATCGTGAACAGTAGCCGCATGAAAATGGACCAGGGTGAAGTGTCCGGTGTCGTCCTCGACCAGCGCGGTGCAGCTCTCGACCCAGTCCCCGCAGTTGAGGTAGCGGAACCCGCCGATCGAGGTGATCTCGGCCCGGTGGATGTGCCCGCAGATGATCCCGTCGACTCCGCGGGCCTTGGCGAGTTGCACCATGGCCGCTTCGTACTGGGTGACGTACTGGACCGCCTGTTTGGCCCGTTGCTTCAGGTAGGCCGACACCGACCAGTAGCCGAGTCCCAGTCGGCGCCGGAGCCGGTTGAGCCAGAGATTGAGTTCGAGAATCCAGTCGTAGAGGGCCGATCCGACCCGCTCGAGCAGCCGGTTGAAGTGGGTCAGCCCGTCGAATTGGTGGCCGTGGACGACCAAGTACCGGCGGCCGTCGGCGGCCTCGTGAATCACCTCGCGAGCGATCCGGAGCCCCCCGAACCGCACCCCCACGAACGGCTCCAGGAACTCGTCGTGGTTCCCCGGGATGTAGGTCACCCGGGTCCGCTTCCGGACTTTGCGGAGCAGCTTCTGGATCACGGTGTTGTGGGCGTCGCTCCAGAACCACCGGCGCCGGAGCTCCCATCCGTCGATCAGGTCACCGACGATGTAGAGGTAGTCCGACTGATGCTGGCGAAGGAATTGGAGCAGCGCGTCCGCCTGGGCGTGCTTGGTGCCGAGGTGAACGTCGGAGATCCAGATCGACCGCCAGCGCTGGGCCTTGGCCACGCGCCTCCCCGTTAGGTTGTGTGACGACTCGGCAAAGATAGGGCCTCGCCGTCGCCATCCATCCTCTCGGGACCGCTGGTACCCTGCCGAGACACGTTAGGCACCCGCGGTGACCGGTTCGTGACCCAATCGTCACCGAGCGGGACCATCCCCCCTCGCGCGATCCGTCCGCCGGGACCGCAAACGAAGCGCGAAGGGCCCGCCGCAAGGCGAGCCCTCCGGTCCGTGCCGAGCAGGCGGAAGCTGGGCGAGCCTACGGGCGCATGCTCAGGGCACTCCCCCGGGCCACGGCAAAGGTGAAGAACCGGATCCGGATCTTGGCTTTGTCCTTCACCCCGACCGGATCGACGTCGATCGTCGGGGCCTGGGCCGATGCATCGACATCGGCGTCGGTCAAACCGAGCGCGCTGACTTCAGCCGCCTCGGCCGCGGCCACGGCGGAGTCCACCGAGGCCGATCGAACATCGGCGCGCACGTAGTCGGTCCCGAGCGTCAGACCGGTGAGGGGCTCGGTGGCCCCGACGGTCAGGTTCTGCCGCGTGCAGATGTCGCCCCCGTCGCGGGCGGTGTATTTCGGGAAGGTCCCCTGGCCGCACGACAAGTTGATGGAGATGGCCCCGTTCTTGGAGCATTTGAACGCGGCGCCATCGACGGCCCCGACGTAGTCGGTTCGGCAGACCACGCCGTCGTCCGGCGTGCCGGCGAGGTTCGCGCCGGGGCGCTGCGCTTGGAGCTGGCTGGCCGAGACCATGAGGACCAGGGCCGCGGCCGCGGCGGAGAGAATGGTGGCGGTCGATCGCCGGGGGGAATGGGCACTGCGGGCAAGGCCGAGCATGGAGCTTCTCCTGTCGAATGGTGATTTGGAATTCATTCCTTCCAGCAACCATGGCGGCAAACCCCGTTGGCCTTGGACATCAGATCGAATCGGGGGTCGCGCGGCAACGTGAAGGGTCCACTAGAGGTGTTGTCCAGATAAATAGCTTGACACAATCTGTACATCGTTGTATCCTTAGCCCATGCCCCAGGTCCAAACCAACGACCAGTTAGCCGCGACCAGGCCTCGCGTCGGCGCCGACATCAGCTACCGACTGGATCGCCGGCAAGTGGTGGGCGGGACCGTCGCGGACGTCTTCGGCTTCTTCAAGTCGCCCGACAACCTGGAGGCCATCACGCCGCCTTGGCTCGGCTTCCGGGTGATGCGCGCCTCCGACCCCGAAGTGCGCGAGGGCACCCGCGTCGGATACCGGCTCCGGCTCCACGGTGTCCCGTTCCGGTGGGAATCTCGAATCACCGAGTATCGCGAGAACGTGATGTTCGCGGACGAACAGCTGGTTGGCCCATACCGGCGCTGGTACCACCAGCACCTGTTTCATCCGGTACCCGGCGGCATCGCGATCGAGGATGTGGTCGAGTATCAGTTGCCCCTCGGTGTCGTGGGGCGGCTGGCCCATGCGGCGCTGGTGCGCGGCCAGCTGGAACGGATCTTCGACCACCGGGCGCGGGTGATCGCGGAGCGCTTCCCACTTCGACCGGCCCTCGGGGGCCATGCGGAGCTGACATGACGGTCTCGAGCTTCCTCAAGATGTACGGGGTCGGTGTGGTGACGTTCTTCGCCCTCGACCTGCTGTGGCTCGGCCTGGTGGCCAAGGACTTCTATCAGCAGCAGATCGGGCAGCTCATGCGCCCGGACGTTCGGTGGCTGCCCGCGGTGCTCTTCTACCTCATCTTCGTCGCCGCGCTGGTCGTGTTCGTGGCGGCGCCGGCGGTCGAGCGGCAATCCGTGGGTCGCGCCGTCGCGTTCGGCGCGTTCTTCGGCCTCGCGGCCTACGCGGCATTCGACCTGACCGCGCTGGCGCTGCTGCGGGACTTCCCGGTCAGGGTTGCCGTGGTGGACTTGGCCTGGGGGGCGGTCCTGTCGGCGACGGTGAGTGCCGCCGTCGTGCTGGGGGCGAGGGTCTGGGCGTGAGGCTGCGCGGCAGCATGGGCTTGATCGTGGCCGTGCTGCTGCCTTTGGTGGTTGGCCTGGTGGGATCGATCTCCACCATGGACTCGGTTCGGACCTGGTATCCCGCCTTGGCGCGGCCGTCCTTCGCGCCGCCCTCCTGGGTGTTCGGGCCGGTGTGGACCACGCTCTACCTGATGATGGGAACGGCCAGTTGGCTCGTCTGGCGGCAGGGATTCGCGAAGCCCGAGGTCCGGAGCGCATTGCTGCTCTACGGGGCCCAGTTGAGCCTCAATCTCGCGTGGTCGTGGCTGTTCTTCGGGCTGAGGCAGCCGTTCCTCGCGCTGCTCGACATCGTCGCTCTACTGGTGTTGATCGGTGTGACCATGGGTCGGTTTGCGGCGGTGTCGCGCGGGGCCGCGTTGTTGCTGGCGCCCTATCTCGCCTGGGTGGCGTTCGCGACCGTCCTGAACGGGGGCTTTTGGTGGCTCAATCGGCAGTCAGCTTGAACCCTCGCTCGCCTCATTGACGGGCTCTGGCACGGTACCACGCCCTTATCGCTCGCCTCATCTCTCCTTCATCTTCCCGAGACCACTTTACCGGAAACCAACCGGAGCCTCCCTTGATCCACGCGGTGATCGGCGACATGCTGTTGTCGAAGGCGCAGTGCATCGCCCACGGCATTGCCCCGAACGACCCCTTCGACAGCGGCCTCGCCCTCGCCTTGCGGGAACGGTGGCCCGCCATGGTCAAGGACTACCGTCACTACGCCCACCAAGTCCATCCCCGCCCCGGCGAGATCTGGATTTGGGGTGGGGTCGGGGGCGTTCGGATCGCGAACCTGCTGACCCAGGAAGGGGATCACGCCCACGGCGCGCGCCCCGGTCGGGCGACCGTCGCCAACGTCCACCACTGCCTCCGCCGGCTTCGCCACGAGGTGGAGCAGGGCGGGATCACCAGCCTGGCGCTGCCGAAGCTCGCCACCGGAGTGGGGGGGCTCACCTGGGCCGAGGTCGAGCCCTTGGTGCAGCAACATCTGGGAGGCCTTCGGATCCCGGTCTTCGTCTACGCTAGCTATCAGAAGGACAAGCAGGCCGTTGAGCCGGGCATGCCGCCTGGCTCGACGGGGGAGGTTTCGCGGCGCGGCTGACGGAGCCGGACGCGCTTCAGTCGATCTCTCTCCAATGCTCGACCGCGAACGCTTCCGTCGATGACACGGCCGCCCGGAGTTCGTCGAACAACGGCCCCACGGCCGACCCCCCATCGTTCGCCGCCCGCTCGATCTCTTCGGCCAATCCGGCCACCCGTCGGGCGCCGATCATCCCCGCCGCACCCTTCAGCTTGTGGGCCAATCGCCGGACCGCGACAACGTCGGACGCGGGGAGCGCCACCGCGATGCCGTGTACCGCCGCCGCCGCCCCGTCGCGATACATCGCCAGGAAGCGCCGCACCTTGTCGGGGTCGGTGCCCACCACGTCGGTGAACTGAACTAGGTCGATCGGCGTCTCGGCCAACGGCGGACTCCCGTTGGTCGAGGCCCGGGAGGTCTGGTCATCTTCAACCGGCTGGTCCCCACCTCCCCACCGCGCGACCGCCGCTAGCAGCGCGGGCGGCGCGAAGGGCTTCGCCAGGTAGTCGCTCATCCCGGCGGCAAGGCACTGCTCCCGATTTCCCGCCGCCGCGTTGGCCGTGAGGGCGATGATCGGAATCGCGGGGCGCCGATCCCGTGCCTCACGGGCCCGAATCGCCCGGGCGGCCTCGAGCCCGTCCATCACCGGCATCTGGCAGTCCATCAAGACGACGTCGAAGGCGCTCTTGAATCGGGCCTCGACCGCTTCCGCGCCATTGCAGGCCACCTCGGCGTCGATCCCCGCTTTCGCCATGATCTCGACGACCAGGAGTTGGTTGATCTCGTTGTCCTCCGCCACCAGGACTCGAACTCGCCGTCGCCGGTCCGGTGGGTCGGATCGTGGCCGCGGGGTGAGGTCCGAGCCGGCGGGGGGGCCTGCGGGCACCGCCGGGGCCGAAAGCAGCTCGAGCAGCGCCCGCCGCCGAATCGGCTTCGTCAGGAACCCGGCCCACCCCTCGCCGGCTTCCGGAGCGCGTTGGTGGTGGTGCGGCTCGACCAGCACCAACCGCAGGCTTGCCAACCGGGGAGCGCTCCGCACCGACTGGCCGAGCCGGATCCGGTCCTCCGCGGGGATCGCCGAGTCGACCAACACCAGGTCGACCGCTGCCGTATCGAGCCGTCGGCGGGCCATCGCGACGTTGGGCGTCAACGTTAGGCTTACCCCGGCGGGTTCGAGGTAACTGCGATAGATCTCTCCGTTGACCTCGCTGGGGTCGATGACCAGCACCCGCGCCGCTCCCGCCGCCGGCATCGGAGTCTTCCGGGGTCGAGGCGCGGCCCGGACCAGCTCGGCGGTGAACCAGAACGTGCTCCCTTTTCCCTCGCTGCTCGAGACCCCGATCCGGCCCCCCATCAGCTCGACCAGGCCCCGACAGATCGACAGCCCGAGCCCGTTGCCGCCGAACCGCCGACTGGTGGAAGCCTCGGCCTGACTGAACGGCTCGAATAGTCGCTGCTGGGCCTGCTCGGAGATCCCGATCCCGCTGTCGGTGACTTCGAACCGAAGCGCCACCCCGGCCGGTCGGTCGATGTCGACCTGCACCTGGATCCGAACGGCGCCGGTCGCCGTGAACTTGATCGCGTTGGCGCCAAGGTTGAGCAGCACCTGGCGGAGCCGGGCCGGGTCGCCGGTGAGATACTCCGGCACCTCTCGGTGGATCAGGCAGGTGAGTTCGATCCCTTTTGCGCTCGCCAGCTCGGCGAGCAGCTCGACCGCGTCCTCGACGGTCGATCGCACCTCGAAATCGATCCGCTCCAGGGCCACCTTGCCAGCCTCGATCTTGGAGAAATCGAGGATGTCATCGATGATGGTCAGCAACGCGGTGGCCGAGGTCGTCGCGGTCCGAACGAACTCCCGCTGTTTGCCGTCGAGGCGGGTTTCCGAGAGGAGCCCGAGCATCCCGACGACGCCGCTCATCGGAGTCCGAATTTCGTGACTCATCGCGGCCAGGAACCCCGACTTCGCCGCCGCGTCGGCGGCGGCCCGGTCGCGACTTTCGGCAAGGCGCGCCAACTCGGCTCTGAGGACCCGGTCATCTTCGGCGGCTCGTTTGGCCACGGCAGCGAGCTCATCGCGGCGGCGCACCCAGGCGCGCCGGATCCACAACCCGGTCGTGGCCGCGACGAGAAGGAGTGCCACCGACGCCGGGAGGGTCGTCATCGGGTCCCGGAGGGGGAGAGCGGGGACGGTTGGTGCGACGCCGCGCCACGAGGCAGGCGGATCGCGTCGGGAAGGTCGGGCTCCGCCCGGAGCAGGTCGCTCCAGACGCTGACCACCGTCGGGTCGAACTTGCTTCCGACGCGGGCCTGCAAGAATCGGAGGGCCTCGTCGAACGGCCACGCCCCGCGGTAGGGCCGTTCCGACGTGAGCGCGTCCCAGACGTCGCCCACGGTGAGGATCCGCACCTTCAATGGAATCTGGTCCCCGATCAGCCGATCGGGATATCCCGACCCGTTGAGCGCCTCATGGTGCCAGCGGACGATCGGAATGGCCCCGGCGAACACTGGCAGGGGGCTCAGGATCTCCGCTCCGATCACCGGGTGGCGTTGGATGAGGGCCCGTTCCTCCTCCGTCAGCGAAGCCGCCTTGTCGATGATCGATCCCGGCACCCCGATCTTCCCGATGTCGTGGAGGAGGCCGCCCCGATGGAGCGAATCGAGCTCATCCTCCGAGAGGCCCATCGCGGTCGCGATCCGAAGCGAGATGGCGGTGACCCGCTCGGAGTGGCCCGCCGTCCACGGCGAGTTGGCGTCGATCGTTCGGGCCAACGCCTTGAGCGAGCCCCAGCTCATCTCGTCGAGCTGCTCGACCAGCCGGGAGTTGGTCAGCGCGACCGACGTTTGCTCTGCCAGCGAGCCGAGCCGGCGGCGATCGCCGTCATCGAAGGGGGCGCTCGCCCGGATCAGACAGAGGAACCCGAACGGCTCGCCGTCCCGATTGATCGGGGCTAGCGCCCGGTGCTCGCCCGGCGAAACTGGGAGGTCGCCGAGCAGTCCGACGGGCGGCGGGCCGTTCGTCCCCCGGAGAAACGAGGCGAGCGCCGTAGACGAGGGCCGAAACGGCCTCGAGTGCGGGCGGTCTCCGTGCCAGGCCAACGCGTCCCACGGGTGGCTCGGGTTGCCCGAAGGCATGGCGACGATCGCCTCGGCGTCGGGAAACGTCTCCCGGGTGGCCAGGAGGGCGACCTCGGTCACGGCCGACACCTTTGGATTCGCCAACGCGGTGTGGTTGATGTGTTGCAGCGCCGTCAGCAGCCCCACGTGTCGGTCGAGCGAGATCGCCATCCCGTTGAACGAGTCGGCCAGTTCGCGGAACTCGTCGCGGCTGGTGACGGACACTCGGTGGGCGAGGTCGCCGCCCGCCAATCGACGGGTGCTCTCGGTGAGTTGGTCGAGCGGGGTCATGCTCCGGCGGATCTGGATGTTCGCCAGCACGAACACCACCGCCATGGTCAGCACCGCCACCCAGAGAAAGCTCGCCCGGAAGCCGGCCACCGGGGCCATCGCGACCGCCGCCGGCTCGCCTAACGAAACCACCCAGGACGGCGCTCCGAACTCGAAGCCGAGAAACGCCGTCCATTGGCCCCGCAGGGTCGCCGGATCGTCCCGCCCGTCCCCGCACGCGCCCGTGGGGGCGTCGTGGAGCACGGCGCCATCGGGGAGCCGGATGCAGAGGCCGCGGCCGTCGGGCCGCAGGGCGTTCACCCCATCGATGCCCCAGATCCGGGTCGGGCCGATGCCGGCGAAGAGCACCGCCGTCGTGTCGGTCTCGAGCCGGTGCCCCATCACCAGGTCCTGACCCGGGGCCGCGGCGAGCCAGGAGCGGCCCGCGGTGATCCGAGCGAGATCGGCGCCGGCCAGCCCCACTGGGCGGCTGGCGGGACCGAGGACCGGCCGCCAGTCGCCGCCCCGGCCCCGAATCGCGAGCCAGTTGAAACCAGGTGGTAGCTGACGACCGGCTGATGCCGGTCGCTCGCTCGTCAGTTCCCGGCTGAGCTCGATCGCAACTTCTCGAGCGCCGGTGAGCCGGTCGAGCACCATGATCCCGACGCCCTTGCTTTCCCGAACCAGGCGAGCCGTGGTCGCGTTCTCCAGGTCGGCGGTGAGCCGCCGATCGATCAGCATTGTCAGCAGACCCATCGGCAACGCGGCGCTCAGGAAGAAAAGCGCCACGACCCGTCGGCCAACTTTGCTTCGCAGGTAGAAGGCCGGTCGCATCGGGGGTCAGAACTTCCGAGCGAGTCCGATGAAGCCACCGTCGTTGCCACGGATGATGTCGTCCTTGCTCCGCGCCGCGGTCAGCGGCGGCGCCGACGCCCCGTCCTCCCCCAGCGAGTAGAGGTCGAAGGACGAGTTGATCGGGACCATGAAGACGTCGCGACGCGCGCCCGGCGGCACCGGTCCGGCGCTGAACCGGAGGTACACATAGGGCCGGCCCCACGGGTCGAGGAACTGGTCCCGGTCCACGTCGACCAGTCCCGCGGGCAGCGAGTTGCCGGCGATCTCGTAGCCCTGAATGTCCGCCTGAATCGCGGCGATGTCCCCGATTGCTTTGGTCACCCGCGCCGCGTTGATCGCCGCCTTCGACTTGGTGGCCACTGTTCCCGCAAGAATCCCGAGAATAACCAACGTCGTTACCAGCTCGACGATGGTAAATCCGCCGGTACCCCCGGCGACCTGGCAACGGGAACGGTGGGGCACATCGGTGTTGAGGCTGCAATCTTGGTGCCGGTCGTAACCTATTGCGGTTGTTACGGTTCCATCGATCGCCCGGCGGCATTTGCCGGTATTCCGCAGCAAGGTACCCGTCTTGGGTCCAAGGGGTGCTCTGCGGAGGGGAGGGTCTGTGGCTGGAGGCCGGTTAACGGTGGGGCCCAAGGTACCCCGGGTCGGCGACCGGATCGACCCCCAGGCGAGCGGCAATTGCGGTCCGGCCGACTGGAAACTCTATTCCGACGGACGCGTACGACGACATCATCACCGGCTTGGCGCGCGGAGAGAGCCGGCCCACACGAGGATGGGGCGGATGTTCGTACTTCCCATGGAAATCGTCGGGCCGGTGGTCGGCTTCGCGGCGATCATCTTCTCCGTCGTCGCCGGCATCGCGACCCTCCGCATCGTGACTTCGAAGATCAAGCAACATGAGTCCCGTGCCATCGGCCCGACCGAGCGGGACCAGGTCCTGGAGGATGTCCAGAGCCGCCTGGGTGAACTCGATCAGTTGACGCAGCGGTTGAACGAGCTCGAAGAGCGAGTCGATTTCGCGGAGCGACTTCTGGCGCAGCCGCGCGAGGGTCAGCGGTCGCTACCGCCGCAGGCCTGAGCCCCATCGGTTTGACAATCCGCAGTCGCGCCCCAATGTTGGTTGGGGGATGGCGCGGTCGCTCGGCTCGTGTCGATCGGGCCCCGAGCGTAAGCGTAGGCCACATCCACAGAGCCCCTCTCGATGAAAACACTCCTCCGCCGAATCCGGCCGGCGGTTCGGTTGGTCGCTGGCGTTACCTTGCTCGCCACGGTCGGATGCCGCCCCTCACCGGAAACGACGCGAAGCGAGCAACGGCGCGCCAAGCCTGATTTCGTTCTCCGCGACAACCAAACCCACAACAAGTTCAGCCGTCGGATCGCGCCCGCCCTCCGAGTTCCCTCTGGCAGCATCATCGAAGCATTCGCTCACGAGGCGACGGGCGGCCAATTCACCATCGGATCCTCGGACCCCACCGACCTCAACATGGACCTGGTGCACACCCTGACTGGCCCGGTCTATGTCGAAGGTGCCGAACCCGGAGATATCCTCGCGGTCGAGCTGCTCGAGATCGAGGTCGGCGACTGGGGGTGGATGGCGATCATTCCGGGGTTCGGCCTTCTGGCCGATGACTTCGGCCCCACCAAGGTCTTGAGGACCTTCGCGCTCGACAAGAGCAGCGACGCCATAGAATACGCCAAAGGCATTCGCGTTCCGTTCCGACCTTTCGCCGGGGTGATGGGCGTGGCACCGGCGACCGATGAAATGCTAGGCACCGGTCCGCCAAGGGCCAACGGCGGGAATCTGGATAATCCGCATCTGATCGTCGGCACGACGGTCTATTTTCCTGTCTTCGTGCCGGGCGCCCTCTTCTCGATCGGCGACCCGCACGCGGCGCAGGGCCTGGGCGAAGTCGCCGGGACCGGGATGGAATCGCCGATGCGGTTCGTCTACAAGATCCGGGTGATCAAGAACGGTCGGAGCATCGAGGAAGTGCAGTATGAGACCGACGCATACTACGCGACGACCGGGTTTGCCACGACCCTGGAGGAAGCCGCCAAAAAGGCGACCCGGTACATGATCGACTACCTGGCTGAGGTGAAAGGCCTGTCCCGCGAGGACGCCTACATGCTGAGCTCGCTCGCCGGCGATCTCGAGATCGCCGAGGCGGTCGACAAACCCAACATGCTGGTGGTGATGCATCTGCCCAAGAGTATCTTCGCCAATGCGCGATGACCTGACTTGCAGGTACCCCTCATGAGACCGACATGGTTCGCGGTGGCGGCCTTTGGCCTGGTGACGAGCTTGGCGGCCGGCAGCCTGGGATGGCTGAGTCAGGACACCGGCGTGGCACCCGGCGGCGAGCAGCCTTCCAATGGGCTGTTGGTCCCGACCGCGGTCATGAGCGCCTCCCGGGCCGCCCACACGGCAACCGCACTTCCCGACGGCCGCGTTCTGGTGGCGGGCGGCTTCGTGGAGAAAGGTTCCGCACGGGGCGCCGAAATCTACCAGCCCGACGCGGGGCGGTTCTCACCGCTCCCGCTGATGATAGCGACGCGCCACAGCCATACCGCTACGATGCTGCCCGATGGAAGGGTCTTGATCGTCGGAGGGTATGGTGCCGGAACGACGACCCTCGCGACGGCCGAAGTCTTCGACCCGGCGACGGACGCCTTCGCCGCTACCGGGTCCCTTCTGGCTCCACGGGCGGGCCATATTGCCGTGCTGCTCGAGAACGGCAAGGTCTTGGTCGCTGGCGGCTTGGGGCCAGGCTGGACCTTTCTGTCGAGTGCGGAGCTCTACGATCCCGCGACCGGTCGATTCTCCCCCACGGGAAGCATGACCGTGGCACGGGAGAGCCACGTTGCCGTTCGTCTCTCGAATGGGCGAACGCTGATTGTCGGCGGGCATGATGGCCGACGGGCGGATATCAGGTTGCTTACCTCGGCGGAGACCTACGATCCTTCCAGCGGCACCTTCAGCCACGCGGGCGACATGCGGATTCGTCGACACAAACATGACGCCATCGTCCTTCCGAACGGGCAGGTGTTGATCACTGGCGGCTCGGACGAACGCGATGATCGCGGGGTGTACGATAGTTCGGAGCTGTTCGATCCGAAGACGGGCAAGTTCGCGATCGGCCCCGCGATGAGGCTTGGCCGTTACAAGCATGCCGGCAGCAGCCTCCTGCTTCCGAGCGGCCTTGTTTTGATCGCGGGAGGCGCGCCGCAGGCCGAGACCTACGACCCCCGTCACCGACGATTCAACCTGGTGGCTGGCGAGGCTCGAATGGCGGGTCAGTTTTCCGCGGCCGCCCCACTCAGGTCGGGAGGCGCCTTGATCACGGGCGGGTACGGGAACGGCGGCGGGCCGCGGTCGTCGGCATGGGTGTACCGACCGTGAAGGCCATCCGGTGTTGGTCAACCGCCAACCCGGTGGGGCTGCTCTTCCTGGCGAGTACGGTCGCTTCGACCCTCACGGCACAAGGGCCGGTTCCGAGGGTCTACTACTCGGTCCCGTCGTGGTCCCCAGACGGCAAGGCGATTGCGTTCGAGTCCAACCGAGATGGCGAAGCGGCCGTCCACACCATTCGGCCCGACGGCACCGGCTTGATGACGGCTGCCGGCGGTGGTGACGTCGCGCTGCCGGGCACGACGAACGGATTCCTTGCCGCGTTTTCCGTCGCGACCGTCGGCCGTCAAGACCGTGAGGGCTACGCCACGACGTCCGACAGCGTCCGGCTCTGGTATCGGATCGTTGGCCGAGGCCGCGAGACGGTTTTGGTTCCCGCGGCCGCGTATCATGGGCGCAGCTTGGACAGCCTCGGCCACGGTCGTCGCGTGGTGCTCTACGACTCGAGGGGGCGGGGGCGGTCCGACACGGTGCCGCCGAGCAAGATGACGCTGGATCGCCGGCTCCTCGACTTCGAGGCGGTGGGTCGAGCCGTCGGCGCGGATTCCTTCGCGCTGATCGGGTGGTCCGGGCTCGGCCCCGATGCCTTCGCCTACGCGATCCGCAATCCGTCGCGGGTGACCCGGCTGGTGCAGCTCGCGCCGCTGCCGCCGCGCCAGGAGCCGTTTCTCACCCAGATTCGCGGCCGAGCCCGCTCGAGGAGTGACACCGTCGCCCAGGCTCGGCTCGAGGCCCGGGTCGCGGCCGGCGAATTCGCCGGCCGCCAGGTGGAGCTCTGCCGCGAGCGTGCTCGTCTCAGCAATCCCGGTACCTTCGCTGATCCGGCCATGGCGCGGCTGGCGCCGGACGTCTGCGACTACCCGAACGAATGGCCCGATCGATATGCCAAGACGGCTGCCGCGGCGATGGCCTCCTTCGCCACGGTCGATTGGCGAGATCGCCTCGGCGACCTCAGGATCCCCCACTTGGTCGTGCACGGCGCGCACGACAACTTTCCGCTCGAGGGAAGCCGAGAGTGGGTGGCCGGCCAACCGCGCGCCCGGCTCTTGGTGGTGCCAGATGCCGGGCACTGGCCCCAACACGAGCGAACGAAACGGGTCGTCGCCGCGATCGACGATTTTCTCCGCGGCCGCTGGCCAGCCGGCAGCCAGTCGATCGGTTCCGCCCAGGGACCCTTGCAGCCCAGCGACTCCTTCGTTGGTTGGGCCCACGCCAACGCGATCCCGATGCGGTCGGTCGATGAACCGTACACCGATTCCGCCTATCGATTCCTCGGTCGGCTGTTCGGCGGCGCTCGGGTCCTGTCGCTCGGGGAAATGATCCACGGCGCCCACGAACCCCTGGCGCTCCGGAACCACCTTTTTCGTTATGCGGTCACCCATCTCGGGTTCACGGCGATCGCGATCGAATCAGGCTTCACCGAGGGGGTGCTCGTCGACCGATTCGTCCAGGGCGGGCCCGGTGACATCGACAGCGTGATCTCCGTCGGATTCACCAGTGGGTTCAATGGCTACCCGGAGCAGCGCGAGTTGATCGGCTGGATGCGGGAGCACAACGCTCGCGCCGCACGAAAAGTCCACTTCTACGGGATCGACGTGCCGGGAGATGTCGGCGGGTACGACGGGGCCGCTCGGACGATCGAGGCAGTCTTGGCGTATCTCGACCGCGCCGCTCCGACGGCCGCGGCGGCGTTACGCTCGCGGCTCGATCCGTTGACCAACCGGTTCACGATGGCTGGTTATCCGCGGTACTCCTCCGCCGAGCGGGAGCAACTCCGGCTCAGCCTCGACGCGTTGGAGCGGGTGCTCCGGACGGATTCGAGTCGGCTGACGCGGGCCACCTCGCCGGTCGAACTCGCCACGGCCCGGCGCACGGCGTGGAACGCGCAGCGGCTTCGAGAAAGCCTGGCCCTGCGGACGGTGGATGCCGCCGGCAACCCAGGCGCCATCGGCCCGCGGGTTCGCGGCGCGATCCGCCTCCGCGACTCCGTCATGTTCGAGAATGTTCGGTGGGTCCTGGCCCAACAGGGGCGAGGAGGGCGGATCCTGGTCTTCTCGCACAACGGCCATGCGATGAACCTGCCCCTGGTGTTCCCCGCCACCGGCCCGCCCATGACGATGATGGGGCAGCGGCTCCGCGCCTGGTTGGGCAGTCAGCTCCTCATCGTGGGGACCGCGGCTCACCGATACGAAGGGTTGACGGCGCCGTATCTCGATGCCAGGGCGAGGCCGAGCTTGGACTCGGTGCCATCGGATCTCAGCTCGTTCGACGCCGCCTTGGGCCAGCTCGGGCTGGGAAGCTTCGCGCTGGACCTGCGCACCGCCGATCGGATCCCGGCGGTCGCCGCCATGCTTCGGACGCCGTGGACCACCCGGGTTCACGCCTGGTTCCAGCCCATGGTACCGCGCCGGGCCACCGATCTGTTGGTGATGTTCGACCGGGTCACCGCGTCGCGACGGTGACGGACGACCCCAGCTGGTCCGACCGCGGGTTACGGGCTGGTAGTCCGCCCGCCCGCGGCTTGATCCTCCGGCGCGCCTGACTTGGGGGAGGCCGCCGCCGACCTAGTCACCCCGCCGGCCCGCTTCGCCGTACCGGGCCGCGATGAACAGCGCGTCCCGCTCCTCTCCGGCGACCCAACCGGATCGCCCCGTCTTCTCCAGGGTGCGTTTCAGGGCCGCGACGTCGTGCCGAGCGAACTCGGCGAGCGTGCGAAGGTGCCGTTCCACCTCGGCGGCACCTCGCCGGGCGCTGGTGCTGTCGAGTAGCCGCTGGAACAAGTGTCCGAGGAGCTCCGTCGACCCGCCCGAGAAGAACTCGTCCGTCGCGCTGGCGAGGTCGCCGGGGAGGCGTCGGAAGGCCTCGAGCCGGGCGCCGCGCCGCCGGGGCACGACGGGCCGGCGCGACGGCGGCTCGAGATGCCCGACGCGGGCGAAGAGGCTGGTGAGCGCTTCGAACGCCGCCCGCGCCCGCGCCCGAGAGCGGAAGCAGCCGTGCCAGCGCACGGCCAGGTCGCTCCACTCGGCCGGCGCGGAGGTGAACGCGAGCACGACGCGGTCGTCGTCCCGCCCGACCCCGATGGCCGGATAGAGAAAGGAGAACGCGCCGTCGACGTTGAACGGCGGGCGGAGGCTGCGAATCAGCTCGTTTTCGAGCAGCAACGCGGCCAGCTCGGTCGCGACGGGGCGGGTCTCGAGCGCCGCCGCCGCCCGCACCAACGTCCGCATCTTCCGATGCGCCTTGCGCCGAGACGCCGCGCGGTAGTTGGCCAGCCGCCGGCGTAGCTCCTTCGCCTTACCGACGTAGAGCACCCGGCCAAGAGCGTCGCGAAAGAGATAGACGCCCGGGCCGCGGGGCAGGGTCGCCAGGTGATCCGCGCCGAACTTCCGCTCGAACAGCCCCCGGGTCGTGGTCGATTTCGCGCCAACCCCGCTGGAACCGCGCGGACGCTTGGCTGGACTGGGCGAAGGCCCCCGAGCGGTCGGACCAATCATGGGTTGACCGGCAAGATAGCCGTCTGGTCGCCAACCGCGGGAGAGTTGGTAGATTTCGGTCCTGGTTCCAGTGTCGTTTACCCCTGTTCCGAGAGAGTGCCCATGCGCCGTCTGCTGCTCGTTGCCGCCATCGCGTCCGGAGTCGTGACTTCGGTCGCCGCTCAGCACGAAAAACACCACGCCCCGAATTGGCCGCTCAGCGACGTGGCCAAGCTCCAAGCCCAGTATTTCGGTTGGGCCATCAAGGCCGCCGAACAGATGCCGGAGGCCGACTACGCCTTCAAGCCGACGCCCGCGGTCCGGTCGTTCGGTGAGATTGCCGGGCACCTCGCCAACGCCAATTTCGCCTTCTGCTCCACGGCGAAAGGCGAGAAGAGCCCCCAGACCCAGAACTACGAGAAGGCCACCGACAAGGCGACCATCGTCTCCGGGCTCAAGGCCGCGGAATCCTACTGCGCGGCCGTGCTCGGCAGCCTCACCCACATGCAGTCGATGGCTGAGGTCGAGCTGTTCGGGATGAAGGGGACGGTGAATTGGGTGATGACCTTCAACGTGGTCCACAACAGCGAGCACTACGGCAACCTGGTGACCTATCTTCGACTCAAGGGCCTGGTGCCGCCGTCGAGCCAGGGCAGCTAGAAACGGAAGGCGCGCCGTCCGCCTTCGTGACCTTTCTCGGGCTCTCGGGTCATTTGGGTGGCGTGGCGCCATCGGCTCACCGCCAAGGTCCTGCTGCCTGCACCCTCTCCTGGCGCCGGCGGCCTCTGGCCCGCCAGTCGCTTGCCCATCGGGAGGTTCGGTGCCACATTAACGAACGCAGCACCGGGTCGGTTCGACGCCAGCTGCCAACCGGCCCTCCTCACGATCCGCTTACAGTGGAGGGACGGATGCGGCCCATTTTGGTGTTCTTCCTCATCGCCGTCGGAACCTCGACCTCGCTTTCCTCGCAGCCTGTCGGATCGGTCGCTCGGGTCAAGAACGAGCTCAACAACCTGTTCACGGGCCTCATCGACGCGGTCCAGCGCCGCGACACGGTCGCCCTCGCCAAGGTATACGGCCCCCGCTACACCTTCGTCATTGGTGGCGGGGACTCGGTCGTGGTGTTGTCGCGCTCCGAACGGCTGGAGAGCGTTGCCGCCAATCCCGACAGCATTCGCACCCTCAACGTCGAGCGCTGTGACTTCGAGGTCTACCCAGCCACCGCCGTCGGCAGCTGCTGGATCCGACAGCAGGAAGTCGCCGGGCCGGCCGGCGCCTGGAGCGGGATCTACACGACGGCGGTGTTCAATCGAAATCCCTCCGGACGCTGGCAGCTGGTGGCGTCCCACGCCAGCGTCAATCGGCCCCGCCGCCGGGATCGCGCCGACCCCTGACGGTTGAACCGACGCAGGGTGACGTCGGCCGGTCGAGCTGCGGCGAGGGGGTCCAGGTGATCGAGGCGTTCGCGAGCGGGACGAACTGAAGGGATCGCCAGGCGAGCGGGATCACGGCTGCCGGATTACCAACGATCTGCCCCGATACACCTTGGGATCGACCCCGCGGATCGTGTGAACCTGTCGCCCGGCCCGGCTCATGAAGGTCACCTCGACCGTTACCGCCGCGAGCTTGCCTAACCCGAAGTGCACCGGCCCGGCACTCTGAGAACCGTAGCCGTCGCCCGTCGGCACGGGCCGGGTTCCGAGGAGCGCACCCGACGGGTCGTAGAGCCGCACCTCGGCGCCGGCGCGGGTGGAGCGGCCGTCGCGATCGAGGACCAGGACGCTCAAGCTCCGCCGGGCGGCGCTGTCGGGCAGTTCGTTGCGAAAAACCGGATGCCCGCCGATCGGCCCGTAGCCGCGGGTGATCGAGAGGTCCAGCGCGCCGTCCCGGTCGTAGTCGATCCACTGCACGCCGTGATCGCCCGCGTTCAGCTCGCTCTCGTTTGTCAACACGTTGACGAAACCGGCCGCGCCCCGATTGTGCCACAGCGCGTTGGCCGGCACCTGATTGGGAGTGGTGCCCTGGTAGGACGTCACGAACAGGTCGAGCAGGCCGTCGTTGTCGTAGTCGCCCCAGGCGGCCCCGACGCCGCGGTTCTCGACCGCCAGGCCCAGCTCCGGCCCCACGTTAGTGAAGGTCCCGTCGCCCCGGTTGCGATAGAGCGCATTCCGGCCGTAGCTGGCCAGGAAGAGGTCGAGGTGGCCGTCGTTGTCGTAGTCGCCGACGGCGCAGCCCACCCCGCCTTGGGAGGTCGCTCGTCCCTTGACGTCGAGGCCCAGCTGGGGAGCCACGTCGGCGAACCGGTCGCCGTCGTTGCGCCAGAGCGCGTCGGTCGTGCCCGACTGGTTCGCCAGAAAGGCGTCGAGATCGCCGTCGCGATCGAAGTCGAACCAGCAGGCGCCGACCGTCGGCCGCGAATCCGTGGGACCGACCCCGACGAACACCGGTTCGAACCGGCTCCCGTCGTTCCGAAAGAGCTGGTTGTCGCCGGTGCGATTCGTCGCGTAGACGTCGAGGTCGCCGTCGTTGTCGTAATCGACCCAGTTGGTGACCCGGGCGGACCGGCCGGGAATCGTGAGGCCCAGCGCGGCGGCCACTTCGGTGAACCGCTTCCCTCGGTCGTTGTGAAACACCATCGTGGTCCGATCCGCGGCGATTGGGCCCGCGATGAGATCGACCCAGCCATCGCGATCGTAGTCGCCCCAGCTCAAGCCCCGAATCTCGTAGCTGGTGGCCGGAATCCCGAGTCCCTCGCCGACGCTGAGGAACCCGGCGGCCGTGTTCCGATAGAGCCGAAGACCGGTGGTGCTGGAGACGGCCAGGTCGAGATCGCCGTCGTTGTCGAAATCGGCCCAGGCGTTCGATAGCGAGCCCGGCAGGGTGAAGAACTCCGACTGAATGGGAGACATCCGGGGGGCGTCGCTCGGGGACTGTCCCGTTCCGGGCGCGGCGACCGAGAGACCAAGCATCGCCACGATCGGGACGAGTCGCCCAACGGGGCTGGCGGCGGGGGAGGGCATCATCCGGTAATCTACGCCCAATCAGCGTTAGCGATTCGGCGAGATCACCAGGCGAAGGGTATCGCGACGGTGCCCCAGCTGTCCCACCAGGACGATCTTGCCCGGCGCCGCGATCGTGAGCCAGGCTTCCCGATCGGTATCGAAGCTGATGATGTCGCCAGTCATGCCGGTCCCCCGGATGTGGACCACCGGAGGAATCTGCCCGACCACCTCGCCCGATGCCCCCACCAACATCACCAACGCCCGGAGCGTATCGCCGATTGCCGGTCGGAGCGGCGAATAGCGCCACCGGAGGCTGGTCGCCGGCGGCGTCACCTCGACCGTGCCGCTCGCCTCCCGGCCGGCGACCGTCGCCCACAACAGCGCGCGGCCGGGCCGCTTCCCGGTGACCAAGCCATCGCGGGTCACGGTCGCGATCGTCGAGTCGCCGGATCGCCACTGCGCCCGCACCGGTCTCGGATCGCGGCCGAGGCAGTCATCCCCGGATGCGAGGCAGGTGTACCGGGTCGCGAGCGCCCGAATGGTGTCGCCGACCGCCAGCACCAGCGGGGTGTGATCGATCGTGGTCAGCGACAGCTCGACGCGCTGCGCCTGGACCGCGCGGGCCAGGCAGAGGACGCCGAGCCCGAGGAGGCAAGCTCGGGTTGGGTGGTTTCGCATGCCAGTGAGATGCACGAGGGTCCGGAGTTCGCACAGCTCCCCGCTCGGGTGAGCTCCTTGTCTTCTCGGCCGGGCCGGCCTAGCGTTCTTTCATGCCCAAGCGATCGACCCCCATCAAGAACCCGGACCAGGACGTCGACGCAGCGACCTTCGATGTCCTCCGAGACGTGACCGGCGGCGAAACGCCCGCGGACGCGCTGGCCCGGGCGGAAGCCGAGCAGCGGCGCCGGCCGTTTCGGATCCTCGACCTGCTCCGGCGCCGGCCGCCGCGAGGTTCGTAGTCCTTCGCCCCGACCGCCGGGCAACCCTGGCGAGGTTATCCCATGTCGCGGATGGTCACCCTCACCCTCAATGGGCCGGGTAAGAACGCGCTCTCGACGGCCCTGATGCGCGACGTGATCCGCCAGGCCCGCGAGGCGGGCGGGCGCCCGCTCTTGATCGTGGGCAGCGGCGGCGTCTTCTCCGCGGGGCTCGACCTCAAAGAGGTCGCCGCGGCAGACCGGGTGGCCATGGAGCGCTACCTCGGCGTGCTCGACGACTTGGTCGACGCGCTCTTCGGCTATCCGGGTCCGGTCGCGGCCTGCGTGAACGGCCACGCGATCGCCGGCGGCGCGGTGATCGCGCTCTGCGCCGACCATCGGGTCGCGATCGAGGATCCGCGGGTGCGGATTGGACTGAATGAAGTGGCCATCGGGCTGGAGTTTCCCCGGAAGATTCTCCGGCTGGTCCGCCACCGGATCTCGCGACAGACGCACGAGCGGGTGCTGCTCGAGGCGGGCCTCTACGACCCCCGGACGGCCCAGCGTCTCGGCTTCATCGACGAGGTGTCCGCCGATCCGCTCGAGGCGACGCGGCAATGGCTCGAAGCGGTGGCCCGCCATCCGGCGGCGGTCTACGCGGCCACCAAGCGTTCGCTTCGGGCCGGCGTGCTGGACCTGAGCGACGCGGACCGACGCTACCTGGTGACCGATCTCCTCCCGCGGTGGACCTCGCCGGAGACCAAGGCGGCCGCCCAAGCCGCCTTGGCGCCGCGGCCGAAATAACCGCCCCGAGCGCACGGCGGCCAATCCAACGTGGCCCCGGCGTACCTAGGGGCGTGGCGAGTTTCTGGCCGCGGTCCGCGTCGCCAGTACCAGCAACCCCGAGATCACCAACCCGCTCGCCAGTAGGACCATCGCGGCGACCATGCTGTGGGTGAGGTCGCGGATCTTCCCGACCAGGTAAGGGCTCGCGTAGCCAGCCAAATTGCCGACCGAGTTGATCCAGGCGATCCCGGCCGCCGCGCCCGCGCCGCTCAAGATCGCCGTCGGCAGCGACCAGAAGCTCGACGCGGCCGAGAGAATTCCCGCCGTGGCCACCGTGATCGCCGCGATGCCGGCCCAACCGCCGACCCCGGGAAGCGCGCTCACCCCGAGCGCGATTCCGCCGATCAAAGCGGGGCCAGCCGTGTGCCAGTGGCGCTCGCCGGTCCGGTCGGATCGGCGGCCGTTCCAGACCATCGCCACGGTGGCCGCGATCCAGGGAATCGCCGAGATGAGCCCGATCCGCACGTTGTCGGTCGTGATCGTCTCCTTGATGATCTGCGGGAGCCAGAACGAGATTCCGTAGATCCCCAGCGCGAGCCCGAAGTAGACCACGCAGAACAGCCAGATCCGCGGATCGGTGAACGCGCCGCCAATGGTCTGCCGAGGCGCCGTCTCCGACCGCTTGGCCTGCTCGTCGTCCGCGAGCCGGGCCACCAGCAACGCTCGCTCCGGTTCGGTCAGCCACCGAGCGCCGGCGGGGCCGTCATCGAGGAAGGCGAGTACCACCAGCCCGATCACGACGGACGGGATGCCTTCGAGCAGGAAGAGCCACTGCCACCCGGCCCAGCCGCCAACTCCGCCAAGGTTGCCCATGATCCACCCGGACACCGGCCCGCCGATCACCCCGGCGACCGCCACCGCGGTCATGAACGCCGCGGTTCGGCGGCCCCGCTCCGCTCGCGGGAACCAGTAAGTCAGATAGAGGATCACTCCGGGAAAGAACCCCGCTTCCGCCACGCCGAGCAGGAATCGCATCAGGTAGAACGTGGTGGCGGTGGTCACGAACATCGTGGCCGCGGAGAGCAGGCCCCAGGTGATCATGATCCGGGCGATCCACCGCCTCGCCCCGACCCGTTGGAGGATCACGTTGCTCGGCACTTCGAACAGGAAGTAGCCGAGAAAGAAGATCCCCGCGCCGAGCCCGTAGACGGTATCGCTGAAGCCGAGATCGGCGGCCATGCCGAGTTTGGCGAAGCCGACGTTGACCCGATCGAGATAGGCGGCGATGTAGGCGACGAAGAGCAGGGGGATCAGGCGGCGGCTCACCTTGCGGTAGGTGGCCGCCTCGAAGCTATCGGGTGGATTGGGCACGGACTGAATGTCGTACCGGAACGGTCCCGGGGCCATCCCTCGGCAGGTTTCTCCACGGCGACCGCGGGCACCGCTTGCCGCCGAGCCGTTCGGAAGCGACTTTCGACCGGAGCGATGACACCCGCAACGTCTGGAGGTAGACCGTGGATCGACGGACCTTTGCCCAAACCCTGGTTGCGAGCGCCGCGACCCCGAGCCTGACCCGGCGCTCGCCAAGCTCAGTCGCGCAGAACACCGAACTCGTCGTGGACGGCCTCGACACCTCGATCGTCAACGAAGGTTTTCTCGGCCTCCTCAAGACCGGCGGGGTCGACTGCGTCCACAAGAGCCTCGGCGACCCGGCGAGCTACGGGATGACGTATGGGTTCCTCGCTCGTCATCGGGAGACCATCCTTCCCGTGGTGACCGTCCGCGAGATGAGGGAAGCCAAGCGCCAGGGCAAGATGTCGATCATCTTCGGCGCCCAGCACGCCAACCTGCTCGAGGCGTTGGTGCCCAAGGATCCCACGGGCACCTACGGCCGGATCGGGGCCGGGCTCCAAGTGTATTACGACCTCGGCCTCCGGATTCACGGGATCTGCTACAACGTCGCCAACATCTTCGGGGGTGGGTGCGTCGATCCGCGGGTGCCGCTGACTCGAGCGGGGCGGTGGCTCGTCGAGCAGATCCACCAGAAGCGGATTCTCCTCGACGTCGGCGGCCATACCGGCGAGCAGACCAGCCTCGACGCGCTGGCGATCTCGAGCGGCGTGCCGGTGGTCTGCACCCACACCAACGCGGCCGCGCTGGTGCCCAACATCCGGGCCACCTCCGATCGGGTCATGGAGGCGATCGCCAAGACCGGCGGCGTCGTCGGAATCACCGCGATCTCCGACTTCCAGACCCGCCACGCCGGGAACTACAAGGCCCACGGGAAGTCGAGTCCGCAGGCCAGCCTCGAGACGCACCTCGACCAGTACGACTACGTCAAGAAGCTGATCGGGATCGACCACATCGGGATGGGGCCGGATTTCGTCTGGGGCTGGGGCGAGACGTTCAACATGCAGGCCGAGCAGTCGATCACCTTTCCGCCCGAGGCTCTGAGCGACGGGCCAGCGATCACCGTCAAGGACTTCGAGAACATTTCGAAGCTGCCGAATCTGGTGCGGGGCTTCCGGACTCGCGGGTGGTCGGCATCCGACATCGCGAAGGTGCTGGGCGGCAACTGGGTGCGGGCCTACGAGCGGGTCTGGGGGGCCTGAGCCAGCGGGGCCGACGGGGTCGCGATCGAGCAGGGACCCCGCCGGTTGACTGCGTCGGAACTGCCTAGCGAATCCCCCCGCGCGGGAACGACATCCGCGGCGGCGCCACCTGGTTGATCGCCATCGGTACCCGACGCACTCCGGGCCGGTGGATGTCACAATCATCGTGGATCCCGCCGCGCCCGCCCCGGATGACCACCGACGGCCCCCGCCGTCCCGTGGTCAGGTCGGGGGTGATCATCTGGCCCCCGCCGTAGGACGGCTCGATCCCGCGGCCAACCACCACCTCAAGCGGCTCGGCGGCCGGAGCCACTGCCATTGGCGCCTCGACGATTTCGGACACCGCGGTCGTGGCGCTTGCGCTGACCGTGGGCGCCCGGTCCATCGCGACCACGGCCACCGGGTCGAGCTTGGGGCGTGACGCCTGCCGCCGGGCTGGGGCACGGACCGGGGCCGGCCGACCGGATTCGAGCGGAGAGACCAACGGGGCGTCCGACACCGCCGGCTGAACCAGGCTGACGTCTCGAACCGGCTGGGCCACAGGCTCCGCCGCCGGACCGGAACAGCCAACCAGCAGCCCATTGGCGACGAGGGTCAGTAGCATGAGAGAGGAACCGGGGGAGAGGCGCATGTCAGTTGTCCTCCAGCGAGGGAAACGCTCCAGGCAATCTACCATAGATTTGCCTCGGCGGGGCGAGGGCGATCCGGGCAGTGACACCGCTCGACCCCGCCCCCCCGGACGCCATCCCGACAGAGCGCCGTACGCGAGGCCATCTTGGAGGACCCAATGAAGGTGCTTTGGACCGCAATAGCGCTCATTGCCGCGGTGCTCACCGGGTGCCAACAGGGCCAGCCGGACCCCGGCGACGACGCCCTCCTCAGCTCCTCGCTCGCCGATGCCGCCCTTGCCGATACCCTCAAGGCCCGGATCGCCGACGCCTACGACTTCAGCCGTCCCGGGGTCGCCGACCGGATGAGTGCCCTTTATCCCGCCGCCGGGCGGGTGGTCTCGGCCAGCGGCGGCCAGATCGTCTCGTCCGGTGACTCACTCCGGGCCGGCATCGCGGCCTTCTGGCACAACACCGGGCAGAACATGCGGGACGCGAAATGGGTCTGGGACGAAGTCTACGTCGATCGACTGGGTCCCGATGGCGCGGTCCTGACCGGCACCTGGTCGATCCCACACCTCGCCCCGACCGGCCGCCCCCACGTGCTCCAGGGAGCGTGGACGGCGGTCTTCCAACGAATCGGAGGAACCTGGCTGATCATCGCCGAACACCTCTCCGCTCCCACCAGTTAGCCACCGGCAAGCGCCGGCGCCCCCCGCCCCCCCTCAGCCCTCACACTTGAGTCTTGAGTCCTGAGTCTTGAGTCTTGAGTCTTGCGCCCTGCGCCCTACGCCCCGCGCCCGTTCACGTCTTCACCTTCTTCGCCGCCTCGGCCCGTTGGTTTCGAAACGCCAACGCGGTCCGGTACTCCTTCATCAGCCGCGCCATCATCGCCTCCCGCCGGTGATAGAGGCGCCGGAGCCGGCGCTTCCCGATCCGCTCTTTGGCGTACGCGGTGATCAACGGTAGCGAGACGGTGTTGTCGAGATAGCAGACCACCGTGCCCGGCAGCATGTCCGGGTCGACCTTGCCCCAGCTCACCGCCTCGCCCGGCGTGGCGCCGGACAAGCCGCCGGTGTCGGGGCGGGCGTCGGTGAGTTGGAGGAAATAGTCGTGGCCCCGCTCGTCGATGCCGAGCACTTCCTGGATCTGCGGCTCGGTCTGGAGCAGGAAGTTCTTCGGGCTCCCGCCGCCCACGATCAATGCCGCGCTCTTGCCGCCCGAACGCTTGGCCTCGAGCACGATCGCCGCGGTCTCGTTGACGTCGGCGCTGACGTCGAATCGGAGCTTGCTCCCCGCCAAGGCCTGCTCGGCGACGTTCATCCCGATCGAGCTGTCGCCCGGCGAGCTGGTGTAGATCGGCACGCCGAGCTGGTGCGCCACCCCGAGGAGCGATCGTTTCTTCAGGCCGAGCTTCTTCTCCCGCTGGTGGATGTATCCGCCCAGCAGATAGTGATACTCGGCGCTGCTCATCGGGCGCTGGAACTCCTCCCGCGCCGAGACCTCGCGGATGAACGCGTCGGTCGACAGGAGCACCTTGTAGTCGAAAAAGATGTCGTAGATCCGCACCACCCCGTCGTTGCGGAGCACGACGTCGTCCGCGAATGGGGTGCCCTGATGGAGCGACAGCCCGAGGGCGAAGTGCGCGTCGTGGTAGAGATTGGCGCCGGTCGAGATCATCCAGTCGACGAATCCGGCCTCGAGGAGCGGGATGATGGTGCTCATCCCGAGCCCGGCCGGCGTCATCGCGCCGGTCAGGCTCATTCCGACGGTCACTTTCGGGTCGAGCATCCGCTCGGCGAACAGGTGGCAGGCTTCGTTGAGACGGCCGGCGTTGTAGGCCAGGAAGGCGTTGTCGATCAGTTCGGCGACCGACTCCCGGCCGGTGATCGCTTTCGGGTTGATCTTGGGGCCCTTGAGGTGCCCTCGTCCGCTCGTGGGTTTGGCCATGCTCGGTCAGGACTCGCGGTGGGCGTTGATGTATTCGACGGCGGCTTCGGGGGTATCGACCAACCCGAACAGGTCGAGATCGGCTGGATTGATCTTGCCCTCGGCGGCCATCGTGTTGCGGAGCCAGTCGCACATCGGACCCCAGTACGACTTCCCGAAGAGGACGATGGGCACCGGCTCCATCTTGCCAGTCTGGATCAGGGTGAGGAACTCGAACAGCTCGTCGAGCGTCCCGTACCCGCCGGGAAAGGCGATCAACGCTCGAGAGTACTTCGCCAGCATCGTCTTGCGGACGAAGAAGAACCGGAAGAACAGCTTCCGGCGCACGTACTGGTTGGTGTCTTGCTCGAAGGGCAGCTCGATGTTGACCCCGATCGACAACCCGTTGCCGTCGACCGCGCCCTTGTTGCCCGCCTCCATGATTCCGGGGCCCCCGCCGGTGATGATCGGGAACCCCGCCTTGGCGAGGAGCCGAGCCGTGTCGACGGTGGCCTGGTAGTAGGGGTCGTCGGTCCCGGTTCGCGCCGAGCCGATGATCGTCACCGCGTCCTGGATGTCGCTCAGCTTCTCGAAGCCCTCGACGAACTCCCCGAGGATCCGGAGGACGCGCCAGGGATCGGTCTTCCGAAACGCGTCGGGGCGATCGGGTCCGACTGGCCTGGAGAGCAGCAGCTCGTCCGCCGTCGGTCCGCTTCGGCCGCTGCTGTGCTCCAGTGGGTTATGGGTCACGCAGTGCTCCGGAAGGTGGGAAACGGGCGGGAATATACACTCGAACCCGGGGCAGGGCCGCGCGACCTGTCTATATTATCCCGCCATGTCCGCCCCCGCCGATCCGCCGCCGAACGCCCCAACCAGTTGGGCCGGGCTGACGATGGCGCTGGTGGCGCGAGCCGCCGTCAATCCGCGATTGGCCCTCGATCTGCTCAAGACCGGCTGGGCCTTCCGACGGCGCGATTGGTGGAAACATCCACCGTTCCTGCCAGCCCCGGACCCCGCCTATCTGCGGTGGCGGATGTACACCGCCTATGGCGACGAAGCCGCGGTGCCGCCGGTCCACGACGTGATCCGATTCGCCCGGTGGCGGCGGGAAACGATGCGACTGTGACCGCCACGCCCAGCGTGGTGGTCGTGGGCGGCGGGTTCGCCGGCCTCCACGTGGCCAAGGCGCTCGCCAAGCGGCCGGTGAAGGTGACGCTCGTCGACCGCACTAATCACCACCTGTTTCAGCCGATGCTCTACCAGATTGCGACCGCCGCCCTCTCGCCGGGCGACATCGCGACCCCGATCCGGTCGATCCTCCGTCGGGCCAAGAACGTCGAGGTGCTCCTCGGCGAGGTGGCCCGAGTCGACGTCGCGGCTCGCGCCATCGAGCTCACCGACGGGAGTCGAGTGGGCTACGACTATCTCGCCCTGGCGCCGGGGGCCCGCCACTCGTACTTCGGTAAGCCAGACTGGGAGGAGTTGGCGCCTGGCCTCAAGAGCCTGGAAGATGCCATCGAGATTCGCCGCCGAGTGCTCACCGCGTTCGAGCGGGCGGAACGGGAACCAGAGCCGGTCGCTCGCCAGCGACTGCTCACGTTCGTCGTGATCGGCGGCGGCCCGACCGGCGTGGAGTTGGCCGGTGCCCTTGCCGAGATCCGGAAGTTCGCGTTGCGGCGTGACTTCCGGCGAATCGACTCCCGCGACGCCACGGTGATGTTGCTCGAGGGCGGTCCCCGCCTGCTGCCGTCGTATCCACCCGAGTTGAGCGATCGTGCCAAGGAAGCCCTTCGCCATCTCGGCGTCGACGTGCGCACTGAGACCCTGGTCACGTCGGTGGAACCCGGATACGTCCATGCGGCGGACTGGCGGATTCCCGCCGCGACCGTGATCTGGGCCGCGGGCAACGCCGCGAGCCCGCTGCTCGCGTCGCTTGGCGTGCCGCTCGACCGTCAGGGCCGGGTGTTCGTCGAGCCCGACTGCTCGATCCCGGGGCATCGCGAGGTTTTCGTCTTGGGCGACGCGGCGGCGTTCGGGCCCCAGCCGGGCCGCCCCGCCGTACCGGGAGTCTGCCCCGCCGCGATTCAGATGGGCCAGTACGCCGCCGCCGCGATCGAGGCGGACCTGACCGGCGAGACCCGCCGCCCGTTCCGGTATCGCGACAAGGGCCAGCTCGCGGTGATCGGGCGGGGGCGCGGCGTCGCCGACATCGGCCGGTTCGAGACGGCGGGGTTCGTGGCGTGGTTCCTCTGGGTTTTCGTCCACATCTTCTTCCTGATCGGCTTTCGCAACCGGGTCCTGGTCATGTTCGAGTGGGCTTGGTCGTACTTCACCTTCGAGCGCGGTGCTCGGCTCATCACCGGCGGTTGGCGTGCCAACGGAAGTTGACATTCGCCGGCAGGCGGAGCGGCTCGGGTTCCTGGCCTGCGGCTTCGCCGACCTCGCCCCCAGCACCCGAGCCGATCAGCTCGATCGGTGGCTGGCGGAGGGCTATGGCGGAACGATGCGCTATCTCCATCGCCAGGCGGCCAAGCGAAAACGACCGGCGGACATCGTGGCGGGCGCCCGTACCGCGGTGGTGGTGCTCGACAACTACTACCCCGACTCCGCGGTGACGCCGGCGGTCGGGGTCAAGATCGCCAAGTACGCCCGAGGCCAGGACTACCATCGCGATTGCGGAGAACGGCTGGAGCGACTCGCGGCCGCGATTCTCGCCGCTGGCGCGACCATCGCGCGGCCATTCGTCGATGCCGGTCCGGTCCCCGAGCGGGAGTTGGCCCATCGGGCCGGACTCGGCTGGATCGGGAAGAACACCATGCTGATCAGGCCTGGAGTGGGATCGTTCTTCTTCATCGGCACCGTGCTCACCGATCTGGTCCTTGGCCCCGACGCCCCGTTCCCCACCGACCATTGCGGTACCTGCACCCGATGCCTCGATGCCTGCCCGACCGGCGCCTTTCCGGAAGCGGGCGTTCTCGACGCGACTCGCTGCCTCTCCTATCTCACCATCGAGCATCGCGGCGAGCCACCGGCCGAACTCGCCGGCCGGTTCGAGGGTTGGGCGTTCGGGTGCGACATCTGCAACGATGTCTGCCCCTGGAACCAACGGTTCGCCACGCCGACGTCCAACCCGGCCTATCGGGATCGGGACGCGATCGATTCCGCCGATCCCGACTTCTTCGAACGGATGACGGACGCCGAGTTCGCCGAGCGGTTCGGCGACACCCCCCTCGAACGCCCCGGGCTCGCCGGGATGCGTCGCAACTTTCGCCACGCCTTTGCCAGGTTCACCGCCCCATGATCACCCGGATGCACTCGGTCGCGATCTTCGTCCATGACCTCGAGCGAGCCACCCAGTTCTATCGTGACGTGCTCGGCATCCCGGTCAGTAACCAAGGGTCGTTCGGGTTGGAGCTGTTTCCCGAGCCGCCGCACCTGGGCGTCCACCCGGCGGTGCATGCCGATGCCAAGGCGCTGGTGGGGCGGCACACCGGGGTGACGCTCTTCGTGACCGGGCTGGTTCACTTCGCGGGCGAGCTCCACGCCAAAGGGGTCCGGTTCGTCTCCGAGCCGACCCAGATGCCGTGGGGAATCATGGCGATGGTCGCCGATCCCGACGGGAACATCCTCGCGTTGTGGGAAGACGAAGTGCCGGAGAGCTAGCGGGCGGGGGGTGGTTCTTCTTCGGAGCCGAGTGACTCGCTGTCGAGCGAGTCGGCAGGGATGACGACGCCGTCGGCGCCCAGGGTCCGAAACAGCTCCCACTGCGCCTTCCGCGCCGACCGGACCCGAGTTCCGTTGTAGATCACCGAGACCAGGAGCACCCCGTCGGGGCGGCCCAGGTAGCCGACCAGCGAGGCGACGTTGCCTAACGTGCCCGTCTTGGCCCGGACCACCCCGCGCTCGGGCAGGCCACTCGCCAGGGTCCACAAGGTGCCCGACCCGTTGGCCGGCAGGAGCATCGGAAAGTTGCGCCCGCCCGGCGCCAGCGGGAACCGGGCCAGGTAGGAGACGAAGGTCCACGGCGAGACCCGGTTCTGATCGGAGAGCCCGCTGCCGTCGACCAGCTTGACCCCGGCGAAGTCGCCGGTGATCTGCTGGACGTGGGCGGTGAGCCGGTCGGCGGGGATCTGGTCGGTGCCGGCCGCCCAATGGAGAAGCAGCTCGGCCCCCAGGTTGAGGCTGCGCCGATTGACCTCGCTCGCGATCGAGTCGAACACGGGCGACCGCACCTCGGCGAGCACCAGCGGCGTGGCCGTCCTGGTCCCCAAACCGCCGGCCGGGAGCCATTCGATCCCGGCGTCGTCGAGCGCGGTCTTCCAGGCCGATTCGAGGAGGACGCGGACGTCGGTGGCGGCCCGGGTGATGGTCCGGGCGCGCGCCCGGTTGCCGAGGGTGCCGGCGATCAGATAGCTGCCGTTAGGTTGGGGTTCGATCCGCAATCGGGACCGGCGCCCCTTGACCGTTTTCGCTTTGACGACGAACAGGTGGTCGGCGCCGCGCGGCGCGGCCCCGGTGATCGTCACCGGCCGCCCGATCCGGGCGTTCGGCGCGACGGTGACCGCGACCAGGTTGTCGTGAATCGTCAGATTGCCGACCAGCGGCGCGAACGGACGGCCCCGATGGCGCACCGACCAGCTGGTCGGGAAACTCGCGTCCGGCGTCCCTTCGCTGCTGGTGACGGCGAGTGGTCCGGTCAGTCGGCGAATTCCCCGGGCCGCGAGCTGAGTCGCCAGCTCGTCGAGCCCGGTGGCGTCCTGGCCGCGGTGCTCGAGCGTCGGGTCGCCGTTCAGCTCGAGCTGCCAGACGCCGTTCCAGGTACCCGACTCCGGATCGAGTTGGCCCGCGCCCAGAACCCGAGTGGATTTCCGGGCGTCGCCGCCGAGCACGCTGCGGGCGAAACCGGTGGTCAGGAGCTTGACTGTCGAGGCGGGGATCATCGGCCGGGTGGGGTCGAGGCCCCAAACCAGGCGGCCTTGCGGGTCACCGACCGCGACACCCCAGGTGCCCGGGGCGCGTTTCGAGGCGGTCTTGAACCAGGCGTCGAGCTGCTGCTGGAGAGTGGCCCGGGTTCGCACCGAGTCTTGGGCCCGCACCCCCTCCGCTAGCCCGAGGAGGGTGAGTCCCAATACGACACTTCGCGAGACCATTCGCGGCATCAGGTGTCCCACTCCCTTCCAGCGGGGCAGCCCGGCCGCCGGAGCTAACTCCATCAACTACCGCAACATCGCCTTGGCGATGGTCTGCAACTGCATGTTGCTGGTACCCTCATAAATCGTGCCAATCTTGGCGTCGCGGTAGAACTTTTCCACCGGATACTCCTTCGAGTAGCCGTAGCCGCCGAACAACTCCAACGCCTGACCGGCGATGCGGTTGGCGACCTGGGAGCTGAACAATTTGGCCATCGCGGCCTCCTCGACGAACGGCAGGCCCTGGTCCTTGAGTCGCGCGGTGTTGTACACGACCAGCCGGGCCGCCTCGAGCTCCACCTTCATCTGGGCGAGCTGGAACTGGACGCCCTGAAAATCGCCGATCGCCTTGCCGAACTGCCGCCGCTCCTTGACGTAGGCCACCGCCGCGTCGAGCGCCCCCTGACCGATGCCGATCATCTGGGCCCCGATTCCGATCCGGCCCTCGTTGAGCGTCTCGATCGCCACTTTGTACCCGATGCCCACCGGCCCGAGGACGTTGCTCACCGGTACCCGACACCCTTCCAGAATCAACTCACAGGTGCTCGACGCCCGGATCCCCAGCTTGTTCTCCTTCTTGCCGACCGAGAATCCCGGAAAGCCGCGTTCGACCAGGAAGGCGGTGATCCCCTTGTAGCCCTTGCTGAAGTCGGTGTTGGCGAACACGATGAAGATCCCCGCCTCGGCGCCGTTGGTGATCCAGAACTTGCGACCGGTCAGCTCCCAGTGTTCGCCCTTGAGTTCGGCCTTGCACTGCAGCGCGAATGCGTCGCTACCGCTGGCCGGTTCCGAGAGGGCGTACGCGCCCAACAGGCCGGCGGTCATCCGCGGGAAGAGACGCTGTTTCTGCTCCTCGGTTCCCCACCGGAGCAGGGCGTTGTTGACCAGGGTGTTGTGGACGTCGACGTAGATCGCCGCCGAGGCATCGACCCGGGCCAGCTCTTCGATCGCGAGGGTGGCCAGGAAGATGTTGCCCCCGGCGCCTCCCCACTGATCGGGAACCTCGATCCCCATCAGCCCCAGATCGAACATCTTGGCCACGATGTCGGGCCGGAACTTGCCGGCCTCGTCCATCTCCATCACATGGGGCCGGACCTCGGTGTCAGCGAAATCACGGACGGTCTGGCGAAAGAGCTGCTCCTCTTCGGAGAGCGATGTCAGTGCGGGGGCGGACGTTAGGGTCTCGGACACGGATGCTCCGGCGTCGATTGGCCATGCTGGGGACCGGGAAAGATAGCCTCCGCCGGCCGACCGTGAGAAGCGGAACACGGCGCGGCGCGTTGGAATGATCCTTCATGGGTGATTTTGGTTACCGGGGTCGAACGCACTGTGCCAGATTGTGGCCATGACAACCCTGCCGCATTCCCGAGTTGACGAGGTAGCTACCAGAAGCTACCTTGGAGACATGTTAGCCGTCGGCCTGAAGGTCCTCAAGAACAAGCTCGCCGAGTACGTCCGCCTCGCGGCCGCTGGCGAGACCATTCTCGTCACCGACCGCGAGCGCGTCGTTGCCGAGTTGGTCCCCCCTCGGGGTGGCCGAAGTCTCCTGGCTTCGGACGCCAGACTGGCGGACGCGGTCCGCCAGGGGTGGCTGACGCCGGCCGTGGTGGGGTCCGCCGACCCACCCCTGGGTAGCCCGACCATGCCATTGGCCACGCTCCTTGAGCAACTCGAGGCGGACCGGGGCGACCGGTGATCTACCTCGACACCTCGGTGCTGCTCGCGCAGCTGCTGGCCGAGGACCGGAGGCCACCCGAGTCGCTCTGGTCGGAAACCCTGGTCACCAGTCGGCTGCTCGAGTACGAAGTGTGGACCCGCATCAACGGCTTGGGCCTGGTGAAAACCCACCGGGCCCTCGCCGAGGGAGCCATGGCTCGGCTGGCGTTCCTGGAGCTCGATCGGGTCGTCCTGGTCCGAGCCACTGAGCCGTTCCCGATTCGGGTCCGGACCCTGGACGCGATTCACCTGGCCTCGATGGAGTTCCTCCGCCAGCGGGGCCAACGGCCCCGGCTCGCCTCCTATGACCAGCGGTTGCTCGCGGCGGCCGCGCGGCTCGATTTCGAGGTGGTTCCCCTCTGAGTTAGGCCCCGGTGTGCAACCCAGGGGGGCCCTGGCATCTCCCGGCACCAACAGCTTGGAGCTACCGATGCGCGCCCCGTGGTCGTTCGGCCTGATGGCCGGTCTCTTCCTGGTTTCCCCGTCTCCCAATCCCTTGACTCGCTCCGGAGCCGCCGTCGAAGGCACCGTCAGCGATGCCGCCGGCGCGCCGCTGGCTGGGGCGACCATCGCTATTGAAGGCACCTCGTTCCAAGCGGTGTCGGATCGCGCCGGCCGCTACCGAATCGACCGAGCTACCGCCGGGAATCAGACGGTGACCGCCCGCCTCATCGGTTACGAGCCGAGTCGCCGGGCGGTGGTGCTGAAGGACGGGCAAGTGGTCCGGGTCGACCACGTGCTCCGGGCCCAGAGTATGAAACTCGAAGAGATCGTGACCACCGGGAGCACGAAGCCCGGAGAGATCGCGACTCCCGGGAAGGAATCGCGCGGTACCCAACTCAAGATCCGGGGTGTCACCGGGGCCGCGGGGGCTCCGTCCCTCAACGCGGCCCGCTACCGAGTCGCCCAAGACGCTTTCAATACCGAGGAATACAAGTACCTCGCGGACAACGGTTGGCAGTCGTCCGCCCGGCAACCCCTATCGACCTTCTCGATCGACGTGGACGCCGGCAGTTACAGCAACGTCCGTCGATTCCTCCGTGAGGGTCAGCTGCCGCCCAAGGACGCGGTGCGGGTCGAGGAGATGATCAACTACTTCCGATACGACTATCCGGACGCCCGCGACCGGGCCCCGTTCTCGATCACGACCGAGCTGTCGAACGCTCCGTGGCGGCCGGGCCACAAGTTGGCGCTGATCGGCCTCCAGGGCCAGCGGCTGTCGATGGACGAGCTGCCGCCCACCAACCTGGTGTTCCTGATCGACGTGAGCGGGTCGATGCAGAGTGCCGACAAGCTGCCGTTGGTGAAATCGGCCTTCCGGCTGCTGGTCAACCAGCTTCGCGATGAAGATCGGGTGGCCATCGTGGTGTATGCCGGCGCCGCGGGCCTGGTGTTACCGTCGACCCCGGGCCGCGAGAAGGATCGGATTCTCGGAGCGATCGACGGCCTCGAGGCCGGCGGGTCGACGGCCGGGGGCGCCGGCATCCAGCTGGCCTACAAAGTGGCGCGGGACCATTTCATCGCCGAGGGGAACAATCGGGTCATCCTGGCCTCCGACGGCGACTTCAACGTCGGCGTCTCCAGCGAAGGCGAGTTGGTTCGGCTGATCGAAGAGCGCCGCAAGGACGGGGTGTTCCTGACCGTGCTCGGGTTCGGCACCGGCAACCTGAAGGACGCCAAGATGGAACAGCTGGCCAACAAGGGGAACGGTCACTACGCCTATGTCGACGATCTGCTCGAGGCCAAGAAGGTCTTCGTCCAGGAGTTGGGCGCCACCTTGCTGACGATCGCCAAGGACGTGAAGATCCAGGTCGAGTTCAATCCCGCGAGAGTCAAGTCGTACCGGCTGGTCGGCTACGAGAATCGGATCCTGGCCGATCGGGACTTCAACGACGACACCAAGGATGCGGGCGAGATGGGCGCCGGTCACGCGGTCACCGCCCTCTACGAGATCGTGCCCGCCGACGGCCAGGACGGCGATGGCGCCGTCGATCCGCTCAAGTACCAGAACCGCCGGTCGCGCGGCTCGGATTCCTCCGGTGATTGGTTCACCGTCAAGCTGCGCTACAAGGAGCCGACCGGGGCCACCAGCCGCCTGCTGGAGCGGGTGGTTCGCCAGGAAAGCCGCTCGCCGTCGGCCGATTTCCGGTTCGCCTCGTCGGTGGCGCAGTTCGGGATGTTGCTGCGGGATTCGGAGTTCAAGGGTCGCTCATCGTTCGGCGGCGTGCTCGAGCTGGCCCGGGGCGCGCGGGGCCGGGACGAAGACGGCTACCGAGGCGAGTTCATTCGGCTGGTCGAGACGGCGGCGCAACTGTCGGGGCGCGGCCGGGACGTGACCGATCCCGACGACGTTCGTTAGGCGCGGTTGCGCGGTGTTCGGGAAGCGGGGCCGGCGTGAGCCGGCTCCGTTTCGTTTCCGCGCCAGGCTCCCGACTCGAACGGACGCGAGGGGCCGTCGCTGGTTCGCACCGCTCGCCCCGCTCGCCCCACCGCGGTTACCGGACGCCGGCGGGACGGCCCTCCGCCGCGCTGGGCACCAGCGGTTCTTCCGGGAAGATCGCCGCCGCCGCCAGGAGTCCGGCCACCAGCGACACGGCGGTCAGCATCATGCTGAAGGCCGCGTCCACCCCGGCGACCACCTGACTCTCCATCAGGGCCAGGACACTCCGGAACCCGATGCTGCCGGGCACCAAGGTGAGGAGCCCCGGGACCAGAGTGACCACCGAAGGGCGGTGGGTCAACCGATTGAAGAGGTTGCTGCCGAGTCCCACGGCCAAGGCGCCGACGAACACCCCCAATTCGGCGCCTAACACCGCCGTGCCGACCTGGGTTCCGATGAAGGCCACGGCTGCGGCCGCCACGATCCAGGGGGCATCGCGACGATCGGCCTTGAGGAGGATCGTGAACGAAGCCGCGCTGATCAGGAGTGCCGCCCAGATGGACGCCGCCGGCAGTGGAGTGGGAGCCACCGTGGCCGCGGCCCCGAAAAGGCTGGTCGCCAGCCTTCCTCCCAGCGCCACGCCGAAGCCGATCCCGATGAACGCCATGAACGCGCCGGCCATCCGGGTGGTGCCCGCCGTCAGCTGCCGGGTGGCCAGCTCGGCGATCGCGGTGGTCAAGGTGAGGCCGGGCACCAGGACGATCAGCGACGCCAACGTGGTGATCGGCACCGCGACCCCGCCCACCGTGGCTCCGATCGCCGCGACCCCGAACGAGCAGAGGGTGGCCGCGGCGAGCTCGAACACCCGGCCAAGGCTGGGAAGCCGGCCCGCGACCTTGGCCAGGAGGCCGACCGCGAGCCCCGCCAGCGCCGCGACCAGAATCTCCGCTCCACCGCCCCCGAGAAAACGCGCCGCGGCACCGGAGATGAGCCCGAACGCGGCGACCGACGACCAGGTGGTCCCCCGCGGCTCCTGCTCCAGCTTGACCAGCCGGCGAGTGCCTTCGGCGGGCGAGTGCCGGCCCGAGAGCACCTCCCGCGCGATCTCGATGACCCGCACGAGACGGCCGAGGTCGGGCGGCATCGGCTCGGTGCGGATCATGAAGGTCCGCTGGAGCAGCTCGGTGCCGAACGATGCAAAGATCGAAGTGGGGGTCGCGAAATACTGGCCGGTCAACCCGAGATGACTGCTGGTCGCCTCGAGAACCTCCTCCAGCCGATGGCTCGCGTGCCCCGACGAGTGGAGCGCGCCGGCCAGATTCAGGAGGAAGGGGATCCGCTCGTCGGGCTCGCCGTCGAGCCGCAAGGTCGTGGTCATCCGCTCAGCCGCGACCGCCGGCGAGGACGTCGAGCGCGACCGGCACTCGCCCCAGAGGCGCCGATACCTGGGCCCCCTGAAGCCGCTCGCGGACCGCGGCCAGCATTTCCCGGCCAATCGAGACGCCCTCGGCCAAGGCGGCCTCCTTCCCCTTCTCGCTGGCTCGGCGCATCCGGTCGAGCGTGGTCGAGGGCACGGTGATTCCCGGCACCTCGTTGGCGAGGAACTCCGCGTTGCGCAACGACACCAGGGGCCAGATCCCCGCGATGATCGGGATCCGGAACGATTCGACCCGGCGGAGGAACCGGTCGAGCTGCTCGATGTCGAACACCGGCTGGGTGATCGCGAACTCGGCGCCCGCCTCCGCCTTCCAGGCGAAACGGCGCAGCTCCCGATCGGGATCGGGCGCGGCGGGATTGACCCCGATCCCGATCACGAAATTGGTCGGCTTGCCGATCGGGTTCTTGCCGGGGTCGAGGCCCCGGTTGAGCTGGGCCACCAGGTTGGTGAGCCCGATCGCATCGATGTCGAACACCGCGGTCGCGTCCGGATACGGTCCCATCTTCGGCGGGTCGCCGGTGACCAGGAGCAAATTGCGGAGTCCCGCGGCGGCGGCGCCGAGCAGGTCGGAGAGCATGCCGAGGAGATTGCGGTCGCGGCAGGCGTAGTGGACCACGCTCTCGAGGCCCACCTCGCGCTCGATCATCAGCCCCGAGAGCAAAGCGCCCATTCGGCTCTGCGCGCGGGGCCCGTCCGGCACGTTCACCGCATCGACCCCGGCGGCCTTCAAGGCGCGACACTGCTCGAACATCGGCCCCGGATCGGTGCCTCGCGGCGGGACGATCTCGACCGTCGTGATGAACTCGCCTCGGGCGAGCTTCCCGCCGTAACGCGACCGCTGGCCGAGGGGGAGCCCCTCGACACCCTGGACCGCGGTCTCGACCTGGGCGACGGCCATCGCATGGCGGGGTGCCACCGAGCGGACGAACGACCGGATCGCCTTGATGTGCTCCGGCGTGGTGCCGCAACACCCGCCCACGAACCGGGCGCCCGCCTCCACCATCCGCCGCGCGTACTCCGCCATGTACTCGGGGCTGGCCATGTAGATCTTCCGGTCGGCGACCTCCCGCGGGAGACCGGCGTTCGGTTGGGCCGAGACCGGCACCCGCACCACCGCCACCAGCTGTTCGACGACCTCGAGGATCGTCTGGGGGCCGACCGAGCAGTTGACGCCGATCACGTCGGCGCCCGCGGCCTCGAGGGCCGGGCCGAAGACGGCCGCGCTCGATCCGTAGGCGGTGAGATCGTCCTGGCCGACCGTCATCTGGGCGACGATCGGGAGCGCGCCGTGGGCGCGGATACCCTCGATCGCCGCCTTGATCTCGGTGAGATCGGCGAAGGTCTCCAGAATGAACCCGTCGACCCCGCCATCGAGGAGCCCCTGCACTTGTCGCCCGAACGCCTCCTTCGCCTCGGCCACCGAGACTTCGCCGAACGGCTCGAGGCGGACACCTAACGGTCCGATCGCGCCCACCACCGCGGCGCGGTCCCCGGCCGCGGCCCGCGCCAGCCGGGCGGCCGCGGCATTGAGCCGCTCGGTGTCGGCGGACAAGCCGTACTGGGCCAGCTTGAACGGGTTGGCGCCGAAGGTGTTGGTCTCGATCAAGTCGGCGCCGGCCTTCACGTACTCGGCGTGAATCTCCCGAACCAGGTCGGGCTGCTTGGCGGCGAGCTCGTCGAAGCAGACGTTGAGAAACACCCCCCGGCCGTAGAGCATGGTGCCCATGGCGCCGTCGAAGACGTGGACCCGTCCGTCGTCGATCAGCTCGCGTAAGGTCGGCATGGCGGGAGACACTCCTTGCTGGAACGAAAAATCCCGGGGCTAAAACGGCCTCGGGTGGGCGTTTTAGCAGGTTGTTTTACGTGGCCGCAATCAGCGCAAATCACCACGGATCAATTGTCCCGACAACGCTAATGGGTTGCCGGCTGGTTTTCCACCATTCCGATCAGCAATCCGAGTGCCAGGTGTGACCATCTTGCGGCGAGCCGCTGGTCGAGCTAATATGTAACCATATGGTTACAGATAGCCTTGACCCCAAGGTGTACGGCGCCATCGCCGACCCCATCCGCCGAGGCATTCTCGATCTGCTCCGCCAGGGCGAGCGCCCCGCCGGCGATCTGGCCGCGCACTTTCCGGTGAGCCGCCCGGCCGTCTCCCGGCACCTCCGGGTGTTGCGACGGGCGGGTCTGGTGGTCGAGCGGAAGGAAGCCCAGTTGCGGATCTACTCGCTCCGTCCCGAGCCGCTTCGGGACGTCGGCAAGTGGCTCGACTCGTATCGGTTGTTCTGGGGTGCTCGGCTCCACGAGTTGAAGCGCTACGTCGAATCGAATCATCCTGGGCCCGCCGCGAAGAGAGAGGCCGAATGACTTGGACCCACGAGCATTCCTGGAAGGTCGCCGCGACGCCGGAGGCCACCTTCGGGGCGTTCACCGACCCGACCCAGTTGACCAAGTGGTTCGCGGAACACGCCGAGGTGGGCGACCGGGTCGGCCGGCCCTACCGGTTCTGGGGGCGGCGAACGTTAGGGATTCCCTCGGCCGACCAGGCGACTCAGGCACTGACCCTGTTCGAGCCGCCCCGGCGATTGGGGTTCTCCTGGCGGATTCGGGACTGTCCGACCGAGGTCACCGTCGCGTTCGCCGCCGAAGGTGACGGCTGCCGGCTCACCCTCCATCACCGGGTCGACGGCGACCTCGGCGGTCCCCGACAGAAGGAGCTGATCGACGACCACTGGCGGCTCGGGGTCGGCAATTTGATGTCGCATTTGTCGGGAGGGCAGGGCCTGCTGCTGCCGGACTATGCCGACCCGGCGCCCGAGGTGCGGTTCACCATCACGATCGAGGCCCCATGCGAGGCCGTCTGGCGGGCGCTGATCGAACCGGAGGCGCTGAAGCGGTGGGTCGGATCGCCCGGACGGCCGACGGTCGAACCGCGGGTCGGGGGTCGCTACGAATATGGGTGGAGCTACCAGATCGACGGGAAGACGGTCGCCGGCGGTCCGACCCGGATCCTCGAGATCGTCCCCGGACGCAAGCTCGTGGTCGACTGGCCCGATTGGCGGGGCGATCCCGCGGTCAGCGCCCAGCACCTGACCTGGCTCCTCGAACCGGCCGGCGCCCATACCCGGCTCACTTTCGTCCATGGCGGGTTCGGCCGGACCACGGATCTCTCCGACTACCCGTTCGGCTGGGTCCATTTTCTCGGCGAGCTCACCCAGGTGTCACTCACCCTCAGCCAAGGAGCCTAACGTGGGGGGCGTCACCGGCATCGGCGGGATCTTCCTCAAGGCTGCGACGTCGACGCCAAGGTCGAGGCATCGGCACACGGCAAGTTCGGGTGGGTGATGGACCCCGAGGGCAATCGGCTCGAGTTGTGGGAGCCGCCGGTGGGGGCCTACCCCGGCTGAGTCTGGCGACGAGCCGGCCGGGTGGGTAGGATCGGTTCATGTGGCGGCGAGTCGCCTGGTGGGCGGTGGTGGTGTCGGGGTGGGTGGTGGCCGGATACGGGCTCGCCTTGGCCGTGCTCGGTGATCGGATGTATCCCCCGGACCTGGCCGAGTCGTTTCGCGCCCATGCCTGGGGTATCGGCACCCACGCGGGGTTCGGCGCCCTCGCGATGGTGCTGGGTCCCTGGCAATTTCGGCGTGGCCCGGGGTGGCACCGGGGCCGCCATCGGTGGATCGGCCGTGGCTATCTGATCGCTTGCGGTTTGTCGGGAGGCGCGGGGCTGTATCTGGCCCCATACACCTTCGGCGGGATGACGACCCATCTCGGATTCGGCAGCTTGGCGGTCGTGCTGCTGTTGGTCAGCTCGTTAGGCTTCCTCGCGATCCGGCAGCGCCGAGTCGACGCGCACCGTGAGTGGATGATCCGCAGCTACGCCCTGATCTTCGCGGCGGTCACCCTCCGCTTCGAGCTGCCGCTCCTCTCGGCGGCCCTCGGCGACTTCCTCCCGGCCTATCGGATCATCGCCTGGATGTGTTGGGTCCCGAACCTCCTCGCGGCCGAGTGGTACATCCGGCGAACCCGGACCGCCGCCCGGGCCACCTTGCCAACGCTCGAGCTCCCGGTGGCCGTCTCCGCCGCGCGACCGGCCGGCGGGGCCCGATGAGCCGCCTCGCGATGGTGCTTGCGGCGACGGTCGCGGTGCCGTCGCTCCTGGCCCAGTCGGCGGAGCGGCCCGCCCAGTCGCGCCCTGATCTCGAGCTCGCCGCGGACCCGGTGGCCCCGGTCGACGTCAGAGTCCACGCCTTGGTCAGGCTACTCGAGAGCCAGAGCATCGGGCTCAAGCCGGGCGCCAGTGTCGCGACGATTCTGCGAGACACCCTGGTGTCGCGCTGCCCGTTGGCACCTGGGCCGCCGCCCGTTCGGCCCGGTGCCGACCTCCTCGAGCCCCTGGCTCGGGTGACCGAGCGTCTCTATCGAGAGGCTGGGCCGCCCGCCCTTCGGCTGTTCGCCCGTTGCGCTCGACTGGCACTCGCGGAGCAGCTGCCGCCACCGGAAGCGAGCGGGGCGGTGGTCGGCATGGTCCACGACACCGCCGGCCGGCCGATCGAGGGCGCCGAGATCCTGGCCCTGGCCGCCAAACGACGGGGTCGCTCCGACGACCGCGGAGAGTTCACCATCGAATGGCTCCAACCGGGGCCGGAGCTGTTCCTGGTTCGGGCGATTGGCTACGCCCCACAGCGGTTCAGCGCCACGCTCGCCGCCCGAGACACCTTACCAGTCGACGTCGCGCTTCGCCTCGGGCCGCAGCAGCTCGACGAACTGGTGGTCACCGCGCGGGGTCGTGAGTACCGGGGCCGGCTCGCCGACTTCGCCCGGCGAATGGCGACGGCGCACGTGCCGGCGTCGCGGTTCATCGTCCGCGACGAGATCGAGCGATGGGCTCCGTTCGATCTGAGGGACGTGTTTCGGAGGGCCGGGATGACGCCGCGGGACCGCTGGCTGTCGTGCTCGGCGCTGGGAGTCGGCGCCCCCGCGATGGGCGTCTTTCTCGACGGTCTGCTCTATTCCGAGACGCCCGAGTTCGATCTGACCTTGCTGCCGGTGGGGTGGATCGAGGGCATCGAGGTCTACAAGCGCCAGTCCGAGATCCCGATGGAGTTTACCCGCCCCGGCTTCGGGTGCGCCGTCGCCATCTGGACCCGCGAGCCGTAGCGTGCCGAGCCCAGCCTAACGCTGATAGCCGAGGTTCGGCGCCAGCCACCGCTCGACGGTGGGCACCGGCAGTTCCTTGCGGCGGGCGTAATCGGCGACTTGATCGCGACCGAGCTTGCCGACCCCGAAGTAGTAGCCCTCCGGTCGCCAGAAGTAGTACCCGCTCACCGCCGCGGCCGGCAGCATCGCGAAGCTCTCGGTCAGCTCGATGCCAGTGGCTTCCGAACCGCCGAGCAGCTCGAAGAGACCGGCCTTCTCGGTGTGGTCGGGGCAGGCGGGGTAGCCGGGGGCCGGCCGAATTCCCTGGTACTTCTCCCGAATCAGATCGGCGGTCGTGAGCGCCTCGTCGGGGGCGTAGCCCCACCACTCCCGGCGGACCCGCTCGTGGAGCCGCTCGGCCAAGGCTTCGGCCAGCCGGTCGGCGAGGGCTTTGGCCAGGATGCTGCGGTAGTCGTCGTGTTGGGCCTCGAAGCCGGCCACCAGCTTGTCGAGGCCGATCCCCGCCGTCACCGCGAAGACTCCGACGAAGTCCGGAACGTTGGCCTCTCGCGGCGCCACCAGATCGGCGAGGGCGAGGTTGGGTTTGTCGCCGGCTTTGTGATGTTGCTGCCGGAGGGTGTGAATCACGCTCCGCGGGCGGGTGCGCTCGCGGTCGTGGAAGAGGGCGATGTCGTCGCCGACCGCGGCCGCCGGGAAGAAACCCACCACCGCCCGCGCCTCGAGGAGCTGCTCGGCGACGATCCGGTCGAGCATCCCGGTCGCGTCGGCGAAGAGATCGCGGGCGGCCTTTCCCACTTTGGGATCGTCGAGAATGGCCGGGTAGTGGCCGGCCAGCTCCCAGGTCTGGAAGAACGGGGTCCAATCGATCCGGTCGATCAGCTCGGTGAGCGGGTATTTCGCCACCACCCGGGTCCCGAGAAAGGCCGGTTCCGGCGCCGGCCGAGTCAGATCGATCCGGAGCCGGTTGGCACGGGCGTCCTCGATGCTGATCAACCGCTCCTTGCCCTCGCGGCCGGCCCGCTCGACTCGAATCTCGTCATACTCGGCGCGGGTCTTTTCGACTAACGCGTCCTTGAGGGAGTCGCTCAGCAGACTGCCGGCTACGCCGACGGCTCGGGAGGCATCGAGGACGTGGATGACCGGACCCGAGTAGCCGGGCGCGATCTTGACCGCGGTGTGCGCCCGGGAGGTGGTCGCCCCGCCAATCAACAGCGGGATGGTGAAGCCGCGCCGCTCCATTTCGGCGGCCACCAGCGACATCTCCTCGAGCGAGGGCGTGATCAGCCCCGAGAGCCCGATCAGATCGACCTGGCGTTCGAGCGCGGTGTCGAGGATCTTGGCGCCGGGCACCATCACGCCGAGGTCGATCACCTCGAAGTTGTTACACTGGAGGACGACCCCGACGATGTTCTTGCCGATGTCGTGGACGTCGCCCTTGACCGTCGCCATCAAGACCCGCCCCTTGGCCCGCTGGCCGACGGACTTTTCCGCTTCGATGTAGGGGATCAGGTAGGCGACCGCCTTTTTCATGACCCGGGCGCTCTTGACCACCTGGGGGAGGAACATCTTCCCGGCGCCGAACAGATCGCCGACCACGTTCATCCCGTCCATCAACGGACCCTCGATCACCTCGATCGGCCGCTTGGCCTGGGCCCGGGCCTCCTCGGTGTCCGGTTCGATGAACTCGTCGATCCCCTCGACCAGGGCGTGGGCGAGGCGGCGTTGGACCGGCCAGGTGCGCCAGGTGAGGTCGTGCTGCTTCGCGGCGATCTGACCCTTCACCGAATCGGCGACGGCCAGGAGCCGTTCGGTCGCGTCGGGACGCCGGTTCAAGACCACGTCCTCGACCTGCTCGAGGAGATCCCCGGGGATGTCGTCGTAGACCGGAAGCGCCCCGGCGTTGACGATCCCCATCGTCATCCCGGCCCGAATCGCATGATAGAGGAAGACGGTGTGAATCGCCTCGCGAACGGGATCGTTGCCTCGGAACGAGAACGACACGTTGCTGACGCCGCCGCTGACCGAGGCGTGGGGCAGGGTGGCCTTGATTCGCGTGGTTGCCTCGATGAACTCGACGGCGTAGTTGGCGTGCTCCTCGATGCCCGTGGCGATCGCGAAGATGTTGGGGTCGAAGATGATGTCTTCCGGCGGGAAACCGACCTGCTCGGTGAGGAGCCGGTAGGCCCGCTCGCAGATCGCCAGTTTCCGGTCGGCGGTGTCGGCCTGGCCCTGTTCGTCGAACGCCATCACGATGACCGCGGCGCCGTAGCGACGGACCAGCCGCGCCTGGCGAAGGAACTCGGCTTCCCCCTCCTTGAGGCTGATCGAGTTGACCACGCCCTTGCCTTGGACGTTGGCGAGACCGACCTCGATCACGCTCCATTTCGACGAGTCGATCATCAGTGGCACCTTGGCGATGCTCGGTTCGCCCGCCACCAGGCGGAGATACCGTTCCATCGCGGCCGCCGAATCGAGCATCCCTTCGTCCATGTTGACGTCGAGGATCTGGGCCCCGTTCTCGACCTGCTGGCGAGCGACCTCGAGCGCCGTTTCGTAGCTGCCGTCCGCGATCAGCTTGGCGAACCGCCGTGAGCCGGTGACGTTGGTCCGCTCGCCGACGTTGACGAACAGGGTGTCGGGCCCCACCGTGAGCGGTTCGAGACCGCTCAAGCGAAGCCGATGGGGCGGCGCGGCTGGCGCCCGCGGCGTCACCCCGCGAACCGCCTGGGCGATGGCGCGAATGTGCTCGGGGGTGGTCCCACAGCAGCCGCCGACCACGTTGACCAGCCCGCTCCGGGCGAACTCGCCGAGGGTCTCGGCCATGAACGCCGGGGTGTCGTCGTACTCGCCGAAGGCGTTCGGGAGGCCCGCGTTCGGGTGGGTGCTGACGTAGGTCGGCGCGATCCGGGAAAGCTCCTGGACGTACTGGCGGAGCGCCGGGGCCCCCAGGGCGCAGTTCAGCCCGACGATGAGCGGCTCGGCGTGGGCGATCGAAGTGAAGAACGCCTCGGTGGTCTGACCGGAGAGGGTGCGTCCGCTGGCGTCGGTGATCGTGCCGGAGATCCACAGTGGCACGGTCTCGCCCCGGTGCTGGAAGGCATCGGTGGCGGCGAAGATCGCGGCCTTGGCATTGAGGGTATCGAAGATGGTCTCGAAGAGGAGCAGGTCGACGTCGGCGTCGAGCAGGGCGTCGATCTGCTCCCGATAGGAACCGACCAGCTCGGCGAACGTGATATTGCGCTTGGCGGCGTCGTTGATGTCCGGGGAGAGTGAGCCGGAGCGATTGGTCGGCCCGACCGCGCCGGCCACGAATCGCGGGGTCCCGGTGCTCTTCGCGACGGCGTCGGCCGCTTGGCGGGCCAACCGGGCGCCGGCAAGGTTGAGCTCCCGGGTCAACGACTCCATCCCGTAGTCGGCCTGGGAGATCGAGGTCGAGGTGAAGGTATTGGTCTCGACGACGTCGGCCCCCGCCTCCAGGTAATCGCGGTGGATCCCGGCCACCACGTCCGGCTGAGTCAGGTTGAGCAGGTCGGTGTTGCCCTTCAGGTCGCTCGGCCAGTCGGCGAACCGGGTGCCTCGATAGTCGGCCTCGGACAGCCGGTGCCGCTGGATCATGGTCCCGTACCCGCCGTCCAGAACCACGATCCGGCGGGCGAGAAGGGCCCGAAATTCGGCAATTCGCCCAGCTCGATCCATTCGGCGGTCCCTCCTTTCAAACACGAAACCCGATGGCTAAAACGGCCCCCGGGCGAGCGTTTTAGCGATTTGTTTTACGTGGCCGCAATCAGCGCAAATCACCACGACTTCGATTGTCCCCTAAGATATGCAGGCCGCGTGCCAACGCCAAACGCCGACCTCAAGGGGGCAGCCCGAGGGCGCGCCTAACCGTGGCCGGCGGGACGCCGTCGATCACCAGTTGCTTCCGCCGCCCGCCGCCGCCCGAGACCAACCGAACCGCCCGCCGGGGTACCCGGACCAGCCGGGCAACGAACCCGGTGATCTCGTCGTTGGCGGCGCCATCCACCGGCGGGGCGGCGATCCGGATCTTCACGGCGTCGCCGTGGAGGCCGACGACCTCCGTCACGCTGGACCGGGGCTGGATGTGCAGCGTCAGTCGGGTGCCCGATCCGCTCGCCGCGACCGGATCGCTCACCGGCCGCCCGGGAGGGCCCAGACCAGCTCCCGCAGCAGGAACAGCGCGAAGTAGGCGAGGATCGGGCTGACGTCGATGGGCCCAAGGGCGGGGACACGTCGGCGAATCGGGAGGATGATCCAGTCCGTCAACCGGGTGACCAGCTGCATGAACCGGGAAAACGGCGAGGCGCCGATCCACTGAGCGACGACCCGCACCAGGAGGGCCATCATCACGATGGCGATGGCCCAACCGGCGACCGTCTTGATCCACACCATCGGCCCGGCCGACGTCAGCTGGAGCAGGCTGAACACGAACCCGAGGATCCAGCGGGTCAGGCCGATGACCAGCAACCCGGCGACCACGGCCACCCCGAGCAGCCAGAGGGTGCCATCCTGCGGATTGCCGCCCGAGCGGACCAAGCGGCGCTCGATCGGTCGGAGGACCGGGTCGCTCAACCGGCGCATCCCCCGCGACCAGGCGCCGAAGGGGTCGAGGTAGCGCCGTCGCACGGCCCAGTGGGTCAGACCGACGACGCCCGCCATCGCGACCAGCGCCACGGCGATGGCGCGGGCGGCCACCGATACGATCGCAACGACCTCCATTGGAGTCTCAGCCCTTGCAGCTGACCGAGGTGGGCCGAAGGCGCCCGCAGGCGATCGTCTCGTCCATGCCGCGGGCGAGCGGTCCGCAGGCGGCCGTTTGCGCCGTCTCCGACGCGGCGGCCTCATCCGGTCCCGACGCCTTCGCGCACCGATTACCGCCTCCGAACTCGATACAGACCTCGCAGGTGACCCGCTGGACCCTGAGGCTGGAATACGCCAGGAAGGCGACGAATGCCGCCGCGATGATCCAAAACACCGCCGTCCGACTGAGCCTCATTGGAACCTCCGCCGCCCCCGCGGCGTTGCCCTCACGATGATGACGAATTACCCTACCCCCATGATCAGCGTGCTCCGCCGGGGCCTCCTGCTGGCCGCCGTCTTGGGCCTGGGTGTCGGGACGTGGTCCCCGCTCGGGGGTGCCCATTGCAGCGGCCCGACGTCGGGCCCGGCGGAAAGTCACCACGCCGATCACCAGAAAGATACCGAGCCGGCGGCGGAGTGTCCTCATTGCCCCCCGGCCGAGTGCCAGCGCCATACCCAGTGTTCCGTGCCGTTCGACACCGGCCTGGCGGTCCGAACCACGACGCCACCCGCGCCGGGAACCGCGGTGCGATATCCCCCGACGCCGGGGTTCCCGGCCGCCGGCCACCACGAGCCCCCCACGCCCCCACCCCAGCTCCTTGGCTGATCGCGACCTGATTTCGTAACGCTGGTCCATCAACTGACGGAGTTTTCATGAACGCCCCCTGGGCACGGTTCGCGTTGGCGACCGTTGCCGGACTTGTGATCGCGGTCGATGAAGCCCGCTCCCAAGTCGACTTTCGAAATCTGGACACCGAACGACCGACCCGGGTCACCGACGCCTACCCGGTGGAGCGGTACGCCTTCGAGGTGTCCTTTCCCTACGGCCTAGCCCTTGGTGAGGGACCGGCCCGCCACGTGCTTGGTCCTCATCTCGAATACGGGATTGGCCGGAACGTGATGGTTGGGATCGGCGCCGACCTTCGGGTCGGTGGACCCCGGTCCGAGCGGTCCCATTACGGCGCGTCGGTGTTCTGGAATCTGCGGAGGGAAACCGAGGCCCTCCCGGCGATGTCGCTGGCCGTGGACGCGACGTTCGTGGGATTCGAGCAAGCGGCGGTCGAGGCGACGGGCCTGGTGACCCGCTCGATCGGACGATCCCGGCTCCACGGCAACGCCGGACTCCGCTTCGTCGACACCGGCGACTCGACGACTCCCCTGGCGCCGCTCTGGTGGGCCGGGGTGGCGTGGGACCACACCGTGCTCCGCAGCAGCACGCTGTTGGTGGCCGAGTTGGTCGTCGAGCGGCCCGGATCGGGTCTCGACACCGAGTGGGCGGTGGGGGCGGGCCTCCGCCGGCAGGTGACCCCGACCCTGGTGGCGCACGGTGGCCTGACCCAGTCGCTCCGAGGGGCCGGGACGGAGCTCACCTTTGGACTGAGCCATGCATTCGCGATCGCCGGGCTGATGCGGCGGGGAGGGGCACGATGAGACCGATGATCTGGTTGCTCGGGCTGGTGGCCGCGGGTTCCCTGCAGGCCCAGACCGGTCGGGACGAGGAGTTCTATCTGCCCGGCCGATTCAACTGGACCTTCCTGCGGACGTATCCCGAGGCGGCCCGTCTCTTCAACGCGTTCGACTACGGTCACGCCATTCTCTACGAGCGGCTCCTGGCCGATCCGAACGCGCCGCCGGCCGGCCTCGAGCAACGGGAGTTCGACTATCTGGTGACCGATCTCCTCCGGCGGCCCCCGCGGTTCGCGATCGCCGAAGAGGCGGTGATGCCGAAGTACAGTCGGATGGCCTGGCGGGCCAAGATGATGTTCGAACGGGCCCATGTGCTCCACCGGCAGCTATACGACGCCTACGCCGACGAGCGCCTCGACCTCGCGCAGCGCCACCAGCTGGTCGAGCGCCTCACCGACCGCTACCTCGGCGATCCCTATGCGTTCACCGACAAGCCCAAGGCGATGGAGCTGATGGACGACCAGTACTTCAGCCAGTCGTTCCGGAGGGCCTATCCCAAGTTCAACGGCCTGATCTGGGCTTATCACTGGCTCCAGGTCGGACTCTACGAGTCGCTGTTGGGCTCGAGCGACTCGACCGAGCGCCGCCGCTACCTCCGGGACAACCTCGACCGGTTCTGGACGATGCTCGGCGACCCGCCGAATCGGCTACCCTCGGTGATGCCGATGACGTCGGCGGTGGCACCCCGGTTCAGCGCCGAGCACCCTCGGGCCGCGGTGATCTTCGACAACCTCCACATGATGCACGACATCATTTCCGATATCCTTCATTCCCCAAAGGTACCGCGGGACCGGAAGCTGGCCGCGATCAACGAGGCCCTCGACGAGTTTCAGAACGGGACTCGGAACGTCATCGAGATGGAGCACTGGGCGATGATGGCCGAGCACATGGGTGGGGTGGAGAAGATGGGCGGCGTCGCCGGTCCAAGCCGACCGCCTCGTTAGGGGTCGGGAGCCGGGGCGGCCGGCCCCCGTTCAGCGGGAAACTACTTGGCGATGCCCGGGGTTTCCTCGGCCTTGACGCCGTCGGCGATCGGGAGGACGGCGGTCCGCCAGCCGCTGCTGAAGGTCACCGTGAGCCGGTACCCCAACGTGTCGGCGACCACCGAGGTCACCCCGGCGAGGCTCTTGGCGTACTCGGTGGCCTTGGTGACCTGGTCGGCGCGGGACTGAACCGCCTGACCGCCGTCCCACTGGCCGAGGGCGCGGCCGATCGCCACGGCCTTGGCTTGCTCGGTCCCGTAGCGGGCGTACTGGGCGGCCGGGATCAGGCCAGCCTGATCCTGAAGGGTCGTTCGCAAATCGTATGGTCGGCAGGCGAGGGCGACGACGGCGGCAAGGCCGATCATGGCGACGCGGGTCATTCCGGGAACCCCAGAGCTATTGGAAGTGGAGGGAATATAAACCTGGGGCTAGATTGATAGCCTCGTTCGGTGCCCTTTCCTCCACCTGAGTGCCCTCATGTCAGCCAATATCCCAGCCCCCCGGAACGAACCGATCCTCAACTACGCGCCCGGGTCGGCCGAGCGCGCCGCGATCAAGGCGGCGCTCAAGTCGATGAGTGGCGAGGTGGCGGACATCCCCCTGATCATCGGTGGCAAGGAGATCCGGACCGGCAGGACCCACGACGTCGTGTCGCCCCACAACCACCGCCACGTTCTCGCCAAGGTGCACCTCGCCTCGGATCGGGAGGTCAGGCAGGCCATCCAGGCGGCGGAGCGGGCCTATCGCGACTGGTCCACCTGGCGATTCGAGGATCGAGCGGCCGTGTTCCTCCGTGCCGCCGAGCTGTTGGCGGGTCCGTGGCGCCAGGTGATCAACGCGGCCACGATGCTGGGCCAGAGCAAGACGATCTTCCAGTCCGAGATCGACGCGGCCTGCGAGATGATCGACTTCTGGCGCTTCAACGTCGGCTACGCCAACGAGCTCTATCATCAGCAGCCCGCCTCCTCGCCGGGCGTCTGGAACCGGCTCGAGTATCGGCCGCTGGAGGGGTTCGTCTACGCGATCACCCCGTTCAACTTCACCGCGATCGGCGGCAACCTGGCCGGGTCGCCCGCGCTGATGGGCAACACGGTGGTCTGGAAGCCGGCCAGCTCCGCGATGCTGAGCAACTACTACACCTACAAGGTGCTCGAGGCGGCGGGCTTGCCGCCCGGGGTGATCAACGTCGTGGCGGGCGATGCCGCCATGATCACCTCGCGGATTCTCGGCGATCGTCGGCTGGCGGGAGTGCATTTCACCGGATCCACCGGGGTCTTCCAGTCGATCTGGAAGCAGGTGGGCGAGCGGATCGCCGACTATGCGACCTACCCCCGTTTGGTCGGCGAGACCGGCGGCAAGGACTTCGTCCTGGCCCACCCGAGTGCCGACCCGGCCGCGGTCGCGACGGCGTTGGTGCGGGGCGCCTTCGAATATCAGGGCCAGAAGTGCAGCGCGGCCTCGCGGGCCTACATCCCCCAAAGTCTCTGGAAGGAGGTCCGCGACCGGATGGTGGCGATGATCGCCGACATCAAGATGGGCGACGTCAGCGACTTCCGGAATTTCATGGGCGCGGTGATCGACGCCAAGTCGTTCGCCAAGTTGTCAGGGTATCTCGCCCAGGCGAAGAAGGACCGGGGCGTGACGGTCGTCGCCGGCGGTGGGGCCGACGACAAGAGAGGCTACTTCGTCGAGCCGACCTTGCTCCAGGTCAAGAATCCCCTGTACCGAACCATGTGCGAGGAACTCTTCGGCCCGGTGCTCACCGCGCACGTCTACCAGGATGACGCCTGGAAACAGACCCTCGGTCTGGTCAACACCACCAGCCCGTACGCGTTGACCGGCTCGGTGTTCGCGCGCGAGCGCTCCGCGGTCATCGAGGCATCGGCGGCGCTCCGCCACGCGGCCGGCAACTTCTACGTCAACGACAAGCCGACCGGAGCGGTGGTGGGGCAGCAGCCGTTCGGGGGCGCCCGGGCGAGCGGCACCAACGACAAGGCGGGCTCGATCCTCAACCTGATTCGCTGGGTATCGGCCCGGACGATCAAGGAGACGTTCGTGCCGCCGACGGACTATCGCTATCCGTTCATGGCGGGGCAGTGATCGGATGAGCCTGAGTCGCGCGGCGATCGTCGCCGCGCTGCTCGGCTCGGCAGCGGCCCGGGTCGTGTCGCAGGAGCCGGGGCCACGCTATTCGTCCGCCGCGCTCGCCTGCGCGGTGTTCGAAGAATCGGTCCGGACCAAGCTGCGGGGCGAAAGCGGCTCGGCGGCGGTCGAGGATCGGGCGGGGCGGGATGGCGTGGTGGCGATGACGGCCCGTGACACGACCGGCGGCTTGGCCATCGAGCTGTGGTTCGATTCCTTGGCGGTCTGGCGCCAAACCGGTCAGGGCCGAGAGACGCCCGACACCGAGGGCGTGATTGGTGGTCGCTATCGGGGTCTTCTCGAGGGGGCGGGCCGGTATCACTCGAGGAAAGTCCCCTTCGTGCCCGACGAACTGGCGGATGTCAGCGACCTGGCCGGGTTCGTCGTCGAGTTCTTCCCGCGGCTACCCGCCGTCGCGCTCAGGGTGGGTCAGAGCTGGAGCGACACCGGCGGGTTGGCGATCCGTCGCCTGGGGGATCTCCGGGGCCGTTCGACGCCGATCCAGCGATACCAGTGGACCTGGAACCGGCGCCAGGCCGACGTCACCACCGTGACCGACAGTCTCTCGGTAACGGTGGATCAGGTGATTCGCGAGACCGGCGAGATGGCGTGGTCCGGGCAACTCGGACCACTTTCCTGGAATCGCCGGCTCGAGATCACCGCTCGGATTCCTCCCAAGGGCGGGGTGCGGCAGTCGGTGACGTCCAACCTCTCCCAAGACATCAACGTGGCCCGCCGACTACCGGTCGAGGGGTGTCACTGACAAGCGTGGCGCCGGGGATGTCCGGTTCCGACATCGACCGCGAGCCCGGCAATTCGGCGAACGACGGCGTCTCTCCTCGAGGTCAACCATGAGTCTGGTTCGCGCGGCGGTGGTGCAGGACGGGTCGGTGGCGTTCGATCCCGCCGCCACCCTCGACCGGGTCGCGGCGCGCCTGGCCGAGGCCGCTCGCGAGAAGGCGGAGTTGGTGGTGTTCCCCGAGGCGTTCATCGGCGGGTATCCGAAGGGCGTCGACTTCGGGGCCCGGGTCGGATCCCGAACCGACGAGGGCCGGATCGACTTCGAGCGATACTGGAACGGGGCCATCGACGTCCCCGGCAACATCACCGAGCAGCTTGGCGCGCTGGCGGGCGAGTTCGGGGTCCATCTGGTGATCGGGACCATCGAACGGAGCGGGGGAACGCTCTACTGCACGGTGCTGTTCTTCTCCTCCGAGGGCGCCCTCCTCGGCCGCCACCGCAAGGTGATGCCGACCGCGATGGAACGGATCATCTGGGGGTTCGGCGACGGCTCGACCCTCCCGGTTTTCGACACGCCGTTAGGCAAGCTCGGCGCGGTGATCTGCTGGGAGAACTACATGCCGATGCTCCGGACCGCGATGTACGGCCAGGGGATCGAGTTGTACTGCGCCCCCACGGTCGACGACCGCGAGGTCTGGGCGGCGAGCATGCGGCACATTGCCCGCGAGGGCCGCTGCTTCCTGCTGTCGGCCTGCCAGCACGCTCGCCGCCGAGACTACCCAGCCGACTACCACCCGATCCAGGGCGACGATCCGGAGACGATCCTGATCCGGGGTGGGAGCTTGATCGCCGATCCGCTCGGCAACGTCCTGGCCGGCCCGATCTACGATCAGTCGTGCGTCCTGGTGGCTGATCTGGATTTCAGTCTCCTGGCGCGGGCGAAGTACGATTTCGATCCGGTCGGCCACTACGCCCGGCCGGATATCTTCTCGCTCACCGTCGACACCGCTCCCAAGCCGCCGGTCCGGTTCGTTCCGTAGCCCGTCTCGGGCGGTCAACCTGCGCATCGCCGCCGGTTGCCCCGCCGGTCAGTGTCGCAGGGTGGCGATTTCTTCGGCGAGGTTCTGGCGGGCGGGCCCTTCGCGGTCGAGAAACGGATCCGTCAGGTAGATCGCCTTTCGGCGGAGGAATCCCCCGAGGACCTCGATGCGCTTTGCCCGATAGATCAAACCTGGCACCCACCGGAACTCCGCCCGAATCGCCTCGGCATAGCGCCGGTACTGGTCCGGCGGGGATCCGAGGATGGCGAGGTCGAGATCGAGGAAGATGGCCCCGTCCGGCGTGTTAGGCGGGGCCAGGTGGTGGTGGGTGGCGAGGATCAGACGGTAGGCGGTCTCGACCGACGGACGGGTCGGGAGACGAGGGCGCTCCCGGGGCCGGGCGGCCGGATCCGATCCACAGTCGTGCCGCAGCAGGGCCGCGCTCGCCGCCTCGTTGTCGGCCCGCCGGGGCCGGTAGATCGCGTCGTGATACCAGATCGCCAACGCCACCGCATCGGGGTCGGTCACCAGGCCGCGGTGTTTGTCGGCCAGGCTGAACATCGCTTCGACGTGGGCCAGGGTGTGGTGATGCCGCCAGGGTTCCCTGTAGCGCCGGGCCAGATCGACCGCGATGGCGGCGGCCCGAGGGGCCGCGACGCCGATCGCGTCGAGCGCCTCCGCCAGCCCCGCTTCGGCGAGCGGACTGGGCTCCTGGCGAGCGGTCATGCCGCAAGGTCCCCGCCCGTCGCGCCCCGCGCAAGGGGGGACCGGGCATCCCATCGGCCCTTCCATTGACATTCTACGGAAGCGAATCCAGTTTTACCATAGACACTCTATGGGAGTGCGCCGATGCGCCTCGACTTGCTCCAGGGTACCCTCGACATGCTGATCCTCAAGGCCGTGAGTTGGGGACCCAACCACGGGTACGGCGTGGCCCGATGGATCCAGGACCGGACCAACGACTCGCTCTCCGTCGAGGAGGGGTCGCTCTACCCCGCGCTGCATCGGATGACGCGGAAGGGGTGGCTCACGGCCCAATGGGGGGTGTCCGAGAACAACCGGCGGGCCCGGTTCTATCGGCTGACCGTGGCTGGCCGCCACCAGCTCGTCGAGGAAGCCAGGGTCTGGCGGCAGTTCAGCCGGGTGGTGGATCTGGTGATGACCGGCGACGGCACGCCGAGATAGGAGTCAGCAAGATGTGGCGACCCGACAAGTACCAGCCGCTCAACGAGGCCCTCCAGCGCGGCGACGTCGACCCCGAGGTTGGCGAGGAACTGGAGTCCCACCTGGCGATGCGGATCGAGGCGAACCTCGCGGCCGGGATGTCCCGCCCCGAGGCCGAGGGCGAGGCGCGCCGGCGGTTCGGCGACCTCGACCGGTATCGACGGGAGACCAAGGCGGTCGAACAGGCGGTCCGGACCGAGGGGCGGCGCCGCGAGCGGTTCGACTTGGCTCGCCAGGAGATCCGCCGAGCGATCCGTTCCCTTCGCAAGGCGCCGACGTTCACGATCGCGGCATTGGTGACCTTGGGCCTCGGGCTCGGCGCCGCGACGGCCATCTTCGCCATTCTCGACGCGGTGGTGTTGCGGCCGCTGCCCTATCCGGACGACGGCCGCTTAGTCCGGATCTACCACCCGGTCCCGAAGAACCGCGAGGGCGACCGCTGGAACATCTCGACTGCGGAGTTCTACCACTTCCGGGCCGAGGCGAAATCCCTGGAATCGGTGGGACTGTACGGTCACGACCGATTGACGGTGATGGCCGGAGGGCAGGGGCTTCAGGTCAAGGCGGCGATCGTCACCACCTCGACGTTGGGGCTCCTCGGGGCCCGGCCGGTGCATGGTCGGCTCCTGACGATGGCCGATAGCGAAGAGCGGGGGCCGATGTCGGTCGTGTTGGGCGAATCGTTCTGGCGTCGCCAACTCGGTGCGTCGCCCGACGTGGTTGGCACGACCATGCGGATCGAAGGTACCGATGGCGTGGTCGTGGGGGTGGTGGCCGATGGTGCCGACCTGCCCGACTGGAAGGCAGATCTGTGGCTGGCGACCAGGCTCGACCCCCGAGCCCCGGCCCGGAACAACCACACCAGCTGGGCCATCGCCAGGCTCACCCCCGGCGCGACGGTCGAAGATGCCAGCGCCGAGTTGGCGGCGATGGTCGGGAGCTACCCGGAGCGATTTCCAACCGCCTACGATCAGGCTTTTCTCGATCGCACCGGTTTCACCACCGTCGTGGTTCGCTGGAAAGACGACGTGATCGGCGACTCGGGTCGGATCCTCTGGCTTCTGTTCGGCGCCGTGGGCGTGGTGTTGCTGATCGTCTGCTTCAACGTCGGCAACCTGTTCGTGGTGCGGAGCCAGCTGATGCGGCGGGAGTCCGCGGTCCGCTCGGCCCTGGGCGCGGACCGCCAGCAGCTGGCCTGGCACCACCTCGCCGAGAGCGGGCTCATCACCCTGGCCGCGCTGGTGGCGGGGCTCGGTCTCGCCCGCCTCGGGTTGGCGGTCTTCGTGGGGGTGGTGGCCGACGCCGGCGGGGCGGACGGTCAACTGTCGATCCCCCGATTGAGCGACGCGGCCCTGGGGTGGTCGGGGTTCGGCTTCGCGGTGGTGATCGCTGGTGTGGTGGGGGGGCTGATGACGCTGGGTCCCCTGCTGGTCGGACCGGCACCTAACGCCGTGCTCCGGCAGGGGAGCCGAGGCCTGACCGCTTCCCGCCGAGACGCGCGCCTTCGGGCCGGGCTGGTGGTCGGACAGATCACGTTCGCGGTCGTCCTCCTGTCGGCGGGCGGGCTGATGCTGCGTACCTTCCAGAATCTCCGGCGGGTCGAGCCGGGATTCGATCCCGGCAACGTCGCGGCGGTGGACGTGGCACTGCCCTACAACCAGTATCAGACCTACCCGCGGACCACCGCCTTCTATCGGAGGCTGGTCGACGAGGTCGGGGCCCTGACCGTGGTCCGGCATGCCGCGGTCGCGTCTGATCTGCCGATCGAAGGCGGCGATGGCTGCTCGGTGCTCGACTATCCGGATCGGCCCGACAACGTCGATGTCTCGTGTATCGCGAACGTCGTGGTGGGTCCCGAGTTCTTCACGACCCTCGGGATTCCACTCGAGGGCCGCGACCTGGCTTGGTCCGATCTCGATGCCAAGTCCGGCGGGGCGCTGGTGACCGACGCGTTGGCCACCCGCCTCTGGGGCACGGGCGCGGGAATCGATCGGGGCATCAACGGACCGAACCCACGGACCAATCCCCCGTATCGAGTTGTGGGTTTGACGCGGAGCCTCCGGTGGCGCGGTCTCGACCGAGAGCCGACCGAGGTCGCGTTCCTGCCGCTAGAGCCGATTCCCGGGACCTGGCTCTGGTCCCCGCCGGCCCGGATGATCCTGGTCGTCAAGCTCGATGGCGCTGGGCCGACATCGATCTTCCCCGAGCTGGAACGGATCGTCGCGGGTATCGATCCCGAGGTGGCCGTGACCAATCCGCGCGCGATGGAGGACGTGGTCGCCCGCTCGCTCTTTCGGGTTCGGCTCATCATGGGGCTGATGCTGCTGTCGTCCGCGGTGGCGCTGCTGCTGAGCGTCGTGGGTCTCTATGGCGTGGTGGCCCACCTGGTGTCCAGACGAACCCAGGAGTTCGGCCTCCGGATCGCGTTGGGGTCCTCGATCGGCAGGGTCCGGGCTCTGGTGGTAAACGAGTCGGTTCGATTGGCGCTCGCCGGCGTCGCGGTCGGACTGGTGGGCGCGGTGCTGCTCACCCGGTCGATGCGGTCGCTGTTGTACGGGGTATCCCCGAACGATCCGGTCGCCTTGGGGGCGGCCGCGGGGGTGTTGCTCGTGGTAGCAGTGGTGGCGAGCCTCGGCCCGGCCATCCGGGCGACTCGGATCGATCCGATCGAAGCGCTCCGGGCGGAGTGATGGCCGACGGTCCTGCCTCGTTCCCGGTGCGGCGGAACGAGACAGAACCGCGACCTTATGTCGAACGACGACCCAATGTCCTGGGCCAATCTGGAAGCCGATGGTCACCTTCGAGTGCAGGTTTGGTCACCGTCCGGCGAAGGTCGGGTTTCGATCGTCCCGGCCGCCTTGCCACTTGTCCCGCCGTGGCTCGATTCGGTACTTTTCGAGAACTTCATGGGGAGACCCCGCCGGATGTCGGACGCCTTTCGTAGCTCCGACGAGTTCGACGAACAAGCCCACCAGTTGTACAACCAGGGTCGTTATGACGAAGCGCTGAACGTGCTTCGCGACGGTCTCGCGGTCTATCCATCGTCGGTCGAGCTGCACATCGGTACCGGGTACGCCTATCTGGCCCGCGAGGATTTCGCCTGGGCCAAGGGGGCGTTCATCGCGGCGCTGGTGCTCGAGCCTGATCATGAAGACGGCTTGGCCGGTCTCGGCGAGGTTGAGCTTCGGATGGGCGCGCGTCCAGCGGCGCTCAAAGCGTTCGACCGGGTCATCGAGCTGGGGTTCCAGGAGGACCACGATCTGATGCTGCAGATCGGGAGGGCTCTCTTCCGCGAGGGACTCCTGGCCCAGGCGCATCGGTTCTTCGAGTTGGCCGCCAGCGCCGAGCCCGAGTGCGAGGAGGCCGCGGCCTGCATGGGGTATGTCTCCCATCGCCTCGGCAAGGACGGGGCGGCGATCTATTGGCTCCGGCGGGCGCTGGCGATCGATCCGACCTTCGCGGAGCCGCGGATCTACCTCGCCAATCTGCTCTACGACCGCGGCGAGAGCGCGGCCGCGCTGTTCCACTTCGAGGGCACCGATCCCGAGGAGCACTTCGACGAGCTGGGCCTGTTCCGAACCATCGAGCTCAAGCGCACCTTCTACCGCCTGGCGGACGACGACAGCGGCCTGGCCCCGTGGTACCAGCGGGTGACCGAGCTGATGACCGATCCCGATCCGGTCGATGAGCTGCTCGCCGAGATCGAGGCGATCCACCGCGACGGCGTGGTGAAGGATCCCAACCAGCTCGAGCTGTTCGGCACCATGCTCACCGAGCTGCAGCAGATGCAGCGTCGCCCCGGAGTCCGGCCCGACCTTCACCAGGTGACCACGCTGGGTGGCCATCAGCTGCGGGGGACCTGGGAAGAGATCCTCGACCAACTCAAGGCGGCCGATCAGGCCGCATCGGCTCAAACCATGTCGGACTTCATGGCCAACCTGGCCGTTCGCGGCAAGCGCGAGACCGGCGTCACCATCCCGACCACCACCGCCGAAGCGTTCATCCAGGGCGCTGCGGAAGCTGGGGTGTTGCGGATCGTGCACTAACCGGCGGCACGTGGGCCACCCTTCCTGGGTCGACGGCGTCCAACGCCGCACCCTCGCCAACGGCCTCACCGTGCTGGTGCAGCCCGACCCAGACGCTCCGGCGGTCGCCGTTGTCACCCACGTCAAAGCAGGCTTCTTCGACGAGCCCGATCGGTGGCAGGGGATCAGCCACGTCCTCGAGCACATGTTCTTCAAGGGCACCCCCACTCGCGGGGTCGGTCAGATCGCGACCGAGACCAAAGGACTCGGCGGCTATCTCAACGCCCATACCAGTTACGACGCGACCTGTTACTACGTGGTCCTCCCCGGCGACCGATTCGAAGCCGCGATCGACATTCAGGCCGACGCCCTTCGCCACGCCACCATCGACGCCGACGAGCTGGCCCGCGAGCTCAAGGTCATCATCGAGGAGGCCAAGCGGAAACTCGACACCCCCTCGGCCACCGCGTACGAGACGCTCCACGAGCTGCTCTTCGATCACCATCGAATCCGGCGATGGCGGATCGGTCACGAGGCGGCCCTCGCTGGATTCACCCGGGCCGACGTGGCCGGGTACTACCGGTCGCGATACGTGCCTGACCGGGTGATCGTCTCGATCGTCGGTAACGTCGATGTCGAGGCGGCCTTCGGGGCGGTGGAGCGGCTCTATGGAGACTGGGCCCCCGCGCCCGGCGCCGTCGATCGATCACCCGACGAGCCATGGCGTCGGGGGGTTCGCGCCCGCACCCTCCGGGGCGACGTGCGCCAAGCCGACCTCGCCGTGGGATGGCGCGGCGTGGCTCCGCTTGCGCCCGAGGCGGCGGCGCTCGACGTCGCCGCGGGGGTCCTCTCGTCCGGCCGCGGCAGCTGGCTCTATCAGGCCCTCCGCCAACCCGGCTTGGTCACCTCGGTGGGCGCCTATCACTACTCGCCCGCCGAGGTCGGTGTGTTCTCGGTGACGGCCGACCTGGCGCCCGGCGATCTCGATCGTGTGGTCGGGGTGATCGCGGGCCTGGTGAACCGGCTTCGCGAGACCGGCCCGAGCGAGGCCGACCTCGAGCGCGTTCGCACCTTGCTCCGCGCGCAATGGGCCCGCCGGCTGGAATCGGTCGATGGTCGCGCCATGTCCTTCGCGGCGTCGGAGGCCCTCGGCGGTCTCGGCGTGCTGGATGATGAGTACCGGCGCCTCCTCGAGGCCGACGCCGAAACGGTCCGGACGGCGGCGGCGCGCTATCTCGATCCCGACTCGGTGGCGGCCGTCGCCTACCTCCCCGAGGGTGTCGGCCCCGAGCTGCCCGCCGCCCGGTTGGCGGTGGCGTTTGGCGCGGCCAAAGCCGCCGCTTCGACCGCCCGACTGGCGCCGGCCTCGTTGGCCCTCGGATCGCCCGCGGCGGTGAGCCATCGGGTCGAATCAGGGGTGACCGTGGCCACCGCCGGCCGAGTCGACATTCTGGTCCGGCGCAAGTCGCGGGCGCCGCTGGTGACGGTGGGGCTCTACCGACGCCGTTCGCACGACGAGGGAGCGGACACGGCCGGGATCGGGGCCCTGGCGGTGCGCTCGACCGTGCGAGGGGCGGGGCCCTACGACGGCCCGGCGCTGTCCGACGCCTTCGAAGCGTTCGGTGGCACCCTGAGCGCCGCGGTCGGCGCCGATTGGTTCGGGGTCTCGGGGTCGGTGTTGGCCGCCCATCGCGACCGGGCGGTCCGGCTGCTGGTCGAGGTGCTCGGGGCGCCGCGTTTCGATTCGGGCGAGGTCGACCGCGAGCGCCATACCCTGCGAGACGAGGCCGCCCAGGCCGCCGACGACATGTTCCGCCATCCGGTCCAGCTGGCCCTCGGCGCCGCATTCGGCCCCCGGAGCTACGGGCTACCGGTGAGGGGAACGGTCGCGAGCCTCGAGGGGCTCGACGCGGCTCGGGCTCGCGAATGGTGGGCGGCGGAAGGGGCCGGTCGCACCACGCTGGTGGTGGCGGGGCAGGTGGATCCCGAAGCGGCCGTCGACCGACTGGCCGGCGTGGTGGCGGGGTTCGACGGCGCGGCCGCCGCGGCTGCGATGCCCACGGCCGATTGGCTCGGAGCCGGCCAGGAGATCGTGGAGACCCGTCGGAAATCCCAGACGGCCATCGCGATGGCCTTCCCCGGGCCGAGCCGCACCGATCCGGATCGTCATGCCGTCGAGGTCTTGGCCGCCGTGGCCAGCGGACTCGGCGGCCGGCTGTTCAGCGCGCTCCGCGATCGCCGCTCATTGGCTTACACCGTGGTGATGTCGAGTTGGCAGCGGGCCCGAGCCGGCGCGGTGGTGACCTATATCGCGACCTCGCCGGAGCGCGAAGCGGAGGCACGGACCGCCATGCTGGCGGAGCTCGCCCTCCTCGTCGAGCGGGGCGTGACCGAGGACGAACATCAGCGGGCCGTGAGTTATCTGGCTGGCCAGGCGCTGGTGCAGCGACAGACGACCAGCGCGATCGCCGCCGAGATGGTCGACGCCTGGTTGATCGGCACCGGGTTGGCCGAGCTCGCCGACCCGGGGGCCCCCTACCGCGCGGTGACGCGGGCCGCGGTTCAAGCCGCGGCCCAGCGCTACCTCGTTCCCGACCGGCGAGCCGAGGGGATCGTGCGAGGAGGTTCGGCCAGCTAGGGCTTCGTCCAGTCGAGTGACAGCGGATCGGTGGCCGGGAAGATGTCGACCAGCACCGCGTTGACCCGCTGCCGGAACCGCGCCAGATCATCGCTCACCAACCGGTTCACCGCCTCCAGACCCCGCGTCATGATCGGCTCGGCCTGCCGCCAGTCGATCCGCTGCGTTTCCGTCGGTCCATCCCAGGACGAGGCGAGCGAACCGTAGACGCCGCCGATCCGGGACATCACCGCATCCGGGTCGTCCGAGAAGCCCTGAATGTCCTGGGGCCCGAGGAACTGGGCCTTCACCGCCTTGATCTTCTTCTTGAGCTCGTCGGCCGCCTGAGACAGGGATTTCGAGCTCGAATCGGTCTTCGCTTTGAGCTGCTCGATGACCCGGTCCGTCGCCTTCTCCGCCGCGTTCAGCCGGTCCACCGCCTCCGCCCCGACGTTCTGCCGCTGCCTGACCACCAGCAGCAGGTCGTGCTTGGCGCGTCGATCGGCGTCGGCGATCTGGAACCGAGGGTCGGCGGCGACGGTGACGGTGCCGCTGGCCTCGGCGCCCTTGTGCTTGATCTTGATCGCGTAGCTGCCCGGCATCACCGGTGGCCCGGGTGGGAGGAACTCCGACGGGGTGTCGCCGCCACCGGCCCGACGCGGTCCGTCATAACGGAGATCCCAGGCGGTTCGATTGAGGCCCGATCGGGCCGGGCCCTGGAACGACCGGATCACCTTCCCGTCGGCCCCGGCGATTTCGATGGTGACCTTGCTGCTGTCGTCGCCGTCCTTGACGAGGTAGGTGAGCAACGCCCCATAGGGACGGTTCGGGCCGACGAACTTGGCGTCGGCCAGGAAGCGGATGCCCGCCACCTGAGCGACCTGATACTGAATGGTGCCGGGAATCTCGAACAAGTGAAGCGGTTTGGTCCGGATCGACGGGTCCGAGGCGAGGGCGCGCAAGGGCCGGACGTCGTCGAGCACGTAGGCCGAGCGGCCGTGGGTGCCGACCACGAGATCGTGATCCCGGGGATGGACGATCAGGGCCTGGTGCGGTGCCCGGGGAAGACCGTCGCGCCACAGCGTCCACTTGCCGCCGCCATTGAGCGAGACGTACATCCCGTACTCGGTGCCGAGGAAGAGGAGATCGCGGTTGACCGGATCCTGCTCGATCACGTGGACGAAGTTGAACGGTTCGATGTCGGCCGTGACGAGACTGGCCCAGCTGCGCCCGTAGTCGGTGGTCCGATAGACGTACGGCGCGTTGTTGCCGCGGCGATGGTCGTCGAAGACGACGAACGCGGTGCCGGCGTCGAACTTGGAGACTTCGACGTGGGGAACCCAGGTCTGTTTCGGAACCCCGCTGATCCGATCGGACGTGTTGGCCCAGGTCTTTCCGCCGTCGCGAGTCACCTGAACGTTGCCGTCGTCGGTGCCGACCCAGATGACGCCTCGTTCCACCGGGCTTGGCGCGATCGAGAGGATGGTGGTGTGGTTCTCGGCGGTGCTCACGTCAAAGGTCAGCCCGCCGCTTTCCGCTTGCTTCTGCTTGGCGGGGTCGTTGGTGGTCAGGTCCGGGCTGACGATCGTCCAGGAGTGACCGCGATCGGCGGTCCGATGGACGAACTGGCTCCCGTAGTAAACCGCGCCGTCGAACGGATCGATCGCGATCCCTGAGTTCCAGTTGAACCGCAGTCGGATTCCCTCGGGGTGGACCGGCTGAATCGACTTCCACTCGCCGGTCTCCACGTCGGAGCGGATCAACGCGCCGCCCTGGGACATCGCATAGACGTACCGTTTGTTGGCGGGGTCGGCGAGGACCGCGAATCCGTCGCCGAAATTGACCTCGCGCCAGTGGTGGTAGCGAACCCCGCCGTTCTCCCATACCGAGCTGGGGCCCCGGAACGAGCCGTTGTCCTGGAGTCCGCCCATCACGTTGAATGGCGTTTCCATGTCGACATTGATGTGATAGAACTGGGCCAGGGGCAGGTTCTCGACGAACTGCCAGGTAGTCCCGCGATCCCGGCTGATATAGATGCCGCCGTCGTTGCCGTCGACGATGAACCGGCCGTCTCGGGGGTTGATGTAGAAAGCATGGTGGTCGACGTGCACCCGGGCGAACGGGAGCAGGGTCCGGAAGTTCTTCCCGCCGTCTTCGCTCAGGTCGAGCGGGCTCCTGATGTTGTAGACCCGATTCTCGTTCTGGGGGTCGACCTCGATCTGACCGTAGTAGAACGGGCGATCGCCCATGCCCTCGGTCCGGTTGACGATCGTCCAGGTGAAGCCGCCATCCTCCGAGCGGGCCAGGACGCTCTTTTTCGCCTCGACCAGCGCGTAGACGATGTTCGGGTTGGAGACCGCGAAATCGAGCCCGATCCGGCCCAGCTCGCCCTCGGGAAGGCCCTGCTTGGAGGTGATCTGGCGCCAGGATTCGCCGCCGTCGGTCGAGAGGTAGAGTCCGCTCCCGGTGCCCCCCGACTTGAAGAACCACGGCCAGCGGCGGTGCTCCCACATCGCGGCGATCAATTTGTTGGGGTTGGACGGGTCCGCCACCAGGTCGCCGGCGCCGGTCAGGGCGTTGACGTAGAGAATCCGCCGCCACGACTTGCCGCCGTCGACGGTCTTGTAGACCCCCCGCTCCTCGCTCTCCTTCCAAGTATTGCCGAGCGCCGCAACCCATGCCACGTCGGGGTTGGACGGATGGGTGATGATCGCTTCGATCGCGCCGGTGCCCTCGAGCCCGAGCAGCTTCCAGGTCTTTCCGCCGTCGGTGGTCCGATACACGCCGGTGCCCACTCCCGCCGAGTTGCGTCGGTTGCGCTCGCCGGTGCCGATCCAGACGATGTCCGGCGCCGCCTGATAGATCGCGATCGCGCCGATCGAGCTCGCCGGGAGGTGATCCATCAACGGGGTCCAGGTCATCCCGCCGCTGGTGGATTTCCAGAGGCCGCCGGTGGCCGCGCCGGCGTAGATGATGTTGGGGTCGGCGTGGACCCCGTCGATCGCGGCGATCCGACCGCTCATCCCGGTCGGGCCGATGCTCCGGGCGGCCATGCCCCGGAAGAAGGTGGAATCGAACTGGGCCGCGAGCCGAGTCGGCGGGACGAGGAACGGGGTCGCGAGGATGACGGCGGTGACGAGCCGGCGGCCTCGAGGCATAATCGACATGGGCTGGTCCGGGTAAGCGGTGGAGATCCTCAGGCAGGGTATCGCGGTGGGGCGAAAAAGGGAAGACGACCCACCCGGGTCACCGTGCCCGGGTGGGCACCGAGAGACCGTGGCAGGCGCGGCACATCTCGGGGTTCTTCCGCCGGAGCCGGTCGGGGTCGAATCCGGGCCCATGGGGGTTGAACCGCCGGCCCCCTTGCGAGGCGTGGCAAGTCAGGCAATCCCGCTCGGCGTGGCAGCTGACGCAGCTTTCCAGGCTCTGGCGGGCCGCCTGCCCGTGTCCGAACAGGAAGGACTGCTTCCCGTCGTGGTAGCTGACCTTGCCGAGGGTGGCCCGACTGGTCGTCCCGGCCTGGGCGTGGCAGGTGACGCAGAACTGCTGGACATTGTGGCAATCGTTGCAGGACGACTCACGCGCGTACGCGGCGGCCGGGTGTCTGGTCGCGAATCCCGCCGGATGAAACCCGGACCCACGGCCGGGATCGGGTCGATGGCAGTCGAGGCAGTCCGACCGGGCGTGGCACGCCGCGCAGCTGGTCGGCTTGCTGCTGGCCGCGGGGGCATGTTGCTGGGAGAAGTCGGCCGCGTGGGAGATCGGTCGGGTCCGGGTCAGCTGGGCCCCCGGACCGCGTCCCGGGCCCGCGGCCGCCAGGGCTCGGCGCCCGGACGGTGGGGTGACGTGACAGGTGAGGCAGCTTTCTTTGGTATGACAGGTGGCGCAGCGCTCCCCCTTGGGTCCCATCGTGCCGCCGTGGCGTCGAGCGAAATCGGCCGCCTGGTGGGTCGCCGGCGCCTTCAGCTCGGCGCGATGGGCAAGGGAGCGCGGGTCGAGCCCGAGGGCCTGAATCGTCGGCGTCTCGGGGGCGTCCACGTGGCAGACGATGCAGAAATCCCGGGCGTGACAGGTGGCGCAGCTGGCCGCGACCGGCACGCGGCCTGGTCCACGGGCCTGGACCCCGTGGCCGGTCCCGCCCGGCAGGTTGAAATTCTGGCTTTTGTGGGTGAGCGGCGCCGTGAACGCTTTGACTCGCTCGACGGGCAGCGATCTCGCCTCGACCAGTGGTAGATGGCAGGTCGCACAGGCGGAGTCGCTGACGGCCAGGTGCTCGTCCCCGAGCTGGTGGCAGGTGAGACACTGGGCGACGGTGGTTCGAGCGATCGTCATCCACCCGGCGCCGTCCGGTTGGTGACAACTTCCGCAGGTCGGGGCGGGTTGCTTCGCCTGGATCGCGGCCTTGGCGTGGCGCTGATGGTCGAAGCGGAGGTTGGAAGGCGCCGGTCCTGGGCGCGGCGACCAGTCGACCCGTTTCGAGATGGTGCCGTCGTGACATTCCGCGCACGACACCTTCGGGGGCATCAGGTCCGCGCCGGCCCGGTCGGCGCCGAGATGGCAACTTTCGCAGCGCGGAAACAGCTTGGCATGCTGGGGATGGTCGAAGCCGGTCGGGAGTTGCTGGGCCGTCGCCAACGGCGCCGCCGCGAGCAGCCACGCGAGTACTGCCGACCCCACGATCCGCGCGCTCATGGCGTGGATCCTCCAACCGGTCGCCGGACCGCCGGTGGGAGGCGGTCAGCGCTAGAGCCGAACGTGACGACCAGTCGAGTCGATAGCCGCACCTGATCGAGATCGAAGGCGGCCGCGTCAGGCCGGTCCCGTTCTTCTGTGATCGCCATCAGGTCGGTAACCAAGCGGACCTGATTCGAGAGTCGGACGTCGCCCGAGGCCGCGAACCACCGGGCCTGGGCATCGGAGTATCGAAACTCGAGCGGTCGGTCGAGGGTTCCGCCTCGCGCCGTCAGGATGATGGCGTCGGACGCCTCGAAGGTCAGCCCCCCGTCGAAGCTGCGAGAGCTGGCCCCCGGTCCAAACTCGCTGCGGAGTCCGGCCTCCACGGTCAGCCGCTTGATGCGGTAGCTGGCGTTACCGGCCGCCCGCCACCCGCGGTCTTCGGCCACGGCCAGCCCGGTCTCGGCCTCCGCGCCATCGAAACGATATCGTTCGGCGGACCCTCGCACCCACAAACCGGCGACGGGCTCGATCCCTCCGCTCGCTCGAAGCGACCGATAGGGGACCGGACTGAAGGCGCCCCAGATCGTCCACAGGTCGAAGAACGGGCGGTAGCGGCGCGCCTCGGCGCTGAGATAGCCGCGCTTGCCGAGGTAGCTGGCTCCCACCTCGGCGGTCCCCCACCAACCGTTTGCGAAGTCGTACTCGGCCCCGCCGGAGAGCCGGAACCGCGAGGCCAGTTGAACCTCGGCCGTCGCGGCCGCCCGTTCAGACACGAGGTAGTCGGGGGTGGGATCCACCTCGCGTCGGTACTCGGCCCGGACATCGATCCGTCCTCGCCGGACCCCCACCTCGGCGCCCACGACCAACTGCCGATCGCGAGGCTGGAAATCATCGAGCGGGTTGAGGACGGGGCTGGTCACCGGGATGGCCAGGGCCTGGGCGAGGCCAAATCCGCCGTACCCGGCGATGTCGAGCCCCTGATCGGGCAGCCGCCATTCGGCCCGGGCTCCGTCGAGTCCTTGGTAGCCCAGCCGACCGGTGACGACCTGGCGTCCGGCCCGACCGCGCACCGTGCGGCTCGCGTAGTCGAGGTAGGCTTCCTGGAGCAGCAGATCGGGCTCGGTCCCGGGCCAGGCTTGGCCGGTCGAGAGGTCGGTCGCGCCGCGAGCGGCCGCGTGGAAGGTGAGGCCGGTGACCCCGAAGCCCCACACCGTGAGGTCGGCGTTCGCCGTGAGCGGTTGGCCCCGCCGCCGCGCCGCCGGGCGGAAGAAGTAACAGAACCCGGTACCTGACGAGCAATCGACCGCGAAACCCCCGGGGCTGGCCGGTCCGCTTCCGGGATTGGTGATCGCCGACGCGGCCGGGATGCTATCCAGCCCGATGCCCCGGAAGCTCACCGATTGGAACCGGCTATCGACCCGAAGCCGATAACCCTGGGCGGACAGGTCGGTGGCGACCAGGAGCGTGACGACGAGGACGCCGAACTTCACCGAGGTCCTCCCGGTGGGCGGCGGAGCAGGGGCCGGTATGCCTCAGGGGTCGCGAGGAAATGGCAGGCGGCGCATTCCTTCGCGGGATAGTGGCGGTTCAGCGACTGGTGGCACATCAGGCAGAAAGGCCGGTTCGGGGTCAACGCCGCCACCGTCGCCGCGGAGTGGCAGGCGTCGCATTCCTGGTGCGCGATCGTGGGGCGGGCGTGAGCCGAATTCTTCTCCAGATCGGTGTGGCACGCGGCGCAATCCACTCGAGGGCGGTGATGCTCCACGTGGCAGCCGGCGCAGGTCTTGGTGGCGGAATCGGCGGCCAGGGTCACGGGTGTCGTGTGACAGCTGAGGCAGGGCGTCTCGCGGTGGGCCGGATGACCAAAGGGCGCCGACCGTTTCCGTGCCGGTTGGTCGGGGACCTTGACGGTTACCGTCGCCGCGAACGCCGCCGCCAACTCATCCGTCTGGTGGCAGGTGGCGCAGTCCGTGGTTCGGGGAGCCTGGTGGTGGCAAATGGTGCAACCTCGGGGTCGCTCGAAGGTCAGGCGCCCGTGGCGAATGTTCGAGGTGTGACAGGTGAGGCAGGCGAGACGACGATGTTTGGGGTGGGGGAATGAATCGGTGGACGGTGGCTCAGGTGTCACGGCCGGCCCGGGTGGCGGAGGGGTTGGCCAGCCCCACCCAAGGAAACCGGTGACGGGTCCACCGTCACTCCCAGGGTCGGTAGGACGGTCCCGTCTGAGGGCCCGGAGGGTGTCGAAGGGCAGCGGTGGCGTCAGCCGCCGGCCGGAGGCGCGGACGTTCCGATGACAGGTTTCGCAGTCGCTGGCGTCGACTTTGGCGGCGTGAGGGGCATGGCAGGTGATGCATTCCTCTCCCACTCGCCGATGGGCGACGCCTTGATGAAACGGCTCGGTCTGCCACTTGTCGTGACAGCCCGCGGTCGTGCAGGTCTTGGCGGCTTCCTCGGCCCGCGTCTGCTGGTGGGGATTGTGGCACATCCCGCAGGTTCCGGCGTGTGGGTCGCGATCCGGGTCGAAGCTCGCGAGCACTCGCTTCATCTCGTGGCAGCTCAGGCACTGTTTGTTGTTCGGGACCAGCGTTCCGGCGGCCGAGTCCCGGGTGGCGAGGCGGGGGACCTCGATGGTGAACTGGTGACAGGTGGAGCAATGCAGCGAAGTCTGCTGGGCCATCGCGCCGATCGTGATCTCGGTCTTCTCGTGGCACCCCGACTGGGTGCAGGTCTTGTCAACCGGGACGAACTTGTGGACTTCGACACCGTGACAGGTGACACACTCGATGTCCTTGAGCGCGGTCGAGTCGGATTCGAGATGGGTTCGGTGCCCGGCGGTGGTCGCGATCTTCTGCCAGACTTCCTTCTGCTCCGGGTCGTCGATGTGGCACTTGGCGCAGATCGCCGTGGGTACCTTGGCGTGGGCACCGATTTTTTCGGGTCGCTCCGCGACCCACAGCACCAGTTGGCGGGTACTGGCGAAAATCGACTGCTGATGGCAGTCGTGGCACTGGAGCGAGTCGTGCTTACCAGACTTGGCCTGGAACTCGCCGAACGGACGGCTCATCACGTGACAGCCGGTGCAAAAGCCGTTGTCGTGCTGCATGTAGTTCCAAGTGGCCGCGCCGGCGCCGCCGGTCAACAAAAGGATGGCGAACGCGCCGGTCGCCAGTCCGATCTGGACCCCGCGCTGACGGGTCGTGATCCAGGTGAGGATCGCGGCTCGTCGGCGCCAGAGGTAGGCCACCACCGCGATGGCAACCGCCACCCCGACGAAGAAGCCGAGGATCTGGATCCACTGCGGAACCCCGAAGATGAATCGAACGACTTCAGCGACGCCGCCGGGGAGTGGCGAGGTGATCGAATCAGGCCGGGGGGGGGGGGGGGGG
>JBJXGT010000030.1:0-9902 GCA_046160105.1 Gemmatimonadales bacterium | reverse complement strand
CACTAAAAGCGTTGACTGTTGTGGGTTGGTGTTGTAGGGTTGCCGTGTGACTCGTAAGGGTGGTGCCATGCACTTGTCGGTGACTCGTCGTCACTATAAGGACAAGGTGTATGAGACGACGTTGTTGCGCCGGTCCTATCGTGAGGGCGGCAAGGTCAAGAATGAGACGTTGGCGAATCTGTCCCATCTCCCGGCGGAGACGATTGGGTTGATCCGGGAGTCTTTGGCGGGTAAGTCCCATGTTGTGGCGGGGGCTGGGTGGCAGATCGATCGTTCATTGCCCCACGGCCATGTTGCTGCGGTGGTTTCCCAGGCGAATGCGCTTGGTATGGCGGAGTTGTTGGGGCCGCCCTGCCGTGAACGCGATATTGCGTTGGCGTTGATTGTGGCGCGGGTGTGCCGGCCGGCGTCGAAGTTGGCAACGACCCGTTGGTGGCAGTCCACGACGTTGGCGGAGGATTTCGGTGTGGGTGACGCATCCTCCGACGATGTGTACGCGGCGATGGATTGGCTGGTGGAACGCCAGTACGGTATCGAGGCACGTTTGGCCCACCGTCACGTTTCTGATGGTGATTTGGTGCTGTATGACTTGTCGAGTTCATGGATGGAGGGCAGCTGCTGTCCGCTCGCAGCGCGGGGCTATTCCCGAGACGGTAAAGCCGGTCGAGCCCAGATCGAATACGGGTTGATGACAGACCGCGCTGGACGGCCGGTCTGTGTTGAGGTGTTCGCGGGGAACACCGCGGACCCGACCGCGTTTATTGCTGCGGTGGACACCGTCCGCGCCCGTTTCGGGTTCGGTCAAGTAGCGATGGTCGGGGACCGGGGGATGATCACGTCGGCGCGGATTGAGGCGATTCGGGCGATGGGTGGGTTGGGTTGGATCACGTCGCTACGTGCACCGGCGGTGCGGGCGTTGGCTGGGGGTGGTGTGTTGCAGCTTTCATTGTTCGACGAAACCAACCTCGCTGAGATCACTGACCATCCCGACTATCCCGGTGAACGACTCGTCGCGTGTCGGAACCCTGCCCTTGCTGTGCAACGCACCCGTAAACGCGATGAACTTCTCGCCGCGACCGAAGCGCTTCTTGAACCAATCGTCGCGGCGGTCGCGGCGGGACGTCTCGCTGGCGCTGACAAGATCGGGATCCGTGTTGGTAAGGTAATTAACCGCCATAAAATGGCGAAACATTTCACTTTTGACATTGACGATGTTTCGTTCGTTTACCGGCGTAACATCGCCGCGATCGAAGCGGAAGCGGCCCTTGACGGGATCTACATCGTGCGGACCTCACTGGACAGCGGCCGTTTGGACGCGGCGGGGGTCGTGGACGCCTACAAAGGATTGAAAGTTGTCGAAGCGAACTTCCGAAGCTTGAAAGCTATCGACTTGGATCTCCGACCGATCCGCCACTGGACCGAGCAACGTGTCCGCGCTCACGTGTTCATCTGCATGCTCGCCGCCTACATCGTGTGGCACCTCCGCCGGGCCTGGGCGCCGATCTGTTTCACCGACGAAGAACCCCCCACCCGAACTGACCCAGTCGCCCCCGCCCGGCGCTCAACCCGAGCCGCCACCAAGGCCTCAACCCGAACCACCAGCGACGCCCAACCCGCCCATAGCTTCGCCACCCTCCTCGATGAACTCGCCACCCTCACCCGCAACTCCATCGTGTTCGACGGCGGCGTCCATATCACCAAACTCGCCACCCCAACCCCCCTCCAACAACGAGCCTTCGACCTCATCGGAACCGCCATCCCAAAAAAACTTGCCACCGGGTAGCCAGAAACCACAAACCACAAACCAAAAACACAAGAACCCCCTGCTCAGCAGGGGGTTCTTCCGCCCCAGCCCACGCAACTTCGGGTTAAACGTAATGCTCGCCCTGGTGCGGCGCCGAGGACCTCACGGCGAGCACGGGATGCTGGCGATCACGGTGCCGTGACCGCCACGCCCGGGCGACGGGTCATACCGGCTGGAACGCACCACGACGAGGCGGGCTCGTGTCCCGGTGATGGTGGAGCCGTTCTGGGTGACCTGGGTCGTCACGATCGTGCCCATGTAGGAGGGGACGCTCGACGGTGGCTTGTCGCTGTTGCCCGTAGCGGCCCGGAAGGTGGCGCCGCAGTTGATCGGAGCGCCAGGTGAAGCGGTGAACCCCTTGAAGGAGCTGGGCGCCTCGCCCGTGGACAAGCGGTTCACCTTGTCCCAGTCCGACCCGAAGAACTGCACGGCCGAACCGGTGGCGTCCCCCCGGTCACCGATGACGAAGGCGCCGCTCGACGGGAATGCGTAGAGGATGACCTCGCCGGTTGCGGAGGCTGCCAGGTAGTACGGGTCCTGCGCGAACGAAACCTTGAGGCTCAGTGGCCCGAGCGGCAGCGCGCCCGAGGGGATCGAGCACTGCGCTCGGCCGGCAGCGTCTGTTGAGGCGGTGCAGGACGCACTGGCGCCGAGCGTGAAGATCACCACGCGCCCGGGCAGGACCGGCGCACCATCGTCCTCGGTCAGCACCGCCGATGCGGCGAACGGTGCGCCGGCGAGCGCCACCGCGCCAGTGGTGAGTCGCAGTGTCGTCTGCTCGTGGGCGATGGTGAACGCCGCTGACGCATTGGCTCCCACTCGCTGGGTGTCTCCTGCGAACGCCACCGTCACCGTGGAAGGACCTGCTGGATCGCCCGGGATGACGGTGCACGCGGCCGTCCCGTTGCTGTTGGTCACCGCCGTGCAGGACTGACTGCCGAGCGTGAAGACCAGGCCGGCGCCGCTCACGGCCACGCCGTCGCGCTGGCGCGTCAGTGTGGCGCTGAGCGAGGCGGGGTCGTGGAAGTCCGCCGTCGTGGCACCGTGATAGGCGAGCGCCGTGCGTTCACGCTCGATGGTCTGGGTCACGCCGGCACTGCTCGAGCGGAGGTCGGCGTTGCCGGCGAACGTTGCCGTGACGGCGCGGTCACCGATGGCCAGCGACGCCGTTGTGAGCGCCGCGCTCCCCGAGCCGGACAGCGCGACCGGTGCGCCGAGCGCTGCACCGTCCACGTTGAATTGAACCGATCCGGTGGCGAGACCGGCTCCGGGCGCGATCACGGTGACGGTGGCGGTCAGCGTGACGCCAACGCCGGTCTCCGCGGGGTTCGGCGCCGAGGTCAGCGCGGTGCTGGTATCGGCCTGCTCGACTTGTTGGCCGCCGCTCAACGCGCCCTCACTGTTGCGGGTCGCGGGGTTGTCACTGATGAAAGCGGCCTCGACGGCGTGGTTTCCGGCCCCGAGGTCGGACACGGTGAGCGTGGCTTGGCCCGCGGCGTCCAGCGCCACCGGCCCTCCTTTTGGGCTGCCGCCGATGCGAAACTGGAGAGAACCGGTTGGGGTGGCACCCACCTTCGTCACTGACGCGGTGAAATTTGTTGCTTGACCCCAGGTCGTGGGGTTCACCGACGAGGTCACCGTGGTCACTGACGCGCTCGAACGCACTTCATGGGTGACCGTCGGCGGCGCGCCGGGGCACACCGTCGAGAGCCCGACCGGTATGAAGATCGCAGAGAGGAGGTGCGTGCCCGGCGCGAGGGACGACGTCTCGATGATCAGCGTGCTGCGGTCCAGCGTGAGCCCGTCAGGGATCAACGGCTCCGGGATGCCGAGCGGTACCCCGTCCACGAGCAAGGTGACGAGTCCGGTGGGACCGGGGATGCTGCCCTCATTGTTCGAAAAGAACCGGAAGCGCGCCGGTGACCCCGCCTCGCTGGGATTGACGAGGGACTGCAACGTGCAGGTCGTGGTGATGCCCGTCGCAGCGGCTGGTGGCGGGCCCGTGAGCACCGTGGCCATCACACTTACCAGGGTCACGGCGGCTGCGATCCACCGGCGATGTCCAACTACCCGCGTTCGTCGAATCATCTTCGGATCGTGGAACGCTGATCGTGGTCAGCGATATCGGGGATTTCCTGATTCTTCGGGCACGCCGGCGCATCACGGTTTCGGCACGTACTCACTAACCGATCTCGCCAACCGATCTCGCCAACCGATCTCGCCAACCGATCTCACCGACCGATGCCTCGTCGAGGGCAATGGAGCGCAACGGAACAAGAGCACCTCATCGCCGCGAGATGAGTGGCGCTTCGGCGGCGTTGCGTGCCCTGCGGGCGCGAGAGGCGATGATGAACCCGGCGATGGTGAGTGCCGCCCCGAGTAGCCAAGCGACCGCAGTCAGGCTGGCGAAGGGGACCCGGGCGAGCACGCGGCCGGTGAGTTGTTCAGCGGCCACGGGGCCGAAGGATCGACTGTCGATGGAGTTGGCGCTGTTGTCACCGAGGACGAACACCGTTCCCGGTGAAAGAACGCCGGGGACCCGCACCGGTGGGGGCTGACCGGGCCCCAGCGGCGAGGCCACCGCGATCTCCTCGCCGTTCACCACCACGGCATCGGCGCGTACCTCGACCCGGTCCCCGGGCAGCGCCACCACCCGCTTGATGGCACGCAGGTCCGACCCGAACGGGTACCGGAACACCACCACATCGCCGCGGTCGAGGCTGCCGGCGGTGATGTCGGATCGCTCCCAGCTCACCAACCATGACCCGACCTCGTAGGTCGGCATCATCGACGCGCTGGTCACGCGCCGCAACTGCACACCGCTTGCCAGCAGCGCCCACCCTACGACCCCGCCCAAAATCAGGGCGGCGACCGTCCCGAGCCGCCGTCTCACCTGTAGGGCGCGGGACACGCCAGGTTGGGTTGACATGTCAGCGGGGCGGAACGTGACCGTGGGGCCATGGTCATCAGCCATGGTCGGTCACGCCGCACCCCGGGGAGAGGTTCAAGGTCGGTTGACGCCGGTTACTGAGCCGGCGAGTCACCATAGAGCCGACCGGGGAGCCGGTCCCCTGTCCACGGCGCGGTCCGGTTCACACGCAACGGCGTTGCGACCCGAGCGCCTGGATCGTCCTCGTGGTGCGCGAGCCGGCGGAAAGGGCAATGTTGCTACACGGCGTGCCAGCCTGCGCTGTTCCAGGCTTCCACGTATCCGGCCATTGGAGCACGCTCGTGGGAATATACGAGTAGCTGTAGATTGCTACGGCGCTGTAGCCGGTAACTGAGCCCAGGCTCGCGGTCAGGCTCGCAGGTTCGGGGGCGCTGGTCGTTTCCGAGGTGGCGACCAGAACGGTACCGGCGGCGACGCTGGTGAGCGTGGCGAAAGCGAGGCGGCGGATGTACTTGGTGGTGTGCACGGTGTGCTCCTGACGTTGAGCTGTTGCGTGGCGCAGTTTGCCCACGAATGCGGCGTTCGCCCATCGGGAAATCCCCGTTCTCTCTTCTGGCGGCTTGGGGTTTCCCCTATTTCGATTGGACCCACGAGGCGGAGGTACACCTCATGTACCGTGAGGCGGTGACAGCGGCGGCGCGGGGCGGGCAGTTTGACGAGGCGACGGGATCCGATCTTCGTTCCCCATGGAAGGGGCTCGACGCCTACGAGCCTTCGGACGGAAGCCTGTTCGTGGGCCGCGAGCGCACCTTGCGCCAGCTCGTCACCACCATGGAGAGCTCGACGCTGGCCGGCATCGTGGGGGCGTCGGGAAGTGGGAAGTCGTCGCTGCTGCTCGGCGGGCTGAGCCAGCACGTCGATTTGTCCTGTGTCCTGCGCCCGGGCCCTAACCCGCGGCGCCAGCTGCGCGAGGCGATGGCGCGCTGTTCGCCGGGGCCGGCCGGCGCGACCCCCGTCGTGGTCGTGGACCAGCTGGAGGAGGTCTTCACGCTGTGTGAGGAGGACGCGGAGCGGTCGGCGTACCTCGACGAACTGTGCGACATGGCTGAGTCGGGCACGGCCCGGGTCGTGGTGGCGCTGCGCTCGGACCATTACGGGTCGTGCGCGCCCTATCGCCGGTTTGCCGATGCGCTGTCGCGCTCGCACGTGCTGGTCGGGGCGCCCACCGAGGAGGAGTTGCGAAGGATCATCACCGTGCCCGCCGCAGCCGCCGGGTTGCGCATCCAGCGTGGACTCGAGGACGAGATCATCGATGATGTCCTGGGTGAGGCGGGCGCCCTTCCGCTGCTCTCCCACGCGCTCGCGGAGACCTGGCTGCGACGCACCGGCGAGCTGCTGACCAGGGAGGCCTATCGCCAGGTCGGCGGGGTGCGGGGTGCCATCGCCCGAACCGCTGAGGCCGTGTGGCTGGTGCTGCCACCGTCCCAGCAACAGGCCGCCCGAGCCATCCTGACCCGGTTGGCGGCCACGGGGTCCAGCATCGAGTCATCTCGTCGGATACCGTCCGCTGAAATTGTGCAGGCTGGTGACGCCGATGGGGCGGTGGCGTTGCACGCACTGGTCAAGGCCCGGCTGGTCACCGTGGACAGCGGCACCGCCGAGATCGCCCATGAGGCGGTGTTCCGGGAGTGGCCGCGCCTGCGTGCGTGGTTGCACGAGGATCGCGACGCGTTGCGGGTGTTCGGACAGCTTCGCGCCAGCGCCCGAGCTTGGGAGGAGGACGGCCACGACGACGCCTCGTTGTATCGCGGCGCCCGCTTGCAAGCCGTTGTGGAACTGCTCCAATCGCAGGCCACCCCAGCCGCGGGGTGGACTCTTGATGAGGTGTCCCACTCCTTCGTTGGGGCCAGCGTGGCAGCAGCCGAGCGAGCAGACGCCGATCGGGCCGGGCAGGCGGAGCGGGAGAATCGGATGAATCGCCGGTTGCGGGCGCTACTGATCGCGGCGCTGGCCCTGCTCGTGTTCGTGGCCGGCACCGGGGTGTTCGCGCTCGGGCAGCGGGCCAACGCCGTTGATGATCGGCGCAGTGCTGACGCCCGACGCATTGCTGCGGTGGCAGCCGGTGTGCGGGCGGATCGATTGGACCTGGCCGCGCTGCTGTCCATTGAGGCGCAGCGGCGCGATGACAATCTGGACACCCGCGGCGCGTTGTTGTCCACCATCACCGACCAACCGGGGCTTGTGGGCTATGTCCACCAGGATGACGCCACGGTGGACGCCGCCATCGACCCGACCGGAGTCGTGGCCGCCATTCCCGGTGCTGACCGCAAGCTCGAACTGTGGGATCTGAGCGGCCCCGACCCTGCGTTGCGTACCAGGATCGATCTGGGCGAGGGGGTTGCCGCCGCGCGGTTGAGGTTCATGCAGGACGGTCGGTTGCTCGTTGGCGATGGCGCCGGCGGGGTCCGTGTCGTGGACCCGGCGGCGGGGACCATCGTCCTTGAGGCCGCCGACGTTGGTGATTCGGCCGTTTGGGCGATCTCGGCCAGCCCTGACGGGGCCATCATCGCCAGTAGCGGCGACGATGGGCTCGTGCGATTGAGCGACGCGCGAACCGGGGCGGCGTTGCAGGAGCCACTCACCGGCCCTGAGGACGCGGTTCAGGTGGTCGGTTTCAGCCTCGACGGTCAGTTGCTCGCTGCCGGCGGTGGTGACGGTGTGCTGCGCTTTTGGGACACGGCGACGTGGACGACGGTGGGTGAGCCCCTCGCCGTGGAGAGCGCCATCTGGGACTTCGCCTGGCTGCCGGGCGGGGACACGTTCGTGGTCGCCGCTGACGGTTTCGTGCAGTTCTTCGACGCCGCGAAACGCCGGCCCGTCAGCCCGCCACTCGCCGCCCACGACGGCACCACCTACCGTCTTGAGGTCATCGATGGTGGGGCGACGCTCGTGACCTAGGGCGAGGACGGCTTCATCCGCTTCTGGGACACCCAGACGTTCCGACCGACGCGGCCGCCGTTGCGCGGTCACGCCGCGGGCGCCCGCATGGACGTCGCTGAATCCGCCCAGGCGATGGTGAGCTCCAGCGACGACGGCACTATTGCCTTCTGGGACCTGCGGGGCACCTCGCCGGGGGTCACTGCGCTGGCTGAGCGGCCCGACGGTCGTACCCAGGTGGTGGCCACGCCGGACGGCCGGGTCTTCACCGGTGACCGGTCTGGCGTGGTGCGCGAGTGGGGCCCCAACGGCAGCCCGGTCGGCCCGGCGCACCAATTGAGCGACGTGCCCATCGTCTCGCTGGCGGTGTCGAGCGCCGGCACCCGGGTGGCGTTGGCTCGCAGCGACGGTTCGGCTCAGGTCTTCGAGTTGCCCTCCGCACATGCGCTCACGCCGAAGCTGTCCGCCGGGCCGGGCGCGGCCGCCGTGGCGCTGAGCCCCGATGGGCAACGCCTGGTCACGGTGGCGACCAACAATGACTGCGACGCCTGCTTCACCTTGTACGACCTGGCTCGGGCCCCGCTGCAGGGGCGGACATTGCGTTCGCCCGCGTTCGGGGAGGGCAAGCGGTCGCCCGGCACGGCGGCTGCGTTCGACTCGACGGGCGCTCACCTCGTCACGGGGTCACGCAACGGTTGGGTGGACAGCTGGGACCCGGCAACCGGGGTCCACCAATGGTCGGCCGGGCTGCCGCGCGGCGTGCGGTCCCTGGCCCACTCACCTGACGGCGCCTGCGTCGCGGTCGGCGCCAACTCGGGACTGCTGACAGTGCTGGACGGCAGCTCCGGTGAGCGGCTGCAACAGCTGGACGGGCACCGCGGCCCCGTGGTCAGCGTCGGGTTCTCGCCGGACGGCACGCTGCTGGCCTCCGCCAGTTCCCAGGACCACGCCATGCGGCTGTGGCGCCTGGATCTCGGCCTCACCGTAGGTCGGCCCGTCTGGCTCGGCGTGGACGGTGACTCGTCGCTGGCCTGGACCGACGGCGGTCGTACGGTGGTTGCCCCCCACCTGCTCGTCGGCGCCATGTTCTACAGCATTGACCCGGAGCGCACCACGCAGGCCGCGTGCCGGCTGGCCGGGCGCAACCTGAGCACGCAGGAATGGCGCCAGTACTTCGGCGAAAGCCCGTACCGGCCGACCTGCCCGTCCTACCGGTCCGCGGCGTCAGAACCGTCGGCCGGGGCGGGCGACCCGGGCCCCCCGAAAGCGACCCGTTGATGACCATAGACGAGATCCACCTGGCCGCCGGCTCCTTCACCCTGACGAGAACCGCGGATGCCATCGTCGCTGAGCGCCGCCAGTCCCTGGACCGCACCCGCCGGGAGATGACCGTGGCCCTTGAGCGCCGTCGCCGAGAGCTGGAACGGGCGCTGCACGACGGCGCCCAGCAACAGTTGCTGGCCCTGAGGATGGAGATCCTGGCCGTCGACCGAGACCCCTTCAGGGATGGGACCATGTCCGCCGTCGCCGAAGCAGGCCTTGTCAGCCGCGTCGACGGGGTCCTGGAGGATCTCGGCCGCCTGGCGTCGGGCGCGCCACCGCGTGTGCTCCACGGCGCCAACCTGGTGGACGCGCTCCGCGAGCTGGCGGCGATCTCGGGCGCCACCACCACCGTGCACGTGCCGCCGGCGCTGGTGGTGGATGAGGCCAGCACCGAGCTGTGCGCGTTCGTCGTGAGCGAAGCGCTCGCCAACGCCCAGCAGCACAGCAACGCCACTGACTACGCCGTGCACGTGGTGCCCATCATGGACGGTCTGCGGGTCGATGTCGTGGACAACGGGCGAGGTGGTGCCACCGTGGTGCCCGGCCGGGGGATAGCCGGGTTGCGCGTTCGTGCCGAGGCGCTGGGGGGAACCCTTGAGGTCTTCTCCGACAGCGGCGGGACGCTCGTTCGACTCCATCTCCCGCTGCCGATGAAACCGCACCAACCAGGCGCGCAACGTAGTGAGAACGAGGGCGGCGACCGGGTGGCGACCATGCTGCAGCAACAGCTCGGCTACGCGGTCGACATCTGGTTTTGGTGCGGAGCCAGCCGTGGACCCATCCCCACCGAGGACGGCACCTGGCGCGACGCGCAGGGCGGCGTGGAAGGCTTCGCGATTTCCGGACAGGTTGGTCAGGCTGCGGAACGTGTTTCGTGTGCGGTGAGTGCTTCCAGCGGGGTGCGGTACCCCAACCCGGAATGCAGTCGCTGCCGATTATAGAAGATCT
>JBJXGT010000029.1:0-4176 GCA_046160105.1 Gemmatimonadales bacterium | reverse complement strand
TGCAGTACGAGCAGATGGGCTTCTGCGGCAAGGGTGAGGGGCCGGACTTCGTCCTCTCGGGCGCGGCCGGCCTGGGCGGCAAGTTCCCGACCTGCACGGACGGCGGCAACCTCTCGTTCAGCCACCCCGGTTTCCCCATCGTCTTCCGCTACGTGGAGGCGGTGCGGCAGCTCCGGGGCCAAGCGAAGGACCTCTGCCCCGGCTGGGCAAAGGGCGAGCACACCTACGACCCGGAGATCTGCCGGAGCGTGAAGGATGCGAAGCTCGCGTTCGTGAGCTGTCCGGGGACGCCGACCCTGCAGGGGTCGATGCTGGTGCTGGGGGAGCGGTAGGGCGAAGGGAAGCTGAAGCTGACAACACGAATGCGCACGAATGCTCTTGAGGTCGGCGTCAAAGTTGGCCAACCGCGCAAAACGGCGCTGCAGAGGTGCGTCGCTGGGAGTTCAACCTGGGAGGTGGATGTCCGCGCTCTGGACGGAGTTCTCGGGCGGATGTGGTCCGCAGTATAGAACGACCGTGTATAAGGACCCGAGGTGCCGCACCGTGTCGAAATAAATCCTTGGCACCTCGGGCTTTGGGCGCCAACCCTTGACCCTCAGCAACAGATGTCGTTTCGTTTCCCTTCGCAGTTCGCCCCCTGACCAGGTGACGCGATACGAAAAGCGGACGTTTCCGCTGGTTGCGAAGTCGATGTCTGGCCGTTGCCTCGTGAAGAACTGCCCTGCTTCGCTGTGAAGCTCGCCCTGCTCAGACGCGAAAGCTCGCAAGGCCTCGGCCGCCGCCGCGACCCAACCATGCAGCGATGGATTGATTCGGTCCGCGTTCGCCGTCGCAGATATGGCGAGCACGAGAAGTGGCTCCGTTTCGGCCGCCGTGTTGAGCGCCACCGAAGGAATCGGAATTGGGATCAGGCCCTCGACGACGGGCGGGGTGAGCCAACTCGCCAGTTCTTCTTGATGGTTCTTCCACGAGAACGGCCCCAGAACGGAACTGCTCGGGCCCTTGCATCGTGACTGAATGAGTTGGACAAGATCCCGCCCTAGGTCGATGCAGAACACGCTCGTGGGAGCCGCGTTCTGCAGTAATTCGATCGTTCGCTCGGACACGTTGCGGCCCGACTCGCTGCGGACGACGACATCCGTCAGGCCCTTCGCGACCACCATCTCGAGCAAACGCTCAAAACAGTAAGGCGACGTTACGACGAACCGCACGGGGCCGCTCCGCGCTCACGGCATCCGCCGCTCATTCGTGCAAAGCATCGAGGACGAGCCCAACTGGTAGCAAGAGACGCCTCAGCTCCTCGTCGCTCATTTGACCGACTACCGAGCGAACTACCGAAATCAGGTCGCCTCGTTCGAGAGCGCCTGGGGTTGAACCGGGAGACGGTGAACGATTCGACCGCTTGGCTGAGCGCGCCGCGGCTTCGGTCAATCGCCGACGCATCCCATGCACCACCAGAGCCGCCTCCTCGCCGGACAGCCCTCCCTCAACAAGCCTCGTTGCGAACTCGTCCTGCAGTCTCCGATGACGAAATGCCAGCCATCGGCTCTGGCTCCCTCTATCTTGGGCCGCGAACAGACCCGACCACACTCTCCACCATGAACTGGGATGCTCTTTGAGCGCCTCCTCGAGTTCGCTAGCTAGAGCGGGTGATTCAGCCTTAGTTTGCGAAATGAATGACTCCGCGAGTTCCATGTGAAACTCCGGCGACACCGGGAAGATCTCTATCTCGTCCGCACCTGTCGCCCCGGGGAGCGATGGCCGAACCTGGAGCGTCTCCCGATTCACCCCCAGCGTCATGCGCGATTGCGGGCTTGTCCAGATACGCCACGGGTCCGGAGCAACGGACGCCGGACGCGAGTACCCGCTGATATCGGGCCACTTGGCGAGCCCGTAAACCACATCTTGTCCCGACGCGGCTATGGGCCGGATCGCCGGCACATGCCTCTCGATGAACTCGCTTAGCTTTTCAACGCCGTACGAACGCGGGTCGAACTCAGGGTCGGCACGTCGTGCTACCAACCCAGCCTGGGCTCCGAGTAAGCCTGTTCGCTGGCCACGGGCCTGAATCTCCTGGACCAGCGCCGCAGCAATTGCACGAGGATCTTTGGCTGATTCTGCCACTCGTAGGTCTCCTGTATGGGCAGAAGGACCCAAGGAATTCCTTGGGTCCTCTGGCAATTCGTAACACCAAACGTACGGTGTTGCGCAGTGCGTCTGAGCCGTCCCTACGCGATTCTCCTAGCTAGGGAGCCCAGCCCGACCTACGGTTCCGTCGAGTTGTCGTACCGACGGTCCCTCGCTGGCCCAATAACGACGTGAGGCACAGCGAATTACTGTAATCGTCGGCAGATCCCTAGGAGTTGTCAAGTCATATCAAACGGTGGGCGCAGCGGCGCACCAAGGTTCGCTACGCCTGGTAGTGCAGCTTGTGGCCGGCGACCGGCCAGTTATCGAAGGCGATAAGCTGGCCCTTCATGCTCAGGGTGGCGTACATGGTGCTGAGGCCGGGGCCGCCGAAGCAGCAGTTCGTGGTCAGCGGGTCCCCCGTCGGGACGTGCCACATGGGGCGGCCGTCGGTGGGGATGACGGTGATGCCGCCGTTGCCGATGGTCGCCTGGCAGACCGAGCCTTCGCCATCGACGCACATGGAGTCGCAGGACGAGGCGTTCGCGGGGAGCTTCCCGGGGACGTTCCCGAGGCAGCGCGGGCGTCCGACTTCGCCAGGCCCGGAGACGGCGGCGGCCCACACCCGGCCGGTCGGCGTCTCGGCGTAGAAGAGGGTCTTGCCGTCCGGGCCGAGGGCGCAGCCGTTCGGGCCTTCGGCGGGGTAGACGACCTCTTTCACCATCTTGCCGTCCGGCGAGGCGTAATACACGCCGGTGCGGTCGCGGCTGCGGGCATGGGTCTTGCCGAGGTCGGTGAAGTAGAAGTTGCCCGTGGCGTCGAAGACGAGGTCGTTCGGGGCCTTGAGGGGGTGGCCGTCACATTCGCGATAGAGGACGGTGACGGTGCCGTCCGGTGCGACGCGCTGGATGCAGCCCTCCATCGGGGTGGACTGGGCTGCGCCGGTGAACCAGGCGAAGCGCTTGGGGTCGAAGCCGCCGGCCCACTCGATGCCCCCATTCTGGGTGACGTAGATGGCGCCATCGGGCCCGATAGCGGCGCCGTTGGGGCCGCCGCCGGTGGTCGCGAAGACCGTCTTCTGGCCGCCGGGCGTGACGCGGGTGAGGCGGCCGCCGTAGATCTCGGTGACGAGGATGTCGCCGCCGGGCAGCTCGAGCGGGCCTTCGGGGAAGGCGAGACCATCGCAGACCACGCGGTAGGGAAGGGTGATGCTGGGGACCATGGGTGTGCCTCCTCGGACGAGGCGGAATCCTACCAGATCGCGGCCCGGAGGTGTGGAGCGTGGCTCGTGGACGCCCTCGGCGCCTCGATCGCCTGTTATACTGTCCCGCATGAGCACAGCCACTCGTACGAGACTGGTGACCGCCCAGGAATTCGCGGCGATGCCCGACCCCATCCAGGGCGGCAAGATGGAGCTGGCCAGGGGAAGGACGGTCGTCATGGCACCGGTGGGACCTGACCATGGCCGCAAGGCGGTGCGGACGGCCCGCCGCCTTGACCAGTTCAGCGAGGAGCACGACCTCGGTGATGTCCGTGTCGAGACAGGGTACTGGCTGGCCTCGGAGCCGGATGATGTGCGGGCACCAGATGTCTCGTTCATCTCCATCGAGCGCCTGCTTAAAGAGCGAGTTATCAACGGCTGGGGGTCCGAACCACCCGACCTGGCCGTCGAAGTTATGTCCCCGAACGACCGGGAGTCGGACATTGCCGACAAAGTAGACGCCTACCTGGCCTCCGGGGTACTGCGCGTGTGGGTGGTGCGCCCGGAACAGAAGACCGTGACCGTCCACCGGCCGGGCGGCGACGGCCACACCTACCGGGTCGGGGACACGCTCACCAGCGACGACGCCGCGTTCAGCGTCGAGGGCTTCGCGTTGCCACTGGCCGAGCTTTTCGCGGACCGCTGAGGGCCGGACAGGCTTTACGTCACGAACGCGGTGATGCGCCCCAGGACGGTCCGCCAGGCGGCTTCCATGTAGCGGCCCTGGGCCTGGTTGCGGACGAGCTGGACCACGTCCACGCGGCAGCCCCGAGTCCCGGCGGTGAAGG